>NZ_JBNCKQ010000031.1:0-224 GCF_049841615.1 Micromonospora sp. DT63 | reverse complement strand
TCGACGCCGGAGCCGACCCCTCGGTCGTCAGTAAGTGGATAGCCCAGACACAGGCCGAACGGACCCGAGCCGAAACGGAGCCGCACGCAGGGAACTCCGCCGCACCACGCCGAATGACCCAGGCAGAGATCACCGAGCTGGTTCACGGCCCTAGGGGACATCGTCACCGTGCTCCGCGACGCGGACCCCGCCGACAAAGCCGAGGTCTACCGCCAGCTCGGCCT
>NZ_JBNCKQ010000030.1:0-227 GCF_049841615.1 Micromonospora sp. DT63 | reverse complement strand
TCGTCGCGATCGAGATGACCGCGGCGCGCTCGGGCAGGCCGGCCTTCTTCGTGGCGGCGATGATCGCCTTGACGTTGCCGGTCTGCTCACCGTTGAGGTCGATGTGCGACTGCGCGCCCTGCGGCTTCGCGGCCGTGGTCTGCACCGCTACGGCGGTGGGCTTGGCGTCGACGGGGTTGGCGTGCGCGGCGATCGGGCCGGCGAAGACACCACCGGCGAACGCGAGA
>NZ_JBNCKQ010000029.1:0-241 GCF_049841615.1 Micromonospora sp. DT63 | reverse complement strand
GGTCGGGGTGCTCAGATGGCGGAGACACTGGCAAGTTTTCCCTCGGCAACGGCCGGGTTCCTTCTAGTACAGCTGCCTTTGTGGTGGTGGGAACGAAGCCCTGGTGCGGCTGGGGGGAAATGTAAGCACCCTGTTGGGTCCTGAAAGAACAACCGATGGTTGTCTTTCAGAGACTGGGCCGGCCCTCCGTGGTGGGGGCTGGGAGTCTGCCAGGCATGGCCTGGCCTCACATACCGCTGGA
>NZ_JBNCKQ010000028.1:0-244 GCF_049841615.1 Micromonospora sp. DT63 | reverse complement strand
ACCCCACCAAAACCCCCCACCCCCCCCCCCACCCCCTCCCCTCTCAAACCCCACTCCCCACTCCCCCCACAAAAAAATTTTTTAATGATACGGCGACCACCGAGATCTACACGAACAAGTATTCGTCGGCAGCGTCATCTGACTATCCCCTGCGAGATGTGTATAAGAGACAGCTGCACGGTTGCCCCGCTTTCAGCCCCCTGCCCAGGTGACCCAGCATTAAGCCCCCCCCGCCCTCCAGGCG
>NZ_JBNCKQ010000027.1:0-267 GCF_049841615.1 Micromonospora sp. DT63 | reverse complement strand
GTGCGGACGTAGCGCAGCTGGTAGCGCATCACCTTGCCAAGGTGAGGGTCGCGGGTTCGAATCCCGTCGTCCGCTCGGAGCTGCCGCCACGCATGACGGGGGCAACCTCGGTGGGGTGGCCGAGAGGCGAGGCAACGGCCTGCAAAGCCGTGTACGCGGGTTCAAATCCCGTCCCCACCTCGGCATTATGCACGGGCGATTGGCGCAGTGGGAGCGCGCTTCCTTGACACGGAAGAGGTCACTGGTTCAAACCCAGTATCGCCCACC
>NZ_JBNCKQ010000026.1:0-299 GCF_049841615.1 Micromonospora sp. DT63 | reverse complement strand
ACCGCGGATGGGAAGCCGACGCACGGCACGGTGGGTGGTCAGTCGGTCGAAGTCGCTTACAGCGGCGACGGTGGCAGCGTCTGGACGTACGGTGATGGCACCACGGTGACCCGTAACGCCGATGGTGACGTGGTGCGTCAGGTGACGGCTGATGGTGCGGTGTTCGATCGGTTCACCGCGGATGGGAAGCCGACGCACGGCACGGTGGGTGGTCAGGGCGTCGACATCGCCTACAGCGGCGACGGTGGCAGCGTCTGGACGTACGGTGATGGCACCACGGTGACCCGTAACGCCGATGG
>NZ_JBNCKQ010000025.1:0-367 GCF_049841615.1 Micromonospora sp. DT63 | reverse complement strand
TCCAGCGGTATGTGAGGCCAGGCCATGCCTGGCAGACTCCCAGCCCCCACCACGGAGGGCCGGCCCAGTCTCTGAAACAACAACCATCGGTTGTTCTTTCAGGACCCAACAGGGTGCTTACATTTCCCCCCAGCCGCACCACCAGCATCCGTTCCCACCAGACCCCCGAAGAGGGATGGCTGTACTAGGTGCCGCCGGCCGTTGCCAGGGCAAAACTTGCCAGTGTCTCCGCCATCTGAGCACCCCACCACCACAGTCGGGCGATGCGGGCTCCTTACCGACTTTCGTCGGAAGGTGCTCCTTAGAAAGGAGGTGATCCAGCCGCACCTTCCGGTACGGCTACCTTGTTACGACTTCGTCCCAATCG
>NZ_JBNCKQ010000024.1:0-402 GCF_049841615.1 Micromonospora sp. DT63 | reverse complement strand
AAGACCGCCCTGACCGCTGCCGGCCTCGCCTTCACCGGCGGCGCCATCGCCGGCCCCGTCACCACCGCCTACGCCGCCACCTCGGCCAAGCCCGTGTCGCAGACCCAGACCGACCGCAAGCCCTCGGGCGAGCGTCAGCTCGGCGTGCGCTACGAAGCCCAGCCGAACTTCTACTACTGCGGCCCCGCCGCCGCCCGCAACGCCCTGAGCGTGCAGGGCAAGGACATCAGCGTCGACGCCATGGCCAAGGAAATGGGCACCACCGAAGCCGGCACCAACAGCATCAACGACATCACCCCCGTCCTGAACAAGGAAACCGGCAAGAACGACGCCTACCACAGCGTCGAGATCAGCAAGCCCGACGCCGACGCCAAGCAGACCGACCAACTGCGCGCCGACATC
>NZ_JBNCKQ010000023.1:0-491 GCF_049841615.1 Micromonospora sp. DT63 | reverse complement strand
GGCGGCGTGGTGGGCGGCGGCGTGGTCGGGTTGCCCCCGCCGTCGACGCGCACGAGCTGCCACTGCTGGTTGGTGCCGTTCCAGTCGTCGTACTGCACGATGTTGCCACCATCGGCGGTCGACGCGCCCTGCACCTCCATCGCCTTGTTGCTGTTGCGGTTGATCAACCGCACATAGCCGCTGTCCGAGTCGGCCAACCGGAACTGCTGGTTGGTGCCGTTGTTGTCGGACCACTGCACGATCGCCCCGCCGTTGGCGGTCGAGCGGCCGGAGACGTCCAGCACCTTGCCCGACAACCGCGACTTGACCCGGTAGTAACCACCTCCGGAGTCCACGAACTGCCACTGCTGCTGGTTCCCGTTGTTACGCGTCCACTGCGTGATCCGCGCACCGTCGTTCGTGGCCAGGTTGTACACGTCCACAGCCTTGCCGCTGTTGCGGTTCACCAACACGTACCACGCGCTGGTGTCGACAGTCGCCGCTGACGCGGG
>NZ_JBNCKQ010000022.1:0-660 GCF_049841615.1 Micromonospora sp. DT63 | reverse complement strand
CTTCCCACTACCGCAGGCGGTACCCAGCTACGCCCGCAACGCCACGGTGACCCGCACCATCACCGTGTTCAACGACGACTTCACCAACACGTCGGTGGGCTTCGCCTGGACCGCCCGGCTCGACAGCCCGACCGGCGCGGTCGTCGCGTCCGGCAACACCACCCTGACCATCCCACTCGGCTCACGGGTCACCCAACCGGTGTCCTTCACCGCCCCCGCCACCGGCAGCCGCGTGTACCTGCAACTGTCGACCACCAAGTCCGGCAGCACCACCTTCACCGACTCGGTCGAATACCTCAACCTCGGTGGAAGCGGTGGAACCGGGCCCACTCCCGGCACCTACCGCATCGTCAACCGCAACAGCGGCAAACCCCTGGCCATCGCCGGCAACTCCACCGCCGACGGCGCCAAGGCGATCCAGCAGAGCGGCACCCCCACCTGGACGATCAACGCCACGCAGGACGCCTACACCCTGCGCTACACCGCCTCGGGAAAGGTGCTCGACGTCAACGGCGCCAGCACCACGACCGGCCTGCAACTGCAGCAGTGGTCGGCAAACGGCGGCACCAACCAGACGTGGTACCTGCGACCCACCGGTAACGGCTACTACACCATCGTCAACCAGGCCAACGCACTGGTGGCCGACGTCTACGCCGCCTC
>NZ_JBNCKQ010000021.1:0-708 GCF_049841615.1 Micromonospora sp. DT63 | reverse complement strand
GGCGGGCTCAACCGGTGGTTGCAACACCGAGTAGCTGGGCCATTTTCTCACCGGGGGTGGCCCAGCCGAGGGTCATGCGGGGGCGGTCGTTGAGTTCGTCGGCGACGTGGTCGAGGCCGGCTTGGTCGATGGTGGTGAAGTCGAATTGGCCTTTGGGGAAGTATTGGCGTAGCAGCCCGTTGGTGTTCTCGTTGCTGCCCCGCTGCCAGGGGCTGTGTGGGTCGCAGAAGTAGACCGGGCAGTCCGTGGCGATGGTGAAGTCGCGGTGTCGGGCCATCTCGACGCCCTGGTCCCAGGTCAGCGAGGCCCTCAACCGTTGCGGGAGCCAGGTCATCGCCGCCGCCAGTTGGGACACGACGTGTTCGGAGACCTTGCCCTCGGGCAGCCCGACCAAAATCACGAACCGGGTGGCGCGTTCCACCAGCGTGGCGATCGCGGAACCACCGCGCCCACCCCGACGGACCCCCTCAAGGAGATCACCCTCCCAGTGACCCGGCACCGCCCGGTCGGCGACCTCCGCCGGCCGGTCAGCGGTACGCAGATCAATCCAGGGCCGCGCCGAGCGCACCGCCCCGGCCGGCGCCGCCCGACGACGGCGAGCCGCCCGACCCGAACGCAACGCCACCTGCCGCGTCAACTCCGCCCGCAAGTTCCCCCGCGCCTGCAGGTAGATCGCCTGATAAATCGTCTCGTGCGACACCCACATCT
>NZ_JBNCKQ010000020.1:0-757 GCF_049841615.1 Micromonospora sp. DT63 | reverse complement strand
CGCGGCGGACCGGAACGGCCACGGTCACCGCCACCCTGGTAGCCGCCCTCACGACGGTCACCGCCACGGAAACCACCCTCGCGGTCGCCGCCACGGAAGCCACCCTCACGCGGGGCGCTGGAACGCGATCCATCGCGGTCGCCACCACGGAAGCCGCCTTCACGACGGTCACCGCCACGGAAGCCACCCTCGCGGTCACCCCCGCGGAAACCACCCTCACGCGGCGGACCGGAACGGCCACGGTCACCGCCACCCTGGTAGCCGCCCTCACGACGGTCACCGCCACGGAAACCACCGTCACGGTCGCCACCGCGGAAACCACCCTCACGCGGGGCACCGGAACGCGATCCATCGCGGTCACCACCGCGGAAACCACCCTCACGACGGTCACCACCGCGGAAGCCACCCTCGCGGTCGCCGCCACGGAAACCACCCTCACGCGGGGCACCCGAACGCGATCCATCGCGGTCACCACCACGGGAACCGCCGTCACGACCGCCGGCATATCCGCCCCGGGCGCCGCCGGCGTTGTCCCGATCTCCCCGGTACGGGGGGCGGTCGTCGCGGCGCGCACCACGGTCGCGTCCAGCCGGGCCGTCGGTGCGGTCTTCGGAACGACGGGGACGATCTCCGCCCTGCGGTCCTGAACTCACAGGTACATCCTTCCTGATTGCGCCACCAATGGCGCTACGCAGTCGAGGGCCGACCCGGATGGGGCGGCCCGACGCACGAACGTTGTTCCGCGGTGGCGGTCACA
>NZ_JBNCKQ010000019.1:0-932 GCF_049841615.1 Micromonospora sp. DT63 | reverse complement strand
GATTCACGGCAGATTTCAGGGGTCCGCCGCTACTCGGGAACACCCACAGAAGGTCAGCAACTTTCACCTACCGGACTCTCACCGTCTACGGTCAGCCATTCCAGACTGTTCGACTAGCCACTGACTTTGTAACTCCTCGAACAAGTGTCAGCTTGTTCAGTAGGGTCCCACAACCCCGACCACGCAACCCCTGACAGGTATCACACGCAGCCGGTTTAGCCTCAATCCGCTTTCGCTCGCCACTACTCACGGAATCACTAATTTGTTTTCTCTTCCTACGGGTACTGAGATGTTTCACTTCCCCGCGTTCCCTCCACACACCCTATGTGTTCAGGTGTGGGTGACACCACATGACTGGTGCCAGGTTTCCCCATTCGGACACCCTGGGATCACAGCTTGGTTGACAGCTCCCCCAGGCCTATCGCGGCCTCCCACGTCCTTCATCGGCTCCTGGTGCCAAGGCATTCACCGTTCGCCCTTGACAACTTGACCACAAAGATGCTCGCGTCCACTGTGCAATTCTCAACAAACGACCAACCCACAACCCGAACAGCCCCACACCAGCACCACCACAGTGATCGGTATGTGAGGCCAGGCCATGCCTGGCAGACTCCCAGCCCCCACAAGGGAGGCTGGCCAAGTCTCTGAAACAACAACCATCGGTTGTTCTTTCAGGACCCAACAGGGTGCTTACATTCTTCCTCAGCCGCACCAGGGCTTCGTTCCCACCACCACAAGGGCAGCTGTACTAGAAGGAACCCGGCCGTTGCCGAGGGAAAACTTGCCAGTGTCTCCGCCATCTGAGCACCCCGACCCAACATTCGTGGGCCGCGGGCTCCTTACGCCCTTTCGGGCGAAGGTGCTCCTTAGAAAGGAGGTGATCCAGCCGCACCTTCCGGTACGGCTACCTTGTTACGACTTCGTCCCAATCG
>NZ_JBNCKQ010000018.1:1734-3040 GCF_049841615.1 Micromonospora sp. DT63 | reverse complement strand
AAGTCCGGTAGGTGAAAGTTGCTGACCTTCTGTGGGTGTTCCCGAGTAGCGGCGGACCCCTGAAATCTGCCGTGAATCTGCCAGGACCACCTGGTAAGCCTAAATACTTCCTGGTGACCGATAGCGGACGAGTACCGTGAGGGAATGGTGAAAAGTACCCCGGGAGGGGAGTGAAATAGTACCTGAAACCGTTCGCCTACAATCCGTCGGAGCCTTGCGGGGTGACGGCGTGCCTTTTGAAGAATGAGCCTGCGAGTTAGTGGCATGTGGCGAGGTTAACCCGTGTGGGGGAGCCGTAGCGAAAGCGAGTCTGAATAGGGCGATTCAGTCGCGTGTCCTAGACCCGAAGCGGAGTGATCTAGCCATGGGCAGGCTGAAGCGCGGGTAAGACCGCGTGGAGGGCCGAACCCACCAACGTTGAAAAGTTGGGGGATGACCTGTGGTTAGGGGTGAAAGGCCAATCAAACTCCGTGATAGCTGGTTCTCCCCGAAATGCATTTAGGTGCAGCGTCGCGTGTTTCTTGCCGGAGGTAGAGCACTGGATGGTCTAGGGGGCCCACAAGCTTACCGAAATCAGCCAAACTCCGAATGCCGGTAAGTGAGAGCGCGGCAGTGAGACTGCGGGGGATAAGCTTCGTAGTCGAGAGGGAAACAGCCCAGATCACCAGCTAAGGCCCCTAAGCGTGTGCTAAGTGGAAAAGGATGTGGGGTCGCATAGACAACCAGGAGGTTGGCTTAGAAGCAGCCACCCTTTAAAGAGTGCGTAATAGCTCACTGGTCAAGTGGTTCCGCGCCGACAATGTAGCGGGGCTCAAGCACACCGCCGAAGCTGTGGCATTCACATTTTAACCTCGCTTGGACTTGATTCCTTGTGCAGGTGTGTGGATGGGTAGGGGAGCGTCGTGCCGCGAGTGAAGCAGCGGGGTGACCCAGTTGTGGACGCGGCACGAGTGAGAATGCAGGCATGAGTAGCGAAAGAAGGGTGAGAAACCCTTCCGCCGGATGACCAAGGGTTCCAGGGCCAGGCTAATCCGCCCTGGGTGAGTCGGGACCTAAGGCGAGGCCGAGAGGCGTAGTCGATGGACAACGGGTTGATATTCCCGTACCCGCGAAAGAGCGTCCCTGATGAACCTCGTTGTGCTAACCGCCCGAACTTGGTGAGGTCTTCGGACTGAGCTGAGGGAGCGTGGGAACCTGATGGGTAGTAGTCAAGCGATGGGGTGACGCAGGAAGGTAGCTGAGCCCGGCCGGTGGTTGTGCCGGGGTAAGCGTGTAGGCCGTGTCGTAGGCAAATCCGCGACACATT
>NZ_JBNCKQ010000018.1:0-1637 GCF_049841615.1 Micromonospora sp. DT63 | reverse complement strand
TAGGCTGAGACGTGATGCCGAGCCGATTCAGGTGAAGTCAGTGATCCTATGCTGCCGAGAAAAGCCTCTAGCGAGTTCTTAGCGGCCCGTACCCCAAACCGACACAGGTGGTCAGGTAGAGAATACCGAGGCGATCGGGCGAACTGTGGTTAAGGAACTCGGCAAATTGCCCCCGTAACTTAGGGAGAAGGGGGGCCGGAGACGTGAAGCCCCGCGCGGGTGGAGCGTTGTATGGCCGCAGAGAGCAGGGGGAAGCGACTGTTTACTAAAAACACAGGTCCATGCGAAGAAGTAATTCGATGTATATGGACTGACGCCTGCCCGGTGCTGGAACGTTAAGGGGACCTGTTAGCTCTTCGGGGCGAAGCGGAGAACTTAAGCGCCAGTAAACGGCGGTGGTAACTATAACCATCCTAAGGTAGCGAAATTCCTTGTCGGGTAAGTTCCGACCTGCACGAATGGCGTAACGACTTCCCCACTGTCTCAACCACAGGCCCGGCGAAATTGCAGTACGAGTAAAGATGCTCGTTACGCGCGGCAGGACGGAAAGACCCCGGGACCTTTACTATAGCTTGACATTGGTACTCGAATTAGCTTGTGTAGGATAGGTGGGAGCCGGTGAAGTCCATACGCCAGTATGGGTGGAGGCAATCTTGAAATACCACTCTGGTTGATTTGGGTATCTAACTTCGGACCGTTATCCGGTTCAGGGACAGTGTCTGGTGGGTAGTTTAACTGGGGCGGTTGCCTCCTAAAGGGTAACGGAGGCGCCCAAAGGTTCCCTCAGCCTGGTTGGCAATCAGGTGTTGAGTGCAAGTACACAAGGGAGCTTGACTGTGAGACTGACAGGTCGAGCAGGGACGAAAGTCGGGACTAGTGATCCGGCACTTGCGAGTGGAAGCGGTGTCGCTCAACGGATAAAAGGTACCCCGGGGATAACAGGCTGATCTTCCCCAAGAGTCCATATCGACGGGATGGTTTGGCACCTCGATGTCGGCTCGTCGCATCCTGGGGCTGTAGCAGGTCCCAAGGGTTGGGCTGTTCGCCCATTAAAGCGGTACGCGAGCTGGGTTTAGAACGTCGTGAGACAGTTCGGTCCCTATCCGCCGTGCGCGTAGGATACTTGAGAAGGGCTGTCCCTAGTACGAGAGGACCGGGACGGACGAACCTCTGGTGTGCCAGTTGTCCCGCCAGGGGCACGGCTGGTTAGCTACGTTCGGAAGGGATAACCGCTGAAAGCATCTAAGCGGGAAGCCTGCTTCAAGATGAGGTATCCCACCCACTTTGGTGGGGTAAGGCCCCCAGCTAGACGACTGGGTTGATAGGCCGGAAATGTAAGCCCGGTAACGGGTTCAGTTGACCGGTACTAATAGGCCGAGGACTTGACTACTAAGCTGCTACGCGTCCACTGTGCAACTCTGAACGAGCGAACACCCGTGACTTTGTGTGCCGGGGTTGTTTGATATGTTCATAGAGTTACGGCGGTCATGGCGGAGGGGAAACGCCCGGTTACATTCCGAACCCGGAAGCTAAGCCCTCCAGCGCCGATGGTACTGCACTCGTGAGGGTGTGGGAGAGTAGGACACCGCCGGACAATCTTCCAGAAAAGGCCACCCCAATGGGGTGGTCTTTTCTGC
>NZ_JBNCKQ010000017.1:0-14819 GCF_049841615.1 Micromonospora sp. DT63 | reverse complement strand
GGTATAAATCATAATTGGCACTGGCTTTACAAGCACCCTGTTGAGTTCTCAAAGAACAACCACACACCGATCCGAAGACCCAACCAGTGGGCCACCATCCCGGGGCTTTTCGTTCCGCGTCCCCGTCGCTCTCGCGCCGGGCACTTTTACTACGTTACCTCACCGTCTTCGCCGTGTCAAACCGTGTGTCCCGGTCTGTCATGCTTCGTACGGGTTGGTCCCGGCGCACTCACGCAGCAGCGAACCGCTGCGTCAGGTCGTCGGATTTGGCAGGCCGGCCGCTGCGGTGTCCCGCAGTCTCGCCCGGTTCCCTGCCGGTCGTGAACCTTACCCGGTCGGTTCCGCTGCACCAAATCCGCCTCGCGGCTGATCCGGTGAGCCCCGCCCGAACCGTGTCCCGCAGAGGCGAACCCCTGCCTGACCCGGTTACCTGCCCGATCCGGTGCTCCAGGTCTTTCGCCCTGTTTGCCCCGTTCCGCGCTGGCAGAGAGAAAGTTACGCGTCCGTGGGTTTGATCGTCAAATCGGCGGGTAGCGTCGCGCGTCACACTGATCCCCTCCGGGTCGGATCAACCCACCGAGTGCCGGCCGAGCAGCGGCCGGCGGGTCAGGACACCCGGCGTCGGCGGGCGGCGAACCAGGCACGGATGCCGAGCACGCCGACGGTGGTCCCGATGGCCAGGGAAGCCGCGATCAACAGGGCGTGCACCCACAGGAAGCCGGTGGCGGCACCGTCGGCCACCGTGCCGGAGGCCCAGGATCGCGGGTCCTGCCAGATGGCGACGGCGAACCTCGGCCAGATCACCCAGGTCCAGATCCCGACCCCGACCAGGAAGAGAGCCCATCCTCGCGACAGCACCATGGCAGCCGAGTATGCCAGCGCAGCCGATCCGCGAGCTGGCCACGGACGCGACGGGCGCGACCTCCGGACCGCGCCGCCGGTCGGCATCGGCGCTTCAGGCGATCCGTTTCCGGCCAGGCCGTGCCGGGCACTGCGAAGGAGGACAGCGAAGGACAGTCCCCCGGAGGTGCCCCGTGCGACAGTCGATCTTCAATCCCTGGGCCTGGCGCGATCCGTCCGCCCTGGCCGGCGGATACACGCAGACCACCCCCTCGGCTGCTGGGCCGGACGGTCCGGCCGGTACGCACGACGGCCCGGACGCCCCCGGCCCCGGCACTCCGGTGGACCTCGTCGGCTACCACGTCCAGGCCAACGACGGGCGCATCGGCACGATCGACGAGGCGAGCGACGACGCGGACGCCGCATACCTGGTGGTGGACACCGGCCCGTGGATCCTCGGCCAGAAGGTGCTGCTGCCCGCCGGCACGGTGGAACGGGTCGATCACCTGGACCGTGTCGTACACGTCGACCGGACGCGGCAGGAGATCAAGGACGCGCCGCCGTACGACCCGGAGTCGGCCAACCCGGAGTACCGGGACCGCGTCGGCAGGTACTACACGGACCGTCACCTGCCGCCCCGGGAGCGACACCCCGGGTAAGGTGAGGCCGTGGTCCGGACGGGCAGTTGCGTGGCGGAGGCGGTCGATGTGGTCGACGGCCTGCCGCGCGGTGTCGTGCCCACTGTCCCGACCAGCTCCGGCGACGGCCGTGAGCACTTCCTGGACGTACTTCGTGCCGGTGGTCTGCGGTATCGCGCCGGCGCGCGATGGCGGACGGCTCGCTGAGCCCTGTTTCCGCTGACCGAGGGGGCCTGCCCGGCCCGCTCGGCGCGCGCCCACGCGTGATCCACCCACCCGCACGAGAGGCACCTCGCCATGTCCATCGCACGCATGCTCACCGGCGATCGGCCCACCGGTCGCCTGCACCTCGGCCACTACGTCGGCAGCATCGCCAACCGGGTGCGCCTGCACCAGCGCCACGAGAGCTTCTTCATCATCGCTGACCTGCACATGTTGACCACCCGCAACCGGCGGGAGGACATCGACCAGGTCTCCGCCAATGCCCGCGAGATGGTGACCGACATCCTCGCCGCCGGCGTCGACCCGGCGCGGGCCACGTTCTACCTCCAGTCGGCCATTCCGGAGGTCGGCGACCTCAACACTCTGCTGCAGAACCTGGTGACCGTGCCCCGGCTGGAACGGGTGCCCTCGTTGAAGGACATGGCCCGCGACGCGGGCAAGGAGGAGATGCCGTACGGGCTGCTCGGTTATCCGGTGCTCCAGGCCGCGGACATCCTGTGCGTGAAGGGGGAGGTGGTCCCGGTCGGCCGGGACAACGCCGCGCACGTCGAGGTGACCCGGGAGATCGCCCGCCGCTTCAACCACCTGTACGGTCCGGTGTTCCCGGTGCCCGAGCTGATCCCCGCGGACACGCCCAGCCTGGTGGGCACCGACGGCACGGCCAAGATGAGCAAGAGCCGGGGCAACACGATCGCCCTGTCCGACGACGCGGCCACGGTGCGCCGCAAGGTGCGCGGGATGTACACCGACCCGAACCGGGTGCGGGCCGACGTGCCGGGGACCGTGGAGGGCAACCCGGTCTTCGCGTACCACGAGGTGTTCAACCCGGACCGTGCCGAGGTGGCCGACCTGGCCGACCGTTACCGGGCCGGGCAGGTGGGTGACGTGGAGGTCAAGGAGCGGCTGGTCGTCGCGCTGGAGACGTTCCTGGCGCCGATCCGGGAGCGCCGGGCCGCGATCGAGGCCGACCGGGGGCTTGTCGACCGGCTGATCGTCGAGGGCACCGAGCGGACCCGGCAGGAGGTACGCCAGACCCTGACGGAGGTACGCCGGGCGATGGGGCTGACCGGGGCGTACCAGCAGATGCGGCGGCGGGCCGAGCGGACCCGGCGCCGGACGGACGCCCCGGCCTGACGCGGCGCTCGGGTCTCCTCGTTGCGACGGGGAGACCCGACGTGCCGCGCGGAGGGCGCAGAATGCCTGGATGAAGAGGATTCGTCCGATCCCCGCCGGTGACGCGCACCGGACGACGATGTTCGAGATCTTCTTCGACCTGGTCTTCGTCTTCGCGCTCACCCGGGTCATCGCGTTCATGGCGCAGCCGCCGAGCGCGCTCACTCTGGGCCAGGGGCTGCTACTCCTGCTGTTGTTGATCTACTCCTGGGGTCCGTACCTCTGGTTGGGGAACCTGGTCCGGGCGGACGTCGGCCCGGCCCGCGCGGCCACCCTGCTGGCGATGGCCGCGATATTCGTGGCCGCTCTGGTGCTGCCCGACGCCTGGCGGCAGGGGCCGGGATCCGCCGACCCGCCGCTCACCCTCGCGCTGGCCTACCTGGTCACCCGGGCGGTGCAGCTCGTGGTGCTGTTCTGGGCGAGCGTCGACGATCCGCCGCTGCGCTCGACCCTGCGGTTCTTCGTCGTGCCGGTGACGGCTGCCTGGCTCCCGCTCATCGTCGGCGCGCTGCTCGGTGGCGTCGCCCAGACCGTGCTCTGGACTGTCGCGCTCCTGGTGGACATCGGCGGTTCCCGCGTCGCCTCCATCTACGGCCCGTGGCCGCTGCGCAGCCTGGACCACTTCACCGAACGGTTCGGACTGGTGCTCATCATCGCCCTGGGCGAGGCGTTGATCGCCGCCGGCACCGGACCGAGGATGACGGCGCCGACCGGGGCCAGCCTGATCGCGGCGCTGCTCGGCCTCGTCGTCACCATCTGCCTCTGGTGGCTGTACTTCGACCGGTTGGCGCCCGCCGCCCGGCAGTCCGTCCTGCGCGTTCCCGACGAACGGCGCTCCCACGTGGCCGGCGACGCGTACGGCCTCGCGCACGCACCCATGATCATCGGTGCCATCTACGTCGCGCTCGGCATCGAGCAGGTGCTCGGCCAGCTCGCCGAGGAGCCGTCGCACACCGCCCGGTTGAGCTGGCCCTCGGCCACCGCCCTCTACGGGGGCGCCACCCTCTACCTGCTCGGACGGCTGGTCTTTCGCCGGCTCACCCTTCATGCCGTACACCCGGGGCAGGGTGTCGCCGCGCTGCTGCCGCTGCTCCTGCTGCCGATCGCGCGGCCGCTGCCCGCGCTGGCCGAGTTGACCCTGCTCACCCTGCTTCTGATCGCCGTAACCTGGTACGAGCGGCGGATCGACCGACGTGGCGAACCTGTCGAACCGGCGCGACACGTGCGCCCCTGAGCCGCGGAAAAGTTCCAGACCCGTGTCGACATCCCGGGCACTCGTTCGTCGTCATGCTGTACGGCGACCCCGCCGCACCGAGAGGAGTCGAGACGTGAAGTACATGCTGCTGTTCATGAGCACCCCGACCGACGGGGAGGCCGGCAACGGGTGCACCTTCGAGGACTGGGTGCGCTACGACCGGGAGATGAAGGACGCCGGTATCTGGGTCTCCGGGCATCCGTTGCAGGACCTGACCACCTGCACGACCGTACGCGTCGGCCCGGACGGCGAACGCGCGATCACCGACGGGCCGTTCGCCGAGACCCGCGAGGTGCTCGGCGGCTACGACATCATCGACGTGCCGAACCTCGACGTCGCGCTGGACTGGGCGGCCCGCAGCCCCGGGGCCACCGGAGCCGGCTCGGTGCAGGTGCGCCCGGTCGCCGAGATCGAGGTCGAGGTCTGACGGTGGCGGGCGCGGAGGCGGCAGCCGGTTCGGTGGAGGCGGTGTTCCGGGAGGAGCACGGCCGGCTGCTCGCCTCGCTCGTACACCGCTTCGGCGACCTCGACCTGGCCGAGGAGGTCGCCTCCGAGGCGATCGAGGCGGCGCTGGTGCACTGGCCGGTCGACGGCGTCCCGAGCCGGCCCGGCGCCTGGCTGCTCACCACTGCCCGCCGCCGTGCCGTCGACCGGTTACGCCGCGACCGCGTGCTGGCCACCCGGCTGGCCGTACTCCAGGCGGAGGCCGAGCGGGCCGACCCCGCGCCGCCCGCCGACGCGGACCCGGATCTGCCCGACGACCGGTTGGCGCTCTTCTTCACCTGCGCCCACCCCGCCCTGCCCGCGCAGGACCGCGGCGCGCTCACCCTGCGCTTCCTCGCCGGGCTCACCACGGCGGAGGTCGCGCGGGCCTTCCTGGTGCCGCACGCGACAATGGCCCAGCGACTCGTCCGGGCCAAACGGAAGATCCGCGACGCCCGCATCCCGTTCCGGGTGCCCGGCGTCGACGAGTTGCCCGCGCGCCTACCCACGGTGCTCCAGGCCGTCTACTCGGTCTTCACCGAGGGGTACGCCGCCAGTTCCGGACCTGATCTCCAGCGGACCGACCTCGCCGAGGAGGCCATCCGGCTGGCCCGGATCCTGCGCCGGCTGCTGCCCGGCGAGCGGGAGGTCGCCGGCCTGCTCGGGTTGCTGCTGCTGATCCACGCCCGGCGCGCGGCCCGGAGCGGGCCGGACGGCGCGGTGGTCCTCCTCGACGACCAGGACCGCGCACGGTGGGACCACGCGATGATCGACGAGGGCCGCGCGCTGGTGGTGGTCGCGTTGACCGGCCCGGCGCCCGGACCGTACGGCGTGCAGGCCGCCATCGCCGCCCTGCACGACGAGGCCGCCGACGTGGCCGGCACCGACTGGCCCCAGGTGGTGGCGCTCTACGACGTGCTGCTCGGCATGGTCCCCTCCCCCGTCGTGGCGCTGAACCGGGCCGCCGCCGTGGCCATGCGGGACGGGCCGGACGCCGGGCTCGCGCTGCTGGACGGGTTGGCCGGCGATCCACGTCTGCGGGGCTATCACCTGTACCCCGCGACCAGGGCGGACCTGCTGCGCCGGCTGGGTCGCCGCGATGAGGCCGCGGCGGCGTACCGGGACGCGTTGGCGCTGGTCGGCACCGAGCCGGAACGGGCGCACCTGCTGCGCCGGTTGGCATCCGTCAGCGAGGACTGAGCGGGTTCCCGCTGTAACCTGCCCCGATGACCCTGCCTCTGCCGCCCGGTGAGTTCGCCGCGTACCTGTTCGACTGCGACGGCACCATCGTCGACTCGATGCCGCTGCACTACGTGGCGTGGCAGCGGGCGCTCGACGAGTGGGGCTGTGAGTTCCCGGAGGACCTCTTCTACGCCTGGGGCGGCCGGCCCACCGCCGACATCGTCGTCGCACTGAACGAGCGGCACGGCCTGGCGATGCCGGTGGCGACAGTCGTCGAGAACCGCGAGCGCATCTTCCAGGAGTTGCTGCCGCAGGTCACCGCCGTGCCCGAGGTGGTGGCGCACATCCACGACGCGCACCGCCGCGTGCCGTTCGCCGTCGTCTCCGGCAGCACCCGCGCCACGGTCACCGCCTCCCTCGACGCGCTCGGTCTGCTGGACCGCTTCGACGTGCTGGTGTGCGCCGAGGACTACACGCGGGCCAAGCCCGACCCGGAGGCGTTCCTGCTCGCGGCACGGCAGCTCGGCGTACCCCCGGGCTCCTGCCTGGTCTTCGAGGACACCGACCTGGGCATCCAGGCCGCGACGGCGGCCGGCATGGCTTCGGTACGCGTGCCGCAACAGCGCGTCGGCTGACGCCTCAGGCGATCGTCAGCAGCAGCTTGCCCAGGTAGGAGGTCTCCAAGCGCTTGTGCGCCTCCCGCACCTTGCCCAGTGGGAACGTCTCGGCGACGTGCACCACGAACGGCCCGGCCTCGATGAGGTCGTTGAGGCGCTGCAACTGTCCGCGGTTGGCCACACCGTCGTACGCCCGGACCGACACGCCGGACCGTTCGCGCGGTTCCGGCCGCACCCCGTGGGCGTACGCGACGACCCCTCCGTCGGACAGCGTCTCGGCGAGCCGGTCCAGTGTCTTCCCGCCGGCCATCGCCAGGATGCCGCCCACTCCCCCCGGAGCCGCGTCCCGGATCGTCGCGAGCACCTCGGCGGGGTCGGCGTGGCCGTCGAGAGACACGTCGGCGCCGAGGCGGGTCACCAGCGCGACCCCGTCGCTGCCGGAGGCCACCGCGATCACGTTGAGGCCCTGTCGCTTGGCCAACTGCACGGCCAGGTGGCCCTGCCCACCGCTCGCACCGAAGATCAACAGCCAGGCGCCCGCCGGCAGGCTGAGCGCGTCCAGCCCGGCCAGCGCGGTCAACGCGTCGGTCGGCATCGCACCGGCGTGCTCGGCCGGCACACCGTCGGGCAGCTTCGCGGCGTACTCGGCCTTGACGGCCGCGTACTCGGCGTAGAAGCCGCCCTTCGGCCGGGTGGTGGCGGAGACGTAGACCAGGTCACCCACCGCGAGATCGGTCACCCGGCTGCCGGCCGCGATGACGGTTCCGGCGCCGTCCGAGCCGGGCACGATCGGAAACTCGGTGCCCTCGGGCACCAGCACGCCCTGCCGCTCGTACGCGTCCCACACGCCCACGCCGGCGCTCAGGACCTTGATCAGCACCTCGTCGGCGGCGGCCTCGGGCACCGGCAGTTTCCGCAGGGTGATCACCTCCGGTCCGCCGAACTCGTCCAGCGCCGCAGCCTGCATCCGCTCTGGCACGTCCGCGTCAACCATGTGGGCTTCCTCTCCGGGCCGGCGTCACCGTCGCAGCATGCCGTCTCGGGGGCGGGCCCGGCCCGGCGCCGGGTGCCGTTCACCCACAAGGGCGACGGCCGTCGGTGTGGCCCGGGGCGTGGCCGGAGTCAGGCGACACCGGCGACGCGTTCAGGACGTCTGCGGCTCCCGACCGCCGAGGGCCTGCGCGACCGCGTCGCGCACCCGGGCGTCCTCGCGAGCCTTGCGCCGCGCCCGGTTGCGGCGGCGGTACAGGGACGCCCCGACGACCACGGCGATCAGCACGACGAGCGCCAAAACGACCATCCACGGCAGGGCCCAACCGTGCGCGGTGGCCTCGACCGGCTTGAGCGAGGTGGTGGAGCCCGACGCGTCGGTGAGCAGCGGCGTGACGGTGGCGGTCGCCGCGAGCCGGACGGCGGGAGCGACACCGCGGACGGGCACGCGCACGTCCCAGCTCTCGCCCGGCAGCAGCTGCGGCGGCGCGGCGATGTCACCGGCCCGCGCCCGCAGTACGCCGAACGGGCCCGAGACCGAGACGGCCTGCTGGCCGGACAGGGCGGCGTTGCCGGTGTTGTGGATCGTGTAAGCGACGGTGGCGGCACCCTTGGCGAACGGGTTGGACGTCCCGTCGTACGTCACGTGGAGGTTCTCGATCGCGAGGTTCGGCTTCAGCTCGCCACCGACCCGCAGCGTGATGCGGATGCCGAGGCGGCGGTCCACGTTGATGCCCTCGGCCTGGTCGGCCTGCGTCAGCGCGGTGAGGATGCCGCCCACGTGGTCACCGGGCGTGGCGTTGGCGGGAACGGTGATCGTGAAGGGGACCTGCGCGGTCTTTCCGGGCTGGATCACGACGCTGCCGGCGCTGGCCTTGACCCAGGCGCCGACCGCCACGGACTTCTTGTCCCCGGTGAGCAGGTCGAGCTGTCCGGCGGCGGTGGTGAAGCCGTCGGCGGCGTACACGGCCAGGGTCAGCGGCGCCGGGCCGCGGTTGGCCACCACCATGGCGTCCTCGACGGTCCCACCGGGGTTGACGTTGTAGCTGTAGCTGGACCGGGCTTCGCCGTAGCTGTTGGAGGCCGTCCGGACCGTCCAGGCGACGTTGCCGTCGGCCGCCACGGCGGGGCCGGCGCCGACGCCGGCCGCCGCGACGACGGCTAGCAGGGACAGCGCGGTGGTGCGAACGAGTGTCTTCCAGCGCGGTACGGACGGTTGCATGTCGGATCCTTGAGGTGATCTTGGGAGTGGGCGAACCGGTGGCGGGGCAGGCACCCGAAGGTGCCTACCCCGCCCGGTGGAACAGGTTCTTTTCAGCTGCTCAGCGCAGTGATCGTGAGGGTGGTGCGGTAGCTGCCCTTCGCGATGCTGTCCGGGATCTTCAGGTCCAGGTCGGCACCGAGCTTGGCGCCGCCCCGGGGGTGACCCTGAACCGCAGCGCCCAGCCCGCTGGAGACCGAGAGGCCCTTGCCCTGGTCGTCGAGGGACGACAGGACTGAAGCGCCGGCCTCGGCGCCCGCGCCGGCGTCCAGGACGTACGGGGTCCAGCCCAGGTACGAGCCGGAGAACGTCTTGTCGGCGTCGGAGAAGTCGCCGACGCTGGCCGAGATCGACCACGGGGCGAGCGAGCGGCGGCTGTCCGACACGAGGATCGGGTTGATCTTGCCGGTCGCCTCGAAGTAGGTGCCGTCGCGCTCCTGCGCGGTGCCCAGGTCGACCAGACCGTTGTAGCCGTCGATCGTCCAGCCGAACTCGCCCGGGGCCGGGTTGGGAACGTTGACCTGGATGGCCTGACCGTCACCGTGGTACGGGTGCACCGTCACCTTGTCGGTGACCGAGCCGACCGGCTGCCCGTCCGGGGTGTTGACGCAGGAGAGGCCCTTCTCCACTGCCGCGTTCGGGGCCGCGCAGGTGCCGCTGCGGACGTTCGCCAGGACCAGCTTGTCGCCGCGCACCTGCACCTTGACGTAGCTGCGGACGTGCTCCTGGTTCTGCGACGAGTTGTACCAGTACTTGGCCGGGTCCAGCGGGTCCGGGCCGTTGCCCCGGATGCCGGTGCCACTGTCGTCCGGCTTCTTGATGTCGTAGTACTTCGAGCCGGACGCCGAGTTGGCGGTCACGTAGATGACGCCGCCCGGGCCGGGGTAGACCTCGGGAGCACCGGGCTTCTCAGCCGGGTTCTCCTTCTGGCCGTTCTTGATCGAGTAGCTGCGCGAGTAGCTGTGGTCGTGGCCCTGCAGCACCATGTCGACGCCGAGGTTGGAGAAGGCAGTGGTGAAGTCTTCCCGCCGCTGCTTGTTGTCGCTGTCGGTCGCGTGGCTGGCCGGGGAGTAGATCGAGTGGTGGTAGACCAGCACCTTCCACTTGGCCTCGGAGCCGTGCTTCTTGATGACGTCGGTGACGTACGCGACGTGCGCGGCGTCGCCGCCGGCCGAGCCGTCCGCCGGGTTGACGTAGCTGTTGCTGTTCAGGTCGATGAACAGCACGTCCTTGTGGATGAACCAGTAGTCGCCACCGGACCGGGTCGCCTGGTCCCCGCTGTAGTACTGGGCCGAGCGGTCGGTGTTCGGGGTGAAGTGGTGCTGCTCGTAGGACTTGCCGCCGACGTCGTGGTTGCCGATGGTGGCGACGAGGGGGACCTGACGCAGCTGGTCGGGGGCCAGGAACGAGGTCCACTGACCCTCGTCGTTGGCGCTCTCCACGTGGTCACCGGCGGAGACCAGCAGCTCGGCGTTCGGGTTGGCGGCGGTGGCGACCTTCAGGGTCTCCTCCCAGCCGGCCTGGTCCTTGAGCCGGTCGCCGGAGGAGCCGATCTGCGGGTCACCGAAGAACAGGAAGTCGTAGTCGCCCTCGAAGTCCTGCGTCCGGAAGGCGTACGCCGGGGACCAGCTGCCCTCGGCGCCGACCCGGTACGAGTACGCGGTGTTCTCGCGCAGGTTGCTGATGGTGGCGTGGCGGTTGAAGCCGGTCGTGGAGGTGTTCGCCGCGCCGACGGCGTCGAAGCTGACGGCGCTGGCCGGGAACTCGCCGTTGACGAGCTCGGCGGTCGGGGCGAGCTGGATCTTCTGGGCGGTGTCGGCGGAGGAGTACCAGGACACGATGCGCTGGGTCTCGTTGGCGCCGACGCCGAGGACGATGCCGGACACCGTGGTGGGGTCGGCGGCGCTGGCGGCGGTCAGCAGACCGCTACCGAGGGCCGCGCCCATTCCCAGGAATCCGGCTACGACCCCGGCGACAACGCGCCGCCGCACGAGCCCGGGGGCCCGTGTCGAGGTGCTCAATGTCATCGACATTGTTCCCTTTTCGAATAGAGAAATGGATTGTTCTTCACCCGACACCGGGGAAGCAGATCCAAACTTTCGTTGGCCGATGAACCCGCCATGAACGTGATCTTGCGAATGGCTGCACTTCGCGGACTGGTTAGCCGTACTCACGATCCGGTCACACGCTGAACAAACCAGATCAGCCCCATGATGGACACTGTCGCCGAAACAGCACCGGTCACCCACAGACCGGCTTTCGGCGCACGCCGGCGCAGCACGAACAGCAGCGGGAAGACGGCGGCGATAATCGTCAACTGAACGACCTCGATACCGACGTTGAACACCAGCAGCGACCACAGCAGCGTCCACGACCACGCCTCGTCGATGCCCAACGCGCCCGCGAAGCCCAGCCCGTGCACGAGGCCGAAGCAGAAGACGACCCCGAGGCGGATCCAGCCCCGACGGTCCAGGCTGAAGTGACCGCGCCCGGCCGTCTCCAGATCGCCTGCGTGGTCACCGCGCCGCCAGATCCCCCACAGGTGCCAGCCGGCCACGACCGCGATCGACAGCGCGATGACCGGCTCCACGACCCGCGCCGGCACGTCGACCAGGCCGAGGGCGGCGAGCAGGAACGTCACCGAGTGCGCCAGGGTGAAACTGGTGGCCGCGAGCACGATCTCCCGCAGACGTCGCGACCCGGCGATGAGCGCCACCAGGAAGAGGATGTGGTCGATGCCGGACAGCAGGTGCTCGGCCCCCAGCAGGAAGAACTCGCCGAACCGCTGGTAGGCGGTCTGCGCCGTCGAGAAGGACGGGTTGGCGGCGTCCAGCGCGGCGCTGCCCGAACGGCCGTCGATCTCGTAGGTGACGATCGTCTTGGTGTCCTTGACGTACGCCTCGTCGTCCGGGAAGAGACCGCTGCGCACCTCGTGCTCATCGACCCGCTCGGGACAGGTCCAGTCCAGCAGCAGGTCCGCGTACGGCACCCCCTCACGAGCACCGATCGTGGCGTCGCGTACCACTGTCGGCTGACAGGCAGCACCTCGCGCGCTCACCGAGAAACGGTCGGCGACATAGCGCAGGACCGTCGGGGCGTGGGCCTTCAACGCTGCGGCCTGCGCCGCGGAGTCGCCCGCCTCGAAGGCGGCGTTCCCCACCCGGAACAGCGGATCATCGTCACCGGAATCGGCTGCCGACACGACCAGAAGGTCATATTCGAGCTCCACCTCGGAGCGAATGTGACCCTCGTCTCCGGCGGTAATTTTCGCGTACACCGTCGATGAGAAGCCGTGCGCGAAGGCCGTTCCGCCACCCAGGAACGGGAACACCGCCGCAGCAAATACGACAACGGCGACGACAACGGTACGGCGAATGTGCCCCAGCATGCGACTCCCTCGGTTGGCCAGTGCACGCTGCACCTCGTGGGTGAACACCAACCCGCCCACCGACGAACCGATGGAGAACAAACGACCGCGGCGACCGGCCACGGATTGTCGACGGCCGGATCTGGGATAGGAATACGAGGCGTACGCGCACTTCCCGCCCCCACCCGAAAGGACGACCACCTTGCGCCCCCCGCTTCGGGCCGTCGCCCTGCTGGCCGCGACCGCCGCGCTCCTCTCCGCCTGCGACTCCGGCGACGACTGGTCCCAGCCGCACCCCGCGCCCAGCGCCGTCGGCTCGCTCAGTCCGGGATTCGTCGACCCCGCCACGACGCCAGCGCCGGAGGCGACCATCACGCCACGGCCCGGATCGTGGGCCGACGTGCACCCGTCGAAGGACTACCGGGTGGTGCTGCTGACCGCCGGCACGGACGCGCCGACCAAGGCCCTGGTGACGGCGGTGCGGGACTGGGCCGACGACGAGCACGTCGATCTGAGGACTGTCGTCGTCAGCAACACGCACGACGCCGTCCCCAGCATCACCAGGGCCATGGCGATGGGCCCGGACCTCATCGTCAGCGCCGGCAACGAGCTCATCGACGCCCTCGCGCTTGTCACCCCGAACCACCTGGACGAGAAGTTCCTGGTGGTGGGCGCCGAACTGGCCGAGCCGACCCACAATGTCACGGCCGTCGACTGGGACGGAGCGTCGTACCGGGGCGAAGGGCTCGGCATGTCCTCGTCGTACGACGCGGGCTCGTTCACGGCCGAGCGCTGCGCGGCAGCCATCAGGGCGGGCGTGGCCGCCGTGCTCAACGACCTGACCGGGATCGTGGTCTGGCTCTGACGCACGGCCGGTCGCCGTCGGATGACGGGCCCTCGCCCGGACCGTTCGCGAGTACGCTCGCCCGGATCGCGAGGTGGACCCGCTCGATCCGGCCGGGCCCGTTCGTTGGGAACGGCAGCGGGACGCCGGGTCGCCCGCCAGGTCGAAGGGTGCGGTCATGCGGAAACTGGTTGTCGTCGAGTTCGTGACGCTCGACGGGGTCATGCAAGGGCTGGGATCACCCGACGAGGATCGTGACGGCGGGTTCGAGCACGGCGGCTGGGCGGCGCCGTTCTTCGACGAGGCCCAGGCGACCGCCGCCGTGCAGGGGCTCCGGTCGACCACGGCGTACCTCTTCGGTCGCCGGACGTACGAGAAGATGACCGGTTACTGGCCGAGCCAGCCCGACGACAACCCGATGGCCGCCCACCTCAACGCGACTCCCAAGTACGTCGCCACCCGTACGCTGACCGATCTCACCTGGTCGAACGCCCGACGCCTCGACGGAGATCTCGTGTCGGCGGTCACGGACCTGAAGTCGCGGGGCGACGGCGTCATCGTCGTGCTGGGCAGCGGGGTGCTCGTGCAGGAACTCATCGCGCACGACCTGGTCGACGGGTACCGCCTGTTCCTGCACCCGCTCCTGCTCGGCACCGGCAAGCGGCTCTTCCGCCAGGCCGACCGGCCGCGACGTCTGCGGCTCGTCGACTGCACGCCGACCAGCACCGGTGTCCTCATGCTGGAGTACGAATTGGCGTGACGGGACCCCGGGCAGAACGCGTCCTCAGCCGGTGACCGGCTCTGTTATCGATAACATCGCGATCGTTGTGGAGCCTCGCCGTCCCCCGGGTGCAGCGCACCGGGACGGCCACGTCGGCCTGCTCGGAGGGCTCGCGATGACGACCAGACGCCTTCAAGGCATCGAGGTTGATGGTTTGGGAGCGCTCCCGTAACATACGCGACGCGGCTGTTAACGCTCACCTAACAATGACTCCCACGAATGTGGAGGCCGCCATCCCGTCAGGAGGGTGCTAGATGACCATATTTAGACCGACCAATGTCGGCCTCGTCTCGGCAGGTGTCGCATTGCTGGCGTCGGCCACGGTCGTCGTGGCGATGCCGGCCGGCGCCGCCGCAGCGGGCTGCTCGGTGAACTATGCCGTGTCGTCGCAGTGGCAGGGCGGGTTCGGCGCCAACGTGACGATCACGAACCTCGGTGATCCGTTGAGCGGTTGGACGTTGACGTGGTCGTACGGGGCCGGCCAGACGGTGACGCAGTCGTGGAACACGGAGTTGACGCAGAGCGGTGCGGCGGTGACCGCGCGCAACGTGAGCTACAACGGATCGGTCGCGACCAACGGCACTGTGTCGTTCGGCTTCAACGGGTCGTGGACGAGCAGCAACCCGGCTCCGACGAGCTTCGCCCTGAACGGCGTGACCTGCACCGGCGGGACCACGCCGACGCCACCGGTGACCGACACGCCCGCACCGCCGACGACCCCACCGCCCACCACCCCACCGCCCACCACCCCACCGCCGACGACACCGCCACCCACGACGCCGCCGCCGACCACGTGTGATCTGCCGTCGTCGTACCGGTGGTCGTCGACCGGCGCGTTGGCGCAGCCCAAGTCGGGCTGGGTGTCACTCAAGGACTTCACCGTCGCCCCGTACAACGGCCGGCAGTTGGTCTACGCGACCACCCATGACACCGGCACCCGCTGGGGCTCGATGAACTTCGGCCTGTTCACCAACTGGTCCGACATGGCCTCGGCCAGTCAGAACACCATGAACAACGCCACCGTCGCACCGACCCTGTTCTACTTCGCGCCCCGCAACATCTGGATCCTGGCCTACCAGTGGGGCGGTACCGCGTTCTCCTACCGCACCTCCACCGACCCGACCAACCCCAACGGCTGGTCCGCGGCGCAGACCCTGTTCACCGGC
>NZ_JBNCKQ010000016.1:0-39885 GCF_049841615.1 Micromonospora sp. DT63 | reverse complement strand
CGTAGGAAAGGTGAGTGTCAAGTTCGGCCGCCGGTGACCAGCTGCCGATCGTGGTGATGTCTGCTCGGGCACGGGAATCCCCTGCCCGAGCAGACCACGACCTACCCTCGCCGCCTCGCGGCGCTACCGCTCCACCGGTTGCCCGTGGGACACCAGGGCCGGCTGCCGGCGACAGTGGTGGCGCAGGTGGATGCCCGTGAGGCAGGTCGGTAGACGGCCTGCAGGCCGAGCGCTTCGACCTCGTGACGACGTGCAGGACCACACCGCGCTGCTGCTGCCTCGCGGACGGCAGTCCGCCACCGGACCGAACGGCTTCGGCGAGCAACCGCACCGCCGCCGCGGCGGGCAGTCAATCGGACGAGACGGGGCAACGGTGGCGGTTAACCGTGCGGGGCGGCGATCGCCTCGTCAGGCTCGACCGGCCCCGCCTGCGGGCCGTGGGTCAGCACACCGCCCGCCTGCGATCGCCTCCGTCAAGGGGTGGTCGATACGACAAACCTGGTCGGGCGTACGAACGACTGCGCGAGGGTGCTCTACCAGGCGATTCCGGCGCTGCCACCCGCCCCGTTCGGCCGGGCCCGCGGGCGCGGCCACGAGGGCGTCCCACTCCCGACTCCCACAGACCGCACCGAGTCGCCCAACCGTCAGCCCGGCATGGGACGCTCGAGCTCCACGACCAACGGGCCACGCCGCGTGGCCCCCGGACACCACCCCCACAGCCGCACAATTCCTTGGCATGACAGCACGACACCCCCGAACCCACATCCCTTGTGCCCGGAGGAACGCAGACCATGGACCGCGCAACTCAGCTCATCCAGGATCGCAGTGCCCCGCCGGCCGCCCTGGTGATCTTCGGCGCCTCCGGTGACCTGACCCGGCGTAAGCTGCTGCCCGCAGTCGAGAGCCTGGCTCGGCACGAGCGGCTCCCGGACCAGTTCGCGCTGGTCGGCGTCGCGCGCACACCGATGACCGACGAGCAGTTCATCGAGAGCGCCCTCGGCGAACGTACCCTCGCCAGCAAGCGCCAGCTCCAGGGCGGCGTGCGGTACGTGGCGGGCGGCTACGACGACCCGGAGACCTACAAACGGCTCGTGGTGACCCTCGACGAGCTGGACGCACAGCGGGGCACGTCCGGCAACCGGCTCTTCTACCTGTCCACCCCCGCCGGGGCCTTCGAGCCGGTGATCAACGGACTGGCCGGCGTCGGGCTCAACCAGCCACGCGAAGGCTCCTTCTCCCGCCTGGTCATCGAGAAGCCGTACGGGCGCGACCTGGTCACGGCCCGTGAGCTCGACCGCGTCGTGCACAGCGCGTTCGACGAGCACCAGGTCTTTCGCATCGATCACTATCTGGGCAAGGACACCGTCCAGAACGTGCTGGCGCTGCGCTTCGCGAACTCGATCTTCCAGCCCATCTGGGATCGCTCCTGGGTCGACCACGTGCAGATCACCGTCGCCGAGACCCTCGGCGTCGGCAGCCGCGGCGGCTTCTACGAGGACGCCGGCGCGATGCGGGACATCGTGCAGAACCACGTGCTCCAGGTCCTCGCGCTGGCACTGATGGAGCCACCGGCCTCGTTCGAGGCTGAGGGCCTGCGCAACGAGAAGGTGAAGCTGCTGCAGGCGATCCGGCTCCCCACCGACCGGGACATCGCCGAGGCCGCGGTCCGGGGACAGTACACCCGGGGCGGCACGCGCGAGGATCTGATGGCCGGCTACCGCGAGGAGGCCGGCGTGGACCCTTTGTCGCGCACCGAGACCTACGCCGCTATGCGGCTCAACGTGGACAACTGGCGCTGGGCCGGGGTGCCGTTCTACGTACGCACCGGCAAGCGCCTGCCGGCCCGGCTCACCGAGGTGGCACTGCAGTTCCAGCGGCCGCCGCACCTGCCGATCCCGACCGACCAGCTCACCGGCCTCGATGCCGACGCGCTGATCCTGCGGATCCAGCCGAACGAGGGCATCTCGCTGCGCTTCGGTGCCAAAGTGCCGGGCCACTCCTTCCGGGTCCGCACCGCCACGATGGAGTTCTCCTACGACCAGACGTTCGTCGAGGAGTCCCCGGAGGCGTACGAGCGTCTGCTCCTGGACGCGCTGATCGGTGACGCGTCGCTGTTCATCCGCAGCGACGAGGTGCAACAGTGCTGGCGGATCGTCGACCCGATCATCGAGAACTGGGAGAAGGACAACTCGCCGATCCCGACCTACGAGGCCGCCTCCTGGGGCCCGACCGACGCCGATCGGCTCATCGGCCGGAACGGCCGCAAGTGGCGCAACTCCGCGTGACCCTGCCACAGTGCCGATGCTGCCCTCCCCGCAGTGGATGGGCAGACCAGAGAAACATCCCCGCCGGGCCGTCCTCGACGCCATCGTGTCGAGCGTGAAGGGCACCGGCACCGCGCCCGGACAGGCAAAATGACGAGGGAGCACTAAAGTATGGAAATGCACGATGAACTCCGGCTCGCCCCGACAGATGGCACTGACGGCACCACCGAGCAGCGGCTGATCGCGTTGCTCGACGAGGGACGCGCCGACTACCGTTCCCTCGATCACCGGCCGGAGGGGCGCACCACCGAAGTCAGCGCCTTGCGGGGCCACCCCGCCGGGCAGGCGGCCAAGTGCATAGTCGTGCGTCTCAAGATCACCAAAAAGGAATCCCGGTACGTCCTGGCGGTCGTGCCCGGGGACCAGCGCCTGAACCTCGACCGGCTGAAGGAGCAATACCAGGCGCGGCACGCCATGTTCGCCGATGCGGCGACGGCCGAGCGGTTGACCGGGTCGCCAAGCGGCACCATCGTGCCCTTCACCTTCGGTGCGGCGCTGGACCTGATCGTCGATCCCGGGCTGCTGGAGCACGAGAAGATTTTCTTCAACGCGGGCGCGCTGGAACGCTCCGTCAGCCTGCGGACCGCCGACTACGTCCGACTGGCGCAGCCTTCGGTGCACGCCATCGCCGAGCCGGAGCCCGGGGTACAACGGAACGGAGAGCCGTCCTTGTAGAGGGCGGCCTACGGCAGACGCCGCGCCGTGAGAACCGGAACGGCGTCGTCGGTTCCGCCGACCGGCACGATGGCTTCGGACGACGCCGACCGCGGGAGGCGCACCGCACCGACCGCGACCCCGGAGATGACCAGCACGCTGGCCAGGATCGTGACGGCGGTAAGGGGTTCACCCTGGAAGACGGCCGCGGCGCCCAGACCGAACACCGGTATCAGCAACGCGTAGGGGGCCACCGAGGTGGCTCCGTGGATCCGGATCAGGTATCCCCAGATCGCGTAACCTAGCAGGGTCGCGACCCAGGCCACGTACACGGCGGCGACCACACCGGACACCGACATCGAGCGCAGCGCGGCGAGGTCGTCCTGAACGCCCTCGAAGACGGCCGAGAGGATCAGCAACGGAAGGGGAGGAACCACGCTCACCCAGACCATGAACCGGAACATGTCCGGCGGGTTGGCCTTGCGGGTCGCGATGTTCGCCAGTCCCCAGCAGGCGGCAGCAGCCAGCACCAACAGGAACCCGGCGACCGGCGTCGTCCCACCGAGCCGCGTGCCCACCAGGACGATCCCGGCCATGGCGACGCCCAGGCCGACCAACTGCACCGCCCTGGGCCGCTCGCGCAGCAGCAAAGTGGCGAGAACAATGGTGAACGCCGCCTGACTCTGCAACACCAGGGAAGCAAGTCCGGCGGGCATGCCGACGTGCATCCCGATAAAGAGGAAACTGAACTTCAGCACGCCGAGCACTATTCCGACGATGAGAACCCACCGCCAGGCGACCCGCGGCGAACCGACGAAGAAGACCGCCGGTATCGCGGCGAGGATAAAACGCAGTGCGGAGAAGAGCAGCGGCGGGAAGTCTTGCAGACCTACATCGATGACAACGAAATTCACGCCCCAGACCGCCGCGACGAAAACGACCAGCCCGACATGAGTCGGCTTCATCGTTATCTCCTCACCGCCCATCCTCCTACCCGGCGCGCGCCACCGGACCGGACCCATGATGTCTCATCCGGCGCCGCCGCCAAGGACCCGAAGGCTGACACTTTCTAATGGGAGTTCGTTAGCATGGCTTCACTACACGATCTGGGCCGGCTGCGTGCGCTGCACGCCGTGGCGACCTTCGGCTCCATCAGCGGGGCCGCGTCGGCGCTCGGCTACACGCCGTCCGCCGTGTCACAGCAGATCGCCAAGCTGGAGCGGGAGGCCGGCGCCCCCCTTCTCGACCGCGAGGGCCGCCGGGTGGCGCTGACCCCCGCTGGGCAGATCCTCACGCAGACGGCGGGGGAGGTGCTGGCGGCCCTGGAGCGGGCGGAGACCCGACTGAAACTCCAGCACGGAACGCCGACCGGCCGCCTCACGCTCGCCGCCTTCCCGACGGCCTGCCGAGGACTCCTGCCGGACGTGCTGGTGGAGCTGACCCGCCGGCACCCCGGCCTGGACCTCCGCGTGTCGGAGGTGGACCCGCTCCGCGGCGTCGACCTGGTGGCCGAGGGAGAGGTGGACGTCGCCGTCGTGCACGACTGGCACAACACCCCGCTGGTCCTCCCCGACGGCTTGCGGTGCACCCCGTTGGGCGACGACGTCGCCGACGTGCTCCTGCCGGCCGGGCATCCATTGGCAGGCCGGGACGAGGTCTCCGCCGATGACCTGGTCGCCGAGCGGTGGATCAGCCAGCGTCCTGGATCGATGTGTCACGCGTGGCTACTGCGGACTTTCGCCGAGCGGGGCCGGCAGCCCGACATCACCTGCCAGGTGGACGAGTACCAGTCCCAGGTGTCGTTGGTGGCCGCCGGGCTGGGCGTCGCGTTGCTGCCCCGGCTGGGCCGTGGGCGCCTGCCGTCGGAGGTCGTGGCACTGCCGCTGCGGCCAACCAGCTCCCGGCAGATCATGGCCGTGTGGCGGGCGAGCACCAGCGACCGGCCGGCGATCACCGCCGCCCTCGACGCGTTGCACGAAGCATCCGCTGCTCGGACCGCCCACTCTGATTCCCCGAATGTCGCGACGTCCGCACGACGTTCGACGACTGGCTGACCAGGAGCCTTTCGGCCATTTCCGATAGGTCGAAGTGATGCGCTTGGGCGGGGCCAGGTTCAAACTACGAGATTGCGGCTTGACCACCTGGCACCCCCTCCCCCATTGTAGGGATCGAACGGGTTGCCGGACGGGGGCGCAATTGAGGTTCAATCACAGGGCCGCTCCATGGTGGGCCGCCGATGTCATTGCCGATGCTAAACGAAGTCTTATCCGATAGCTGTTCGGCTTCTCATTTCCCGGGTCCGGTCGTAACGGACGACGACAATCACCCGATGCCAGGAACACAGTAAAGGCACGCCATATCCGTACGCCCGGGCAATTCCACCTTCGCCCGATCGTCGGTCATATGCGCCTGCCCTATCGCGTGCGGTCCCTGATGGGACGGCCACAGGGAAGGTGATCGATCTCAATGGTGACTCCGACAGTCGAGCGCTCCCCCAGCCGGGTCGCAACCCGGCGGGACGCGTTGACCGCCCTCCGCTCCGCGATGTCCCGCGAGAACCTGACCAGCGCGGCGCGTTGCGCGATGCGCCTGTACGCCGCGCTGCCCGAACCGGCGTCGCTGAACCGCAACGTCGTCCTCGTCGCCTACGGCGGCGGCAAGGACAGCTCGTACACCCTCGCATTCGTCCGGGCGATGCAGCTCGTCCTCGCCGAGATCTACGGCAGCACCTTCCGGATGCGGGTGGCGACGAACCGGCATGCGGGTATGCCGCGCGCCGTCATGGAGAACATCGACCGGGCGTACCGGGCGCTGGGCCTGCTCGACGACCCCGACTGTGAACTACTGGTGGTCGACGGGTCGGTGGTGTCGACATTCGACGTCGACCTGCCGCAGCGGCGCGAGGTCGTCGAGCGCAATCGGGTCGACATCCTGATGACCGGCCACCGCACCGCCGCGGACGCCAGGCCCACCTTCTGCAACGCCTGCAACCTCAGCATGGTCAACGCCTTCGGGCTCGCCGCCGCCCACGACGGCGGGGTCAACGTGATCATCACTGGTGACTCGCAGACGGAGCAACGGGACTACTTCCTGTGGGTCACCCGCCTCGCCCGGCGCTTCGGCCTGCAACCATCGCCCGACCACCGGAGCGGCTTCAAGGGCTTCCTGTCCTCCCTCGACAAGATCTCCGGCGCCTACTTCGCGGACATCCACGGTGCGGACGCGACGGACACCATCGCCGAGCGGGCCATCACCACCGACGTCCGCACCGATCTTCAGTTCTTCTCCATCTACGACGACACGGCATACGCCTCCGGGGACCACTGGGATCTGCTGACGGAGTTCCTCGGCTTCGTCTTCGACGACGTCGCCTTCAGCTTCACCGAGTCCGACTGCGGCAACCCGGCGCTCATGGCGCACCTGCGGGCACTGAAGACCGAGCGACGCCACGGCCGGACGTACGCCGAGGGCCTGGCCGAGTACGTCGACTTCGCTCTGGGCCTGATGCACCAGAAGGAGTTCCCCGACCGCCTCATCACGGTGATGCGGGAGCGCTACGCCGGTGCGGCAGCCGTAGCCCGGATGCGCTCGGCGATGCAGGCGTACGCGATGGAGGCGTACGGCCTGACCGACGAGCAGCTCGTCGCCATGGTGTACGCGCCGTTCACGGAGAAGGGCCTGCACCTGGACCGCTACCTGAGCAATGAGCAGCCGGATCTGGTGAGCTCGACCGAGACCATCCACGATCTGCTCGCCGAGGACGTGGTGCCGCCGGCCGGGGACGTGGCGGCCCTCGCCGGCCGGCTTCAGCGCGTCACCGGACTCACCCTCGCACAGCTGCGGTTGCTCTATCGCAGCTCGCTGCGGCTGCCGTCCACCACGCCGGTCAAGGGCGAGCTGATCGACGCGATCCTGGAGGGCGATCCGCACAAGAAGGTCGTCCTCAGCCTGCGGGGAGCCGACGGCCACGCGGTTCCCGAACTGCTTTCCGGGCGATGACCGGCGTGGCGCCGCAGTCGGGTGGATCCGACTTCGTACAGGTGGGGGCCACCCGGGACGGGCTCGACCCGTACCTGGACTGCGCCCGGTCCCGGCGGATGCGGGCGGTGCTGGTGGAGACGGCCAGCTACCTGCGCCGACGCCGCGACCTCGGCCGCCGGCAGTTCGACGTGGAGCTGGCGGTGTCGCGCCCGGAGGACCCCCGGCAGGTCATCGCCGCGTTGGCGGAGGCCGGCATCGCACCGGCCCTGCTGCTCCCCGGTTTCGAGCGTTACGTCGACGCCGCGTTCACCGCGGCGCGGTCCCTCGGCACGGCGCCGTGGCCGCGGATGGGAGCCACGTTCGAGCCACTGCACAAGCAGGAGCAGCGGGCCGCGCTCGCACGGGTCGCGCCGGAGCTGCCGCAGCCCCGCAGCGCTGTGCTCGCCGCCGACGGTGGCGTGTCCCGGACCGACCTGGCCTACCCGCAGGTGGTCAAGCCGGTTGACGGCGGCGGCGGCCTGGGGGTGTTGCTGGCCGCCGACGAGGCTCAGCGTCGGCAGGCGTTGTCGGTGATCACCGGCTTGCGCAACTACGGCGGCGCCTCGTTCGAGGCGGTCATCACGGAGGAGTTCGTACGCGGTCCCGAGGTCTCACTTCAGGGCGTGGTGCGGGCCGGACGCGTGTACCTGCTCAGCGTCTGCCACAAGTTGACCGCTGTGGAACCGCAGGACGCCCCGGGTGCCACCGGGCTGTCCGGATTCCGCGAGATCGGCCACGTCGCCGAGCATGGTGACCACGCGGACGCCGCGCTGCACCGGCTGGCGCGGTCCGCCGTCGAGGCGGCCGGCTACCGGGAGGGCCCGTTCCACCTCGACGCCATCCTCGGCGACGCCGGACCGGTGTTCGTCGAGATGGGTTTCCGGCTCTCCGGTGGCGGGCTGGTGGCGCTCGTGGCCGCCTCGACCGGCATGGACTGGGCCGACATCGCCGTCCGGTGCCATCTGGACGACACGCCACCGGCCCTCCTGCCGCCGCGCTCGCGTCGCGGGGTGGCCGGTCAGGTGTCTCTCACCTCGCCGCAGGAACTCGCCGTCGCGGAGGCGATGGCCGACGTCGACCCCGATGTACGGATGCTCCATCTGCCCGCGCCGCCCGAGCGGGACCTGCCGGCGGTGGACCGCGCCGCCCTGGCCTCGGACGTGCTGCGGCATGCCGGCGCCCTGGGCCGCCTGTTGATCACCGGCGACCACGTTGACGAGGTGCTCAAGAACCTGCGGTCCGTCGTCGCCGACCGATGGGAGGGCTGATCGCTCATGTGCCGACTACTGCTCTGCGTGGGAGACTTCGACGTCCGTGAGATGGTGGACGCCGCCGTCGCGATGGCCTGCGGGCGCACCGCCACGCACGAGGGTCCGGTGCGGGTCCACCCCAACGGCTGGGGTGCGGTGTGGAGCGCCCCCGACGCGCCACACCTGCGGACGCATCGCGACGTGCGGCCGATCGAGGAGAGCGTCGGTGAGTCACCCCTCATCGGCCTGCGCTCCACCTTCCTGGCCATCCACACCCGCCATGCCACGCTCCCGACCAACCATGGCCTGGAGTTCACCCACCCGTTGGAACGTGCCGGGGACTTCCCCTGGTACTTCATGCACAACGGGTTCATGCCCACCGTGTACCGCCGGCTGGGCCTGCCCGCGTCCCGGTTCGACTCGCTGGAGTACTTCGACTACATCGTCCCGCCCGGGGCCGAGGCTCTCGACCCGGTGGAGACCCTGACCAGGCTGCGGGCCGTCCCGACCGGAGGCACCTCCGGCAACGCGATCGCGGTCAACCTCAACGCGGCCTACGTCGTGCACTGGAGCCCCGCCGACAACGACCGCCCGATCTACTTCGGTATGTCCCGGCTGGACCGTCCCGGAGCCACCATCGTGTCCTCGGAGATCATCCCGGCGCTGGGCGCGGTGGACAGGTGGACTCCCCTGCCGACGGACCACGTGCTGGAACTGCCGCTGCCCGCTGCCGCCACCGCATCCCGACCCGAAGGAGAACGTCAGCATGTACGAGTCTGAAAACTGGAATCGCGTCGTCGTCGACGTCCGCACCACCCGCCCGTCCGGGGACCTACTCCGCCGGCTGGTGGACGGCGACGTGGCCGTCGTCGTGCTGCGCAACCTGCTTCCCGACGAGGTCTTCGCCGAGAATCGAGCTCGGCTCCGGGAGGTCTTCGATTCGGCCTCCACCACCACGTACGCCAACGGCGCGCTCACGACCATTGGCCCGTACCTGGCCAAGTACCTCGACGACTTCGAGGGTTACCTCCAGGCCGCGAAGGAGGCGAAGGTGATGCTGGAGGGCGTCTCATTCGACCTGGCCCAGCACGTCCGGGACGGGCTGCGGGTGCAGTTCGGGCTGAGCAGCCTCGAGCCGGCGGCGCAACCGGGGCGGGGCGAGTACGCGGAGTCGGTGATCCGCATCCACGCCGACGGCGTCCGCAATCCCCTGCACAACGACAACATCATGCGCGATGCCGCGGGCACCGAGGTGGCCCTTCAGGATCTGGCTTACCAGCTCAGCTGCGTGGTGTGCATCCAGGAGTGCGACAGCGGCGGCGAGTTGCGGATCTACCGCAAGCCCTGGGCGGCCGCAGACGAGCAGTACAAGATCCAGAGTGGGCTGGGCTACGACGAGCAGGTGGTCAGGGACGTGCCCGGCCACGAGTTCCGCCCACAGGCGAACGACGTCTACCTGATCAACCCCACCCGGTACCACTCGATCGAGCGGGTCTCCGGCTCCGACCGGCTCACCATGGGCTTCTTCATCGGTTTCGCGGACGACTCGCTCGACTCTGCGGTGGTCTGGGGATGAGTCCCGAGCCCTCGGACAAGCATCATCCGGTGCCCACCGCGGCGGACCGGCTGCTGAACCTGCTCGAGGAGGGCGGCGCACAATACCGGCTGATCCGGCACGCCCCGGAAGGCCGGACGGAACGGGCGAGCCTGCTGCGCGGGCACCCTCCGGAGCAGGCGGCGAAGTGCATCGTCGTCCGCGTGAAGATCAGCAAAAGGCAGGTTCGTTTCGTCCTGGCCGTGGTGCCCGGCGACCGGCGCGTCGACCTCGACCGGATCCGCGAGAGCGTGGGCGGCCGCGACGCGGGCTTCGCCGACCGGCAGACCGCCGAACGGCTCGCCGGCACCGTCAGCGGAACCATCATGCCGTTCGCATTCGACGCCGAGTTGGAGTTGATCGTGGATCCGGCCCTACTGGAGACAACCGACATCTTCTTCAACGCCGCAGCGCTGGACCGCTCCGTCGCCCTGCGCACCACGGACTATCTCCGCCTGGCCAGACCCACCCTGCTCGACATCGCGCAGGGGCCGGGGCTCGACCGGACCGCCCCGATCGAACAGGTGGCGTAGGCGATCCGGCCGGTGGCGCCGGCTCCCGATGCGGTCGGATCCGCTCGGACCGGACCCGGCGCCAGCGCCATCGGCCGGATCGCCGACCGGCGGCACCCGTCAGCCGGCGCTGATCGACGCGGGAATCCGTGCACAGTGGTTGATCACCTCACCGACCCAGACCGCCGGGCGGGCCCGGTCGGGCCGGCCATCGTCACATCTTTCAGTGCCGCTGGAAGGTGGAACTGGGCGACGAGGCCCGGGGCGGCAGTGGTCTTACCGGCCCCGTCGGCACCTTCGACGGCAAATAGCCGTGCCATTTTCTCGACCGTCCCCGACAGGGCATGTGATCCAGTCCCTGGAATTGTTGTGGCGGTGAATTCGAACGGAGTCGACAAATCCGTTATCGACGTCGGCTGTCACCCTCGTGGCCGTGAAAAGACATCATCCTCACCACACGGCGACGGCCGATATCCGCATAGCGGTCCCTGCCTGCCGATAAGTTGTTGCGCGGTTGCATCGGCGGCGGGCTCAAGCCGGCTGGGGTGTCCGCATGCTGGACACCCAGCCCGGATGCAGCACCCGCCCGGCCTCGTCGAGCCCGGCCACCCACCGGTCCGGCCCGCGAAGCCCGTCACCGGGCGGATGCCGCACCCCACGTCCAGACGAGGCGAGCGCCCGCGGGCAGCAGTGTCATCACGGCTCCGCCGCGGCGCCGGCCCTGGCCTCCCCGCCTCGCGGGGCGTCATCCGTGGCCGCCTCGTGGTCGTAGTCCAGCACGCCGGGCAAGCTGCCGGCGCGGCGGCCACCGGGACGTGACGTGCGGCCCGCAGGCACGCTCAGCCGGCGGACGACATGGCCATCGAATCGCTGCCCAGGTAGCCCAGCAACGGCAGGCCAACCCGGTCCAGCTCGTACAGGACCCGGATGCCCGCCCGCCGGCGCTTGACCACTCCCGCCGCCACCAGCACGGCCAGGTGCTCCGACACCGTGCTGACGGCGAGGCCCAGCTCAGCGGCGAGAGCCGAGGTGGTGGTCGGCACGGTGACACCGCGCATGATTGCCGCCCGGCTGCGGCCCAGCAGGATCTCCAGACGGTCCTTGCGCCCCGTGCCGTCCGCCCGGCCGGGCTCCAGGGCGGCACCGCTCAGCACGGACGCACCGCAGGCCTGGTAGGAGAAGCACACGACGCCGTGCGGGGCGGTCGCCGTCAGCGACGGTCCCCGGCCGAAGAGCAACGGGACGATCAGGACCCGCGACATCGGCTCGGACGCCGACGGCGGCGCCCCGACGCCAGGCGTGCCCACCTGCGGCAGTTGGGCGTGCAGGCTGTCCAGCAGGCTTTCCGGGCCCTCCGTGGCCAGTACCCGCGACCGGGCGAAGATCTCCGCCTCATAGGTCGAGCGTATGGCGGTGGCATACCGGCGCAGTGCCACCTCCCAGTAGACCGCCACCATGTCCGCGAGCTGGTCGAGGGCTTGCTCGGGGCACTCATGAAGGGAGCGCAGGGCACGCGACTGAAGCCCGCCGCCCCACTGCTCGAGCTCGGCACGCACCTGCGCCGGCGGCACTGCCCGGAGGTCCGCCAACTCCTCATCGAGGGTGGGCGACGCCGATCTCGGCAAGGGCGTGACGAACGACGGCAACATGCCGCCGTGGATCTGCAACAGGTCCCGCAGCCAGGGCGTGAGTTCCGGTCCGTCTCGCTTGATGGAACGCCGGGTGGCCTGCAGCCAATTTCCGTAAGGCCACGGTGCGGCATTTCGAGCACTGTAGACCAATCGGATACTGGCGAGAGATTCCCACAATGAACTGCAGGAGATTCTGACCGAGCAGTGTTTACTTTCACTCAACGCGAACGTCGACAACGAATTCCTCCAAGCCCCCGTGTCCGCCGACAACTCCCGGCGGAACCCACACCAGCTTTAATCAATCCGGATCGATCAGGCAACATTCTCCCGCGTGCTGGGATAATTACGGTGCGCAACAATGCGCGCTAAGTCCATTCGGCTGTGACTTCCACCTCACTCGCGCGGCGTACCAGGTCCATGTTGGCCTGTGGGCGCCTGAGCGCGAATCGGCGCACCAGCACGCCGACGGGAGCCCGACCAGGACGATGGCGGCGTGGTCTGTCGCAGTGACGAGTCCGATCTCGACCCGATCGGCCACGGCATCACCAGGGATTCTCCGGCGTCCCGCCGCAGGGGCAGCCGGTCTAGGTCAGAGCCGGACCGCGGCGTGGAAGCCCCGTTCGTACCAGAGCAGCGGCCGTCGAGCCGGATCCCGGAGGACCATGCTCACCTCACCGACCACGAGGTCGTGGTCGCCGACCGGTACCACCGCCTGACGGGTGCAGCGGTACTGGGCGATCGCCTGATCGATGGCGGGGAGACTGGTACCCGGGAAGGTCGAGTCGGTGTGGTTGGCGAACTTGTCCGGTCCCAGACGCGCGAACCGGGAAGCGAGTTCGCGGTGCTGCTCCGCCAACACGTTGACGACGAACTCCTTCGCGAGCACGAAGGCTCCGTGCGACCGGCTCGCCCGATCGATCGCCACCGAGACCAGCGGTGGACTGAGGGACAGCCCGGTCACCGCGCTGGCGGTAAAGCCCCAGCGGCGCCCGTCAAGAAGAGTGGTCACGATGGCCACCGGTGCTGCCAGCAGCGCCATCGCGTTGCGGAATTCATCCGCGCTCACCGGAGGTGCCGCCGCTCGGTCCGGCGCGTCCGCCGTCATCTCGATCCCCCACTCACGTCGGCACGGCCGCGGGCCGCACTGTCCGGTGGTGCGAACACCTCATGGAGCAATGGGCCGCCGTTGGTCCGGATATCGGTTCCGGATATGCGCAGCGACGGACCAAGGTCAGCAACCGGGCGGTCCTGGCGGCACTGCGCAGTCTCGTGACCAGGTAGCCGGCGGGCAGGTTTCCAGGGCGTACGTGGCGGCGAGGTGTCGGATGTCGCGCTCGACCTCCGCCGTGCTCGCTCCGGCCAGCACGAACCTGCCCGCACTGGGGAAGGCCGTGATGTCGTCGTTCAGCGTCTGGCCGATGTTGGGGATCTCAGACAGCACCACGGAGTCCGGGCAGGTGTCGAGGCCGCGGATGCGCTTGACGACGCAGGGCCGGATCTCCGGCAGGGCCGGGTAGAGCCAACCGGAGGCTCCGACCTCTGCGTACCCCAGGATGTCGGTGACGGTCCCGACCTCGGACGGCAGGCCCATACAGGCGAGGACGGACTCGCGGACCAGGTCCACGCCGTAGACGGCGCGGATGGCCTCACCGATGTAGGCGCCGCCGAAGCGGTTGGCGACCTCAAGGAAGATCAGCTCATCGTCGGGGGTGAGGAACAGCTCCAGATGGAAGGTGCTGGTGTGCAATCTTAGCGACTTCAGCACGAGGGCGGTGAAGTCGGTGATCCGCGCCAGCGTCGCCGCGTCGTCGAACGTGACGGACGAGAGGTGCTCCGTGCCGGTCCGGAAGTTGAAGCAGTCGCCGATGTACCGGGAGGCGCTGATGAAGCGGATCTGACCGTCCCGGACCACGCCGTCGACGTGGCACACCTCGCCCGCGACGAACTCCTCCACCTCGTGATCGTCGGGGATGCCGTGCGCCTGGGCGTACGTGAGGAACTCCGCCGCGTCGCGGAAGACCCTGATGCCGAAGCTGCCGGCCTGGCGTTGCGGCTTCAGGACGATCCCGCCCGGCACGGCGGCCGCGATCCTCTCCAGGTCGGCGTACGGGGTGGCTGCGCCGACCGCCCAGAACGCGGGAACGCGTACCCCGCTGCCCCGCATCGCCTCCTTCATGCGGACCTTGTCGCGGCAGAGCACCGCCGTCTCGACGCCGACGCCCGGAATGCCGAAGTGCTCGCGCAGCCGGGCCGCCGGCAGGGTGACGTGCTCGTACATGGCGACGACGGCGACCGGCGGACCCAGTTCGGCGGCGAAATCCTCGACCAGCGGGATCATCTGGTCGAGCGCCCGGTCGTAGTCCTCGAAGTCCAGCGTGTGCGGCACGTCCAGTACGCCGATGCGGACGAACCGCTGCCGCGCGGCGGGTGACATCTGCTCGACGACGTGCCGGTGCACCAGCAGGGACACCTGGTGGTCGCCGAACTCGATCGAGTCGAGGTGCTGCTCGGCGAAACCGAGATGGACAACGTGGCGGCTCGTGTTCTGCACGGCGTCAGGCTCCTTCGGAGGTTCTCCTCCCACAGGTGGGAGATGGGCGGGCCGGCGCTCAGTCGGCGTGCAGGCGTCCGAAACGACGCACGGCGATCCAGAGGGCGCCCAGGGTCAGGGCCACCAGATAGGCCACTTGGAGCAGTTGGGCGGCACCGACCCGCCCGACGCAGAACGCCCTGACCAGTTCGTTGGACGCGTACAGGGGCGAGAGCTCGACCAGGTGACCGATGGCCGGCGGGTAAGCCGACGTGGGGAAGAACGTGCCGCTCGCGAGGAAGAGCACCAGCGTGCCGAAGCGGACCGGGTCGAGATCCTGCCAGTTGCGCATCACCGTGGCGATCGCGACGCCGATGGCCGCGAAGGCGAATCCCACCACCAACGCGGCCGGTACGGCGAGTGCGGCCCAGGGGGATCTGAGGCCGCCGCACACGCCGATGATCACCAACATCACTACCGCGTAGACCACACCCCGGAGCTGCGCCCAGACGATCTCTCCGGCGACTATGCCCTTGATGTTCATCGGCGCCGACAGGAGCTGCTTGTAGAGACGTCGGTAGCGCAGCTTCCAGAAGAAGTTCACTGTCGAGTCGTACAGGGCGCCGTTCATGGCGGATGTCGCGATGAGGGCCGGGGCGAAGTAGACGAGGTACGGCACCGTCTCGCCGCCCACCTCCACCGGCCCGAGCAGCGAACCGAGACCTAGTCCGATGGAGAGCAGGAACAGGACCGGTTCGATCATGCCCGACAGCAGGACCGACCAGGTCTTCCGGGCGACCAGAAAGTTCCGCTCGACTACCGCGCTGACATCCGTGAGAATTGCCGACTTCATAGGGTCAATCGCCTCTTGAACATCCGCTCGGCCGCGACAGTGCCGAGCAGCAGGTAGCACCCGAGGACCAACAGGTGCAGCAGCGCCGGCCGGAGGTCCGCGTGGCCCGTCATCAACTGCCGGCAGAGTTCCGCCCCGTTCCAGAGCGGCGTGACGGAGATCAGCCACTGCAGCACGGTGGGGAAGACGCTGACCGGGTAGAAGATCCCGGAGAACAGGAACAGCGGCGTCACGACAAGGCGCGTGAGAGTCGTCAGGCTCGCGTCCCGCGTGATCGCGGCCGAGAACGCGAGAATGGGCGCGGCACACGACATGCCGGTGAGCACCGCCACGAAGAGCGCGACCACCGCCCACCACGAGGTGACGATCCCGAGGGCGCCCAGCACCGCCAGGAAGATCGCGCAGTTGATGGCGACACGCAGCGCGATGAAGGCCAGGTGTCCCGCGTACGCTCCGCGGTAGCCGACCGGTGAGGACGCCATGCCGTGATACGTGCGGTCCATCCGCATCGCGGTGGCTACCGGGTACGCCGACACTTCGGCCGCGGTCTGCAGCGCCCAGCCGGCCAGCAGACCCGGGGCGACGAACACGACGTAGTCAACCCGCTGGGTGTGGGCCTGGACCTGCAGATCGAAGCTCGCGCCGAGGCCGAGCCCGAGCGTCGCCAGGTAGAGCAGCGGCGCGAGAATCGAGCTGGTGAGCGTACCTCGCCAGGTGCGGCGGTACTGGAGCAGCCAGTGTTCGCAGGCGACAAGGATCGAGGGCATCGTCACCCCAGCAGGCTCCGGCCGCTGAGCCTCAGGAAGACGTCTTCCAGCGAGCCACGCCGGACCAGGCAGGCCCGGGGGTCGACGCCGAGGTCGATCACCGCGCGCAGGGCGAGATCACCGTCGTCGACGTGGAGCAACAGCCGGTTGGGCAGCTGCTCCATCCGATTGCTGATCTTGCCGACCAGCTCCGCCAGCGCGGACACGTCCGCTGCGCCGCTCGCGCGGATCTCCACGACGTCCTTCGACGCATAGCGCGTGACGAGCTCCTGCGGAGCGCCCTCGTCCCGGAGGCTCCCCCGATCCATGAGCAGAATCCGGTCGCACAGCTGCTCGGCCTCGTCCATGAAGTGGGTCGTCAGGATCAACGTGACGCCACGAGTCTTCAGCATCGCCAGCCGGTCCCAGAGCACGTGCCGCGCCTGCGGGTCCAGGCCGGTCGTCGGCTCGTCGAGCAACAGGACTTCCGGCTTGCTGACCAGGGCACGGGCGATACTCAGTCGCCGCTTCATCCCTCCGGAGAGGGTCTCTACGCGGGAGTCCGCACGATCGGACAGCTTGGCGAACTCCAGCAGCTCGGCGCTGTTCTCGCGGATCACCGCACGGGGCATCCCGAAATATCTGCCGTAGATGTAGATGTTCTCGGCGACGGTCAGCTCCGAGTCGAGGATGTCTTCCTGATGCACGATGCCCAGCCGCCGCCGGATGTCGCGGCTCTGCTTCGCGGCATCCAGCCCGAAAATGCGCAGCGAGCCGGCCGACGGGAGGGAGACACAGCTCAGCATGCGCATGAGCGATGTCTTGCCGGCACCGTTGGGGCCCAGGATCCCGACGGACTCACCGGCCCAGATCTCCAGGTCCACCCCGTCGACGGCAGCCGGGCCGCCGTAGGACTTGGTGAGGCCCCGGGCATGCACAACCGGTGCCGGCTGCCCCCAGGACAGCGCCTGCGTCATCTCGTCTCCCCGTGAATGATGCTCCCGCCAGGTCCGGTCCGCTTCGCCGGTCGTCCGACGGCGTCAGCGGATCAGGCCGGCTTCGTCGGGCTGAATCTTCATGGCGTCCTCCGCCCAGCGGACGACCCGCTCCATCTCGGGCCGCAACCCGTCGTAGGTGGGGGTGGTCAGCGTGACGTCTCCGATGGTGTCGAACCAGCTCGTGGGAAGGGGGATCGTCGCGCCGGGGACCAGCCACTCCGGCAGGACGAACTTGAGCACCGAGGGGAGTTCGCAGCGGTCGGGCAGCGTCACCACCCTGCCGGCGCGGTACGGCAGGCCGAATCCGGCCACCGGCCGGATGTGCTCCTCTCCGACGAAGCCCAACTGCTCCGGCTTCATGCCGGTGGCGAGCCCGAGGCACAGCTTGTCGGGTAGGAGACCGGTCGCCGCACCCGCATTGGTCATGGTGAAGTGCCCGCCGGCGCGCGCGGCGATCTCGTTGAGCTGGAGCCTGCCGTTCACGTCGCCCCACACCTCGGCGTGGAACGCGGAAGTCCGGGCGTTGGGCAGGGCCGCCACGACCGCCTCGACGAACTCCACCAGGCCACGGCCGACGGCCGAAGCCGGGTCGAGCATGACGGAACCGAAGGAGCCGACGTGCTCGCCCACAGCGCGCCCGGTCCCGAAGCCGTAGTACTGCGACGGGATGAGGTAGAGGAACTCCCCGTCATGGCGCACTCCGTCGACGTGGTACATCACCGAACCCGCCATCGGCTCGGCGACGCTGTGCGCGGGCACATCGGCGGAGAGCCGGCCGAAACAGTCCGACGCTGCCTTCCGCGCGCCTGATTCGTCGTAGACGAAAGCCGCGGTCTCGCCGGCCCAGGCGGACCGGGACTTGAGGACGAGGGGATATCCCAGCTCGTCGACGGCATTCCAGAAGTCGACAGCGTCGTCGACGCGGTACGAGGGCCAGACGTCGAGACCGGCGGCGGCCACCCGCCGCTTCATCTCCAGCTTGTCGCGGTACGCCCGTGCGCTCTCGACGTTCTGGCCCTCGATACCGAATTTCTCCCGGATACGCGCGGCTCGTACGACGTCCCCCTCCCGCGGGGCGAACAGGAGGTCGTACGAGGAGTTCCGGAGCAGTTCCATGGCCCGTCGCTCGACGGCCCCGGGCGTGAAGTAGTCGGGCACCTCCTCGAGGAGTTCGACCTCCTCCGGAACCCCACCCGCCAACCTGTCCCGCACACCCTCCCTGGTCAGCACGGTCAGGCTGAGATCACCGTGTCGTCGGGCGACATCGGCGTAGTCAGCGATCATGGCGGCATTGACGTCCAACGACAGGGCGCATTCCAGGACGAGGACCCGCACCGGGCTTCCTCCAAGACGATGGCGAGATGGCTGCGCGGCCCGGCACGCCGAGCAGCGCTCTTCATTCCAGCACGCCCGGACAGCGGCCAGTAGTGACGTTTTCTTGGGGCAGACATAAGTACGGCTTTACGGCCGATCCGCCCGAAGCGGCGTCCCCAACTGGTCGCCCGCGGGCTCCGCCTCTTCCGACCGACTCCCCGCCGACGGCCGTCGAGCGGCCACGCAGAAGATTTTTTCTTTGCGGCCGGTTTCACCATCCAAGACGGCGCAGCAGAGCGGCGGTGACCGGACGATGCAGGCGTATATGCTCCCGCCATGGATCGTCCCGTGAACGTGGGTATGCTCGGTTGCGGCAACGTCGGAGCGGCTTTCGCCGAATTTCTCCTGGGTCGGGCTCCCGATATCCAGGAAATCAGCGGCATCGATCTGATACTCAAGCGCATCGCCGTACGGGACGCGGGGAAGAAGCGCTCGGGCCTGCTGACCCCGCTCATCACCGACGACGTGCGGGCGATCACCGACGCCGATGACATCGACGTGGTGGTCGAGGTGATGAGCGGCATCGAGCCCGCCCGCACGTACGTGCTCGCCGCGCTTCGCGCCGGCAAGCCGGTCGTCACCGCCAACAAGGAACTGATCGCCAAGCACGGCCCGGAGCTGTACTCCACGGCCGACGCCAGCGGCGTAGATCTCTTCTTCGAGACTGCCGCCGTCGCGTCCGTGCCGATCCTGCGCGTACTCCGGGAATCGTTCCTCGGCGAGGACATCACAAGCGTGCTCGGCATTGTCAACGGCACGTCCAACTACATGCTGACGCGCATGTCCGAAGAGGGGCTCGGCTACGCCGAGGCCCTGCGCCAGGCACAGGAGGAGGGCTACGCCGAGCCCGACCCCACGAACGACGTGACGGGCGCGGACTCCGCGTCGAAGCTGGCCATCCTCGCCTCGCTCGCCTTCAAACGCGCGATCGCCGTCGACGACGTCGAGCGCGAGGGGATCGACAAGCTCGATCGCGACGACTTCGACATCGCGGCGCGTTTCGGATACGTGATCAAATCGATCGCCAAGGCCGAGGTCTTCGGGGCGGCCGGCTCCGGCGAGCGCGAAATCGGCGTCCAGGTCTTCCCTGCCCTGGTGGACAAGAACCATCCCCTCGCCAACGTGCGCCACACGTACAACGCGGTGTTCCTCAAGGGCGGCGCGGCCGGCGACCAGATGTTCTACGGTCACGGCGCCGGACGGTTGCCCTCCGCGTCCGCTCTGCTCGGCGATCTGGTCACCGCAGCGGACCACCTGCGACGCGGCACCCACCGGAGGGTTCCGCTCGGCAGTTCCGCGGTGCTGCGACCGACCGAACGGCTGGCGCACCCCCACTACCTCAAGTTGGAGGTCACCGACGCGCCGGGCGTCCTGTCCGAGGTGTCGGGGGTGTTGGGCCGCCACCAGGTGTCCATCCGCTCCATCACCCAGGAGGACCGCGCCTCGAAGGCGCGTGTCGTCTTCATCACGCACCGTGCCGAGGAAGGCGCGATGAGGCAGGCCGTGGCGGAACTGTGCAGTCTCGACAGCGTCCTCGGCGTCGGCGGCATCCTTCGCATCGTGGAGGCGTGAGCTGTGCCCCGCTCAGAGAGTGGGGCACAGCGACCAGGCGTCAGGACCGGGGGATGCCCGGCGGGTTGACCTCCGACTTCGGTAGGGCCTCCGCCTGTAGCCCCCACCTCTTGAGCACCTCGGTGTAGGTACCGTCGGCCATGACGACGTTGAGCGCCTTGGCGACGGGCTCGATCAGGCCGTTCTCCTTGCGCACGGTGGCACCGATCCGCCCCTCCAGACCATCGCCACTGCTGGAGAACGTGCCGATCACCTTGGTCTTGCCGCTCGCGGCGGCGTGGTAGGCACCCGCCGGACCGGGGCCGAGGTAGGCGTCGACCCGGCCGGAACCGAGCGCCAGGTAGTAGTCGGCGGGATTCTGGAAGTTCTTCACGGTGACCGGATCGAGGTTCTTCGCGCGGTTCTGCCGGTCCCACGTCCGCAGGAGCTGTTCCTGGTTGGTACCGGCGGTCACCGCGATGGTCCGGCCGGCGACGTCGTTCGGGCCGCGCACGGTCCAGTCCGCGTCCCGGGACGCCTCGAAGGCGACCTCGTCGGCCCGGTAGGTGGCGAAGTCGTACTTATCCTTGCGTTCCTCGGTCACCGTCACGTTGGTCATGGCGAGTTCGTACTTGCCGCTGTCCAGGCCGATGAAGATGTTCTCCCACGACACGGTGTGGAAGCGCGGCTTCAGGCCAAGCACGTCCGCGACCAGGGTCGCCAGATCGGGCTCCACACCAATCACCGTCTGGTTGTCGGTGGCGTAGAAGCTCAGTGGCGGCTCGGTGCCGGCGAGGTTGACGATGTCCAGGAACCCGTCCTCGCGGACCGCCTCGGGCACCGAGTCGGCGATGGCCGCGATGCGCTGGGCGTGCAGCCTGTCCTGACTCGGGGAGAGGTTCATCTGGGTGCCGTCGGCAGCCTTCGCCGGGGGCGCGGTCTTCTCGGACTCGGGGTTCGCACAGCCGGTCACCACGAGGGCGAGGCAACAGGAGAGGGCGGTGAGGGCTGCGGCGACGCGCCCTGACGGGTGTCTCATTCGCGGGTCCTGACGTGGGTGTCGGATGGTACGGGTCATGGGGGGGTGGAGCGGTCAAAGGACCTTGGCGAGGAACGCCTGGGTGCGTGCGTGGCGAGGAGCGTCGAGGAGTTGCTCGGGCGGACCCGCCTCGACGACGACACCGCCGTCCAGGAAGATCACCGTGTCGGCGATCTCGCGGGCGAAGCCCAGTTCGTGCGTGGCCACCACCATCGTCGTGCCTTCCCGGGCGAGGTCCTTGATCACCGTCAGCACCTCGTTCACCAGCTCCGGGTCGAGCGCCGAGGTGGGTTCGTCGAAGAGGAGGAGGACCGGCTCCAGGGCGAGGGCCCGGGCGATGGCGACGCGCTGCTGCTGCCCGCCCGACAGCTGACGCGGATAGGCCCCGCCCCGGTCGGCGAGACCCACGCGGGCAAGCAGCCGGGCGGCCCGTTCCCGGGCCCGGGCGGGCGGCACGCCCAGCGCGCCCACGGGGGCCTCGATGATGTTCTCGGTCACCGTCAGATGCGGGAACAGGTTGAAGTTCTGGAAGACGAAGCCGATCCGGGTACGCTGCCGCAGCAGCTCCCGGTCCCGGAGCGCGACCAGGACGCGGCGGTGCCTGCGGTAGCCCATCAGCTCGCCGTCGACCAGGACGTGTCCCCGGTCGGGGGCCTCGAGGTGGTTGATGGCGCGCAACAGGGTCGACTTGCCCGCGCCGGACGGGCCGATCACCGCCGCGCTCTCGCCGCGCCGTAGTCGGAGGTCCACACCACGCAGCACCTCCGTCCCGCCGAACGCCTTGTGCACGCCGCGTACGTCCAGGGCCGGGGTCTCGTCCTTCACGCGGCGGCCCGCCCGTCGCCGTCGGAGCCGACCCAGGCGAAACGGCGCTCCACCCGGTGCTGCACAAGGGTCAACACGGTGGTGAGCGCGAGGTACCACACAGTGGCGACCATCAGCAGCGGTACGACACGACCGTTGCGTCCATACAGGATCTGGACGCGGTAGAAGAGTTCACCGATCGCCATCACCGACACCAGCGACGTGGACTTCAGCAGGGAGACGATCTCGTTGACGGCGTTCGGCAGGATCGCGCGCATCGCCTGCGGCAACAGGATCCGGCGCCACTGGCGCAGCCGCGGGATGCCCAGGGCTTCCGCCGCCGCCATCTGCCCGGGGTCGACGGAGGCCACCCCTCCGCGGATGATCTCCGCGGCGTACGCGGACTGATGGAGCGTCAGCCCGATGACGGCGGCGGCCATCGTGCCGATGAGGTGCAGCGTGTCGACGGACACGAGGACCGGGCCGAACGGGATGCCCAGACCGATCCGGCGGTAGAGGTAGGCCAGGTTGAACCAGAAGAGCAGTTGCACCATGAGCGGGACCGAACGCAGCGCCCAGACGTACGTCCCGGCCACACCGCGCAGCATCCGGCTGCGGGACAGCCTCATCGCCCCGATGAGGCTGCCGAGCGCGAACCCCAGGACCCCGGACACGAGCACCAGTTGGACGGTGACCCACACCGCCGAGACCACTGTCTCGCTCAGCAGGTAGTCGAAGAAGGTCCCCCACTCCCAGGCCGGGTTGGTCACCAGGCCGTGCCCGAACTGAGCCGCGAGCACCAGGCCGACCGCGCCGGCCACCCATCGCCACGGTCGGGGCGCGGGTACGCGCGGCAGCGCGTCCAGGTCGTCCGGCCCGTCCGGAAGGTTCGTCGCTCGCCGCGCCTCGGCCAGCGTCGCGCCGGGCCGGCGAGGCCATCGTGCACCGAGATCCAATGGGACTCCTCGTGGTAGTGCGGGGCGGATCACCCGCGGTCGGCCCGGCGCGTACCTGATGCGGTCAGGCCGAGGAGCAGATCGGTGACGAGGTCGGGGCGGCTGAGCACGGGGCAGTGCCCCACCGGCCACTCGTGGCGCTCGGCGCACCGCGCGGCCATCGCGCGCTGCACCGCCGGGTCCAGGGCCCGGTCGGCCGCACAGACGACGTAGCTGGACGGGGTCTCACGCCAGGCGTGGCGCGTCGGACGGGCCCGGCCGTACCCGGGGCCCTGCGGACGCAGCCAGGACACGGCGCTCGCCGCGAGGTCGTCGGCGCAGTCGTGGTAGAGCACCTCCACGACCCGGTCGGGCAGCAGCCGGGTGGTGCCGTCGGGGCTCTCCGTCACGGCCGCCGCGAGCCGGGTGCTGGTACCGCCCACGTCGGCGGTCGACTCCCCCACGTCGAGCGCGAATCCGGCGACGTACACGAGATGGGCCACCCCGCGCAGCCCGGTCGCCACCGAACCGCCGTAGGAGTGGCCGAGGACCACGGGCGGCTCGGGCAGCGTGTCGACGAGCCGCTGGACGTGGACGGTGTCGGCGGCGAGCGAGCCGCGCTGGAGCCGCGGCGTGTGGACGGGGATCCGGTGGCGCCGCAGCGCGGCGCGCAGCGGCCCGAAATGGCGCGGGGTGTGCCAGCGCCCCGGCAGCAGGACGACGGGAGTCATCCGCTCGGCCGCTCCGCGAACCGCTGCCGCAGTAGCCCGCCGAAGGTCAGCAGCACCGCGTCCGTGTCGGCGAGTCCGTGCAGGACCACGTCGGCGCCGGCCGCCGTCAGCCCTCCCGCGTCTGCCGGGTGGCACGCCACTCCCACCGCCCGGACCCCGTGCTCTCTGGCCACGGCCATGTCGCGGGGGGTGTCCCCGACGATGATGACTCGAGCCGGCGGGCAGTCGACGCCGAGGGCACGCCGGGCCCGCTCCCGAGCCGGCGGCAGCAACGCGGCCCGCTCCTCGGCCTCGTCGCCGTACGCCCCGATGGCCAGGTCCAGATACCGGTCGAGGCCGAACGCGCGCAGCTTTGCCGCAGCCGACCGGCGGGTGTTGCCGGTGAGCACGGTCTGCCGGACACCGGGGCAGCCGGCGAGCGCGGTGAGCGCTCGGGCAGCGCCCGGCATGGCCCGTCCCGCTGCCGTCAGCTCCTCCCCCAGCCGATCCAGTTCGTCGTCGACCGCGTCGAGCAGTCGCCGCACGAGGGCATCGGCTGTGCACGGCCGGTGCCTGGCGAGCGCCCGCACCGCGATGTGCCGTGCGGTGGCTCCCGCGATGTCGGAAACGCGGCCGAGCGGCTGGCCGGTGATCCGTCGGAAGGCCCGGTCGTACGCACCCCTGGTGACGAGGGAACAGTCGACCAGGGTGCGGTCGATGTCCCACAGGAGCAGGGCCGCGGGCGGAGGCGGGTTGTCCACCGAGGCGTCAGGCCCAGGTGACGGCGTAGTCGAGCAGGTCGTCCCGGAAGCCGAGGCAGAACTCCACAGTGACGAGTTCCCCGGCGCTGACCGGGGTGACCCGGTGGTACCGGTCCGGGTTGAAGAGGATCACGTCACCGTCGCGGGGGACGTACCGGTCGGCCCGCGTTCCCGCCACCACGTCGGTGTAGCCCGTGCCGTCGACGGTGCGGTGGGCCTCGTCGCCGGGTTCCCAGGCACGGTCGTGCACGACCAACTCACCGCCGCCCGCGGCGGCGCGTACGACCACGACGCACTGGAGGTGGTAGGCGAGGTAGGTGAGCGCGATGTTGGTGCCGTCGCCGTCGCGCATGATGTTGTGGCTGGCGAGCCCCGCGGCCGGCCCCGGAACACGGGTCCGGACCGCGGCCTCCCCGTAGGCGCCCTGACCGTCCTCGACGGCCACCTCCACCGAGCTGAGCCCGAAGGACTCCCGCAGGGCCTCCCGCGTCCGGGCCGGCAGGTCGACGCCCGAGCGCGCCAGCGCCGCGCGGGCCTGCTCGGCGCGCTCGTGGTACGACTCGATCTCGTCGAGAAAGTCGGCGACCGGAGCGTGCAGCAGCCGCGCGGTCTCCGGGACGGCGAGCAGTTCCTGGATCCGGGCCGCCTGGTCGGCGACGGATACGGCCGGGAAGAGATCGCGCAGGACGACGATGGCCGTGTCGCCGTGGGTCAGGTGGCGCAGCGACTCGAACTGTGCGTGCTCGCGCCCGGTGTCTATGACAGTGACTTCCCAGTCCTGGGCAGTCGGCATGCGCCGGTCTCCTTGTACGTCGGTCCGTGTTCACGCCGGCCCGGTGCCGGACATTCCGATGGCAGGAGACGGCGGCCCCTGCATTAACGCAGGCGAGCCGCTCATTCATCGGGATTCCGGGCGCTGTTCTGCAAATGGTGCCGGGAGCACGTGGCGTGAAAGGCGTGGTCTGGCGAACCTACACGGCACACACCCGGCGGTGTCAATGACCGTTCCCAGCATATGAATTGTTTGATGAAAGGGACCGTGACGGCTGTTGGCGACATTTTCTTAAACCTGCTTCACCGGCTTATGCCGGAGTCGTGGCCGACCTAGTGTGAAGGCATGGCCGAGTCCTCGAATACGCGTTCCCCGCTCGCTGGCGAGACGGAGGTGCGCAGCCGCACGCTTGTCGTCACCGCGCATCCCGACGATGTCGACTACGGCGCCGCGGGCGCCGTCGCCCGGTGGGTCGCCGAGGGCGAGGACGTCCGCTACTGCGTGGTGACCGACGGGGACTCCGGTCACTCCGACCTCGCGCTGCCCAAGGCCGAGGTCGCCGCCGCACGCCGGACGGAGCAGCAGGCCGCGGCACGGGCGGTCGGCGTCCGGCACGTGGATTTCCTGGGGCTTCCGGACGGGCGGTTGACACCGTCTCCGGCCCTCCGCCGCTGCTTGACCCGGGTGCTGCGCACGCACCGTCCACACCGGGTGGTGACGCATTCACCGGTACGACAGATCGACCGGATCCGCGCCTCCCATCCGGACCATCTCGCCGTGGGCGAGGCGCTGTTCAGCGCCGTATACCCCGATGCCCGCAACCCGCGGGCGTTTCCCGAACTCGCCGCAGGCGGGCTGGATCCGTGGCGGGTCGCCGAGATCTGGGTGATGACGGGGCGCGACTCGAACACGTACGTCGACATCACCGCCACCCTCGACGCCAAGTGCGCGGCACTGCGCTGCCATGCCAGCCAGCACGCCGATCCGGAGGCGCTCGACGCCGACGTACGACGGTGGGCGGCGACCATCGCCCGCGCCGGGCGGCTTCCCGAGGGACGGTACGCGGAGTCGTTCCGGGTGGTCTCCGCGGACTAGGACCGGTCCCTGGCTCGCGGAGACCACCTACGGCCGCTACCGCCCCGTCAACGCGTAGCGGCCGACCCGCTCGAACACCTGCAGCGACGCCGCGTCGTGGTGGTTGACCACGTTGACGTCGCGGAAGCAGCGGGCGAGCCTGCTGGACTCGACCACGGAGCTGGATCCGGCTGCGGTGTAGAGGATGCCGACGGCCTCCACCGCGTTCTTGGCCGCGGTCGCCGTGGCGAGCATGATCTCCGCGGTCAGCTCGTGCGGGATGTCGGCGTCCGTCGCCGCCACGCGCCAGATGTCGGCGGTGGCCGCGTGCAGGTAGGCGCGGGCCGAGCGCACCAGGGACCTGGCCGTACCCACCTTCTCCTGCACGGTGCCGCGCTCGCTGAGGGTCAGGTCGCTGCCGCGGGCGGTCTTCTTCTGCGCCAGCTCGTGGAAGCAGCCGATGGCGTCCTCGGCGATGCCGAGGGCCAGCGCACCCAACGGCGGATTGATGAAGTGCGCCATGGAGCTCCGGTAGAGCGGGCCGTCCACGACCAGTTCGGCGCCCGGCGCGATGTGCCGGTGCTCGGGGACGAAGACGTCAGTCACCCGGAAGCCGTTGCTCCCCGAGCCACGCAGGCCGACCGCGTTCCACTCGTGGATGACCTCGCTCTCCGCGGCCCGTACGAAGAAGATGTGCGCACCACTGCTGTCGGGTTCATCCGTGACGGAGGCGGAGCAGATGAGCCAGCTCGCCTCCGCGCACCCGCTGGCCAGCCGCCACCTGCCGGTGAGCCGGTAGCCGCCGTCGACCCGGACCGCCGTGCCTGCGGTGTGCAGCGATCCCGCGACCACGGTCAGCGGGTCGCCGAAGATCTCTCTGCCGCCGGCCTCGGGCAGCCGCGCCGCGAGCAGCGCCGAGTTGGCCCCGGCCATCATGGACCAGGCCACGGAGCCGTCGTGCCGGGCGATCTCCTCCACCACGTGCAGCATCACGGCGGGTGGCACCTCGTGGCCACCGAGGGACCGGGGCACCCACAACCGGTACAGCTCGGCGTCCCGAAGCCGCGCCACCAGGTCGGGTGGCAGGTGGCCCAGGGTTTCGACGGTGTCGCGGGCCTCCTGGATGGCGGGCACCAGCCCGGCCACCCGCTCCAGCCACGGCGTGATCCCGCCGGCTTCCTCCGGCAGCGGATTCATCTGAGGACCAACTCCTTATGAGGGGGTGAACAGTGCGTCGAGCGTGGTGATCCGGTGGGGGTCCGCTTCGGGGCGGTCACCCCGGCGGTCCAGGTGAAGCGCGGGCAGCCCGGCCGCGCGGGCGGCACGGACGTCCCACTCGTGGTTGTCACCGACCATGAGGACCGCGCCGGGCGGCTGCCCGAGCCGTGCACAGGCGCGCAGGAACGCGTCGGGGTCCGGTTTGGCGGCGGCCAGGTCCTGCGAGACGCAGACCACGTCGCAGAGGCCGAGCAGTCCGATCGCCCGCAGCTTCCCGGTCTGCCGCCCGGTGGAGCCGTTGCTGAGGACCCCGACGGCGAGACCTGCGGCGCGGACCCGGGTCAGGGCCCGGACGGCGTCCGGGTAGGGCCGGTAGGCCCGTTCGAAACTGTCGAGGTAGCCGGCGAAGACCTCCAGTAAGGACGGCTCGTCGACCGGGCGGTCGAGGGCGACGAGGAACTCCCGCAGCCGCCGCCTTCTGTGTTCGCTCCAGCTGATGGCTCCGCGATGTGCCGCGGGATAGTGCTCGCGTTCCAGCCTCCGCCACAGCTCCAGTACGTCGTCGGAGGGGTCGACACCCAGTTCGGGAAGCCAGCCCAGCAAGGCGTCCGTCACCGATCCGTCGTAGTCGAAGAGGGTGCCGTCGAGATCGAAGAGCACAGCTTTCACGGTATCCACAAGCAACACACTTAATCGAATCTTTCATCAGTCTTCGGCAATGCTGATACCACCGTCCAAAATGTGGACCCGGCGTGGACCTACCAGGAAACGGGCGCTAGATTCCCGTCATTACACCGCGCCAGGGGGAGTCGTGCAAGTCGATGTGAGAAGTCGGGACGGACCACGGTGTCTCTTTTGTTTTCCAGCCGCTATATCGCCCAGCCAGCTACTGGTCTCAACACCTAATTTCTACTTGTTGGCACCGGTCGGGCAGGTGGTCGAGGGCTACCTTTCCATCATGACGAGGGCATGCCATGACACGCCTTTTCGTCTGCGCTGTTTCGACGACGTTCTCGAGGAGTGGTTCCCCGAGATCGAGACGCTCCAGTCTCTGGTCACCGGCTTCTACAGCGACGTGTACGACGCGCCCCCCGTCTTCTACGAGCACGGTCGCGGCGGCGGCGGTGCGTCGGCGTTCGCCGAGGAGGACTACGCCTTCCATCCGCACCTGTGCTCGCTGCCCGGCTCGCTACGCATCCACGAGCCGCTGTCGGAGCTGTTCGCCTCATCCCCGGCACCGCTGCCGGGACTGCGCGAACAGATCGGCTTCCGGCCCTACATCTACGTCCACACGCCCTTCGACGCCGGTCACCAGGAGCCGCTCGCCTACTTCACCGCGGACGACCCGGCGGACGGGCGGGTCACGGGCTTCCGGCTGAAGAAGCTCCTCGTGGACGCGAACGGGCTGGACAGCGGATGGGACTGGCGCACCCATCCCGGCGAGAGCGAACTGAACTCGCTGATCGAGCGGTTCACCGACTGGTACACGAGCAAGTTCCGCCACTACTGACGTCCGCTCGGTGCGCCGCTCGGCGGCACAACCCGATCGACCCGAGGAGTCTTCGTTGTTGTTCCAGAACGGCAAGCAGGAGCGTCTTGACCGCACCTACCTGGAGACCGAGACCGAGCGGCTGGACCGTAAGGTGGCCAAGGAGGGCTTCGCGAGACTCGCCACCCCCGAGCGCTATCTGTTCGCCCGTGGCCTGTCCGAGCTGCCGATCGAGAGTCTCGATGAACTCGGCTCCCTGACGCCGATGGTGAAGAAGGCCATCCAGCGCCTCGACAAGACCGACAACCGCACCTACGCCCGGGTGTCCGCCAACCTGCTGGCTCTCACGGTGGCGGACGGCTCCATCTACGACCTGGACCGCAGCCCGCTGGAGGACGGTCCCGCGGCGATCTTCGTACCCAACGTCGGCGGCCAGTACCCGGTGCGCGGCGGCACGGTCGGCAACCGCTCGCGCCGCGTCCTCGGCATCCAGCCCCCGATCGGTTCGTTCTACGTGGCGTCCTGGTTGGGCCTGCTCGGCGTGGAGGTCAAGGCCTTCAACCTGGAACTCGGCGACTCGGAGTTCGAGGCCTGCGAGGCGGCCCTCGACCAGTTCGGGGAGCGCTGCTACTTCCTCTTCTCGACCTCGAACTTCTTCACCCAGACCGAGATCGAGTCGATGTACTTCCTCAACCAGCAGTGCCGCCGGCACGAGGAGCGCGGCTACGTGCCCCGCCTGGTCGGCGCCGGCTACAGCTCGTACTTCTGCCGCCGGGAATATCTGGAGTACACCCCGCTGGACGTCGTCGTCGGACCGCACGGCGAGACCAGCGAGGCGGACATGATCTTCTCCTCCGCGTACGAGGGGCCCCGGGACAACCGGCCCGCCCTGGAACTCTTCCGCGACATCCCCAACCTGCACCTGGCCGACCGGACCGGCGACGCCGTGCGGGTACACGACACCCGGGTCGTCAAGCTGACCGAGTTCGAGCGCCGGGTGTTCTCCGGCGGCCTCGACGTCAAGCTCATGGAGCTGGACACGAAGTACTGGACGCCCACCAACATCATGGACGTCTGCGCTCCCGACGACCTCAACATCCCGCTCGAACTCGCCGAACTTCCGCAGATCGACGCGGGGGCGAGCACCGACGAGTCCGGCCGGGAGACCGGCGCGCGGGCCCGCTCCACGCTCAGCCTGAGCAACTACGTGCACCGTCCGAACGCCATCAAGATGATGACGGTCTTCGGCAGCTGTCCCCGGGCCTGCGAGTTCTGCCAGCTCACTCAGTGGGGCGAGCAGCTCTACTTCTACGACGGCAGCGAGGCCGTGCGCGCCATGAACCGCGCCGCGGCGGCCTACCCCGATCTCCAGATGTACATCTTCGAGGACGACGACTTCCTGCTGCGCCGTTCACACGTCGAGTCCCTGATCTCGGCGCTGCGCGAGAACGAGCCGACCCAGGGCAAGACCATCTACGTCTCCACCGTGCCGATGGAGGTGGATCCCGACATCATGCTCGACCTGCGCGACGTCGGCTTCCGGGCCATGCTGCTCGGGCTGGAGACCCCGGTGGAGCGGGTCGCCCGCCAGATCGGCAAGTTCAAGCCCCGCTACAGCTGGGAGCACATCCTCGAGGCACCCAAGATTGGCCACGACGCGGGTCTGCACATGCGGATCACCGCCATCCCGTTCTATCCGCTGGTGCAGGAAGGCGACCTCGCCGGCGTCCTCAACGGCCTACTCGACTTCATCACCTACAAGACGGGCATCTCCGTCGCAGTGCACCCGCTGGTCAAGGCGGCACCCGGCATCGACCTGACCAAGCACGGCGCCCACCAGGTGACGACCAAGCCGTACACCCTGCCCGACGGCTCGGGCCGCTCGATTGATCTCCTCCAGTACGTCATGCCGGACGATCCGATCGTCTCGGCAGTGGCCCTCGAAGCTATCCGGACCACCGCAGACCGGGTGGACTCGATCGTCGAGACGCTGGGCACCAACGGTGGTGACCACCCGTCCGCGCTCGGTGTGGTGGCCCTTTTCGCCAGCACCGTCGAAGCCTGGCGGCGGACGCCCGGGCGCACCATCGACGACGAGGTGCTCGACGCCCTCGACCTCCGGCTCAAGGCGGCGATCGACCAGATCACCTTCAAGCACCGGGCGATGACCGACGTGCACCGGGTGCTCCGGGACCAGGGGCGGAATCCCCGTGCCCTCACGGACTACCTCAACGAGGAGAACGCGCCGTACCTGCACCTCGGACTGCGGATGGCTGCGGACTTCGGCACCCCCGAGGAGGCCTTGGCCGCCGCCCGGATCGCGACCTTCGCGCAGGCCGAGGGCTTCACCGACTGGACGGTCCAGCACAGCCTGCGCTACGCCCTCAAGCGCCGGATGCCCGAGGACGTCCAGCGCGAGCTCACCACCCTGGTGGATCGTCTGGGCGAGCCTGTCCGGCCGGTCATCGAGCAGCACGCCCCCAAGCTGCTGCGCCTGGCCCAGGCGTAGGAAGCCCGGTGGGTGCCATGGCCCGGAGCGGTGGAAGTTGGCAGTCGGAGCGGGATCGCATCGCGCACGAGTGCGAAGGGATCCGCTCCGAGGTCAGCACCCAGGTCCGGGCGGCGATGGTGACGGCCGGGCTGCCGGCCGCCACCAACCCGCCGCTCGTCGACCGCTGGTACGACACGTGGATCGACAAGGCCGCCGACGAACAGTGGTACCTGAGTCTGGCCGACGACGAGCGCGGGTCCTTCGTCCGCGTCGAGGGTCTGCCGGAGCTGGCCGCGGCGGCCCGTACGGACCGTCCCGTGCTGCTCGTCGGTGCGCACCTGCACGCCCACACGGTGGGCCCGGTCCACCTGGACTTCCTCGGGCTGCGCCAGACCATCCTCGTCCACGAGGCGATGCTGCCCGTGATGCGCCACTACGGGCTCCGCAACTCCACGTGGACCACGCCCGGCCGAGGCTTCAGCCTGTCCTTGCGCGCCGCGCGCGACCAGGGCGGGCTGTTCGTCAGCTACGCCGATGTCGGCGTCGACGGTCTTCCGCTGCTGCCGGGGCCGGACGAGGAGAGCGCCCCGGCTCCCGTGCCACGCATGGTCAGCCTCGCCCGGGCACAGGTGTTCACCTGGCGGGTGACACCCGAGGACGGAACGGGTGGGCGCCGCCTGCTGCTGCGGCTGCGACGACGTGCGCCGTGGGAGGCGGGTGAACAGTCGGCGGACGAACCGCGCGCGTGGGTGCGCAGGAGCCTGCTGGCCCGGCCCGAGACGTGGATGCTCTGGCGGCAGGTGCGTACGACAGCGTCACGCCCCCTGAGCCTGCGCTGGCCGGGCACCGGCGACGCGTCCGTCGCTTCCTGACCCGGGCTTCGCCTGCTCGACAGACCCTACCGAGAGAGAGCGCTCGATGACCATCACCGATAGCTGCACCAGGGCCGAGCTGCTGGCCTCGATGGACGAGCAGCGGAGGCGGATCGAGTCCGTCGCGTCCGTCGTCGACGAGATCGCCGACCTGCCGACCGGGGTGGGCACGTGGACCGTCAGGGACACCCTCTGCCACCTCGCCGTCTACTATCCCGAACACGAGGTGGACGAGCAGATGGCCAAGCTGCGCCGGCTCGCCGCGGCCGGCAGCACGAACCGTCGGCCGGACTTCGACATCGACGCTGCGAACGCTGAACGACTGCGCGCCTACGAGGGCGTACCGGTGTCCAAGATCCTCGACATCGTCACGAGGGCCCGACGCCGCATCCGTGCCGAGGTGGAGGCCCTCGACGACGCATTCCTGGCGCTCCCCGTGGCCGGCACGGCCTGGGGCGATGTCGTGCCGGTGGGCCGCGTCGTCGCGGAGTCGACCTGCACGCACGACGAGGGGCATCTGGACGAGATCGTCCGGGCCGTCCGGGCCCACGACGCGGCCCTCGGGGCCATCCTGTCGTGACCACGCGCCTGACCCCCGAGGCGCTCGACGCGGCCATCCTTTCGGCCCTGCCCGGATCCGAGATCGGCGCGGACGAGGAACTGACCATCGAACCGGTGGACGGTGCGCCACACGTGTGGCGGGTGCGCCGCGCCGCAAACGCGTCCGGCCCCGGCCGCCCGGCGCGGCCGAGCAACCTGATCGTCAAGTTCCCGCCGGCCGACGACGGCGTGCGCGCGTTCAAGGAACGCCTCGGTCTGCCGGCCGTGGAACGTCACGTGCACAGCCCGGACGGCGTCCACGGCACCGAACTGCTGCGCCTGCCGAGGCTGCGCGGCTGGGGCCCTGCGACCCGCGGGACCTCTCTCGTCCTGGTCCTCGACGACATGGCCGAGGGAACCCTGCCGCCCCGCGCCGTGCTCTCCGCCGCCGACAGCGAGCGAGCGGTCCGGGCCCTCGCCTCGTTCCATGCCCGCTGGTGGGACCGCGTCCCGGACGAGTGGCGGTGGCTGCCCGACGAGGCCGCCCCGGCCCGCGCGGACTTCTTGGTGGGAACCTTTCGCTCGGCGGGACTCTCCGCCGTCGCCGAGGCGAGCTGGTTGCCCGCCGAGGTGCGGTCCGGCTCCGCACGCCTCGCCGAGCGGGCGCCGGCCCTGCTGCGGGCGCTGAGCGCGCCCCCCGTGACCGTCGTCCACGGTGATCTGCACTCGGGCAACGTGCTGTTCCCCGCCGATCCGGCGGAGCCGGGAATCCGGGTGATCGACTGGGAGGCCGCGACCCGTGCCCGCGGACCGCTGGACCTGGCCTTCCTCGTCGCCAACAGCGAGGCCGACGACGTGGAACTGCTCGAGCTCTACCGGAGGGAGCTGACTGTCGCGGTGCCTGGCATCACTGCCGACGTGCTGCTGAGCGACTACCGCTGTGCTCTGCTCTACCACTACCTGCGCCGGGTGGCGCTGCGCACGGCCTACGGGGCGGGCGTCCCCGACGACGCCGCCGTCCGCCGGGCCACGGCGGCCCTGGTGCGGCATCACGCCTTCGACGAACTCGATGCGTTGTGAACGACCCGCAGGATTCCCGCAAGGCGGCATCGGCGGCCAGGGGTGACCGTCCCCGCACCGGCGGGGCCAGTTCCACCGCGCTGGGCAACGCGTTCATGCGAGCCTTCCACACCGCTCACGAGCCAGCGCCGGTCCACGTCGACCCGGTCGCCGCGCAGCTGCTGAGCGAGCAGGAGTGGGCCTTCTTCCGCGGGAGCGTCCTCGGCTCGTCGGCGGTACGCGGTCCGCAGGCCGACCGGAACCCGGAGGGCGCCATCCGCTGGTGGATGCGCGCCGGTTCGGTGGCGGCGCCGCACGTGCTGCTGCGCGGCCGTCACACCGAGGATGCCCTGCGCCGCGCCTGCGGCCGTGGAGCGCGGCAGTACCTGCTGCTCGGCGCGGGCTTCGACAGCTTCGCGCTGCGCCGACCGGAGTGGGCGGAAGGGTTGACGGTGTACGAGATCGATCAGCCGGCCACGCAGGAACTGAAGCGGGCCCGGGTGGCCCGGCTGCGCCCCGACGGAGTGACCGGGCTGCGGATGGTCCCGGCGAACCTCGCCGAGCAGCGGCTCGACGAGGTGCTGCGGAAGGTTCCCGGGCTCGACGGCACCCGGCGCACCTTCGTGGCGTGGAGCGGGGTCACCTACTACCTGCAGGAGCAGGCGATCTCCGCCACCCTGGAGGCGCTCGGCGGGTTCTTCACCGCTGGGCTGACCGTCGTGCTCGACTACTGGGAGGCGCGGCATCTCGCTGAGCCTCGGGACGCAGCCGTCGCGAGCATGGCGGCGAGCGTACGACGCAACGGCGAACCCTTCGTCTGGGGCTCCTCGCCCCGGGAACTGGCCACTCTGGCCAGCTCCACGGGATACCAGGTGCTGGCCGATGTCAGCGCGGTCGAGGTGGCGAAGGACTGTCAGGCGAGGGGCAGCGTCGCCCTCTCACCGCACCCCATCGGCCGGTTTGCGGAGTTGGAGGGGTGAGGCCATGACGGCACCGCGGCGGTGGACGCCTGGCGAGCAGGTGCTGGTGCAGGAGGTCTGGCGGGACCGGGTGTGGTCCGCGCGGCCGATGACGGCGGTGCGGGACGACGGCGATCTCCTCGTCTTGTGGATGCCGGCGGGCACCGAGTGGCGGGCACCCGACTCCCCGCCGGAGAGGCCAGCTCCGGCCGACCGGGGCGAGCGGATCGCCGAGTGCCTCGTCCGGTCGGACTGGGTGCACATCGACCGGGTCTGGCGGATGAACACGCTCTGGCTCATGCCGCACGGCCTGCACCACGTGGTCTGGGTCTGCTGGGATCGGGAAGGCGCGCACCTCGGCTGGTACGTGAACTTCCAGCGCCCGTACGTCCGTGCGGGCGCCACCGTCCAGTACATGGACTACGCCCTTGACCTCCGGGTCGCCCCGGACGGCACGGCGACCTGGAAGGACGAGGGCGATCTCGCCCAGTTGACGAGCCGGGGTCTGGTGCCGCCGGAGAGCGTCCGGTCGATGCGCGCCGAGGGAGTGGCACTGAGCCGGGCGGCCCTGCGGCGCGATCCCCCGTTCGACGTGCGCTGGACCGACTGGCGTCCCGACCCGAACTGGCCGGTGCCCCACCTCGACCCGCGCTGGTCCCTGCCAAGACTCGGCGTCGGCGAGCACTCCGGCTGAGACCGGACCTGCGTCGCCGGTCGGACCGGCGAGGCCGGACAAGGGGAACGGCCTGATCGGAGTAGGGGGCGAGGGTGCGGTCCGGTCAGTGCACCGAGGCGACGAGCGCATCCCGCGCCTCCCCAACCCCGCCGCAGGCGAAGGTCTCGCGGAACACGCTGCGGGCCGCACGCACCAGAGGCGTGATGTCCGAGGTACGCCACAGCAGGCTGATGGCATGTCTGAGCAGCGGAGCCGCGAAGGGCCGGACGCTGATCGGCGCGCGGCTCGCCCTGGCGGCCATCCTCGGCACGCAGGCGACGCCGACCCCGCTGCCGGCGAGGGCGCACGCCATCGCATAGTCCGCCGTCTCGAACGCGACCACCGGAGGGGGCATCGAACGGCTCGCGAACAGCGCCTCCAACGCCTCACGCGAAGCCAGGCCACGCCGCCCGATGATGAGGGGAAAACCCGCCAGCGCTGTCCAGTGCAGGGGCATGCGCTCCGCCGTCAGGGGATGCCCCTCGTTGGCGACCAGGAGCAATTCTTCCTCGAGGAGCACCTCCGAGCTCAGCCCCGCCGGCACGGTAGGTGGTCGGCCGTGGATGTACGAGGGGGTGAGCAGGAGATGGATGTCGCCCTCGGCTAATCGCTCGAACCCGTCGGCATGGTCGAACTCCTGCATGGACAGGGCGATGGTCGGGTGCCTGCGGCGCAACTCGGCCAGGACGTCGGGCAGGAACTGGGTCTCGCCCGTGGTGAAGGTGCCGATGCGCAGTTGCCCTTCCGACACTTCGAGGAACTGCATCAGGTCGGTCTCGGTGGCCCGCAGGATCGCCTCGATCTCGCGCGCCCGCTGCACGAGCAGCTCACCGGCAGCGGTGAGCCGCGCGCCCCGGCGGTGCCGTACGAGCAACTGCATTCGAACTTCCCGTTCGAGCTTGGCCATTTGTTGGCTCAAGGCGGGGGCCGTATAACCGAGTCTTGACGCGGCCGCAGAAATCGAACCGGTTTCCGCCACCGCGACGAGCGCGAGCAGTCGACTGAGATCCTGCACTGTTCCTCCATTTGAGCAGCGGAATGCACCTCCTGAGGGCACACGTGACGACCGAATTGCCATCGGGCATTCGGCAGGGAGGCGTCAACGACGTACGAAGGCTGACCGCGCGCTCACGGCATGGAATGGCCGTGGTCGACGTCTGGTCTCGCGGTGATTCCGCACAACGACATGTCCACGTAGCGCCCCCGTATCAGTGAACGTTCGCCCTGACGGGCAGTCGGCCTGCCAGGGCTACTCCCGGTAGTCTCCAGAGCACGCCCGGCCGGCGCAAGACGATCCAGCCGACGTCTCGCGTTTCGAGATTTCAAGGTGGCGACCACCACCTGCCGACCCGGACGCCGCAGAACGGGGCACCGACCGACCGTCCAGGCACGACGGAGGGCTGCCCGACGGACTCGTGTGCGCGGGCCGACGTCTGGGCGGCGTCGACGCCGGTCAGATTTTATTAGCCACTCGAAGAGGGCCGCTTGACATTGACGTCCATCCTTTGCCTGTTGAGCGCGGACCGGTCGCCGAATCGGCTCGTACAGCCGTAGACCGCAGCCCGGCTCGGCGAGTCGACCACTCGCCGCGAACGGACGCCATTCCTGTCGACGGAATTGGGCCCCTGCGGCCAGTCACAGCCGAGCAGGCATTCCGAAATTCACAGTGCCCGGTCAGGCGGGACTCAAGGCACCCCGGAGCGCGTTGTCCCGGCTCGAAGCGCGGCCGGCGTTGGGGGTCAGTCGGCACGGGTGGTGCTTGGTGTGTCGCCGACGGCGCGTCGATACCGGTCGGCAAGCATCCTGAGGTGACCGAGGAGCTCCGGCGGCTCAATGACCTCGAAGTCGGCGCCGAGCAGACCGAACCAGACAGCGAGTTGCTCGAGGTTGTCAGATCCTGTGCGCACCCTGCAGCGATCTCTACCGATAAATTCGACGGGCCCTACTGCTGGTGGGAGTCTTTCGACGACGACTTCGGCGGGCAGGTGCACGATGATTGTCGCCCGGTGCCGCCACACGGCTCGGCCGATCCCGCGCATGACGTATGCGCCGACGTCCGGGTCCGGCAGCGGCCGGGCGAGAAACCGAGGCCCGTGCGGTAGACGCAAGGTCATACGGTCGACGCGGTAGGTGCGCCAATCTTCCCGCTGGATGTCCCAACCGACGAGGTACCAGCGTCTCCCCCAGTTGACCAGGCGGTAGGGCTCGGCCTCACGGCGAGACTCTGAGGCGTCGTGGGAGCGGTAGTCGAAACGCAGTCGTTGCCGGTCTCGGCACGCTGCGGCGATCTCGCTGAGCGCCGTTGCGGCAACCCGCTGATTGTCGTCGCCTGCCGAGACGGCGACACTGTAGGTCTGTAGCGCGTTGATTCGGTTCCGCAGCCGGGTTGGCAGCACTTGTTCGAGTTTCGCCAAGGCTCGGGCGGAGGATTCCTCGATGCCGGCTACGGACGGCGTGGCGGTGCGCAGTCTGATGGCGATGGCGACGGCTTCCTCGTCATCGAGCAGTAGCGGCGGGAGGACTGCGCCCGCGGCGAGGCGGTAGCCGCCGTCGGTGCCGAACGTGGCGTGCACCGGGTAGCCGAGAGCGCGGAGACGCTCGACGTCGTTGCGCACGGTTCTGGTGGTCACGTTCAGCCGCTCGGCCAGCTCGGTGCTGCTCCACCTGCGTGGGGTTTGCAGGAGGGACAGCAGCCGGAGCAACCGCGCCGATGTTTCCAACATGCCGGAAGTTTCCCACCCCAGTAGGAAACTGATGTTCCTACTTCGCTGCCAGAGTCTGCGGCATGGACAACACGACGCCACCGCTGGCTCGGACTCTTTGCTGTCCTCGCGGCGATGATCATGAACTTGCTCGATGCCACTGTCGTCAACATCGCGGCGCAAGCGATCAGAGCGGATCTTGGCGGGTCACATGCGAGCGTGCAGTGGATCGCCGCAGCCTGCACCTTGGCATTAGCTGGAGGCCTGCTGACAGGCGGGCGCCTGGGCGACATATTTGGCCGCAAGGTGCTTCTGCTGGTGGGCGCCGCCGGTTTCGTGGCCGCCTCCCTGGCCTGTGCGGCCGCGTGGTCGCCCGACACTCTGATCGCCGCCCGGACGGTGCAAGGCCTGTTCGCCGCGTTGATGATTCCGCAGGCCTTCGGGTTGGTCCGGACCTCTTCCCGCCCGAGGAGATCGGGAAGGCGCGTTCGGCACGTTGGGCCCCGTGATCGGCCTGTCGGCCCTGGCGCGTCCATCGTCGCGGGGTTGCTCATCAACGCAGACCTGTTCGCTCTCGGATGGCGCCTGGTGTTCCTGATCAATGCTCCGATTGGCGCGTTCACCGGCTACCGAAGAAGGCACGTCAAACAACCATGGCGGAGGTGAATCAGGAGCAGCTCGCGAGCATCTGACAGCAAGCCGAGACCTAATCCCACTCAGACCTCACCATTTTCTGGAGTAATCAATGATCCTCGTGACTGCGGCTACGGCACCCGTGGGCCGGTCCATCGTCGAGCAGCTGGTGTCGATCGGTAAGCCTGCACGGGCCCTGACTCGTGATCCGCAGCAGGCGGATCTTCCTGCCGGCGCTGAGGTCGTCGCCGGCGACATGAAGGACCCTGGGACTCTGCCGGCTGCGGTGAGGGACGTCGACGGGATCTTCGTCCTCGCCATGGGCCCTGGGGTGCCGGAGCTCATCGAGGCCGCGAAGAACGCCGGTGTCAAGCGCGTGGTGTTCCAGTCCACGGCGGAGATCGACGACAACGCGGAGCAGCAGCCCAACGACATCGCGGCGTTCCACCACGGAATCGAGCAGGCGATCATCGACTCCGGGATGCAGTGGACCTTCCTGCGACTGGACATCAACTCCGCCGACGCGCTGCACTGGGCATTCGACGTCCCTGGACAGCTCGCGGCCGGTGACGTCGTTCGAGGCCCCTACGCTGACGCAGCAGGCTCCCCGATTCACCCCGCTGACCTCGCCGGGATCGCTGTGGCAGCGCTGACCCAGGACGGGCACAGCGAGCAGCGTTACCACGTCACCGGACCACAGTCGCTTACCCACCGGGAGCAGATCGAGCTGATCGGCAGGACGCACGGCCGTGAGCTGCGATACGAGGAGATCGATCCCGCGACCGCGCGGGCGGAGATCGCCCCGCACGCGCCTGCTGACCTTTTGTTCGCCACTTGGGAGACGCACGTCAACAAGCCCGCGCCGGTCACGGACACCATCGAGCGCGTGACCGGCCGGGCGCCGCGCAGCATGCGCGAGTGGGCCGAAGCGCACGCTCGTGTCGGTTCGGATCGGTAGCTCGTGTCCCACGTGATTGGATCGCGCCGACTCGGGCGCACAAACCGTGCCCCCGAGTCGGCGCGACAATCGGCAGCCCGCTACCGGCGGCCGAACTTGACACTCACCTTTGCTACT
>NZ_JBNCKQ010000015.1:0-46364 GCF_049841615.1 Micromonospora sp. DT63 | reverse complement strand
GCTCGGTGAGCGGCTGCTGCGCCCCGCGCTGGTCGCGGTCGCGGATCCGGAATAGTGCGAGACAGTGACCGGGCCGTGCCCGCCCCCCCCCCCCGGCGGGGGGTGGCCCGGGGGGGCCCCCCCCGCCCTCGGTCTTCAGCGCAGGTCAGGTCAGGCGGTGAAGGTCACCCGACGCCGACGGGCGATGACGAAGAGCACCGCGCCCGCGATCAGCAGGGCGATCGCGCCGGCAGCGATGCCGCCCGCGGCCGCACCGGTGACCGGGAGGCCCGGCTGGTCGTCGCCGCCGCCGCCACCGCTACCGCCGCAGTTGCCCTCCGGCGTGTAGACGGCTTCGAGCTCCAGGTCCAGGTCCGGCAGGGTGACGAGCGCCGACTCGGCCTTGCCAGCCTTGAAGGTCACCGTCTCCGACGCGCCGGCCGCGACCGTACGGGTCTCGGTCTTGTCGCCGTAGGTGAAGGTGGTCTTCACCGGCATGCCACCCTCGGGGTTGGTGACGGTGAGGGCGAACTCCTTGCAGTCGGCCTTGGTGGTGACGGCCGGCAGCGGGCAGTCCTCGGGACGCGTCCACGAGTACGTGCCGTTCTCGATGACCTTGCCGTCGACCAGGACCTCGATCTTGCTGGCGTCGGCGGCGGGCACCACGATGCTGGTGTCGGCCTTGCCGGGGGCAACGGAGACCTTCTTGGTGAAGCCGTTCTCACCCTTGACCTCGAACTCGACGGCGTACTTGCTGATCTTGCCGTCGTTGCTCAGCGACACCGCGACCGAACCGTCGCAGTTGGACGCGAAGGTCGAGGCCGGGGTGACGCAGCTCTTGCTGCCGCCGTTGTACCAGCCCTGCGGGCCCTTGGAGCGGTTGCCCGGGGCGCCCGGCGAGCCGAGCTTCTTGTTGTCGTAGCGCTTGCCGCCGTCGACGATCTCGTCGATGACCTGGTCCTTGTCGCCCCAGATGAGGTCGACCTGGGTGTGGCAGTCGGGGATCTCGACGTTCAGCGTGATCTCGGTCTGGGTGGCGCTGACGAAGTCGCTGTCCGGCGTGCCGTAGACGTACTGCGGGGTCGCGAACTGCGGCCGGGGCGCGAAGTACGACACCAGCGTGAAGTACTGCTTGCCGTCGCCGCAGAGCGGCAGGTCACCGTCGAGCTTGACGGTGGCGGTGCCCTTCGGGCCGTCGAACGTGTGGCTGTACGTGGCCTTGCTGACGTCGACGCACTTCGGCGCCGGTGCGCAGGACTGGTCGGCAGGGATGGTGATGCTGCCGTCGTTGGTGGCTTCCTTGCCGTTCTTCTTCCACTTGCCGAACACCACGAGCTTGGCGCTGGCGGTGTTGCCCGGCACCCGCTGGACGGCCTGCACGAAGCCGCCCTTCTTGATGACGTAACCCTGCAGCGGCACCGCCTCGGCGCCCTCGACGGGCACGGTCACCGGCGTCGCCGGGTCCGCGGTCACCCTCTGGAGCGTCACAGCCTTGTCGCGCTCGCTGTTCTCCACCTTCCACGTGATCACGCGCTCGCCGCTCTGCCGGTCGCAGTCGACGGTGGCGCTGATCGTGGTGTGGTGTGCGCTGGCTGGGGCGGCTACCGCGACGACCCCGGTGAGGCCGACGATGGCGGCTCCCAGGATGGCCAGCGGTCGCCGGAGCGACAGCTTGGGACGGATCACGGGTACTCCTGGAGTGCTGAAGCGTCAGGGGTGTGGCACGGGAGAGACAGTGGACGGTCACCGCACGTCCGATCGGAGAGGCGCCCTCCCGAGCCGTGGGCCGGCGTGTTCTCGCCGGCACCCGGCAGACCCTAGCGATATCGCCCCGCGTGATACAGCGCTCAGGATTTGCTAAGACTGATGTTATGAACTTGAGATCATTGATATACGAGAAGTGATCACGTCATCCTCGTGGCGGTACCGACCGTGTCGGAAGCGGTCCCGAGGGGTCGCGTAGCGTCGGGGTCATGAGCAGGAGGAGACGGTGACCCGGATCGTGGCCGGGACGCTCGGTGGCCGGCGGATCGCCGCGCCGCCCGGCGCCGGCACCCGACCCACGTCCGACCGGGTCCGGGAGGCGCTGTTCAGTGCCGTCGAGTCCGAGGTCGACCTCGACGGCGCGCGCTTCGCCGACCTGTACGCCGGTTCCGGCGCGGTCGGGCTGGAGGCGCTGTCCCGGGGCGCCCGGCACGTCCTGCTGGTCGAGTCCGACCCGCGGGCGGCCCGGGTGATCCGGGAGAACGTGGCGACCCTGCGGGCCGGTCCGGCCGTACGACTGGTCGCCGGCAGGGTGGCGACCGTGCTCGCCGCCGGCCCGGACGGTGGCCCGTACGACGTGGTCTTCGCCGACCCGCCCTACGCCGTGCCGGACGCGGAGATCACCGCGCTGCTGACGACGCTCGTCGACGGCGGCTGGCTGGCGCCCGACGCGCTCGTGGTGGTGGAGCGGTCCCGCCGCACCAGGCAGTTCGAGTGGGTGGAGGGGATCACCCCCGAGCGCAGTCGCCGGTACGGCGAGACCACCCTTTGGTACGGTCGCCGATCATGAGACGTGCGGTGTGTCCCGGCTCGTTCGACCCGGTCACCAACGGACACCTCGACATCATCGGCCGCGCGAGTCGGCTGTTCGATGAGGTGATCGTCGGCGTGCTGGTGAACCAGTCGAAGAGCGGCCTGTTCACCGTCGAGGAGCGGATCGAGATGCTCCGCGAGGTGACCTCCTCGTACGGCAACGTGCGGGTCGAGTCCTTCCGGGGGCTGCTCGTCGACTTCTGCCGCGCCCAGCAGGCGAGCGTGCTGATCAAGGGGCTGCGGGCGGTCAGCGACTTCGACTACGAGTTGCAGATGGCCCAGATGAACATCGGGCTGGCCGGGGTCGAGACGCTCTTCATGCCGACCAATCCGCTCTACTCGTTCCTCTCCTCCAGCCTCGTCAAGGACGTGGCCAAGTGGGGCGGCGACATCTCCGCCCACGTCCCGGACCCGGTCCGCGAGGCCCTGCAGTCCCGCCTGGGCCCCCCACCCCTGGCCTGACCCCGGCCCGGCGCTCCTCCATCCCGCGCCGATCTTGCACTTACCGACCCCGGATCGCCCCCTTTCGGGGTGCTTTGCCGCGACCGAAACTGCAAGATCGACGCGGCAGGGGAGTGCGAGGCGGGGAGCGCGGGGGCGGGGAGTGACCATGTCGCGACTCGCCGGGTTGGGGTGAGTGGGGCGGTGGTGGGGCGGGCACGACATGATTGGTCGAGCAGGAACCCGGCCGTGGCCCGCATCATGGAGGTCGGCCGACGAACGACAGGAGTGAGGTACCGGTGGACCCGCTCGATCGCATCGACGAACTGATCGCCATGGTGGAGCAGGCGCGCTCCGTCCCGATGTCGCGCAACAACTGCATGGTCGACCGGGGCGAGATGATCGCCGCCCTGGACGAGATGCGCGCCGACCTCCCCGCCGACCTGCGTCGGGCCGCCGCGCTCCTCGAGGAGCGCGACAAGATCATGGACGCCGGCAAGCGCGAGGCGGACCGGATCATCAGCGAGGGTGAGGCAGAACACGCCCGCCTCGTATCGGTGAACGAGATCACCGTGTCCGCCGAGCACGAGGGCGCCCGGATCATCGCCGAGGCCCGCGCCGAGGCCCAGCGCCTGCGCGAGGAGGTCGACGACTACGTCGACACCGCGCTGGCCAACTTCGAGCAGTTCCTCACCCGGGCCCTCGCCTCGATAGAGCGGGGCCGCGACAAGATGCACGCGCTGCGGGAGATCGGCACCTTCGGTGGGGATGAGGCGGAACGCCCGCTACCCTTCTGAGCGGCACCTCACCAGCCGACATTCTCACCTCAGGCGTCCCCCCGGTTCGACGGTCCGGCGGTCGCCCAGGTAACCTTTTTTGTCGGCCTCTCACCGGCCGGAGTCTGACTATGCCCAAGCACTCGCCATCGACACTCGACCCCAGGTCGCCGCTGGTCCTCGACACGAGGGACCTGCCGCGTCGCCCTGGCGCGTTGCGTGAGGTCCAGCGGGTCGTGCCGGCACCGGCGGACCTCGGTGTGGAGTTGATCGGCGTGCCGGAGGGCGCGGACCTCAACCTCGATCTGAGGTTGCAGTCGGTGTCCGAGGGTGTGCTCGTCTCCGGGACCATCACCGGTCCCATCCGGGGCGAGTGCGGGCGTTGCCTGCGCGAGATCAACGAATCGATGGCCGTGACGATCCAGGAGCTGTACGCGTACGAGAACAGCACCACGGACGCCACGACCGACGAGGACGAGGTGGGCCGGATGCAGGGCGATCTGATCGACCTGGAGCCGGCGCTGCGGGACGCGTTGGTGCTCACGCTGCCGACCAACCCGCTCTGCCGGGAGGACTGCCCTGGACTGTGCCCCGAATGCGGGGCGCACTGGGACGATCTGCCGGCCGACCACAGTCACCAGCAGATCGACCCGCGTTGGGCGGGCCTGACGCAACTGACCCGTACAGAGGAGTAAGAACCGTGGCCGTCCCCAAGCGCAAGATGTCGCGCAGCAACACCCGGTCCCGCCGGGCGAACTGGAAGGCGACCGTGGTCGCGACCGTCGCGTGCCCGCAGTGCAAGTCCCCGAAGCTGCCGCACGCCGCCTGCTCCGTCTGCGGCACCTACAACGGCCGCCAGGTTCTCGAGGTCTGACCTGGACGCCGAGTGACGCCCCCGACCCCGGGTCGGGCGGCGCGCGCACCCTGGCATTCGCCCGGTGCCCCGGCTCCCTCCGACGCTGGCCGGCCCAACCCGGCCGGTGTTCCGGTGGAGCCGGGCACCGCGCGGATCGCCGTTGACCTCCTCGGCGGGGACGACGCTCCCGCCGTCGTGGTTGACGGCGCTCTGCGGGCCGTGCGCGCCGATCCCGATCTGCACCTGCTGCTCGTCGGTCCGACCGAGGTCGCCGACGCGCTGATCGCTGCCCTCGCCCCGACCGAGCGGGCCCGGATCACGGTCCGACCGGTCCGCTCCGCAGTCGGCATGGCCGACCATCCCAGCGCCGCCCGCTCGGAGAGCACCGTCCGGGCCGCCGTCACCGCCGTGCGCGACGGCACCGCCGACGCCCTCGTCTCGGCCGGCGCGACAGGCGCCACGGTCACCGCCGCCGTGCTCGGGCTCGGGCGCTGGCCGGAGATCCGCCAACCCGCCCTGGTCGCCACCCTGCCCGCGGTCGCCGGGCCGGTGGTGCTGCTCGACGTCGGCGGCTCGCTGGAACCCCGCCCCGCCACCCTGGCCCGACACGCCGTGCTCGGCGCCGCGTACGCCGCGGTGGCCCACTCGGTCGTCGCGCCACGGGTCGGCCTGCTCTCGGTCGGCACCGAGGCCGGCAAGGGCGACCGGGTACGCCGGGCCACCGACCCCCTGCTCGCCGTCGAACCGCTGCCCTGCGAGGCACGCTACGTCGGCCTGGTCGAGGGGTACGACGTGTCTCTCGGCGCGCGTGCCGATGTGGTGGTCACCGACGGCTTCACCGGTAACGTGCTGCTCAAGGCGATCGAGGGCGCGTACGCGATGGCCGGCGGCCCGCCCGTCAGCGGTGGCGCCCCCCGGGCGGCCGCCCTGCTCGGCGTCGCCGGGACGGTCGTCGTCTGTCACGGCTCCGCTCGCGCCGACGACATCGCCTCCGGCATCGCTCTCGCCGCCCACCTGTGGCGACGCCGTGCCACCGAACTGGTCTCCGCGTTGCTCGACGGCGACGCCGCGACGGACCGCACCGACCGCTCCACCGACACCGAGGTACGCACATCATGAGCATCGACAAGCGGCGGCGGGCGTCCGTCGGTCACCTGGAAGCCGCGTTCGGCGTCAGCCTGGAGCCGGACCTGCTGGAACGCGCGCTGACCCACCGCTCGTACGCGTACGAGAACGGCGGCCTGCCGACGAACGAGCGGCTGGAGTTCCTCGGCGACTCGGTCCTCGGCGTGGTGATCACCACGGCGCTGTTCCACAACCACCCGGACCTGCCCGAGGGGCAGTTGGCGAAGCTGCGGGCGAGCGTGGTCAACATGCGGGCGCTCGCCGACGTGGCCCGTGGCCTGGGCCCGGACGGCCTCGGCGCGTACCTGCTGCTCGGCAAGGGCGAGGAGACCACCGGTGGCCGGGACAAGGCGAGCATCCTCGCCGACACCCTGGAGGCGCTGCTGGGCGCCATCTACCTCCAGTACGGGTTGGACACCGCCGGGATCGTGATCCACCGGCTCTTCGACCCGTTGATGGCCGAGTCGGCCGGTCGCGGCGCCGCCCTGGACTGGAAGACCAGCCTCCAGGAGTTGACCGCCGCGCTCGGTCTCGGCGTGCCCGAGTACCGGATCGAGGGCACCGGACCGGACCATCTCAAGACGTTCACCGCCTGGGTCGTGGTGGCCGGCAACCGGTACGGCGGCGCCGAGGGGCGCAGCAAGAAGGAAGCCGAGCAGCGGGCCGCCGAGGCGGCCTGGCGGATGCTCACCGAGCAGCACGAGCGGAACACCCAGCAGGACGGGTCCGACCAGGGCGAGCCGTCGGAGCCGCTGGACAGCGCCGAGCAGGCGGCCCGGGCCGAGGAGGCCGACCACCTGGCGCAGGCCATGCCGGCCGACGTGGCGGACCAGCAGACGCCGCCCGAGCGGCCGATGTCCGCCAACGGCGGCGGCCCGGTCGAGGCCCGCGACGTCGAGGCCCCGACCGGCCGCGAGACGGGCGTACGCCGTGCCTGAGCTGCCCGAGGTGGAGACCGTCCGGCAGGGGCTGGCCCAGTGGGTCACCGGCCGGCGGATCGCCTCGGTCGAGGTTCGACACCCGCGCGCCGTCCGGCGGCACGTCCCCGGCGGGGCGCACTTCGCCGACGTGCTCGCCGGCCGGACCATCGTGGACGTGCGCCGACGCGGCAAGTACCTGTGGCTTCCGCTGGACAGCGGCGACGCAGTGGTCGGGCACCTGGGCATGTCGGGTCAGTTGCTGCTCCAGCCGCCCGGCACACCTGACGAGACCCACCTGCGGGTGCGGTTCCGGTTCGCCGACGACGGGCCCGAGCTGCGCTTCGTCGATCAGCGCACGTTCGGCGGGCTCGCGGTCAGCGAGGGCGGCGCCGACCTCCCCGCGGAGATTGCGCACATCGCCCGCGACCCGATGGACCCGGAGTTCTCCGACGCGGCGTTCGTCGCCGCGCTGCGCCGCCGACGGACCGAGGTGAAGCGGGCCCTGCTCGACCAGACGCTGATCTCCGGCGTGGGCAACATCTACGCCGACGAGGCGCTCTGGCGTGCCGGGCTGCACGGCGCCCGCCCCACCGACGCGCTGACCGGGCCCGCCGCGCAGCGTCTGCTCGGCCACGTCCGCGACGTGCTCGCGGAGGCGGTCAAGGTGGGCGGCACCAGCTTCGACGCCCTCTACGTGAACGTCAACGGCGAGAGCGGCTACTTCGACCGGGCGCTGAACGCCTACGGCCGCGAGGGCGAGCCGTGCCGGCGGTGCGGAGCGCCGATCCGGCGCGAGTCCTTCATGAACCGCTCGTCGTTCAGCTGCCCGCGCTGCCAGCCCCGGCCTCGGGGTGCCCTTCGGGGATGACCCGGAGCCGGCTCCGGGTCGGCACCGGCGGGTCGCGGCCGGACGCTCCGGGCCCCACCCCGGCGTACGCCCGAATCGCGGTTGATGCCCGTCCGGCGGGCCCGCCGCCCTCGGCGGACCGACTCCGGGGCGGACGGGGGCCGTTCCCCGATGTGACCGCCTCGTCACGCCCCTAACGTCAGCACGGTTGACAGGGGGTCGACGTGACAGGGGGACACGAGATGGGCAACAGACCGGTGACGGTGCGGATGGCGCGGTGGAGCGCCGAGCATCCGTGGCGGGCGATCGCGTTGTGGGTCGTGTTCGTGGCGGTGTGTTTCGTCGGCGGTAACGCCGCCGGTCTCTCCGAGGCCACCAGCGGGGACCAGGCGATCGGCGAGGCCGGGCGGGCCAGCCTCATCGTGGACGACGGCGCCTTCGACGACCCGGCCGTGGAGAACGTCCTGATCACCTCCCGGGGCGGCGCCCTGGACCCGGCGGCGGCGAAGGCGGCCGCCGACGACGCGGCGGCCCGGCTGCGCACGGTCACCGGGGTCGCCGAGGTCGGCCCGCCGGTCACGGCGCGGGACGGGTCCGCCCTGCTGCTGCCGATCACCATGGCCGGTGACCCGGAGACCGCCTCGGACCGGGTGCAGCCGCTGCGCGACGCCACCGCCACCGTGCAGGGCGCGCACCCGCAGCTGCGCGTCGAGCAGGTCGGCGGGCCGTCGATCGGCCAGGCGCTGGACGACACTCTGGGCAAGGACTTCGAGCGTGCCGAGCTGCTGAGCCTGCCGGTCACCCTGGCCATCCTGATCATCGCGTTCGGCGCGCTGATCGCGGCCAGCGTGCCGGTGCTGCTGGCGCTCTCCTCGGTCGCCGCCGCGATGGGCCTGTCCACCCTCGCCTCGCACCTCGTGCCGGCCACCGACACCACGTCACCGGTGATCCTGCTGATCGGCATGGCGGTGGGGGTCGACTACTCGCTGTTCTACATCCGTCGGGAGCGGGAGGAACGGGCCAAGGGCCGCTCCGGCCTGGACGCGGTGGAGATCGCCGCGGAGACCTCCGGGCACGCCGTGGTGGTCTCCGGCTTCGCCGTGATCATCGCGATGGCCGGGCTGTTCCTCGCCGGCGATGTGGTCTTCTCGTCCCTGGCCGTCGGCTCGATCCTGGTGGTCGCTGTCGCGGTGACCGGCTCGCTGACCGTGCTGCCGGCCCTGCTGGCCAGGCTGGGCCGCTGGGTCGACCGGCCCCGGGTGCCGCTGCTCTGGCGGTTGACCGCGCCGCGCACCGGCCGGCACGGCGAGCCGCGTACGCCCCGGCTCTGGCCGGCGGTGCTCCGTCCCGCGCTGCGCGCCCCGGTGGCGACGCTCGTCATCTCGGTCGGTCTGCTGCTCGCGCTTGCCGTGCCGGCGCTCGGCATGAAGCTGAAGTTCCCCGGCATGGAGGACCTGCCGCGCACCACGCCGGCCATGCAGGCGTACGACCGGCTCACCGCGGCCTTCCCGAGCACCGGCACCAACCACGTGGTGGCCGTCCGGGCGCCGGCCGAGCAGGCCGACCGGGTCAACGCGGCGCTCACCGACCTGGCCGCCCGCGCCAGCGGTGACCCGCTGTTCGCCCCCACCGAGGCGGACGGCCCGAAGATCAAGGTGTCGGCCGACCACCGGGTGTCGGTGCTGGACGTCGCCACCCCGTACGCCAGCCGCGACGAGCGGTCGGTGCAGTCACTGGAGAAGTTGCGGGCCGACCTGGTCCCGGCCGAGCTGCGGGGGATCCCCGGGATCGAGTACGCGGTCGGCGGGAGCGTGGCCGACAGCGAGGACTACGCGTCGCACGTGCGCGACAAGCTGCCGCTGGTGATGGGCTTCGTGCTGGTGCTCACCTTCCTGGTCATGACGTTCACCTTCCGCTCGGTGGTGGTGGCGGCCAGCTCGATCGTGCTGAACCTGCTCTCCGCCGGCGCCGCGTACGGGTTGCTGGTGCTGGTCTTCCAGGGGGAGTGGGCCGAGGGGCTGCTCGGCTTCACCTCGATGGGCGCGATCGTCTCCTGGCTGCCGCTGTTCCTGTTCGTGGTGCTCTTCGGCCTCTCGATGGACTACCACGTCTTCGTGGTGAGCCGGATCCGCGAGGGCGTGCGGGCCGGCATGTCCAACCGCGACGCGGTGTCGTACGGCATCACGTCGTCGGCCGGGGTGGTGACCAGCGCGGCGATCGTCATGGTCGGGGTGTTCTCGATCTTCGCCACGCTGAGCACGATCGACATGAAGCAGCTCGGCATCGGCCTGGCGGCGGCGATCCTGCTGGACGCCACGATCATCCGGGGAGTGGTGCTGCCCGCCCTGATGACCATGCTCGGTGACGCGAACTGGTGGGCTCCGCGGTTCCTGCGCCGAAGCCCGGCGCCGGTGCCCGCGCCCACCGACCCGCCGGCGCCCGCGCCGGAGCTGGTGCCCGTCTCCTGAGTGGCCGGTCGTCTCTCGTGCCGGGCCGCGATCCGCGGCCCGGTACGTGCCGTCCGGATGCCACCCGGGGCCTCGCGCCGCAGGATTGACCGAGCAGCCCCCGTTCGCCACCGCGGACGGGGGCACCACCGTGTCGGCCGACCGCGACCGGGCGTCACGGCAGCGCGCAGGGTTCCCGCCAGGCGTCCAACGCCCGGTTCTTGCGCATGGACGCGAAGCCGTAGCCGACCGTGGTGACGCAGAAGTCGTCGGTCGAGCCGGTGTACTCGACGTGGAAGACCGGCTTGCCCGCGTCCACGAACGGCAGCAGCTTGGCGCACTGGTCCAGCCGGACGCACTCCTCGTTGACCACGAAGTCGAAGTCCGGTGCCAGCGCCGCGAGCTGCGGAACGTCGTTGACCAGCCCGGGGGAGAGGTCCAGTGTGCGGGCCAGCCGGGCCAGCCGGCGGTTGAACAGCAGCTGGTCGTCGAAGCCGAGCGGGAAGCCGCTGCGGTGGGCGTACCCGTCGGCGTCGGAGAGAGCGACCGCGCCGAAGCCCTTGCCCCGGCACAGCCGGAACCTGTCGGCCAGCACCGGCTCCAACGCGTCCCACCCGCGGACGTCAAGCCACCGGCTGCCGGGCTCCGGGCCGGCCGCGCCCCGCACGGCGGCGGGCACCCGGCTGGCGTCCGGGTCGGTCGGGCGCAGCGAGCCGACGGACACCTGGCAGATCAGCCGGCGGTCACGGGTGCGTAGTTCGGCCGTCTGCGCGGCGGTGGTTGCCACCGGGTCGAGCAGGAAGACGTCGGCGTCCACCGTCTCATCGAGCGGGCCGTCGAGCTGCCACTGCCACTGCCAGTGGCGGGCCTGGGTGGCCGGCCACTGGGTGGGCGCCCCCGGCGGGATCAGCTCGCGCCGACATCCGTACGCCGGCAGCACCAGGATGAGCACGACGCCGGCCGACACGATCCGGCGCAGCGGGCGTGCGGCGGCACGTCGCCGCAGCCGGATCCGCATCGGCAGCCCCCGGGTCCCGGGCGGCGGGTCGCCGCCCACACCGGCACGCCGCCCCCACGTCCGGTCCGGCGTGCCTCACCGGGTCCAACGAGCGCGGGGGCGCGGACGACGCGCTCTCAGCGCGGCGCCGCGAAGACCTGCGTCCAGTACGGCCCGTTGCTGCTGGCGATGCCGACGCCGATCTCGGTGAACGCGCAGTTGAGGATGTTGGCCCGGTGCCCGGAGCTGTTCATCCAGGCGTCCATCACGGCGGTCGGCGTCTTCTGGTTCCATGCCACGTTCTCGCCGTAGGTGCGCCAGGCGTAGCCGACGCGGTCCAGCCGGACTCCGGTGTTGCTGCCGTCGCTGCCGGTGTGCGACATGTTCTGGTGGTCGGCCTGGTCCTGGCTGTGCCGCTGCGCGGCGGTCATCAGCTTGTCGTCGACGCTCAGCGCCTTGCAGCCGGCCTTGGCGCGCTCGGCGTTGACCAGGTCCACCACCTCCTGGGCCTGGGCGCTGAGGCTGCCGCTGGCGCCCCCGGAGCCACTGGTGGTGCTCGGGGCCTTGCTGCGCTCGGCGCTGCGCCGGGAGGTGGCGGTGGTCCGCGACGCGGCCGGGGTGGGCTTGACCACCTTGCTCGGCGACGGGCTCGGCCGTGCCGAGCTGGGCGAGCTGGTCGGGGAGGGGGCGACCAGGGTGTCGAGTGCCGGCTCGTCCGTCGGGACGGCGGGCGCGGCGGCGACGGTGTCGTCGACGGCGGTCGGCTCGTCGGCCGGGCCGTTCCCGCCGGGCATCGCGAGCGCGCCGACGCCGACACTCACCACGAGGGTGGCTGCCGCGGCCGCGCCGCCGATCATCAACGGGCGACGCCAGCGCCGGGGCGAGCGGTGCCGACCGCTGCCGGTCCGCCCGTCGCCGGCGGCCTCCGTGATCCCGCCGCCGGGGGAGTACGCGTCGGTCTCGGCGTGCCACCCGTCGACGATCTCCGTGGGCCGCGCGTCGCCGCGCCAGCCGTCGGTCGGTTCGTCGCCCCGTTCCTGGTCCCGCCAGCCGTCGGTCGGCGCCTCCACGGGCGCGGGCTGCCAGCGCGCGGTGGGCTCCGCGCGGTGCCACTCGTCGCCGGGCTGGTCGGGGTCGTCGCCGAACAGGTAGGCCGAGCGGGGCTCCGGGCGGTCGCGCAGCCAGTCCGGCTCGTCGGTCGGCCGCTCGGCACGCCGGGAGGCGCCGTTCGGGTCCATCGGGTCGGTCCAGCCGTACACGCCTGTGCCTCCACGGGGTCGGTTGCGGGCCGGGGTGACGCTACGACTCGCCCGCGAGCTGCGGCAACGTGGCTAAGGAAGAGTTAAGAGGAAGTCGGACGCCAAGGCGCTGACTTCCCCGAATCCGGGCGTACAGTAAAGGCGTCCGGACAGAGCGTGTCCGTGCCTTGCGGCAGCCCCCCCGACAAGTGGACAGGTCGACGTAGAGATGATCTACGGCCTGCGAGAACTTGACGAAGGAGGGGTTTGCGGCTCAATATATAGGTGTCGCCAGTCGCGCCCGGTCATGCCCAGATACAGCTGGAATGACAGCCGCGTACAAAATTGGGCGCGCGTTGGCCGGCCTTTCCGGCAGCGCATATCAAGGAGTCAGCATGGCGAAGGCCCTCTACGGCCACGTAGGTGCAGCGCCCGACCGGCGTCTGCTCGACGAGGTCACCCGACTGCGTGCCAGGGTTCAGGCACTGGAGTTCGAGATCACGCGTCTGCGTGCCGACAATGATCGGCTCGCGGCGGCTGCGGCGGAAGCGGACGACCTGCTCCGTCTCGCCGAGCCGGCGCTGACCTGATCTTCAGCGCGGAAAACTGAATCGCAGCACCACCGCAAAAATGCGCGCCGACACCTCCGTGCCGGCGCGCAACGCTGTCCGGCGCCTTTCGTGGCCGACCATTTGTGATCTTGTAACCGGCGCCGCGATAACCGCCGCGCAGTTTCGCCGAAACAGCCGGGCGGCGGGCCGATCATGAGCGTTGTTTGTCTTTCCCGGTCCCGCCGTGACAACAGCGCGCTCGGCCCACTGTCACCCTCCGCGCCGTCCGCCGGGGCGGCCCGGGGCGGGTCGCGTGCCGGGTCGGTCCCGCCATCGGGTTAGTCTGCGGGTTCACCCAGGTCCGCGCAGCCGGCGACGGTACGGCGGCCACCGGACGAGGATCGAGTAGGTGTATCTCAAGAGCCTGACGGTGAAGGGCTTCAAATCCTTCGCCTCCGCGACGACGTTGAAGCTGGAGCCCGGGATCACCTGCGTGGTGGGCCCGAACGGCTCCGGCAAGTCCAACGTCGTCGACGCCATCGCCTGGGTGCTCGGCGAGCAGGGCGCCAAGGCGCTGCGCGGCGGCAAGATGGAGGACGTCATCTTCGCCGGCACCGCCGGCCGTGCGCCGCTGGGCCGGGCCGAGGTCACCCTCACCATCGACAACACCGACGGCGCGCTGCCCATCGAGTACACCGAGGTCTCCATCACCCGCCGGATGTTCCGCTCCGGCGAGAGCGAGTACGAGATCAACGGCAACTCGTGCCGCCTGCTCGACATCCAGGAGCTGCTGTCCGACTCCGGCATCGGCCGGGAGATGCACATCATCGTCGGTCAGGGCCGGCTCGACGGCATGCTGCACGCCAAGCCGGAGGACCGCCGGTCGTTCATCGAGGAGGCGGCAGGCGTCCTCAAGCACCGCAAGCGCAAGGAAAAGGCGCTGCGCAAGCTCGACGCGATGCAGGTGAACCTCAACCGCCTGACCGACCTCACGGCCGAGCTGCGCCGCCAGCTCAAGCCGCTGGGCCGGCAGGCGGAGGTGGCCCGGCGTGCCGCCGCCATCCAGGCCAACCTGCGCGACGCCCGGTTGCGACTGCTCGCCGACGACCTGGCCACGCTGCGGACCACCCTGGACCGGGAGATCGCCGACGAGACGGCGTTGCGGGAGCGACGCGAGCAGATCGAGGGCGAGCACACCGAGGTGCAGGGCCGCCTCGGCGAGTTGGAGGCCGCCCTCGCCGAGGACGCGCCGCTGCTCGCCGCCGCGCAGGACACCTGGTACAAGCTCTCCGCCCTGCAGGAACGCTTCCGCTCGATCGAGCAACTGGCCCGGGAGCGGCTGCGGCACCTCAGCGCCACCGGCGACGACGAGCGGCCCGGCCGCGACCCGGACCAGCTGGAGGCCGAGGCCGAACGGGTCCGCGAGCAGGAGGAGGAGCTGCGCGCGGCGCTCACCGACGACCAGATCCGGCTGGCCGAGGCCGTCGAGCACCGTCAGGAGCTGGAACGGCAGCTCGCCGCCGCCGAGCGGGAGCTGGTGGCCGCCGCCAAGGCCATCGCCGACCGGCGCGAGGGCATGGCCCGGCTCACCGGCCAGGTCAACTCGGCACGGGCCCGGACCACGAGCGCCGGCGAGGAGATCGAACGCCTCGCCGTCGCGCACGCCGACGCGCTGGGCCGCGCAGAGCAGGCGCAGGCCGACCTGGACGCGGTTGCCGCGCAGTCCACCGAGGCGGACCGGGACAACGCCGACCTGGACGCCCGGCACGCCGAGGCGGTCGCCGTCCAGGACCGGGCACAGGCGACCGTCCGGTCGCTGACCGACGCCGAGCGGGCCGCCGAGAAGGACGCCGCCACCTGGAAGGCCCGAGAGGAGGCGCTCGCCCTCGGTCTGCGGCGCAAGGACGGCGCGGGAGCGCTGCTCGCCCGCGCGGGGGACGTACCGGGCCTGCTGGGTAGTCTCGCCGGGTTGCTCACCGTCGCGCCGGGGCACGAGGCCGCGCTGGCCGCCGCACTCGGTGGGCTCGCCGACGCGGTCGCCGTCAGCGGGGTGGACGAGGCCGTCGAGGCGATGCGCCTGCTGAAGATCTCCGACGCCGGCCGGGCCGGCCTGCTGGTCGGCAGCCCGGCGGGGCCCGGCATGACCGGCTCGGCCGACGCGCTGCGTCCGAAGCTGCCCGACGGCGCCCGCTGGGCACCCGACCTCGTCGAGTGCGCCGACGAGCTGCGCCCCGCCGTGCACCGGGCGCTGCGCGACGTGGCGCTGGTCGACGATCTCGCCGCCGCGGCCGAGCTGGTCGCCGGCAACCCCGAGCTGCGGGCCGTCACCCCCGACGGGGACGTGGTCGGGGCGTACGCGGCGGCCGGCGGGTCGGCCAAGGCCCCCAGCTACATCGAGGTGCAGGCAGCCGTCGAGGAGGCCCGCACCAATCGGCTCGCCGCCGAACAGGCCGGTGCCGAACTGCGCGACCAGCTCGTCGAGGCGCGTGCCGAGGTGGCCGCCGCCAAGGAGGCCGTGCAGCACGCCGCCGCCGAGAAGCGCGAGGCGGAGAGCCACCGCAACGCCGCCGCCCGCCGGCTCGCCGAGCTGGGCGCGGCCGCCCGCTCGGCCAAGGCGGAGACCGACCGGCTGGGCGAATCCCGGGCCCGTGCCGAGGCGGCCCGGCAGCGGGACCTCGCCACGCTCGACGAGCTGGAGGAACGGCTACGGCTGGCCGAGGAGACCCCGGTCGACGCCGAGCCCTCCACCGAGGAGCGGGACCAGCTCGCCGCAATGGTGCCGCAGGCCCGGCAGAACGAGATGGAGGTCCGGCTCGCCGTGCGTACCGCCGAGGAGCGGGTCTCCTCGATCGCCGGCCGGGCCGACTCCCTCGCCCGGCAGGCCACCGCGGAGCGGGCCGCCCGCGAACGCGCCGCGGCCCGGCGGGCCGCGCGCACCCGGGGCGCGGGCATCGCCCGGGCCGTCGCCGGCGGCGCCCGGGAGGCGCTCACCCGGCTCACCACGTCGATCGCAGTGGCCGAGGAGCACCGCGACGCCGTCGCGCGGGAGCGCGCCGCCCGCGAGGCCGAGCTCCAGGAGGTACGCGGGGCAGCCAAGCGGCTCGGCGCGGAGCTGGAGCGGCTGACCAGCCAGGTGCACCGCGACGAGGTGGCCCGCGCGGAGCAGCGCCTGCGCATCGAGCAGTTGGAGGCGAAGGCCGCCGAGGACTTCGGACTGGACGTGGAGACGCTGGTCGCCGAGTACGGCCCCGCCCAGCCGGTGCCGCCCACCCAGGCCGATGTGGCCCTCGCCGAGCGGGACGGTCTGCCGGTGCCCGAGCCGGTGCGCTACGAGCGGCCGGTGCAGGAGAAGCGGGCCGCCAAGGCGGAACGCGAACTGGCCCTGCTCGGCAAGGTCAACCCGCTGGCGCTGGAGGAGTTCGCCGCGCTGGAGGAGCGCTTCAAGTTCCTCTCCGAGCAGTTGGAGGACCTCAAGGCCACCCGGCGGGACCTGCTGACCGTCGTGAAGGACGTGGACGAGCGGATCCTGGAGGTCTTCGCCAGCGCGTTCGAGGACACGGCCCGGGAGTTCGAGCAGGTGTTCACGGTGCTCTTCCCCGGCGGCGAGGGTCGGCTGATCCTCACCGACCCCGAGGACCTGCTCACCACCGGCGTCGAGGTCGAGGCCCGACCGCCGGGTAAGAAGATCAAGCGCCTGTCGCTGCTCTCCGGTGGCGAGCGGTCGCTGACCGCGGTGGCCATGCTGGTGGCGATCTTCCGCGCCCGGCCCAGCCCGTTCTACATCATGGACGAGGTGGAGGCGGCCCTGGACGACGTGAACCTGGGCCGGCTGATCACGTTGCTGGCACAGTTGCGGGAGAAGAGCCAGCTGATCGTCATCACGCACCAGAAGCGGACGATGGAGATCGCCGACGCGCTCTACGGCGTGACCATGCGCAGCGGGGTCACCCAGGTGATCAGTCAACGGCTCAACCGGGCCGACGAGAACGAGCAGCGGCCCGGCCGCGGCGAGGAGAACGGGTAGTGGCTCGGGAACGCGCGACGGCGCTCCTGCTGGACTTCGACGGCGTACTGCGCCGGTGGGACCCGGCGGTGGCCGCCGGTGTCGAGCGGGAGTACGGCCTCTCCGAGGGGGTGCTCGGCGACATCGCCATGCAGTGGGGGCGGCTCCAGCCGGTGCTCACCGGCCAGGTCAGTCACGCCGCGTGGGTGAGCAGCGTGGCGGACGCCCTGACCGAGTCGGTGGGCAGTCCGGAACGGGCCCGTGCCGCGGTCCAGCAGTGGCAGAGCTACCGGGGAGAGGTCGACCAGGAGGTACTGGCGTTCGTCCGGGAGGTCCGCGCGGCGGGCGTCCGGGTGGGGCTGGGCACCAACGCCACCGACCTGCTCGACACCGACCTGGCCGCGCTCGGCCTGGTCGGCGAGCTGGACGTGGTGGTCAACTCCTCCACGCTCGGGGTGCACAAGCCGACGCCGGAGTACTTCCAGGCCGCCTGCCAGGCGCTGGCCACCCCGCCGGCCCGGGTGCTCTTCGTCGACGACGAGGACTGGGCCGTGCGGGGCGCCCGGTCCGCCGGGCTGTCGGCGCACCGCTGGGGCGGTCACGCCGACCTGCGCTACCTGCGGGCCGCGCTCGCGTACTGAGCCGGGTGGGTCACCCGAGCATCTGCTCGAGCCGGGCTCCGAGTCGCCCTTGAGTGTCGGCGTCACTACGTCGAAGTGCGCGCTTCACCGGTGACCACCCGCCTCAGCAGGTTGACGGTGGCCCGGGCCAGTCGCGGGTCGGCGAGCGCACGAGTCCAGCCCAGCGAGCCAGCGGCGAACACCCAGGCCCCGGACGTGGTCCGGTAGAGCTGGCTCTGCTGCCGCTGGGGTGCGCCGTCGCGCCGGAAGGGTGATTCGGCCAGCAGAGTGCGTTCCGCCGCCGGGGGCTCGGCGAAGCCGGGCATGCACTGGTCGGCCTCGCCCCACACGACCTCGGGAATCAGGTCGCCGTCCCGGACGCCCGTGCCCGCCCAGAACCAGTGTCGGCTGCCGCGGACCACCAGCGGGGCGTAGCCGTCCACCACGCTGACGTACTGCGCCCCGATGAACTGCTGCTCCGCGTGGCCCGCCGACCGCCACATGATGCCGAGCGGTAGCGGGCCGGACGCCGGCGTCTTCTCCTTGGCGCACCGGACCAAGCGGTCGTCGTGATCGTCCGCGCCGTAACCGATCCGCCAGTAGCAGTTGTTGGCGCCGAGGAAGACCAGGCTGGTGCCGCCGTCGCGGGCCGTGACGACCGCCTCGCGCATAGGTGTCGACCAGTACTCGTCGTGTCCCGGGAAGACGACCGCCCGGTGACGGGCCGGGTCCACCCGCCCGGTGTGCAGGTCCTCGCTGGTGGCGTATGCCACGTCGATTCCCTGACCTTCCACCCACTGAACGAACCCGATGTCGTGGTCGGCGAGCGCCGGGACGCCGTTGCCGGCGTACGGCCGGTCGTGGCTGACCGCCCGGGCCCGGTGCTTCGTGGTGATCTGCCCCGCGCTGTCGAAGCCGTAGTAGAGGCTGGCCCCCGTCCGCCCGTCCTCCGGCCAGCAGTTGTACGCCTGCCAGGTGCTGGTGGGCAGGACAACGAGAGCACCGCGGGCGTGCCCAGGGTCGCGTACCACGAACGGGATCCACTGGTGATGGCCGGTGGCGCTGGCGAGCAGTGCCAGGTAGAGCCCGCTCGTCCAGTCCGGTGCCACGGTCGGTCGCCACTGCGTGCGCCACCCGCATCGCACCGCGCCGGTCGCTGGGTCGACCGTCGGTGCGGCCTGGGGAGACCCGTCCAGCCACGGGCTGACCGCCACCTGCCGGGCTCCGCGACCGTCGTAGTGGCCGACCCGGAAGATGGTGATCCGGTACCGCTGAGGTCGGGCGACCGAGACCTGGAACCGCAGTTCCTCGCCGGGCGCGACGCTGGTCGCGTGGACGTAGCCGGCGATCTCGCCGCCCCTGTCCGTGGCGAACCGGTGCCCGGTCAGGCGGAATCCGCTGGCGCCCGGCCGGGCGTTCTCCACGACGACTGGCGGCGACCCGGCGGCGCGCAGCAGCGGGGTGGCCGGGCCCGGGCCGGTCGGATCGCCCACGTAGTTGGGGTCGACACGCGGGGCGGTGGCGGCCGGCGGGCGGACCTGACAGCCCGAGTCCAGTATCACCGCCCCGACCGCCCCGAGAATGCCCAGCGTCGCTCTCCGGGTGTGCCTGATCTCGCCTCTGCCAACCATGGTCCCGCTCCCCGTGTATGCGGCCCGGTGATCCGCGCCGCGGCCGTAGAGGGGGCGTCGGTGGCGGGAACGGATCCGGCCACAACCCGTTCGGCAGGATGACGATTCAGGTCTGCGGCGCGTTGCAGAAGATCGTCAATGATGGAGGATCGGCGCCGGCGGGCAGCCGTTCGGTGGGCGTTGTCCGCCGAACGGGTTCACTCGCCGGTGGTGCCGTCGATGCGTTCCCGGATCAGGTCGGCGTGGCCGTTGTGCCGGGCGTACTCCTCGATCATGTGCACGTACACCCAGCGCAGGTTGAAGGTGCGCTTCTTCCCGCTGACCTCGACGAAGGTCTCGTCCAGGGAACGGCCGGCCGCGGCCTCGCGGGCCAGCGCCACCTCCCGGTGGAAGGTGGCGAAGTCCGCCTCGGCGTCCGCGGCGCTGACGTCGTGGTCGGCGTCCGGCGTCTCCGGCGTGAAGTACGGGTAGTCGACAGGCTGGCCGGCGAAGTTCTCCCGGAACCACCAGGCCTCCACCTCGGCGAGGTGTCGGACCAGGCCGAGCAGGGTCAGGCCGGAGGGTTGCACGCTCGGCGTGCGCAACTGCTCCCCGGTCAGGCCGGCGCACTTGAGCAGCAGCGTCTGCCGGTGGTAGTCGAGCCAGCCGTCGAGCATGGTGCGCTCGTCGCCGACGTACGGTTCGGGGGTCCGGGTGATCTCCGGTGCGGTCCACGTCATGGCGGGCATCCTGCCCGGCACCCCTGACGATCCGCGACGGGTTAATCAGGGCACCACGACGACGGGCCAGTGACCCTTGCGGACCAGCCGGGTGGCGACCGAGCCGACCAGCCGGTGACCGGCCTGCTCGGACGCCCCCACGACCACCATGTCGGCCTGGAACTCGTCGGCCGCCGCGCACAGCTCGGCGAACGCGTCGCCGCGCCGGCACAGGAAGGTCACCGGGATGCCCAACTGCTCGGCCCCACGCCGGCACTCGCGGCGCAGCTCGTCGGCCAACTCGTCGTAGGTGCGCTGGACCGCGCCGGCGTCCATGCCGGGCACCAGCGCGGTGAGCCCGCTCGCCGAGCTGACGAAGACCACCACCAGGGCGGCGCCCTGCCGGCGGGCCAGCCCGGCGGCGTAGGCGCCGGCCCGCGCGGAGGTACGGGTGCCGTCCACCCCCACCATGACCACCCGCGGGCCGTCCGTGCCCCGTTCGAAGGGCAGCGGGCTGATCCGAGGGCCGTACTCCTCGCGGTCCGGCGCTCCCACGCTCATGGTTCTACCTCACCTCTGCTCGCCGGTCCGGACCGCGCCGGAGACGAGGTTCGATTCCCCGTCGGCCGCAGCGGAAACCGGGCTGCCGTTGTGCTGCCGCAGCGGCACTTCCTTGATGAAACTCACGGCGATCAGCGCGATCAGCGCGAAGGGGGCGGCGGCCAGGAAGATGTCGCCGGCGCCGTGGCCGTACGCGCCCTCCACCACCGCGCGCAGCGGACCGGGCAGGGTGTGCACGTCGGGCAGGGTACCGCCGCTGCCGGAGCTGGACGCCCGGATGCCGAGCTGGGACAGCCCGTCTGCGGTGTAGTCCTTGACCTTGTGGGCGAGCACCGCGCCGAGGGCCGAGACGCCGATCGCGCCGCCCAGACTGCGGAAGAACGCCACCACCGAGCTGGCGGCACCCAGCTCGTGCGGGCCGACGGTGTTCTGCACGGCGAGGACGAGGTTCTGCATGGTCAGGCCCAGGCCGACGCCGATGAGCACCATGTAGACGCTGAGCAGGGTGAAGCTGGTGTCCGCGCGCAGCGTGCCCATGAGCGCGAAGCCGACGGTGAGCAGCGCCGAGCCGAGCACCAGGAACCGCTTCCAGCGGCCGGTCCTCGTGATGATGCGTCCACCCACCGTCGAGGCGACCAGCAGGCCGAGGATCATCGGCAGGGTCATCAGGCCGGACATGGTCGGGCTCTCGCCCCGGCTGATCTGGAAGTACTGGCCGAGGAAGATCGACGCGCCGAACATGCCCACGCCCACCGCGATGCTGGCGACGACGGCGAGGCTGATCGTGCGGTTGCGGAACAGCCGCGGCGGGATCATCGGCTCGGCTGCCCGGGTCTCGACCCGGACGGCGAGCGCGCCGAGGAGCAGAGCGCCGAGGACCATGACGACTGTCTGCCAGGAGGCCCAGGCGAACTGGTCGCCGGCGAGGGAGACCCAGATCAGCAGCACCGACACGGCCGCGGTGATCAGGGTGGCGCCCCACCAGTCGATCTGCGCCTTGCGCTTGACCACCGGCAGTTTCAGGGTCTTCTGGAGCACGACCAGCGCGGCGATGGCGAACGGCACGCCGACGTAGAAGCACCAGCGCCAGCCGAGCCAGGAGGTGTCGACGATGACGCCGCCGATCAGCGGTCCGCCGATGGTGCCGACGGCCATCACGGCGCCGAGGTAGCCGCTGTAGCGGCCCCGCTCGCGCGGCGCGATCATCGTCGCCATGATCACCTGGGCCAGGGCGGTGAGGCCGCCGGCGCCGACGCCCTGGAGCACCCGGCACGCGATCAGTTCGCCGGTGCCCTGCGCGGCGCCGGCCAGCACCGAGCCGAGGACGTAGATCGCCAGGGAGAGCTGGACAAGTGTCTTCTTACTGGTCAGGTCGGCGAGTTTGCCCCAGATGGGGGTGGTCGCGGTCGTCGCGAGCAGAGCCGACGTGACCACCCAGGTGTACGCGGACTGGCCGCCGTGCAACTCGGTGATGATGCGCGGCAGCGCGTTCGAGACGACCGTGGAGGAGAGAATCGCTACGAACATGCCCAGCAGCAGGCCGGAGAGAGCCTCCAGGATCTGCCGGTGGGTCATGTCGACGGCGGGCGCCCGTGACGCTGTCGCCTGGCTCATCGTTTACTGCCTCCGAGCGGAGTAGAGATGGTGGGCGGGCCGCAGGGCGGTCCCCGCCTGGGAGTTGCCTGAGGCAACCGTAAGTTTGGTTGCCTCAAGCAACAACTGGGCGGACGGCGACCGCATTCCCCGTTTTCGGAGATCATCTCCAGGATTCGTTGAACCGGCCGAGCAGGCGGGCGAACTCCTCGACGTCCCGCGCCGGCCAGTCGTCCAGAGCACGCAGGAACTCGCCCAGGCGGGCGGACCGGGCGACGTCGAACCGGCGCTGGCCCTCCTCGGTGAGGCTGATCTGCGCCGCCCGCCGGTCACTCGGGTCGGGGTCGCGGTGCACCAGACCGAGCGCCTCCAGCCCGTTGATCTGCCGGCTCAGCGTCCCCTTGCCCACGCCGAGTCGCGCCGCCAGCTCGGTCAACCGGATCGATCCACTGCGCCGTAACCAGAGCAGCAGCCCGTACGTGTTCGGTTCGAGGGTCGGGTGCACCTCCCGGGCGATTTCCCACGAAACCGCCCGTCCCCGGCGCAGCAACGCGGTCAGCTCGTGCTCGACAGCCCGGATCGGCTCCGGCAGGTGCTCGTCCACGGGGAAGAGAGTACGGCGAGGCCCGGTCAGTCGTCGCCGGAGAGGCGGCGGCTCATCACCTGACGCAGGTGCCCGTCGCTCGTGGTGCCCTCGATCATCACCTCGGCCCGCCGACCCCGGTGGGTAAGGGTGGCGACGGCATTGCCGAAGTACGGACCGGCCAGCTTGCGCCAGCGCACCCCCGGGCGTCGGACACCCGCCGCGCGGGCCAGCGCCCGCGTGGCGCCCGCCGGCCCGGACGACCAACCCAGCCGCATCAGCGGACGGATGCCGGCCGGCACCTGGTTGTGGATCGGTGAGCAGGTGAGCTGGTGCACCGGGGTGACCACCGCGGGATCGGCGAACCGGGCCCGGGCCACGTACGAGTGGTGCACGTCACCGGAGAGCACGCTGATCGACGCCGGTGGGGCGTACGCCGGCCCGGCGCCGACCCGGGCGCCGGACTGTCTCGGGGTGCCGGTGCCGATCCGGGCGAACGTCTCCCCGAGGGCCTCGAACGAACGCCGGAACGCCGCCCAGTGCTCCAGGTCGAGGGCCCGGCGCAGCTTCTCGGCCCCGCGGGCCACCCACGGCCGGCGCGAGTCGGCCAGCTTCTCGTTCCACGCCTCGATGTGATGGATGCCCTGGGGCAGCAGCCAGGGCAGCGAGGCGCCCACCACCAGGTGGTCGTAGACGCCGTGCGCCTGGTCGAGGAACCACGACCACTCACCCGGCGGCAGCATCGCCCGGCTGCCCGGCTCGAGCACCCGGCTGCACCTGTTGTCGAGCATGACCAGCCGGGTGCGCCCCAGGTCGATCGCGTAACTCCACTGGTACTGCACCGCGCGCCAGCGCTCGGTGTCGTGCGCCAGGTCGGACTCCTTGTCGACCCGGTGCCCGAACTCGCGCAGCACGCCGGTGGCGTCCTCCGCGGCGGCGACCTTGGCGAAGACCGGGTCGGCGGCGATCTCGTCGGGGGAGAGGTTGCCCAGGTGCTGGTAGACCCAGTACGAGGCCAGCCCGCTGCCGATCCGCTCGGCCCACCACGGCTGCTCGCGCATCTCGGCACGCCACGCCGCCGAGGTGTTCCAGTCGTCGATGATCTCGTGGTCGTCGAAGATCATCACGCTCGGCACTGTGGAGAGCAGCCAGCGGATCTCCGGATCGCGCCACGACTCCAGATACAGCTTGGTGTACTCGTCGAAGCTCACCACCTGGTCGGCCGGGGCGCCCTTGGGCCGCCGCCGGCGCCGGCGCAGCAGCCGGCGCACGGTCGGCGAGGTCTCGTCGGCGTACACCTGGTCACCGAGGAGGACCAGCAGGTCGGGCAGCGCGTTCGACTCGGGGTCGGCCATCAACCGACGGGCGTACGCGTCCAGGGCGTCCGGCGGCAGCTTGCGGGTGGTGGCGTGCTGGGTGGTCTCCCGGCACGAACCGAAGATCAGACTGACCGGCTGGTCCCGGTCGTCGACCGCCCGGGTGCGGATCACGCTGGGCGGAAAGCCGCTGCTCTCCACCGGCCAGACCAGCTCGTCGTCGACGAGCACCTCGTAGGTCGTCGCGCTGTCCGGGGTGAGCCCCTCCACCACGACGAGGGCGTAGTGGTGGTCGTACGCCGAGAAGGTGGGTGCGGTGCCGGTGGCGCCGTCGGCCGTGCGGACGGTGACCACGGCGGGCGCGGCGGTCTCCACCCAGATCGTCGCCCGGGTGTCGACCACTCGCCGCAGAAGTGGGCCGATCAGGAGGTGTGCGGCGGGCATGCGGCGAGCCTACCGCCGGTTCGTGAGACCGGCCGGGTGCGGTGGCTGGGACGCCGCCGCCGGCATCTGACAGGATTCCGGCATGGCCGAATATCTCGTCCTCGCTCTGGTCCTGCTCGGTGTGCTGATCGCCGGCACAGTCGGGCTGGTCGTGCCGCGCTTGCGGCGGCGGCCCGAGCCCCCGCTTGCGCGCACCGAGGTCGACACCCGTGCCGAGGAGGATCTCGCCGGCCCGCCGGTCGAGGCACCGGAGTCCGATCTGTCCACCGGTGTCCTGGTCGAGCCCCCACCGGTCATCGAGGCGCCCGCCCCGACCGTGGAGGTGCCCGAGCCGACCGCCGGCCGCCTGGTCCGGCTCCGCTCGCGGCTGTCGCGTTCGCAGAACGTCTTCGGCAAGGGCCTGCTCGGCCTGCTCGCCCGCGACCACCTCGACGAGGACGTCTGGGAGGAGATCGAGGACAGTCTGATCACCGCCGACGTCGGCGTCGACGCGACCCGCGACATCGTCGACCGGCTGCGCGAGCAGACCCGCGTGCTGGGCACCCGCTCGGCCGGTGAGCTGCGCGCGCTGCTCGCCGCCGAGCTGGTCAACGCCCTCGACCCCAGCATGGACCGTTCGCTGCGCACCGCCCCGAAGGACGGCGTGCCGGCGGTCGTGCTGGTCGTCGGCGTCAACGGCGCCGGCAAGACCACCACCTGCGGCAAGATCGCCCGGGTGCTGGTCGCCGACGGCCGGACCGTGCTGCTGGGCGCCGCCGACACCTTCCGGGCCGCCGCCGCCGACCAGCTGCAGACCTGGGGCGAACGGGTCGGTGCCGAGACCGTCCGCGGCCCGGAGGCGGCCGACCCGGCCAGCGTGGCGTTCGACGCGGTCCGCCGGGGTATCGACACCGGCGTGGACACCGTGCTCATCGACACCGCCGGCCGCCTGCAGAACAAGATCGGCCTGATGGACGAGCTGGGCAAGGTCAAGCGCGTGGTGGAGAAGCAGGGGCCCATCGACGAGACGCTGCTCATCCTCGACGCCACGACCGGCCAGAACGGTCTGGAGCAGGCCCGGGTCTTCACCGAGGTCGTCAACGTGACAGGTGTGGTGCTGACCAAGCTCGACGGCACCGCGAAGGGCGGCATCGTGATCGCCGTGCAGCGCAAGCTCGGCATCCCGGTCAAGCTCGTCGGCCTCGGTGAGGGCAAGGACGATCTCGCTCCGTTCGACCCGGCGCAGTTCGTCGACGCGCTGCTGGGCACCGAGCCGGCCGCACGGGACGCGTAGTCTCGGGTGACCACTGACGATCGCGCGTACGCGGGCTGGCGCGACCCCGGCCACCCTTCGCAGCGCCTCGGGAGACCGTACGTGACTTCGCAGGAGATCCCGCTGCACGGCGGCAACGTGAGCACCGTCGTCCGGGTCGGTGACACGGTCCGTCGTAACGCCGGGCCGTGGACCCCGTCCGTGCACGCCCTGCTGCGCCACCTGGAGTACGTCGGGTTCACCGGCGCACCCCGGGCGCTCGGGATGGACGAGCGCAACCGGGAGGTGCTGTCGTACCTGGAGGGGGAGTGCGGGGAGTACCCCCTCGCCCCGCACTGGGTGACCGACGAGGCGCTGGTCACCGTCGCCACCATGCTGCGGATGTTCCACGACGCGCAGTACGGCTTCGCCCCGCCGCCGGGGGCGGTCTGGCGCTCGTTCGGGCCGCCGCCGCCGGACACCGAGGTGATCTGCCACCACGACGCCGCGCCGCACAACGTCATCTGGCGGCCCGACGGCACGCTCGGGCTGATCGACTTCGACCTCGCCTCGCCCGGCGCCCGCATCTACGACGTGGCGTACGCCGCCTGGACGTGGGTGCCGATCTTCGCCGACCGGGACTCGATCACGCTGGGCTGGAAGCATCCCGACCGGCCGCGCCGGCTGCGCCTCTTCGCCGACGCGTACGGGTTGATCCCGCGCGACAGGCACCGGCTGATCCGCACCATCCGCAAGCGGATCGTCGACCACGTCGAGGGCATCCGCCGGATGGCCGCCGCCGGTGAGCCGGCGTTCGTGCGGATCGTGCACAAGGGCCACCTGCGGCGGCCGATGCGCGACCTGCGGCTGCTCGACTACGAGCGGCACGCCCTGGAGAACGCCCTCCGCTGAGCGCGCTGCCGGCCGATGCTCGGCCGGGCTTCTCAAGCGCACCGGTCGATGCCGCTGACCGGTCAGCCATCGACGCTCGACGTCCGGTCGATCCACCTTCGTCCATGCTGCTGACTGTGCGGACTCCGTGACACGTACGAAACAACCCGTCACGAAACGGAAACCCGCACGGGACCCTGGGTGAAACAGCCGGCCGCGAGGCTTCCGCGCAACCGGCCTACGGGCGACGCTGCCCCGGAAAGCCGCGAAGGAGGACTTCACCTTTAGGAGGCCAGCGTGCCTGAAGCACCGACGATCGACGGCGCCAATACCACGTGGCTGCTGGTTTCGACCGCGCTCGTGCTGCTCATGACCCCCGGACTGGCGCTGTTCTACGGCGGCCTCAACCGGGCCAAGGGCGTACTCAACATGATGATGATGAGCTTCTCCGCTATCGGGCTCATCTCTGTTCTGTGGTGGTTCTACGGCTTCAGCGTCGCCTTCGGGACCGACGTGAACGGCTTCTGGGGTGACCCGGGCGCGTACCTCGGCACCAAGACGTTCCTCGCCGAGACCGACCTGTGGGGCGCCACGACGGAAAACCCCAGCGGCATCGGGATTCCGCTCTACGTGTTCATGGCCTTCCAGATGGTCTTCGCGGTGATCACCGTCGCGCTGATCAGCGGCGCCATCGCCGACCGGGCCAAGTTCGCCGGCTGGCTGCTGTTCGCGTTCGGCTGGGCCACGCTCGTCTACTTCCCGGTCGCCCACTGGGTGTGGGGTGGCGGCATCATCGGCGGTGACATCCACGCGCTGGACTTCGCCGGTGGCACCGCGGTGCACATCAACGCCGGTGCGGCGGCCCTGGCCGTGGCGCTGGTGCTCGGCAAGCGGCTCGGCTGGCCCCGCGAGGGCATGAAGCCGCACAACATCCCGCTGGTCGCGCTCGGCGCCGGTCTGCTGTGGTTCGGGTGGTTCGGGTTCAACGCCGGCTCGGAGCTGACCGTCGACTCGGTCGCCGGTCTCGCCTTCATCAACACCCAGCTCGCCACCGCCGCCGCGGTGCTCGGCTGGATCGCTGTCGAGTGGGTCAAGGACCGCAAGCCGACAATGGTCGGCGCGTCGTCCGGCGCGGTCGCCGGCCTGGTCGCGATCACCCCGGCCTGTGGTTTCATCGCCCCGTGGGCGTCCGTCCTGCTCGGCATCGTCGCCGGGGTCGTGTGCGCGCTCGCGGTCAGCCTCAAGTACCGGCTCGGCTACGACGACTCCCTCGACGTGGTCGGCGTGCACTTCGTCGGTGGCTGGATCGGCTCGCTCTGGCTCGGCCTGTTCGCCACCAACTCGGTAAACGCCGCGATCAGCGACGTGGTGGGCGCCTCCGACGGCCTGTTCTACGGCGGCGGCGCGACCCAGCTCGGTCGGCAGGCCCTCGCCGGCCTGATCGTCACCGCCTGGTCGTTCGGCATCGCCTGGGTGCTCGCCTTCGTCATCGAGAAGACGATCGGCTTCCGCGTCAAGGGTGAGGCCGAGGTCGAGGGCATCGACATCGCCGAGCACGCCGAGAGCAGCTACGACCTGTCCCCGGCCGGCGGCGGCACGGGCAGCGCGTTCGCGATGGCCGGCATCGGCACCCCTGGTGGCGCAGCGCCGAGCGGCGCCGCGCCGGAGGCGGAGTCCACCGAGCCGGTCAGCGCCAAGGTCGCCGGTTAACGTTCCTTAGATGGAGGGGTTGGACATGAAGCTGGTGACCGCGGTCATCAAGCCGTACCAGCTGGACGCGGTGAAGGAGGCTCTGCACGCCCTGGGCGTGGCCGGGCTGACCGTCAGCGAGGTTCAGGGGTACGGACGGCAGAAGGGGCACACCGAGGTCTACCGGGGTGCCGAGTACACGGTCGAGTTCCTGCCCAAGATCCGGGTCGAGGTGCTCACCGACGAGATCGACGTGGAAAAGATCGTGGACGCCATCGTCGGCGCCGCCCGTACGGGCAAGATCGGCGACGGCAAGGTGTGGGTCACCGGTGTCGAGGAGGTCGTCCGGGTGCGTACCGGCGAGCGCGGCCTCGACGCCCTCTGATCCGGGCCACGACGACATGACCTCGTTGATCAGGAAGAACGCGTCAGGGCACGCCGGGAACGGCGACGCGAACCTCTTGATCAACGAGGTCGTCGGCGTACCCGGGGGGATCGGGGAGCCCGCCCGCCGGGCGCGCGCGGGCGCGTACGACGAGTTTCTGCGCGGGTTGCTGCCCGCGCGCGACGGGGTCGCGCTGATGGCCGTCGGGGGTCTGGGGCGGCGGCAGTGCGCCCCCTACGGCGACCTCGACCTGGTGCTGCTGCACGCCGGGGTGCCCGGCACGGACGAGCTGGCGGCCTCGGTCTGGTACCCGATCTGGGACGCCGGCCTGCGCCTGGACCACTCCGTGCGGACCGTCTCCGAGGCGCTGTCGGTGGCCCAGGACGACGTCAAGGTCGCCCTCGGGCTGCTCGACGCCCGCCTGGTGGTCGGCGACCAGGCGCTCGCCGACGCCCTGATCCGCACCGCCGCCGACCACTGGCGGCGTACCGCCGTCCGCCAGCTGCCGGGCCTGCGGGAGGTCACCGCCGCCCGCTGGCAGGCGCACGGCGAGCTGGCCTTCCTCCTCGAAGGCGACCTGAAGGAGGCCGCCGGCGGGCTGCGCGACGTGGGGCTGCTGCGCGCCATCTCCGCCGCCGGGATCACCGACGCGCTGCGCCCCGCCGTCCGCGCCGCCCACCTGCGCCTGCTGGACACCCGCGACGCGCTGCACCAGCAGGTCGGTCGTCGGGTCGACCGGTTGGTCGCCCAGGAACGCGACGGCGTCGCCGCGCTGCTCGCCCTGGAGGACGGCGACGCCCTCCTGCGTCGGGTGGCCGGGGACGCCCGCACGGTCAGCCACGCTCTCGACGACGCCTTCCGCGCCGCCGACCGGCTGCGCTCCGGCCGCTCCCGGGGCGGGAACGGCGCTCCCGTGCGCCGGCCGGTGGCCCGGGACGTGGTCGAGCACGACGGCGAGCTGGTGCTGGCCCGGACGGCGATCGGCGCGCGCCCCGACCCGAGCCTGTCGCTGCGGGTCGCCGCCGCGGCGGCCACCACCCGGTTGCCGATCGCGCGGGCCACCTGCGAGTGGCTGGCGGCGTACTGCCCCCCGCTGCCCGCGCCCTGGCCGCCCGAGGCCCGGGCCGCGCTGACCACGCTGCTGGGCGCCGGTCCCGGCCTGGTGCCGGCCTGGGAGACCTGCGACAGGTACGGGCTGGTGGACGGCTGGCTGCCCGAGTGGACCAGGCTGCGCAGCCTGCCCCAGCACAACCCGGTGCACCGCTACACCCTGGACCGGCATCTCGTGCAGGCCGCCCACGAGGCCAGCCGGCACGCCCGCGAGGTGGACCGCCCCGACCTGCTGCTGCTCGGCGCCCTGCTGCACGACATCGGCAAGGGCCTGCCCGGTGACCACAGCACCGTCGGGGTGCCGCTCGCCGAGACGGTGGCGACCCGGGTCGGGCTGCCGGCCGCGGAGGTCGAGCTGATCGGCACGCTGGTCCGGCTGCACCTGCTCCTGCCCGACGTGGCCACCCGCCGGGACCTCGCCGACCCGGTCACGATCGCGTCGGTAGCCGAGGCGGTGGGCGACACCGGCACGCTCGACCTGCTGCACGCGCTGGTCCGCGCGGACGCCGCGGCCACCGGCCCGGCCGCCTGGTCGGACTGGAAGGGACGACTGGTCGCCGAACTGGTCGCCCGCGTCCGCACCGCCCTGGACACCGGCGTGCTGCCCGAGCCACCCGCGCCGGATCCGGCGCTGCTGGCCGGGCCGTTGCCGGTCGTGCACCTCACCGGGGACCGGGTGGCGGTGGCCGCCGCCGACCGGCGCGGACTGCTCGCCACGGTGGCCGGCTGCCTCGCCCTGCACCGACTGGAGGTGCTCTCCGCCGACGCCTCGGTGGTCGACGGCCGGGCCCTGGTCGAGTGCCGCGTGCAACCCCGCTACGGCCTGCCGGCCGATCCGGTCCCGCTGCGCGCCGACCTGCGTCGGGCGGTCGCCGGCGACGTGTCCGTCACCCAACGGCTGCGCGGCCGTGCGCTCGCCGCCCGGGGCAGCGGCGCCGCTCCCCGGGTCGTCTGGCACCGCGAGGCCGCCACCGACGCCGTGCTGCTCGAACTGCGCGCGGCCGACGCCGCCGGGCTGCTCTACCGGGTCGCCTGCGCGCTCGACGAGGCGGGAGCCCTGGTCCGCGCCGCGCGCATCTCCACCCTCGGCGCGGACGTGGTCGACGCCTTCTACCTGGTGGGTGGCTGGCCCGACGACGCCACCCGGGCCCGCCTGGAGGCCGCCGTCCTCGCCGCCGTCTGAGGGGACGGGTACGCCCCGGGGCGTAGCGACGGTGCCGCTCGTGGACGCACGTCAGGGGGCGTCGGCGCGGGCAGAATGACGGCCATGCGATGGAACGGGCGGCGGGTGTGGCTGGGTGACGCCGTGCTCGCCCTGGCCCTGCTCGGGTTCGCGCAGCTCACCACCGGGTTCGCGGGGGCCAACCAGCCGGGGTCGAGACCCGTGGACGCGTTCTGCCGGGTGATCATGGCGGTCGCCGCGCTGGCGCTGGTCGGCCGCCGCTACGCCCCGGTGGGCATCCTCGCCGTGGTCACCGTGGCCACCACGACGTACCTGGTGCTCGGCTATCCGTACGGACCGATCCTGCTCACCTTCCTGGTCGCGGCCTACACCGTGGCCCTGCGGCTGCCGGTGCGCCCGGCGGCGCTCGCCACCGCCGGCGCGTTCGTGGTGCTGCTGGCGCACGTCTTCTGGTCCCGGGGCCCGTCGCTGGGCTGGGCCGGAGTGCTCCCCGCGTCGGCCTGGGCGGTCGTACCCTTCGCTGCGGGCGTGGTCGTACGGGTCAACCGCGAGGCCGCCGCCCGCAGCCGCGCCGAACAGGCCCGCGAACGTGTCGAGCAGGCCCGCCGGCAGGCCGACGAGGAGCGGCTGCGCATCGCTCAGGAGGTGCACGACGTGGTGGGGCACGGGTTGGCCGCGATCAGCATGCAGGCGGAGATCGCCCTTCACCTGCTGCCGAAACGACCGGAGCAGGCGGAGGTCGCGCTGACCGCGATCGGTCGTACCAGTCGGGAGGCGCTGGACGAGCTCCGGGTCACGCTGGGCGCGGTGCGCCGGGGCGCGGAGCGCGAACCGGTGCCGGGGCTGGCCCGGCTCCCGGCGCTGTGCGACCGGCTGGCCGGCGCCGGTCTCGCCGTCGACGTGCGCCGCGAGGGCGACCCTCGGGAGTTGCCGGCGGCGGTGGACCTGGCCGCGTACCGGGTGGTGCAGGAGGCGCTCACCAACGTGCTGCGGCACGCCGGGGTGAGCAGCGCCGAGGTGACCGTCGGCTACCGGGCCGACGAGGTGACGGTCGAGGTCACCGACCGGGGCGTCGGTGTCGCCGCCGGCCCGTTCGACGCGGCCGACGACCGGACCGGAGGGCACGGTCTGGCCGGTATGCGCGAGCGGGTGGCCGCGCTGGGCGGACGGCTGACCACCGGACCGCGCCCGGACGGCGGTTTCCGGGTCTGGGCCCGGCTGCCCGTGGAGCCGCCCGCGTGATCCGGGTGCTGATCGCCGACGACCAGGACCTTGTCCGCCTCGGGCTGCGCGCGCTGGTGGAGAGCGAGGACGACCTTGCGCTCGCCGGTGAGGCGGCCGACGGGCTGCGGGCGGTGGAGCTGGCCCGTCAGGTGCGGCCGGACGTGGTGCTGATGGACATCCGGATGCCGGGCATCGACGGGATCGAGGCGACCCGCCGGATCGTCGCCGACCCCGAGCTGACCGGCACGCGGGTGGTGGTGCTCACCACCTTCGAGCTGGACGAGTACGTCTTCGACGCGCTGCGGCACGGCGCGAGCGGGTTCCTCACCAAGGACACCCGGCCGCCGGAGCTGCTGCGCGCCATCCGCCTGGTCGCCGAGGGGGAGGCGCTGCTGTCGCCGTCGGTGACCCGGCGGGTGGTGCGGGAGTTCGCCACCCGGCCGTCGAGAGCACCCCGTCCGCACCCGCGGCTGGACACCCTCACCGACCGGGAACGCCAGGTCGTCGGCCTGGTCGGGGAGGGCCTGAACAACGAGGAGATCGCCGCCCGGCTGGTGGTGAGCCCGGCGACCGCGCGGACCCACGTCAGCCGGGCCATGGGCAAGCTGGGAGCCCGGGACCGGGCCCAGCTCGTCGTCTTCGCGTACCAATCGGGCTTGGTCTCGGGGTGAGGCCGGGCCGCCAGCGGCCGTGCGGCGGGGCGGCTACCCTAGCGGTGGCCGGACTCCGCAGTGCCGGCCGCGTTGTGCCCGCCGGAACACTGACAAACGGGATGTTCGCGTGTTTGACACCTTGAGTGACCGCCTGTCCGGGATCTTCACCAAGCTCCGCGGCAAGGGACGGCTCACCGACGCCGACATCGACGCCACCGCGCGCGAGATCCGCCTCGCGCTGCTGGAGGCGGACGTCGCGCTGCCGGTGGTCAAGGGCTTCATCGCGGCCGTCAAGGAGCGCGCCCGCAGCGCCGAGGTCTCCCAGGCGCTCAACCCGGCCCAGCAGATCATCAAGATCGTCAACGAAGAGCTGATCAACGTGCTCGGCGGCGAGGGCCGGCGGCTCCAGTTCGCCAAGCAGCCGCCCACGGTGATCATGCTGGCCGGCCTCCAGGGTTCCGGTAAGACCACCCTCGCCGGCAAGCTGGCCCGCTGGCTCAAGGGCCAGGGACACCAGCCGCTGCTGGTCGCCGCCGACCTCCAGCGCCCCAACGCCGTCGGGCAGCTCCAGGTGCTCGGTGGCCGGGCCGGCGTCGAGGTGTACGCCCCGGAGCCCGGCAACGGCACCGGCGACCCGGTGCAGGTGGCCCGCGCCTCGATCGAGCACGCGAAGCGCGCCGCCCGCGACATCGTCATCGTCGACACCGCCGGCCGACTCGGCATCGACGCCGAGATGATGCAGCAGGCCGCCGACATCCGCGACGCCGTCTCACCCGACGAAGTCATCTTCGTCATCGACGCGATGGTCGGTCAGGACGCCGTCCGCACCGCCGAGGCGTTCCGCGACGGCGTCGGCATCACCGGCGTGGTGCTCTCCAAGCTCGACGGCGACGCCCGTGGTGGCGCCGCGCTCTCCGTGCGCGAGGTGACCGGGCAGCCGATCCTGTTCGCGTCCACCGGCGAGAAGCTGGAGGACTTCGACGTCTTCCACCCCGACCGGATGGCCAGCCGGATCCTCGGCATGGGCGACGTCCTCACTCTGATCGAGCAGGCCGAGCAGGCCTTCGACTCGGATCAGAAGGAGAAGATGACCGCCAAGCTGATGGGCGGCGAGCAGTTCACGCTCGACGACTTCCTCGACCAGCTCATCGCGGTGCGGCGGATGGGCCCGATCGCCAACGTGCTGGCCATGATGCCGGGCATGGGGCAGATGAAGGACCAGCTCGCCGAGCTGGACGACAGCCACTTCGACCGGGTCACCGCGATCATCCGGTCGATGACCCCGGGCGAGCGCACCAACCCGAAGATCATCAACGGTTCCCGCCGGGCGCGCATCGCCAACGGCTCCGGGGTCACCGTGATGGACGTCAACCAGCTGCTCAACCGCTTCGCCGACGCGCAGAAGATGATGAAGCAGATGGGCGGCATGATGGGCCTGCCCGGTGGTGGCCGCCGCAAGGCGACGAAGTCCCCCAAGAACAAGCGCAAGGGCACCAAGGGCGGCGGTCGTCCGCGTACGGGCGCCGGCGCCGGGCTCCCGGGCGGTTTCCCGGGTGGCATGCCGCAGCTCCCGCCGGGGATGGACCCGAACGACCTCGCGGGCGGCCAGGGCCTCCCGCCCGGCTTCAAGCTCCCGAAGATCGACTTCAACAAGCTCGGCAAGGGCGGCGACAAGGGCCCGCGCTGACGCGCGTCGGTGACGGCGTGCGACGTGGGAGGTCTCGGTGGACGGGGCCGGCCCTGACCGCTCGGAGGAACGACCTGCTCGTCGCCGAGGAGGGCTGATCGGGTAGGACTGTGCGCATGGCTCTTCATGTGCGCGGTGTGCTGCTCCCCGACGACGAGGTCCGGGATCTCTGGCTGGTCGGCGACCGGGTCACCTTCACCCCGGTGCCCGGTGCGGAGACGGTGGTCGACGGCGGGTTCGTCCTCCCGGGGCTGGTCGACGCGCACTGCCACATCGGCATCGCCCGCGGTGGCGCCCCGATCACGTCGCTCGACCAGGCCCGCGAGTTGGCCCACATCGACCGGGACGCCGGGGTGCTGGCGATCCGCGACGCCGGGTCGCCGTACCCGTACCCCGAACTCGACGACGAACCGGACCTGCCACGGCTGGCCCGCGCCGGCCGGCACGTCGCGCCCCCGAAGCGTTACCTGCGCGACATCGGCGTCGAGGTCGGCGCGGCCGAGGTGGCCGCGACGGTGGCCGCGCAGGCCCGGGCCGGCAACGGCTGGGTGAAGCTGGTCGGCGACTGGATCGACCGGGGCGTGGGCGACCTCGCGCCAGCCTGGGACGCCGACACCCTCACCGCCGCCGTACGGGCCGCGCACGACGCCGGGGTACGCGCCGCGGTGCACACCTTCTCCGAATCGGCCGTCGAGATCATGGTGCGGGCCGGGGTGGACTCGGTGGAGCACGGCACCGGGCTGAGCCTCGACCTGATCGACGAGATGGCCCGTCAGGGCACCGCGCTGGTCCCCACAATGATCAACATCGCCACCTTCGGGGGCATCGCCGAGCAGGCGCGGGGCAAGTTCCCCGGCTACGCCGAGCACATGCTCGCGCTGCGCGACCGCTTCCCGGAGGTGGTGCGCGCCGCACACGAGGCAGGCGTGCCGATCTACGTGGGCACCGACGCCGGTGGTGGCATCGACCACGGCCTGGCCGCAGAGGAGATGCTGCTGCTGCACGAGCGCGCCGGCATGGCACCGATCGACGTGCTCGCCGCCGCATCCTGGGGCGCCCGCGAATGGCTCGGCTTCCCCGGCCTGGTCGAGGGCGGCCTCGCCGACCTGACCGTCTACCCCGAAGACCCCCGCCACGACCTCCGCGTCGTCCGTGCCCCGTCCCGCACGATCCTGCGCGGCCGAGTCCTCCGCTGACCCCGCGCCGGCCGCGCTGGCCTCGCGCCGGCCGCGCTGGCCTCGCGCCGGCCGCGCTGGGCCGCGCCGCACTGCGCTGGGCCGCACTGCGCTGGGCCGCGCCGCGTCGCCCCGCCCCGCCCCGCCGCGCAAGATCGTGCTGGATCCAGGAAGTAGTGGCCTCGGCGTCGTGGGGATGCCACTGGAACCAGGATTGAGCACGATCTTGTCGGGCGGAGAGGCCGGCGAGGGAAGATCCGCGCAACTTCCCTGATGTTGCTGCCTCACGCTCGCCGGAGGCAGCAACATCACTGATGTTGTGCGGATCTTGGCGTGGGGCATGGGGCGTGGGCGTGGCAGGCCGGGGGCGGAGGTGCGTGCGGGCGCGACGGTTCGCGTACGACGACGTGGGAGCGTCAGCGGGGCGGGCGGGTGGTCGCGGCGGCGGCGAAGAGGTGCACGGCCAGGTCGGCCAGGGCCGCGGCGGTCTGGTCGATCGGGGATCGCGGGAGCACGATGTGGCTCACCACCAGACGGACGATCGTGTCTGCGGCGAATGCCAACGCTGCCTGGTCCGCTCCCGGCAGGTGGTCACCGGCCCACTCGATCAGCGCGCCGGACGCCTCGGTGAGGACCACCTCGGCCCGGGTGGTGAGGTACGGGAGCAGTTCGTCCGAGCCGCCCCGGGCGCTGGTGAGGATGGCCTTGACCAGCGGGTTGTCGGCCGCCGTGGCGAGGGTGTGGGCGATCGCGGCGTACGCGCCGGCCCGTACGTCGGCACCGTGCGCGAGCAGCGCCTCCCGGACGTCGCCGACGAACCGGTCCACCTCGCGTCGGGCGAGCGCCTCGGCGAGGCCCGCCTTGCTGCCGAACTCGTTGTAGACGGTCTGCCGACTGACCCCCGCCGTGGTGGCCACGCCGCCCATGCGGACCGCGTCCCAGCCGGCGGCGATGGTCCGTGCGCGGGCGGCGTCCACGATCGTGTCCCGCAGTCGCTGGCGTGGTGAGTCGGTCGCAGTCATGGTGGTCGAATTCTACGGGTGGCTCGCCGCCCCGCCCAGCGCCCGCTGCGCGCCCCGCGAAGGGCGGCCCGCCACCCTGCCCAGCGCCCGCTGCCCGCCCCCGCCCAGCGCCCGCCGCGCCCCGGCAAGGGCGGGCCGCGCGCGCCGTCCAGCACCGGTCGCGCGGCGCGGCGCCTCCCGGGCGCGGCGGGGACCCGCGTGGCGCATAGGATGTGCGGTCATGGCACGCGTGCTCACTCCCCGTGCGGAGGACTTCCCCCGCTGGTACCAGGACCTGATCGCCAAGGCGAAGCTGGCCGACAACGGCCCGGTCCGCGGCACCATGGTCATCCGCCCCGCCGGCTACGCCATCTGGGAGCGGATGCAGGCCGAGATGGATGCCCGGATCAAGGCGGCCGGCGCGGAGAACGCGTACTTCCCGCTGTTCATCCCGGAGAGCTACCTCAAGCGCGAGGCCCAGCACGTCGAGGGCTTCTCGCCGGAGCTGGCGGTCGTCACCCACGGTGGCGGCAAGCAGCTCGCCGAGCCGGTGGTGGTGCGCCCCACCAGCGAGACGGTGATCGGCGAGTTCATGGCCAAGTGGATCGACTCGTACCGGGACCTGCCGCTGCTGCTCAACCAGTGGGCCAACGTGGTCCGGTGGGAGCTGCGCCCGCGGATCTTCCTGCGGACCAGCGAGTTCCTCTGGCAGGAGGGGCACACCGCGCACGCCACCCGTGAGGACGCCCGCGCCTACGCGCGGCGGATCCTGCACGAGGCGTACGAGGATCTGATGGTGAACGTGCTCGGCATTCCGGTGGTGGTGGGCCTGAAGACGGCCCGCGAGCGCTTCGCCGGTGCCACCGCCACGTACACCTGCGAAGGCATGATGGGCGACGGCAAGGCGCTCCAGCTGGGCACCAGCCACGAGCTGGGCCAGAACTTCGCCAAGGCGTTCGACATCAGCTACTCCGCCAAGGAGGGCGGTCGCGAGCACGCGTGGACGACCTCCTGGGGCACGTCGACCCGGATGCTCGGTGGCCTGATCATGGCCCACGGCGACGACAACGGCCTGCGGGTGCCGCCGCGGCTGGCGCCCATCCAGGCGTACATCATGATCGTCAAGGATGGCGAGGGCGTCGGCGAGGCGGCGGCCAAGCTGCGCGACGGCCTGCGCGACGCCGGTGTCCGGGTCGCGCTCGACGACCGGACCGACACCGCGTTCGGCCGCCGGGCCGTCGACGCCGAGCTGCGCGGCTATCCGGTACGCGTCGAGGTCGGCCCCCGCGACCTGGCCGTCGGCAACGCGACGGTGGTCCGTCGTACCGACGGGTCGAAGTCCCCGACGGCGGTGGCCGACGTGGTCGGCGCGGTCCTCGCCGCACTGGAGGCCGACCAGCAGGTGCTGCACGACCAGGCCCTCGCGCACCGCCAGTCGCGCACCGTCGAGGTGTCGACGCTGGCCGAGGCGATCGAGGCGGCGGCCACCGGCTGGGCCAAGGTGCCGTGGTCGGCGGTCGGCGTGGCCGGCGAGGCCGAGGCGAACGGCCAGGGCGTGACGGTGCGCTGCCTGCTGCGCGCCGACGGCTCGGTGCCGGACTCCGAGGACGAGCCCGACCTGGTCGCCATCCTCGCCCGCGCCTACTGAGGTCCGGAGGAGCGCGGCCGTGGAGTTCGGATCGGGTCGGCTGATCCTGCACCGGAACGTGCGGCGGGGACGGATCGGGTGGGTCCGGCCGGCGCGGGTCGTCCTCGACGACGAGCGAGGGCTGCTGCTCTGGATTGCGAAGGGCTCGCCGGTTGCCCACGAGGTGAACGAGATCGGCCTGACCATGCGAGGGCTGCCGTTTGCCGACTGGATCACGCCGACCTACCAGCTCGCACAGGTGTCCTGGAACGGGCCACCGCTGCTGAAGTTCCTGCCCACCGGCGCGGCGCACTCCGTCTGGTGGTTCCGCGACGCGGCGGGCCGGTTCAGCCACTGGTACGTCAACCTGGAGGAGCCCGGTGTCCGCTGGGACGACGGGGCGGTGGCCGGCGTCGACGTGGTCGACCAGGATCTGGACGTGCTGGTCGCCCCGGACCGCACCTGGCAGTGGAAGGACGAGGACGAGTTCGTCGAGCGTCTCGCCTTCCCGGACGACTACTGGGTGACCGACGAGAAGGCGGTCCGCGCCGAGGGGGAGCGGGTGATCGCGCTCGCCGAGGCGGGCCGGTTCCCGTTCGACGGCACCTGGTGCGATTTCACCCCGCCGGCAGAGTGGGACGTACCGGACGAACTTCCGCCCGGGTGGGACCGTCCGCCGGTGCGCTGAGAGGTGTTCCGGGTCACCGGTGACGCGGTGTCCGGGTCCGATGCGGGAGATCGGCGTCGGATCTGGCAGAATGGGTCGCTGGTATCCGGCGCGCGTCCGGCGCCCTCTAACCCGGGCACGTCGCTAGTCCACCGAGTAGTCTCCGGCCCAACCCCACGGGTCCGGTCGGCGCTCACCCACGCACACCGCCCACAGCGGGCTGGTGAGATCGCAACAGGAGCGAAACAACTGTGGCCGTAAAGATCCGGCTCCTGCGGATGGGCAAGATCCGCAACCCGCAGTACCGCATCGTCATCGCCGACTCGCGCACCAAGCGCGACGGCCGGGCGATCGAGTTCGTCGGGGTTTACCAGCCCAAGGAAGACCCCTCGATCATCGAGGTCAAGTCGGAGCGGGTCCAGTACTGGCTGTCCGTCGGCGCTCAGCCGAGCGAGGCGGTGCAGCGGCTGCTGGAGCTGACCGGTGACTGGCAGAAGTACAAGGGCCTGCCGGCCCCGCCGCCGCTCAAGGTCGCCGCCGAGAAGGCCGACCGCAAGGCGGCGTACGAGGCTGAGGCGAAGGCCGCCGCCGGGCTCGCCCCGGAGACCCCGGCCAAGCCGGCCAAGAAGGCCACCAAGGCCGCTGAGGCTCCGGCCGAGGCCCCGAAGGCCGAGGCCCCGGCGACCGAGGCTCCGGCCGAGGCCCCCGCTGCCGCTGCCGACGCCGGTGAGCAGGCCTGACATGCCTCTGCGTCCGGCGTTGGAGCACCTGGTCAAGGGCATCGTCGACCACCCGGATGACGTCCGGGTCCGGATGGTCGATTCCCGTCGGGGCAAGCGGCTGGAAGTCCGCGTGCACCCCGAGGACCTCGGCACGGTGATCGGGCGGTCCGGCCGGACCGCCAAGGCGCTGCGTCAGGTGATCGGCTCCATCGGCGGGCGCGGGGTACGCGTCGACATCGTCGACTCGTACTGATGCAGCTCGTCGTCGGAAGGATCGGCAAGCCGCACGGTGTCCGCGGGGAGGTCACCGTGGAAGTGCGGACCGACGAACCCGAAGCACGGTTCGCCCCGGGTTCGGTGCTGCGCACCGAACCCGGGGCGGTCCCGCCGCCCGCGCCGGCGAACGGGCCGGGCGTGCCGTTCCGGGTGCCCGCCGAGCTGACCATCGAGGAGTCCCGGTTCCACCAGGGTCGGATGCTCGTCGCCTTCGACGGCATCCTGGACCGCGACACCGCGGAGGCGCTGCGCGGAACCCTGCTCGTGGTGGACAGCGCCGACGTGGAGCCTCCGGAGGACCCGGAGGAGTTCCACGACCACCAGTTGGTGGGTCTGGCCGTGGTCACCCCGGCCGGTGAGCGCCTCGGCGAGGTCGCCCGGATCGACCACGCGCCGTCGTCCGACCTGCTGGTGCTGCGGCGCCCCGAGGGGCGTACCGCGCTGATCCCGTTCGTCCGGGCGATCGTCCCGGAGGTCGACCTGGCCGGTCGACGCGTGATCGTCGACCCGCCGGCCGGCCTGCTCGATCTTTAGGACCAGCCCGCATGCGCGTCGACGTCGTGTCGATCTTTCCGGAGTACTTCGCCCCGCTCGACCTGTCGCTGATCGGCCGCGCCCGGGCCAACGACGTACTCCAGCTCGCCGTGCACGACCTGCGGACCTGGACCCACGACGTGCACCGCACTGTCGACGACACCCCCTACGGCGGCGGCCCCGGCATGGTGATGAAGCCGGAGCCGTGGGGTGCGGCGCTGGACGCGCTCGCCCCGGCCGAGGCCCCGCCGCCCCGGCTGCTCGTGCCGTCACCGGCGGGTGTCCCGTTCACCCAGGCCATGGCGCACGAGCTGGCCGCCGAGCCGCACCTGCTCTTCGCCTGCGGCCGGTACGAGGGGATCGACCAGCGGGTCCTGGCGCACGCCGCCACCCGGATGCCGGTCACCGAGGTGTCGCTCGGCGACTACGTGCTCTTCGGCGGCGAGGTCGCGGTGCTGGTCATCCTGGAGGCGGTCACCCGCCTGCTGCCCGGGGTGCTGGGCAACGCCGGCTCGCTGGACGAGGAGTCGCACGCGCACGGGCTGCTGGAGGCACCGATCTACACGAAGCCGCCGAGCTGGCGCGGGCACGACGTCCCGGAGGTGCTCCGCTCCGGCGACCACGGCAAGATCGCGCGCTGGCGGCGCGAGGAGGGGCTGCTGCGGACCGCGGCCCAACGTCCGGACCTGCTGGCCGCGCTGCCGCCCGAGCGGCTTGACAAACGGGACATCGCGGCGCTGGAGCGGGCCGGATTTCAGCCGCCGCCGGGGGATGTGGCAAAGTAGGGGGGTTGCCGCATCCGTCCGCGCCCGCGGGCGGCTGCGAGGATCCCCGACCGGGGTCGGCCCGCCGATCACCACCCGGGAATCAGAATCACCCACCCGCGCACCGAGTGACGGTGCGCCGTGAGCCTTACGAGGACGCAGCGATGAACATCCTGGACGCCCTTGACGCCCAGTCGAAGCGGACCGACCTTCCCGACTTCCGTGCCGGTGACACCGTCAAGGTGCACGCGCGGGTCGTCGAGGGCAACCGGTCCCGTGTCCAGATCTTCCAGGGCGTCGTGATCCGCCGCCAGGGTGACGGTCTGCGCGAGACCTTCTCGGTCCGCAAGGTCAGCTTCGGTGTCGGTGTCGAGCGGACCTACCCGCTCAACGGCCCGGGCATCGACCGGATCGAGGTCGTGACCCGCGGTGACGTGCGTCGCGCCAAGCTCTACTACCTGCGCGAGCTGCGCGGCAAGAAGGCCAAGATCAAGGAGAAGCGGGAGAAGCAGCCCAGCTGACTTCCCGCTCGCCACGCCGCCTGAGCTGCGCGTATGCCGTACCGCCCAGACCGCACTACCCTGGTCGTACGGGCGCAGCCAGGCGGCGACCCCGCCTTTGTGGCGGGCAGCTGTCCACTACCGCCCGTGGAGCCTCGACGAGGCTCCCGGGCGGTGGTGTTTCTGCGGACCGGGGAGTGGCGTGGTGCAGACGCTTGACGAGGACGGCACCGTCGATCCGTGGCGCCGGCGGGTGCGCCGCGGCCGCCGCCAGATGCCGCTCTGGCAGGAACTTCCACTGCTGCTGGTGGTCGCGTTCTGCCTCGCGGTGCTGATCCGCACATTCCTGCTCCAGGCGTTCTTCATCCCGTCCGGCTCGATGGAGGACACCCTCCTGATCGGCGACCGGGTGCTGGTCAACAAGGTCGTCTACGACGTCCGTGACCCGGTGCGCGGCGAGGTGGTGGTGTTCCGGGGCACCGACCGCTGGGCGCCGCAGGTCGACGAGCAGCCGGAGCCCGGCTTCGTCGGCAAGGTCGGCCGCACCGTCGGGGACCTGGTCGGGGTGAGCCGTCCCGGCGAGAAGGACTTCATCAAGCGGGTGATCGGCCTGCCCGGTGACCGGGTGAAGTGCTGCGACTCCCAGGGCCGGGTCACCGTGAACGGGACTCCGCTCGACGAGCCGTACGTGCTGCGCAACTCCCCGCTGGATCTGCCACCCAATCCGCAGGAGTGCCGCTCCCGGCGCTTCGACGAGGTGGTCGTACCCCCGGGGCAGATCTTCGTGATGGGCGATCACCGCGAGGTCTCCCAGGACGCGCGCTGCCAGGGCCCGGTGCCGATCGACAACGTGGTCGGCCGGGCGTTCATGGTGGTCTGGCCGTCGTCACGCTGGGCCGCGCTGTCGGTGCCGTCGACCTTCGACGACGTGGCCGCGCCGGCCGCCGCCTCCTCCGGGGCGCCCCCGGTCCGTCCGTCCCCGCAGGGCGGTGTGCTGCTGATTCTCCCGTTGGCGGCCGCGCTGAGGGGTTCCCGCGCGTTCCGGACGGTGCCGTCCGGCCCGGCAACGTAGGCTCCTTGGCGTGATTGACGAGCAGACCGACAAGCCGCGCAGCTCCTTCTGGAAGGAGCTGCCGATCCTGCTGGGTGTGGCGATCCTGGTCGCGGTGCTGGTCCGCGCCTTCGTGCTGCAGACCTTCTTCATCCCCTCTCCGTCCATGGAGAACACTCTCAAGATCGATGACCGCGTGTTGGTCAACAAGCTGGTCTACGACTTCCGATCACCGCACCGCGGCGAGGTGATCGTCTTCAAGGCGCCCACCGAGTGGAGCGGCAACCCCGACGGTGAGGACTTCATCAAGCGGGTGATCGGCGTCGGCGGCGACCACGTGGTCTGCTGCGACGCGCAGGAACGCCTGATGATCAACGGCAGGTCGCTCGACGAGCCGTACATCTTCTCGATCGACGGGGTCCGCGACAAGCCGGCCGACCAGGAGTTCGACATCACGGTGCCGAAGGGTCGGCTGTGGGTGATGGGCGACCACCGGTCGGCCTCGGGTGACTCGCTGGAGCACTGGCAGCAGTCCGGGCAGAACATCACCGAGGCCACGATCCCCGAGGGCGAGGTCGTCGGGCGGGCGTTCACCGTCTTCTGGCCCGTCAACCGGGCCACCTGGCTGACGGTGCCCGATCAGTTCGACGGCATTCCCAAGCCGTAGAACCGGCGGGGGCATGGGCGATCGGCCGCACGTCTGGCAGGCTGGTGCGGTGACCGTGAGCGCGAGGAGTGAGCTTGCGAGCCCCGCAGGCGTGAACAGTGCCAATCGTGTCTACACCCCTCGACGCGCGGCACGGGTGCTGCTCGTCGACGCGGCCGGCCGGGTCCTGCTGTTCCACGGCTTCGACCCGGCCCGCCCGGAGCACCGCTACTGGTTCACTCCCGGCGGCGGGCTCGACGAGGCGGAGTCCCCGTCGGCGGGCGCGGCACGGGAGCTGGCCGAGGAGACCGGGCTGCGGGTCGATCCCGCCGAGCTGGGCGAGCCCGTGTGGTCCGACACGACCGAATTTCCGTTCGACGGCGACTGGTACCGCCAGGAGCAGGATTTCTTCCTGTTCCGGGTGCCGTCGTGGCAGGTCGACACCGTCGGCTTCAACGACGTCGAGCAGCGCAGCATCGCCGGCCACCGCTGGTGGCTGCCGGCCGAGCTGGCCGCCAGCGGCGACCGGTACTACCCGCCCGAGCTGCCCGACCTGCTGGCCCGTCTCCTGCCGCCGGCCGTCGAGGCGTCGTGCTGACCCCGCCGCGCACCGTCGTACGCCGGGAGGCAGGCCTGTACGCGCTCGAACGGGCGCTGCAACGGCGCGGGTTCCGGCACGTGGCCGGCGCCGACGAAGCCGGTCGGGGGGCCTGCGCCGGCCCACTGGTCGCCGCCGCGGCGGTGCTGCCGGAGGGGCGACGCGGCGAGATCGACGGGCTGGCCGACTCCAAGCTGCTCACCCCGGCCAGCCGGGAGCGGGTGTACGCCGAGGTCGTGGACCGCGCCCTGGCGTACGCCGTGGTGGTCATTCCGGCCGACGAGGTCGACTCCCGGGGGCTGCACGTGTGCAACCTGGCAGCGATGCGCCGGGCGCTCGCCTCGCTCACGACCCGGCCGGAGTACGTGCTGACCGACGGCTTCGGCGTGGACGGCCTGGGCGTGCCGGGGCTGGCGGTCTGGAAGGGCGACCGGGTGGCCGCGTGTGTGGCGGCGGCCAGCGTGCTCGCCAAGGTCACCCGAGACCGGATCATGGTGGAGCTGGACGGGGTGTTCCCGGCGTACGGCTTCGCCGAACACAAGGGCTACATCACCCCGGAGCACAGCGCGGCGCTGCGGGAGCACGGACCGTGCCGGGAGCACCGCTTCTCGTACATCAATGTCGCCGCGGTCTCCGGCCGCGACGGCCGGCCGCCGCGCGCCCGACGGCCCGTCGGCCCGGCGTCGGACGAGCCGATGGAGCGCTCCTGGGCGTCAGGGGGTACCGTCGGCGTGGCGTTGGGCGAGCAGCCTCGGCCTCCGGCGCCGGTGGGGGAAGATGTGGTCATGGAAGGCGGAGTGCGATGAGCGCGGAAGATCTCGAAAAGTACGAGACCGAGATGGAGCTGCAGCTCTACCGGGAGTACCGCGACATTGTCCGCCAGTTCTCCTACGTGGTGGAGACGGAACGCCGGTTCTACCTGGCCAACCAGGTCGACCTGCACGTGCGTAACTCCGACGGCGAGGTCTACTTCGAGGTCGAGATGCACGACGCCTGGGTGTGGGACATGTATCGTCCTGCCCGCTTCGTGAAGAACGTCCGAGTGATGACCTTCAAGGACGTCAACGTCGAAGAGCTGGAGAAGCCCGACATCTCGCTGCCCGCCGACTCCGGCTTCGGCGGCTGACGACCCTCGGCCACGCCACGGTCCCCCCATCCGTGGCGCGGCCCGACGCGCCGGTCACTCGGCCGGCACCACAACCTCGACGCGCTGCACCAGGTTGTTGGCGAAGCCGCCACGATTCCACGGCTGCTCGACCGGCTGGGTCCGCCCGGACGCGTCGGTCGCCCGCGCGCTGAGCACGTACCGGCCGGGCGTCGCCGTCCACTCGTACCGCCACCGCCGCCACGCGAACTCCCCGCCCGCCGCCGGGTCCAGCTCGGCCGGCGCCCAGTTCGCACCGCCGTCGACGCTGACCTCCACCGCGACCACCGGCGCGTGGCCCGACCAGGCCCGCCCGTCCACAGTGCAGGGTCCCGCCGGGAGCAGCCGACGGCGCGTCATGAAGTCGGGAAAGCCCGGCGGGCGGACCAGCGCGCGCGGCTCGATCCGGGTGACCGGCACGCCCGGGTCGTCGGCGTCGCGCCGCAGCCGGTACGCCTCCGCGTTCTGGTAGCCCTCGAACGGCTCCGTCCGGACCTCGATCGAGCGCAGCCACTTCACGTGCGCCATGCCGTACCAGCCCGGCACGATCAGCCGCAGCGGGGCGCCGTGCTGCGGCAGCAGGGGAGCCCCGTTCATCTCGTACGCCAGCAGCACCTCCTCGCGCAGCGCGTCGGCCACCGACAGCGCCCGCTGGTAGTCCTGCTCGACACCGCGCTCGACGCCATGGTCGGCACCGGTGAAGACCACGTCGACCGCGTCCGCGCCCAGGCCCGCCTCGCGTAGCAGCGGAGCGAGGGGCGTGCCGGTCCACTCGGCGTTGCCGACCGCCTCGACCAGCCAGGGCTGGCTCACCGGCCGGGGGTGCAGCAGGGCCCGGCCGTTGCCGGCGCACTCCATCGTGACCCGGTGGGTGACACGGGGTCGCGCGCGCAGGTCGGCGAGGGTGACGGTCAGCGCACGGTCCACCGCGCCCCCGACGGTCAACGCGTGCGCCGCCGCGTCGACCTCCGGGATGTCGTAGTGGATCAGCAGGTAGTGCAGCCCGGCGGGGGTCACGTCGTACCGCAGCGCCTCCAGCGGAAGGCCGTGGTTGCGGGCGGCGAGCTGCAACTCCTCGGCACTGATCGCCTCGTCGGGCTCGGCGAGCCGGGACGGGCCGCTCACGTCCGCCACCGTCGGCGTCCGGTCATCGACAGTGGTCATGCGAGGCCTCCCCGGTGCAGACGGCGCCACCCGCCGTACGCGGCCCAGCCTAGGCCCTTTGTTCCGGCCCGGCGGTGGTGACCTGGTCCGCTGTGCGTCGGGTCGGGACAGCGTTCCCATAACAGATCATCGGGCGGTTCGGTGGTCGTCCACAGGACCCCCGGTTGTCCACAGCTTCGTCAGCCGGGCTGGCGGACGGCCCAGCCTTCGCCGGAGGCTGCCGTCATGCGACCGCCACC
>NZ_JBNCKQ010000014.1:0-110884 GCF_049841615.1 Micromonospora sp. DT63 | reverse complement strand
GGCACCAACCAGCAGTGGCAGCTCGTGCGCGTCGACGGCGGGGGCAACCCGACCACGCCGCCGCCCACCACGCCGCCGCCGGGCGGCACGTGTGATCTGCCGTCGTCGTACCGGTGGTCGTCGACCGGCGCGTTGGCGCAGCCCAAGTCGGGCTGGGTGTCGCTCAAGGACTTCACCGTCGCCCCGTACAACGGCCGGCAGTTGGTCTACGCGACCACCCACGACTTCGGCTCGTCGTGGGGTTCGATGAACTTCGGCTTGTTCACCAACTGGTCGGACATGGCCTCGGCCAGTCAGAACACGATGAACAGCGGCACCGTCGCGCCGACCCTGTTCTACTTCGCGCCCCGCAACATCTGGGTCCTGGCCTACCAGTGGGGCGGCGCCGCGTTCTCCTACCGCACCTCCACCGACCCGACCAACCCCAACGGCTGGTCCGCGGCGCAGACCCTGTTCACCGGCAGCATCTCCGGCTCGGGCACCGGCCCCATCGACCAGACCCTCATCGCCGACAGCACCACCATGTACCTGTTCTTCGCCGGCGACAACGGCAAGATCTACCGCGCCAGCATGCCGATCGGTAACTTCCCCGGCAACTTCGGCAGCACCTACACCACCATCATGAGCGACTCCACGAACAACCTGTTCGAAGCCGTGCAGGTCTACAAGCTCCAAAACCAGAACCGCTACCTCATGCTCGTCGAGGCCATCGGCTCGCAGGGCCGCTACTTCCGCTCCTTCACCGCCACCAGCCTCGGCGGCACCTGGACCCCCCAGGCCGCCACCGAGAGCAACCCCTTCGCCGGCAAAGCCAACAGCGGCGCCACCTGGACCAACGACATCAGCCACGGCGAGCTGATCCGCACCAGCGCCGACCAGACCTTCACCGTCGACCCCTGCAACCTGCAACTGCTCTACCAGGGCCGATCTCCGTCCTCCAACGGTGTCGACTACGGCCTGCTGCCGTACCGACCGGGCCTGCTCACCCTGCAACGCTGACCCTGCACCACCCCACGACCCGGGGCGGGTTCGGCACCACGCCGAACCCGCCCCGCGTCACGTGCCAGGGCCGTCCGTCCGTGCCAGGGTGGGTCATGCCACTGAACGCACACCATCTGCGAACATCGGTCGCCGTTTCCGACATCGCGCGGGCCGTCGAGTTCTACGAGGGCAAGCTGGGGCTGGTACCGCTGTGGTCCGCGCCCAGCGCCACCATCGCCGACGGTAGCCGCATCTACGCCTCCGGTGGCGGTCCCGCCCTCAACGTGTACCAGTCGGTCACCGCCGGGAAGACCCCTGCGACGCTGGCGACGTGGTACGTCGACGACATCGACGAGATCGTCGACGAGCTGTCCTCGTCCGGCGTCGAGTTCGCCCGCTACGAGCAGATCGAACACGACCGGAAGGGGATCACCGAGCGGGCCGGCGGTGGTCGTATCGCGTGGTTCCAGGACCCGGACGGCAACACCTTCGCCATCGAAGCGGACGTCTGACCGCTGGGTGCCGCCGCGCGGGAACGGGCCCGGCTGAACTCTGACGGGCCGGAACACGGCGAGACTTCTTCAACCGTGCCGCGTTGTCCCGGGGCCGGCCGCTCCGGCCATCTTCCGTGATGGAATTCGGTCCCCGTGTCGATCTCGGCCGCTCGATGTTCGTCGAACCAGTGACAGCACCGGCGGTCGAGTAGGGAGATCGATGGACATGCGCAGCAGCCTGTGGGGCCTGATATCCGCGCGTGCGAGCATCCTCCGCCTCATGCCCAGAGCGGGCTTCGGTCTCCTCGGCGCGCTCCTCCTGCTCAACCTGTTCCTCGCCGCACTGCCGATCGCGTTCGTCGTCACGTCCAGTGTGGTGTTGGGCAAGGTGCCGGGGGCCGTGGACGGCGGTCTCGACTCGACGGCGTGGCGGGAGCTGGTGCCGGTCTTCGCGGCAGCGGCCGGCATCTTCGTGTTGCAGCAGGTGTTGGCGCCGGCCCAGCTCTCGCTGGGTGAGCTGCTGGCGCGGCGGATCGACGGCACCGTGGTGGACGACGTGATGCGGGCGTCGACGCGCAGCACCGGGGTCGGGCCGATGGAGGACCAGTCGGTCCTCGCCGACCTGCGCTACGCCGCCCGCGAGCTGGAGCACGGCCTGCAGATGTGGGGGCCGGGCAGCGCCTGCGCCGGCACTCTCGCCCTGATCGCGCGGTACGGCCAACTGGTCGGTTTTACGGCCATCATCGGCGTCGTCTACTCCTGGTGGGCGGCAGTGGCGGTGGCCGTGACAGTCCTGTGGTTCCGCAACGTGCAGCGCGGCGGGCTGCGGCGCTACGCCCACGCCCGGTTCAGCCTCATGCCCCAGCAGAACAAGGTGGAGTACGTCCGCAACCTGGCCGTGCAGCCGCCGGCGGGCAAGGAGATCCGGGTCTTCGGGCTGGCGAACTGGATGGACGGCGAGATGCGGGCGTCCTACCGCGCATGGTTCGCGCCGCTGTGGGCGGCGCGGCGGCGGGTCTACCTGTGGCCCGGCGTGTGGTCCACCGGGTTCAGCCTGCTCGCCTGCGGGGCGATCTTCGCGACGATCGGCGCCACCGCGATCAACACGCTCACGCTCACCGAGTTCGTCCTGATCATGCAGGCGGCGCTTGGTGCCATCCGGCTGTCGGTGTTCTACCCGGAGGCCGACCTGGAGACCGCGATCGGCACCGAGACCCACCGGGCGGTGCGACGGTTCGCCGACCACATCGACAGGCACACAGTGCTGGAGCCGGCCGGCTCCGGGAGCCCGGCGCCCGAGCCGGTCAGTGAGATCCACTTCGATGACGTGTCGTTCCACTATCCGGGTCAGGACCTGCCAGTGCTCGACGGACTGGACCTGCGAATCCCCGTCGGCAGCTGCACCGCGATCGTCGGGCTCAACGGCGCGGGCAAGACGACGCTGGTGAAGCTGCTTGCACGACTCTACGAGCCCGACCGCGGGGCCGTACGTCTCGACGGCGTCGACATCCGCACGTTCGAGCTGTCGCAGTGGCGGGCCCGGCTGGCCGTGATCTTCCAGGACTACCTGCGCTACGAGTTCTCCGCCGCGGACAACGTGGCGTTCGGCGCGGTGGGCTCGGCTGACGATCGGGACGGCGTCCGGGAGGCCGTGGCGGCGATGGGCCTGACCGAGGTGGTGAACTCGCTGCCCCGCGGCCTGGACACGCCGCTGGCCACACATGTCACCGGCGGGGCCGAGCTGTCGGGCGGTCAGTGGCAGCGGCTGGCGCTGGCGCGGGCCCTGTTCGCGCTGCGGCACGGCGCGTCGGTCGTGGTGCTCGACGAACCGACAGCGAGCCTCGACGTACGCGCCGAGGCGCAGTTCTTCGATCAGTTCGCGGGGCTCACCCAGGGCGCCACCACGCTGCTGATCTCCCATCGTTTCTCGACGGTGCGGCATGCCGACAAGATCGTGGTGCTGCACGACGGCCGGGTCAGCGAGGAGGGCTCGCACGACGAGTTGCTGGCCCGCAACGGGCGCTACGCCGAGCTGTTCAGGTTGCAGGCCAACCGCTTCGCCGACAACAGCGACCCGGACCGGGACGAGGTGCTGCTGTGAGCGAGATGTTCGCAGGCGTCAGCAGGCTGCTGTCCGCGGCGTGGCGGATCGACGCGCGCAAGACGGTGGTCGCCACCTTCCTCATGCTGGCCCTTGCCGCGTCGGCGGCCCTGCTCGCCGTAGCGCTCGGCGCGATGACCGACGCGGTCATCGGCGGGGACGCGACCGAGGCCGCCGTGTGGGGCGGGGTGGTGGCCCTGCTCGCCATCCTGGCGCAGTCCTCCGGCCAGTTCGCCATGGTCGCGTACTTCGAGCTGTCCGAACTCATCGAGCTGGACCTGCACCGGGAGCTGCTGGCGGTCTCCAACGGATCTGCGGGGATCGGCCATCACGAGCGCCCGGAGCAGGCCGACGAGCTCACCGTCCTGGTCCAGGACAGCGGGCAGTTCCGCAGCAGCATGGAGTCGCTGTTCCAGGCGGCGACGATGGTGCTGTCGGTCGTCCTGGGCGCGGCGATCCTGGCGTGGCAGAGCCCGTTGCTGTTGTTGCTCCCGGTGGCCGCTGCCGTGCCGTTGTTCACCGGCCGGCTGGCCGAGAGCGCCCTGGAGCGGGCCAAGACGGCGGTCGCCGAGCCGACCCGTGTCGCGCTCAACCTCTTCCAGGCCACGACCAGCGCCCGCTACGCCGGCGAGCTGCGGGTGTTCGGCGTGGAGAAGGAACTACGGCAGCGGTACGCGAGCTTGTGGCGAACCGCCACCCGTGGTCTCTACGGCGCTCACCTGAAGGCCATGGCGCTACGGGCGGCGGGTCAGGTCGTCTTCGGTCTCGCGTACGTCGGAGCGGTGTTGCTCGTCGTCCGTAACGCGATAGCCGGGCAGCAGAGCGTCGGCGAGGTGGTCCTGGTCATCGTGCTGGCCACCCAGGTCAACCAGCAGGTGACCGGCGCCGTAACGCAGTTGCAGCAACTGCAACGCCTCGCCAACACCTATCTGCGGCTGGATCGGCTGCGCGACGCGGTCGCCGGCGCCGGGTCCCTGGCCGACCAGCCCGTCCCGGACCGGCTGGTCACCGGGATCGCCTTCGAGAACGTGAGCTTCAGCTACCCGAGCGCCGATCGGCCGTCGCTGCGTGACGTCAACCTGACGTTGGCCGCCGGCAGCACGGTGGCGATCGTCGGTGAGAACGGCGCCGGCAAGACGACACTCGTCAAGCTGCTGTGTGGCTTCTACCAGCCCACGGCCGGCCGGATCCTCATCGACGGTGTCGACCTTCGACGGCTGCCCGTCGACAGGTGGCGTGAGCGGATGGCCGCAGGCTTCCAGGACTTCGTGCGGTACGAGATCCGGGCGCTCGAGGCGATAGGTGTCGGTGACGTGGCGCGGGTGTCGGACGAGGCCGCGGTCAACGAGGCGTTGGTGAAGGCCCACTCCACCGACGTCATGCGTGCCCTGCCGGACGGCTTGTCCACCCAGCTCGGCACGTCGTACGCCGAGGGCACCGAGCTGTCCGGCGGCCAGTGGCAGAAGCTCGCCCTGGGTCGGGCGCTCATGCGCGACAACCCGATGCTGCTGCTGCTCGACGAACCCACGTCGGCCCTCGATCCGCAGGCCGAACACGAGCTGTTCGAGCGCTACGCGGAACACGCGAGGCGTACCAGCGCGCAGACCGGCGCCGTCACGGTGTTGATCTCGCACCGCTTCTCCACGGCACGGATGGCAGACAAGATCATCGTGGTCGGCGACGGGCAACTGCTCGAGGTCGGAGACCACGACACCCTGATGCGCGCCGGCGGCTCCTACGCCGAGATGTTCGCCATCCAGGCCAAGGCATACCGCTGACACGACCACGCGAGGAGAGAACCATGGGCCACCGGATCCGGGTATCCGTCATCATCGCGACCTACAACTCGGCCGACCTGCTGGCCGACACACTGCGCTACCTCGTCCGGCAGACCATCCCCACCAACGAGTTCGAGGTGATCGTCGGCGACGACGGGTCGAGCGACAACACCGCCGAGGTGGTGCGGTCCTTCGCCGACAAACTCCAGGTCAAGTACGTCTTCCAGGAGGACCGGGGATTCCGGGCCGCCGCCGCGCGCAACGCCGCGGCCCGGCTCGCCGCCGGCGCGCTGCTCATCACTCTCGACACCGGCTCGATGGTGGGTCCGGATTTCCTCGCCGCGCACCTGGCCGCCCACGAGGGCGGCGAGTCGCGGCGGGCGGTGATCGGCCTCAGCTACGGCTACAACCCCGAGGTGCCGACGGCGCGGGTGGACGAGCTTCTCGCGCAGATGCTCCCGGAGACGGCTGTGGAGCGGTTCCGCGACCTTCCCGAATTCCAGGACGTCCGCCAGTCCTACTTGACCGACTGCGAGATGGACCTGAGCAGGAGGTTGGTGGCCTGGCAGGCCTTCTGGACGTTGAACGCGTCGGTGCGGACCGACGACTTCCGCCGGGTCGGTGGCTTCGAGGAGAAGTTCGAGGGCTGGGGCGGCGAGGACATGGAGCTGGCGCTTCGGCTGCTGCGCGCCGGCCTGACGATCGAGGTCGCGCCGGAGGCATGGGTGGTGGTGGCGCCGCACGAGCGCGACCACAAGGCCAACTTCGACGCGCTCTTCGTGAACATGCGGATGTTCCTGAGCAAGTTCCCGGAGCCGATTGTCGAGATGGGCCTGGGCGTGATGATCGACAAGGGGGAGTTCTGGCACTGGGAGCAGACGTACCGTGAGCTTCTCGACTGGCAGCAGCAGGCCGGCGGCCTGAGCGTCGCCGACGAGATAGCCAAGGCCCTGGCGGACGTGCCGGACGATGAGTCGGTAGCCATCGTCGGATGCGGCGCCGAGCTGCCCGCGACGCTTACCAGCGCGGTCCTCGTCGACTTCGATGACCAGCTCCTCGACCGTGCCGTGCGGTCGGGGGACCACAGCGGCTACCACGCCGTCGGGCTGCACACGCTGCTGGCCGACGACAGCGTCGACACGGTCATCATCACCTCCCGGATGGCCGGCCTCTGGGGCACCTGGAGTGCGGAGATCCTGGCCGAGGCCGACCGGATCGGCAGGCGCACCATCTCGTACGCCGGCCCGGCGACCTCGTGAACACGTAGGCCACTTCGAACGGCTGAACCGACCATGCGAAGGAGAACCATGGGCCACCGGCGGCGGGCATCCGTCATCATCGCGACCTACAACTCAGCTGACCTGCTGTCGGAGACCCTCCGGCAGCTCGCCCGGCAGACGATTCCCACCGACGACTTCGAGGTGATCGTCGGCGATGACGGGTCCACCGATCACACCGCGGAGGTGGTGCGGTCCTACGCCGACCTGTTGCACATCAAGTACTTCCACCAGGAGGACCGGGGGTTCCGGGTCGCGTCCGCCCGGAACGGCGCGGCCCGGATGGCGGTCGGCGCACTGCTGGTCATCCTCGACACCGGCTCGATGGTGGGTCCGGATTTCCTCGCCGCGCACCTGGCCGCCCACGGGGGCGGCGAGTCGCGGCGGGCCGTGGTGGGGCCCAGCTACGGCTACAACCCCGACGTGCCGATGGTGGGGGTGGACGAACTTCTCGCCCAGCTGCCGCCCGAGCTGGTGGTGGAGCGCTACCGCCACCTACCGGAGTTCCAGGACGTCCGTCAGCCCTACTTCGTCGGCTGCGACATGGACCTGAGGAAACGGTCGATTCCCTGGCAGGCCTTCTGGACCGGAAACTGTTCGATCCGGATGGACGACTTCCGCCGGGTCGGCGCGTTCGAGGAACGATTCCAGGGCTGGGGCGGCGAGGACATGGAGCTGGGATTCCGGCTGCACCGCGCCGGCCTGACGATCGAGCTCGCGACGGAGGCGTGGGCGGTCGTCGCGCCGCACGACCGCGACCACAAGGCCAACTTCGACGAGCTGTTCGCCAACATGCGGTTGTTCCTGAGCAAGTTCCCCGAGCCCGCTGTCGAGATGGGTCTGGCCGTGATGGTGGAGAAGGGGGAGTTCTGGCAGTGGGAGCCGATGTACCTGGAGCTCCTCGACTGGCAGCAGCGGGCGCGGGGTCTGAGCGTCTCCGACGAGATCGCCGACGCCCTGATGGACGTGCCCGACGGTGAGGCGGTCACCATCATCGGGTGCGGCGGCGAGCTGCCCGCGTCGCTGACCGGCGCGACAGTCGTCGACTTCGATCACGAACTCCTCGAACGCGCCGTGCGCTCGGGTGACCACAGCGGCTACCACGCTCTCGGGCTGGCGACGACGCTGAGCGACGACAGCGCCGGCACTGTCGTCATCACCTCCCGGATGGCGGGCCTCTGGGCCACCTGGGGCCCAGAGATCCTGGCCGAGGCCGGCCGGATCGGCCGGCGGACGATCTCGTACGCCAGCCCGGTCACCTCGCCCGCACATTCGCCGGAAATCCACTTCGAAGGGAGAGCCGCATGACAACCCTTGTCGTGTCACCGCATCTCGATGACGCGGTGCTGTCCTACGGCGGCCACCTCGTCCAGTTGGCCGACGCCGGCGAACACGTCGTCGTCTACACGGTGTTCGCCGGCAGTCCCACGCCGCCGTACTCACCGATCGCGACCACCTTCCACGACCAGTGGGCGATCGTCGGTGATCCCGTGGCGGCGCGGCGCGACGAGAACGACGCGGCCCTCGCCGCGCTCGGCATTGACCCGCCGTACCTGTGCGGCCCGTTCCTCGACTCGATCTACCGCAGGAACGCGCAGGGCGGATGGGTGATCGACGACGAGAACCCGATGGACCACCACGCCGACGACGAGGACGACCTGGTCGCCGCCGTAGCCGCCGACATCGAGCGGGTGATCGGGGAGTTCTCGGCCGACCGGGTCGTCACGTGCGCGGCCGTCGGCAATCACGTCGACCACCGGCGTACCCGCGACTCCGTCCTCGCCGCGGTGGCCAGGACGGGCTCACCGCTGTCGCTCTGGGACGACTTCCCCTACCTCGCGTGGCCGGGGGTCAACGTGATGCCGCCGCTGCCGGCGGGCGTGCGGGTGGCGGAGCCGGTGGCCGTCGCGGTCAGTGACACCGACTGGGCTCGCAAGCTCCGCGCGGTAGGTGCCTACGCGAGCCAGATCGCGATGCTGGAGAGCGGTGGCCAGACCATGAGCGAGCAGTACGCCGACGACTGCGCGAACCGCCGCGGCCAGTACGGGGTCGACGGATTCTACGAGACCGTCCGAGAGGTGCTGGCGGTCACAGATTCCGCTCCACTTCGGTCAAGCGCTCGCTGAGGAACGCGCGCTCGACGTCGTTGTCGGTGAGGGTCAGCGCCTCCTCGTACGCCGTCCGGGCCTGCGACCACCGCCCCAGTTGGCGGAGGAAGTCGGCCCGGGCGGCACTGAGGTAGCCGTACGTGGCCAGGGCCGGGTCGGCGAGCAGGGGGTTCAGCGCGTCGAGCCCGGCCCGGGGGCCGTCGCGCAGCCCGACCGCGACGGCACGGTTGAGATCGACCACGGGCGAGGGCCAGAGCCGGAACAGGGCGTCGTAGAGCCGCACGATCTGGGCCCAGTCGGTCTCCCTCCAGCTCGGTGCCTCGGCGTGCACTGCGGCTATCGCGGCCTCCAGGGCGTACCGCGTGGGGGGCCGCCGGCGTAGCGCGTCGGCCACCAACGACCGGCCCTCGGCGATGAGCTGCCGGTCCCAGCGCGAGCGATCCTGCTCCGACAGCAGCACCAGGCGCCCGTCCGCGGACATGCGGGTGTCCTGGCGCGAGGCGTTGAGTAGCAGCAGCGCGAGAAGCGCGCTGATCTCGGCGTTGGTCGGCATGAGCAGATGCAGCATGCGGGCCAGGCTGATCGCGCTCTCCACCAGATCCTGCCGAACCAACTGGGCGCCCAGCGGTGCCGTGTGCCCGGTGGTGAAGATCAGGTGGACGACCTCGAGGACGGCGCTGACCCGCTCCTCGAGCTGGTCCGGGCCGGGCACGCGGTATGGAATGCGGGCCGCCGCGATCTTCTTCTTGGCCCGGGTGATCCGGGCTGCCATGGTCGCCGGCTGCACCAGGAACGCGCGCGCCACCTCGGGGGTGGAGAGCCCGCAGACCAGGCGCAGCGTCAGGGCGACCTGCGCCTCCCGGGCCAGGGCGGGGTGCGAGCAGGTGAAGATGAGGCGCAGCCGGTCGTCGACCAGGCCGTCCTCGGGCCCGGGAGTGGTCTCGTCGGCGACGAGCAGCGGCATCTTGCGACGGAACACGGACTCGCGGCGCAGGACGTCGCGGGCCCGGTTGCGCGCGATGGTGGTCAACCAGGCGCCCGGTCGATCGGGGACGCCGGTCTCCGTCCAGGTCTCCAGGGCCTGTGCGAACGCGTCCTGCGTGCACTCCTCGGCGAGGTCGAGGTCGCGGGTCAGATGGGCCGTGGTGCTGAACACCTGGGCCCAGTCGCGGCGGTGCGCCTGGGCGACCGCCGCGACGACCTCGTCTTTCGTCCGTGGATCGGCCACGTCAGCCGTGGTCGACCACCGGGCGGATCTCCACACCACTGTGCGAAGCGTGCACCTCGGGTAGCAGCGTCGCCATCGACAGAACCTCGTCCAGGTCGGTCGCCTCGATCAGGTAGTAGCCGCCGAGTGCTTCCTTGGTCTCCAGGAACGGACCGTCGGTCGTCTGGATCTGACCTGCCGGGTCCGAGCGCAGCGTGGTGGCCGTGGCCGTCAGCTCCAGCTGCTGGCCGTCGATGATCTGCGTGCCGGCCTTGGCGGCGAACGCCTCGTGCGCCGCGTCGTGCGCCTTCCACTGCTCGTCGGTCATCGCGTCCCACTGCTGGGGGTCGCCGTAGATGAGGATCATGTACTTGGCCATGTCTCAGGTCCTGTCGTGTGCCGGCCCCCACGGTGGTGGCCTCTACATTACGACGGGTCGCGCGGGCGGTAGATCGACAGCAGCGCCGAAAATCTGGGTCGCGCCTACCGGGGTTCAGTCCATCGCGTGTGCGAGCAGGCGGTCCAGGGGCTCGAGGTCGAACGGGGTGTCCAGGCCGAGGATGACGTGGGTGGCGCCGGCCTTGAGGTAGGCGTCGACCTCGTCCACCTCAGCCGTCTCGATCATCGTGGTGCGCTCGATCTCGGCGGGGTCGCGGCCCTGCTCGGCGCACCAGCGGTCGAGGACTGCGCTCTTGTGGGCGAAGCGCTCGGCCGAACCGAAGTCGTTCCACATGTCCGCGTACCGGGCCACGATGCGCAGGGTCACCTTCTCGCCGCCACCGCCGATCAGCAGCGGCACCCGTGCCGCCGTCGGGACCAGCGCCGCGAGGCGGGACCGCACGGTCCGCACGCCGTCCTCCAGCGCCCGCAGCCGCTCGCCGGCGCTGCCGAACCGGTAGCCGAACTCGGTGTAGTCCCGCTCGAACCAGCCGGCGCCCAGACCCAGGATCACGCGACCGTCGCTGATCTGGTCGACGGTGCCCGCCATGGCCGCGAGCAGGTCGGGGTTGCGGTAGCTGTTGCACGTCACGAGCGAGCCGAACCGGACGCGCCGGGTGTCGGCGGCGAGCGCGGCCAGCGTGGTCCAGCACTCGTAGTTCGCGCCGTCCGGGTCGCCGTAGAGCGGATAGAAGTGGTCCCAGGTCCAGACGGTGTCCACACCGAGCTCCTCCGCCGCACGCCAACCCTCGCGTAGCTGGGCCATCTCGCAGTGCTGTGGCTTGAAGAGCACCCCGACCTTGAATCGAGCCATGACCGTCTCCTCTGGATTTACGCGTTATCGAGTCGAGGATGCCCGCCACGACCCCGCAAAACCTCTTCAAAATTGCTGTTCCGACGCCATGAAGGCACACGCGGAGTGGATTTCCGCGCTCGGCAATTGAGAAGAAATATGGAGCCGGGGAGGTCATTAGGTTCAGCGGCAGATTCCGCTCTTCGCACCACCGGATTCCTGCCCGGTGCCGTGCACCGAACCATGGAGGCCCGCGATGGGTAAATGCCCGATCATGCTCGATCCTGAGGGACGTGACATTCATGCCGAGGCTGCCCGGATCCGCGCCGAGGGCCCGGTCACCCTCGTCGAGGTTCCCGGCGGCTACCACGCCTGGTGCGTCACGACGTACGACATTGGCAAGAAGCTGCTCGCCGGTGACCAGCTCTCCAAGAACGCGAAGGAGGACTGGCCCCCGTTCGTGCGCGGCGAGGTGCCGCACGACTGGGAGCTCATCACCTGGGTGGCGATGGACAACCTGACCGTCCGGGACGGCGCCGACCACGACCGGCTGCGCAAGCTGGTGTCGCACGCCTTCACGCCGCGCGAGGTCGAGAAGGCCCGCCCCCGCGTCGAGTCGATCGTGCAGCGGCTGCTGGACGACATGGAGGCCAGCACCCGACCGGGTGAGACCGTCGACATCAAGGGCCAGTTCACGTACGCGCTGACCGCCACACTCATCTGCGACCTCTTCGGCGTGCCGGAGGAGGTGCGGGAGGAGGCGCTCAAGGGCACCAAGCAGAACAGCCTGACCAACCACACCGGCGAGATGGCGGCGGCGAACCTCGACCAGTGGCACGACGCCATGTCCAAGCTCGCCGCCCGCCGCCGTCAGGACCCGGGGGACGACCTCACCAGCGTCCTGATCGCCGCCACCGAGGACGGCGAGACGCTCTCCAACGAGGAGCTCATCGGGAGCCTGCACGTCCTGCTCGGCGCGGGCTCGGAGACGTTGAGCAACGTGCTGGCCCACTGCATCATCGACCTGAGCACCCACCGCGACCAGCTGGAGCTGATCCGCACCGGGCAGTACACCTGGATGGACGCCTTCGACGAGGCCGTCCGCAAGGACGCCGCCGTCGCCCAGCTGCCCTTCCGCTACGCGAAGGAGGACATCGACGTCGCCGGCGTCCACATCGCCAAGGGCGACCTGGTCCTGATCGCGTACGCCGGGATCGGCCGGGACCCGGCGCTGCACGGCGACACCGCCAACGACTTCGACATCACCCGGGCGGACAAGACGAACCTGTCCTTCGGGCACGGCGAGCACTACTGCCTGGGACGGCCGCTGGCCACGATGCAGTCGATGGTGGCCCTGCCGGCCCTCTTCGAGCGCTTTCCCGACCTGACCCTGGCCGTGCCGCGCGAGGAACTGCCTCCGCAGGGCTCGTTCATCATGAACGGCTACGACCGGGTGCCGATGTACCTCACCGCCGCGGTCCCCGCGGTCGCCTGAGCCCCGTGCCGACCGTCATGGCGGTGGCCACCACGATGGTGGCCACCGCCATGCGTACGTCTGGTGCTCCGAAGCGGTTTCGCGGGCTCAGGGCAGTCGCGCCAGGCCGGCGCCGGTCAGCAGGTGCACGGTGCCGGACGGGTCCGGGTCGCCGCCGAGCCGCAGGAAGGCCGCACCCGCCGCCTCCGGCGTCAGCACCGGACGCATGGGCTCGACGAACGTCTCGGGCGGGACGCCGGCGCGCTCGGCGTACGCGTCGACAGCCGCCCGACCGAGGCCGGTCTCGGGAGTGAGCTGCGGCAGCACCGTGTGGAACGTGATGCCCAGCCCGGCGCGGGTGGCCTCCTGGGCCGCGTAGTCGGCCAGGAAGCGTACGGTCGCCTTGCCTCCGGCGTAGCCGCCGCTGAGCACGGAGCCCTTCAGCGCGGCGCCGCTGCTGGTCACGATGACCCGGCTGCCGGGCGCCAGGGGCTGGCGCAACACCTGCCGCAGCCAGAGGAACGCGATGCGCACGTCGGTGTTCCAGGGGGTGGAGAACGTCTCCCAGGTCTGCTCGGCCAGCGGCAGCAGCTCGGGTGCGGCGCCGGCCACCAGGGCGAGGACGTCCGGCGGGTTCCGGCGGAGCACGTCGAGACTGGCCGGGTCGGTGGCGTCCGCGTCGACCAGGCTCAGGGCGCCGTGCGCGTCGGCCAGGGCGGCCAGCGGTGCGGTGTCCCGCGACAGGGCGGTCACCGTCGCGCCCGCCCCCAGGAACGCCTCGGTCACCCCGCGGCCGAGGCCACGGCTCGCGCCGACCACGAGCACCTTCCGATCGGACCAGTAACTCATCTCGCCCACCATTCATGATGCCGTCGGTCAATTGGTCACCGTAAAGCTACGATCCTGGTCGAGCCCGATCTTCTTTCAGAATGCGCGGTTCCGCACGACGCTCTGATTTGTCTTTTCCGGCCGGCGCCCAGGGGTTAACGTGACTTCCTGAATTCCCGGCAACGACCTTCAGCGCTTCATGCAGCCGCCCATTTGCGCCATCCGCTTCCCGGCGGGGGTGCGATGGGGCCGTACCAGGAGGAGACCCCGTGCAGACAACCGAGACGTCACACCGAACCGATCTGACGAAGAGGGCGGCCGACATCGTCCCGGTGCTCCGGAAGAATTCGTTGTGGCAGGAGGAGAACCGCCGGCTCGCCGACGAGAGCGTCGAGGCGATGACGGCTGCCGGAATCTTCCGGATGCGTACCGCGGCGCGTTTCGGCGGGTACGAGGCGGACGCCCACACGCTGCTGGACGTCGGCATCGAGTTGGGTCGCGGCGACGGCGCCGCGGCGTTCGACGTCGCCGCCTGGTGGATCACCTCGTGGAACGTCGGCCTGTTCCCGGACGAGGTGCAGGACGAGATCTTCGCGGACCCGGACGCCCGGATCAGTGGGACGCTGGCGCTCAACGGCACCGGCGTCCCCAAGGACGGCGGCATCGTGGTCAACGGTGAGTGGGCGTTCAACAGTGGCGCCGCGCACAGCGGGTGGAAGCTGCTCTCCACTCTGCTCATCCCGTCCGACGGCGAGCCCGAGCCGGTGATGGCCGTGGTGCCGATGAGCGCGTTGCGCATCGTGGACGACTGGCACGTCTCCGCGCTGTCCGGCACCGGCAGCGTCCGGGCCGTCGCGGAGGATGTCTTCGTGCCCGGCGCCAACGTCATGCGGATCGCCGCGTTCACCGCCGGCGAGTACGCGTCCGAGCGCAACCGGGACCTGCCGATGTTCCAGTCGCCGCTGGTCGCGGCGGTAGCGGCGTCGACCTCCGGCAAGATGATCGGCATGGCTCGTGCCGCCCAGGAGCAGTTCTACGCCCGGATCAACGAGCGGCCCATCTCCAACACCAACTACGAGCGTCAGGCGGACGCGCCGATCACGCACCTGCAGGCGGCCGACGCCGCCCTCAAGATCGACGAAGCCGAGGGGCACGCGCGCAGGCTCGCCACGCTGGTGGACGAGCGCGGTCTGACCCGGGAGCCGTGGACGATCCGCGATCGCGCGTACGCCCGCGCCGTGGCCGGTCGTGTGCCGCAGCTGACCGCCGAGGCTGTCGACATCCTGGCCGGCGCCTGTGGCGCGTCGTCCATCTACACGAGCGAGCCGATCCAGCGGATCCGGCGCGACGTCCGCGCGGTCACCCTGCACGCCCTGCATCTGCCGACGACCACCATGGAGCTCTACGGCCGGGTGCTGTGCGGCCTGGAGCCCAACACGTTCTTCATCTGACCGCTCCACCAGCTCGCGGATGTCCACCGATACGTCGGTGGGCATCCGCGCGCCTGTATCCGGGTGCTTCCGGCCTGGCCGCCGGCACTTCTCGGACGTTGCGCCCTGCCGACCCGGCGCACGCTGGAAGACGCCAGGACCGCGTGGAGCCGGCCACGATGGTCATCAGTTGCCATCAATGGACAACCGACGGAAGTGGGTAGCAGATGACCACCAACACGACGGCTCCGGTCCTGGACGGATCGGACCAGGCGGCGATCGGCGCGGTCTCGGCCCGGATGGTGAAGGCCTGGGCGGCACACGACGCCGACGCCTTTGCCGACCTGTTCGTCGAGGACGGCACGCTCATCCTGCCGGGCGTGTACGTCAAGGGCCGCACGGCCATTCGCGACTACATGGCGGACGCCTACCAGGGCGTGTACGCCGGCACGACAGTCACCGGGAAGCCGATCGAGCTCAAGCCCCTCGGGCCCGGCGCGGTCGCGCTGGTGACCGTCGGCGGGGTGATCGCGGCCGGCAGCACCGAACTGGCCGCTGCGGACGCCATCCGGGCCTCGTGGATCCTCGTCAAGCGGGACGACGACTGGGTGCTCTCGGTCTACCAGAACTGCCCGCGTGACCCAGCCTGAGTAGCCAGTTCCGAGGGCCGGCCATCTGGCCGGCCCTCACGCGTCAGCGGCGGCGGCACAGGCACAGTCACTGTGCTCTGCCGCGGCTGACCGCGTCGGGTGATCGGGCGGGCGCCGGCCCCCTCGCGGCCCGTCCCGGTCTGGTCGACCCGTGCGCCTCAGCTTCGGGGTGTCAGGAGCGCTCAACGTCGTCGGCCGTGCCCTGGTTGGCCGGCACGAGGCCGAATCGCCGGGACAGGTGATGCTGCTGCCCGAGCTGGCGCATCGCCGCGAACGCCTGGTGCAGCAGAACGTTGCGGGCGAGGGCCTCGATGCGCGCCGTGCGGTCGTTCTCGATCCGACTTACCTCGTGCCGGGCGAGCCGGTCAGCCGCCTCTCGGTAGACGTCGAGAAAGTCCGGATCGCAGTCGCAGCCCAGGCGCCGCATCGCGGCGAGCGCGAGGGTGAGGTGTGAGCGGGCGGCGGCGTCCGGGTCGATCTCCCAGCCGGACGCCTCGATGATGCGGTTCGCGTCGACCCGGGCGAGCTCGAGGCTCTCGTCCTCCTCGACGGCGGTGTCCTTGCCCGCCATCGACACCTGGTTGAGCACCTCGAACAGCTCGATCGACGACAGGTGCTCCTCCTCGGCGGCGATCAGGAGCCGTCGCACCGACGTGAGGTCGAGTTCACCGATGGAGGTGAATATCTTGATCAGCCGAAGGCGTCGCAGGTGATTCTTGTTGTAAAGTGCCTGGTTGCGCCCCGTGGGTTCGCCGGGTGGGAGCAGGCGCTCGCGCAGGTAGAACTTGATCGTCCCGACCGGCACCCCGGACTGCCGGCTCAGGTCAGATATTCGCATCGTGGCTCCCCGTGATCAACGTTTCAGGCCCATGGATCGCGACGCTCGGCGAGCTGTGGCTGCGCCGCGGAAATAACGCGGTCGTTGCGGCGTCGCTGCCGGCGGAGGTCGTCGTGGCTGTCCTGGGCTGGTGCGGACCGAGAAGCACGGGTGATCCGCTCCTTCCGAGCGTGGTGCCGGATGCGCAATCGAGATGGCTGATGGTCGCGCCGTCCGATAGGAGACTAGGAGACTCGGAGATACTTCGGCAACCCTTAATTGCCACACAAACACTGTTAGTAACCAAAGGCGGCCAGCCAATCACGTCCGTCACAGGCCGTGAACGGATGAGGGCGACCGCGTCCGCGAGCCACGCCCGTTGTCGCGGTTGACTGCACAAATAGAACTGTCCACCATGAAAGCCCTGCCTGCGGCACGTAACTGAGGGTTCATCGGCATGCTGATCACGTTTCCGGCTTGTGTCGTCGGCGGGTATCGTCGGGGAAGTTGACCGATGGCGGCAGGGGCCGGACCGGCCTGCTGGCAGCCGGCCAGCGTCCGTCACCGCCAGCTGCCGAAGACCGACCGCGTGCGCTGCGAGCAGTGCCAATGATGATCAGTTCCAGTCATCCGTCGGCGGATCGCGGCCGGCTGGGCAGGTCTGGGCCGCCTCGGTCGCAGCGTGTGCATGTATCGGCGATAGACGCTATCTATATCCAGTAGCGCCAATATCTGCCGCTTCTTCACGATTGCGTCGCACGCTCACCCAGGGTTGATTGCCGACGTGCTGTCGGTTAGTGTTGCCATAAGTCGAGAGATCATCGGCGTCAATGACCGCACTGTTCCGGCTTTTATATTCAATTGTCAGGTAGGCGCGCAGATATCTGACTGCCACGAGTTGAATAGTTCAGCGGAACAGCACCTGGGGGAGTGTCATGAAAGACGTTTCTGAGCAAGCGGTGCTGCGCGCAGTCGCGGCGATGCACGACCGCATGGGTGAACAGTTAACTGTCGATGACATGGCTCGCGCCGCAATGTTCAGTAAATTCCACTTCACTCGCATCTTCCGGCGGGTGACCGGTGTGTCGCCGGCCCGCTTCCTCTCGGCGCTGCGCCTCCAGCGGGCGAAGGACCTGCTCATCACCACCTCGATGAACGTCGCCGACATCAGCGTCCGCGTGGGGTACAACAGCGTCGGTACGTTCAGTTGGCGGTTCAGCCGTAGCGTCGGTATGTCGCCCACTGCGTTCCGTCGACATGCCGGCTACACGCAGTCTATCCACCCGCACTTTGAGTGGCGCTCCGGGCGATCGCCGAGCGGCCAAGTGTCATGCCAGGTCCGTCTCGCCGAGGAGCATGACCATCCGCTTATTTTCGTCGGTCTGTTCAGCGGCCGTATTCCGGAGGGACGGCCGGCGCGGTGCGCCGTTCTGCAGCAACCCGGCTCGGTCCACTTCGACGCGGTTCCTCTGGGCTCCTGGTACCTGTTGGCCCAGGCGGTGTCCGCCGGTGCGGACGGTGCCGAGCAGCGCGCCGACGTGGCCGATCGTGCCGTGTCGGTGGCGACGTACGGTCCGATCACCGTCCGTGCCGACTCGAAGGTCACCGCGAGCATGGTGCTGCGGCGTAGCAGTGCACTGGATCCGCCGGTGCTGCTCGCCCTGCTCGACGCGCGCAAGTACGCGCTGAGTCAGGCCCAGCACGGCGGTACTGCCGCGGTGCGGGGCCGGGTGGGCGCGGCCGCCTGAGGGCGTCGCCCCGCGGGGCGGGAGGCCACCAGGCTCGGCGGTGGATGCTCCGATGCGCGAGGCGCGCGGGCACCGGCGGGCCGACAGACGGCGAGAGCAATCGGCGAATCTGACGCGGGAGGTTCTGATGGTCGCGAGACGGGTTGCTTCCTCGGTCGCTCAGAAGCACGTCAGATTCCTCACCGTCGTGCCCGCCGCGACGGCGCGCGGACTCGTCGCGGCGGTGTATCGCCAGGTCGCCGAGGAATTCCAGATCGTGGTGCCGCCGGCGTTGTTGCACTCGCCGTCCGACGACGTCCTGGCGGCCTACTGGGCCCTCACCCGGGAGCCGCTGTTGCCGGCCGGCGCGGTGGACCGCGCGGTCAAGGAAGCGGTCGCGGCCACGGTGTCGGTGGCCAACACCTGTCCCTACTGTGCCGATCTGCACGTGGCGGGCCTCTTCGAACTCTCCGACGAGCGCGATGCCGAGGCGATCGCTGCGGATCGGCCGGACGAGATCGCCGACATCCGCGTACGACGCGTCGTGGAGTGGGCGCGCGGCGCACACCGTGCCGACGGTCCGCCGCTGCCATCGGACGTGTCCGAAGTGGAGCGCGCGGAGCTGGTCGGGGTAGTGGTGGGCTTCCACTACCTGAGCCGCGTGGTCAACGTCTTTCTCGCCAACTCGCTGCTGCCACAGGGTCTCGGCCCGCGCGCGCGGCGCCGGCTCAATCAGGGGCTCGGCCGGGTGCTCCGGCCGACCCTGCGAGGACAGCACGTCGCCGGCCGCGCCACCCGCCTGCTCGACGCCGCGCCGCCGACCTCGGACGTCGGCTGGGCCTCGGGCAGCCCGCGCATCGCAGACGCGGTGGCGCGCTCCTACCGGGTCTTCGAGGTCGCCGGGCAGCGCTCGCTCGACCCCGAGGTCCGCAGCCTCGTGCTGACCCGGCTCGACGAGTGGGCCGGGGAGGATGCCGGCCTCAGTACCCGCTGGTGCGAGGAGCTGATCGAGCCGCTGACCGCACCGCAGCGGGCGGCGGCACGCCTCGCGCTGCTGACCGCGTTCGCCTCCTACCGGGTGGGCCCCGAGGTCGTCGAGGACTTCCGCTGCCATCACCCGGCGGACGCCACGCTTGTCGACGTGGCCGCCTGGGCCAGCTTCGCCGCAGCCCGTCGGATCGGTGTCCGGCAGAGCGCACACGAGGAGAAGAACGGCGGGCGTCCCCGGCGTGACAATGGCGCTGTCGTGCCTCACGAGTCGTGAAAGGCGCGGACGAAGAGCCAACGCCGGTGAGAACCAGTGTCGTTTCTCGTTGGCCCCGTGCTGCGGCGATGCGGCGCGTGAATCGAACCCCCCGGAATAGGAGAACCGAATGGCGGTCGCACCGGTTCGCACACTCAACCAGGCCCATCACCGGGCAGCGCTCGGCGGATTCCTGGTGATCACGCTCGCGCACTGGGCCGAGCACCTGGTGCAGGCGTACCAGATCTGGGTGCTCGGTTGGGCCCGTCCCCAGGCCCGCGGCGTGCTCGGGCAGTTCCTCCCGTGGCTGGTGACCTCGGAATGGATGCACTACGGGTACGCGCTGGTCATGTTGGTCGGCCTGTTCCTGCTCCGCCCCGGCTTCGTCGGCCGGGCCCGGACCTGGTGGACTGTCGCCCTGGCGATCCAGTTCTGGCACCACATCGAGCACTTCCTGCTGCTGTTGCAGGCGCAGACGCACCACAACTTCTTCGGCGCGGCGGTGCCGACCAGCGTCCTGCAACTGATCTATCCGCGGGTCGAACTGCACCTGTTCTACAACTCGGTCGTGTTCCTGCCGATGATCATCGGAATGTATCTGCACCTGCGCCCGAACGATCGGGAACTGGAGCAGACGCACTGCAACTGCGTGCAGACGCAGGCGCACCCGAGCGTCGTAGCGGCCTGACGGTGTCCCGTCGGACCCGCCTGCTCATCGCCGCCGTGCTGGTCCTGCTGCCACTGGGTTGGCTCGTCGCGGTCACCTACCGCGCTCCGGCGGTACGCCTCATGGGCAGCTCGCCCGCTGACGCGCAGAGCCTGACGACGGCACCGGGCGAGGCACGACTGAACCTGTCGGCGGCTGCCGACCCCGCGCTGTCACACCTCTCGGTGGTCGACAGCGCGGGGCGGCGGGTGGACTCCGGTGCGGTGACAGCCGGGCCGGGCGACGTCCTGCGCGTGCCCGTCCGGATCCCGGCCAACGGCACCTACACGGTCGTGTACCACGTCATCGGCGTCGCCGGCGGGCAGACCAGCGGCGTCATCCGCTTCGCCGTCGGCACCCAGGCGTCCGGCGCCGCGCCCGCCGACATCCACGCGGCGCACGAGCACGGCGTCGACCCGCTCAGCGCGGTACTTCTTTTGCTCAACTTCGCCACTGTCGTCGTCCTGGCGGTCCTGCTCGTCCGCCGACCAGCGCCGCGCCGCGTACCTCCGCGGTAGCGCCGCCGTCGACGAGCCGCATGGCGAAGGCCCCGGATGCCGAGACATCCGGGGCCTTCGTCGTGCGGTTCAGCTCCGCAGGGTCGCCACGAACGAGCGCAGGTCACCGACCAGCAGGTCCGGCTGCTCCATGGCGGCGAAGTGGCCACCCCGCTCGAACTCGGTCCACTGGACGATGTTCGTGAAGCCCCGCTCGGCGAAGCGCCGGACGGGCTGCCCGGGGTCGCGGGGGAAGATCGCCACGCCCAGGGGCACCGGCAGGGGCGGCGGGGGCGGCGGGGGAGTCTTGGCGATGGGCAGCAGCTCGGCATTGTCGTAGTAGAAGTGGGCAGACGACGCGCCGGCGCCGGTCAGCCAGTACAGCATCACGTTGGTGAGGATCCGGTCGCGGTCGATCGCCTCTTCGGGGGCCTTGGTCGAGTCACTCCACTCGTGCAGCTTCTCGACGATCCAGGCGAGCTGGCCCACCGGCGAGTCGTTCAGGGCGTACGCCAGCGTCTGCGGTCGGGTGGCCTGGATCTTCATGTACCCGGACTGGTCGTCGACGTAGTTCATCAACAGCCCCAGCCGGCCCCCCTCGACCTCGGTCAGCCCGGCCAGGTCGGCGGGGTCGCCCGAGGGCGGCGTCGGCAGGAAGTTCACGTGCGCGCCGATGACGTGCTCGTGGTCGAGGCCCGCCAACACCAGGCTGATCCAGGCGCCGAAGTCGCCGCCCTGGACGACGTACCGCTCGTAGCCCAGGCCGGCCATCAGCTCAGCCCAGGCGGCGGCGACCCGCGGCATGGTCCAGCCCGGACCGCTGGGGGGCCCGGAGAACCCGAAGCCCGGAATGGTGGGAATGACCAGGTGGCAGGCGGTCGCGGGGTCGCCGCCGTGGGCGCGCGGATCGGTGAGCGGCCCGATGATGTCGGTGAACTCGGCGAACGAACCGGGCCATCCGTGCGTGATGATCATGGGAGTGGCGTCCGGCTCGGGGGAGCGCACGTGCAGAAAGTGCACTGTGGTGCCGCCGACCTCGGTGGTGAACTGCGGAAAGGAGTTGAGCCGGGTCTCGGCGGCACGCCAGTCGTAGCCGGTTCGCCAGTACTCCACCAATTCGCGCAGGTAGGTCGCCGGCACGCCCCGGCTCCAGTCCTCGGCGGGCGAGTCGGCAGGCCAGCGCGTGTCGGCGAGACGGCGGCGCAGGTCGTCCACGTCGGCCTGCGGAATGTCGATCCGGAACGGTTTCATGCGGCAATCCTCACTCGATGAGGGAACGGAACGCTATTCCTCGCGACAAGGAACATCGCGGCGGCGTCCGCGGACCATGTTAGCGATGTGAAGGTACGCCGGAAAGGTTTGTGGAATCCCTTTCCGGACTGAGCATTCTGGAAGAAGAAATGATGCATCCGGTCGATACGATAACTGGAAAGAATTGATTCTTATCCCAATCCAGGAGGCTGACGATAATGGGCGTTCCGCCGATTGCGCATGCGGTGGTCCTCGGCGGCAGCGTCGCCGGATCACTGGCGGCCCGGGTCTTGTCCCCGGCCTGCGAGCGGGTCACCGTCGTTGACCGCGACGATCTCTTCGGGCCGGTGGAGCCCCGCCAGGCGGCGCCGCAGGGTCACCACATCCACGCTCTGCTCGCCCGCGGCCAGCAGATCCTGGATGAGCTGTTCCCGGGTTTCACCGACGAACTGGTGGCCGGTGGGGTGCCGATCGGCGACTTCGGCACCAGTCTCAGCTGGTACTTCAACGGCCAGATGATCCGTAAGGCCGAGACCGGGCTGGTCTGTGTCGCGAGTGGACGGCCACTGCTCGAGTCGCGCGTACGCGCCCGGGTCCGGGCCCTGGGCAACGTCACCTATCGGGACCACACCGACATCGTGGGCCTGGTCGCGTCGCCAGACCGGCAGCGGATAGTCGGCGTCCGCGTGCAGGGGCGGGAGCTGGGCGCACCCGAGGAAGTCCTCGACGCGGACCTGGTCGTCGACACCACCGGGCGCGGCTCGCGGACGCCGCTCTGGCTGGAGGAGCTGGGCTACCAGCGGGTGCCGGAAGAGCGGGTCAAGATGGACCTGACATACACCACGATGGACTTTCACGGCCCGCTGTCGTTCGACCCGATCGGCGAGGACATCGCCCTGCTCCCGGTCGCCACCCCGGCGCAGCCGCGCGGCGCGATCTTCGCCCGGATGCCCGACCGGTACGCCATCTCGCTGACCGGCATCCTGGGCGACCGGCCGCCGACCGACCACGAGGGCTTCCTGTCCTATGTGCAGTCCCTGCCCGTACCGGAGATCTACAAGGCGGTCCGCGACGCCGAACCGATGGGACCGGCGGCCACTTTCCGGTTCCCGGCGAGCATCCGCCGACGCTACGAGCGGCTGGCGCGGACGCCGGATGGGCTGATCGTCCTCGGTGACGCCGCGTGCGTCTTCAACCCCGTCTACGGCCAGGGCATGACGGTGGCGGCGATGTCCGCCCGATTGCTCGGTGAACACGTGCTTTCCGGTCCGCCCGCGCCGCGGGCCTTCTTCCGGGACCTGTCCCGGCTCATCGACGCGCCCTGGGACATGTCGGCCGGAGCCGACCTCGGCTTCCCCGGTGTCGTGGGCCGACGGACGGCAAAGGTACGGATGGGCAATCTGTACATCCCCCGCCTGCAGGCGGCAGCGGCTCACGACGGCGTGCTGACGACTGCCTTCCTGCGCTCCGCCGGCCTGGTCGACCCGCCGCAGGCGCTCATGCGCCCCGCAATCATCTCCCGCGTGCTGCGCTCGCGGCGCTGACCCGCTCCAGTCATCGAGACCGCCAACGCCCTGCTGGGCGGACGCCGGCAGGTCGCCCCAGCCGAATCCGCGACAGTTCCCCGGCACTGACCGAGCATCCGGACGCCATCGAACCGAGAGGCAGAACCGTGACCGAACAGCAGATTCCCAAGGTGATCGCCGACCTGACGGCCGACGGCGAGGATCTCGACCGCCTGGTCAGCGACCTCGACGCGGCCGCGTGGGCGCTGCCGACCCCCGCGCCCGGCTGGACCGTCGCCCACCAGGTCGCCCACCTCGCGGCCACCTTCCGCATGGCCGGACTCGCGGCGGCCGACCCCGACCGGTTCGTCGCCATGACCGGGCGGCTGGGCGCCGACTTCAACGCCAACGTGACAGCGGCACTGTCCGGCTACCTCGCCGAGGAGCCCGCCGAGTTGTTGCGGCGGTGGCGGGAGGAGCGGGCGTGGGCCGAGAAGGCGCTGGGCGCCCTGCCGATGAACCAGCTCGTCCCGTGGTTGGTGCGTCCGCTGCCGGCGGCGGTGCTGGCCATGGCCGGGATGATGGAACTCTTCGCCCACGGTCAGGACATCGCCGACGCCCTCGGCGTCCGGCGCACGTTCACCGACCGGATCGGGCAGATCGTGGGGTTCGCGGTCCGGACCTGGGACTTCGGTTACCAGGCGCGCGGGCTCGAAACCCCGGACGTCGAGTTCCGCTTCGAGATCACCGCACCGTCCGGCGCCCTGTGGGAGTTCGGCCCGGCGGAGTCGCCGGAGCGCGTCACCGGGCCCGCGGAGGACTTCTGCCTGCTGGTCACCCGCCGCCGGCACCGCGACGATCTCGCGGTACGTGCGCAGGGGGACATCGCCACGCACTGGTTGGAGATCGCCCAGGCCTATCGGGGCCCCGCCGGCCCGGGCCGGGAGCCGGGTCAGTTCGCGGATCGGGCCAACTGAGCTGAGCGTCGTCGCCGGGTGGACACACCCGGCGACGACGCCGGTCCCATCCCGGGCGTGCGGGACCACGTCGAAAGCCCAGCGCAGGGCCGGAAATCGACCGGGCACGCTCGGAGACGCGCGGCTCACCGAACCCGGTGAGGATGAAATCGCCGCGGTGACCGCCGCCGTGGCCCCGAACGAAGGGTGGCCGGTATGTCCAGAGTGTTGGGTTCGATGCGCCGGATGGTTCTCGCGCCGTCGCTAAAGCAGGTCTCCTTCGCCGCGCTCGGTTTCCCGGTCACCACCTCCGCCACCACGGTCCACCTGGAGGCGATCCCGCAGGCGGTGGTCTGCGGCTTCGAGTGGGCGATCGAGGGTCCGAGCGTCGCCGAGCTGGAACGCCGGCTCGCTCTCGTCGACCCGGAACGTCGTGGCTTCGCCTACGAGGGCGCGACGATGGCCTACACGGTCCTCGACGCGACGGCAGGCGGTTCCCGCACCCGGGAGCTGCTGGAGGGGCCGGGACGCCCGCACTACTTCCTCGCCTGCATCGGTATCGGCTTCGCGATGGCCCGGCTGCCGCGCGTGTTGTGGCGCAAGGTGTTGCCGGACCTCACCGGGATCCCGTACCACCCGACGATGAGCTGGCTGGCCGTCGACGGCTACGGCTTCGACAAGGCGTACTTCGACCAGGCAACCTGGATCACCGGGCAGCGACTGCCGCGGCCGTACCCGTGGCAGGGGCACGCCGACTACTTCGCGCGGGCGTTCGACCAGGGCGTCGGCCGGGCGCTGTGGTTCCGGCACGCGGCCGATCCGGCGGCGGTGGCCGTGACCGTCGACGGCTTCGCGGCCGCGCGCCGCGCGGACCTGTGGAGTGGTGTGGGACTGGCCGCGACGTTCGCCGGCGGATGCGACACCGCGGGCTTCGAGGCGTTGCGGTCGCTGGCCGGCGAGTTCGGCCCGCACCTCGCCCAGGGCTCGGTCTTCGCGGCCAAGGCGCGGACGTGGGCGGGCTACTGCCCGGAGCACACCGACGCGGCGGCGCGGGCGCTGACCGGCCTGTCGTCGCAGGCCGCCGCCGAGCTGGCCGACGCCGCGGCGGTCGACGCCCCCGCCGACGGCCTGGCCTACGAAGAGTGGCGGCGGGTGATCCGGGAGCGGGTCATCCAGCCCGCTGGCGTCAGCGACAGCTAGGACCGCCGCGGACGACGACCAGAGGAGTCTTCGATGACCACCAACAACGCCGATCCGGCGGCGCTGGCGCCCCGTGATCTCGCCATCTTCGTCAAGAGCACCCCGATGCCGGACGTCCGCGCGCTGATGAGCGGGGAACGCCGGGACGCCCTGTTGCGGGAGGTGTTCCGGCGGATGCCTGACGTGTTCCGGGCCGACCGGGCCGCAGGTCTCGACGCCGTCATCCACTGGGTGATCGGTGACCGACCCGACGGCGGTGTCGACCGCTACCAGCTGGAGATCGCCGACGGGGTGTGCCGGGTGTCTCCCGTCGCGGACCGCGAGCCGAAGCTGACGCTGACGATCGGCGGCGCCGACTTCCTGCTCGTGGTGACGGGCAACGCGCATCCGGTCGTGCTGACGATGAAGGGCCGGCTGCGCACCCGGGGTGACCTCGCGCTGATCGCGAAGTTCCCCTCCCTGTTCGACGTGCCGAAGGTCTGACAGCACACCGAAACAGGCCCGGCCGATATCCGGCCGGGCCTGTGGTCGTGCGCCGGTCAGCCGACCGCCTCGTACGCGGTGGCCAGCACGTCGCCGTGCCGGCGTGCCGCGGTCAGGGCGGCCCAGGCCGCCAGGGCGAGCAACGCGACGTCGTCGTGGCCCTCGGCGCGTACCGCGGCAACCGCCGAGTCGGAAACCCGGTACGAGGCGAAGGCGACGAGCATCGCCAGTCGTCCGGTCGCCCGGTCGGCGACGGAGAGCCCCGCCAGCCGCCTGTCGAGCCAGTCCGCCATCCCCGCCAGGTCGCCAGGGGCGGCGTCGTCGACGAGGCACTCGCGTACCAACCGCCGTACGGCGGGAGGCACCGCCCGCTGCCCGGCGTCCTCGATGACCGCCACCGCTCCGGTCATGGCGGCGGCGACGTGTGGCAGCCCCGCAGCCCACCGGAGGTCGTCCGGTAGGCGCCGAACAGTGCCGGCCGTGCCGGGCAGCAGCGGCAGGGACTGCCCGGCCACCGCCTCCCGACCGGCCAGCCGACCCATCAACCGTGCCGCGACGCTCCGGGCGCCACCGAGCAGGGGAGCGGGAACCGCAGCCAGCGGTGATTCCCGCAGGAAGACGTTCACCATGCGGTTGAGGTAGTGGAAGTCGACGGCCACGCCGATCAGCTCCGGCGACAGGACCGTCGGCAGCGGCGGCGGCGAGCTGCCCCGCCGCCCGAGCCCGCGTACGGCTGCCTGGTGGACGTCCACGCAGTAGGGGCAGGCGTTGGCGGCCGACACCGCTGCCGCCACCGCCTCGCGCTCACGACGGCTCGTCGTGCCCGAGACGAGCAGGGTCTCGCGCAGCATGCACCAGGCCGCGGCGAGCAGGCCCGGCGCGCGGGCGTGCAGGGCGATGGGCGGCGCGAGCAGGCCGAAGTCACGTTCGACCTGCTCGTACACCCGGCGGACCGGCACCGGCGCGGCCCCCGGAGGCACCGGGGAGACATATCGCAGGTGCGCGAAGGTGCTCCGCCGGGCCAGCCCGGCGACCGTGAAACTCATGACCGCAGGTGGGCGACCGCACGCCGACCGGCGGTCTCGCCGTCCGGCGACGGCGCACCGTAGGTCACCTCGACACCCCGTTCCCGCGCGGCCCGCACGATGCCCGGCATGGCGCGTTCGGCGAGGGCCGCGATCGTCGAGGCCGGATTGACGGTCAACGCACCGGGCACCGCCGATCCGTCGGTTACGAAGATGCCCGGATGCCCCCGCAGCTCGTGGCGGTCGTCAAGCGCCGACGTCGCCGGGTCGTCGCCGATGCGGCACGAGGCCAGGGGATGCACGGTGTAGGCGCCCACCAGGTCGTTGGTCCACGGCATCACGCGGGACAGCCCGTCGCGCTCAAGGATGTCCTTGACGTCGGCGTCGGCCAGGGACCATCCGCGCCGGGTGTTCGCCGTGGGCTGGTACCGCAGCGGGCCGTGGCCCAGCATCTGCTGCGAGAAGCGGTGGGCGTTGCCGGTCTCCGGCGGCGGGCCGAAGACGCCCTCGTTGTCGTCCTCCGACATGGTGAAGATCGTCAACCACGACTGCCAGCGGCGCAGCATCTCCTTCTTGTCCCGGCCGAACCAGCTGGGGCTCGCGTCGGGCACCTGCGCCAGGATCGTGCCCAGCGCCGGCGGGAAGTAGAGCTGTTCGAGGGAGTACCGCTCGTACTCGGGCAGGGTGCCGTCGAGCCGGTCCCAGCTGGCGACCGTCGGGCCCCGTCCGATCTGGTACGCCTCGTAGGCCCGTCCGTCCGGCCGCGACAGCTTCAGCACCTCGCGGACCCGGTCCTCGTCGAACACTGCCGTGTTGAGGCGCTCACCGTTGCCGGAGAAGTACCGCCCGACCGCGTGCGGCATCCGGCCCAGATGGGGCTCCGACCGTTGCAGGATCACCGGTGTGGCGCCCGCGCCGGCGGCGATCACGACGATCTTCGCGTCGATCGTCCCCTCGCCGTGCAGGATCCGGTAGTCCTCCTCGTCGACCACGCGATAGTGGACCCGGTAGCTGCCGTCGTCGTTCCGGACCAGGTGCTGCACCTCGTGCAGCGGCCGGATCTCGGCGCCGTGCGCCAGGGCGGCCGGCAGGTAGTTGAGCAGCAGCGAGCGTTTGGCGTCGAAGCGGCAGCCGGCCATCATCCAGTTGCAGTTCGTGCACATGTCCACATCGATGGCCGACGGCGCCGGGTTGGCGGTACGTCCGGCGTGGTGGCAGGCGGCGCCGAACAGGCCACCGGCGTACGGAACCCGGTCCCAGGTCTGCTGGGTGATCGGCAGTGCCTCGGCCACCCGGTCGTACCAGGGCTCCAGGGTGTCGCGGCTGATGGCGGCGGGCCACATGCGTCGCCCGATGCTGCCCTGGCGCTCGAAGACGAAGCGTGGCGCCCGCGGCATCGTGGCGAAGTAGACGACGCTGCCGCCGCCCACGCAGTTGCCACCCAGCACGCTCATGCCGTCACCGATGACGAAGTCGAAGACCCGGGTGTACGACGAGCCCAGCTTGAAGTCGTGCTCGAAATCGTCGGCCTTGAGCCACGGACCGCGCTCCAGGACCGTCACCCGGGCGCCGCCGGCGGCGAGGTGGTACGCGGCGATGGCGCCCCCGAAGCCGCTGCCGATGACCAGGACGTCGGTGGACTCGGTGGCCGTCATGCGGGGCTCCCCGTTGCGGTGGTGGACGGATGGGGGTTGGCGAGCTGCCGGCCGTACGAGAACGTGGGGAACCGCCAGAGCCCGTCCGAGTCGGGCGTCTCGTAGCCCATCGCGAGCAGGCCCGGATGCCCGGTGGCCAGCGCCTCCACGGTGTGCAGGTGTGGCGCGCTGTCGAAGGCCATGTTGCAGAAGAGCGCCAACCCCACCCACATCTGCTTGTCCGGGTGGTCGGGGCTGGTCAGCTTCTCGATCAGCGCGGTCCGGGCCTCGAACGGCAGGCCCACGAAGGGCGGCAGGTCCGGGTTCAGGTCGAGGCCCGTGGTGGCGGCGTGCTCCCGGGCGTACTCGTCGAGTTCCACGCAGATCGTGTCGAGCGCCGGCGCCAGCCCTCCGGCGGGGTCTTCGAGCAGTTCGATCGCGCCACCCGCGACGGCACCGCCGCCGACGTCGACGCCGGCGATCGCCGCATCGTCAGGGCCGCGCTTCTCACCCGGGATGATGGTGTCGGCAAATGCCTCCAGAATCATCGTACGCACCCGGTGTTCGGCCGCTTCGTCGGATTCCACGGCACGCTCCTTCGAGGAAGTCCGGATGTCAATTCCGGAGGTGTCGGTCGGATGCCAGTCATCGTGGTATCGGGCCGCCCCCGAGTCCATCTCCTGTGTTGCGCTAACCGCGCCGCAATGGTCATTCCCGCTGTCCACTATCCACTCGGCTGCCGGTAGATGGCCTTGACCTGTGGAAACCTGCCGCCTTCACCGCGTCATCGGCAACCGCCGCAATGTTGGAGAAGTTCCGTCGCGCATAGTCGCGTAACAATGAGGTCTCAGCGGGAAGGCCGGAGCATACGATGAGTTCATTGACCAGACTGCGACGTCGTATTATGACCCCCGACGTGCGGGAGACCAAAGTCAGCACGCGCGGATTCCACCTCAAGGACGAACAGGCCCGCGAGCGCCTCGAAACAGTCGGCAGCTCGTTCCTGCACGGATTCGGGGCCGCCGCGGAGGCGCACGGCCCGGCGGATGCGGCACCCACCGTCGAGGCCACGCCTGCCGCGTACCGGGGCTTCGCCTACGAGGGCGCCGCGATGGCCTTCGCCATCCGCGACGCCCTGCCCGGGCGGTCGCGGCACGTCGCGCGGTTCCTCGCCGACCACGACGAGCACGTCTACATGGCGTACGTCGGAGTGGGCTGGGCGATGGCCCGCCTGCCGCGTCTGCTGTGGCCCCGCCTGTACGCCCCGGACCCGCTGCTGCGCTGGCTCGTCCTCGACGGGTACGGGTTCCACGAGGCGTACTTCAGGACCGACAGGTACGTGCGCCAGCGGTATCGGCCGGCCACCTTCGCGTGGCCTGCCGACGGCCCCCGGGACTACTCGGTACGCGCCATCGACCAGGGCATCGGCCGGGCCTGCTGGTTCGTCGCCGGAACGGACCCGGAGCAGCTCGTCCGCCTCCTCGACGAGTTCCCCGCCGAACGCCGGCGCGACCTGTACGCCGGGGCGGGCCTCGCCGTCTGCTACGCGGGCGGCGCGAGTGAACGGGAACTGACCTGGCTCGCCGAGTGCGCGGGGCCGTACCGGCCGGACCTCGCGCAGGGCGCGTCGTTCGGCGCCGCGGCCCGGCTGCGCGCCGACCTCGTCACGCCGCACAACGAGCTGGCGACCCGTGTCCTCTGTGGCATGACGGTGAGCGACGCGACGCGGGTGACCGACGAGGCGCGGGTCGGGCTGCCCCCGGACGACGTCCTGCCCGCCTACGAGGTGTGGCGCCAGCGCATCAGGAATGCCTTCGACCCGTCGCCAGCGACACGAAAGCCGAGTGAGCAATGACAAGTATCGCCGTGGTGGGGATGGCGTGCCGCTACCCCGACGCCCGTTCACCGCAGGAACTGTGGGAGAACGCGATCGCGGGTCGCCGGGCGTTCCGGCGGCTCCCCGACGTCCGGATGAACGCCGACGACTACTTCGACGCCGACCCGGCCGCCCCGGACCGCTTCTACGCGCGCAACGCCGCGGTCATCGAGGGCTACGAGTTCGACCGGGTCGGCTACAAGGTCGCCGGGAGCACGTACCGGTCGACCGATCTGGCCCACTGGCTGGCCCTGGAGACCGCCGCGACGGCACTGGCCGACGCCGGTTTCCCGGCCGGCGAGGGCCTGCCCCAGGAACGCACGGGCGTCATCGTCGGCAACACGTTGACCGGTGAGTTCTCCCGCGCCAACCAGATGCGGCTGCGCTGGCCGTACGTGCGGCGGACCGTGGCCGCGGCGTTGCGGGCCGAGGGCTGGGACGACGAGAAGCTGTCGGCCTTCCTCGCCACCTACGAGGAGGCGTACAAGAGCCCGTTCCCGCCGGTGAACGAGGACACGCTCGCCGGCGCCCTGGCGAACACGATCGCCGGACGCATCTGCAACCACTTCGACCTCAAGGGCGGCGGCTACACCGTCGACGGCGCCTGCTCGTCGTCGCTGCTGTCCGTGGTGACCGCGAGCCGGGCCCTGCTGGACGGAGAACTGGACGTCGCGATCGCCGGCGGCGTCGACCTGTCCATCGACCCGTTCGAGGTCATCGGCTTCGCGAAGACCGGCGCCCTGGCCAGCGGGGAGATGCGGGTCTACGACCGCGCCTCCAACGGGTTCTGGCCGGGTGAGGGCTGCGGCATGCTGGTCCTGATGCGCGCCGAGGAGGCCGCCGAGGCGGGTCACCGGATCTACGCCTCGGTGGCCGGCTGGGGCGTCTCGTCCGACGGCCGCGGTGGCATCACCCGGCCCGAGGTCGACGGCTACCAGCTCGCCCTGCGCCGCGCGTACGACCGGGCCGGGTTCGGCATCGACACCGTCGGGCTGTTCGAGGGGCACGGCACCGGCACGAAGGTCGGGGACACCACCGAGCTCACGGCGCTGTCCAGCGCCCGCGAGACGGCGAATCCCGACGCGCCGCCGGCCGTCATCGGCTCGGTCAAGGGGATGATCGGTCACACCAAGGCCGCCGCCGGGGTGGCCGGTTTCATCCGCGCCGCGATGGCCGTGCACCACGAGGTGCTTCCCCCGAGCGTCGGCTCCGTCGACCCCCACGAGATCCTCACCGCCGACGGCGCCCGGCTGCGCACCCTGCGCAAGGCCGAGGCGTGGCCGAGCGCGGTCCCGGTGCGGGCCGGCATCACCGCCATGGGCTTCGGCGGCATCAACACGCACGTCGTGCTCGAACGCCACGGCCCGCGCCGGCCCGTGCCGGATCGCCGCGTCCGCAGCCTGGCCGCCTCCGCCCAGGACGCCGAGCTGCTGCTGGTGGACGCGGCCTCGCCCCAGGAACTGGCCGTCCGGCTCGCCGAGCTGAGCGACTTCGTGTCCGCGATCTCGTACGCGGAGCTGGGCGACCTGGCGGCGACGCTCCACCGCGACCTACAGGACCGGCCGTTCCGGGCCGCGATCGTGGCCTCGTCACCCGAGGAGGCGCAGCGGCTGTTGACCGCGGCCCGCGAGGCCGTCGAATCCGGCGAGGCGGCACTGATCCGCCCCGACGGCCGATTCCTGCTCGGGCACGTCAGCGGCCCGGCCCGGATCAGCTTCCTCTTCCCGGGGCAGGGTTCCGGACGCGGCGTCAGCGGTGGCGCCCTGCGGCGGCGGTTCGCCGAGGTCGACGACGTCTACCTGCGCGCCGCGCTGCCCACCGGCAGCGACGTCGTCGCGACCGAGGTCGCCCAGCCGCGCATCGTCGCCGGGTCACTGGCCGGGCAGCACGCCCTGGCACTGCTCGGCATCGAGGCGTCCACCGCGATCGGGCACAGCCTCGGCGAGATCGTGGCCCTGCAGTGGGCCGGTGTCCTCGACGAGGAGGCGCTCCTGCGCGTCGCAGGCGTCCGGGGCCGGACCATGGCCGGGTACAGCCAGGCCGGCACGATGGCCGACATCGGGGCGCCCCCGGAGACGGTCGACGGGATCATCGCGGGGCTGCCGGTGGTGGTGGCCGCCTACAACGGGCCCGAGCACACGGTCGTCTCCGGATCCGTCGACGCGATCGAGGCGGTCTGCCACAAGGCTCGGGCCGCCGGCCTGAGCGCGACGCGGCTGCGGGTCTCGCACGCCTTCCACTCCCCGCTTGTCGCGCCGGCCGCGGACACGTTCGCCGACGCCCTCGCCGGCGAGACCTTCCACCAGGTCGGCGCCCGGGTCGTCTCCACCGTCACCGGTGAGGTGCTGCCCGCCGGCACCGACGTGCGGGGCCTCCTGCGCCGCCAGATCACCGACCCGGTCCTGTTCAACCAGGCCGTCGCGTTCGCCGCCAAGAGCACCGACCTGTTCGTCGAGGTCGGGCCCGGGCGGGTGCTCACGGGACTGGCCACGACTGTCACGGACGTCCCGGCGGTCGCCGTGGACACCGACGACGACTCGCTCACGAGTCTGCTGCGGGTCGCCGGCGCCGCGTACGTCGTCGGCGCGGCCCCGGCCCCGGCGGCGCTGTTCGACGGGCGGTTCGTGCGGCCGTTGGAGGTAGGCGCCGCGTTCTCCTTCCTGACCAGCCCCTGCGAGCAGGCGCCGGAGCTCAGCGCGGCGATCGAGCGTGGGCCCACCACGGCCACGTCCACCACCACCACCGATCCGGTCGAGGTGGGGGAGGAGTCCACCGAGGACCTCATGCGGCGGCTCACCGCCGAGCGCGCCGAGTTGCCGATCGAACTCGTCCGGCCGGACAGCCGCCTGCTCGACGACCTGCACCTGAGTTCGATCACGATCGGCCAGGTGGCCAACCAGCTCGCCCAGCGTCTGGAACTGCCACCGGCGCAGATGCCGCTCAACTTCGCCACCGCCACCGTCCGGGAACTCGCGGCGACGATGGAGACCCTCGCGCGTACGGCCCGGGACAGCGACGCCACCGCCACGCCGGTGGTGGCCGGTGTGGCCGGCTGGGCGCGGCCCTGGCGGCTCGACCTCGACGAGGTGCCGTTGCCGGCGGTTCCCGGCGACGCCACCGCAGCGAACGGTCCGTGGCACGTGCACGCGTCGGCGGACCACCCGTTCGCCGCGGCTCTCGGCGCGGCGCTCGAACAGGCCGGGCTCGGCGGCGGCGTCCTGGTCTGCCTGCCACCGGACTGCACCGAGGAGCAACTGGAGCCGGCCCTGCGGGGAGCGCAGCAGGCCATCTCCACCGGCAGCACCCGCTTCGTCCTGGTCGGGCACGGTCGGGGCGCGGCGGCCATCGCCCGGACGTTGCATCTTGAGGCGCCGTCCGTGCGGGTCACCGTCGTGCACCTGCCGGCCGCCGGCGACCCGGCGGTGGAGCTGGTGGTGCGGGAGGTCGCCGCCACGACCAGCTTCACCGAGGTGCACCACGACGACGGGGTGCGGCGCGTCCCGACGCTGCGCGCGCTGCCGGTACGCCCCGCGGCGGCGGTGGCCCCGCTCGGCCCGGACGACGTGCTGCTGGTGACCGGCGGGGGCAAGGGCATCACTGCCGAGTGCGCCCTCGCCCTGGCCACCGACAGCGGCGCCAGCCTCGCGGTGCTGGGCCGTTCCGACCCCGCCGAGGACGCCGAACTGGCCGCGAACCTGGCCCGGATCGCCACCGCCGGTGTCACCGTGCGGTACGCCCGCGCCGACGTCACCGATGCCGCCGCCGTACGGCAGGCGGTGCAGGACCTCTCCGCCGAACTCGGGACGATCACCGGTGTTCTGCACGGCGCGGGCCGCAACGAACCCGCCGGCCTGACCAGCCTGGACCCGGCCGCGTTCCGACGCACTCTGGCACCGAAGGTCGACGGCCTGCGGGCGGTGCTCGACGCGGTCGAGAAGCCCCGGCTCCGGCTGCTCGTGACGCTCGGCAGCATCATCGGCCGGGCGGGGCTGCGAGGCGAGGCGCACTACGCCACCGCCAACGACTGGCTGGCCGAGGAGACCGTCGCCTTCTCCCGGGCGTACCCCGAGTGCCGCACCCGGTGCCTCGAGTGGTCGGTCTGGTCGGGCGTCGGCATGGGGGAGCGGCTGTCGGTGGTCGAGTCGCTCAGCCGCGAGGGCGTCACGCCCATCACCCCCGACCAGGGCATCGCGATCCTGCGGCGTCTGGTCGCGGACACCACCGCGCCGGTAGTGGTGGTGATCAGCGGCCGCACCGAGGGCATCCACACGGTCCGGTACCACCAGCCGGCGCTGCCGCTGCTGCGCTTCGTCGACCGCGCCCTGGTCCGCTACCACCAGGTCGAACTCGTGGTCGAGACGGAACTCAACGTCGGCACCGACCGCTACCTGGAAGATCATGACCTGGACGGCAACCTGCTGTTCCCCGCGGTCTTCGGGATGGAGGCCATGGCGCAGGTGGCCGCGGCCCTCTCCGGCGCCGACGTCCTCCCGGTCATCGAACGGGCGGAGTTCCTGCGGCCCATCATCGTCGCGCCCCACGGGCACACGAGGATCCGGGTGGCGGCCCTGGTCACCGACGACGACGTCGTCGAGGTCGCGATCCGCAGCGAGGAGACCGGCTTCACCGCCGACCACTTCACCGCCCGGCTGCGCCTCGGCGCCGACACGGTGCCCGACGGCCCTCCGGACCAGGTGCCGGACGGTCTCGCGCCGGCCTCGATCGCCCCGCTCGACGACCTGTACGGAGACACCCTGTTCCAGGGCGGCCGGTTCCAGCGGCTCCGGCAGTACCACCGGGCCGCCGCCCGGCACGTGGACGCGATAGTGGAGGCCGACGACTCGACTGCGTGGTTCGCCCCGTACGTCTCCGCGACGCTGCTGCTGGGCGACCCCGGCGTCCGCGACGCGCTCATGCACGGCAACCAGGTGTGCGTGCCGGACGCCACGCTGCTGCCCGTCGGCGTGGAACGCATCCACCCCGGCGGGGAGAAGCTGTCGTCCGCCCGCGAGCTGCGGTACTGCGCCACCGAACGCGAGCGCGACGGCGACACGTACGTCTACGACATCGCCCTGCGCACCGAGTCCGGAATGACCGTCGAGCGTTGGGAGGGCCTGCGGCTGCGCGCGGTCCGCAAGCAGGACGGCGCCGGCCCCTGGGTGCCACCGCTACTCGGCTCCTACCTGGAGCGTGTGCTCGGCGACCTCGGGCTCACCGGCGTCGCCGTCGCCATCGAGCCCGACGCGGTGTCACCCGAGCCGGGCGAGCACACCGCCACGCGCCGACGCAACAGCGTCCGCGCGGTCGGGCAGGCGCTCGGGCGGCCGGTCGAGATCACCTACCGGCCGGACGGACGGCCCGAGGTCGCCGGGGAGCACACCGTGTCGATCGCGCACGGCGCCGGGGTGACGCTGGCCGTCGCCGGGTCGGGCGTCCTGGGCTGCGACCTGGAGAGCGTGGCGCGGCGCAGCCCCGAGGAGTGGAAGGGCCTGCTCGGCCCCCACGCCGAACTCGCCGAGCAGTTGGCCGGCGACTCGGGCGAGGACGCCGACACCGCCTCCACCCGGGTCTGGACCGCTGTCGAGGCGATGCAGAAGGCCGGCCTGCCGATGCGCGGCCCACTCGTCCTGGGCGGTACGGCACGTCCCGGCTGGGTGCTCTTCGCCGCCGGTGGCGCTCGGGCCGCCTCGTTCGTCACGAGCCTGCGCGGCAGCGACGGACGGGTCGTCATCACTGTTCTGGCCGGTGCGGAGGGATGAGCATGGAGAGCTACTACGAGCTGCGGCACACCGTCGGGTTCGAGGAGACGAACATCGTCGGCAACGTCTACTACGTCAACTACCTGCGGTGGCAGGGCCGCTGCCGGGAGATGTTCCTGAAGGACCGGGCACCGACAGTCCTCGCCGACCTGCAAAACGACCTCAAACTGTTCACGCTCAAGGTCGAGTGCGAGTTCTTCGCCGAGATCACCGCGTTCGACGAGATCGCCGTTCGGATGCGGCTGCTCGAACTGGCCCAGACGCAGCTCGAATTCGGTTTCGACTACGTGCGGACCGGACCGGCCGGCGAGACACTCGTCGCCCGCGGCGCCCAGCGGGTCGCCTGCATGCGCGGCCCGAACAACCGGACCGTTCCCACCCGGGTCCCGGAGGCGCTCGAACGCGCTCTGGAACCGTACGCCGCCGCCGGGGTCCGACGATGACGACCTTCGGGACGGAAGAGTTGACGGACCCGGTGCTGATGCGCCGCGTCTGCGGGACCTTCGCCACAGGTGTCACGGTGGTCAGCGTCGGCGGGGACGAACCGCACGCCATGACCGCGAACTCGTTCAGCGCGGTGTCCCTCGACCCGCCGCTGATCCTGGTGTGCGTCGGGCGGGACGCCCTCATGCACCAGGCGCTCAGCCGGGCCGGCGCGTTCGGCGTCTCCGTCCTGGCCGCCGATCAGGAGGCGGTGGCGCGCTACTACGCCGACCGCCGCCGTCCACTCGGACCGGAACAGTTCGAGTTCACCGAGTGGCGGCCGGGCGCGCGGACGGCGGCGCCGTTGCTCGGCGGCGCCGCCGCCCACATCGAGTGCGAGCTCTGGCGGTCGTACGACGGGGGAGATCACACGATCTTCCTGGGCCGTCCGTGCGGGATGCGCCGGTACGACGACGGCGACGGCGAGGCCCTCGTGTTCCTCGGTGGCCGGTTCCGCCGGCTCGAGCGGGCGCCGTCGGCGGTGGTGGCGTCATGACCGCCGTCACCGGCCCGGCGCCGTCCCTTCCCGGTCCGTCGCGCGCGTCGGCCGTCAGCATGCTCATCACGATGGGCCGCGACCGCCTCGGCATGATGACGTCGGCGGCCGCCCGCTACGGCGACGCCGCGCTGCTGCCGGTCGGTCCGAAGGAGCTCTACTTCTTCAACCACCCCGAGCACGCCAAGCACGTGCTCGCCGACAACGCGGCCAACTACCACAAGGGCATCGGCCTGGTGCACGCCCGCCGGGCACTCGGCGACGGGTTGCTGACCAGCGAGGGTGAGCTGTGGCGCAAGCAGCGCCGGGTGGCGCAGCCGGCGTTCCAGAGCCGGCGCATCGCCCAGCAGGCCGGCATCGTCGCCGAGGAGGCGGCGGCCCTCGTCGGCCGGCTGCGGACGCTCGGCCGCCAGGGTCCGGTGGACGTGCTCCAGGAGATGACGGGTCTGACTCTCGGCGTGCTCGGGCGCACCCTGCTCGACACCGACCTCGGGCGGTTCCCGTCGATCGGGCGCGACTTCGCCGTGGTGCAGGACCAGGCCATGTTCGAGCTGGCGTCGTTGAGCGCCGTGCCGCCCTGGGTGCCGCTGCCGCGGCAGGTGCGGTTCCGGCGGGCCCGCCGCCGTCTCCAGACGATCGTCGACCAGCTCGTCGCCGAGCGCGGGAGCCACACCGGTGACCGCGACGACGTGCTGTCGCGGCTCATCGTGTCGGCCCGGGCCGAGCCCGACCCCCGGGTCGGACGGCAGCGGCTGCGCGACGAGCTCGTGACCCTGCTGCTCGCGGGGCACGAGACCACCGCCAGCACGTTGAGCTGGGCGCTCTACCTGCTCGACAGGCATCCCGAGGTGCGCCACCGGTTGCGGGAAGAGGCGGTCGCGGTGCTTGGCGACCGGCTGCCGACCTTCGACGACCTGGGCCGGCTGCGGTACACCGCGATGGTCATCGACGAGGTGGTACGCCTGTACCCGCCGGTGTGGATCCTGCCCCGCAAGGCGCTCGCCGCCGACATGGTGGGCGGGTACGCGGTGCCGGCGGGCGCCGACGTGCTGATCTGCCCCTACACGCTGCACCGCCACCCGGACTTCTGGGACCAGCCCGAACGCTTCGATCCGGAGCGCTTCGACCCGGCCCGCACCACCGACCGCCCGCGGTACGCCTACATCCCGTTCGGCGCGGGACCGCGGTTCTGCGTCGGGAACCACCTGGGCCTGATGGAGGCCGCCTTCGTCCTCGCCGTACTGGCCCGGGACCTGACGCTCACGACGGTCGCCACGCACACCGTCGTACCCGAGCCGATGCTGTCGCTGCGCATACGCGGCGGCCTGCCGATGAGCGTGCGTCCGGCGGACTGAGGACACCGCCGGGTGACCGCGGACCGCTGTCACCCACTACCGCACCACCCGAACGCCCGACCCGGCCGGGTCGGGCACCACCCGAGGGGGATCGTTGCCACCGAAACCAGTGGGTCCGCTGCGCAGACTCATTCCCGTCGTCTTCGTCCTGGTACTCGTCGCGGGGCTGTTCACGATCTCGCGGCTGCCGACCGCATCCGCGGCCGACCGACGCGCGATGGCGTCACAGTTCGCGTTCACCGAGATGCCCATCGCCCTGCCGCCGGGTCTGCCGCAGCGCACGATCCGGACGGTGAACCCGAAGTACGAGCACATCCGGTCCTGGATCTCGTCGGTGGGCGCCGGAGTGGCGGTCAACGACCTCGACGGGAAGGGCGGCGCCAACGACCTCTGCCTCGTCGACCCCCGCAGCGACAGCGCCATCGTGACGCCGGCGCCCGGCGGCGGCGCCCGCTACGCGCCGTTCGTGCTGGACCCGGCGCCGCTGCCGATGGGACCGGCGATCGCCCCGATGGGCTGCACACCCGGCGACTTCAACGTCGACGGCCGGACCGATCTGCTCGTCGTCTACTGGGGACGCACGCCTGTCGTGTTCCTGCAGACCGGAGACGCGGCGGACCTGAGCCTCGCGTCGTACCACCCGGTCGAGCTGATCCCGCAGCAGCAGACCGCCGACGGCCGCTACCACGGGCCACTGTGGAACACCAACGCGACGGCTGTCGCGGACTTCGACGGTGACGGCCGGCCCGACATCGGGATCTTCAACTACTTCCCGGACTCCCAGGTGCTCGACGCACAGGGCCTGCCGAACGTGCAGATGAACCACTCCATGTCCCGCGCGCAGAACGCCGGCGGGGCGCACATCCTGCGCTGGACCGCGGCCACCACCGGCGCCGAGCCGAGCGTCACCTACGAGCAGCAGAGCGCGATCGACCCCCGGTACGCCACCGGATGGACGCTCGCCTCGGCCTCCGCCGACCTCGACGGGGATCTGCTGCCCGAGCTGTACCTCGCCAACGACTTCGGCAACGACCGCTTCTTCCACAACGTGTCGGCTCCCGGCCGGATCAGGTTCGCCCTGGCCGAGGGACGCCGCGGCCCGCTGGACCCCAAGTCGCTGGTCGTGGGGCACGACTCGTTCAAGGGGATGGCCGTCGACTTCGCCGATCTGCGCGGCACCGGCCGGTTCGACGCCTTCGTCAGCAACATCACCGAGTCGTGGGGGCTGGAGGAGAGCAACTTCGTCTGGCAGAACACCGCCGCCAACCCGCAGGAGGCGCGGGAACGGCTCTCCAAGGGCATCGCTCCCTTCGAGAACAAGGCTTCGGCCAAGAACCTCGCCTGGGTCGGCTGGGGCTGGGACGTCAAGATGGCCGACTTCGACAACAGCGGACGCCTCGTCGTGGTCCAGTCCTGCGGCTTCGTCAAGGGCACTGTCAACCGGTTCAACTGGCTCCAGGAGTTGGCCGCCAGCAACGACCTGATGCTGCGCGAGCCGGACATGTGGCCCAACGCGCAGCCGGGCGACGACATCGCCGGCTCGAACGCGCTGGCGTTCTGGGCACCGGAGGACAACGGCCGCTACGTCGACCTGAGTCCGCAGCTCGGACTCGACGACCGGACCCCGACCCGCGGTATCGCCGTGGGTGACACCGACGGCGACGGCCGCCAGGACTTCGCGGTGGCACGCCAGTGGGGACCGCCCGCCTACTACCACAACACCAAGGCGCAGGTCGGCGACTTCCTCGGGCTGCGGCTGCACCGGCCCGCACTCGGCGCCGCCACGGGCAACGACGCCCGCACCCCGGCCTACGGCGCGCAGGCTCGGGTGACCACTGCCGACGGCCGCACCCAGCTCGCCCAGCTCGACGGCGGCGGCGGGCACTCCGGCAAGCGCAGCTTCGACCTGTTCTTCGGACTCGGTGACCAGGGCGGCACGCCCGTCACCGTCGAACTGAGCTGGCGCGACCTCGACGGTGTCCAGCATCAGCAGACCCTGCCCCTCTCCGCCGGATGGCACGACCTCACGCTCACCGACCGAGCCCAGGAGCTGACCACACCATGACGGACGTCAAACGCGCCCCGGTGGGCGTGACCACCACGGCCGAGGTCGCCGACGCGACCCGCAACGGCAGCGGACCCGACCGGGCACCGGCCGGCGTCGACAGGCGACCGCCCGTACCCCGGGTGGACAAGCGCGACCCCCGCTACCTGGCCCTGCGGAACTTCGCCATCTCCATGTCCATCCTCAACATCCTCGGCTACACGATCCTCGGGTTCGAGCAGCCCTGGACCTGGCCGCTGTTCGCCCTGGCGATCGGGTACACGGTCGAGATCGCGATCGAGGCGGTCGCCGCCCGCTCCCTGGGCCGCCGACCGGCCTACAGCGGCAACGGCGCGTGGGGCGTCTACACGTTCCTGCTGCCGACCCACATCACCGCGCTCGCCGCGAACATGCTGCTGTACGCCAACGACATGTTCTGGCCGATCGCCTTCGCCGTGGTCGTGGCCGTCGGGCAGAAGGCCGTGCTGCAGGCCCCGATCGCCGGACGCATGCGGCACTTCATGAACCCGTCGAACTTCGGCATCACCATCACGCTGCTCGCGTTCTCCTGGGTCAACGTGGCCCCGCCGTACCACTTCACGGAGAACGTGCCCGACGTCTTCCGGATGTTCATCCCGATGGTCGTGCTCACCGCGGGCACGATCCTCAACGCGATGCTCACGAAGAAGGTCGCGCTGATCGTCGGCTGGGTCGGCGGCTTCGTCATCCAGGCCCTGATCCGGCACTACGTCTGGGACGTCCAGCTCTGGTCGGCGCTGAGCATCATGACCGGGGTGGCGTTCGTGCTGTTCACCAACTACATGATCACCGACCCGGGCACCACGCCCTCCAAGCCCCGCTGGCAGTTCATGTTCGGCTCCTCCGTGGCCATGGTGTACGGCGTCCTGATGCTGTTCAACGTCGTCTACACCCTGTTCTTCGCGGTCACGATCGTGTGCCTGGCCCGGGGTCTGTTCTGGTGGGGCAGGTGGCTCGCCGAACGGCGTGGCGCCCGCACCCCCGTGCAGCCGGTGCCGCCGCCGGCGGCGGTGGAGCTGCCGATCGCCCGCTGACCCCGTCGGTCGCCCCGGACCGGCCGGCCGTCCTCCGCACGCGGGAAACCGCAAGCAGGAAGACGACCGGCCGGTCCGCGGCGCGAAGAATCAGTCAGTGCATCCCGCCGTCACAGATTCGGAAAGAGGCTGCCATGACCGCCACGCAGAGACCGGCCGTGCAGACCCCGCCCTCCCCGACGCCGGCACGCTCGGACCGGCGCGGCGCGCTGATCGTCGGCAGTGTGCTCGCGGGAATCGCGTTGTCCCTGCTCTGGTCATACCAGTTCGTCGACCAGACGATCGGCGACAACGTCGCCAACACCCTGCTGGGCCACGACGCGAAGGCGACAGCGATCGGCGGCACCGCGGCGGGCCTGCTGTTCGCGTTCGTCTCCGGCCTGGCGGGCACGTTCACTGCCTGCAACATCGCGATGGCCGCCTCGGTCGGGCCGATGACACACGCCGGCGCCGGCGGCACACCGGCGGCGGGGCTGCGCTTCATGCTCCGGCCGGTGGGCCTGCTGGCGCTGGGCATGGTCGTCGTCTCCGCCACGTACGGCTTCATCGGAGTCCTGCTCGGCGACTCGCTGCCGCAGCTGTCGACGGAGACGACTGCCGGCGGCATGCCCGTCCGACTCGTGCAGTCGGTGGTGGTCTTCGGCGTGATCGGTCTCGCGTTCATCTATCTCGGTCTCGCGGCGCTCGACAAGGTCCCCGATCCCTTCGCGCGTCGCCCGTTCGCCCGCGTCTTCGTGCTCGGCATGCTGGTCGGCGCCTTCCTGATCGGGCGGCCCTACCCGCTGTTCCACAAGCTGTTCCAGTGGGCCGCCGACAACGGCAACCCCCTCTACGGCTCGGCCGCCTTCGTGCTGCAGTCGCTGGGCAACATCGCGATCGTGGGCATCCTGTTCGCACTCGTCGTCCTCGCCACCCGGGGAGGGCTGATCCGCTGGTTGTCCGCGCGACCGGCACGCACCCTCGCGGTCACCGGCTCGCTGCTGCTCGCGCTGGGCGTCTTCACCCTCGTCTACTGGACCGTCCGGGTGCCCGCGATGTTCGGCTACGGCTGGTTCCCGACGATGCCCTACAACTGAGCGCGGCCGTCGGCGTCGTTCGGCGGTGGCAGGATCTCGACGTACCCGTCGGTGCCGTGCACGCGGATCCGCTGCCCGTCGCGGATCAGCCTGGTCGCGTCCGCCACCCCGACGACGGCCGGCAGGCCGTACTCCCGGGCGATGACCGCCCCGTGGGTCATGAGGCCGCCCACCTCCGTCACCAGGCCCTGGACCGCGACGAACACTGGTGACCAGCTCGGGTCCGTGTAGGAGGTGACCAGGATGTCGCCGGGTTCCAGCTCGGCCTCGGCGATGTCCAGCAGGACGCGGGCGCGGCCCTCGACGACCCCGCCGGAGACTCCGAGGCCGGCCAGCGCTCCGGCCGGCACGTTGTCGCGCCGGTACGCCCCGGCGATGGCCTCGCCCTCGGAGGTGAGCACCCGGGGTGGCGTCAGCGTCCGGTGCCACCGGAAGGTGTCCCTGCGCTGGTCGATGAGGTGGTCGTCGACCTGGTGCGTCCGCACGGCGTCGTGCAGCTCGGCGAAGGTGAGATAGAAGATGTCGTCCCTGTCGCGGAGCACGCCGGCCCGCGCGAGGCGCTCCGCCTCGGAAAGCAGGGCCTGCTTGTAGACGAAGTAGCGGCTGATGATGGCGTACTTCGGATACTCCCGGTACCCGATGAAGGTGCGGACCCGGTCGATCATGCGCGTGGTCTCGTCGGCCTTGGTGTCCCCGTCCGGCAGGGCCCGCAGCCGTTCCAGCAGTTCCTCGCGTTTCTGCTGCGCCGCCTGACGCCCCTGCTCGAAGCGCCGCCCGGCGGCGCCCGGTTCGAGGAGCCTGATGTTGTCGAGGATCAGGGGCACGAGGGTGCTGGGGCGTTCGCTCCAGCGCGGTCTCGTGATGTCGATCTCGCCGACGCAGCGCATGCCGTACCGGTCGAGGTAGGCCGAGATGGCGTCGCGCGCCTCGGCTCCGCCCGCGAGCCTCGGCAGTTCGTCGAGGAAGCCGTCGTCGTCGACCTCCTGCAGGAAGGCCATCACCTCCGGATGCGGTCGGATCACGTCCGCGACGTCGAGCAGCGCCAGGCCCATCTCCGACGTGATGTTGCCCGGAGCGGACAGCGTGAGGGTGTCGGCGGCGTTCTTCTCGCCCAGCCATTCGGACAGCTGCTCGTTGAGCCACCAGGTGGCCTGCATGCCCGCCATGATCGCCTGCATGCTCAGGGGGTCACTGAGGAGCTGCTTGTGCTCCTCGAACGCCTTGTGCAGGAAGTCGAACAGCGCCGGGCCCGTCACCGTCGCGATGTCGCGCCGCAGGGCGGCGAGTGACGCCTCGCTGCGCTCGATCAGCTCGGTGACGATCGCCGGATCGTTCTCGATCGTGGTCGGCTTGCCGCTGATCCGCGGGATGTCGGGACCGTCTGCAAGCGCCGGTACGAAGTCGGGGCGGCCGAGGATGGTCTCCAGCGCGTCCCGCGTCAACGGGTCGGACCGTCCCGCCATGTCGAGGAAGCCGGCGCGGCTCGCCGGCGCTGCCAGGATCCCGGTGGCGTCGACGAAGAGCCTCCCGCCGGCCTCGTGCATCGGCGCCATGGCCGTCAGCTGCCACATGGAGAACCCCAACGGCTTCATGGCGTCGGTCATCATCTGCTGGTGGCCGACCGAGAGGTAGACGTGGTTCTCGCTGTCCCGGGCCGTGGGGACGGGGAACAGCGTCGTGATCGGCCGGCTCTGCACGATCTGGACGTCACCGTCGACCAGGCACCATTCGATGTCCTGCGGGTGGCCGGCGTGCGCCTCGATCCGCCGGCCCACGTCCACCAGCCGCAGGACCTGCGCGTCCGTCAGCGCCGGCTGCTCCTGTCGCTCCGGGCTGATCGCCTGTTTCGTGGTCCCGCCGGCCGGCAGCGCCTCGATGGCGAGACGCTTGCTGGCGATCGTCCGCTCGATGATCGCGCCGTCGCGCACCCGGTAGGAGTCCGGATTCACCAGCCCGGAGACCAGGGCCTCGCCGAGGCCGAAGCTGGCCTCCACCGAGGCGACCTTCCGGTTGGACGTGACGGGGTCGGCCGTGAACAGGACGCCGGCCGCCTGCGGAAACACCATCGTCTGCACGACGACGGCCAGGTGGACCGCGCGGTGGTCGATGCCGTTGCGCTGACGGTAGGTGACCGCACGCTCGGTGAAGAGCGAGGCCCAGCACCGACTGACGTGCGTGCGGATCGCCGCCGGACCCCGCACGTTCAGGTACGTGTCCTGCTGGCCCGCGAAGGAGGCCGTCGCCAGGTCCTCCGCCGTGGCGCTGGACCGGACGGCGTAGGCAGCCTTCTCGCCGTGCCGGGTGAGCGCCCGGGTGATGGCCGCCGCCACGTCGTCGGGCAGGGCGACCCCTTCGATGGCCCGGCGGATCTGGGCGCTGAGGTCGCGGATCCCCTCCCGGTCGTCCGGCTTCAGGCGCGACAGCTGATCGAGCTGATCGTCGATCGAGGGCACCTCGGCGATGACCCGTCGGAAGGCGTCGGTCGTCACGCAGAAGCCAGCCGGCACGCGGATGCCCTCGATCCGCGACAACGTCCCCAGACGGGCGCCCTTGCCGCCGACGATCGCGACCTGAGTCTCGTCGACCTCGTCCAGATCTCGCACGTACTTGTCGATCATCGAGCCCCGTTTCTTCGTCCGTTCCGGTGTCCGGCGGACGATTCTGCGGCAAGACGGGGGTCTTGCGGCAAGGCCCCCGGTGCGATATACGTTAAAGTGGGAGCGGATACCAGTGGTGTTTTTCCCCGCTGTGCAGGAAATCGTTCCGCTGATCCCCCCTTGTTGATCCCCCGCCTGTCGATCCCTGCGGCTCGCCCCGCCGTCGGCGCTTGATGCCGCTTCGACGCAGTATGCGAGAGGGGATCGTCATGGCAGCGACCACGCAGGTCCTGTTCATTCAGGGCGCTGGCGCCGGCACGCACGACGAGTGGGACAACAGGTTGTCCGACAGCCTGCGGCGCGGGCTCGGGGACGGGTACGAGGTTCGGTACCCGCGGATGCCCGACGAGGGCAACCCGAGCTACGTCACCTGGAGCGCCGCCATCCGGCGGGAGATCGCGGCACTTGACGACGGGGCCGTCGTCGTGGGCCATTCGGTGGGCGGCGCGATCCTCGTCCACGCGCTCGCCGAGCGGCCACCCGAGCGGGACCTCGCGATGATCGTGCTGGTCGCCGCCCCGTTCGTCGGTGCGGGCGGCTGGCCCGGCGACGAGTTCGAGCTGCCACCGGACCTCGGCGTCCGACTGCCGCGGGGCGTACCGGTGCGGGTCTTTCACGGGCTCGGGGACGAGACGGCGCCGCCGTCGCACGCGGACCTGTACGCGGGCGTCATCGGCCAGGCGCGGGTGTACCGGCTGCCCGGGCGCGATCATCAGCTCAACGACGACCTCGGTGACGTGGCGGCGGTGATCAGGCTTGACACTCTTGGCTAACCGTATTAGCTTAAAGCTAACGCAATTAGCCGAGCACGGAGGATTCCATGACCGAGTATCTGACCGTCGACGGCGGCACCCTGGCGTACGAGGTGACCGGCGCCTCCGGGCCGCTCGTCGTTCTCGCCCACGGCATGGGCGACAGCCGCGAGGCGTACCGCTTCGTCGTGCCGCGCCTGGTGGCCGCCGGCTACCGGGTGGCCGCCGTCGACCTGCGGGGTTGCGGCGAGTCGAGCGCACAGTGGCAGTCCTACAGCCGCACCGACATCGCGGGTGATCTGCTCGCGGTGATCCGCCACCTCGGCGGTCCGGCCGTGCTGGTCGGCCACTCGATCTCCGGCGGGGCCGCCACCATCGCCGCCGCCCGGGCACCCGAGCTGATCACCGGCATCGTCGAACTGGCCCCCTTCACCCGCAAGCAGTCGATCAAGCTGGGCGACCTGCGGGTCGCCCGCTACCGCACGGGCATGGCCCGGCTGCTCGGCACCGGCCTGCTGGGCAGCGTGCCGCTCTGGCGCAGCTACCTCGACATCGCCTACCCGGGAAGGAAGCCGGCCGACTGGGCCGCCCGCACGGCCCGGATCGACGCCATGATGCGCGAGCCCGGCCGGATGGCGGCGATGCGCAAGATGGGCCAGTCGGCGCCGGTCGACGCCGGGGCGCAGCTGGGCAACGTCCGCTGCCCGGCCCTGATCGTCGAGGGGTCGCTCGACCCGGACTGGGCCGACCCGCGGGCCGAGGGGGAGGCGATCGTGGCCGCGCTGCCGGCCGGGTTGGGCCGGCTCGAAGTCATCGAGGGCGCGGGTCACTACCCGCACGTGCAGTACCCCGACGAGACGGCCGACCTGCTGCTCGCCTTCCTGAGCGCGAACGCCCGCGCCTGAGATCCCGGGTCCGCCGTCAGGCCAGCAACTGTTCGCGCATCCGCGCGCCCAGGTTGATCCGTCCCACCGCGCGCGGGCCGGCCGGATCGTGCACGTCCACCGTGTTGTTGCGACGCATCAGCGCACGGACCGCAGGTGGCAGCCGGGGTGGGTCGTCCATCGCGGCGAGGATCTGCGCCGCGCTCGTGATCAGTCGATCGACGAACGCGGCGGCGTCGGTGTCCACCCGCACCCGGCCGTACTCCCAGCCGGCGGTGGTGAGGTCGAGCACCTCGAACACGTGGGTCACCAGCGGGGTCGGATCGGTCACCCGATCGAGCCGGGCCGCCCGGCCGCCGACCACCGCGACGGCGGCGGCCACCTGGGCGTACGGGTGGAAGCCGCACGGCAACGCGAACAGCGGCCACCGCAGCCCGGGACCGGCCTCCATCCACAGCGGCCGGTAGTTCCGCCGGTGCACCAGCAGCCGCCGGCCCGTGCGCCGGTGGATGTCCTGCGCCTGCGCCAGCAGATCCGCGTGTGCCTCGTCGGCGACCTGGTTCAGAATCCGGGCCGCCACCACCAGGCCGTCGTCGCCGCCCAGCATCCCGGTCGCCGCTTCGACCTGCGCGGGAAACGGAACCCGCGCCTGCGTGCCGTATCCGTGCTGGAGGTCTCGCAGCAGCGCCTGCTGCCGCCCCGGGTCGAGCTGGACCCGCCCGCCGCCCAGCAGCCGCTGGAGCCAACGCATGTCGCCTCGTTTCAGCAGAGCCGTCCCGAACCGTGGCAATGCTATGCGTCGGACGTTGCCCGGGTGCCGCAGGGGTGAGCATGGCGCGGCGCGCGCCGGCCGGGCGACACGCGGGTCGGTGCCCGCGACCGCGCCCGGCCGGCCCCGCCTGTCGGGGCGGGTCGCTCAGCTGCGGCTCCACCGCTGGCTGGCCGCGCCGTTGCAGTCCCAGATCTGGGTGCGTGTGCCATTCGCCGTACCGTTGCCCACCAGGTCCAGGCAGCGGCCCGAGGCGACCGCCGTGATCGAGCCGTCGGCGTTGAAGCGCCACTGTTGGTTCGCCTGGCCGTGACAGTCCCAGATGATCACCGACGTCCCGTTGGCGGTGCCGGCGTTGTTGACGTCGAGGCACTTTCCTCCGTAGACCCGCAGCTCCTGGGCGCTCGTCGAGGTCCAGGACTGATTGGCCTGGCCGTGGCAGTCCCAGATGATGGCCGTGGCGCCGTTGGTCTGGGACGCGCCGTTGACGTCCAGGCACCGGCCGGCGGACGTGCTGCGGATCGTCGACGTCGAGCCCGGCGGGGGAGTGCTCGGCGGAGGCGTGGTCGGTGGAGGTGTGGTCGGCGGGGGCGTGCCACCGCCGGTGACCAGGAGCATGGCGGCGCCGTGCGCCGGCACCGACGCGCTGATCGTGCCGGTAGACGTCGAGGTGGTGTGGGACCACAGGTCCCGCACCGCGTACGAGCCGGCGCTGCCGAGGCCGAGCGCGCTGGCCGTCGTGGAGATCGTGGTCGTGCCGCTGCCCCGGTTGAGCAGGACGGTGGCCACCCCGCCGGTGGACATCGGCTTGCGCCAGACCTCCAGGTCACCGGAGTCACTGATCTTGCGGCCCTGCTGGCCGCCCCAGTCCTGGTTGACGGCGATCACGTCGGTGTTGGTCAGGATCGTGCGGGTGGCCGCCGACATGGTGCGGATGTCGTTGCCCGCCAGCAGCGGGGCGTTCAGCAGCGCCCACAGGCTGAAGTGGGCCCGGGACTCGGTGTCGGTGGGGCCGTTGCCGACCTCCAGCATGTCCGGGTCGTTCCACGCGCCCGGCCGGGCGTACGACTCCTTGCCGACCTGCTGGTCGAGGATGCTCATGATGGAGTTCCAGTTCCCACCGATGTCGCCTGTGGTACGCCAGGAGTTGCCCACCCCCGCACCCCAGGTCCAGACGCTGTCCTGTCCCCAGCTGCACAGGCTGTAGAGGATCGGCCGGTTGGTTGCCGCGAGCGCGTCCCGCATCGCGGTGTAGCGCTGCTGCGCGCTCCGACCGAGGTGGTCGCCGCAGTTGTCGTACTTGAGGTAGTCGATCCCCCAGGACGCCCAGAGGTTGGCGTCGCGCTGCTCGTAGTTGATGCTGGCCGGGTACCCGGCGCAGGTGAGGGTCCCGGCCGAGGAGTAGATGCCCAGCTTGAGGCCCTTGCCGTGGACGTAGTCGGCGAGAGCCTTGATGCCGCTCGGGAACTTCTGCGGATCGGCGACCAGGTCGCCGCTGGCGTTGCGCTGCTTGGTGGACCAGCAGTCGTCGATGTTGACGTAGCGGTATCCGGCCGCGGCCATCCCGCTGGAGACCAGCGCGTCGGCCGTCTGCCGAATGAGCGTCTCGTTGACGTTGCAACCGAACGCGTTCCAGTCGTTCCAGCCCATCTGTGGCGTGCGGGCCAGCCCGTTCTCCAACGCCTGCGCGGGTTGCGTGGTGGTGAGCACGACCGCGCCGCTGACCACAGCGGTGCCGAGGGCGGCTGCGAGGAGCGCGGGGAGCAGGAGGGCCATTCTTCGTCTGAGCACGTGCACTCCTTGCGGGTGGTTGGCGGCGAGGGCCCGCTGCCGGTCCACAGGGAGCCAACGACATAGATCGCTGCCAATTTAACTCGTACGACATATGACGTCAACGTCGCCGACGTCCGGCGCGGACGCCGGGGGTCGGAGCCTGCCGCGCAGCCCTCCTGACCCACACTGTGGGACGGCATTTAGTGAGGGCCATCTATATTGACGCCACTCGGTGGGCGGCGACAGGATCTCGGCACCACCATCGCCACCGCGATCTCCCCTGGGAGGCGTCATGCCCCGTCCCCGCCTGCCGCTCCTGCGGGCAGCCACCCGACTCGCCGCGCTCGCCGCGGCCACCGCCGGTGTGCTGTTCGCCGTCGCCACACCCGCCAGCGCCGCGGTCCCCACCGGCCGCTACGTCGCGCTCGGCGACTCGTACACCGCCGGTCCGCTGATCCCCACCCAGGTCGACCTCAACTGTCTCCGGTCGAACCGCAACTACCCCTCCCTGGTGGCCGCGTCCGCCGGCTCGACGTCGTTCGCCGACGTGAGCTGCTCCGGCGCCACCACCGACGACATCCTCTATGGCGGCAGCGGCCAACTGGGCATCAACCTGCCACCGCAGCTCAACGCGGTCACGTCGAGCACGGCGCTGGTGACGGTGCAGATCGGCGGCAACGACATCGGCTTCGCCGACATCATCGGCGAATGCGCGGAGGCGAGCCTCAGCAGCCCCCTCGGCTCGCCGTGCAAGAACCGGTACACCGCAGGCGGCACCGACCAGCTACAGGCCCGGATCGCGGCCACCGTGCCGAAGGTGACGACCACGCTGCAGGCGATCCGTCGGGCCGCGCCGAGCGCGCGGATCGTGGTGCTCGGATACCCGGCGATCCTGCCCGACAGCGGCTATGGCTGCTGGCCCGTCGTCCCGATCGCCTACCAGGACGTGCCCTACCTGCGCGGCATCGAGAAGTCGCTCAACGCCATGCTGGCCAGCGCCGCGGGGGCGAACGGCGCCACCTACGCCGACGTCTACACGCCGTCGATCGGTAAGGACGCGTGCAAGAGCAGCAGCACCCGTTGGGTCGAGGGGCTGGTGCCGCAGAACGCGGCCGCGCCCTTCCACCCGAACGCGCGCGGTGAGCAGGGCATGAGCACCGCGCTGCTCGCCACTCTGAACCGCTGACCGAGCAGGATCGCTCGTGCCGGCCCCGTCACGCGACGACGGCGGGGCCGGCGGTCGAAGCCGGTCCGGATGACAGGTGCTCTGCGTCGTTGCCGTCGTCGACCGGCGCGTTGCCCGCGTCGGTCGGACGCCGTCACCGCTGTCGGCGGGCGTTGAGCCGGGCGGCCTGGCGCGTCAGGTGGTCGCGCTCGGCGAGGTTGGGGGCCTGGTGGGCCGCCTCGACGTACAGGCGTGCCGCCGTCGCGAGGTCGCCGTCGCGCTCGTGCAGGTACGCCGCCACCGCCGTGTGACGGGGCAGCGAGTCGTCAAGCGCCGCGAGCGCCGCCAGGCCGGCCCGGGCGCCGTCGGCCTCGCCGACGGCCACCGCCCGGTTGAGCCGGACGACCGGGCTGTCGGTCAGGCGTGCCAGCTCGTCGTACCACTCGACGATCTGCACCCAGTCGGTCTCCTCGGCGGTGGGCGCGTCGGCGTGCAGCGCCGCGATGGCGGCCTGGGCCTGAAACTCGCCCAGCCGGTCGCGGGCGAGAGCCGCCTGGAGGATGTCGACACCCTCGGCGATGAGGGCGGTGTCCCACCGGCCGCGGTCCTGCTCGGCGAGCGACACCAGGCTGCCGTCGGACGCGGTCCGGCTGGCCCGTCGGGCGTGGTGCAGCAGCATGAGGGCGAGCAGCCCCGCCACCTCAGGATGGTCGATGGCGGCCGCGAGCTGCCGGGTGAGCCGGATGGCCTCGGCGGCGAGGTCGACGTCGCCGGTGTAGCCCTCGTTGAAGACCAGGTAGAGGACGCGCAGCACGGTCGCGACGTCGCCGGGCTGGTCGAACCGCACGGTGGAGACGGTGCGTTTGGCCCGGCTGATGCGTTGCGCCATGGTCGCCTCGGGCACCAGGTAGGCGTCGGCGATCTGCCGGGTGGTCAGCCCGCCCACGGCCCGTAGCGTGAGCGCGACGGCGGACGACGGCGTCAGCGACGGGTGGGCGCAGAGAAAGTAGAGCTGGAGGTTGTCGTCCACCGCCGGCGCCGGGCCCGGCGCCGGCTCGGCGTCGACGAGGTCCTCACGACGGCGACGGGCGGCGTCCGCCCTCGTGGTGTCGAGGAACCGGCGCCAGGCCACGGTGATCAGCCAGCCCCTCGGGTCCCGCGGCGGGTCGGCCGGCCAGACGCGGATGGCCTCGACCAGCGCGTCCTGTACGGCGTCCTCGGCCGCCGCGAAGTCAGCTCCGCGGCGGACGAGGATGCCGAGCACGCCCGGCGTGAGGCTCCGGAGCAGTGCGTCGTTCATCGCCGAGGTCACTCGGCGATGGTGGGGGGCTCGGTCAGGAAGGGGCGCACCTCGAGCCACTCGTGGATCGGCTTCCCGCCCGCCCCCGGAGCGGCCGACAGTTCGCCGGCCAGCTCGACGGCGCGTTCGTACGTGTCGACGTCGATCACCATCCAGCCGGCGATGAGGTCCTTGGTCTCGGCGAACGGGCCGTCGGTGACCGGGGGGCGTCCCGGGCCGTCGTAGCGGACCCACGCTCCCTCGGGGGCGAGCGCCTGACCGTCGATGAACTCACCGGTCTTCTCCAGTCGGGACGCGAAATCGTTCATGTACTGCATGTGCGCCGAGATCTCCTCCGGCGTCCACCGGTCCATCGGCACGTCGTTGACCCCGGCCGGGGCGCCGCGGTAGTGCTTCAGCAGCAGGTACTTCGCCATCGTCGTGTTCCTCCTCGCTGGTGTGACCCGTTCCGGTCACGTTCACCTCGGGGACGGAGCCGCGCGCCGTTTCTCGACATGGCCGCCAAGAAATTTCTGGCTCACGGGCGGAGGGTGGCCTCCGACAACCGCGAACCGGGCGGCCCGGTGCTGGCACGCACGACCAGCGCGGTGCCGAGCTCGTACCGCTCCTGGGCCAGCGCATGGCCGTCGGTCAGCGCCAACGCGAGCCGGGCGGCGGTGGCCCCGATCTCGCTGAACGGCTGTCGCACCGTAGTGAGAGGTGGCGTGGTCCAGGCCGCCTGGTCCACGTCGTCGAAGCCGACGACGCTGAGGTCGTCGGGGATTCGCAGACCGGCCTCGTAGGCCGCCGTGTAGACGCCGAGCGCCTGCAGGTCGTTGCCGCATACGACGGCGGTGGGGGGTTCGGCCAGGGTCAGCAACTCGCGGCCGAGGTCACGGCCGTCCTCGAAGCTGAAGACTCCGCGCCGTTCGAGGCTGCTGTCGAACGGAACGCCGGCATGGTCCAGCGCGGCTCGGAAGCCGTCCAGGCGAGCCCGCGCCGACAGATCCTGCTCCGGCCCGGTGACCACGCCGATCCGTCGGTGGCCGAGGTCCAGCAGATGCCGGGTGGCGGTCAGGGCGCCGCTCCAGTTGTTCGACCCGACGGCGGGCGTGGGGAACAGCTCGCCGACCGGGTCGATCGCCACGAGCGGGATGCCCATGGCGGTGAGCTGTCTGCCGTGCTCGGCGGTGACCAGGGAGCAGACCGCGATGACGGCGGTGGGCTGTCGCAGCAGCAGCGGCTCCATCCAGGGCAGCCCCGCCGCCACCCGATGGCGGATGTCGATGAAGCCGACCGTGCAGTCCCGGGAGCCGGCGACCTCCTGGATCCCCCGCAGGATCTCCAGGGCGATCGAGGGCAGCATCCGGTGAAAGAGCACCTCGATGCAGAGCGTCCTCGCGGCGGTCTCCGGCCGGCGGTAGCCATGGTCACGCAGCAGTGCCTCCACCCGCTGCCGGGTCTGCTCGCCCACCCCGGCGCGACCGTTGAGAACCTTCGACACCGTGGGAGGGGACACCCCGGCGAGCTCGGCGATCGTGGCGATGGGCAGGTCACCGCGCCGGGGCTTGCGCGCGTGATGCCGCCGGCTCTCCTCGATCACACGGGGAGTCTACGGTGATCCCTCGATGGCGAGCCGGTCCGCGCTCAGTCGGTAGGCCGCGCTGCCGGCCGGTAGTCGAACCAGTCGAAGGCGGCGCTGTCCCCGGTCACGTACATGCCGATGACCCGGCCGGTGAAGCCGCCGGCGACCTCGGTGGACAGGTAGCGCCCGTCGAGTTCGGCCAACAGGACGCGGCCCTCGGAGGTCTCCACCTCGAACGCGATCATGTCGGAGGTGGCGGGGCGTACGCCGAAGGGTTCGTCAGCGGCCGCCAGCCCCGCGGCCGAGGTCACGGTCGGCGGGTAGAGGCAGTGGGTCCGGGTGGCGATCGTCAGAACCAGCGGGCCGGCGGGTACGTCGAGGGACGCGAAGACCTGCCGGAACGGCCCGACCCGGCCGACGACGCGGACGCTGCCGCCGCCGACCTCCAGGTCGTAGTGGTGCGCCTCGTCGATGCGGATGGTGAGCCCGGTCGTGCCGCTGCCCGGATCGACCCGCGTGCTGGCCCGGCAGTCATGGTGGCGCTGGCGCGTCGCCACCATCGTCGCGCCGGCGCGGTCCAGCGTCGTACCGGTGGCGTGCAGGGTGAGCCATCCGGGCCGCTCGGTCAGCGACCAGGCCGCGTCGGGGCGGGAGCGGGGCGAGATCCAGCCGGGCGCGAGGGTTGTCGCGTCGAAGTCGTCGTGGTGGGCGACCGGGCCGGGCGGGGCCGCGAGGGCCGGTGCGCTGCCGGCGGGCGCCGCGGTGACCTCCCGGACGACGTCCACGACGGGCCACCCGCCGTCCCAGCGAACCGGCGCGAGGAACGTCTCGCGGCCGAGCACGTGAAAGGGCGGCCACTGGCCCTTCGCCCGGATGCCCAGAAGGACCATCCACCAGCTGCCGTCGGTGGCCTGCACCAGATCGGCGTGCCCGGCGGCCTGCACCGGCAGGTTGGTGCTGCGGTGCGTGAGGACGGGGTTGCTCGGCGCGGGCTCGAAGGGCCCCCGGGGGCTGCGTGCGCGGGCGACCGACACGGCGTGGCCGGTGTGCGTGCCACCCTCGGAGAGCAGCAGGTACCACCAGTCGCCGATCCGGTAGAGGTGCGGCGCCTCCGGGTACTGGCCGCCGGTGCCGGACCAGAGCGGGATCGGCCCCTCCAGCACCTGACCCCGGTCCGGGTCGATCCGGTAGGCGTCCACCCCCGAGGTCGTCAGCCAGCAGGTGCCGTCGTCGTCCCAGGCCAGGGACGGGTCGACGTGGGGGAGGTCGAGGTACACCGGCTCGGACCACGGGCCGGCGGGGTCCCGAGCGGTGACGATGAGGTGGCGGCCCAGGCTGACGTTGGTGGTGATCATCCAGAACCGGCCGTCGTGGTGGCGGATGGTCGGCGCGAAGATGCCTCGGGACGCGTCGGCGTCCGGCGGGATCTCCAGCTGGCTGGGACGGTCGAGGATGTTGCCGATCTGTCGCCAGTTCACCAGGTCCCGACTGTGCAGCAGCGGTACGCCCGGAAAGTACTCGAAGCTGGAGCAGGCCAGGTAGTAGTCCTCGCCGACCCGGCAGACACTCGGATCGGGATAGAAGCCGGGCACGACCGGATTGCGGTAGCCCGAGACGGCCGCCGTGCCTGCGAACACTGGGTGCACCTCCCCGCGCGGTCCCTGCCCGATGCCACAGAATGTTCGCGATAACATCGTGTGTCCTGGATGCTACGAAGATGCCGTCGGGATGGCAACCCGGTGCGCGCGTCGGGGCGGGGGCCAGCCACGCGACCTCGCGGAGACGCTGGCGGGAAACATGGCCGACATCTCTTGACGAGCGGCACTGCCATCTACGAAGGTCTATAGAGGGTGAGTTGACGCGCCGCCGGGAGCTCGGGGCGTCGGTCCCCGGCTGTGTACGTTGCTGCAGGGTGCGAACGGGCGGCACTTGTTAGCGCTAACAGCAGGCGCCTCACCACACGTCCAACGACAGCGGCCGTACGTCTCGCACGGGACCTCGAACGGCGCGCTGGCCGTCGGCACGTCCCCGACATTCGACTTCCTCCGCGGTGGCCCGGCAGGGGCGCCGTTCTTCACCCTCCTGCGCCGCTAGCTGCGCTGATTGGAGAGACCATGCCTGACGTGACACGAAGGAACATGCTGAGGGCCGGTGTGGCGGGCGCCGGAGCCGCGCTGCTGCCGGTCGCGTGGTCCGCCGTCGCCCGCGCCGGCTCGGTGGCGCCGTCGCAGGTGCTCGCCGCCGGCGACATGGCCCTCTGGTACGACGAACCCGCGGGCACCGACTGGCTACGGGCGCTGCCGATCGGCAACGGCCGGCTCGGCGCGATGGTGTTCGGCAACGTCGACACCGAACGGCTGCAGCTCAACGAGGACACCATCTGGGCCGGCGGCCCGTACGACTCCGCCAACACCCGGGGAGCGGCAAACCTGGCCGAGATCCGGCGACGTGTCTTCGCGGACCAGTGGACCCAGGCGCAGGACCTCATCAACCAGACGATGATGGGAACCCCGGGCGGCCAGCTCGCCTACCAGCCGGTGGGCAACCTCCGGCTGGCCTTCTCCTCGGCCAGCGCGTCGCAGTACAACCGGACGCTGGACCTCACCACCGCCACCGTCACCACGACGTACGTGCTCAACGGTGTCCGGTACCAGCGTGAGGCGTTCGCCAGCGCTCCCGACGGGGTGATCGTGCTCCGGCTGACCGCCGACCGCGCCAACTCGATCACGTTCAACGCCACCTTCGACAGTCCGCAGCGGACGACCACGTCGAGCCCGGACGCCGCCACGATCGCCGTCGACGGCATCTCCGGCGCCATGGAAGGCGTCAACGGGTCGGTGCGCTTCCTCGCCCTGGCCCAGGCGGTCGCGACCGGCGGCACGGTCAGCAGTTCCGGAGGCACCCTGCGCGTCTCCGGCGCCACGAGCGTGACCGTACTGATCTCGATCGGCTCCAGCTACGTCAACTACCGCATCGTCAACGGCGACTACCAGGGCATCGCGCGCAGCCGCCTCACCGCCGCCCGGGGCGTGGGCTTCGATCAGCTGCGCAGTCGGCACCTCGCCGACTACCAGGCCCTGTTCAACCGGGTGAGCATCGACCTGGGTCGTACGGCCGCCGCCGATCAGCCGACCGACGTGCGGATCGCCCAGCACGCGAGCACCAACGACCCGCAGTTCTCCGCCCTGCTGTTCCAGTACGGCCGCTACCTGCTGATCTCCTCGTCGCGGCCGGGCACCCAGCCGGCGAACCTCCAGGGCATCTGGAACGACTCCATGACGCCGCCCTGGGACTCGAAGTACACCATCAACGCCAACCTGCCGATGAACTACTGGCCCGCCGACACGACGAACCTCGCCGAGTGCTTCCTGCCGGTCTTCGACATGATCAAGGACCTCACGGTGACCGGTGCGCGCGTCGCCCAGGCGCAGTACGGCGCCGGCGGCTGGGTCACCCACCACAACACGGACGGGTGGCGCGGCGCCTCGGTCGTCGACGGGGCACTGTGGGGCATGTGGCAGACCGGCGGCGCCTGGTTGTCCACCCTCATCTGGGAGCACTACCTGTTCACCGGCGACGTCGGCTTCCTGTCGGCCAACTACCCGGCCCTCAAGGGCGCCGCCCAGTTCTTCCTCGACACGCTGGTGGCCCACCCGACGCTCGGCTACCTGGTCACGAACCCGTCGAACTCGCCCGAGCTGCCGCACCACTCGAACGCCAGTGTCTGCGCGGGCCCCACCATGGACAACCAGATCCTGCGGGACCTGTTCGACGCGGTCGCCCGCGCCAGCGAGGTGCTCGGCGTCGACACGACGTTCCGCTCCCAGGTGCGAACGGCCCGGGACCGGCTGGCGCCCACGAAGGTCGGCTCGCGCGGCAACGTCCAGGAGTGGCTCGCCGACTGGGTCGAGACCGAGCGGAACCACAGGCACGTCTCGCACCTGTACGGCCTGCATCCCAGCAACCAGATCACCAGGCGGGGCACCCCGCAGCTGTACGAGGCCGCGCGCCGGACGTTGGAGCTGCGCGGCGACGACGGCACCGGCTGGTCCCTCGCGTGGAAGATCAACTACTGGGCCCGGCTGGAGGACGGCACCCGCGCCCACAAGCTCCTGAAGGACCTCGTGCGCACCGACCGGCTCGCGCCGAACATGTTCGACCTGCACCCACCGTTCCAGATCGACGGCAACTTCGGCGCGACCTCCGGCATCGCCGAGATGGTCCTGCACAGCCACACCGGCGAGCTGCACCTGCTGCCGGCGCTGCCGAGCGCCTGGCCCACCGGCCAGGTCGCGGGGCTCCGCGCTCGCGGCGGATACACCGTCGGCGTGGCCTGGACCAGCGGGCAGGCCGACGAGATCAGCGTCCGCGCCGACCGGGACGGCACCCTACGACTCCGCTGCCGGCTCTTCACCGGTTCCTTCACCCTCGTCGACGTCACCGACGACAGCACGCCCACCACCACCCGACCCGAGACGGACGTCGTCCAACTCGCCGTCCGCGCCGGGCACACCTACCGCGCCGCGCGGCCCGGTGTGACACCGTCACCGACGCTGACCAGCACGCCCTCGCCCACCGTCTCGCCGACGCCGAGTCCGACCGACACACCGAGCCCGATCCCGACGCCGACGCCGACCGTGTCCAGCACGCCCTCGCCGTCCGGCGCGCGGGCCACGTACACGGTGACGAACTCGTGGTCGGGCGGCTTCCAGGGCTCGGTCACGGTGACCGCCGGCGCGACGGCGATCCGGGGCTGGACGGTCTCCTGGACGTTCCCCAACGGGCAGGCGATCACCCAGATCTGGGGTGGCACGCACACCCAGAGCGGTGCGAACGTGCGGGTGACGAACGTCGACTACAACGGGTCGCTGCCGGCCGGTGGCTCCACCACGTTCGGCTTCCTCGCCTCCGCGACGGGAACCAACAACCCGCCGACCGACATCACCTGCACGACCACCTGAGCTGGCGCGTTCCCGCCCGCCGCCGGCCCCGCGTCGGCGGCGGGCCGGGCGCGCTGCCCACCCGCTGACTACTACGTCGCGTCGCCACCGGTCCCTCGGGGCCGCCTGCGCCACCGCTGGTGCCGCCAGACGGCGACCACGCAGGCCACCGCGATGAGCAGGGCCGCGGCGCCCTTCCAGGCGCGCTCCCACCACGGTCGGTCGGTGCCGAACGCCGCCTCGCCGCTCGCCATGACCCACACGCCCACCCACGCCCACTCCCAGCCGCGCGGCCAGGAGAACTCCTCCGGCGGGTCGGTGAACGCGCCGACCGCGATGACCGCAGCGCCGACGACGAGGACCAGCGGTACTCCGACGTCCGTGACGAACTCCCAGAACGACACCTGGCGATCATCGTCGTCGCGCGCAAGGGGCGCCAGAGCCGTGGCTCAGGAGACCGCCGCGCGCACCAGCTCGACGACCCTCTTCTCCACCTCGGGGCTCCAGGTCCGCAGCGCGTACGACACCGGCCAGAGGTCACCGTCGTCGAGGTTGGCCGTGTCCTGGAAGCCCAGGGTCGAGTAGCGGTAGTTGAACTTGCCGGAGTCCTGGAAGAAGACGACGATCTTGTCGGCCGCGTTCGCGTAGGCGGGCATGCCGTACCAGGTCTTCGGCGTCAGGTCGGGGGCGGCGGCGGTCACCGCCACGTGCACGCGCTCGGCGAGCGCGCGGTCGTCGGGCGCCATCTGCGCGATGCGGTCGAGGACCGCCTGCAACCCGTCGGCCCGCTTGGCGCCCTTCTTGCCCTCGGCGCGCAGTTCGGCCGCACGCTCCTTCATCGCGGCGCGCTCCTCGGCGCTGAAGCCGTCGGACTCGGTCGTGGAGGTCTTCGCGGACATGTTGGGCTCCCTCTCGATGTTCTCCGGCCCGGCGTAAGGCCGGCTACCTGGGAAAAGGCTAGGCCGGGGTGCCGGCCGGGCGCTTCTTGATTCCTGACCGGGTCGCCTCGGGCGCAACGGGCGGGTCGACCCGGTCGGGCAGGCCGAACGGGCCGGGCGGGGCGTCCGGGCGTCGGCGCGAAGCGCCTATGCTCGGATCCGGAGCTGGGCGCGTCCCCGTCGGGGCAGGAATCGATTCGAGGGCGGCGTATGAACATCGGGGAGATCGCCCGGCGGGCGGGGGTGTCCCGCAGCACCGTGTCGTACGTGCTGAGCGGCAAGCGGACCGTCTCGGAGGCGACCCGGCAGCGGATCCAGGCGGTCATCGACGAGCTGGACTACCGGCCGAACGCCAGCGCCCGCGCCCTGAAGGAAGGGCGTACGCGCACCCTCGGGCTGGTGATCCCACCGGCGAGCCAGCGGTTGACCGACATGCAGCTGGGCTTCGTCGCCAGCGTCGTCGAGGCCGCCGCCCGCCACGACCTGGATGTGCTGCTGTCCCCGTCCGGTGGCGACCACGACAGGTCGTTCGAGCGGATCGTCAGCGGGCGTCGGGTGGACGGCGTGGTCCTCATGGAGATCCGCTTGGAGGACGACCGGGTCACGCGCCTGGCCAGAACGGGTCTGCCGTTCGTCACTATCGGTCGGACGGCGCAGGCGCACGGCATGAGCTGGGTCGACATCGACTACGCCGGGCTGATCGCGCGCTGTGTGCACCACCTGGCCGATCTGGGGCATCGGCACGTGGCGCTGGTCAACCGCTCCGCCGAGTTGGTGGCGGCGGGTTACGGGCCCAGCCACCGCGCCCTGGCCGGTTTCCAGGCGGCGGTGGCGGAACGGGGTCTGGTCGGCGTGGACGTCTGCTGCGGTGATGACACGGCCTCCGGTGAGGCGTGCGTCGAGCAGTTGCTCGGGACGCACCCGGACGTCACGGCGGTGGCCACCATCAACGAGGCGGCGTTGCCGGGCATGCAGCGGGCGCTGACCAGCGCCGGGTTGTCCGTTCCGGCCGACTTCTCCGTCACCGGGGTCGCCGCCCAGCACTGGGCGGAGGACTTCCGCCCACCGCTGACCGCCGCGGACGTGCCCATGCGGGACATGGGCGCCGAGGCGGTGGCACTGCTGCTGGAGATCATCGCGGCCCCCGGCAGCGTGCCGCGGCACCGCCTCTACAGCCCACCCATCTCGCTGCGGTCCAGCACCGGCCCGGTCCGGACCGACTGATCCTCCACCGGGCGCGCGGGCCCCGCCGATCGGGGCCCGCGCCGTCCGACTACCGTCGTGCGGCCCGGCGTTCCTCCTGGGCGGCCGCGAGGATGAGGTAGCTGCTGGCCGTCCAGGTGTACGCGCGATCCCGCAGTCCGGCGCCGGTCTCGGCGTCGAAGTTCTCCGCGAAACCGGACTTCTCGCACAGCGCGAGGAAGCGCTGGCTGATGTCGTCGGCGATCCCGGTGTGCCCGGCCCGCCGCAGACCGTCCTCGACCAGCACCGTGGAGGGCGCCCAGATCGGGCCCCGCCAGTAGCCGTCGGCCAGGTAGTGGGCCGAGTCCGTCGGTTCGGTGGCCAGCCCGTGCGTGGTGAGGTGGGTTTCGACGCCCCGGGCCAGCGCGTCGGCGATCGGGGCGGGCAGGTCGGCGCCGAGAGCGACGGGCATCAGATCGAGCAGGCTGCGGCTGGTCCGCCGCTGCCCGGTGTGCGGGCTGCGGGCGGTGAAGCGCTCACCGTCCCACAGCTGCCCGATCATTGCCGCGCGGATCCGGTCGGCCTCCCGGGACCACCGGTCGGCGGGTTCGCCCAGCTCGGTGGCGAGGTCGGCCAGGCACCGCAGCTGGGAGACCAGGAACGCGGCCAGGTCGGCGGTCTGCACGACCCGGCCGTCGTCGAACGTGGTGGCGTTGTCCCAGCCGCTGTCGTTGCCGTGCTGGTAATGCGGCAGGTCGTGGCCGGGCGCGCGGCGCGCGTCGAGCCAGAACCCGGTCCAGCGGGCCAACCGGTCGTACGTCTGCGCGAGCGCCGCCCGGTCCGGTGGCTCAGGGAGGCGTCGGCGCAGGTGGCGCAGCGCCCAGCCGTGGATGGGCGGCTTGACGTAGTTGTGCAGGACCTCCGAGTGGGTGACCGAGTCGGGCAGGGCGCCCGCGCCGTCCTGGTGGTCGAAGGGCAGGTGGAACTGGTGCCAGGCGAGCTCCGGCTCACCGGCCGCGAGCGCGATCGCGTTGAAGCAGTGGTCCCAGCTCCACACCTTGTCCATCCAGTGCTTGGACATCAGGACGGCGGGTCGGGTCACGAAGCCCGCCGGGGCGACGGTGGCGGACCACAGCACGTACGCGGCCAGTTCGGCGGCGGGCGTGTCCGCGCCGCGCCACGGCGCGATGGCGTCGACGAACGCGGCGAACTCGGCGCTGCGGTCGCGGCACACCTGGTCGAAGGGGACGGTGGTGGCGTACGGCCGGCGGGCGGTGGCGTACTCCTCGATGGCGATCTCCCAGGGCTCGTCGCCGGGGAGGTCCAGGCAGCGGTCGGCGGTGCCGAGCGCCTCGACGCCGTCGGCGCGGCGCAGCGCGCCGGAGAGCACCGTGACGCGGTAGCGTCGCCCGGTCTCGTACGAGGTGAAGACGTGTGCGCCGTCGACCGGGTCGAGGTAGAGGTAGGTGCCGCTGAACGGGGTGAGGGTGCCGGCGGCCGCGGCGATCCGCAGCCCGAGGTGCCGGCCCCGGATCCGCAGGGTGTCGGGTGTGTCGTAGACGGCCTCGATGTGACCGGAACCGGCACGCCAGGTCAGCAGCGCGGGCGTGGCCACGACAGTGGAGCCCGCGGCCGTGGGGGAGAGGCGCAGCACCGGGTGCAGCCCGGTCTGGTGCGACACCAGGTGCAGGTCGTCGGCGTACGTCTTCTCGGCTACCACCGGGGAGATGTTGAACCAGGATCCGCGGTAGCTGAACGGGATGTCCTGGATTCCGAACTCCGGACCGGACGGGGCGACGGTCATGGGTGGCGGGTGCCTTTCTGTGGTGCGGGTGGTCAGTCCTCGACCGCCGCGGATGGTCAGTCCTTGACGGCGCCGGCGGTCACGCCCATCGAGACGTACCGCTGCGCCAGGATCAGCAGCACGGCGGCGGGGATCGAGGCGACGACGGCGGTGGCCATGATGGCGTTCCACTGCTGGTTGTTGTTGCCGATGTAGTGGTAGATGCCGAGGGTGATCGGCTGGTGGTCGCCGCCGCCGGCCAGGGTCGAGGCGAAGATGAAGTCCGACCAGGACCACAGGAACGCGAAGAGCGACACCGTGACGATCGAGTTGCGGCTGACCGGCAGCACTATCGACCAGAAGGTGCGCAGCCGTCCCGCGCCGTCGACCACGGCGGCCTGGAGCAGTTCGTCGGGGATGCCGGACATGAAGGCCGTGAAGATCAGTACGGCGAACGGCACCGCGAGTGTCGTGTCGGCCAGGATCAGGCCCGGCAGCGTGTTGAGGACGCCGAGGGTGAGGTAGATGGCGTAGAAGCCCATCGCCATGATGATTCCCGGGATCATCTGGGCGATCAGCAGCAGGAAGCTCAGCGCCGGGCCGCCGGGTGGCCGCAGCTTCGCCAGCGCGTATCCGGCGGGGGCGGCGAGCGCCACGGTCAGTGCCACAGTGCCGAGCCCGACGAGAAAGCTGGTGCCGAGGTACGGCAGTTGCTGGTCGAGGACGGCCCGGTAGCCGTCCAGCGTGCCGTTGGTCGGGAACAGGTGCGGGGGACTGGCGCGCATGTCCTGGTCCCGGGTGAACGACACGTTGATCATCCAGTACACGGGGAAGAGCATCAGCCCGGTCAGCACCAGACCGACTGCGGTCTTCCACCAGACGCGACGCGGTGACGTGGTCATCGTAGGTGCTGCCTCCGTTGGGACCTGATGTAGACGAGCCCGGCGACCAGGGCCATCACGATGAGCAGGTTGCCGACGGCCGCGCCCGGACCGAACTCGGGCAGCAGGTTGCCGAAGCCGAGACGGTACGACCAGGTGGCGAGCGTGGCGGAGGAACCGGTCGGGCCGCCCCTGGTCATGATCCAGATGATGTCGAAGACCTTCAGCGTGTAGATCAGCCCCAGCAGCAGCGTGATCGCGGAGACCGGGCGCAACAGCGGGAACGTGATCGACCAGAACCGTTGCCAGCCGGTCGCGCCGTCGAGCGCGGACGCCTCGTAGACCTCGACCGGGATCGCTTGGAGCCCGCTGTAGAGCACCACCAGGTTGAACGGGATGCCGATCCAGATGTTCGCGATGATCACCGAGGTGAGCGACCAGGTCGGCGAGGTGAGCCAGTTGACCGGGTCGATCCCGACGACGCCCAGTGCGGCGTTGACCAACCCCGAGTCGCTGTTGAGCAACCACGACCAGGTCGAGGCCGACACGATCAGCGGCAGCAGCCACGGTACGAGGATCAGCGCCCGCAGGGTGCCCGACAGCGGGAAGTGCTGGCGGAAGAAGAGGGCCAGGGCCATGCCGATGCTGAACTGGAAGACGAGCGACGCGCCGGTGAAGATCAGCGTGTGTGCCAACGTCGGCCAGAACGCCGGGTCGGCCAGGACGGTGCGGTAGTTGTCCAGGCCGGCGAAGGGTGCGCCGCCCTGCACGAACGAGCGGACGGTGTACTCGCGCAGGCTCAGCTCGACGTTGCGGTAGAGCGGGTAGGCGTAGAAGGCCAGCAGGTAGACGACCGTCGGCGCCAGGAAGCCCCACGCCAGCCATCGTCCGGGCCGGCGGGTGCGAGGCGCGGGGGGCCCGGGTGGGGCGGCCTCAGCCGCCCCACCGTGGCCTCGCGTGGTGGTGGAGATACGCGTCGTGGGGGTCATCGTGTCGGTTCGACGCGCTTACTTGCTCGTGGCCGAGGCCTGCGCGGCGGTCAGCGCCTCCTGCGGCGACTTGCCGCCGCTCAGGGCTGCCTGCACGGCTGTCCACAGGGGTTCGGAGATCTTCGGGTACTTCGTGCCGAGGTTGTCACCGGTGCGACCCTTGGCCGCCCGGACGGCCTCCACCCAGACCTTGAGCTTGGGGTTCTCGGTAGCCTGCCGGTCCTGCACGGCGGCGACGGGCGCCACGTAGGAGAGCGTGGTGTCGGTGGTGAGGAGATTGTCGGCGCTGGTCAGGCAGGTGACGAGCTTCTGCGACGTCGCGTACCGGCCGGTCTTCTTCTGAACCGGGATGGAGACGAACTCGCCGCCGGTCGGCGCCGGGGCCGGCCCGCCCGCGCTGGCCGGGATCGCGATGGTGCCGTACGAGAAGCCGAGCTTCTCGGCGTTGGCCAGCTGCCAGGTGCCGTTCTCCGCGAACGCGAAGTCGCCGGTGGCGAACTCCTGCCAACTCGTGGTCTGGGTGTTGTTGATGACCGAGTTCGGGGCGTAGCCCTGCCCCAGCCAGTCCGTCCAGAGGCTCAGCGCGGACACCGCCTGCGGCGAGTCCAGGCTGGTCAGCTGGGCGCCCGATCCCCAGAACCAGGGCAGGAACTGGAAGCTGCCCTCCTCGGTGCCGATCGCGGAGAAGGTGATGCCCTTCTTGCCCTTGGCCTTGACCTTCGTCAGCGCCGCGGTCAGTGACGTCCAGTCCTTGACCGAGGCCGGGTCGACGCCGGCGGCGGTGAGCAGGTCCTTGTTGTAGTAGAGCGCGAGGGTGTTGGCCCCGATGGGCACCCCGTACGTCTTGCCCGCGCTCTGGCCGGCGCCGAGCAGGTTCGCCGCCATGCTCGACACGTCCAGCTTGTTCTCTTCGGTGGTGGTGAGCGCGCCGGCCTCGGCCAGTGTCGAGATGACCGGGTTGTCGACGATCAGCACGTCCGGCGAGTTGCTCTGCTGGGCGGCGAGCAGCGCCTTGTTGGTGAGGTCGGTGGTGTCGTAGCCGGTCCGCTCGACTGTCACGCCCGCCGAGGTGCCGCACTTCTTGAGCAGGGCGACCCAGTCGGAGTCGTCGGCGAACTGCGGATACGGGTCCCAGACGAGGTACGCGCCGCCACCGCCGTCGTCGGAGTCGCCGGACGACGACGAGCAGGCGCTGGCCGTCACCGCGGCGAGCGCTAGCACGGCAACGGCGGCCAGGCGCCGCCGTCGGTTGAGTCGTGTCATGTGCTGCCTCACTTCAAGTCGATCGTCAGGTGGGGTGTCGTGGGTTGACCGTCGCGGGCCGGACCACGTCCGACCATGAGGCGAACCGATTCGACGAAACGGTTCGCACGAAGATAGGACCGCCCATGCACGGTGGTCAAGGGTTGGCGAGCGTCCAGGGAGGCGCTGCTGGGAAACACCGGCTTCACGCGATCGTCGCTTCATTGACACAGGTGAGTCCCCGACCTACGATCCGTGCGAATCGATTCGCAAGCGCAGCCCTCCGGAGAGCGTCCCCCGCGCCCCACCAAGGAGCCGCCCGTGAAAACCCCGTCCCGCAGCAGGTCGGGGCGAGCCCACGCGCTCGTCGCCCGACTCGTCGTCGGCCTGCTCGCCGCAACCACCGCCGTCACCGTCGCCGCGTCCCCGGCCCAGGCCGCCGACGAGTCGATAAGCGTCAACTTCTCCACGACGACCGGCACGCCCACCTACCGCGCGTCCGGCTGGATCTACGGCATGACCGAGAACGCCAGTGGGCCGCCGGACCACTTCTACCGCGACGTCAACTTCCGCTACATGCGCGCCGGTGGTGCGCAGTTGCCCGGCAGTGGCTGGGTCGGCGGAAACTACGACCGCCGCTGGAACGCCACAGTCGCCCAGGCCCGTCGGACCGTCGCCCTCGGCGGGCAGTTCATCCTGTTGCCGCACGACCTGTGGGGCGCCGACGGCGCCGGCATCTCCCGCTTCCCGGGCGACAACGGCAACTGGACCGACTACGACAACTTCCTGACCCGGGTCATCAACGACGTCCGGGCGTCCGGCCTGTCGGTGCAGTGGGACATCTGGAACGAACCCAACATCACCATCTTCTGGAACCGGCCGATCACCCAGTACCTCGAACTCTGGCGGCGCACGTACCAGCGCCTCCGGACGGAGTTCCCCAACCAGCTCATCGTCGGGCCGAGCTGCGCCTGCGTGCCGTCGACCAACCACGCGTTCTGGAACCAGTACCTGGACTTCGTGCGCTCGACCAACACGGTGCCGGACATCATCAGCTGGCACTCGCTGCCCGGCGACCCGGTCGCCAACGTCGCCGCCGCCAACGCCACCCTCGACCCGCGCGGCATCCCGCATCCCCGCCCGTACCAGATCAACGAGTACGGGGCGTCCAACGAGCAAAACCCGGCCGACGGTGCCTGGTACATCGCGCGCCTGGAGCGGGCCGGCGCGGACGGTCTGCGGGCCAACTGGGCCAGCGCCGGCAACCTGCACAACGACCTCGGCAACCTGCTGATCCGCAACTCGGCCGGCCAGCACCAGCCCAAGGGCGAGTGGTGGGTCTACCGCTACTACGCCTCCCAGGCCGGCCAGATCGTCTCGGTGACCGGCAGTCAGTCCTACGACGCGTACGCCACGAAGGCGAGCGGCGTGGCGAAGGTGCTGGTCGGTGGCGGTCGTACGACCGGGAACCTGGCCGTCAACCTGCAACGCCTCGACACGACGAGTGGCGTGGTGCAGAACAACCAGGTGCGGGTGCTCACGCAGCGCATCCCGTACAACAACGGTGGCGCGGTGCAGGGGCCGGTCACGGTCTCGAACAGCGTCGTCACCGTGTCCAACAACAACGCCACGGTGACCCTGCCGTACGGCAACCAGAACGACACGTACACGGTGACCCTGCTGCCGCCCTCGGAAGCGGGCTTCCAGTCGGTGGCGGTGGCCCAGCACTCCCAGCAGTGCCTGGACAACACCGGCCTGAGCACCGCCGACGGCAACGTCCAGCAGCAGTTCTACTGCGAGGGCGGTGACCAGCAGCTCTGGAACTTCCGGCCGGTCGCCGGCGTGGCCGACACGTACACGGTGGTCAACCAGCAGAGCGGCAAGTGCCTGGACGTCAGCGGCGTCTCCACCGCCAACGGCGCCGCCGTGCACCAGTGGACCTGCCAGAACGGGCTCAACCAGCAGTTCACCCTCCGGAAGGTGACCTACTCCGGTAACGACTCGCACGACTACCAGCTCGTCGCCCGGCACAGCGGCAAGTGTGTCGACGTCAACGGGGTCTCCACGGCGGCCCGCGCGACGGTCCTGCAGTGGACCTGCAACCCGGTCGGCCAGGGCAGTCCGCTGAACCAGACCTGGCGGCTCTGGGGGCGGTAGGCGTCGCGGAAGAGGTCCGGCGGTGGCCGTCGGCACGGACGGCCACCGCCGGACTCCCGCCGAGCGGGCTTACATTGACACTCATCGAAAATTGATCCTACGATTGCCGCGAATCGATTCGGCTGCCCCCGCCACCACCACCTGCGGCGTCGGCACTTCCACGCTGTCACGACTCCGAGGAGCCACCTCGTGCGAACCCCGTCCCCCGCCGGGCCCGGCATGGCCCACGATCCCATTCCGAGACGTCGCCTCCCGCGCCTGGCCGTCCTGGCCAGCGCACTGGCCGGCGTCCTCGTCCTCGTCACCGTCGGTGCGGCGGCCGGTGCCGGATCCTCCTCCGCCGAGGCCGCCGCCGCGCCGCTGGCCGCCGCCATCGCACCCGGGCAGAGCACCACCATCGTCGGCGTCCCGTCCGGTCGATGCGTCGAGGTCCCCAACTCCGGCACCACCAACGGCACCCAGACCCAACTGTGGGACTGCAACGGCGCGGCGGGGCAGACCTGGACCTGGACGTCGAGCAAGCAGCTCACGGTGTACGGCAACAAGTGCCTGGACGCCTCCGGCCGCGGCACCACCAACGGCACGCAGGCGATCATCTGGGACTGCAACGGCCAGACCAACCAGCAGTGGAACGTCAACAGCAACGGCACCATCACCGGTGTGCAGTCCGGGCTGTGCCTGGACGCCAACGGCGCGGCCACCGCGAACGGCACCAAACTGATCCTCTGGGCCTGCAACGGCGGCGCCAACCAACAGTGGACCTCGCCGAGCACCCCGCCCACCACCACCCCGCCGACCACCACCCCGCCGCCGAGCGGCGCGCGCCCGTGCGACATCTACGCCTCCGGCGGCACGCCGTGCGTGGCGGCCCACAGCACGACGCGAGCTCTCTACGCGACGTACGCCGGCAACCTCTACCAGGTCCGGCGCTCGTCGGACAACACCACCCGCAACATCGGCCTGACCGGCACGGGCGGCACCGCCAACGCGGCGACGCAGGATTCGTTCTGCTCCGGCACGACCTGCGTGATCACCGTCGTCTTCGACCAGTCCGGGCGCGGAAACGACCTCTGGTACCAGGGCTCCAGCGTGGTTCCGGGCTCGCCGCAGAGCAAGCCGGCGACCGCGACCACGGAGTCCCTGACCGTCGGCGGCGCCAAGGCGTACTCGCTCTACATCAACCCCGGCAACAGCTACTGGCGCGACGGGCACCTGACCGGCGTGCCGACCGGCTCGGCGCCCGAGGGCATGTACATGGTGACCAGCGGGACCCACGTCAACAGCGGCTGCTGCTTCGACTACGGCAACAGCGAGACGACGCGCAAGGCCGACGCCGCCGGCGCGATGGACGCCATCAACTTCGGCAAGCAGTGCTGGTTCGGCGGTTGCTCCGGCAGCGGTCCCTGGGTGCAGGCCGACCTGGAGTGGGGCCTGTTCCCCGGTGGCAGCAGCTCGTGGAACCCGAACCAGCGGGCGTTCACCAGCAAGTTCGTCACGGCGACGCTCAAGAACAACGGCACGTCCCGCTTCGCCATGAAGGGCAGCGACGCCCAGTCCGGCAGCCTCTACACGCTGTGGGACGGCTCGCTCCCGTCGGGATACAGCCCCATGAAGAAGCAGGGCGCGATCATCCTGGGCAGTGGCGGTGACTGCTGCAAGCCGGACGGGGGCGCGAACCTGAGCGCCGGCACCTTCTACGAGGGCGCGATGGTGGCGGGTTATCCGTCCGACGCGACCGAGAACGCGGTGCAGGCCAACGTGGTGACCGCCGGGTACCGCTGACCCGTCGACGGCGGGCCTCGTCCGCCGGCCACCACCGCCGCAAGCGGTGGCGGCCGGCGCGACGGGGCCCGCCGTCGTTGCGCCGCGGGGCGCGCAGGGCGGCGGTCGGTGCGCGTGGCGTCAGGTCGTCGAGTCGTCCGCCGGTGCGGCGGCGGTCGGGGGAGCGACCTCGGCGAGCGCGGTTCGAACGATCTCCAGCAGATCGTGGCCGGGATGGTCGATCCAGTGCTGGATGGCGACGCGCAGGGCGGCCAGGAACGTCGCGGTCAGCAGACGGGAGCGCAGCTCCACCGCCGTGCCGCTGAGCCGGTGTGCGAGCTCCGCCGCCAGCTCGCGCTCGACCGCCGTGTACGCCGCCACCTGGTATGCCGCCAGGCCGGGGTGCCCGCGCAGCTGCCGGCGTCGGGTCAGCCAGCCGCCGTCGCGATCATCTGATGATTCCCTGGTGACGTTCTCGGCCGCCCGGCTCAGCGCGGTCCACGGCGGCTCGGTGTTCGGCCGCTCGCACACCAGCTGCAACAGCCGCCGCAGGCGTACCGTGTCGCCGTGAAAGAGCGCCTCCTCCTTGCTGGAGAAGTAGTTCGAGAACGTCCGTCGGGAGACGTTCGCGGCGTCGGCGATCGCCTCGATGGTCACGCAGTCGGGGCCCTGCTCGGCCGCGAGGCGCAGGGCTGACTCGTGCAGGGCGAGGCGGGTGGCCGCCTTCTTGCGCTCCCGTAGGCCGGTGATCTCGTCCATCGCGCTCAGCGTACGTCGAGTGACCGGCTTCTCAATGTGCAAACTTGCCGACTAGGCAAGATCGGTAGATGCTTGCGTGAGGCAACCAAGTCAGGTGCGCAAATGTCGGGTTCGTGAGCCCGCGCAGCCCTGTTCGGCGTCGCCCTCGTCACCCACGACAAGCTGGAGGCCGCGCGATGAGCGCACCCACCACCACGGCCGGCACCGAGCCGATGACCCATCGGCAGACGCTCGAGGCGCTCAGCGGTCTGCTGCTGGTGCTCTTCGTCGCGATGTTGAGCAGCACGGTCGTCTCGACCGCGCTTCCCAAGATCATCGGGTCGTTGAACGGCTCCCAGAACCAGTACACCTGGGTGGTCACCGCGACCCTGCTCACCGCGACCGCCACGACCCCGATCTGGGGCAAGCTGGCTGACCTGTTCAACAAGAAGCTCCTCATCCAGGTCGCCATCGTGGTCTTCCTGCTGGGCTCGGTCATCGCCGGCTTCTCGCAGAGCGCGGGACAGCTCATCGCGGCCCGCGCGTTCCAGGGCATCGGGGTCGGCGGCCTGCAGGCCCTCGTCCAGGTGGCGATCGCCGCCATGATCCCGCCGCGTGAGCGGGGCCGCTACAACGGCTATCTGGGCGGCGTCATGGCTGTCGCGACCGTCGGCGGCCCGCTGCTCGGCGGCCTCATCGTCGACACGTCCTGGCTGGGCTGGCGCTGGTGCTTCTTCGTGGGCGTGCCGGTCGCCGTCATCGCGCTGATCCTGCTCCAGGCGACCCTGCACCTGCCGACGCTGCGGCGGGAGAATGTCAAGATCGACTACCTGGGCGCCACCCTGATCGCCGCCGGCGTGAGCGTGCTGCTGATCTGGATCTCCTTCGTCGACGGCTCGTTCGCGTGGGTCTCCTGGCAGACCGGGGTCATGGTGGGCGGCGCAGTCCTCCTGCTGGCCCTCGCGGTCTGGGTGGAGTCGCGGGCGGCCGAGCCGGTGGTCCCGCTCGGCATCGTGCGCCAGCACACCACCGCGCTGGCCATCCTCGGCAGCCTCGCGGTCGGCATGGCCATGTTCGGCGGCGCGGTCTTCCTCGGCCAGTACTTCCAGATCGGCCGCGGCTACAGCCCCACCGAGGCCGGTCTGCTCACCATCCCGATGATGGCCGGTGTCCTCGGCTCCTCGATCGTCGCCGGTCGGCTGATCACCAAGACCGGACGGATCAAGCCGTACATCGTCGCCGGTTCGATCATCCTGGTCGCCGGGTTCGCGCTGCTCGGCACCATCGACCACGAGACGTCGCTCGTCCTGGTCGGCGTCGCCATGTTCATCGTCGGCACCGGCGTCGGCATGACCATGCAGAACCTCGTCCTCGCCGTCCAGAACACGGTGGCCCTCAAGGACATCGGCGCGGCCAGCTCCAGCGTCGCGTTCTTCCGGTCGCTCGGCGGCACCATCGGTGTCTCGGTGCTCGGCGCCGTCCTGGCCCACCGGGTCACCGACCAGATCACGCGTGACCTGACCGCCGCCGGGATCCCCGCCTCCGGCGCCGGCGGCGACAGCAACCTCAACATCACCGCGTTGCCCGACGGGATCCAGCACATCGTGCGGGCCGCGTACGGCGACGCCACCGGGCACATCTTCCTCATCTCGGCAGCCATCGGGGTGGTCGGCGTCATCGCCGCGCTCCTGCTCCGGCCGGTGACCCTGCGGACCAGCCTCGACCTGCCGGACGCCGCCACGACGACGGCGCTCGGCGCCGACGCGGTCGACGGGGCGCCCGCGTTCGACCAGGTCTCCGTCGACCCCGCGCCGAAGGGGGCGCCCGACCGGCGCTGACGTCCGACCCGCAGCGGGCCGCCACCGTCTCCAGACGGTGGCGGCCCCATTTCACCCGGCGACAGTGACTGAATCGAGGCGCCTGTGGATATCGCCGAACTGGTGGTGCCGCAGCCGGTGGCACCCGGCCGGCGGGCCGCTCCGGCACGCCGCGCGGCGCGCGAGCTGCTGCTGGTCGCCACGCTGTTCCTGCTCTACAAGCTGGCGCGGATGGCGGTGGCCGGTCGGGTGTCGACCGCGCTGGCCAACGGCGAGTCGATCTGGCACCTCGAGCGGCTGTTCCACCTGCCCGACGAGGCTGCCGTCCAGCATCCGCTGCTCGCGAACGACCTGGTGGCACACCTGGCCAACGGCTACTACGCGTACGTGCACTTCCCCGCCACGGTGATCACCCTCATCTGGCTGTACCTCCGACACCCGGCGCACTACCTGTGGACGCGTCGCGTGCTCGCCTGTCTCACCGCGGCGGCTCTGGCCCTGCACCTCCTGGTCCCGCTCGCGCCGCCCCGGCTGACCGCGCTCACGGGCCTGGTGGACACCGGCCGCCGGTTCGGGCCCACCGTCTACGGTCCACCCGACACCGACACCCTCAGCAACCAGTACGCGGCCATGCCGTCCCTGCACGTCGGGTGGGCGCTGGCCGTGGCCGTGGCCCTCGTCGCGGTGACCCGCGGACGCCTGCGGTGGCTGTGGCTGGCCCACCCGCTCGTCACTCTGCTTGTCGTCGTGGCCACCGGCAACCACTACTGGCTCGACGGTGTGGTGGCGGCACTGATGCTCTGGGTCGTCCACCTGGTGCTGCCCGCGCCCGTCGAGCGATCCGAGTCTCTGCCCAACCTGGAACCACATCTGTAGCTGACGTTGACGATCATCGCCGGCGCCCGGCCCCGGCAGCGCCCGGCCGGCCCGATGACAACGGAAACGAGATCTCAGCCCACCGGTACGCCGTACTCGCGCTCGGTGAACAGGTCGACGTCACGCGGGCCCAGTTTGGCGACCCGGCGGGCGTGCAGGGCGAGCTGCCGACGTGCCTCGCCGAGGCGGCGGCTGGCGATCGTCATCTCGTCGGACGCCTCGAACGGCTCCGTTCCGCTGGCCCGCAGCGCGGCGGCCAGCACCGCGTTGAACGCGGTCATGAGCCCGTTGGCCAGCGCGATACCGTCCTGGTCCGCGCGGGTCCAGATCTCCGACCAGGCGGCCTCCACAGTGACCATGTCCCGGGCCAGCCAGTCGTGCAGCCCCATCGGCCCCAGCGGCTTGTGCCCTCCGAGCAGCTCGTTACCCGCCTCCGGAAGGCCCGATCGCCAGTACCTGGTCTGCCGCAACGCCTCGGCCTTGTGGGCGAGGCGTAGGGCGCCGGACAGAACCAGGACGTACGCCCGCTGAAGCTCGGCGCGCTCCCGCTGCCGCCGCTTGATCCGGCTGTGCACCCACACCACGGACAGCGATGCGAAGGCGGTGATGGCGGAGCCGAGCAGGGCGGCCAGGGTTGAGTTCACGCCGACATGATGCCTGCCGTCGCTCGGCGTCGCCGCGCGGGCTCACCCCGGCCGGAGCACCGCCCGGGGACCGATCGGTCGACCGTTGCGCCCCGCACGGCACCACCGACAACGTCCTCAACATCTCGCAGGGCCGCACGCTGCGCGACACCCTCGCCCGCGACAACGGCGGTACGGCGCAGAGCCCGCGCGAGCCGGCCCCGGGCGTACCCGATCCGGTCGGTCGTGACGGATGGGCGCGTGCGCGACGCGCGGCCTGAACCCACGCGTGGCCCGATTCGGGAGCTTCCCCGAGTCGGGCCACGCGGCGTAGCGCGCCTGGCCGCGGCCGCCGCGCCCGCCGAGGCGAGGGTGGCGGCCGCGGGATCTCAGCGGTAGCCGGCGGCGGTGATGTTCGCCTGCACCGCGTTCTCGCTCGCGTCGGACGGGTAGCCGGCGACCATCGCCCCCTCGTAGAAGGTGCCGACGCTCTGGTTGGTGTTGTCGATGCAGCAGTCCCCACCGCTGCCGAGGATGATCGCGCCCTGCTTCCTCATCGGGCTGTACCCGCGTGGCAGCGACCCGTCATAGAGGGTGTAGAGGCCGCCGGACTGGGCGTTGCTGCCCTTGATGGCAAAGCGTGAGGTGCCGTTGTTCTTCAGGGTGGCGGTGACGAACTTGCTGGTGAAGGCCCGCTGGTTGCTGTTCCAGGAGCTGCTGCCGCCGGGGTAGAGGCCGTACTCCAGGTCGGCCTGCACCCAGGGGCCGGAGCCGGAGCAGCCACCGAACCAGCAACTGGTGCCGAAGTAGATCGCGTCCATCGCGCCCGCGCCGTCGGCCCGGCGGGTGGTCTCGCTGTTGCCGTAGTCGAAGCAGCAGCCGCTGTTGACGTGGGTGCCACTGGTGACCATGTACATGCCCTCGGGGGCGGCGCCGGTCGGCACCCCGGTCAGGTGACCGTCGCGCCAGTAGCTGCTCCTGCCGGGGATGTAGAGCGAGTAGACCTTGTCGCCGCCGACCGTCACCGACTCCTTGTTCGCGACCGCCGGCTGGACGGCGCCACCGACGCCGCCGGCACCCTGGTAACCGAGATTGTTGCCGCGTCCGGACTGGTCGTAGATGATCGTGATGACGCAGGTGGTGTTCGCGCAGAAGCTGTCCTGGCTGGCGGCGTTGGCCCGCCCACCGGCTGACAGCACGCCGATGTTGCGGGTGCTGTTGTCCGAGGATCGGCGTACCTGGTAGAGCGAGCCGTTGTAGGAGGCGTACAGGGCGCGGGTGGTGCTGTGCGCCGCGACGCAGGGTGTGCCACCGGCCGTGTAGATGTCACAGGGCAGCGTCGTGCTCGGCGGCGGAGTGGTCGGCGGTGGGGTGGTGGGCGGCGGGGTCGTGGGCGGTGGCGTCGTGGGCGGCGGCGTCGTGGGTGGTGGCGTGGTGGGCGGCGGGGTCGTCGGGCTCACCCCTCCCGTGCAGGTGGTGCCGTTCAGGGCGAAGGACGCCGGCTCGGGGTTGCTGCCGGTCCAACTGCCGTTGAAGCCGAAGCTCGTGCTGCCGTTGGTGGGAATGCTGGCGTTGTAGGGGGCATTGGTGACGGTGACCTCGCTGCCCGCCTGCGTGTAGCTGCCGTTCCACAGTTGGGTGACGGCCTGGCCGGCGGCGAAGGTCCAGGTCAGTCGCCATCCGTTGACGGCGTCGCCCAGGTTGGTGATGGTGACGTTGGCGCCGAAGCCACCCTGCCACTGGGAGCTGACCGAGTAGGTGACCTGGCATCCGGCGGCGGCCGCCGAGGCGCCGGTCTGGGTGAGGGCGGCGCCGACGAGCACGAGTGTGGCGGCGGCGGCGATGAGCGCAGGCCGCCGGTGTTGGGGTTGTCTGAGTCGCACGTGCTCTCCTCATCGGTGAGAGATTGACGATGTGCGGGGGCCGGCCCGTTCCCCCTGCTCGGGCCCGGACTCTGAGCAGGGGGACGGCGGGCGTGGCCCGGTCTGCGGCCGCGTACGACGACACCGGGGCCGTGCTGCGCCGGGAGAGCCGTCACGACGGCGCGGTCGGCGGGACAGGCGGTTCGGTACGTGGCGATACGGTTGCCGGCCACCGCCCGCGGCCCTGCCCGGGGACGCGGCGGTGATCGATGAAGTGGCCGTGGCCTGGAATCGTCCGGCCCTCGGCGCGAGTCGCCCGGTGGTGATCTCGGGCCGTCCCGTGCCGGCCACGCTCCACCCGCCCACGCCGCGAACGATGTCGACCGCACAGCCGGGACCTGCGATAACAGGCCCTTCGTGACGGTCGGATTACGCTCAGATATCGACGGTCGTCGGCTACGTTAGCGTTAACAGGATGGCATGTCCATAGACGACCGTTCGTATCTTGCCCGGCTGCTCCTGGTCGGCGGGGTCCACATTCCGCCGCGCGCACGGTCGGACCGACGGTGTTGGCGCTAACAGCAGCGTGACTCACCCAGGGGTTCGCCGAGGACCTGCGGACCCTCCCGGGAGTGCGCGTCGCACCCGCCACCGGGCCCGCTCACGGCCCGGGAAAGTCTCCACCGGTCAGAGCGGCCAGTGCTGAGAGACGATGTCGATGGCGGCCCGGACCGCCTCGGCCAGCGTGCCGCCGACCGTGGCCAGCGCGGCAAGTGTCTCCAACGACGTCAGCACCGGCTTCGGATCCCGCTGCCGTTGCTCGCGGGCGACCTCGATCGCGGCCACCTCGTGGCCGGCGCGATCCGGGTCCTTGAAGTCGCTGACATGCTCCTTCAGGGTGCGCAGCAGCGCGTCGAACCGCTCGGCGAGGTCGTTGGGCCCGTTGTGCTGGACCATCGTGAAATGGTCGCTGCCGATCGCCTGCATACCACCATGGATCGTGTTGTGGAACACGATCGACCGGGCTGGCTGATCCGGGTCCGCCATCGAGGGCCTCCTAGTTGTGCTGTTCGAATGTCACATTGGAGCTGTCGAACGCCTGCTGCCCGCCGAAGATGGTGTTGACGTTGCCGAAGATGTTCTGGACCTCGGACGCGCGCTGCACCAGATTGCCGGTGTCCAGGCCACGCTCGCTCAGGAACGACACGACCGCCTCCAACACGGCCCGCTCCAGGAGCTTGGTGTACTTCCACTCGTCGAGCAGTTGCAGGTGCTTGACCGCGTTCCGCTCGGCGACGAGCTGACGCACACTGACCCGGGCACCGTAGTCGTGCGTCCGGAACTGCTCGCTCGCGGCGAACGCGTCGTCCATCCGGGTCTTCATGCCTCGATCGTGCCGCAGCCGCTTGACGAGGCGCCAGCCGCTGAGCACCGAGTCGGTCACCATGTTGGCCAGCACGTCACGCACGATCCGGACCATCGACTGCTCGGGTTGCAGCCGATCGACAAGCGCGTACCGGCCCTTGATGGGTGGCATCACCGTGGTGACGAACTCGACGTAGAGCAACCCACCCTCGACGGCGACGTGCACGAACGCGGAGATGTCGATGCCGAGGCTCTGCTCGGGCAGCACGAGTCGTCCGTCCGCGGTGTGCAGGGGCTTGCCGGCGCCGCTGACGACGATCCGGTCGTAGTAGCGCAGGCCACCCTGTGGATGCCGGACGATCACGTCGATCACCTCTTCCGAGGCGCGGCTGCGCGGCATCCCGGTCGCCGGGTCGAGCAGCGGGTCACCCTGCCGGCGTACCCCGTCGGCGACGATGTGCGGCACCAGGGAGAGCCCCGGCACCCGGACGGCGCGGGGGAGTGGATCCTCCCGCATCCGCCGGACCGCCGCCCGGACGTGCGCGGTCAGCGCGGGCCCCAGCTCCGCCTGGTCGATCGGTGGGGCCTCCGGGCCGCCGTCGTGGCCGGCGGCCCGGCCGGGGGCGGGCCGCACCGGGATGGCGTACGACCAGCCGTGCTCGGCCGCACCGCAGCCCAGAAAGGGATCCCGCTCCTGGACGGTGATGTTGCCGTACTGGGCGCGGGCCACCAGGTCGAGTCGGCGGGCCACCCGTTCGTTGGGCAGGGTCGGCAGGACCGGTGGCCTGCCGGGGCCCAGCTCGCCGGTCAGGATCCGGTGGGTGGTGCGCTCGAACCGGACGAGGACGACGAGCGTGGCGACACCGAGCAGGAGGGGCAGCCAGGCCAGGAAGCCGAAGACGCCGGCTGCCGCCCTGAGCTGGAGCGTCTCGACCAGTGAGTCGACACTGAGGTCGGAGCCGGTGCCCAGCAGGGAGCCGATGAAGATCTGAAGGCCGGTGGACACACTCAGCAGGGGCAGCACGAGCGACAGGCCGCCGGTGCACAGCACGATGGTGATCAGCGTGCCGAACAACAGGAAGCGGACCGGCAGGGACAGCTCGCGCAACTCCCGGGACCGGGCCAGCAGCACGATGAGCCCGAGCACCACCCAGCCCACCGTGGCGGTGATCGAGGTCAGCACACCGATGACGAGCAGCCCGAACAGGAGGCTGTCGCGGACCAGGTAGCGGCGCTGTGCCCGGAAGCAGTGTCGGACGACCGCGTTGAGATCGAAGCCGAACGAGGGCGCGACGGCACGCCGCTCGTCCTCGATCACCTCTCTGATCACCGTCTCGGCGTAGTCCTGGTCGAGGTAGGCCGCGCCGCACAGGTGCCGCGTGGTGTCGGACAGCCGCGGTGGCATCTGGTACGACGGGAAATCGAAGTGGTCGGTCTGTGCCGCCTCGGTCACCGTCACGTCGTCATCTCCGGGCTCCCTAGATTTCCTTGCTGGTGCGGGTGGGCAGCCCGCAGGAGACGGCGATCGGGTTCCACCGGCGCAGAAACTCGTTCTTGGCCTTCTGGGACTGCTCGGAGAGCTGGTTGCCCCGTCGCCAATTGGCGTCGAGCGAGCAGCCGGAGTTGATGGAGCGCCGCGTCCAGGCGGCGTAGGCCGCGTCCGCGTCCCCGGCGTACGTGAAGGCGGAGACGAGGTGGGAGCGCATCGCCGGGCCGTCGGTGAGCGCGTCGACGGTCAGTGCCCCGGCCTGGTCGCGCTGGGCGCGGCGTTGGCGTGTCACGCCGTCCAACAGGCCGAGCGAGCGGTTCAGGTCGCGGCACTCACCCACTGCCGCGATGGCGGTGGCCAGGTCGCCGCGCGAGGCGATCGACTCCGACAGCAGCGCGTCCACCGCCTCCGCCTGCGTACGCCGTCGGGCGTCCGGATCGTCGCTCACCGTCGGTGTCGGTGTCTCCGGGCCGAACGTCGTCGGGACCGGGTCGGGCGTCGGCGGCGTCCCGGTGGGCACCTCGTCCTCGGCGGTCGGGGTCACCGAGGTGGACGTCGCCTCGGAGACGGCGTCGGGCAGCGGCACTGTCAGGCCCGCGACGAGCGCCACCGCGACTGTCACCACGAGCGTGGGCACCAGAAGCTGGAGCCCTCGCCGCAGGTCACCGTCACGCCCGTCACCACGGGCCGCGCGCGCCCACAGGTGCCCAGGTGACTCGGGTACGCCCCGGACGGCCGTCAACAGGTAGATGGCGACGGCGAGGGCGGCGAGCACGTAGTGCCACAGGGCCAGTCGACCCGGCACCTCGGACGGGTCCTCGGCGCCCCTGGCGAGCGCGATGAGCAGGAGCACCAGCACCCAGCCGGCGAACAGTACCGCGCACACGAGCAGATCCCACAGCGGGGGCGACACGGCAGCCCCCGACAGCGCGCCCGAGGCACCGCCGACGACTGGCGACGCTCCCCACGACGAGGCCTCGACCGGTGTCGCGTTGGAGGACTCGGCCTCAACGGGTGTCGCGTTGGGAGGTTCGTCCGCGACGGGTGTCGCGTTGGGAGGTTCGGTCGCGACGGAGTACGCGTGAGGCGGAGGCTCCGGCGGCGGCGCGGCGGCGCCGGGCAGGGCCGAACCGCACCGTTGGCAGGTGGGGAGCGCCGCATCGGTGTCGGCCCCACAGGTGACGCAACGCATCGATCACCGCCTTCCCCGGCAGGCGCTTGTCACGGTGGACCTTAGTGACGAGATCGATGTGCGACATCCTCCGCCCGGGCCGGCGTTGGCGATCGCGGATATCCGACAGTCCCCAGTGGAGCAACCGGCCCGGGTCGGGCGAGGAGAGCCGAGCGGATCCGGCGGGAGTGGCCCCGGCCGGCGTCGGCAGGCGGTCAATGGGCCTCGGGTACGGCCATCTCGCCGAGCAGCGACCAGTCCTGCTGCGGGACCGTGGCGTTGACGATGCGCGGCGTCTCGGCCAGGTGCGGCGGCAGCGTCTCCTGCGCGGCCCGGAAGTGGGCCGACTGGACGTGCGCCGCGCCTGCCTCGTCGTCGCGGAAGGCCTCGACCAGGACTACTCGGTCGGGTCGTCCAGGCTGCGGGACCAGTCGAACCACAGGCAGCCCGGCTCGGCGCGGGTCGCGTCGGTGAACGCGGCGGCGATCTGCGGCCACTGGTCGGCATGCTCGGGCCGCACCCGGAACTTGGCGGTAATGAAGATCATGGCCTGAAGGCTACGACTCGAAGCGCTGCTCCGCACCGATCTGGCACAGGGTGCGGGGGGAACCAGGTGAGCAGGATGGATCGGTTGGTCGTCAGGCGATCGCGGATATCGGACTGGACGCAGACCGGTCGAACCACGGGCGGCTGCCCAGTGGTCGTCGACCGAGCGCTCAGGACGCCTCGCGGACGCGCAGGTCGGCCAGCCACACCTCGGCCAGGTCGCTGAGTGCGACGCCGAGGACCTCGCTGAGGCAGACCACTGTGCCGAACGCGGGCGCCGGGAGCCGGCCCACCTCGATCTTGCGCAGCGTCTCCGGTGAGATGCCGGCCGCCAGGGCCACCTCGACGAGGCTGCGGCTGCCCCGTGCGACCCGGAGAGCCGCTCCGAGGCGTTGCCCCGCGGCGATCTGTTCCGGGGTGAGGGGTGGGCGGACCATGTGAGCAGGATAGATGCGCCCGCACGGACCGGCAATGTCGACCCGCCGGCAGCCCCGGCCAGCATGGTATAAATATACCGCACCAGAGAGGGAAGGGTTGATCGTGATCGAGCTGAAAACCGCAGCGGAAGTCGATCGAATGGCGGTGACCGGCCAGTTCGTCGGCGAGCTGCTGGCCGAGTTGCGCGCCGTGGCCGCGACAGGGGTCAACCTGCTGGACCTGGAGCACCACGCGCGCCGCCGGATCAGGGAGCGGGGCGCCGACTCCTGCTACTGGGACTACACGCCGTCGTTCGGTCGCGGCCCGTTCCGCAACGTCCTGTGCCTCTCGGTCAACGACGCCGTGCTGCACGGTCTGCCGCACGACTACGTCCTGCGCGACGGTGACCTGCTGAGCATCGACATGGCGGTCGGGATCGACGGCTGGGCTGCCGACTCCGCGCTGTCCTTCGTCGTCGGCACCCCCGACCCGGAGGATTTGAAGCTGATCGAGGCCACCGAGGTCGCGCTGGCGGCCGGCGTCGACGCCGCGCGGCCGGGCAACCAGCTCGGCGACATCTCCGCCGCCATCGGCCAGGTAGCCCACCGCTACGGCTACCAGGTCAACGACGAGTTCGGTGGGCACGGCATCGGCCGCACCATGCACGAGGCCCCGCACGTGCCCAACAACGGGCGACCCGGGCGGGGCATGAAGCTCAAACCCGGCCTGACGCTCGCGATCGAGCCGTGGTTCTGCCGCAGCACCGGCAAGATCAAATTTGATCAGGACGGCTGGACGATCCGCTCCGCGGACGGCTCGCGCTCGGCCCACTCCGAGCACACCGTCGCGGTCACCGAGGCCGGCCCCCGGGTGCTGACCGACCGCCCGGGCCAGGGCGTACGGCCGGACAGCCGCAGCGGGCAGTCGACCGCGACGTCCTGAGGCGTACCGCTGTCAGCCCGGCTCGATCGGGATCGTGACGGTGACCCGGGTCGGGCCGCCGACCGGGCTGTCCACCGACAGGCGGGCGTCGATGGCGTCGAGGCGACCCACGATGCCGCGCAGGCCGGTGCCGCGGCCCGGGTCCGCGCCACCGGAACCGTCGTCGTCGACGTGGATCCGTAGCATGTCGCCGGCCCGGTCGAAGGTCACCGTCGCCGCGGTGGCGGCGCTGTGTTTCGCCACGTTGGCAAGGGCTTCGGCGACCGCGAAGTACGCCGCGGTCTGCACCGCCGGCGGGAGCTGCGCGGGTGGGTCGCCGGTGACGGTGACGGGCACGGCGAGGTCGAGCGCGAGGGCACGGACGGCGTCACCGAGGCCACGGTCGGCGAGCACCGCCGGATGGATGCTCTGGGTGACGGTGCGAAGGTCGTCGAGGGCGGCGGTCGCCGTGGCGCGGGCCTCTGCCAGCAGCTGCGCGGCGCCGTCGACGTCGCGGCGCAGCAGGTCCCCGGCCAGGCCGAGGGCCAGCGACAGGGACACCAGACGGGCCTGGGCCCCGTCGTGCAGGTCGCGCTCGATCCGCTTCAGCTCGGCGGCCTGCTGGTCCACGGCGCTGCGGCGGGAACGGGTCAGGGTGGCGACCCGCTCGGTGAGCTCCCGCTCGCGGGCGCCGGGAGGGCGACTGACCACCCAGGCGTGCAGCCCGACGATCGTCACCAGGCCGAGCAGTGTCCAGGCCGGCCAGAAGTAGCCGCCGCCGGTGAGCACCCAGACGCTGAGGTCGGCGCACCCGATCAGGGTGCAGGCGGCGGCGTCGAGGGCGAGCCAGAGACGCCGACCCGGCGGCACCTGCAGTGCCCGCCGCAGCAGGAGCCGGCCGAGCAGGATCATGCCGACCCCGAAGTACACCCATCGGGGCCAGAACACGCCCCGGCCGGTGACCAGCCAGGCGACCGTGGCCGCGACGCAGAGCGCCCCGGCCACGGTCCTGCGGATGGTGGCGGTCATCGGCGGGTGGTGCGGTAGGTGATCCGTCGCAGCAGCGTCTCCGCCGGCCCCCGGCGACCGGTGACGCTCAGAGCCCAGGCGGCGGCCAGCGAGACCAGCCAGGTGACGACCGCCACGCCGGCGGCGGCGTACGTGCCCTCCAGGTGCATCGCCCACGGCGCGAACACCGCCAGCCACACCGCGGACTGCAACAGGTATCCGCTCAGCGACCGTTGCCCGAGCGCGATCACCGGGGCGAGCAGGGCAGGGCCGCGGCGGGCGCGGTCGAGTCGCAGCGCCAGCAGGCCGAACAACGCCACGTAGCCGGGCCCGCCGTACTCGCCGCTCACGGCGTGGACGAGTGCCATGGCCTCGACCGTAGCGGCGTCGACGTGCACGGCACCAGCGGCGATGAGCGCGTACGGGAGCGCGCCGACGACGGAGATGCCGAGGCAGCCGACGGCGACGCGGCGCAGCAGCACGCGGTGCGCGGCGGGGTTCTCCAGGATGCGGTGCCGGGCCGCCCAGATGCCCAGCCACACGATGACGATGAACGGGAGCACGGTGGCGGTGTGGACGGGCCACTCGGCGAGACGGTCGAGGATGGACTGCCCGTACGACGAGGCGGCCAGCGACGGGTTCGGCGTGTTGGCCAGGACGGCGTCGCCGCCGCGCGCGCCGACGAGCGCGGTCACCGCCAGGACCACTGCGTACGCGGTCTGGATGCCCCAGAGCCACAGCACGACGCGGTGGAACCGGTCGCCGCGGCGCAGCAACAACAGGGTGGCGACGATACCGACGATGCCGTACGCGCCGAGGAAGTCCCCGAAGTACAGCAGCGTCGCGTGACAGAGGCCGAAGACGATCAGGGCGGCGTTGCGCCGCAGCAGGATCCGCCGTCCGTTCGCGCCCTGTCGTCGGGCGATCTGCACGAGGCCGTACCCGAACATGACGGCGAAGACCGGGTAGGCGCGGCTGTCGACGAACATCGCCAGCACGGCGTTGACGACGCGTTGCGCGCCGTGCGGCGTGCCGTCCAGGCCGGGCTGGCCGGCGAACGCGGCGTTCGCGGCGTTCGCGAGCGCGATGAACAGCAGCATGGCCCCGCGGGCGAGGTCGGGGGCGAGGGCGCGGTCGGAGCGGGGGACGGGGCCCGGTTGAAGGGCCGTCGTGCCAATGGTTGCGGTCATGGTCTCAGGCTCGCCGCTGGCGCGACGCCTTTCGAGGAGCCTGGAACCCCTCCCGTGGTGGTACCAGTACCCCTATGCGTCGAGGTAGGCGAGGACGGCCAGGACGCGCCGGTTGTCGTCCTCGGACGACTGCAACCCGAGCTTGGCGAAGATGCTGTTGGTGTGCTTGGCGACGGCCTTCTCCGTGATGAACAGGGCGGCGCCGATGGCGGCGTTGGACCGGCCCTGCGCCATCTGGCCGAGCACCTCCCGCTCGCGGGGGGTCAACCGGTCCAGGGGCAGCACCCGCGCCCGGCTGTCGAGCAGCTTCGCCACCACTGTGGGGTCGAGCGCGGTGCCGCCCGCGGCGACCCGGCGGACCGCGGCGACGAACTCGTCGAGGTCGGACACCCGGTCCTTGAGCAGGTAGCCGATCCCGCCGTGGCCGTCGGCGAGCAGTTCCCGCGCGTACAGCCGCTCCACGTAGGCCGAGAGCACCAGCACCGGCAGTCCCGGCACCTCGGCCCGCGCCGCGAGCGCGGCCCGCAGACCCTCATCGGTGTACGACGGTGGCAGCCGCACGTCGACGACTGCCACGTCGGGGCGCCGCGTGACGAGTTCGGTCAGCAGATCCGGCCCGGTGCCCACGGCGGCGACCACCTCGAAGCCGTGGGCCTCCAACAGCCGGATCAGCCCGTCCCGCAACAACATCAGGTCTTCCGCCACCACCACCCGCACCCGGCAACGGTAGCGGGCCCCGCCGCCGGGTGTGGGTACGCGTCAGCGCAGGCCGGCGAAGAGGTCGTCCTCGGGCACCGGCGCGTCGGTGGTGTCCCGTACCCGGACGAAGGTCTCGGTGCCCATCAGCTCGGTGAACCGCTCCTGGCCCAGTTGGAGGAAGAAGATGTTCTCGGTCTGGCTGGCGTGCGCGGCCAGGGCCTCGAACTTCTGCGCGCCGTAGCTCCGGGTGTCGACCCAGGTGGTGATCTCGTCGTCGGGCAGCCCCAGCTCAGGCTGACCCGACGACGGGTCCGGGTCGTCCCACTCGATGCCGAGATCCTTCATGATCCGGCCGAACTCCGCGAACGCCGTCCGCGGCACGGTGGTCCAGTAGACCTTCGCGGGGACGTCGGTCTGCGCGACGGCGGCCATGGTGATGCGGTGCGCCTGGATGTGGTCCGGGTGGCCGTAGAAGCCGTTCTCGTCGTAGGTCACGATGACGTCCGGCTGGTAGCGGCGGATCAGGTCGGCGAGCCGCTCCGCGGCCTCGGCCACCGGCGTCGTCCAGAAGGAGCCGGGCTGGTCGTTCGTCGTCCAGCCCATCATCCCGGAGTCGGCGTAGCCGAGCGTCTCCAGGTGCGTGACCTTCAACGTGGCCGCGCTGGCCTCCAGTTCGGCCTGACGCATCGCCACGACGGCGGCCGGGTCGTGGCCGGGCTCACCGGGTTTGACCCCGCCGGGGCCGTCGCCGCATCGCCCGTCGGTGCAGGTCACGAGGACCGTGGTGACACCTTCGGCCGCGTACCGGGCGAGGACGCCACCGGTGCTCGTCGCCTCGTCGTCGGGGTGCGCGTGCACCGCCATCAGGGTCAGGGATCGCTCAGCCATGGCACCACCCTACGACCAGCGTGGCGACCACACGGAGCGTGTCGTGTTCGCGCACGCATTCTAGTGATCCGCGCGCCGGCCCTGCCGTTCTTGCGCAACTCGCTGTCGGTCGGCTCGCGGATTCCTACGATTTCGGGGCTGGGCCGCTGGTCCGGAGCCGCGTTTCGACAGCGGGAATCAGCCGAGGAAGGGGACCGGTTCCATGGCCCTGTTCGATGACGTGCGACAGGTCGACGCCGGGGTCCTGAACGTCGGATACGTGGACGCCGGCCCGGCCGACGGGGCCCCGGTGATCCTCCTGCACGGCTGGCCGTACGACATCCACAGCTTCGTCGACGTCGTACCGCTGCTCACCGACGCCGGCCACCGGGTCGTCGTGCCGTACCTGCGGGGTTACGGCACCACACGCTTCCGATCCGACGACGCCGTCCGCAACGGCGAGCCGGCCGCGATGGGGCTCGACCTCATCGCCCTCATGGACGCCCTGGGCATCGACAGCGCGAAGCTGGCCGGGTTCGACTGGGGCGCGCGTACGGCAGATGTCGTGGCCGCGTTGTGGCCGGAGCGCTGCTCCGGTCTGGTGTCGGTCAGCGGCTACCTGATCGACGGCCAGGAGTCGGGCCGGACGCCGCTGCCGCCCAGGGCCGAGTTCTCCTGGTGGTACCAGTACTACTTCGCCACCGAGCGCGGCCGGCAGGGGTACGACCGCAACCGCCGCGACTTCGCCCGGCTGATCTGGCAGACGGCATCGCCAAGGTGGACGTTCGACGACGCGACCTTCGAGCGCAGCGCCGCCGCGTTCGACAACCCCGACCACGTCGACGTCGTGATCCACAACTACCGGTGGCGGCTGGCGCTGGCCGACGGCGAACCGCAGTACGACGAGGTCGAGAAGCGCCTGGCCGGCAAGCCGAAGATCACGGTGCCCAGCATCACGCTGGAGGGTGACGCCAACGGCGCTCCCCATCTGGACCCGGGTGTCTACGGCAAGCAGTTCACCGGCCGGTACGAGCACCGGACCGTCGGCGGCGGGATCGGGCACAACCTGCCCCAGGAGGCGCCCCGGGCCTTCGCCGACGCGGTCCTGGAGGTCTGATCCGCCGGCCTACGGGCGTTCGACGCGGGTCGGGTCGCCCCGCACGAGGTCGTCGTGGATGCGCCAACGTGCGGTCGTGACCGCGCGGCGGGCCGCCTCGTCGCCGCGCTCGACGCGCTGGCGCAGCAGGTCGAGGGCGATGCGCCGGTTCAGACTGAACTGCCGTTCGTCGTCCACCACCACGACCAGGCCCGAGGGTCGGTGGGTGGCGCGTACCGCGGTGCTGGCCTTGTTCCGGTGCTGGCCGCCGGGACCGCCGGTGCGGCACCCGACGATGTCGACGTCGGCCTCGGTGAACGTCGTCGTCGGCGCGTCGCTCGGCGGCGGTTGGGCTGTCACGTACCAGTTCTTGCGACCCGCGCCGCTCCGGTAGGGGCTGGGCGCCTGCCAGCACAGCGTCCCCGTCCAGGAGGCGGCGAACGCCTCGACGTCGGCGCCGGACAGCCGGATCAGCACCGACCGGTAGGTGCCGGGCCGGTCACCGGACACGGCGTCGACCCGCTGGACCGTCACGCCCCGCCGGGTGGCCTCACCCTCCAGGCGGCGCAACAAATGGGCCAGCGCCCACGCGCACTCCCGCGGCCCACGGCCGGCGGACAGCAGCAGGTGCGCGCTCACGACCGACCCCGCCCGCGACGCTTGTCGCGCCGGTCCGACCTCGGCCCGGCCCCGACATCCGGCGTCTTGTAGGTGACCAGGGGAATCGTGGTGGCCACCGGGGTGGCGAGCCGGCGCTCGACGAGATCGCCGATCACCTGCTCGATCCGCTTGTACGCCGTGGGCGCCTCCTCGAAGAGCAACTGGCGGTCGCCACACACCACAAGCGAACCCACCGGGGTACGCCGTAGCTCCTCGACCGTGTGCTTGGCCCGGCCCCGGCGCAGCGCGTCGGCGCGGGACATCTTCCGACCCGCGCCGTGCGCCACCGAGTGGTTGGCGTCCGCCCCGGCGTGGGCGGCCACCAGGTACGACGCGGTGCCACGCGTACCGGCGACGAGCACGTCGCGGCCGTCACCGGGCGCCGCTCCCTTGCGGTGCAGGTAGACGCCGTCGCGCACCTCGACCAGGTTGTGGCACTGGTCGACGACTGGCTCGGTCGGCTCGGCGCCCAGGGCGTACGCCACCCGGGCGGCCAGCAGCCGCCGGTTGAGCGAGCCCCAGCGCACCGCCTCGTCGTGTCGGGCCAGGTACGCGGCCGGGTCGGGTGCGGGGCCGGCCCCGTGCGTCTCGGTGTGCGTGCGCAGGATCCGCTCACCCAGGCCCCGCGAGCCGCTGTGCACGACGAGGACGAGGTCACCGGTGGCCAGCCCGAGACGGTGCGCGTGCTCGGGTGCGAAGACGGTGTCGACGCGAGCCAGCTCGACGAAGTGGTTACCGCGATCGACCGTGCCGAGACCGTCCCGGTGACCGGCGGGAACCTCGCCCCCGACGACGGCCCAGGCCGGGTCGTCGGCGTCCCGGTCGGGGTCCAGCGCGTGGTCGAGGTCGGGGAACCGGGCGGCCAGTCGCTCGGGTACGACGCGTCGGAGTCGAATGGGGAACACCGCGATGCCGCAACCGATGTCCGAGCCCACCAGGAACGGGTACAGGACTGTCGACGCCATGGCCGCGCCGATGGGGGCGCCCTTGCCCGGGTGCAGGTCCGGCATGCCCGCGACGTGGACCATGCCGTCGAGGGCGGCCACCTGCCGGCACTGGTCGAGCGCGGCGGACTCGATCCAACTCGCGGGCGACGCGAACACGGTGACGGTGGCCGGGGCGGACGGGGACGAAGACTCCCGAGGGGAGTGGTGCTCAGACAACGACGCTCACTTCTCGCTGAATCGCAAGGGGACGGACGGCGGTACGGCACCGGGCGGCGCAAAGCGGCCTCGGCGCGGTGCTCGGGTGGTGTCCGTCAGTACGTCATGGGCACCACTCTGGCGGCGCCCCGCCGACTGCGGCAAGCGATTATCGGCGGGCCCTGCTGGCCAGACGGGCCGGCCCGTCTCGCCAGCATCTGGTGAAGCCCGCTGGACACCGCCGCGTACGCTGCCGCGATGACCGCACCGCGTCGCATCCTGATCTACGGGGTGTACGGCGCGGGCAAGTCCACTCTCGCCGCCCGGTTGGCGCAGCGTCTCGGGGTGCCGTGGTATCCGGTGGACGACCTGCTGTGGCTGCCGGGGTGGGTCGAGGTGCCCGTCGCCCAGCAGCGCAGCCGGATCGAGGAGATCTGCCGTCGGGACAGCTGGATCCTCGACGGGGCGTACCACGGATGGCGGGACGTGCCGCTGGCGCGCGCCGACCTGGTGGTGGCCCTGGACTATCCCCGGTGGCGCTCGTTCGGGCGGTTGCTGCGCCGTACGCTGCGCCGCCTGGGCACGGGCGAGGTGATCTGCAACGGGAACCGCGAATCTCTCGGCAGTGTGCTGTCCCGCGACTCGATCCTGCTCTGGCACGTCGGCGCGTTCGGCCGGGCGCGGCGGCGGATGCGGGCCTGGCAGGCCGATCCGACCGGGCCGCCGGTGCTGCTGTTCGCGAGCCCGGCGGCCCTGGACGACTGGCTGGCTTCCCTGCCACCTCGATGAGCGCCGGTCGGTGTGAAGCCCCAGGCGGGCCGGCTGGACGGACCACGGCTCCGGGTCGACGAGGGCGCCGGACGTGGCGGCCGGGCGCCCTGGCGCGGAGCTACCGACGCCGATCGAGGCCCGGCCGGCAGGTCACACCGGCCGGGCCCGTCGATCAGGATTCGTGCAGTCGTCGGCGGCTGGCGAGGAAGAACGCCAGCACGCCCAGGCTGACCAGGACGCCTCCGACGCCCGTCAGGGCAGGCACCACGCCGCTGCCGGTGACCGGCAGGATGTTTTCGCCAGGGCTGCCCGGTGCGCCGGGGCTGCCAGGTGCGCCGGGTGCTCCAGGGCTGCCGGGTGCTCCAGGTGCTCCGGGGCTGCCAGGTGCTCCGGGACTACCGGGTGCACCAGGTGCTCCAGGGGCTCCGGGACTGCCGGGTGCTCCAGGTGCCCCGGGGCTGCCGGGTGCGCCGGGGGCTCCGGGGCTGCCCGGTGCGCCGGGGCTGCCAGGTGCGCCGGGGCTGCCAGGTGCTCCCGGACTGCCGGGTGCTCCCGGACTGCCGGGGGCTCCGGGACTGCCGGGTGGGCCGGAGGGACCGGCCGGGCCGGTGGGCCCGGCGGGGCCGGTCGGTCCGGGAGGTCCGGTCGGCCCCGGAGGTCCGGTCGGCCCGGCGCAGACCGGAGCGGTGATGGTGTTGGTGTCGAGGGTGACGGCGGCGGTCCGCGCCAACGCGCGGCCCTGCAGCGTCGCGCCTGTGGCCATCGTGATCGACGCCTGGGCCATGATGGTGCCCACGAAGGTCGTGCCCGTGCCGATCGTCGCCGAGCTGCCGATCTGCCAGAACACGTTGCAGGCCGACGCTCCGTTGATGAGGACGACGCTGCTGTTCGACGCCGTCGTCAGAGACGAGTCGACCTGGAAGATGAACACGGCCGCCGGATCGGCCTGACCATTGAGGGTCAGCGCCCCGGTCAGCTGCGCGGCCCCGATCCGATAGACGCCCGGATTGAGAGTGTTGCCGCCGAGTTCCGCGGGCAGGTTGGTGAACGGCGTCCGGCCGGCGGCGTCGTTGTAGGCGATGGTCAGGTCGCTCTGGGCCTGCAGCGCCACCGCGTCGCCAAGGTGGACCTCGCCACCGATTGTCGCGGTCCCGAAGCCCGATGCGGTGTTGCCGGGGAACCTGCCGAGGCTCTGGGCGAGGAAGCTCGGGCCGGTGTTTGTCGGTTCGGCTCCCGCCAGGACGGAGAAGTTTCCGGCCGTACCCAACCCCACCGGCGCATCCGCCGCGTTGGCGGCGGTCGAGCTGAAGAGAAGCAGGCTGGCGGCGACGGCGACGGCCGCGGAAGCCCCGAGGGCCGGCAGGACCGCCCATCGCCACCGACGAATGGGTTGTGCTGTCAAGATCAACCTCCGTGCAGAAAACTCGCAGGAGGCGTCGCGCGTCCTGCTCGATCCGGCCGGCTGGAACAGGCCGAGTGCGCTGACCACCACATCATGCGATCGGGATGTTTGCCCACCAAATGGGGCAATAAGGAAGAAAGGTGGGGTAACGGGAGGTCGACTTCACATCAGGTCAGGCGGTCCTCGACCCGCCGTGCAGCCCGGCTTACGGCCGGATCGCCCCGCCCAGAACGCACGGCGAGGAAGGGCCGGAACTGCCGGCCGGGAACCGGAAGCGAACCAGTTCCTCGATGGTGAACCCGGCCGCCTCGATGGCGGCCGTGGTGTCGCGACCGGTGTGGCAGCCGGCGAACAGTTTCGGCCAGAGCGTGGCGTCGGAGAATCGCTGGGCCCGACGGAGGCGACCGGACTCCTCGGCGGCGACGTGCTCGAAGAAGCGCAGCTGCCCGGCGGGGCGCAGCACGCGGTGGATCTCGGCGAGCGCGGCGGCCTGGTCGGGAACGGTGCACAGCACCAACGCGACAACCACCGCGTCGAATTCGCCGTCGGCGGCGGGCAACGCCTCGGCCACGCCGTCCACGACCGTGATCGGCACGGGCGCGGCCGGGGCGGCCCGGACGGCGGCGGCACGCAGGCGGCGTTCCGGCTCGACCGCGACGACCTCGGTCACGGTCGGGGGGTAGTGGGTGAACATGCGGCCGTTGCCGGCGCCGACCTCGAGCACCCGGCCGGTCAGGCCGGCCACCAGGTCGCGGCGGAACTCGGCGGTGCCGGCGCGGTCCATGGCGACGCTGAGCCGCTCGTAGACCCGGGCGAACACCGGGTGGGACACAGCGGCCACGTCTACCTCCGGGATCCGCGGGCAGCGACCACAATCATGCGCGGCGATGTCAACAGCGCCGGTGAGGCGCGCTCCGTAGGCTGATTCCGTCCTGCGATTCCGCACGTCGCCCCAGACGGGAAGTGGTCCGATCATGAAGATCGTCGTCATCGGCGGGAGTGGCCTGATCGGCTCCAAGGTCGTCCGGAACCTCGCTGGGCAGGGCCACGAGGCGGTGGCCGCGTCACCGAAGACCGGCGTGAACACGCTGACCGGCGAGGGGGTGGCCGGGGCGCTCGACGGCGCCGACGTCGTCGTCGACGTGTCGAACTCCCCGTCGTTCGAGGACACCGCCGTGCGGGAGTTCTTCGAGACCTCGACGCGCAACCTCCTCGCCGCCGCCGCGACGGCCGGGGTGCGGCACTACGTCGTGCTCTCCATCGTGGGCTCCGACCGGCTCCCCGAGGGTGGGTACATGCGGGCGAAGGTCGCACAGGAGAAGCTGGTCGCCGCGTCCGGGCTGCCGTACTCGGTGATCCACGCGACCCAGTTCTTCGAGTTCGTCCAGGGCATCGTCGACGCCGCCACGGACGGTGACACGGTACGGCTGGCGCCGGTGCTCATCCAGCCGATGGCAGCGGACGACGTCGCGACGGAGGTGACCGCTGTCGCGGTCGGCGCACCGCTGAACGGCACTGTCGAGATCGCCGGCCCCGAGCAGTTCCGCCTCGACGAGCTGGGCCGGTCGGTCCTCGCCGCCCGCCACGACTCCCGCACCGTGGTGAGCGACCCCGCAGCCCGGTACTTCGGCGCGACGCTCAGCGAGCGCTCACTCGTCCCCGCCGACGGCGCCCGCATTCCCGGGACACGCCTGGACGACTGGCGTGCCCAGGCGGCGCGATAACCAGCCCTCTGGTGGCGCGGTGACGGCTCGTGTCACTCGCGCGGCGCGTGCCGCAGGCGCTGCGCCAACTCCCGTACCGCCTCGACGTACCGCTCGTCGGCCTCGGACGGCCAGTGCCCCTTGATCGGTGGCGGAACGCTGTCGCCCGGCGGGGTCACCACGTCGCTGGGATCGCGCTCCCGCCGGTCCACCGCGGCGGCCGGGTCACCCTCGGACGCCGGGAACCCCCGGTCGGGGAAGACGCGCCCGCCGATCGGGTCGGTGTCGCGCCACAGGTTCACCCACCGCCAGCCGACCCGGTTGCCGATCTCGCGCAGCACCGCGTCGTCGATGTACGCGGGAAAGAGCCGCGCGTACAGCCGGCGCAGCGGTGACCCGTACGTGAGCAGCGCGATCCGGTTGCCGATCCCGGGCGGCAACTGGAGGACTGCCGCGGCGAGCAGGACCGAGCCGTGGCTGTGCCCGGCGAGCAGCACGGCGTTGCCGCGCTCGACCAGGTAGGTGATGCGTCGGGTCAGCTCCGGCACGGCCCGCTCGGCATAGCAGGGCGGCGCGAACGGGTGGGCGGCCCGGGGCCAGAAGGTCCCGAGGTCCCAGATGACGCCGACGTGCCGCCGGAACCCCGCGGTGCGGTAGGCGAAGACTCCGCCGAGGATCAGCCCGACGATGGCCGCCGCCTTCGCCCAGCTGGCGAACGCGATGCCGAAGGTGATCGCGTCGGACGGCAACCGCGCGTACCGCTCGACGACGTCGCCCGGAAACAGCCCCAGCAGATCGAGGGTCGTGGTGGCGGAGCCGATCCCGGCGAGACACCCGAAGACCACGGCCAGCAGCACCAGGCGTTCGGTGAGTCTGGCTCGGGCGAGCGCGTCGCGGACCTGGCGCAGCCGCGGCCCGGCCTCCGCCGGCGCGTCCGGGTAGTCGCGCGCGACGATCGCCGCCGCCGCGCGGCGGCGGCCGGGGCGGGAGACCAGGACGACCAGGCCGGCGACGAGCGCCGTGACCACCACGGTGCGGAGAAAACCGAAGGTCGCCCAGGTGTACGCCCGAGGTGGGCCGGTCGCGATGCCCTCCCCGGTCGGCAGGTCGCGGTCGAGGTAGTCCGCCACCCGGTAGACGAGCTCGGCGGAGTACGCCACCGCCGCGCTGATCGCCGTGGCCGCGATGACCAGCGCTCCCAGGCCGAACAGGGGGCTGCCCCGGCGCCGCCAGAGCAGGACGACACCGAGCGCGGCCAGCAGTGCCGTCTGGGCGGAGAACAGCCAGATCAGGGTGGCGTCGTAGCCGGGCAGGGCATCCACCTCGCTCCAGGCGGCGGGGCTGGTCAGCGCATGGGCCACGACCACGACGGTCAGGATGATCGCGGTCGTCCGGAGGGTGGTGGTGATCGCGTCGAGCCGCCGGTCGGTGGGGGACCTGTCGATCACCTGTGGCGTGCAGAGCAGCACCACGCAGGCCGCCAGGAGCACGCCGGTGGTCACCGCCAACGCGACGGTGGCGATCGACGCGCCTTGTGCGGCGCGGGCGGCGAGCAGGACCAGGCTCAGCGTCCCGAACGCGGCGGCGACGTGAATGGACCGGAGCCGTCCGACCAGCGGTTCGGACGCCCACGTGCCGACCGTGCTGAGCCGATGCCCGGAGAACTCCTCGTCGGGCCCGCGAAACGCCTCGAACGACCGCCCGGGACGGTTGCTGAGACGCCAGACCACTGCGATCGCGACGGCCGGCACCAGCGCGAACACCGCCAGGCGTCGCCCGACGGGCTGGCCGCTGGACCAGGACAACCAGCTGCGACCGGCCAGGCAGCGGGGCGAGTTCAGGCAGTGCCACGCGACGAGGTCGAGGGCGACGCCGGCGATGGCGAGCACGTACAACGCGGTGAGCGTCAGCGCCAGCACCCGGCACAGGGACTTGACCATCGCCTCCGAGCGGGGGTTCGCCGGGCGCATCCAGATCGCCACGTTGACCAGCAGGAACGGCAGCAGGAGCACCAGCGCCAGGGAGCGGGCCACCGTCCCGGAGGGCAGGTCGCCCCAGCGATACGCCTCCAGCGTCACCCCTCGCGCCTCGGGCGTCGACCAGTGGGGGCGGACGCGGACGAAGCCGCCCATGCGGTCGCCGGCGACCTGCACCGTCCGCTCCAGGCCGAGAACCTGCTCGGTGCTCGCGCCGGAGACGCCGTGCACACGCAGTTCCACGATGTCGCCGAAGGTGTCGGGCTCGCTCACCCGCGCTGATCCATCCGCCATCGCCCCCCGAGGCGTCCGGCCGCCCGGTGCCGGCGATCCAGCCGCGGGCGGGCCCCACCACCCGCGTGGCAGACCGGGGTCTACCCCGCCCGGACGCGCCCAATCGCACCGGCGACATCCGCGGTGCGTGGGCCGCTCGCGGCGCTGTCGGGTCGCCTACCCGGTCGGGCTGCTCCCGGCCATCTGCCTGCGGTAGGTCCGTGGCGAGACGCCGGTGACACGCTTGAAGGCCACGCTGAGGGCGCTCTCCGAGCCGTACCCGACGGCCAGGGCGATGGCGGCGACGGTGTCCGAGCCGCGGCGGATCCGGTCCGCCGCGAGTTCGATCCGCCAGCGCGTGAGGTACTCCAACGGGCCGACGCCGACGACCTGCCGGAAGCGGGCGGCGAGCGTGGAGCGGGAGACGGCGGCGACGCGGGCGATCTCGTCCACCGTCCACGACTGCGCGGGTCGCCCGTGCATCGCCCGCAGCGCGGGGGCGACCACCGGGTCGGCGAGCCCGGCCAGCCAGCCGGACGTGTGCTGCGGATCGCGGGCCAGGTGCAGCCGCAGGACCTGGATCAGCAGGACGAGCGCCAGGTGTTCGGCGACGAGCCGCGACCCGAGCCGAGGCTGCCGCAACTCGCTGTCGATCTCGTCGAGCGCCCACCTGATGGTGGCCGCCGCGGGGGTGTCGGCGGGCACGTGGATGATCGGCGGAAGGCTGTCCAGCAGGAGACTTCGACCCCGGTCGCCCAGGGAGAACGCGCCGCCGATGAGGAACATGTCGTCGCCGTCGCCCGCGTGCGCCACGCCGTCGCCAGCGGCTGCGAAGATCGGGTACGCCGGCTGGACCGGTGCGTCGGGGTCACTGAAGAGCGTGTAGGCCACCGGCCGGGTCAGCAGGTAGCAGTCGCCCTCGGCGAGGCCGATCGGCTCCGGCTGGCCGTCGACGAGCAGGAAGCAGTGGCCGCGCCGGACGGCGTTGAACTTGGCGCCGGCCGGTGGGTCGAACCGGACCGCCCAGCGCCCTCCGGCGACGAGGCCGGCGGAGACGTGGCTTGTCGCACCGAGCAACGCCAGTACGTCCTCAAGGGGATCCATCAGCACCGTCCTGGACGATCACTAAAGTATCGCGGATCCTAGACTATAGGCAGTCCAATGCCAGGTTCCTAGTCTGGCTGACATGACAGCGAACCCACGCCTCACCACGTCGTTCACCGCCCGTACCACCGCCGCCGAGATCCTCGACGGCGTGGACCTCACCGGGCGCCGGATGATCGTCACCGGCGGCGCATCCGGCCTCGGTGTCGAGACGGTTCGCGCCCTGGCCGGCGCCGGCGCCGAGGTCACCGTCGCGGTCCGTGACCCGCGGCGGGCCGCCGGGCTCGTCGAGGAGTTCGCCACCGACGCCACCCGGGGCGTCGTCCGGTCGGCAGCGCTCGACCTCGCCGATCTGGCGTCGGTCGACGCCTTCGTCGCGGCCTGGCGGGGCCCGCTCGACGCGCTGGTAGCCAACGCCGGAATCATGGCGCTCGCGACCCGGCAGCTCTCCGCGCAGGGTTGGGAACTCCAGCTCGCGACCAACTACCTGGGTCACTTCGCGCTCGCGGTCGGTCTGCACGACAACCTGCGTGCCGCAGGGGCGGCCCGGGTCGTGGTGGTCAGCTCCGGTGCGCACCTGGGCGCCCCGTTCGACGTCGAGGACCCCCAGTTCGAGCGGCGCCCGTACGACCCGTGGTCGGCGTACGGGCAGTCGAAGACCGCGGACGTCCTGCTCGCGGTCGGCATCACCCGCCGGTGGGCCAAGGACGGGATCACGGCCAACGCCCTCAACCCCGGGTACATCCACACCAACCTGCAACGTCACCTGGACGACGACATGATGCGCGCGCTCGGCGCGATGGACGAGGCGGGCAACCTCGTCGTGCCGGACTACTACAAGACGCCCGCCCAGGGAGCGGCGACCACAGTCCTGCTCGCCGCCTCACCCCTGCTGGACGGCATCGGCGGCCGGTACTTCGTCGACAACCAGGAGGTGGAGGTGGTGCCCGGTGGCCCGGACGCCACCGGAGGGGTCGCGGACCACGCGGTCGACCCGGACGCCGCGGACCGGCTCTGGGCGTACGCCGAGAAGGTGCTCTGCTCGCGCTGAGCGCGACCGCCGTCGGGCGCGGCGCGCTCGCGCGTTACCGCGCCCGACGGCCAGGATTGATCGGGGTGCGGCGGGGTAGCCGCCGCCATGGTCGCTGCCGGCCCGCCCGCCGCGGACAGGGGTGCCGCGGCGCGTTCCGGCGCGCAAGCGGACGCCGCTGCGGCGACGACCGTCGCCCGGCTCCGCGCCCGTCTCTGGGGCACGCTGCGGGAGCGCTCGCGGCGGGTTCGGGGCATCGGCGGCCTCGCTCTGCAGGCCGGTCTGGCCGCGGCGCTGTCCTGGGTGGTGGCGCATCAGGTGCTGCACGTCTCGCAGCCGGTGTTCGCGCCGATCTCGGCGGTCTCGACCCTTGCCGCGTCGGTCGGGCAACGGCTGCGTCGCACCGTCGAATTGATCATCGGCGTCACCGTGGGGGTGCTGGTCGGCGACCTGCTGCTCACGGTCACCGGCACCGGGTGGTGGCAACTCGCCCTGATCGTCGTGCTCGCGATCCTCGTCGCGTTGTTCCTCGCCGGGAGCGCGGCGGTGGTGATCCAGGCCGGGGCGACGGCGGTGCTCATCGCCACGTTGAGCCCGTCCGTGCGGGACCTGGAGATTCCCCGCTTCGTGGACGCTCTCGTCGGGGGAGCGGTGGCGCTGCTGGTCACCGCCGTTCTTTTGCCGTTGAGCCCGCTGCGGGTGCTCAACCGTGCCGCGCGCCCGGCGTTGGACCTGCTCAGTGCCCAGCTCGACGCCACCGCCGGCGCGCTGGCCGACCGCGACATCGCCCGTGCGCTGGCCGCCCGCACGAAGCTGCGGGAGAACAAGGACGAGCTGCGGGCGCTCATCGAGGCGACCCAGGGTGCCCGGGAGGCCAGCACCCTGTCGCCGGCGCACTGGCATGAGCGGCACGGGCCGGTGGGCCGGTACGCCCAGGCGGCCGAACCGATCGACCGGGCGATGCGCAACGCCGGCACGCTGATCCGCCGCGCGGTGACCGTGATCGACGACGGCGAGCCGATCCCGGGAGCGCTGCCGGAGGCCGTCGCCGACCTCGCCGAGGCGGTACGCGTGCTCAAGCGGCAGTTCGCCGCCGGTGAGGAACCCACCCAGGCGCGGGAGCGGGCCCTGTGGGCGGTCTGCGTCGCCGGTGACGCCTACCGGGAGGGCGTTGGTTTCTCCGGTGCCGTCGTGGTGGCGCAGGTCCGGACGACCGTCAGCGACCTGCTGGTCGCCACCGGGCTGACGCAGGAGGTCGCGAACCGGCTGGTCCGGCGTGCGTTCGGGGGGTCGGAGCGTCTCGCCGGCGATCGACGATGACCCTCGTGGCAGCAATCTGAGCCATCGCTGTTGCATCCTGAGCCAAAGTGGTGCCATGATGGTGCCATGGACCTGAGGCCGTACGTCGAGAACCTGCGCAACGAGTTCGCTGTGGCCGCCGAGGGCGTCGACCCGGAGGGTCGGATGCTGGCCGAGCGGCTCTTCACTCAACTGGAGGCGGCGACCCACCTCACGCTGCTCGAGGCGCTGTCCGACGCGGCCGACGAGATCACCCGCGATCTCGCCCCCGGGTCGGTGCACGTCCGGCTGCGGGGGCGGGAGCCCAATTTCGTGGTGACGCCAGCGAGCCCGCCGGCGGACAGCGCGGATGCCGTCAGCGAACCGTCCCCGGCGCCGGCGCCGCTGCTCCCGCCCGAGGGCGACGAGGGCGGCACGTCCCGGATCAACCTCCGCCTCCCCGACCATCTCAAGGCCAGCGTCGACGGGGCCGCCAGCCGGGCCGGGCTGTCCGTCAACGCCTGGCTGGTGCGCGCCGTCGCCGCCGCCGTCGCGGCCGGCGGCACGGATCGCCAGCCACCGCGCCGGTTGGAACCACCCCGGCCCGGCCAGCACGTCACCGGCTGGGCGCGCTGACCGCCGCGCCCCCTCTCTGCTTCCGCTCGCCTTCGCCACGCACCTCTCGGGAGACCACCATGCCTGTTTTCGAGACACCAGAACCGATTTCCGTCCAGGTCGAGCTGCCCGTCGGGGACGCCTGGATCGCCGCGACCGACCGCACCGACACGGTGGTGCAGGTGCGCCCCCGCGACCCGTCGAGCAAGGCCGACGTGAGCGCCGCGGAGCAGACCACCGTCGAGTACGCCGCCGGGCTCCTGCGGATCAGGGTGCCGAAGAGCTGGCGCCGGTACGGCTTCGGCTCCGGGCCCTCGGTCGACGTCCTCATCGAGGTGCCGAGCGGGTCACGGCTGCATGCCGAGTCGGCGTGGGCCGCGTTTCGCGGGGAGGGGCGGCTCGGCGAGTGCCGCATCAAGACCGGCAGCGGCATCCGACTCGAGGAGACCGGGCCGCTGGAGATCGACAGCAGCCACGGCGAGGTCGCGGTGGAGCGGGTCACCGGTTCCGCCCGGGTGAAGGCCTCCTCCGGAAAGGTGCGCCTCGGCGCGGTCGACGGCACCGCGGAGATCAAGAACTCCTCCGGCGACTGCTGGATCGGCCGCAGCGGCGGTGACGTCCGCGTCAACACCGCGTACGGCGACATCGCCGTGGACGCGTCGACGGCCTCGGTGACGGCACGCACCGCGTACGGCAACGTCCGGCTCGGCGAGGTCGTCCGCGGGTCGATCGAGTCCCACACCTCGTACGGCGCGATCGAGGTCGGTGTCCGGAGGGGCACCGCCGCCTGGCTCGACGTCAGCTCCCGGCACGGGCGCGTGCACAACGCGCTCGAGTCGACCGACAGCCCGGCCGAGACCGACGAGACGGTCGAGATCCGCGCGAACACCTCCTACGGCGACATCACGATCCGCCGTGCCTGATCCTCCGCGACCCCCACCACAAATGAGGAGACCATGACCAGCAGCAGGAAACCCGCGATCGTCACCACCGAACTCCGGAAGTCCTACGGTGACAAGGTCGTGCTCGACGGCATCGACCTGATGATCACCGAGGGAACGATCTACGCGCTGCTCGGCCCGAACGGCGCCGGCAAGACCACCACCGTGCAGATCCTCTCCACCCTGCTGCGGGCGGACGGCGGCCACGCCCGCGTCCTCGGCCACGACGTGACCCGGGAGCCCGACGCGGTCCGTGAGCTGATCGGCGTGACCGGCCAGTTTTCCGCAGTGGACAACCTGCTCACCGGTCGGGAGAACCTGAACCTGATGGCCGACCTGTGCCACCTGGACCGGGCAGAGGGGCGCCGGCGGATCGCCGACCTGCTCGCGCGGTTCGATCTGGCCGAGGTGGCCGACAAGCCGGCCTCGACGTACTCCGGTGGTATGCGGCGTCGGCTCGACCTCGCGATGACCCTGGTCGGCGACCCCCGCGTCATCTTCCTCGACGAGCCGACGACCGGCCTCGACCCGCGCAGCCGCCGCGCCATGTGGCACATCATCCGGGCCCTCGCCGCCGAGGGCGTCACCATCCTGTTGACGACCCAGTACCTGGAGGAGGCCGATCAGCTCGCCGACCGCGTCGCGTTCCTCGACCACGGCCGGCTGATCGCCGAGGGCACCCCGCACGAACTCAAGCGGCTCATCCCGGGCGGTCACGTCGTGTTGTCCTTCGCCGACCAGGAAGGGCTCGACTCGGCGGCCCGTACGTTCGCGACGGGCACCCGGGACGACGCCGCGCTCACCCTCCAGGTGCCGAGCGACGGCGGGGTCGGCTCGTTGCGGTCGGTCCTCGACCACCTCGACCGCGACGCGATCACCGTGGCCGGCCTCTCCGTGCACACCCCCGACCTCGACGACGTCTTCCTCGCCCTCACCGGCCGACCCGACACCCGGGCCGGGCGGTCCGGCCACGAAAGGGCTTCCGCGCGATGAGCACCCTCAACCTCGCCCTGCGCGACTCGAACACCATGCTGCGGCGCAACCTCCTGCACATGCGGCGCTACCCGTCGCTGACCCTCATGCTCATCGGTCTACCCGTCATCCTCCTGCTGCTCTTCGTCTACGTCTTCGGCGGCACGCTCGGCGCCGGCCTCGGGCCCTTGGGCGGCCGCGCCGACTACGCCAACTACGTCACCCCGGGCATCCTGCTCATCACGGTGGCCAGCGCGGCGCAGGGCACCGCCATCTCCGTCGCCATGGACATGGCCGAGGGCATCATCGCCCGCTTCCGTACGATGGCGATCTTCCGACCGTCGGTCCTCACCGGCCACGTCGTGGGCAGCGTGCTCCAGACGATGCTCAGCCTCGCGGCCGTCACCGGTGTCGCGTTGCTCGTCGGGTTCCGTCCCACCGCCGGTGCCGTCGAGTGGCTCGCCGCGATCGGCGTCCTCACCATGATCACTTTCGCGGTCACCTGGCTGACGGTCGCCCTCGGACTGGCGACGAAGAGCGTCGAGGCGGCCAGCAACGTGCCCATGCCGCTGATGCTCCTGCCGTTCCTCGGCAGCGGGTTCGTCCCCACCGACTCGATGCCGACGGCGGTGCGCCTCTTCGCCGACTACCAACCCTTCACGCCGGTCATGGAGACGCTTCGGGGCCTCCTGCTCGGCAGCGGAATCGGCAGCAACGGGATCCTCGCGGTCGCCTGGTGCGCAGTCATCACGGTGGCCTCCTTCCTCTGGGCCAAGGCGCTCTACAACCGCGGCCGGACCGCCTGACCCGACGGGCCCGCGCGCCCGATCCGCCCGACCCGCCCCGGTCCGGCCCTGCGGGGCCGGACCGGGGCGCATGATCGACCTCGGTTCGACGATGTCGCGGTGTCCGGCCGACCGGATACCGCGACATCGCCGACTCCGGAGCTGGGTCGAGATCGTGCGGGCGGCGGTCGCGAAACGTCGAATGTTATCGATAACACGAGTCCGGGGCCGGGCGCGGGAGGTGCACGTCGGCGACCGGATCGCGCGCTCAGGGGCTCGGCGGCGGCTGCGGCGCGGATCATAGATCTGATCATGCGAGGGCGGCGGCCGCCGCGATGTTATCGCTGACATCGCCGATGGTCCCGCCACCGTCGCGATCGGAGCGTCCCGCCGGGGCGCGGTGGTAAGGGGCGTCGCTGTCGTCCTGGCGGGTGGGGGAGGCGCCGGGCCGACTGTCGGCCGATGCGGCGTCGGGTCGCGGTGCGGGCGAGGAGGTTTCGGCCGGCTGTCGTCCAGACGTCGCTCTTGCAGGGCTGCGCCAACCGGCCTGGAGACGCAATCGCGGCCTTTGCACCAATCCGGTAGCTACCCGCCCGACTGGGCGCGGCCTCCGCGTTCCGTTACGGAGCTGTTGCAGCTAGATGTCTTGACGGCGCTGGATGTGAGCGTTAACACTATCCCCGTTAACGGTGGAGGTGAACATGGAGCGTGTGGACGGAGCTGCCGAAAGCTACGTCGTGGGTGTCGATTTCGGCACTCTCTCCGGGCGGGCCCTCGTGGTCCGGGTTTCTGACGGTGCCGAGTTGGGGACCGCGGTGCACGAGTACGGCGACGCGGTCATCAGCGAGACGCTGCCCGGAGGTCGACAACTGCCCCCGGACTGGGCGCTGCAGAACCCGGACGACTACCGCGACGTGCTGCGCTACGCCGTCCCGGCGGCGGTGTCCGCCGCAGGGGTGGACCCCGCAGCGGTGGTGGGTATCGGCATCGACTTCACCGCCTGCACCGTGCTGCCGACCGACGCCCACGGCACCCCGCTCTGCGAGGTTCCCGAGCTGCGCGACCGGCCGCACTCCTGGGTCAAGCTGTGGAAGCACCACGCGGCGCAGCCGCACGCCGACCGGATCAACGCGCTGGCCCACGAGCGGGCCGAGCCGTGGATCGGCAGGTACGGCGGCAAGATCTCCGCCGAGTGGCAGTACGCCAAGGGTCTGCAGATCCTGGAGGAGGATCCGGAGATCTACCACCGGGCCGAGCGGTTCATCGAGGCCGCCGACTGGATCGTCTGGCAGCTCAGCGGCACCGAGACCCGTAACGTCTGCACCGCTGGTTACAAGGGCATCCTGCAGGACGGGCAGTACCCGTCCGAGAGCTTCCTGACCGCGCTCAACCCCGACTTCGGCGACTTCGTGGCCAAGCTCGACGGCCCGCTGCTGCCGCTCGGCGCCCGCGCCGGCACGCTCACCGCCCGCGCCTCGGCCTGGACCGGTCTGCCGGAGGGGATCGCGGTGGCCGTCGGCAACGTCGACGCGCACGTCACCGCGGCGTCCGCGCAGGCCGTGGAGCCAGGTCGGCTGGTCGCCATCATGGGCACCTCGACCTGCCACGTCGTCAACGGCGCGGAGGTCGCCGAGGTGGCCGGCATGTGCGGTGTCGTGGACGGTGGCATCAGCCCCGGCGCCTGGGGCTACGAGGCCGGGCAGAGCGGCGTCGGCGACATCTTCGGCTGGTTCGTCGAGCACGGCGCCCCCGCCGGCCTCGACTCGCACGAACGCCTCACCGAGCTTGCCGCCAGCCAGCCGGTCGGCGCACACGGCCTGGTCGCGCTGGACTGGTGGAACGGCAACCGCTCGCTGCTGGTCAACCACGACCTCAGCGGGATGATCGTCGGGATGACCCTGGCCACCCGGCCGCAGGACATCTACCGGGCGCTGCTGGAGTCCACCGCGTACGGCACCCGAATGATCATCGACGCGTTCGTCGAGGCCGGAGTCCCGGTGAACGACCTGGTGATCGCCGGCGGTCTCACCAACAACAAGCTCCTGATGCAGATCTACGCCGACGTGACCAAGCGACCGCTGAACATCATCGCGTCCGCGCAGGGGCCGGCGCTCGGGTCGGCGATCCACGCCGCCGTCGCGGCCGGGGCGTACCCGTCGATCCACGAGGCGTCGCAGGCGATGGGACGCGTGCACGAGGCCGTCTACACGCCGGATCCCGACCGGGCGCGCGCCTACGACGCCCTGTACGCCGAGTACCGGGCCCTGCACGACCACTTCGGCCGGGGTGGCAACGACGTCATGCTCCGCCTGCGGGCGATCCGCAACGCGGCGGTCGAGGCCGTCGCGGCCACGCACGAGGCGCCGCTGGAGGTCGTCGCATGAACGCAGAGGTGAGTCGGCAGATCGGCGAGCTGCGCGAGGTCGTCGCCCGTCTGCACAGCGAGCTGACGCGCTACAACCTGGTCGCCTGGACGTCCGGCAACGTCTCGGCACGGGTTCCCGGCCAGGACCTCATGGTGATCAAGCCGAGCGGGGTGGGCTACGACGACCTCACGGCCGACACCATGGTGGTCTGCGACCTCGACGGTGTCCTCGTCGAGGGGGACCTCGCCCCGTCCAGCGACACGGCCGCCCACGCCTACGTCTACCGCGCCATGCCCGAGGTCGGCGGGGTCGTGCACACGCACAGCTCGTACGCCAGCGCCTGGGCCGCCTGCGGCGAGGCGATCCCCTGCCACCTCACGGCGCAGGCCGACGAGTTCGGCGGGGAGATCCCGCTGGGCCCGTTCGCGCTGATCGGTGGCGACGACATCGGCAAGGGCATCGTCGCCACCCTCGCCGGGCACCGCTCTCCCGCGGTGCTGATGCGCAACCACGGCGTCTTCTCCATCGGGCGGGACGCCCGCGCCGCGGTCAAGGCCGCGGTCATGTGCGAGGACGTGGCCCGCACCGCGTACCTGGCGCGGACCCTCGGGCAGCCGGTGCCGATCGCGCAGGCCGACATCGACGCTCTCTACCACCGCTACCAGAACGTCTACGGCCAACAACCAGTCGCACCGGCAGGTCCCTGACCGTCTCCATCGGCCACCCGGGCCCGCCGGTCTGCTCCACCGACGCACCAGCACGCACCACCCGCGTACGCCACCCTCTGCTCCTCGGCGGCTCACGCGGTCCCACCACACCCAGCCAAGGAGAACTGATGAGAAAGATGCGAACGCAGCGCGCTATCGCGGTCCTCGCCAGCGTGCTGCTCGTCGGCGGCGTGGCGGCCTGCGGCAACAGCGACACCGGCGGCGGCGGGTCCAAGGACGACGGCAAGATCACGATGGGCTTCTCCCAGGTCGGTGCGGAGAGCGGGTGGCGTACCGCGAACACCACCTCGATCAAGGAGTCCGCCGCCGCGGCCGGCATCGAGCTGAAGTTCGACGACGCGCAGCAGAAGCAGGAAAACCAGATCAAGGCGATCCGCAACTACATCCAGCAGAAGGTCGACGTCATCGCCTTCTCGCCGGTTGTGGAGTCCGGGTGGGACACCGTGCTCAAGGAGGCCAAGGACGCCGGCATTCCGGTCATCCTGACCGACCGCTCGGTCGACTCGGCCGACAAGAGCCTGTACAAGACGTTCCTCGGCTCGGACTTCGTCAAGGAGGGCCGGCTCGCCGGTGAGTGGCTGGTCGAGCAGAAGAAGGGCGCGACCGGCCCGGTGAACATCGTCGAGCTGCAGGGCAACACCGGTGCCGCTCCGGCCAACGACCGCAAGAAGGGCTTCGGCGAGGCGATCGCCGCCAACCCGAACCTGAAGATCATCGCTTCCCAGCCGGGTGACTTCACCCGGGCGGGCGGCAAGCAGGTCATGGAGCAGTTCCTCAAGGCCAACCCGAAGATCGACGTGCTGTTCGCGCACAACGACGACATGGGTCTGGGCGCGCTCGAGGCCATCACCGCGGCCGGCAAGGTGCCCGGCAAGGACATCACCATCATCACTGTCGACGCCGTCAAGGACGGCATGCAGGCCCTCGCCGACGGGAAGTTCAACTTCATCGCGGAGTGCAGCCCGCTGCTCGGCCCACAGCTGATGGACCTGGCCAAGAAGGTCAAGGCGGGCGAGACGGTGCCGCCTCGGATCGAGACCGAGGAGACCACCTTCACGCAGGAGCAGGCCAAGGAGGCTCTGCCCACCCGCAAGTACTGATCGACGCGAGGGGGTCGCCGCGCTCGCGTGGCGGCCCCGCCGCGTCACCTTTACCGACCCGAACGGACCGGGCATGACCCGCGATGACCCGCGCCACGCCCGCCCGAGCCTCCCGCAGGGGCGGCCGGGCGGGCGCGGTGGGAGCGCAGCGGCCCTTCCGCGTCGACAACCCCCAGAAGAGGTCTGATGGGATGACGGATAGCCGTCCGGTCCTGACGATGACCGGGATCAGCAAGTCCTTTCCCGGGGTGCGCGCACTCCACGACGTCAACTTCCGGCTCTTCCCCGGCGAGGTGCACGCCCTGATGGGCGAGAACGGCGCCGGCAAGTCGACCCTCATCAAGGTGCTGACCGGCGTCTACGACACCGACGAGGGCGCGATCACCCTCCACGGTGAGCCGGTGTCCTTCACCGGCCCGATGCAGGCGACGGCGGCCGGCGTGAGCACCGTCTACCAGGAGGTCAATCTCTGCACCAACCTCTCGGTGGCGGAGAACATCTTCATCGGCCGCGAGCCGCGGCTTCTCGGCGCCGTCCGCTGGGGTGAGGTCCGCCGACGCGCCCGCGCGCTCCTGGCCCGCCTCGACCTCGACCTCGACGTCAGCGCGCCGCTGGGCTCGTACTCCCTCGCGATCCAGCAGATGGTCGCGATCGCCCGTGCGATCGACATCCAGGCCCGGGTGCTGATCCTGGACGAGCCGACGTCCAGCCTCGACGCGGGTGAGGTCGCGCAACTGTTCCGCATCATGCGGCAACTGCGCGACGAGGGCATCGCGATCCTGTTCGTGACCCACTTCCTCGACCAGGTCTACGAGATCGCCGACCGCATCACCGTGCTGCGCAACGGCGGCCTCGTCGGCGAGTACCCGACCGCCGAGCTGCCCCAGCTCAGCCTCGTCGAGAAGATGATCGGCAAGGAACTCGACGTCCTCGAAGGCATCGAGGAGCACTCCCGGCGGGACCTGGCCGCGCTGGAGGAGGGCACCCCGCTGGTGGCGGTGTCGAACCTCGGCCGGGCGGGCGCGGTCGCGCCGTTCAGCCTGACCATCCACGCCGGCGAGGTGGTGGGCCTGGCCGGTCTGCTGGGCTCCGGGCGTACCGAGGTGGCGCGGCTGTTCTTCGGCGCCGACCGGGCCGACGGCGGGCAGGTCGCGATCGACGGCACGTCGAGCAGCCTGCGTACCCCCGCGCAGGCCATCGACCAGGGCGTCGGCTTCTGTTCGGAGAACCGCCGAGCCGAGGGCATCGTTCCCGAGCTGTCGGTCCGCGAGAACATCATCCTCGCCATGCAGGCCGCCCGTGGCTGGCTGCGGCCCATCCCGCGCCGCCGGCAGGACGAGCTGGTCGACAAGTACGTCAAGGCCCTCAACATCCGTCCGGCGGACCCGGAGGTGCCGGTCCGCAACCTCTCCGGCGGCAACCAGCAGAAGGTGCTCCTGGCCCGGTGGCTGATCACCGAGCCACGGCTGCTGATCCTGGACGAGCCGACCCGGGGCATCGACATCGGCGCGAAGACCGAGATCCAGCGGCTCGTGACGCAGTTGTCCGACGGCGGAATGGCGGTGCTGTTCATCTCCGCCGAGCTGGAGGAGGTGCTGCGCCTCAGCCACAAGGTGGCGGTCATGCGTGACCGGCAGATGGTCGCGCAGCTCGCCAACGACGAGGGCCTCGACGCCGAGCGCATCATGCAGACGATCGCGAGTGGATCTCACCGGGAGGAGGTGGACCGATGAACGACACCATGGGCCGCTATCGGACGATGATCGGTCACCGGCTGTTCTGGCCCATCGCCGTGCTGGTCGTCATGCTCGCCGCGAACACGATCTACCGGCCCGGGTTCCTGTCCATCGAGCTCAAGGACGGGCACCTGTACGGCTCGCCGATCGACATCCTGCGGTTGAGCGCCCCGCTGATCCTCGTCGCGCTGGGCATGACCCTGGTCATCTCGACCGGCGGCATCGACCTGTCGGTCGGCTCGGTGTGCGCGATCAGCGGCGCGATGGCCTGCATGTACATCAGCAAGCAGCCCGACCAGAACAGTCTCACAGTGGTGCTGACCGCCCTCGCGATGGCGTTGGGGGTCGCGCTCGTGCTCGGCGTCTGGAACGGGGTGCTGGTGGCCGTGATCGGGATCCAACCGATCATCGCCACCCTGATCCTGATGGTGGCCGGCCGGGGCCTTGCCCAGCTGATCACCCAGGGGCAGATCATCACCATCAACTCGGGGCCGTTCCGGGGGATCGGGCTGGGTCACCTGCTGACCCTGCCGCTGGCCATCTTCATCGCCCTCGCCGCGGCGCTGCTCGTCGCCGCGTTCACCCGCCGTACCGCACTCGGCATGATCATCGAGTCGGTGGGCGGCAACGCGGAGGCGAGCCGACTCGCCGGTATCCGCTCCGGCCGGGTCATCTTCCTCGCGTACGTCGTCAGCGCCGTCTGCGCGGCGATCGCCGGCTTCATGATGACGGCAAACGTCTCCAGCGCCGACGGCAACGCCGTCGGCCTCTGGGTGGAGTTGGACGCCATCCTCGCGGTCGTCATCGGTGGCACGTCCCTCGCCGGCGGCCGGTTCTTCCTGAGCGGCACGATCCTCGGGGCGCTGATCATCCAGACCCTGACCACCACGGTGTACGCCATGAACATCTCGCCGCAGACGTCGCTGCTGTTCAAAGCGGTGGTCGTCATCGCCGTCTGCCTGATCCAGGCGCCGGCGTTCCGTGCCAAGTTCAGCCGGCGCAGAAGAAGCGCCCCGCCGCCGCGCCCCGTCGCCGACAAGCCGAAGGAGCAGGTGCCGGCATGACCACCGGATCGCTCACCGTCCCCCGCCGTACCCGGTTCCGGCTGCCTCGGCGGCAGGTGCCGGTGCTGGCCACGCTCGCCCTGCTCCTGGTGATGTACGGCATCGGCGTGTCCCAGTACACGGCGTTCTCGAACGTGCAGGTCATCTTCAACGTCTTCATCGACAACGGCTTCCTGCTCGTCGTCGCGGTGGGGATGACCTTCGTGATCCTCACCGGTGGCATCGACCTGTCGGTGGGCTCCGTCGTCGCCATGACGGCGATGGTGTCGGCGGACCTGTTGCAAAAGGGCCTGCCCGCGGCGCTCGTGCTCGTCATCGCCCTGCTCATCGGCCCGACGCTCGGCCTGTTGATGGGGTGCGCCATCCACTTCTTCGACATCCAGCCGTTCATCGTCACGCTCGCCGGGATGTTCTTCGCCCGCGGCATGTGCACGTTCATCTCCGGCTCGTCCATCCCGATCACCGACGGGTTCTGGACCAGGATGTCGCAGGAGCGGATCGGGGATCCTCGGGGCAACTTCGTCTCGATCAGCGTGTTGATCGCCTTCGCCGTGGTGCTCGTCGCCGCGTACGTGCTGGCCTACACCCGGTTGGGGCGCAACGTGTACGCGATCGGCGGTAACCCGCAGTCGGCGCTGCTGATGGGCCTGCCGTTGGGGCGGACCCGGATCGCCGTCTACACGATCAGCGGCCTGTGCTCCGCGATCGGCGGCATCCTGCTGTCCTTCTACACCCTCTCGGGCGCCCCGCTGATCGCCGTCGGCATGGAGTTGGACGTCATCGCCGCCGTCGTGATCGGAGGCACCGTGCTCACCGGTGGCTCGGGTTACGTCTTCGGCACGGTGCTGGGCGTGCTGGTGCTGGGTGTGATCCAGACCCTCATCACGTTCGACGGGAGTCTCAACTCCTGGTGGACCAAGATCGTGATCGGCGGTCTGCTCTTCGCGTTCATCCTCCTGCAGCGCCTCATCGGAATCCGTTACAAGTGACAGTTCCTCTCGTGGAAGGCAACCCCATGGCACCACAAACCCAACCCGAGATCTGGTTCCTCACCGGCAGCCAAGGCATGTACGGCGAGGAGACGCTCCGGCAGGTCGCCGAGCAGTCTCGCCAGATCGCGGCCGCGCTCGACGACTCGCCGCAGATTCCCGCCCGGGTGGTCTGGAAGCCCGTCCTGACCAACAGCGGTGAGATCCTGCGGGTCTGCCGGGACGCCGCCGCCCAGGGGGCCATCGGGGTCATCGCGTGGATGCACACGTTCTCACCGGCGAAGATGTGGATCTCCGGTCTGGACGCCCTGCAGACGCCGCTGCTGCACCTGCACACCCAGGCGAACGTCCTGCTGCCGTGGGACGACATCGACATGGACTTCATGAACCTGAACCAGGCCGCCCACGGCGACCGTGAGTTCGGGTACATCCAGACCCGGCTCGGGGTGGCCCGCAAGACCGTCGCCGGGCACGTGAGCGACCCGCGGGTGACCAGCCGGGTCGGGGCCTGGGCCCGCGCGGCGCTCGGCTGGTCGGCGATGCGGTCGCTGCGGCTGGCCCGCTTCGGCGACAACATGCGCGACGTCGCGGTGACCGAGGGCGACAAGGTCGAGGCGGAGCTGCGCTTCGGGGTGTCGGTCAACACCTACGGCGTCAACGACCTGGTCCAGGTGGTCGGTGAGGTCGCCGACGCCGACGTCGACGAGCTGGTCAAGGAGTACGGCGACAGCTACCGCGTCGGCGCCGAGCTGCTTCCCGGGGGTGAGCGGCACGACTCGCTGCGCTACGCGGCCCGTCTGGAACTCGGCATGCGCGCGTTCCTGGACGCCGGCGGGTTCCGGGCGTTCACCACGAACTTCGAGGACCTCGGTGGTCTGCGTCAGCTGCCCGGCATCGCCGTGCAGCGGCTGATGGCCGACGGCTACGGCTTCGGCGGCGAGGGCGACTGGAAGACGTCAGTCCTGCTGCACACCCTCAAGGCGATGTCGGTGGGGGTCGAGGGCGGCACGTCCTTCATGGAGGACTACACCTACGACCTGACTCCGGGTCGGGAGCTGGTGCTGGGCGCCCACATGCTCGAGGTCTGCCCCACCATCGCGTCCGACGTGCCCGACGTGGAGATCCACCCGCTGAGCATCGGCGGGCGGGAGGACCCGGTGCGGCTCGTGTTCGACGCCGCGCCCGGCCCGGCGGTGGTGCTGGGGCTGGCCGACATGGGGGAGCGGTTCCGGCTCGTGGCCAACGAGATCGACGTCGTGACGCCGCCGCAGCCGCTGCGCCGGCTGCCGGTCGCCCGCGCCGTCTGGCGGCCGCGACCGGACCTGCCGGTCTCGGCCGAGGCGTGGATCACCGCCGGCGCCCCCCACCACACCGTGCTGTCGCAGGCGGTGGGCACCGAGGAGCTGCACGACCTGGCCGAGATGAGCCGGACCGAGCTCGTCGTCATCGACGCCGACACCGAGCCGCGCCGCTTCGCCGACGAGATCCGCTGGAACCAGGCCTACTACCGGCTGGCCCGCGGCTTCTGATCCGCGCCCTCGGAGCGCCCTGACAACGGGTGGTCCATTCCTGCCTGCGGGCGGGGGTGGGCCACCCGTTCGCGTGTGCACCGGCGGGCACGAGGCGGCTGTGTTACGGCTTGACTAACAGCATGTTATCGCTCACAGTCTATAGCCAAGATGGTCGATGTCGTTGGCTGGTCCGGCCGCGCGCGCGTCCTACCCCGCGGTTTCGGCACCTCGTCGCCGCGACGGTCGGACGATCGGTGTTAGCGATCACATGGCCGGGCGTGGTCAGCTCGGTGCCCCGCCCGGTGCCGCGGACGCCGACCCAGACCGCACGGTTCGCGTCAGCAGAGGAGGATCATGCTTTCCATCGGTCGGGTTCCCCGGGGTGCGCCAGGTCGGCGCGGGTGGCTGTCGAGACTCGCCGTCGCTGCGATGACACTTGTGGTCGGTGGCGCAGCCGCGGCGGTGGCCGCCGCGCCCGCGTCAGCGGCGACTGTCGACACCAGCGCGTGGTACGTGTTGGTGAACCGCAACAGCGGCAAGGCTGTGGACGT
>NZ_JBNCKQ010000013.1:72954-112457 GCF_049841615.1 Micromonospora sp. DT63 | reverse complement strand
CGTGAGGGTGTGGGAGAGTAGGACACCGCCGGACAATCTTCCAGAAAAGGCCACCCCAATGGGGTGGTCTTTTCTGCGTTCCCCGATCCGGTGCCGCTGACATAGGGGCTTTTGCTGTCATCGGACAGCCCCGACACGGGACGGCCAGGGGGCACCGAGGATCCGCCGCCCGGACGAGCGCGGATCAGTCCCGGGTCTGCATGTCCCCGCGAAGGTCACGGAACAGGGCGCCGGCGTCGGTCACCGACCTACCGGGGAACATCGCCATCACGACGCTGCCGTGGTCCGCCCAGCCACACACCGCGAAGTCGCCGCCGTCGCCACTGGTGCTACCGCACTTCATGACGCCGCCCAGGTCGCCCGCGGGCACCTCGCGCAGGCCGGTCACCGCGCCGGTCTCGTCGGACATCAGGCCGAAGAGGCTGTCCAGATCGCGCTCCGGCTGCCAGAGCAGCGTGGTGCCGCCGAAAATCAGCACCGAGCGCTTGTCGTCGGCCGGGTCGCGGTAGACGGTGCCGAAACTGCGGTCCAGCTCGATGTCGGCGGCCAGGCCGCTGCGCAGGTAGTCCGCCGTGCTCCTGGCCCGCTCACTGTCGTCCCGGGTCAACCCCGCCACCTGGTCCGGTGAACTCAGCCGGGTGTCCTTCTGCTGCGCCACACGCCACCCGCCGACTCCCAGCACGCTCGCGCCCGCGAGACCCACGACCAGCGCGACCGTCCAACCGATCTTGCGGCGCCGGGACCAGCCACCGGACCGATCGTCGGGGTCGCCCCCGGTGTCCCGGGTGCTCAGCTGGATCGGCTCCTCGGTCAGCAAGATCGGCTCGTGACTGTCGTCGAGCGAACGTTCGGTGAGATGTGCGTCGGACATAGCCGACACCGTACGCGAACGAGAGGTGGCGCACGTCAGGTCCGCGGAAGCCCTCCGTAGACTTGTCAGGTGACCGAGAGACTGGATGCCCGACGCCCCGACGCCCCGACCCTCGCCGGCCAGTACCAGCCCGGCGAGGTAGAGCAGCGACGGTACGAGCAGTGGGTAGCCGCTGGGCACTTCCGGGCCTCCGCCGACAGCGACAAGCCCCCCTTCACCATCGTCATCCCGCCGCCGAACGTCACCGGCTCGCTGCACATGGGCCACGCGTTCGAGCACACGCTCATGGACGCGCTGACCCGGCGTAAGCGGATGCAGGGCTTCGAGGCGCTGTGGCTGCCCGGCATGGACCACGCCGGCATCGCCACCCAGAACCTGGTCGAGCGTCAGCTCGCCGCCGAGGGCCTGTCCCGACACGATCTCGGCCGGGAGAAGTTCGTCGAGCGGGTCTGGCAGTGGAAGGCCGAGTCCGGCGGCGCCATCCTCGGCCAGATGCGCCGCCTCGGCGACTCCGTGGACTGGGACCGTGAGCGCTTCACCATGGACGCGGGGCTGACCCGCGCCGTCCAGACGATCTTCAAGAAGCTCTTCGACGACGGTCTCATCTACCGGGCCAACCGGATCATCAACTGGTGCCCGCGCTGCCTCACCGCGCTCTCCGACATCGAGGTCGAGCACACCGACGACGACGGTGAGCTGATCTCCATCCGCTACAGCGACGAGGTCGTGGTGGCCACCACCCGGGCCGAGACGATGCTCGGCGACACCGCCGTCGCGGTGCACCCCGACGACGAGCGCTACCAGCACCTGATCGGCACCGAGGTCGAGTTGCCGCTCACCGGCCGGCGGATCCCGATCGTCGCCGACGCGCACGTCGACCCGAGCTTCGGCACCGGCATGGTCAAGGTGACGCCCGCCCACGACCCGAACGACTTCGAGATCGGCCAGCGCCACGACCTGCCGGCGTTGACCGTGATGGACGAGCGCGGTGTGATCACCGTGCCCGGCCCGTTCGAGGGACTGGACCGGTTCGAGGCGCGACCGGCGATCGTGGCCGCGCTGCGTGAGCAGGGCCGGATCGTCGCCGAGAAGCGGCCGTACGTGCACGCGGTCGGGCACTGCTCGCGCTGCAAGACCACCGTCGAGCCGCGGTTGTCGCTGCAGTGGTTCGTCAACACCGCCCCGCTCGCGCAGGCCGCCGGCGACGCGGTGCGTGACGGCCGGGTGCGCATCGAGCCGGCCGAGCTGGCCAAGCGCTACTTCGCCTGGGTCGACAACATGCACGACTGGTGCATCTCCCGCCAGCTGTGGTGGGGGCACCGCATCCCGGTCTGGTACGGCCCGGCGGGTGAGATCGTCTGCGTCGGCCCCGACGAGGAGGCGCCGACCGGCGAGGGCTGGCACCAGGACGAGGACGTCCTGGACACCTGGTTCTCCAGCGGCCTGTGGCCGTTCTCCACCCTCGGCTGGCCCGAAGAGACCCCGGACCTGGCGAAGTTCTACCCGACCAGCGTGCTGGTCACCGGGTACGACATCCTGTTCTTCTGGGTCGCCCGGATGATGATGTTCGGCCTGTACGCGATGGACGGCCGGCCGCCGTTCGACGTGGTCGCCCTGCACGGCATGGTGCGGGACCAGTTCGGCAAGAAGATGTCGAAGTCGTTCGGCAACGTGGTCGACCCGCTGGACTGGATCGACAGGTACGGCGCCGACGCCACCCGGTTCACCCTGGCGCGGGGCGCGAACCCCGGCCAGGACGTGCCGGTCAGCGAGGAGTGGTGCCAGGGTTCGCGCAACTTCTGCAACAAGCTCTGGAACGCCACCCGGTTCGCGCTGATGAACGGCGCGCACACCACTGGCGACCTGCCGCCCGTCGAGCAGCTCTCCACAGTCGACAGGTGGATCCTGTCCCGGCTGGCGCACGTCACCGCCGAGGTCGACGAGCAGTTCGAGGCGTACGAGTTCGCCAAGGTGTGCGACCTGCTCTACCACTTCGCCTGGGACGACGTCTGCGACTGGTACGTCGAGCTGAGCAAGCCGGTGCTCGCCGAGGGCGGTGAGCGGGCCGACGCGACCCGCCGGGTGCTCGGGCACGTGCTCGACCAGCTGCTGCGGCTGCTGCACCCGGTCATCCCGTTCGTCACCGAGGAGCTGTGGCTCGCGCTGACCGGCGGCGAGACGGTCCAGGCCGCCGCCTGGCCGGTGGCCGACCGGTCGCTGATCGACGACGCCGCCGAGGCCGAACTGGCCGGCGTGCAGCGGGTGGTCACCGAGATCCGCCGGTTCCGCTCCGACCAGGGGCTGCGCCCGACGCAGCGGGTGGCCGCCCGCCTGGACGGGCTGGCCGGGGCCGGCATCGCGGCCCACGAACCGCTGATCAGGTCGCTGGTCCGGCTGGACCCGGCCGGGGACGACTTCCAGGCCAGCGCCACGCTGGCCATGCCCGGCGCGGTAGGTGTCGCGTTGGACACCCGGGGGTCGATCGACCTGGCCGCCGAGCGGGCCCGGCTCACGAAGGACCGCGCCGCCGCAGAGAAGGAGGTCGCGCAGGCACGGGCGAAGCTCGACAACCCTGCCTTCATCGGCAAGGCCCCCGAGCCGGTCGTCGCGAAGATCCGCGACCGGCTCGCCACCGCCGAGGCCGACCTGGTCCGGATCGACGCTGCTCTGGAGACACTGCCCTCGTGACCGACCGTACCGATTTCGCCGCCGCCGAAGCCGAGCTGAACGAACGCGGTTTCACCCGCATGGTGTTCGAGCTGGACCGCATCGAGTCGCTGCTCGACCTGCTCGGCAGCCCGCAGCGGGCGTACCCGGCGATCCACCTGACCGGCACCAACGGCAAGACCTCCACCGCGCGGATGATCGACTCGCTGCTGCGGGCATTCGGGCTGCACACCGGCCGGTACACGAGCCCGCACCTGGAGACCGTGCGGGAACGGATCAGCCTGGACGGCGAGCCGGTCAGCGAGGAGCGGTTCGCCGCCGTGTACGGGGAGATCAAGCCGCTGGCCGAGCTTGTCGACGCCCGGTCGGACGAGCCGCTGACGTACTTCGACATGACCACCGCGCTGGCGTTCGCCACGTTCGCCGACGCGCCTGTCGACATCGCAGTGGTCGAGGTGGGGCTCGGCGGCGCCGAGGACGCCACGAACGTCATCCAGGCCGGGGTGTGTGTGATCACCCCGATCGGTCTGGACCACACCGAGTGGCTCGGCGACACCCTCCAGGACATCGCGCTGGCCAAGGCCGGCATCATCCACCCGGGCGCCACGGTGATCGCCGCGGCGCAGGAGGAGGAGGCCGCGCGTCCCCTGCTCGAACGGTGCGCCGAGGTGGGCGCCACCATCGCCCGCGAGGGCGGCGAGTTCGGGGTCCTGAGCCGGGCGGTCGCCGTCGGCGGGCAGGTGCTCAAACTGCAGGGCCTCGGTGGCGTCTACGACGAGGTGTTCCTCCCGCTGCACGGCGCGCACCAGGCGCAGAACGCCGCGGTGGCGCTCGCCGCGGTGGAGGCGTTCCTCGGTGCCGGGGCCCGACGGCAGCTGGACATCGAGGCCGTCCGGGAGGGCTTTGCCACGGCCAGCTCCCCGGGCCGGTTGGAGCGGGTCCGCAGTGCACCCACAGTCCTGCTCGACGGTGCGCACAACCCGCACGGCATGGCCGCGACGGTCAACGCCCTGCAGGAGGAGTTCGCGTTCAGCAAGCTGGTGGCGCTTGTCGGCGTGCTCGCCGACAAGGACGCGAGCAGCCTGTTGGAGCTGCTGGAGCCGGTGGCCGACGTCGTGGTGGTGACCCGCAACAGTTCGCCACGGGCGATGCCGACGAAGGAACTCGCCGCGCTGGCCGCCGAGATCTTCGGCGAGGAGCGCGTCGAGGTGGCCGAGGAGTTGCCGGACGCGATCGAGCTGGCGGTCGCGCTGGCCGAGGAGGACGTCCCCGGAGAGCTCAGCGGCGTCGGGGTCCTGGTGACCGGTTCGGTGGTCACGGTGGCCGACGCCCGCCGGCTGTTGAAGCGATGACCGGCCCCGAGCACGGCCCGCGCGCCACCGACGACCCGACCGGCCCGTCGGACGGCGAGGCGGGCGGGTCCACCGATCAGGGCACGACCGGACCGTCGGTGGGGGAGTCGGAGGCCGGGCAGCCGCGCCGGTCCGGGCTGCGCAACCCGGAGCGGGCGGTACGCGGCCTGGGCGCCGGGACGCTCAGCCTGGAGGCCCTGGTGCTGCTGCTGGCCATCCAGCCCATCCGGGTGGTCGGTGGCGACCTCGGTGGGGCCGCGATCGCGGCGGTGGTGGCCCTGGCGGTCGTCGCCGTCCTGCTCGCCGGCATGATGCGCCGCCCCTGGGCCTGGCACGCCGGCACCGTGCTGCAGGGCCTGCTGCTGCTGGCCGGTCTGCTGCACTGGTCGCTGCTCGTGCTGGGCATCATCTTCGCCCTGGTCTGGGCGTACGCGCTGCACGTCCGGCGGGTCATCCTCGGCTAGACGCGCCGACGACCCGGCCGGGTCAGGCGTCGGCGCGTTCGCGCCACTGGGTGAGGGCGATGCCGTGGCCGTCCGGGTCGCGGAAGGCCGCCGCCCACACCTCCAGCCGGCTGCCCCGGTTGACCACCCGGGGCGCGTACGTGAAGCGCACGCCGGAGTCGCGCAGCCGGCCGTACGCCGCCTCGATGTCGTCCACCTCGAGGTTGACGTGCACCAGCCGGCGGCTGATCGGCGCGGCCCCGGTCACCTCGCGCAGCACCAGCCGGGTCGTGCCGAAGGCGAGCACGGCATTGCCGGCGCCCTGGTCGACCTCGCTGAAGCCGAGCATGTCGCGGTAGAAGGCGAGCGACCGGGACAGGTCGGTGACCAGCAGGGTCAGGCCGACACCGCTGATCGGGCCGGCCGGATCGGCCGCGGACGCGCCGTCGTACCCGAAGATCGCCTCGTCCAGGTCCTCGGCGGTGACGGTCTCGCGGGCCGTCCCGGTCGGGGTCGGATCGTCCAGCGGCAGGTCCAGCGGGTCCAACGGGTCCATGGCGACCGGGCCGGTGCGCTGCGCCGGAGGTGGATCGACGCGCGGCGCGGCGGGCGGGTCGAGGCGGGCCTCGGCGGTCGCGCGCCGGTCGTCGGTAGTCGGGTCGATGCGGTCGTCGGCCTGGTCGATGCGGTCGTCGATCGGGGCGAGCGGGTCGGCGTCGGGCTCGTCGAAGTGCTCCTCCGCCGGTGGACGCGGTGCGGGGGTCGCCCGTCGGGGCAGCCCCGAACCGGGCTGCGGCTCGACGACGACGCCTTCGAGCACCACCGGACCGCCCGGGCTCTGGCTCATGACCACCGGCTCGCGCTCGTCGGGTGCGAGTGCCGGGTCGTCGCGCAGCGGGTCGGGGCCGCGCGCGTCACGGAACACCTCGGGGCCGCGCGGGTCGCGGAACGGGTCACCGTCGCGGGCGTCGCGGAACGGGTCACCGTCGCGGGCGTCGCGGAACGGGTCGCCGTCGCGGGCACGCGGGTCAAGGAACCCTTCGGCGTCGCGCCCGTCCCGGAAGTCGTCGTCGGCAGCGCGGTCGGCCCACGGCGGGGCGTCCTGTTGGATGATCACGTCGTCCACGGCGTCGATGTCGCCGAACTCCGGTGGGAGGTCGGCGACGGCCGCCGCGGTCTCGGCGTGGGTGGGCACCTCGTCCCAGAGGACCTTGACGTGCCGCTGGTCGTCCAACGCGACCCGGATCGGCAGGGTCTGACCCAGCGACGGCCACTTCGAGACCGGCACCCGCGGCTCGATGATCTTCTTGGATCGGGGTGGCAGACCTGGCGCGTCGATGACCAGTTGCAGCTCGCACCGGCCGAACGCGTACTGGGTGGGTGGTTCGGAGGCGCTGTGCACGTGCGCCACGCCGACCACCCAGGTGCGCCCCCCGCCGCGTACGGTCGCGAGCGCGATCGCCAGCACCAGCAGGGCGACCCCGAGGGCCACGATGGCCCAGCTGGTCATGCCCAGCCCGAAGAGGACGACGAAGGTGGCCACGGTGCCGAGCACCGTGCCGATGAGCTTGCGTACCGGCGCGATGGGCCGGTTCCCGCCATTCGCCACAGTGGACCTCCCGGGGGTCAGGGCCAGGCTAGGCCGGATCGGCCACCGGGGGAAAGACCGGCCGCCGCGCCGGCGCCGGGACCGGGTCGCTAGGCTGACCGTACCGAGCCCAAGCGTTCTGCGCGTACAGGAGGAACCCAGCGTGTCCAGCAACAGCCCGGATGAGCGCAGCCTCGTGCTGATCAAGCCCGACGCGGTCCGCCGCGGTCTGGTCGGCGAGGTCCTCTCCCGCTTCGAGCGCAAGGGGCTGCGAATCGACGCGATGGTGCACCGGACGATGGACGCCGCGCTCGCCGACGCGCACTACGCCGAGCACGTCGACAAGGCGTTCTACCCGCCGCTGAAGGACTTCATGACCGGCGGCCCGCTGGTCGCCCTGGTGCTCTCCGGCGACCAGGTCATCGACGTGGTCCGCGGGCTGGTCGGCGCGACCGACGGCCGCAAGGCAGCCGCCGGCACGATCCGGGGCGACCTGTCGCTGTCCAACCGGGAGAACCTCGTACACGCCTCCGACTCGACGGACAGCGCCAAGCGCGAGATCGGGCTCTGGTTCCCCGAGCTCAGCTGACAGCGCGGGGGTTCAGTCGACCGGCGGTAGCTTCTCCGGGTTGCCCACGACGTAGATCCCGGTGATCCGGCCGGCGTCGGCGGTGACGGTCATCGTGTACCGGCCGCCGTCGGAGCGGCGGGTCAGCAGGATGGCCGGTTCGCCGTTCATCTCGACCCGACGCGCCGTCCACTCGCGGCCGGGGCCGTAGATCCCGGCGTAGAACCGGGCGACCCGGTCGGCGCCGTGCAGCGGGTTGCGGGCGGAACGCACCCGGCCGCCGCCGTCGTTCCACGCCGTCACGTCCGCGGCCACCAGACTGGTGAGCGTCGCCAGGTCGCCGTTTCGGGCGGCGGCGAGGAACGCCTCCAGCAGCCGCTCACGCTCCGACCGGCTGGCGGTGAAGCGGCGGCGCTCCTGGCGTACCCGGGTGGCCGCCCGGTGGTGCAGTTGCCGACAGTCCTCGGGGCTCCGGTCCAGGATCTCCGCGATCTCGGCGTACGGCAGGTCGAACGCGGTGTGCAGGACGTACACCGCGCGCTCCGGCGGGGTGAGCCGCTCCAGGACGTGCAGCAGGGCGGTGGACAGCGAGTCGCGCAGCTCCGCGCGGTCCAGTGGCCCGAACGGCGAGGGCTCGGTCGGCACCGGCTCGGGCAGCCATGGCCCGACGTACGTCTCGCGGGCCGCCTGCCGGGTCCGCAGCCGGTCCATCGCGAGCCGCGTGACCACCCGGGACAGGTAGCGACGCGGCTCGACCACGGTGGCGCGGTCCACGCCGAGCCACCGCAGGTACGCCTCCTGGAGCACGTCCTCGGCGTCGTGCCGGCTGCCGAGCAGGCGGTAGGCGAGCCCGAGCAGCATCGGCCGGTGCGCCTGGAGCGCACCGGCCGCCTCTGCCGCCCCGGTCGTCACACCTGCGCCGGGGGCTCCGTGTGCGTCGTCACGGCGATACGATTCCACACGTTGATTGTGGCGATCGCGAGGACCAGATCGGCCAGTTCCTTCTCCGACCAGACCTTCGCGGCGGCGTCCCACACCTCGTCCGACACGCCGTGCTCGCCGAGCCGGGTCACCGCGTCGGTGAGCGCCAGCGCGGTCTGCTCCCGCTCGTCGAAGAACGACAGCGCCTCCCGCCAGGCGGTCACCGCGAACAGCCGCCGGCTCGACTCGCCGGCGGCGAGGGCGTCGCGGCTGTGCATGTCCACGCAGTACGCGCAGCCGTTCAGCATCGACGCCCGCAGCTTGACCAGCTCCAGCACGGTGTGGTCGACGTTCGCCTGGACGTACTTCTCCAGGCCCGAAACGGCCTGGTATCCCTGCGGCGCGACCTCGAAGAGCCTCATTCGTTGCATGACCAACTCCCTGTTCGATCCGACACCGCTACGACGGTCCGAGCGGGGTCTGCCGTGACAACCGTCGTGGTGACCCCGGTCACGCGTGGTGGGCCGGTCGGAAGCGTTCCGGCCGGACAGCAGGCGTTCGGGCCCCGGTCATCCGGGCCGCCGGTCGCGGTCATCTCCGCCCGGTAGACCGACGGGGTCAACCCATGACCGGGAGGAAGCATGACCGAGCTTGATCGACGTACCCTGCTGCGGGCCGGTTTGGTGGCCGGGGCCGGAGTCGCCGGCGGTGCGCTGCTGGGCGGCGGCGGCGCGAACGCCGCCCCGGCCTGGCGCCCGGCGGGACGCCCCGTGCTCACCCACGGCGTGCAGAGCGGCGACGTGACCGCCGATTCGGCGCTGGTCTGGACGCGGGCCGACCGTCCGGGCCGGATGCTTGTCGAGGTGAGTCGGCGGCCCGACTTCCGGGGCGCCCGGCAGCTGCGGGGTCCGGTGCTCGGCCCGAGCGGGGACTTCACCGGCAAGGTGCGGCTGCGGGGCCTGCCGGACGCCGAGCGGCTGCACTACCGGGTCCGGGTGGAGAGCCTGGAGCGGCACGGGGTGGTCAGCGAGCCGCTGACCGGGTCGCTGACCACCGCGCCGGGCCGGCACCGGCGACGCGATGTGTCGTTCGTGTGGACCGGGGACATCGTCGGGCAGGGCTGGGGGATCGACCCCACCTACGGCGGACTGTCGATCTTCCGGGCGATGCGGGAGGTCCGTCCGGACTTCTACCTGTGCAGCGGCGACACCGTGTACGCCGACGGGCCGCTGGTCGAGTCGGTGACGCTGCCCGACGGGCGGATCTGGCGCAACCTGGTGACCCCCGAGAAGAGCAAGGTCGCCGAGACGCTCACCGAGTACCGGGGACAGTTCGCCTACAACCTGCTCGACACGCACCTGCGGGAGTTCGCCGCGGCGGTGCCGCAGATCAACCAGTGGGACGACCACGAGGTCCTCAACAACTGGTACCCCGGGGAGATCCTGGACGACCCGCGCTACACCGAGCAGCGCGTCGACGTGCTCGCCGCGCGGGCCAGTCAGGCCTTCCACGAGTGGCTGCCCGTGCCGGACGACGGGCCGCTGTACCGACGGATCCCGTACGGGCCGCTGCTGGACGTGTTCGTGCTCGACATGCGCACCCACAAGGACCCCAACGACGGCAACACGTACGCCGACCCGAAGCGCGGTCTGCTCGGCCGCGAGCAGCGGGAGTGGCTGATCCGGGAGCTGAAGCGCTCCACGGCGACCTGGAAGGTGATCGCCAACGACCTGCCGATCGGGGTCGTGGTGCCGGACGGTCCGGGGGCGCAGGAGGGTGTCGCGCAGGGCGACAGCGGTGCGCCGCTCGGTCGTGAGCTGGAGTTCGCCGAGGTGCTGCGAGCAACCCATCGGGCTCAGGTGACCGGCATGGTCTTCCTCACCGCCGACGTGCACTACTCCGCCGCGCACCACTACGACCCGTCCCGGGCGGCGGTCGGCGACTTCACGCCGTTCTGGGAGTTCGTCTCCGGCCCGGCGCACGCCGGCGCGTTCGGCCCGAACGCCCTGGACGGCACGTTCGGCCCGCAGGCGGTCTTCGTGCACGCCCCGCCGCGCGCCAACACCTCACCGGCCGAGGGCTTCCAGCACTTCGGCGAGGTGTCGATCGACGGCGAGTCGGCGGCCCTGACGGTCCACCTGCGCGACCGCGACGGCGCCTCGCTCTGGAACACCACCCTCCCCGCCCCGTAACCCCCGTGCTGATCACGAAGTTGTCGCCCCACGTCGGCGCGGGGGGCGACAACTTCGTGATCGAGGCCGGTGGGGTCAGAGGGTTTCCAGGGAGGCTCGGCGGCGGGACTCGGCTTCGAAGACCTTGAGCAGGACGGCGGCCAGGATCGCGTACGCGACGGCGATGGCCAGTTCGGCGGCGAGCTGGGGCGCGGCGGCCCGGAAACCCTCGCCGGCAACCAGCCGGCGGGCCGCCTCGGCCGCGTGGGTGATCGGCAGCAGCTCGCCGGTGACCCGCATCCAGGCCGGTAGCCCGGCGGCGGGCACGTTCACCCCGGTGAGCAGGAGCAGCAGGGCCACCGACACGTTGGAGACCAGCCAGACGTCGCGGAACCGCAGCCCGATCGCACCCAGCGTCAGGCCGAAGAACCCGCACGCCAACGCCGCCACCGCCAGGGTGAGCAGCAACCCCGGCAGCGCGTCGGCCGGCACCCGCAGGCCCAGCAGCAGCGACGCCGCGGTCAGCGTGGTCACCGCGATCAGCAGCCCGTTGCCGGCGTACGGCAGGACCCGGCCGAGGAACACCGCGGTGCGGCTGCGGGGGGAGAGCAGCACGTGCCCGAGGGTCCCGAAGCGCCGCTCGTTGGAGACGGCCATGGTGCCGCCGAACACGCAGGCCAGCGAGGACGCCAGCACGGCGTTGCCGGTGATGTAGAAGCCGTCGTCGGCGACGCCGAGCTGCCGGCCCAGGTAGGCGAAGAAGAGCAGTTGGAACAGCGGGCCGACGAGCAGCGTGCCGACGAACATCGCCGGGGTGGTCCAGTTGAACAGGGCCCGGTAGGCGATCACGCCACCGGTCCCGATCAGGCGCAGCAGTGCGGTCATCGTCGCCTCCTCAGGCCAGGGCGAGGGTGGCTGCCGCGCGGGCCCGCCGCTCGACGTGGGTCATCATGAGCGCACCGAGAGCCAGGCAGGCCACGCTGATCGCGAGGCAGATGCCGAGCGAGGGCCAGACCGGCCCGCTGCCGGTGGCCGCCTCACGGACCGCCCGCGCTCCCCACGTGGTGGGCAGCACGGCGCCGATCGGGCCGGTCCAGCCGGGCAGCGCGGTGATCGGGATGAGCATCCCGGAGACCAGCCAGATCGGGTACTCCATCGTGTTGGTGAGCGCGTTGGCGTTGCGCAGCAGCACGAACGTCGAGGCGAGCAGCAGACCGAACATGCCGAGGCCGATGATGCAGCCGGGCACCGCGACCGCGAACGCCAGCGGGTCGGCGAAGGTCAGCGGGATGCCGTACAGCAGGCGACCCCAGGCGAGGGTGGCGAGCATGGCGTACGTGCCGGTGAGCGCGGTCGCGAGGGTGATCGGCAGCACCACCAGGGCCGGCGGGCGAGGTGCCAGCATGATCATTTCCAGGGTGCCCTGCCACCGCTGGTTCTGGATGGCGCCACCCGAGCCGAACAACACCGACGACCAGATGCCCATCAGGCCCGCCCCGACCGCGGCCTCCAGCAGCCGACCCGGCTCACCGCCGGCCCGGAAGAGATAGACGGCCAGGGTCGCCTGCACCACCGGCACGATCAGCGCGGTGGCGATCTCGAACGGCGAGCGGCTGAGCTGCTTGGCGTGCAGCAGCGCACCGACGGCGATCATGCGCAGCGTCCTCACACCCCCACCGCCTCAGCGGGTCGGGCCTGCGCGTCGACGCGGTTCACGATCGCCACGTACGCGTCCTCCAGGGTGGGCCGCCGGGCCGTGACACGACCCAGCCGCACCCCGTCCAGTGCCCGCAGCACGTCCGCCTGCACGTCCACCCCCGCGTCGGACTGCACGGTCAGCACCTGCGCCGCGCCGGTGACGACAACGCTCGCCTCGCGTACCCCGGGAAGGGCGTGGATGAGCGCGAGCTGCGCGTCGCTCACCCCGTACGCCTCGACCTCCAGCACCTGCCGGCCGTCGGCGTGGTGCCGCAGTTCCGCCGGGGTGCCGAGGGCCTGGATCGCCCCGTTCGCGATCACGGCGATGCGGCCGCACAGCTCGTCGGCCTCGGCCATGTAGTGGGTGGTGAGCAGCACTGTGGTGCCGGTGGCGGCGAGGTCGGCAACTGTCTGCCGCAGTTCCCGGGCGGCCACCGGGTCCACCCCGATCGACGGCTCGTCGAGGAAGAGGACACGCGGCCGGTGCAGCAGGCCCCGGGCGATGTGCAGCCGCTGCCGCATGCCCCGCGAGTAGCCCTCCACCCGGTCGTTCTCCCGGCCGGTCAGGCGGACCAGCTCGAACAGCTCGGCGATCCGCCGCTTCTGCTCGCGCCCCGGCACGCCGTACAGCTCGGCGAAGTAGCGCAGGTTGTCCCGCGCGGAGAGCCTGTCGTACAGGCCGCGGTCGCCGCCGAAGACGTACCCGATCCGTCGGCGTACCTCCCGGGTCTGCCGGACCACGTCGAACCCGCAGATCCGGGCCTCACCGGCGGTCGGGATGAGCAGCGTGTTCAGCAGCTTGATGGTCGTGGTCTTCCCAGCGCCGTTCGGCCCGAGCAGGCCGAACAGCTCCCCGTTGCCGACCGTCAGGTCGACGCCGCGGACCGCCTGGACCTCCCGGCGCTGGGGTCGTAACCACCCGGTGCGGCTGCGGTACGTGCGCCGCAACCCGACCGCCTCGATCGCGTGTTCGCTCATGTCGGGAGGTTAGGAGTGGCCGGGGTGGGTGGGAAACGAATTCGGACCGGGCCGAATCCTCAGGCCGATGCGGTCGTCGGCTCGTCACCGACGAGCTGCACCAGGGCCACGCCGGCCGGCTCCAGGCCGTACAGCACCCGACGGCCGACCCGGCGGCGGTGCACCACCCCGGCGGCGAGCAGCGCCGAGAGCTGCTCCGAGACGGTGCTCGGGGCCAGCCCCAGGGTCGCGGCGAGACCGGCTGTGGTCGCCGGTCGGGTCAACGCCCGCAGCACCTGTGCCCGACCCCGACCGACCAGCACCGCCAGCCGGTCGGTGGTCGGTGCGGCACCCGGCGCCGGTACCGGCCCGCCCTCGGCGAGCAGCACCGCCCCGCGCGCCTGGTAGGAGACGGCGACGATCTCGGGATGATCGGTGGAGCAGGTGAGCGCACCCCGCGAAAAGATCAACGGAACCAGCAGCAGGCGCTGGTTCACGGCCTCGAAGCGCTGCTCCAACGGCTTCACGAGCGTCAGCACCGGTTTGTCCCAGCGCACCCGTTCGTGCAGGTCGGCCAGCAGCGCGTCCGGGCCGTCGGCGGCGAGCGCCCGCGCCCGGTGCAGCACCTCCTCGTCCAGCGCCGCCCGCATCGCCGGCCACCAGGGCGCGATCGCCGCGTCCCAGTACGCCTCGATGCCGTCGGCGAGCCGGTCCAGGGCGGCCTGCCGGTCCGTCACGAACGGGCCCAGCCACCCGGGCAGGTCGTCGAGGCGGTGGTAGCGGGGGATCTGCTCGGCGATCACCTCCGCGGGTGTCGCGCGCAGCTCGGCGAGCTGCTCGGCCAGCGTCGGCGCGGCGGACGAGGGGACGGGCGTGAGGAAGTCCGGCGCACGTGAACCGATCGTCAACACCCGGACCGGCACCGTCGCCGGCACCTCGGCGAGCACCCGCCGCGCGTGCCGCGCCCAACCGGTGTACGGCCAGGGCGCCTCGCCCGGATTGCGGTGCAGCACGTACAGGCTGGTCAGCACCTCCCAGAGAGGGCTGATCGCGATCCGGGTGCGGGCCAGCGTCGGCTCGTCCAACTCGATCCGGATCACCCGGCCAGCCTAGGGTGCCCGCGCGCGCCATTACTCGGCGGCGCGGCGGTGGGCCTGTCGAGTATCGTTGTGCACCGTAAGGCGATGACCCGGCCATCACCGGTGAGCCTCCGGAAGAACAGCCGGGCAACCGGCCCAGTAGAACCGGACGGGTGCGGCCCGTCACAGCCGGCAAATGAGCGGGCGGTCGATCCTGACCGCCAAGCGGGGTGGTACCGCGGGCCACCCGGGAGCGCCGTCGTCGGCGTACCCGGAAGGTTCGTCCTCGCAGACCCACGTTGAGTGAGCTGCGAGGAGAACGACACCCGATGGCCTATCCGTTGCACGACCCGACCGCTGCCGGTGTCCCGGCGAGCCCGGACCTGCCCGCGGTCGAGCGCCGGGTGCTGGAGCACTGGACGGCCGACAAGACCTTCGAGGCGTCCGTCGAGGCCCGACCGGCCGGCGACGACGGCAAGAACGAGTACGTCTTCTACGACGGCCCGCCGTTCGCCAACGGCCTGCCGCACTACGGCCACCTCTTCACCGGGTACGTCAAGGACGTGGTGCCGCGCTACCAGACCATGCGCGGGCGGCACGTGGAGCGGCGGTTCGGCTGGGACTGCCACGGCCTGCCCGCCGAGGTGGTGGCCGAGAAGCAGCTCGGCATCACCAGCAAGGCGGAGATCATCGACCTGGGCGTGGCCCGGTTCAACGAGGCCTGCCGCACCTCCGTGCTGGAGTTCACCCAGGACTGGGAGCGGTACATCAACCGGCAGGCCCGCTGGGTCGACTTCGCCAACGACTACAAGACCCTCGACCTGGACTACATGGAAAGCGTCATGTGGGCCTTCAAGACCCTGCACGAGAAGGGTCTGATCTACGAGGGTTTCCGGGTGCTGGCGTACTGCTGGCGCTGTGAGACGCCGCTGTCGAACACCGAGACCCGGATGGACGACGTCTACCGGGACCGGCACGACCCGACGTTGTCGGTGTGGTTCGGGCTGACCGCCGACGAGTCCGCACCGGAGCTGGTGCGCGGGCCGGTCAAGCTGGGCGTCTGGACGACCACGCCGTGGACCCTGCCGTCGAACCTGGCCCTCGCCGTCGGACCGGACATCGAGTACGCGGTCCTGGAGCGCGACGGCGACCGCTACGTGGTGGGCGCGGCGCGGCTGGCCGCGTACGCCAAGGAACTGGACGGCTACGAGCAGGTCGGCACCGTGTACGGCCGCGACCTGGTCGGACGCCGCTACACCCCGCTGTTCGACTTCCTCGTCGAGCAGGCCGGCGAGAACGCGTACCAGGTGCTCGGCGCGGAGTTCGTCACCACCGAGGACGGCACCGGGATCGTGCACCTCGCCCCGGCGTTCGGTGAGGACGACCAGAACGTCTGCAACGCCGCCGGCATCCCCACCATCGTCACTGTCGACGACCACACCCGGTTCACCGCGCTGGTCCCGCCGTACCAGGGTGAGCAGGTCTTCGACGTCAACAAGCCGGTGATCCGGGAGCTGAAGGACCGGGGGGTGGTGCTCAAGCAGGACACCTACACCCACTCGTACCCGCACTGCTGGCGCTGCGACACCCCGCTGGTCTACAAGGCGGTGTCGTCGTGGTTCGTGGCCGTGACCAAGTTCCGGGACCGGATGGTCGAGCTGAACCAGGAGATCAACTGGACGCCCGGCCACATCAAGGACGGCTCGTTCGGCAAGTGGCTGGCCAACGCCCGCGACTGGTCGATCAGCCGCAACCGGTTCTGGGGCTCCCCGATCCCGGTGTGGAAGTCCGACGACCCGAACTACCCGCGCCTGGACGTCTACGGCTCGCTCGCCGACATCGAGCGGGACTTCGGCGTACGCCTGAGCGACCTGCACCGGCCGGCGGTGGACGACCTGGTCCGCCCCAACCCGGACGACCCGACCGGTCAGTCGATGATGCGCCGGGTGCCGGAGGTGCTGGACTGCTGGTTCGAGTCCGGGTCGATGCCGTTCGCCCAGGTGCACTACCCGTTCGAGAACGCGGACTGGTTCGAGCACCACTACCCGGGTGACTTCATCGTCGAGTACATCGGGCAGACCCGGGGCTGGTTCTACACCATGCACGTGCTGGCGACCGCGCTGTTCGACAGGCCGGCGTTCCGCAACTGCCTGAGCCACGGCATCCTGCTCGGCTCGGACGGGCGCAAGATGTCCAAGAGCCTGCGCAATTACCCGGACGTCTACCACGTCTTCGACTCGTACGGGTCGGACGCGATGCGCTGGATGCTGATGTCCTCGCCGGTGCTGCGCGGCGGGGACATGGCGGTCACCGAGACGCTGATCCGCGACGCCGTGCGGCAGGTGCTGCTGCCGCTGTGGAACGTCTGGTACTTCTTCTCGCTCTACGCCAACGCGGACGGGTACCAGGCGCGGCGGCGCACCGACTCGACGCACCTGCTCGACAGGTACATCCTGGCCAAGACCAACGAGCTGGTGTCGACGGTCAGCGCGCAGATGGACGCGTACGACATCTCCGGCGCGTGCGCCACCGTGCGGTCCTACCTGGACGCGCTGACCAACTGGTACGTGCGCCGCTCGCGGGACCGGTTCTGGTCCGGCGACGCCAACGCGTTCGACACCCTGTCGACGGTGCTGGAGACGCTCTGCCGGGTGGTGGCGCCGCTGGCGCCGCTGACCGCGGAGGAGATCTGGCGCGGGCTGACCGGGGAGCGCTCGGTGCACCTGACCGACTGGCCGGAGGCGAGCGAGTTCCCCGCCGACCACGAGCTGGTCGCCGCCATGGACAACGTGCGGGCCGTGGCCTCGGCGGCGCTGTCGCTGCGCAAGGCCAAGGGTCTGCGGGTACGTCTGCCGCTGTCGAAGCTGACCGTGGCCTCCCCGGCGGCGGAGCAGCTGCGACCGTTCACCGACCTGATCACCGACGAGGTGAACGTCAAGGCGGTGGAGTTCAGCGCGGAACTGTCCGAGTACTGCCAGCAGGTGCTGACAGTGGTGCCCCGGGCGCTCGGTCCGCGCGTCGGCAAGCAGGTCCAGCAGGTGATCAAGGCGGTCAAGGCCGGCGACTGGGAGCTGGTCGACGGCGCCCCGGTGGCCGCCGGCGTCACCCTGGCCGAGGGCGAGTACGAGCTGCGCCTCGTCGCTGCCGACGCCGAGCACTCCGCGCCGCTGCCCGGCGGCGAGGGCGTGGTCGTGCTGGACACCGAGGTCACCCCGGAGCTGGCCGCCGAGGGCCTCGCCCGCGACGTGGTGCGGGTGGTGCAGCAGGCCCGCCGCGACGCCGACCTGGACGTCTCCGACCGGATCGTGGTGTCGGTGTCGGCGTCCGAGGAGGTGCGCGCGGCGGTGAGCGCGTACGTCGATTTCGTCGCCGGTGAGGTGCTGGCCGACTCGATCGACTTCGCCGAGGGCCTCGACGGGTTCGCCGGCGAGGTGGGCGAGGGTGAGCGGGTGACGGTCACCGTCCGGCGGGTGTAACGCGCGGGTGCGGACGCCTCCCCACCTCCGTCCGGGAGGTGTGGAGGCGTCCGCTACCGTGACACCGCCTGCTCGCACCTCATCTGCCGGAGGACCAGTGCCCCTGCTCTACACCATCGGCAAGCTCACCGTGGCGCCCACGCTGCGGTTGGCGTTCCGCCCGACCGTGGAGGGGCTGGAACACGTGCCGGAAACCGGCGGCGCGATCTTCGCCGGCAACCATCTCTCGGTGGCCGACGAGCTGTTCCTCGGCACTGTGGTGCCCCGGCACCTGGCGTTCTGGGCCAAGTCGGAGTACTTCAAGGGCACCGGCGTGAAGGGCGCGTTCTCGAAGTTCGTCCTCACCGGTCTGGGCGCGATCCCGGTCGAGCGGGCCGGTGGGCGGGCCGCGCTGTCCGCGTTCGACGCCGCCATCCCGGCGTTGCAGGGTGGTGACCTGGTGGTGGTCTATCCGGAGGGCACCCGCTCACCGGACGGCAAGCTCTACCGGGGGCGGACCGGAGCGGCCCGGCTGGCGATCTCCGCCGGTGTGCCGATCATCCCGGTCGGCACGATCGGCACGGACAAGGCCCAGCCGATCGGCGCCCGGGTGCCCCGTCCCGGCACCGCCAAGATCACCGTCCGGTTCGGCAAGCCGCTGGACTTCACCGGTCGCCCGGACGACCGCACCTCGCTGCGCCAGATGACCGACGAGCTGATGAGCGAGATCCAGAAGCTCACCGGCCAGGAGTACGTCCCGCGCTACGCCCCGCCGCGCGCCCACCCGGACCCGACCCGCGACGCCTGACCCGGGCTGCCGCCTGTCGGCGCTGCCGTTCGTCGGGGGTGTTGCTGGCGGGGCTGGGGTTTCCCGGCTGCTGCTGTCGGGCCCGCTGGCCTCGGCCGCCGAGCTGGCGGGCAATCCGGTCGGAGGCGATATACCTGTGAGTCATATTTATGACTCACAGGTATCTGCATTGCTCGCCCTGTCGTCCACCTGCGGCGTGACGCAGCGTCATGCAAGCACCCAGTAACCAACACGCCGGCGGCGCACGGCGGGCCAGCGCGGCGGCACGCCAGCACGCGGCGGGCCAGCACGCCGGCACACGGCGGGCCAGCATGCCAGGCAGCGTGCGGGCGGGGCTCAGCCCCGCTCGGGCTGGACGATCTGGCCGCGCAGGGTGTCCAGCAGAGCCGCGCTGTCGGAGATCGAGAGCCGGGTGAACACCCCGGTGGCGATGCTGCCGTGGTCGACAGAGGTGCACACCACCACGTCGCCGTCGGCCGGCCGGCCGATCGCACACCGTTCGTGCCGACCTCGTACGCCGGTCCGCACCGTCTCCGGCGCCTCCAGCGCGTAGCGCTCACTGAGCCGGGTGATCTCCGCGTCCGCGTCCGCCTCCGGGGTCAACCGGAAGCCGGTGCCGCCGAAGACCGTCACCCGCTTGCCGTCCCCCGTGGCGTAGACGCCGGCGAAGGTGTCCTCGGCCAGCCAGTTCTCCTGGCGTACCTCGTTCTCCAGCTGTCGGGAGGTCGCGGCGCTGCCGTCGTCCTGACGCAGGCTCAGATCGGCGACCTGCTCGGGCAGCGCGGCGCGGGCGGGGTACTGGGACGAGATCGGTAGGCCGTAGTAGGCGGGACATCCGCAGCAGCAGGCCAGGGTGAGCAGCAGCAGCCACGGCCAGCGACGCCGGCGGCGGACCGGGACCGGCACGTACCCCTTCGGGGCTTCCCAGCCAGGTGGTGGCGTCACCGGCGGTGGCGTGGCCGACCGCCGTCCCCGCCGCTGCTTCGGCACCCTTGCGGGTCGCACCGGCGCGGTGGGCCGGGCCGTGCCGGGCTGCGCCGGCAGGGTCGGCCGGGCGGCGGGCGGCGCCGAGTGAGCTGGTGGCGTCGGGTAGGTGGGTGGCGCCGGGTAGGCGGGCGACGTCGGGTGGGCGGGTGGCGGCGACACCGGGTGCGTCCCCACCGGCGGTGCGGGCGGCCCGGACCACTGCCGGGTCGACGGGGGCGCCGGGTAGTCCAACGTCGGGGGCAGCGGGGGCAGTTCGGCGGAGGGCAGGTCCCAGCCACCGGTGTCCACCCCGGCCCACGGGTCGACCGGGGTGCGGTGCTCGGGTGGCTGCTCGGGCAGGGGCGGCGGCGGGGTCGGCTCGGCCGACTCACCCCAGGCACGCCTGCGCGGCAGCGGGGGAGGGACCGGCGCGGACCCACTCCACCGGGGTGCGGGGGAGTCCGCGGACGCGGCGGGGGCCGCGGGCTCCTGGGCCGTGGGCTCCGGCTGGGCCGCCGGCTCCTGGGCCGTCGGTTCGGGCTGGGCCGCCGGCTTCCGGGCTGCGGGCTCCTGGGCCGTCGGCTCCGGCTGGGCCGTGGGTTCCTGGGCCGTGGGTTCCGACTGGTCGGGGCCGGCGGGGTGGTCCGGCGGTACGGGTGGGGAGGTCGACTCGTCGGCGACCGCCGGAGCGTCGTCCGGCTCCGGGCCCGGGGTGCGCCCGTCGGCCGGCCGTGCTCCCGGCTGGGGCTCCGGCATCGCGGCAATCTCCTCTCGCGCCGGTCCGAGGTTAGTACCGCGTCGCCACCACCGCCGCGCGGGCATCGCGGCGGAGCGCGTGCAGGAGGTTGTCGGGCGGCATCGTGGCGTGCGCGCGGTCACCGACGGGCGGGCGCGTACCCTTGGGCATCATGAGTGCCCCGTCCACGACGCCGCGCGCGGCCGCGACCAATTCCGTCTGGCCCCGGCTCGAGCCGCTGCTCCCTCAGGTCTCCAAGCCCATCCAGTACGTCGGCGGTGAACTGGGCGCGGTGGTCAAGGACTGGGACGCGGCGACGGTCCGCTGGGCGCTCATGTACCCCGACGCGTACGAGGTGGGCCTGCCCAACCAGGGTGTGCAGATCCTCTACGAGGTGCTCAACGAGTTGCCCGACACCCTCGCCGAGCGGACGTACGCGGTCTGGCCCGACCTGGAGAACCTGATGCGCACGCACGGCGTGCCGCAGTTCACCGTCGACGCCCACCGGCCGGTGCGCGATTTCGACGTCTTCGGCATCTCCTTCTCCACCGAGCTGGGCTACACCAACATGCTCACCGCGATCGACCTGGCCGGCATCCCGATGCTGGCCGCCGACCGCACCGACGCCGACCCGGTGATCGTGGCCGGTGGGCACGCCGCCTTCAACCCGGAGCCGATCGCCGACTTCATCGACGCCGCAGTGCTCGGCGACGGCGAGGAGGCCGTCCTGGAGATCACCGCGATCGTCCGGGAGTGGAAGGCCGAGGGCTCCCCGGGTGGCCGCGACGAGCTGCTGCTGCGGCTGGCCCGCACCGAGAGCGTGTACGTGCCGCGCTTCTACGACGTCGACTACCTCCCCGACGGGCGGATCCAACGGGTCGTGCCGAACCGGGCGGACGTGCCGTTCCGGGTGCACAAGCGCACGACGATGGATCTGGACGCCTGGCCGTACCCGAAGAAGCCCCTCGTCCCGCTCGCCGAGACGGTGCACGAGCGGTACGCGGTGGAGATCTTCCGGGGCTGCACCCGGGGCTGCCGGTTCTGCCAGGCTGGCATGATCACCCGCCCGGTGCGGGAGCGGTCGATCACCACGGTCGGGCAGATGGTCCGCGAGGGCCTGGAGTTCTCCGGCTTCTCCGAGGTCGGCCTGCTGTCGCTCTCCTCGGCGGACCACTCGGAGATCGGCGACATGTGCTCGGGCCTGGCCGAGCAGTACGCGGGCACCAACGTCTCGCTGTCGCTGCCGTCGACCCGGGTGGACGCCTTCAACATCGACCTCGCGCAGGAGTTGTCCCGCAACGGGCGGCGCACCGGTCTCACCTTCGCCCCGGAGGGCGGGTCGGAGCGGATCCGCAAGGTCATCAACAAGATGGTGTCGAAGGAAGACCTGATCCGGACGGTCGTCACCGCGTACAGCAACGGTTGGCGCCAGGTGAAGCTCTACTTCATGTGCGGCCTGCCCACCGAGACCGACGAGGACGTCCTCGAGATCGCCGAGATGGCCCACGAGGTGATCAAGGCCGGTCGGGCCGCGACGGGCTCGAAGGACATCCGCTGCACGGTCTCCATCGGCGGGTTCGTGCCGAAGCCGCACACCCCGTTCCAGTGGGCCGCCATGGAGCGCCCCGAGGTCATCGACCACCGGCTCAAGATCCTCAAGCAGGCGATCAACTCGGACCGCTCGCTGGGCCGGGCCATCGGCTACCGCTACCACGACGGCGAGCCGTCGCTGATCGAGGGCCTGCTCTCCCGGGGTGACCGTCGGGTCGGCTCGGTGATCCGCAAGGTCTGGGAGAACGGCGGCCGGTTCGACGGGTGGAGCGAGCACTTCTCCTACCAGCGCTGGGTGCAGGCGGCGGCCGAGACGCTGCCGGCGTTCGGGGTGGATCTCGACTGGTACACCACCCGCCAGCGCGACGGGCTGGAGGTCCTTCCCTGGGACCACCTGGACTCGGGCCTGGACAAGGACTGGCTCTGGCAGGACTGGCAGGATTCGCTGAGCGAGTTCGAGCAGGACGACTGCCGGTGGACCCCGTGCTTCGACTGCGGCGTCTGTCCCTCGATGGACACCGAGATCCAGATCGGCCCCACCGGCAAGAAGCTCCTGCCCCTGACGCCGATCAAGGGCCTGAAAACCCCCACGCCCTGACCCCGGCCCTCCCGGCCCCGCCCGTCGCCCGCGTCGATCATGAAGTTGTTGCTCGGAACACAGCGTGTCGCCGACAATAACTTCATGATCAACCGGTGCTGAGTTCCGAGGAGCGAGACGATCAGTAAGAAAAACCAGCCGGAGGGTGGGCAGGCGCCGGTCGTTCAGCGCGCCCGCATCCGGTACGCCAAGCGCGGGCCGCTGCGGTTCACCTCGCACCGGGACTTCGCCCGGGCGTTCGAGCGTGCGTTGCGCCGTGCCGCCGTACCGATCGCGTTCTCCCAGGGCTTCACCCCGCACCCGAAGATCTCCTACGCCAGTGCCGCGCCCACCGGGGTGGCGAGCGAGGCGGAGTACCTGGAGATCGGCCTCCAGGCGCCGGTCGAGCCGGAGGCGCTGCGCGCCGCGCTCGACGCCGCGCTCTCACCCGGGCTGGACGTGCTGGAGGTGGTGATCGCCGACGGTGGCAGCCTGGCGGACCGCATCGAGGCGTCGCACTGGCACATCGAGCTGCCCGAGGTCGACACGGAGACACTGCGCGCCGCCGTGGACGCCTTCACCGCCGCCGACGAGGTGCTGGTCGAGCGGATGACCAAGCAGGGGCGACGTACCTTCGACGCCCGCGCGGCGGTCATGTCCATCGATGTCCTCTCCCCGACGCAGACGCCTTCCGGGGCGCCGGCCGTACCGTGTGCGATACTCGAACTGGTCGTGCGGCAGGTCACCCCGTCCGTACGGCCCGATGACGTCCTTTCCGGCCTCCGCGTGGTGGCCGACCTGGAGCCGCCGGTCTCGCCGAGGGTGACCCGGCTGGCTCAGGGCACGCTGACCGCGCAGGGTGCGATCGTGGATCCGTTGGATGCGGACCGCGGCGGGGCAGCCATCGTTGGGCACTGACCGACGGTCAGCGCTCTTGCAGGCAGACTTCGGCGGTCGCGCACCACGCGCGCCCGGCGGAAACACTTTTGCGGCGACCCTGCGTGGCAGCGCTCACCCGCGCCCGGGGCAGCCAGAACTGGAGAACGTCCATGCTCGAGAACGAGCCCGAGGGCGGCGAACGGACCGGTTCACAGCCGGCCGGGGACACCGCTGACCAGAGCACCACCACCGACGGCGCAGCCAGCGTGGAGCAGGCGGGCGCCCAGAGCGCCGAACCTGCCGCACCGCCCCGGCGGGCGCGGGCCACCCGGCGTCGGGCCGCCCCGCTCAACCAGCCGGAGCAGGCCGAGGCGCCCGTCGAGGCGTCCGCCGGCGGGACCGGCGCCGTCGAGTCGCCGCAGGCGGAGGTCTTCGCCCCGATCTCCGGTGACCTGGACGTCGCCCCGAAGACCCCCCGACGCCGGCGCAAGGCCGCCCCCGTCGAGACGACCGCCGAGGAGCCGCTGGTCGCTGCCAGCGCGGAGCTGGCCTCTCCCGAGGTCGTACCTCCGGTCAAGGTGACCCGCACCCGGCGCAAGAAGGCAACGCCCGCCGTCGAGGAGCCGCCGGCCGTCGAGGAGCCCGCCGCCGTCGAGGAGCCTCCTGCCGTGGAGCCCGCCACCGAGGCCGTGGAGCCCGCCGTCGAGGAGGACACTGCGGAGACGCCTGCGGAGTCCGACCTGCGGGAGGCGGAAGCCGAGCTGAACGAGGCGCAGACCCCGCCGGCCGGACCCGTCGCCGAGCAGGCGTTCGGTGCCGGGCGGGAGCGCTCCGGCGAGGTGGCGCCCGGTGTCGGCGTGGCGAACGTGGCGGATGAGCCGATCGAGCCCGCCGAGGTGATCGAGCCCGAGCAGCCGCGGACCCGCCGTCGGCGGGCTGCGCTCTCCGCACCCACAGTGCTGTTCATGGCACCCCAGCCGGACGCCGTGCCGGTGACCCGGCCGGCGGAGCCCGCTCCGGTGGCCGAGGAGCCGGCCGTCGAGGCCGAGCCGTCCCGCCGACGGCGGCGCGGTCGCCGCGACGTCGAGCCGGTGGAGCCGGTCGAGGCCGTCGAGGCCGAGGAGGAGCCGACCGAGGAGGCCGACGAGGCCACCGAGGTGGATGAGGACGACGAGGACAGCGCTGCCGCGCGTCGTCGCCGTCGGCGTGGCCGCCGCGGTCGGGGCCGGGGCAAGGGCGGCGCCGACGACGCCGAGGACGAGGAGTCCGACGAGGCGGCGCAGGCCGACGAGGAGGAGACCGCCGAGGCCGAGGGTGACGAGGACGAGGAGTCCGAGGGCGGGGACGGGCTGACCCGTCGTCGCCGTCGTCGCCGCCGTCGCGGCGCCGGTGACACCGAGGGCGCCGCCGACGACGGCGTGCCCACCGTGGTCAAGATCCGCGAGCCGCGTCGCACTGTCGACGAGGTCCAGGGCGTGTCCGGCTCGACCCGGCTGGAGGCCAAGCGCCAGCGTCGCCGGGACGGCCGGGAGCAGCGGCGTACGCGGCCGCCGATCCTCAGCGAGTCGGAGTTCCTGGCCCGCCGGGAGGCGGTCGACCGGGTCATGGCGGTCCGCCAGCGGGGTGACCGCACCCAGATCGCCGTCCTGGAGGACGGTGTGCTGGTCGAGCACTACGTCACCCGCAACTCCTCCGGCACCATGGCCGGCAACGTCTACCTGGGCAAGGTGCAGAACGTGCTGCCCAGCATGGAGGCGGCGTTCGTCGACGTCGGCCGGGGCCGCAACGCGGTGCTGTACGCCGGTGAGGTCAACTGGGACACCTCCGGGCTGGAGGGGCGTGCCCGCTCGATCGAGCAGGCGCTGCGCTCCGGCGACTCGGTGCTGGTCCAGGTCACCAAGGACCCGATCGGGCACAAGGGCGCGCGGCTGACCAGCCACATCGCCCTCTCCGGCCGGCACCTGGTCTACGTGCCCAACGGCAACGCGTCCGGGATCAGCCGCAAGCTGCCGGACACCGAGCGCAAGCGGCTGCGCGACGTGCTCAAGAAGCTCGTCCCGGACGGCGCCGGCGTGATCGTCCGTACCGCCGCCGAGGGCGCCAGCGAGGACGAGCTGGCCCGCGACGTCAAGCGGCTCCAGGCGCAGTGGGAGGACATCCAGGCCAAGGCCGCCGAGGGCGGTGCCCCGGTGCTGCTCTACGAGGAGCCCGACCTGGTCATCCGGGTGGTCCGGGACCTGTTCAACGAGGACTTCCGCGAGCTGGTCATCGAGGGTGAGCAGTCGTACGGCATGGTCGAGTCGTACCTGTCGCACGTCTCTCCGGATCTGGTCGACCGGGTGCGCCGGCACGTCGGCACGAGCGACGTGTTCGCCGAGTACCGGATCGACGAGCAGATCATCAAGGGCCTGGACCGCAAGGTGTTCCTGCCCTCCGGCGGCTCGCTGGTGATCGACAAGACCGAGGCCATGACGGTCGTCGACGTCAACACCGGCAAGTACACCGGCTCCGGCGGCAACCTGGAGGAGACGGTCACCCGCAACAACCTGGAGGCGGCGGAGGAGATCGTCCGCCAGCTCCGGTTGCGCGACATCGGCGGCATCGTGGTGATCGACTTCATCGACATGGTGCTGGAGTCGAACCGGGAGCTGGTGCTGCGCCGGCTCACCGAGTGCCTGGGCCGGGACCGCACCAAGCACCAGGTCACCGAGATCACCTCGCTCGGCCTGGTGCAGATGACCCGTAAGCGGATCGGCGCGGGCCTGCTGGAGGCGTTCAGCGAGACCTGCGAGTGCTGCAAGGGTCGGGGCGTCATCATCCACACCGAGCCGGTGCCGGAGAAGCCGCGTACCGGCGGGACCGCGGAGAAGGTCAAGGCGGTCGCCTCGTCGGCGCCGGCCGCGCCGGCCACTCCGGCCGTCGAGGCCGGCACCGCGTCGTCGCGCCGCCGGGCGCGCAAGAGCGCCCCGGCCGAGCGCGCGGTGGTCGAGGTCGTCGACACCGACACCAGCGCCGAACCGGACGCCGACTACCAGGACACCATGGGGTACGACCTGTCCCGCTACGAGGCGGAGACCGAGGCGGCGCCGGCGGTGTCCGACAGCCAGCAGGGCGAGTCGGCCCGGCTGGCCGCCGCGGACGACCCGGACGCGGTCGCCGACGGTGACACCGACGAGGAGGCCGGTGGCGCGGGGCGTCGCCGCTCCCGCCGGGGCGGCGCCCGCCGGCGGACCCGCCCCTGACGGTCCTGACCGGCCCGGTGTTTGACGAGGTCCCTTTCCCGGCATATTGACGGGGAGGGGACCTCGCCGCCTCCGGTCACCCCGGGCCGGGAGTGGTCGGCCCCGGTCAGGAGAAGAAGATGCGTCGCCTGCTCGCCGTCACCGTGCTGGTAGCCGTGCTCGCCCTCGGGGCCGGCTGCTCCGCCGACCGGTCGGTCGATGCGGGCCCGACCGGCGCGACCGCCGGGGCTTCCGGCCCGGCTGCCGGGTCCGGGGGCGCTCCCGGCGGGTCGACAGGTACGCCGGGAGGTGGCGGTGCCGCGGCCGGCAACCCGCAGGTCTGCGCCGAGGCGCAGCAGGCCGGCGCCACCGCCGTCCGGGAGTACGTGGCGGAGCTGGGCCGGATGGTCGCGGCCGTTGGTGCGGGGGACACCGCCACCGCCGATGCGGCCCGCACGAGGGCGCAGACGGCGCTGGCCGGCTGGCGGGCCGCACTGCGCGAGCAGTCGGCGCGGTCCACCGATCCGCAGCTCAAGACGCTGCTCAGCGACCTCGGTACGGAGGTCGCCGCACTCGGCGTGGACGTCGAGTCGATCGACGAGACCGAGCTGGACCGGCTCCAGCAGCGCCTCGACCAGCTCTGCGCCCGCTGACCAGGGCGGGCCGGTTTGGGGTCCGGGCCGGCGATGGCGTACTCTTGCCTGCGGCCCACCTTTGGTGTGCCGAGTTCCCGTGTGCCCGCGCCGCCGTGCACTGCTACCCGGCGAGCCGCCGCGGGGACGACCGCCAGCAGCCTCAACGACAGGGAGTCCGCCTCCGATGTACGCGATCGTCAAGACCGGCGGCAAGCAGTACAAGGTCGCCGAGGGCGACGTGATCGAGGTCGAGAAGCTCACCGGTGCCCCCGGTGACGCGGTGAAGCTCACCGCGGTGCTCCTCGTCGACGGTGACGACCTGGTGACCGACGCGGCGAAGCTTGCCGAGGTCGCGGTGTCCGGCGAGATCGCCGCGCACACCAAGGGCCCGAAGATCCGGATCCACAAGTTCAAGAACAAGACCGGCTACCACAAGCGCCAGGGTCACCGCCAGCCGTTGACCCAGGTCAAGGTGACCGGCATCTCCAGCGGGAAGTAGGTCGTCCTCCAATGGCTCACAAAAAGGGTGCGTCCAGCTCGCGTAACGGTCGTGACTCCGCGGCCCAGCGACTTGGCGTGAAGCGCTTCGGTGGTCAGGTCGTCAGCGCCGGTGAGATCCTCATCCGGCAGCGTGGCACCAAGTTCCACCCCGGTGACCTGGTCGGCCGTGGCGGCGACGACACGCTGTTCGCGCTGTCGGCCGGTGCGGTCCTGTTCGGCACGAAGCGCGGTCGCAAGACCGTCAGCATCGTTCCGCAGCAGTAGTTCTCTTCGCTGGGCGGGCCGCGGACCTCCGGGTCCCGGCCCGCTTCGCTTTTTCAAGTGCGGGGTCGACCCTCGCTGGAAGGATTGACGCCGTGGCGACGTTCGTTGACCGGGTCGTCCTGCATCTGCAGGCCGGCGATGGTGGGCACGGTTGTGTCTCGATCCACCGCGAGAAGTTCAAGCCCTTCGGCGGGCCGGACGGCGGCAACGGCGGGCACGGCGGCAGCGTGTCGCTGGTGGTCGACCCGCAGGTGACCACGCTGCTCGACTTCCATTTCCACCCGCACGTCAAGGCCGACAACGGCAAGGGCGGCGCCGGGTCGAACCGGGACGGGGCCAACGGCCACAACCTGGTGCTGAAGGTGCCCAACGGCACTGTGGTCCAGACCACCGACGGCACCGTGCTGGCCGACATGGTCGGCGCCGGCACCACCTTCGAGGTGGCCCGGGGCGGCCGCGGCGGGCGCGGCAACGCGTCGCTGGCCAACGCCAAGCGCAAGGCGCCCGGCTTCGCCGAGCTGGGCGAGCCCGGCGACCAGCTGGACATCGTGCTGGAGCTGAAGAGCGTCGCCGACGTGGGCCTGGTGGGCTTCCCGTCGGCAGGTAAGTCGTCGCTGATCTCGGTGATCTCCGCCGCGAAGCCGAAGATCGCCGACTACCCGTTCACCACCCTCGTGCCCAACCTCGGTGTGGTCCGGATGGACAACCACACCTTCACCGTCGCCGACGTGCCGGGCCTGATCCCGGGCGCGGCCACCGGCAAGGGCCTGGGTCTGGAGTTCCTGCGGCACATCGAGCGCTGCGCGGTGCTGGTGCACGTCATCGACTCGGCGACCCTGGAGCCCGGCCGCGACCCGGTCGCCGACATCGACGCCATCGAGGCCGAGCTGAGCCAGTACGGCGGCCTGACCGACCGTCCACGGCTGGTGGCCGTGAACAAGGTCGACGTGCCGGACGGCCGGGACCTCGCCGAGATCGTCCGCCCGGACCTGGAGGAGCGCGGTTACCGCGTGTTCGAGGTCTCCGCGGCCACCCGCGAAGGGCTCAAGGAGCTGACGTACGCGATGGCCGAGCTGGTCGAGGCGGAGCGCAAGGCCGCTCCGCCGGCCGAGCCGACCCGGATCGTGATCCGGCCGATGGCCGTGGACGACGACGGCTTCACCATCACGGCCGAGGTTGACGGCTCGTTCACCGTCCGGGGCGTACGCCCGGAGCGGTGGGTCAAGCAGACCAACTTCGACAACGACGAGGCCGTCGGCTACCTCGCCGACCGGCTGGCCCGGCTCGGCGTGGAGGACAAGCTCGCCAAGGCCGGCGCCCAGCCCGGTGACCTGGTCCGGATCGGCGAGCGCGAGTTCGACTGGCAGCCGACGCTGTACGCGGGTGTGGAGTTCGTGCCCGGCAACCGGGGCACCGACGTCCGCCTGGAGGAGAAGTCGAACCGGGCCTCGGCGGCCGAGCGGCTCGCCGCGCGCAAGGCCCGCCGGGTGCGCTCGGCGGACGAGGTCGGCGCGGACTCGTCCGACGACGACGTCGAGGACATCGAGGACGAGGACGACGCCGAGTAGCCCGTTGCTCTCCGTGATCGGGACGACTGCCGGAAACCTCCGCGAAATCCGCCCCTCCTAGCGTGGGGTGATGCTGATCGAGTCGCGGCCCGCCACCGATCCCGAGATCGCCACCCTGGTCGTCGCCCAGCAGCGTGAGCTGCGCGAGGCCGACGGCGGGCTGGACGGCCAGGCCACCGTCACCCACGACGACATCCGCTACCTGGCGGCGGTGATGCACGGTAGGGCGGTCGCCTGCGGCGGGCTCCAGTCGCTCGACGCCGTCACCGGCGAGGTCAAGCGGATGTACGTCCGGCCGGCGTACCGGGGCCGGGGCATCGCCCGCCAACTGCTCGCCGCGTTGGAGGAGTGCGCGTTCCGGCAGGGGCACACGGTGGTCTGCCTGGAGACCGGCACGTACCTGCCGGCGGCGATCGGGCTGTACACCTCGTGCGGCTACGAACCGGTCCCGGTGTACGGGGAGTACGTCGGCAACCCGTACAGCGTCTGTTTCGCCAAGCGGCTCCCGGTCGCGGCCTGACGGCGGCCGGTCCCGCCGGCCACGGCGGGCCGGTCCTGCGCGACGGGTCGGTCAGGCGCCGGTCTCGGCGTGCGCGACGGTGACCGGCTTCGACTCCGGCGACGCGTGCTGCCGCAGGACGATGCTCAGCAGGATCAGGGCGCCGACCGCCAGGAACTCGCTCTGCCAGTTCTGCATGGACTGGAACCAGAAGTCGCTGGTGCCGAAGAAGTCCCACGCGCTGATCGGCGGCGCTCCGCTCTGCAACGCCTGCTCCTCGTTGTAGGCGGCGGTGCCGCCGAGCAGGTGCCCAACGAACGAGCCGGCGAAGATCAGCAGCAGCGCGAGGGAGAGGCTGTTGCGGTAGACCACCAGCGGAAGGCCGCCGGCGCGTACCGGCCACGGTGACCGGGCGGTGGCCCGGCGCTCGTCGTCCTCCGGCCGGTCGGTCTGGTCCACCGGCTTGGACTCGGCCGAGCCCCGCTGCACCAGGTACGCGGTGAGCAGCACGTACCCGCCCATCTGGAGGAACTCCGACTCCCAGTTCTCGAAGACCGCCTCGGCGAAGTGGCCGCTGGCCAGGTACGCCGGCCAGCTCAGCGGGGCGGCGCCGAACTCGGTGAGCTCCTCATTGTGGGTCTGCCAGCCGAAGACGCTCTGCAGGACCAGGAAGACTCCAAACGCGCCCAGCATGGCGGCGGTCAGCGCGTTGTCGCGTATCCAGCGAGGCATCATCGACCCCTTCCACGGATTCTCAGGCGGTCACCTACCCACGCCGCCGTCGCCGTCAAACACGTGAATCGGCAGGTCAGGGCCGGTCGATCGGGCTGTCCAGGCGCCCACCGGTGCCCACCTGGTTGGACAGCAGCAGCCCGAGCGCGAGCATGCCGAAGCCGAGGGCGAGGTGCAGCCAGTTGTCGGCGTCGTTGACCGGCAGGATGTTCGCGGTGGCCTCGGGGTCGACCGCCTCGATCGCCAGGCCGTACAGCCAGAGGGCCAGGTAGATCGCGCCGCCGCCGGCCAGGAAGAGCCGGGCGCCGGCGATGCTGCGGGCCAGCACCAGACCCGCAAGCCCGAACAGCAGGTGCAGCGCGTTGTGCAGGATCGACACCTGGAACAGTCCGAGCAGCTTGGCGTCCGAGTGGTGCCCGGCGAAGGTCAGCTCGCCGTAGTCGGTGGTGATGCCGGGGATGAAGCCGAGGATTCCGATCAGCAGGAAGACCCCGGCCACGACCAGCGCGACCACCTGCACCCGGGGCCGGGGGGCGGCAGGTCGGCCACCTCGCGCGTCTCGTGCCATCCCTGCCCCCTCTTCGTGGATCTGCCGGTACCGCGAACCTCGCTGTCCGCAGCGGCGACGTGACGCAGCCCGACGATCCTCCATTTTGAAGTCGATCCCGCCGGCCGCGCAGAGAAATGCACGAACAGGTATGGAAGCGCAAACGCAGGGTAGGTGAGTTGTCAGCGGCCACGGCGTCACGGCCGCATCCCCCCAGCACAACCGCGACGACTTTCCGAGCGGAAGGGAAATCATGACTTACGAAGTGTCACCCACGTCTTCCACGTACGGGCACGAGTCCACCAACGGCGGCGGCGTCCGCGAGCAGGCCCGCCACGTCGGGTCCGAGGCGGCGCACGCCGGTGGCGCGGTCGCCCAGACCGCGAAGGAGCAGGGCGCCGAGGTCGGCCGCGAGGCCGCCCGGCAGGCCCGCAACCTCTACGGCGAGGCCCGCACTCAGCTCGCCAGCCAGACCGGTGAGCAGCAGCGCCGGGCCGCCGGCGGACTGCGGTCGATCGCCGACGAGATGCGCACGATGGCCGAGCAGGGTGGCCAGGCCGGCCCGGTGAGCGAGCTGGCCCGCCAGGCCGCCGACCGGGTGCACGGTGTGGCCGGCTGGCTGGAGGAGCGCGAGCCCGGCGACCTGATCACCGAGGTACGCGACTACGCGCGGCGCAACCCGGGCACCTTCCTGGTCGGCGCGGCGGTGCTCGGCGTGCTTGCCGGGCGCCTGACCCGCAGCATCTCCGACTCCGGTGACCACTCCGGCACCGGCTCGGCGGGCTACCGCGGCAACGGGGCGTACGACCCGGAGCAGACCGCGGTGATCCCCACGCCGCCGCCGGCACCCCGGACGGCCGCGGACACCACCCCGGCGGGCGGCTACCTCGACCCGACCCCCGGCACGTACACCGAGCCGACCTCCGGCGGCTACAACGACCCCGCGCCGGGCGGCTACAGCGACCCGACCCGCCAGGACGGCTACACCGAGCCGGCCAGCACCGGTCAGCCGCTGCCGCCGGTGACCCAGACCGACCCGCTGCCGGGCGTGCCGTCCAGCGGCAGCCCCCGCCCGTGAGGCGCCGAGTCATCCGAAGGGAGGCGACGGCATGACCATGCCGACGCAGGGGTCCGGCCTGGACTCCGGTTACCACCCCGAGGCGGGTGCCCCGCACACCGCGGCGGACGTGAAGGGCAGCTCGCTCGGTGACCTGATGCGCCAGGTCACCACCGACCTGTCGACGCTGATGCGTCAGGAGGTCGAGCTGGCCAAGGCCGAGATTCGCCAGGAGGGCAAGAAGGCCGGCAAGGCCGCGGGCCTCTTCGGCGGCGCCGGCTTCGGCGGCTACATGGTGGCGTTGTTCGTCTCCATCGCCGTGTGGCAGTTCCTGGACAATGTCATGGACTCCGGCCTGGCCGCGCTGATCGTGGCCGTCATCTGGGCCGTGGTCGCCGCGGTCCTCTACTCGATGGCCAAGAAGAACGCCCAGCACGTACGCGGGCTCAAGCAGACCAACGACAGCGTGCAGCGGATCCCCGACGCGCTCAAGCCCCACCCGGAGGGAGTCACCCGATGAGCACCGACCCCGACCAGATCCGCCGGGAGATCGAAGCCACCCGCAACAGCCTCAGCTCCGATGTGGACGCGCTGGCGTACAAGGTCAGCCCGAGCCGCATCGTCGACGACCGCAAGCAGCGGGCCCGTTCCGCGCTGCAGAATGTGAGGGACAAGGTCATGGGAACCGCGTCTGACCTCGGCCACGGCACCGGCCACGCCGCCCACTCGGTGGGTGACCGCGCCTCCTCGGCGGCCTCCAGCGTCAGCGACGCCGCCCACAGCGCGCCCCGGGTGATCCGGCAGAAGTCGCAGGGCAACCCCCTCGCGGCCGGCCTGATCGCCTTCGGGGTCGGCTGGCTGGCCTCCTCGCTGATCCCGGCCTCCCGCCGGGAGCAGCAGGCCGCCGCCCAGGTCAAGGACAAGGTCAGCGAGCACAGCGGCGCCGTGAAGGAGAAGCTGGGCGAGGTGGCCAGCGAGCTCAAGGACGAGCTGCGCGAGCCGGCCCAGCACGCCGCCGAGTCGGTGCGGTCCACCGCCCAGGACGCCGTGCACGCGGTCAAGGACGACGGCCGGTCGGCCGCCCAGGACGTCAAGGACCAGGCCCAGCAGGCCCGCCAGCAGGTCAGTTCCTGAGCCCACGGGCGTCGACGACGGCTCACGGCCACTCCGGTGGCGGTGAGCCGTCGCCGCGTTCTCCGCGATCTTGCACTTTCTGTCGCCGTTCTGGTGTCTAGCGAGGCTTTTGTCCGAGCAGAAAGTGCAAGATCGCGGTGACGTGGTGGTGCGGGCGGGCTGGTCGGCGGATTCTGCGGTCGCCGTAGCGGACCCCGCCGTGAAGGACGCGCTGGGCGAGCGCCAGCCAGCTGCAGATGCCCCGTTCGAGCAGCCAGAGTGGGGCGGCCAGCGAGGTGCTCGGTGGGAACACGATCCCGCCGTCGGCGCGTCGGCGGCCCACCTCGGCCACGGCGACGACAGCTACCGCCGTGCCGAGCAGCAGTCGGGGCCGGCGGGACGCGACCGCCGCGGCCAGCGCCGGCAGGACCGCGAGCGCGGTCAGCAGGCGGGCCGGCTGAGCCAGGTCGTCGTACGCCTGGCGGACCCGCTGGCCACGAAAGTGCGTCGCGTCCGGCGGTAGTCGGCGTACGTACAGCCCCGGCGGCGCGGCCTCGACCCCGCCGTACGCGCGCACGGTACGGATCAGCTCCAGGTTCTCGAAGAGCACGTCCGGGTCGTACCCGCCCATGGCGCGGAACGTGCTGCGGCGCACCGCGAGGGTGCCGGGGTAGTCGTTTCCGAGCGCCCGGTTGAGCAGCGTCCGCCCGGTGTCCCACCAGGCGTGCCAGGGCAGGGGGTCGAAGTAGTTCTGCGGCCGGACCAGGTCGACCCGGCCCAGCAGCCGGTGCACGGCCCGCAGCCCGGCCTCGTCGTACCGGACGTCGTCGTCGGCGATCACCACGTGTTCGTGGTGTGCCGCGTCGACGCCGGTGTGCACCCCGACCACCTTGCCGTTGAGCCCCCGCCCGGCGGGATCGGGCGGAAGGTGTCGGAGCAGCCCCTGCCAGGCCGCCGCGTGCCGCGCGAAGAGTTCCGGAGGCGAGCCGTCGACGGCGATCACCTCGACGAGGCCGCTCAGCCGGCGCAGGTAGCCGGTCAGCTCGTCCAGACCGCTGTCGGTGCGCCAGCGCAGCGGCAGCACGTATGACATCGGCAGGACGGTCGGCGCCCGGGTGGTCGGCGTCGTGCCGGTGTTGTCGCGCCCGGCCCGCCGGGCGGCGTCACCGTGGGCCCCCAAGGACATCGGTGCCTCCTGGACAGGCGGTCCGCGACAGGCGTGGCGGGACGCCCTCAGGCGCGGCGGACGTTGGTGAGGGTCAGTCCGCTGGGCGGCAGCGCGGGCATGCGCCGCAGGTCCAGGGTCAGGTCCTGCGGCGGGACCTCGTAGCGCATGCCGCCGGTCAGGTGGGTGACCGCCCGCTTCATGAGGTCGATGGTGATCCACTCGCCGGCGCAGCGGTGCCCGGCGGTGTAGTCGCCCCCGCCCTGCGGGACCAGTTCGAACGGGTCCACCCGGCGGCCGGCGAACCGCTCGGGACGGAACAGCTCCGGCTCGGGCCAGATCGCCGGGTGGTGGTTGGTGCCGTAGAGGTCGAGCAGCACCCGGCGTCCGCGTGGGAAGTGGTGGCCCTCCCAGTCGAACGAGCGCCGGACCCGGGCGGCGGCCATCGGAAAGAACGGGTAGTAGCGACGTACCTCCTGGACGAACTGCTCGGTGGCCTCGTCGTCGCCGTCGACCCGCTCCCGCCAGCCGGGATGGTCGCGCAGGGCGAGCGCGGCGAAGACGATGTACCGGTCCACGGCGACCACCGGGCGCAGCAGGTTGAGCAGTTCGACGGCGGCGATGCGGCGGGGGAGCAGCGCCCCGCTCGCGTCGCGGTGCTCGGACACGATCTCCAACGGGCTGCCGACGGGCGCCGGGTGGATGCCCGTGCGGGCCCGTTCGACGAGGTCTCCGATCCAGCGCTCGGCGCGACGACGGGCGAAGAGGCCCCGCCAGTGCCGGGGGCCGACGACCGCCGGGCCCTCGATCATGGCGTGCAGTTCGACCGCGCGTCGGTTGACCTGCGAGCTGGCCAGCGGCACCCCGGCCCACGCGCAGACCGCCCGGGTCAGCAGGCGGCCCAGCTCGTCGTAGAGCGGCACCGGCCCGGCCGCCTCCCACGCGGGGATCCGCGCCCGCCACTCGTCGTCGAAGAGCTGCCCGAGGCGCTGGATGGCCGCCGGCGTCATGATCGACATGAACATGGCCTTGCGGTCGGAGTGCGCCGATCCGTCCAACCCCTGCACGCCACCCCGACCGGTGAGCGTCCGCTGCACCCGCAGGGGCATCGCGCTGTCCCGCTGGAAGCGTTCGCTGTCGTAGAACAGCATCGCCGCCGGCCGCCCCCGCAGGCAGATGGTCGGTTCGAGCAGGATCCGGGCCTGGAAGACGTCGCTGCCGTACCGCTCGCAGCGCTCACCGATGAACCGGTAGCCGGAGCGCAGCAGCGCGAGGGTGCTGTCCGGCGTGCGGTCGGCCGGCATGGTCGCCATCGGGGTCTCCTCGGGTGCGGGCGGTGGCCGGCGTCGCCGTCGCGCTGCGTCTACCCGTGTCGCCGCCGCTGAATCCCCGCGGCGACAGCGCGTTGGCTGGCCCCTCCCACGGGCGGCGGAACCTGGTTTGCTGGCTGGTGGGGCCGCCGTGCGCCGGCAGCACCGGGCAGCCGGTCCGGTCCTCGGTGGGCCGATGGCCACGACCACGGGGAGGGCGAGATGCACGACAACAGGTCGCCGCACTGGCGGCAACGGCGGGCGGTCGCGGCGACGGGCGCGGATCGTGCCCTGCGTCCACTCATCGGCCCGCCCGGCCGGCCGAGGAGACCGCGCCGGTTCTTCACCGTGCACCTGGGGTTCACCGCGCCGGACGCGGCCGACGCCCGCGAGCAGGCGGTGACGTACGCGGAGGCGCTGAGCCTGCTTCGTCCGGAGGTGGCCCTCGGCGCGGCGGCCCTGTCGCCGGCCGACGCGTGGCACCGTGCCGAGCGGCTGTTCTGTGGGGCGGTCGGCCCGGACGGGGAGCGCTGCGTCGATGTCGCCGAGCATCCCGGCTTCCACCACGCGCCGGGTCCCGGCGGTCTCGGCTGGGGCGACGGTGACGCCTGACCTGGCGTCGCGGGTGGCGGTCGATCCACGCCACCCGCGACCGCCGGGCGATCAGTCCAGGTCGAACTCGCCGTCCTGCGCACCGGCGACGAAGGCGTCCCACTCGGCCTGGGTGAAGACGAGCACCGGGCCCTCCGGCTCGGCGGAGTTGCGCATCCCGATCAGATCGTCGACGAACGCGACCTCGACGGCGCTCTCCGAGGTGTCCCCCTCGGCCCGTTGCCAGACGGCCCGGGAGAGGTCGAAGTCGCCCTTGGGGTGCTGCGCCATGGTTCTTTCCTCCAGTGCGGGGGCCGTCTGGGGATCGCGTGCCGATCCCCATCGGGCAGGATAAGCGGATGCCGAGCCTGACCCGTGTAGAGGCGACCGCGCGTGGCGCGGCGATTACTGTCGAGTCCTATCAGGTGGACCTCGACCTGACCGGCGACGGGGAGCTGTTCCGCTCCCGCGTCGAGATCCAGTTCCGGGCGACCCCCGGCAGCGACACCTTCGCCGAGGTCAAGCCCGCCAACCTCCTGGCCGTACGCCTCAACGACCGCGACGTCGACCCCGGCACGTTGACCGACAACCGGCTGCCGTTGGATGACCTCGCCGCCACCAACACCCTCGTCGTCGAGGCGGAGATGGCGTACTCCAACACCGGCGAGGGGATGCACCGCTTCGTCGACCCGGCCGACGGGGAGACCTACCTCTACGCGGTGACGTTCCTGGACAACGTCCAGCGCATCTTCGCGGCGTTCGACCAGCCCGACCTCAAGGCGTCGTTCACCCTCGCGGTCACCGCGCCGCCGGAGTGGACCGTCTCCAGCAACGCCGAGGTGGCCGCCAATCCGGCCCCGGGGCGCTGGGAGTTCGCCCCGAGCGCGCCGCTGTCCACGTACTTCTTCTCGCTGATCGCCGGGCCGTACCACGTGCGGCGGGCCGAGCACGACGGCGTGCCGCTGGGCCTCTACTGTCGACGGTCGCTCGCCGAGCACCTCGACGCCGACGCCGAGGAGATCTTCACCGTCACCCGGCAGTGCCTGGACCGGTTCCACCAGCTCTTCGCCGAGCGCTACCCGTTCGGCAAGTACGACCAGGCGTTCGTCCCCGAGTTCAACGCCGGCGCGATGGAGAATCCGGGCATCGTCACCTTCCGCGACGACTACGTGTTCCGCTCGGCGGTCACCGACACCCAGCGCGAGCTCCGGGCCACCACGATCGCCCACGAGATGGCCCACATGTGGTTCGGTGACCTGGTCACCATGCGCTGGTGGGACGACCTGTGGCTCAACGAGTCGTTCGCGGAGTACCTGGGCACCCGGGTCACCGCCGAGGCGACCCGCTTCGGGCAGTCGTGGACCACGTTCGCCATGCGCCGCAAGGCCTGGGGGTACGCGGCCGACCAGCGACCCTCCACCCACCCGGTTGCCCCGCAGGAGGTGGCCGACGCCGACGAGGGTCTGCTCAACTTCGACGGCATCTCGTACGCCAAGGGCGCCTCCGTGCTGCGGCAGCTCGTGGCGTGGCTCGGCGACGAGGCGTTCCTCGCCGGCCTGAACGCGCACTTCGCGGCGCACCGCTTCGGCAACGCCACCCTCGCCGACCTGCTGGCCAGCCTGAGCGCGGCCAGCGGCCGGGACCTGTCCGGTTGGGCCGAGTTGTGGCTGCGTCAGCCGCAGGTCAACACGCTGCGCGCCGAGGTATCCGTCGACGCCGACGGCCGCTACACCGAGGTCGCCGTGGTGCAGACCGCGCCCGAGTCGCATCCGGTGCTGCGTCCGCACCGCATCGGCGTGGGCCGGTACGCGGCGGACGGCACGGTGCGGCGTACCGAGGTGGATCTCGACCCGGCCGTCGACGGTGGCCGGACCGTGCTCGACGAGCTGGCCGGCGAGCCGGCGGCCCAGGTGCTGCTGCTCAACGACGGTGACCTCACCTACGCCAAGGTGCGCCTCGACCCGGCGTCGGCGGACGCCGTCGCGCTGCTCCTGCCGCGCCTGACCGACCCGCTCACCCGGGCGGTGCTCTGGGGCGAGGCACTGGACGCGGTGACCGACGGGGAACGGCCGGTCGGCGGCCTGGTCGACCTGATGGTCGAGGCCCTGCCCGCCGAGACCGAGGTGATCATCGCGGAGGACGTGCTGACCCTCAGCCGGTCCCTGGTGGACCGCTACCTCGACCCGCTGGCCCGTTCGACGGCGCTGGCCCGCGTCGCCGAGGCGTGCCGCCAGTTGCTGGACGGCGCGGCGCCGGGGGAGTCGTTGCAGCTCGCCGCCGCGCGGGGCTGGATCGCCGCGACCACCGACGCGGACCTGCTCGTCGGTTGGCTCGCCGGCCGGGACGTCCCGGCGGGGCTGAAGGTCGACGCCGAGCTGCGGTGGGCAGTGCTGCGCCGGCTCGTGGTGCTGGGCGCGGCGGGGGAGCCGGAGATCGCCGCCGAGGCGGCCGCCGACGTCAGCGCCACCGGCGCGGAACGGGCAGCCCGCTGCCGGGCCGCAGTGGGTGACCCGGCGGCGAAGCAGGCGGCATGGGAGATCATCGTGGGCGACACCGGGCTGTCCAACCGGCTGCTGGAGGCGACGGCCGAGGGGTTCTGGCAGCCCGAGCAGGCCGACCTGACCGCCGCGTACGTCGAGCGGTACTTCACGGAGATGCCGGCCGCCACGAGTCGGCGTACCGGCTGGATGGCCGATCTGGTGGCCAAGCTGGCGTTTCCCCGCTACGCCGTGGCGCAGCCGACGCGGGAGGCGGCCGTGGCGCTGCTGGCCCGCGACGACCTGACCCCGGGCCTGCGCCGGGTGGTCACCGACGCGGACGACGACCTGCGACGCGCGCTCGTCGCCCGGACGGCGGTGGCCGCCGCCTCGGCCTGAGGCGGGGTCACGGCGGCAGCCCGAGGTCGTCCCGCCGGAGCGTTTCGGCACCGGCCGTGGGGGGGGGGGGGGGGGGGGGCCCCCCCCCCCCCCCCCCCCCCCCCCCCCCCCCGCCACACCCCAAACACCGCGGCGCG
>NZ_JBNCKQ010000013.1:0-72944 GCF_049841615.1 Micromonospora sp. DT63 | reverse complement strand
GGGGGGGGCCGCCGCGGCGGCGGGGGGGGGGGCCCGGGCGCCCCCCGGGGTCCGGCCCGCGGGGGTTGGGGGCGGGGGGGGGGGGGGGGGGGGCCCCCCCCCCCCCCCCCACGGCGGTCAGCGCAGCGCGGGCTCCGCGGTCACGGGGGCGTCGAAGTCGATGACGTGGCGCTGCTCGTGGGCGATGGTCCGCTCCGGGTCCATCGCCGTGCGCACGAGCAGCGGCATCAGCAGCGGCATCAGCGTCCGCGCGACCGGCCCCGGCGCCTTGGTGTGGTTGATCCGGGCCGCGCGGGCGGCGACCTTCTCGACCCGGGTGCGGCGCAGTCGCACGTACGCGTCGAACGCGGACGCCACGTCGGGCAGGTCCCGCAGGCAGCGGGCGAGCTGCACCCCGCTCTCGATGGCGAGCGAGGCGCCCTGCCCGGAGCTGTTCGACGGCGCGTGCGCCGCGTCGCCGACCAGCACCATCCGCCCACGGTGCCAGTGCGGCACCGGCGGCATGATCTGCAACGACCCGACGGCCTGGAGTTCGGCGGCGCTGCTGGTGGCCATCAGCTGCCCGCCCGGGTCGTCGTCGCCGTAGGTCCCGCGCAGCGTGTCCAGCCACTGTTCGGCCGGCACCGCGCGGGCCTCGACGAGGCTCATCGGCCGCTGCTGCGGCAGGTTGGCCCCCCAGCGGGTGCCGCCGCCGGGCTCCGGCCAGTACAGGTAGTAGCCGCGTCGGCCGAACGCGAACGTCATCGTGCCCGCCTCGGCGTCCACCTCGTGCCGGGCGACCGCCTCGAAGCCGAGCAGCCCGGTGAACCGGGGGCCGGGCGCGGCCGGGTCGATGAGGCCACGGACCGTGGACCGGATGCCGTCCGCGCCGACCAGGACGTCGGCGGTGGCCGTGCTGCCGTCCTCGAAGCGCGCGGTCACGCCGCTGTCGGTCTGCTCGACGGCGACCAGCCGCCGCCCGTATGCGAAGGCGACGCCCTCGGCGACCGCCCGGTCGTGCAGCACGCGGTGCAGCTCGGCCCGGTGCACCACGCGCAGCGGCGGCACTCCGGCCAACGTGGGCAGGTCGATGCGCCGACGGCCGACGGCCATGACGGTGCGGTGGATTCCGGTGGCGATCGCCGTCACCGCCTCGTCCGCGCCGACGGCCCGCAGGGCCGCCACGCCGTTGGGCGCGAGCGCGAGGGTGCCGCCGATGCCGCCCACTCCGGCGGAGGTGGCCGGGTACGCCTCGTGAACGGTGGCGGTGATGCCGGCGCGGTGCAGCGCGAGCGCCGTCACCGGGCCGGCGATGCCGCCGCCGATGACGATCGCGGTTCGTGCCGTGGTCATGTTCTCTCCCTGGGTGTCGTCGGGTGCGTGCGTACGAACCGACCTGGGAGGGAACCCGGTTATCCTCGTGCTTGCCGCTTCGGGCCGGGTGCCTGCTCAGGTGTCGGTTCGAGGTAGGGCTCCGGCGGGGTGTTGGCGCACCCCGCCGGAGCTGTCTTCTCAGTCGGCGTTGTCGGGGTCGCTGCTGGTCCTCTCGGCCAGCTCGGTCAGCTCGGCCGGCATCTCGCCGGTCTCGTGGAAGGCCCGCCACGTGTCCAGCCCCGGGTAGCTGCCCGAGGTCAGCTCGGCGAGCAGGGCCCGCAGCCAGGTCGTCTCCGCGGCGCGCATGACCAGGTCGTACTCCGACTCGACAAGGAACAGCCGGGGGATCTCCCGCAGGTGGGCGTCGAGCGTCTCGCGGTCCTGGTGAAGCGCGTCGTCCAGCCGGTCGAGTCGCTGCCGGAGCAGGTCGATGGCCTCGTCGGGATGCAGGGCGGCGAGGACGGACAGGCCGGCCCGGAAGCGGGGATGCTCCGGCATCGGCGTGGCGACCAGCTCACGCGCCCAGTCGACAAGCTCGGCCCGCCCCGCGTCGGTGATCCGGTAGACGGTGCGTTCCGGACGTCGGCCCTCGCGGACGCTCTCCACTGCGGCGATCAACTGGTGCTTCTCCATGTTGCGGATGACCGTGTAGAAGGAGCCCCACTTGATCTCCATGTCCTGGTCCTTGCCCCGAGCGCGCAGGGTGCTGGCCATCTCGTAGGGGTGCATGGGCCGCTGGACGAGGGCAGAGAGCACGGCCAGTGCCAGCAGGTTGCCGACCTTGCGCCGCTTCGACATGACGTCCCCTTACTCGCTGACGACTACTCGTAGACGAGTATATGCACGGGATCGGCCCCTTGGCGACCCCCCACGCGCCGGCACCGGGCCCTGGCGGCCTGCCCCGGCGCCCGGCCTACGATCACGGGGTGGAGGAAGATATCCGGCGGATCGGGATCATGGGCGGCACCTTCGACCCGATCCACCACGGGCACCTCGTCGCGGCCAGTGAGGTTGCCGACCGGTTCGGCCTGGACGAGGTGGTGTTCGTGCCGACCGGGCAGCCCTGGCAGAAGGCTGACGAACCGGTCAGCCCCGCCGAGGACCGGTACCTCATGACTGTCATCGCCACCGCCTCCAACCCCCGCTTCCAGGTCAGCCGGGTAGACATCGACCGCAGCGGCCCGACGTACACGGTCGACACCCTGCGCGACCTCCAGGCCGAGTACGGCCCCAAGGTGCAGCTGTTCTTCATCACCGGCGCGGACGCGCTGCAACGCATCCTGTCCTGGAAGGACCTGGACGAGATCTTCGAGCTGGCGCACTTCATCGGGGTGACCCGTCCCGGCTTCCCGCTGACCGACGAGCACCTTCCGGCGGACACGGTCAGCCTGATCCAGGTGCCCGCGATGTCCATCTCGTCGACCGACTGCCGTGCCCGGGTCGCCCGGGGTGAACCGGTCTGGTATCTGGTGCCCGACGGTGTGGTGCAGTACATCGCCAAGCGACGCCTCTATCAGCCCTGATCACGTCCGGTATGCACCGTTCCGTGCGTCTAATCGACCAGAACTGACGGGTCGTGACCTCGCCGGGTGTGAGACGCTTGGAGGATCGCACGGTTGATCGAAGGAGAACGGTGACAGTTTCCGAACGCGCTCACGAGCTGGCGATCGCCGCCGCCCAGGCCGCCGCCGACAAGAAGGCGCAGGACATCGCGATCATCGACGTCGGCGACCAGCTCGCCATCACCGACGCGTTCCTGCTCGCCGCCGCCCCCAACGAGCGTCAGGTGCTCGCCATCGTCGACGCCATCGAGGAGCGCCTGCTGGAGCTTCCGGAGAAGGCCAAGCCGATCCGGCGCGAGGGTGAGCGTGGCGGCCGCTGGGTGCTGCTCGACTACGTCGACATCGTGGTGCACGTTCAGCACACCGAGGAGCGCGAGTTCTACGGGCTCGACCGCCTCTGGAAGGACTGCCCCACCATCCCGTTCGTCGACCGCGACCTGGTCGAGGCCGACGCCAGCGGGACCGCCGCAGCCGAATGACCCGGCTGATCGTCTGGCGGCACGGCAACACCGACTGGAACGCCGCCAACCGCGTCCAGGGGCAGACCGACGTACCCCTCAACGAGCTGGGCCGCGACCAGGCCCGCGCCGCCGCACCGCTGCTCGCGTCGCTGCGTCCCGACGCCATCGTGTCCAGCGACCTGAGCCGCGCCGCGGAGACCGCGGCGGCGTTGGCCGCGCTGACCGGGCTGCCGGTCCGCACCGACGCCCGGTTGCGCGAGCGGCACTTCGGCAAGTGGCAGGGCCTGCACCTCACCGAGGTCGCCGAGCGCTTCCCCGCCGAGTACGCCCGCTGGCGGGCCGGCGACCCGGCGCCGGGAGCCGACCTGGAGCCGCTGCACGACCTCGGCGAGCGGGTCGCGGCGGCGTTCCTGGCGGCGGCCGACGTGACCCCCGGCGGGACCGTGGTCCTCGCCACCCACGGCGGCGGCTCCCGCCAGGGCATCGGCCACCTGCTCGGCTGGCCCACCGACGTGCTGCGCACCATCGGCTCGCTGGCCAACTGCCACTGGTCCGAGCTGCGGCACGACGACGTTCGAGGCTGGCAGCTGCGGGGGCACAACGTCGGCCTGGTCACCGCCCCGGCCGTCGTCGACGCGGTCTGAGCGCCGTCCCCACCCGGGGTCGGCGCGCTCGCGCCTCGGCGTATCCCGTCGTGATCGGCTAGCGTGCCGGGCATGCCCGTCGCGGTCGTCACCGACTCCACCGCCTACCTCCCGCCCGAGCTGGTGCGTCGGCACCGGCTGACCGTCGTTCCGCTGACCGTCGTGCTCAACGGCGCGGAGGGTCTGGAGGGGGTGGAGACCCAGCCCGCCGACGCCACCAGGGCGCTGCGCGAGCGGCGGGTCTCGGCCAGCACCTCCCGGCCGGCGCCCGAGCAGTTCGCCCGGACGTACCGCCGCCTCCTCGACGAGGGCGCCGACGGCGTCGTCTCGGTACACCTGTCCGCCGGCCTGTCCGGCACCGTCGAGGCGGCCCGGCTGGCCGCCGCCGACTTCGACGGTCGGGTCGAGGTCGTCGACAGCCGCTCCGCCGGCATGGGGCTCGGCTTCCCGGCCGTCGCGGCCGCCAGGGCCGCCGAGGCCGGGGCAGACCTCGCCGGTGTACGCGACGCGGCGCTCGCCGCCGTCGCCCGGACCACCGTCTGGTTCTACGTCGACACGTTGGAGTTCCTCCGCCGGGGTGGCCGGATCAACGCGGCCGAGGCGCTGTTCGGCACCGCCCTGTCGGTCAAGCCGATCATGCACATGCCGGACGGGGCGATCGTGCTCCGCGAGAAGGTGCGTACCGCCAGCCGGGGAGTGGCCCGTCTCGTCGACCTGGCCGTCGAGGCGGCCGGCGACGACGACGTGGACCTCGGCGTCCACCACCTGGCTGCGCCGGAACGTGCCGAGGCGCTGCTCGCCGCGCTCACCGAGCGGCTCGGCGCACGGCTGCACGACACGTACGTCTCCGAGGCCGGCGCGGTGGTCGCCGCGCACGCCGGGCCGGGGCTGGCGTGCGTGGTCGTGCACCGCCGATCGGACGGCTGACCCGGTGGCCACCGCGTGCGTGGTGACAGGTGGCGGCCGTGGCATCGGCCGGGCGGTGGTGCAACGGCTGGTGACCACCGGCGTCACGGTCGTCGTCGTGGAGCGCGACGCCGAGGCGGTGGACTGGCTGGCCGGGCACCCGGCCGGCGACCGCCTGCTGCCGGTGGTCGGCGACGCCGGCGACGAGCGGGTGGCCGAGCGCGCCGCCGAGGTGGCTGAGCGCGCCGGCCGTCTCACCGGCTGGGTGAACAACGCAGCGGTCTTCCGGGACGCGGCACTGCACTCGGCGTCGGCCGACACCGTCCTGGACCTGATCGGGCTGAACCTGCGCCCGGCCGTGGTGGGCGCGGCGGTGGCGGTCCGCCGGTTTTTGGCCGCCGGCACGGGCGGGGCCATCGTGAACGTCTCGTCGCACCAGGCCCGCCGGCCGGTGTCGGGCGCCCTGCCGTACGCCACGGCGAAGGCCGCCGTGGAGGGGCTGACCCGGGCGCTAGCAGTCGAGTACGGGCGGCACGGCATCCGCGCCAACGCCGTCGCGCTCGGCTCGATCGCCACCGAGCGGCACGCCGAGTTCCTCGCCGCGCAGGAGCCGTCCCAGGCCGAGTGGATCGACGCCGAGCTGACCCGGCTGCATCCGGTGGGCCGGATCGGGCGCGCGGACGAGGTGGCGGAGGCGGTCGCGTACCTGCTGTCGCCGGCGGCGAGCTTCGTCAACGGGGTGACGCTGCCGGTCGACGGCGGACGAGCCGTGCTCGGCCTCGACCCGGAGGCCCGCTGACCCGGCGCGGGCGTGCCGCCTCCGGGCCGTGGTGACGACCCGGAGACGGCGCGATCGGCGGCCTGATCAGCTACGCAGGGCCCACTGCTGGTTCTGCTGCCCGTTGCAGGCCCAGAGGATGAGCTTCGTGCCGTTGGCGGTGGCGGCGCCGTTGGCGTCGAGGCAGAGCCCGGACTGGACGCCGGTGATGGAGCCGTTCGCGTTGACGTTCCACTGCTGGTTGGTGCCGCCGTGGCAGTCCCAGATGATGACCTGGGTGCCGTTGGTGGTGCCCTGACCGTTGGCGTCGAGGCACTTGTTGCCGTACACCTGGATCTGCTTTCCGGCGGTGTAGGTCCAGCGTTGGGCGGTGCTGTTGCTGATGCAGTCCCACAGTTGCACCTGGGTGCCGTTGGTGGTCGTGCCGTTCGGCACGTCGACGCAGCGGCCGGACTGGGCGCCCACGACCTGGACGTTCTGCTGCGGGTTGCCGCCGCTGGCGGGGGTGTAGGCGGCAGCGGCGATGTTGGCCTGCACGGCGTCGTCGGTGGCGGCCGACGGGTAGCCGGACGTCAACACACCCTCGAAGAAGGTGCCCCGGCCGGTGATGCTGTTGTCGCCACCGATGCCGAGCAGAATCGCCCCCTCCTTCTTCATGGGGTTGTAGCCGTTGGGGCGTCGGCCGTCGAAGTACGTGGTCAGGCCGCCCGACTGCGCGTTCCCACCCCTGATCGCCCAGTGGTTCGGCTCGCCCTTGACCATGGCGGTCACGAAGCGGTGGTTGATCGACGCGATGTTGTTGTAACCCGCGTTCACCCCCGAGAACAGGCCCCACTCCAGGTCAGCCATGATCCAGGGGCCCGCCCCTGCTCCGTAGCCCCACTGCTTGTTGGCGCCGAAGTAGACGGTCTCCATGATGGCGCGCTCGTCGGCCTGGACGTTGGTCTGCGCGTTGCCGTAGTCGAAGCAGCACCACTGGTTGTAGTGCGTGCCGTCGACGACGGCGTAGATGCCCTCGGGCTGGTCGCCGGTCGCGACGCCGTTCGTGTTGTTGTTGCGGTAGCCGGTGCCGGGCGCGATGTAGACGCCGTACGCCTTCTGGCCGCCGATGGTGACCGGTGCCGCCTTCGCGTCGGCGAGGTTGTCGTACCCGCCGGCGGCGGGGCCGGTGAAGCCGCCCGGGGGCGCCTGGGTGAGGCGGTTGTTGCGGCCGGACTGGTCGTAGATGACCGTGATGACGCAGTTCGTGTTGGCGCAGAACGTGTCCTGGGTGGCGGCGTTGGCGACGCCCCCGGCAGTGAGCACGCCGACGTCGCGGGTGGTGTTGTCCGACGAGCGGCGGACCTGGTAGAGCGGGCCGTTGTACGCCCCGTACAGGGCTCGGGTGGTGCTGTGCGCGGCCACGCACGGCGTGCCGCCGGAGGCGTAGATGTCGCACGGGCCGGTGCCGGCTGCCCGGGCGACGCCGGGCGTCCCGGAGACCACGTAGACGCCGGCCCCGGCGACGAGGACCAGCAGGGTCCCCGCTGCGGCCAGCGAACGGTGCAGCCTTCTCTTCATGTCCATGGATTCCCCTTGCGGTGGCGGTGGCGGTGGCGGTGGTGGTGGGGGACGGCGTCACGCATGATAACGCTAACATTAACCTTCATCCATGCGTCTGTCGCTACCTCCGGCGGCCAGGGGAGGCCCGGTCCTAGCAGACGCGAGCATGATCAGGGCGTTGTCCACAGAGGCGTCGGCTGTCCACAGGTCGGGCCCGCGATGACTCTCTCGTGGCGTCCGGCGTCCTAGCGTCGCGGCGTGTCAGACGACGAGGAGACAGCGGTACGTCAGCGTCTGCGCCGGTTGACGGCCACCACGGGTGGCGCGGCGTCGCTCGCGGAGGCGCTCCCGCTCGGCGTGCCGCCACCCCGGGTCGGTGCGCCGGTGACCGACCCGGCTGCGCACGTTCCCGCCGAGCCCGACGGCGGCGCCGCCGCACGGCTGCCCGGCCCGGGTGCGTTCGATCCGGGGCGGCGGGGCGTCCGCGCGTTGGCGGTCGTCGCCCTCGTGGTGGTGCTGGCCGCCGCTGGTTGGGCGTGGCGGTCCCGGCCGCACGCGGAACCGGTAACCCAGTCGACCGGCGCGGCGGCCCCGGCCGTCCCGGCGGAGCAGGGGAGCGCGTCGCCGGCCGGCGAGCTGGTGGTGGCCGTCGCGGGCAAGGTGCGCAGGCCCGGGCTGGTGCGTCTGCCAGCCGGTGCCCGGCTCGCCGACGCCGTGCAGGCGGCCGGTGGCCCGCTGCCCGGGGTCGACGTGGCGCTGCTCAACCCCGCCCGCAAGGTCACCGACGGCGAGTTGATCGTGGTCGGGGTGACGCCGCCACCGGTGCCGGGGGGTGCGCCCGATCCTGCTGCCGGTGGGGGACCGGCCGCCGGCGGTCCGCTGAACCTCAACACCGCGACGCTGGCCCAGCTCGACCAGCTGCCCGGGGTGGGGCCGGTGCTCGCCCAGCGGATCCTCGCCTACCGGGATCAGCACGGCGGGTTCAAGGGCGTCGGCGATCTGCGTCAGGTGGACGGCATCGGTGACGCGCGCTACGAACAGCTCAAGGATCTGGTGACGGTGTGAGCGGCACGCATCCCACGCCGTCGAGCCACCCGGACCCCGTCCGACCCCGGACGCCACCGCCGGATCTCCGGCTCGCCGGGCTGGCCGTGGCAGCCTGGCTCACCGCGCTCACCGGCCTGCACGTCGGCGTCCGTCCGCTCCTGCTGGTGGGCGGGACGGCGGCCGTGCTGTCGGCGCTGAGCGCCCTGCACCTGCTCGGCCGACTCGGCCACCCCCGCGCTGCCGCTCGTCGGCACGGCTGGGTCGCCGTCGCGGTCGGCCTCGGGGTGCTCTGTGGCGCGGCGGCGACCGCTGGCCGCCTGGCCGTCCGGGACGCGCCGCCGATCCGCGTCCTGGCCGAGCAGCGCGCTCCGGTCAGCGCCGAGCTGGTTGTCCGCGACGATCCGCGTCCGATCCGATCCGCCGGCCGTCCCGGCATGCTGCTGACGTCGAGTGAGCTGATCCGGCTGACCGGTCCAAACGGCCAGCGGATTCGGACGTCGGCGCGGCTGCTGGTCCTGGCCACCGACCCGGGCTGGCGAGGTCTGCTGCCTGGTCAGCGCGTGAGGGCCGAGGGTCGCCTCGGCGTTCCGCGCGGCGGCGATCTCACCGCGGCGGTGCTCGGCGCCACCGGGCCCCCCGAGCGTCATGGTGCGCCGTCCTGGGCACAGCGCGCCGCCGGCACGCTGCGCGCCGGCCTGCAACGGGCCTGCGCTCCCCTTCCCGACGATCCAGGTGGCCTGCTTCCCGGGCTGGTGGTGGGCGACACGAGCCGCCTGTCGCCCGCCGTCGAGGAGGACTTTCGGGCGACCGGAATGACGCACCTCAATGCCGTTTCGGGCAGCAACGTCGCGATCGTGTTGGGTGCGGTGCTGTTGTTGGCCCGCTGGGCGCGCGCCGGCCCGTGGCTCGCCGGTCTGCTCTGCGGGGTGGCGCTGGTGGGGTTCGTCATCCTGGTCCGGCCGTCGCCGAGCGTCGTCCGGGCCGCCACGATGGGGGCGATCGGCCTCGTCGCACTGGCCGCCGGCCGACCTCGGGCCGCGCTGCCCGCGCTGGCCGCCGCCGTGACGGTGCTGGTGCTGGTCGACCCCGAGTTGGCCGGCGACGCCGGGTTCGCGCTGTCCGTGCTGGCCACCGGCGGTCTGCTGCTGCTCGCGCCGCGCTGGCGCGACGGGCTGCGCCGCCGGGGCGTCCCGGCCGGACTGGCCGAAGCGTTGGCGGTGCCGGCGGCCGCCCAGGTGGCCTGCGGCCCGGTCGTCGCCGGCATCTCCGGCACGGTCAGCCTGGTGGCCGTACCGGCCAACCTGCTGGCGGTGCCGGCCATCGCCCCCGCGACGGTGCTGGGCGTGACGGCCGCCGTGCTGTCACCGCTCTGGCCGGCGGGGGCCGGGTTCGTCGCGTGGCTGGCAAGCTGGCCCGCCTGGTGGCTGGTCATCATCGCCCGCCAGGGCGCCCGCCTCCCGGCCGGCACCCTGCCCTGGCCGGGTGGCGCGTGGGGCGCACTGCTGCTGGCCGGGCTGACCGTGGCGCTGCTGGTCGCCGCACGTCGACCGCTGGTGCGCCGGCTGGTGGCGGTCGTCGCCGCCGCGGCGCTGCTCGGCGTCCTCGGAGTCCGGCTGATCGCCACCGGCTGGCCGCCGCGCGGTTGGGTGGTGGTGGCCTGCGCGGTGGGTCAGGGTGACGCCCTGGTGCTGCCCGTCGCTCCTGGTCGGGCGGTGGTGGTCGACGCCGGCCCGGACCCGAGCGCGGTGGACGCGTGCCTGCGCCGGCTCGGCATCTCCGAGGTGCCGCTGCTCGTGGTCAGCCACTTCCACGTCGACCACGTGGGCGGCGTGGCCGGCGTCTTCCGGGGCCGGCGGGTGTCCGCCGTGCTGACCCCGCCATCGACGGACCCGGCGAGTGGCCGGGACGTGGTCCGCGCGGCGGCGATGGGCGGGCGGGCCACGCTGCTCGGCACCACCGCCGGGGCGCTGCATCGGGTCGGCGGTGTCGACCTGCTCGTGCTCGGTCCGCCGTACCCGCTGGCCGGCACCAGGTCCGATCCGAACAACAATTCGTTGATGTTGCGGGCCACGGTCGCCGGCGTGCGGATCCTGCTGCCCGGCGACGCCGAGACCGAGGAGCAGCACGCCGTGCTGGCCCGGACGGCGGCGGAGCAGCTGAGGGCGGACGTGCTGAAGGTCGCCCACCACGGCTCGGCGTACCAGGACGACAGCTTTCTGGCCGCCGTCCGGCCGGCCGTCGCGTTGGTGCCGGTCGGCGCGGGCAACACCTACGGGCACCCGAGCCCGTCGCTTCTGGCCCGGCTCAGCAGAGGCGGCGCCCGGGTCCTGCGGACCGACACCGATGGTGACCTGGCGGCGATCCGGACCGGCGACGGGCTGGCGGTGGCCCGTCGAGGGGTGCGACCCGGGCGGCCGCCGTGAGACTCGACGGCGGGCAGGCGGGCTCTGCCGTCGCGAGGTGGGCCGGCTCTGCCGTCGCGGGAGTGGGCCGGTTCTGCCGTGGAAATTGCAGCGCGGCTGATGAAATGGCGACCGTCTTGCGGATTAAATGGCGAATCGAGGTAAATGTCTGGATTTGCGCTTAGTGCGGGCTGCACCGACCGGGCGGCGAATGAGCAGGCCCGTACCCGCCGTGGGCCGTGCGAATATGGGCGACGTGACCCCCGCCAGCCTCGCCCCCATTCTGCTCGTCCTCGGCGACGAGGAGCTGCTCGCCACGCGCGCCGTGACCGAAGCTGTCGAGCGGGTCCGCAGCGTCGAGACCGAGGTGGACGTTCGCGAGTACCAGGCAGGTGCGCTCACCGTCGGTGAGATCGCCGAGATGCTCAGCCCGTCGCTGTTCGGGGGGCGGCGGCTGCTCATCCTGCGCTCCGGTCAGGACGCCCGCAAGGACCTGGTCGCCGCGCTCCTGGCGTACGCGAAGAACCCCGACCCGGACGTCCAGTTGCTGGTGCTGCACCTGGGTGGCGCCAAGGGCAAGGCGTTCGCCGACGGGCTGCGGTCGGCAGGCGCGACGGTGATCCCGGCGGCCAAGCTCAAGGGGCACCGCGAGCGGGTCGCCTTCGTCCGAGACGAGATCCGCCGGTCCGGCGGCAGGTGCACCGACGACGCCGCCGAGGCGTTGATCGCGGCGGTCGGCAACGACCTGCGCGAACTGGCCGCCGCCTGCTCCCAGCTCATCGCCGACACCGACGGGCGGATCAGCGCCGAGACGGTGGCCCGCTACTACCGGGGGCGGGTCGAGGTGACCGGCTTCACGGTGGCGGATGCCACTATGGTCGGCGATGTGCCGGCCGCCCTGGAGGCGCTGCGCTGGGCCCTGCACGTCGGTGTCGACCCGGTGCCCATCGCCGACGCCCTGGCCGACGGGGTGCGTACGGTGGCCCGGGTGGCGTCGGCCGGGCGGGGCAACCCGTACCAGCTCGCCAGCAGTCTCGGCATGCCGGCCTGGAAGATCGAGCGGGCGCAGCGGCAGGGGCGCGGCTGGACGCCGGAGGGGCTGGTCCAGGCCATGCAGGTCGCCGCCGAGTGCAACGCGGCAGTCAAGGGCGGCTCGGACGACCGGGCGTACGCCCTGGAGCGCGCGGTCTTCTCGGTGGCGGCCGCCCGGCAGGGCAGCGGCCGGTGACGCGGCCGAACCGTACGGCGTGGGCCACCATGCCCGCCGACGAGGAGAGGTACCGGCCGCTCTACGCCCGGCTCCTCGGCCTGCGGTTCGTCAACCCCGGCGGGGTGCTCTGCTTCCTCTTCTTCGAAGGCGCCATCGCCCTGGCGGTGCTGCTCGCCCTGGCGGAGCTGGTGACCTGGTGGGCGGTGGTGGTGCTGCCCGTGGTGGTGGCGGCGATGGTCAAGCTCAACGACATGGTGGCCGCCGTGGTGGTCCGTTCCGCCGCGCTCGTGCCCGAGCAGGAGCGGGACCGTTTCCGTCGGCAGATGGAGCCGGTCGTCGGCCGGGCCCGGGTCGCGAACGCGGTGACCTCGGTGGTGGTCACGGCCGACCCGGTGCGGCCCACGCGCCGTACCGACCCGTTGGACTGACCGCCGGCCGAGGCACGGGCACGCCGATCGGGCCGCCGGCCCCACGTCAGGCCGTCGACCTGTCCGTGGACACACGGAAGCCCCGGACCGAGGGTCCGGGGCTTTCCGAATCAGTCTGACGGTGAAGTCGTCAGGCGGAGAGCGCCACCACGCGCTTCGCGATCGCGGACTTGCGGTTCGCGGCCTGGTTGGAGTGGATCACGCCCTTGCTGACGGCCTTGTCCAGCTTGCGAGAGGCGTCCAGCATGAGGGCGGTGGCCTTCTCGACGTCACCGGCCTCGGCAGCCTCGTTGAACTTCCGGACGGCGGTCTTCAGCGACGACTTGACCGACTTGTTGCGCAGCCGGGCCTTCTCGTTCTGCCGGTTGCGCTTGATCTGGGACTTGATGTTCGCCACGCGACAGCCTCGTCTTGATAGCTCGGGTTGGTCAGCTTATTGCACGGGATGACGAACATGCGTCATCGCTGCGCGAAGAGCCAGGTTACCAGGTCGCCCGGGACGAGCCAAAACGGCTCGGTCATCGCGCGGCCCATCCCGGCCCGACGACCACCAGACTACGCCCCCGCCAGGCCGGCTCCGCGTCACCGGCAGCCGGCGGGGGCGTCACCGCCAGACCGGCTCCGCGTGCGCCGGGCCGGCCCCGCGTCACCGCCAGCCCTGTCGGCGGGCGAGCCAGTCGAGGGCCTGTTCGCCGCTCCACCGCTGGTGCGCCGACCGGTGCGGGGAGGCCGTGGCCGCTGTCGCGTCCGCTCCGGTGAGGTAGTAGCCGGCCAGCGCGGCCAGGGTGGCGTCCAGCGCGTCCGGGGGAGCGCCCGCCGACGCCGGGTGTTCGGCGAAGAGGCGGTCGGTGTCCAGGCCGCTGGCGTACGCGGTGAGCAGCAGGCCCACGAGGTCGAACCAGGCCGGCCCGGAACAGGCCCAGGTCCAGTCGCAGAACCACGCCCGTCCGTCACCGCCGATGAGCACGTTGTCCACCCGCAGGTCGCCGTGGATCATGCCGGTCGCGTCGTGGGCGTACCGGGGGAGGCGGGACTCCAGCGCCACCAGCTCGGGCAGTCGACCCCGGGCGGCGCAGGGCAGCGCCGGGAGCGGCTCCCGGCCGGCGGCGACCTCCTCCCACCAGAGGATGTCCGCGCGGGCCAGCTCGGCGAGCTGGGGCAGGCCGAGCGCGGTCAGCCCGGCCGGCGGGGTGGCCAGGGCGGCGGCGACCTGGGCGTACGCGGCGAGCGTGGCGTCCAGCTCGGTGAGCGTCCAGGGCAGGCGCGGGGTGTGGCCGTCGACCGCGTCGGTGCACAGCGCGAACCAGCCGGCCTCGTCCAGCGTCCACCGCAGGCGGGGCGCCGGCAGGCCGGCCGGCAGCCGGTCGAGGATCGCGGCCTCCCGCGCGTACGCCTGCACGAGGCGCGGTTGCTCGACGGCGGGTGCCGCCTTGACGAAGGCCCGAGCGCCGTCGGCGGTGTGGAGCACGGCGGCGAACCCCCGGGTGAAGCCGGCGGCGGCGGTCCGGGCGGTGACCACCGGCACGCCGAGGCGCCCGGCGATCGCGGCCCGCAGCGCGGCCGGGAGGTCTTGCCACGAGGGGCGCAGCGCACCCGCGTGGTACGGCACCGGGGGCAGCGGCGGGGAGGACACCCCACCATGCTGCCCCGGGGTACGTGCGCGGCGCGCGGCGACACTGCCAGACTGCCAAGCCATGAGGACCGAGGACTTCTGGCAGCTGATCGACCAGGCCCGCGCCGGAGGCGGGGGAGAGCCCGGGCCGGTCGCCGCGCGGGCCATCGCGCTGCTCGCCGAGCGCGACCCGGAGGACATCGTCGGGTACGCCCACCACCAGCGGCGGGTGCTGGCGGCCTCGCACAAGGCGGATCTGTGGGGCGCGGCGTACCTGATCAACGGCGGCGCGTCGGCGGACGGCTTCGAGCACTTCCGGGGCTGGCTGATGACCCAGGGGCGGGCGGTCTTCGCCCGCGCGGTCGGCGACCCCGACTCGCTGGCCGAACTGCCCCAGGTGCGGGCCGCCTCGCTCAGCGGGGAGGAGTTCTCCGCCGAGCAGATGCTCTCGGTGCCCTGGGACGCGTACCGCAAGGCCACCGCGTCGGAGCTGCCGGAGGACCGCGAGCCGGTGCGTACGCCCGATCTCAACGACTTCTGGGACTTCGACGACGAGGAGGAGGCCCGCCGCCGCCTGCCCCGGCTGGCCGCGCTGTTCGTCGAGCCGCCCCTGGAGTGAGAGGTCCTCGGGACCGATCCGTCGCCCGCGCAGTGGGCGTACCCCGGCGGCGTGGGAACATGGAGGGGGCCGGCGGTGCGCCGGCCTGTTCACGTCAGCCGACCAGAACGGACCGCTGTGCCACCGAAGCTCGATCCCGGCGCGAACGCCCCTGGTGCCACCGACCCCGGTCGCATCCGGAACTTCGGCATCATCGCCCACATCGACCACGGGAAGTCGACCCTGGCCGACCGGATGTTGCAGCTCACCGGCGTGGTCGACCCGCGGCAGATGCGCGCGCAGTACCTGGACCGGATGGACATCGAGCGCGAGCGCGGCATCACCATCAAGAGCCAGGCCGTCCGGATGCCGTGGACCATCCGCGAGGGCGATCGGGCCGGTGAGCACGCGGTGCTCAACATGATCGACACCCCGGGGCACGTCGACTTCACCTACGAGGTGTCCCGGTCGCTGGCCGCCTGCGAGGGCGCCGTGCTGCTTGTCGACGCCGCGCAGGGCATCGAGGCGCAGACCCTGGCCAACCTCTACCTGGCGCTCGAGAACGACCTGCGCATCATCCCGGTGCTCAACAAGATCGACCTGCCGGCCGCCCAGCCGGAGAAGTACGCCGAGGAGCTGGCCCACCTCATCGGCGGTGACCCCGCCGACTGCATCCGGGTCTCCGGCAAGACCGGCGAGGGAGTGCCGCACCTGCTCGACGAGATCGTCCGGCAGTTCATCCCGCCGGTCGGCGACGCCGAGGCGCCCGCCCGGGCGATGATCTTCGACTCGGTGTACGACGTCTACCGCGGCGTCGTCACCTACGTCCGGGTCATCGACGGCCGGATCAGCGCCCGCGACCGGATCAAGATGATGTCCACCGGAGCGGTGCACGAGCTGCTGGAGATCGGTGTCATCTCACCGGAGATGGTCAAGGCCGAGGCGCTCGGCGTCGGCGAGGTCGGCTACCTGATCACCGGCGTGAAGGACGTCCGGCAGTCCCGGGTCGGTGACACGGTCACCATCAACAGCCGGCCGGCCGCCGAGGCGCTCGGTGGCTACAAGGACCCGAAGCCGATGGTCTACTCCGGCCTCTACCCGATCGACGGGTCCGACTACCCGAACCTGCGTGAGGCCCTGGACAAGCTCAAGCTCAACGACGCCGCCCTGGACTACGAGCCGGAAACCTCCGGCGCGCTCGGCTTCGGCTTCCGCTGCGGCTTCCTCGGCCTGCTCCACCTGGAGATCATCCGGGAGCGGCTGGAGCGCGAGTACAACCTCGACCTGATCTCCACCGCCCCCAACGTGGTGTACCGGGCGATCACCGACGACGGCGCCGAGATCGTCGTCACCAACCCCAGCGAGTACCCCAACGGCAAGATCGCCGAGGTGTACGAGCCGGTGGTCCGAGCCACCGTCCTGACGCCCAACGACTACGTGGGCGCGGTGATGGAGCTCTGCCAGGGCCGGCGCGGCAGCCTGCTCGGGATGGACTACCTCTCCGCCGACCGGGTGGAGCTGCGCTACACGCTGCCCCTCGCCGAGATCATCTACGACTTCTTCGACCAGTTGAAGAGCCGGACCAAGGGCTACGCCTCACTCGACTACGAGCCGTCCGGCGAGCAGGCGTCCGACCTGGTGAAGGTGGACATCCTGCTGCACGGCGAGCCGGTGGACGCGTTCAGCGCCATCGTGCACAAGGACAAGGCGTACAACTACGGCGTCACCATCGCCGCCAAGCTGCGCACCCTGATCCCGCGCCAGCAGTTCGAGGTGCCCATCCAGGCCGCCATCGGCAGCCGGGTCATCGCCCGGGAGACCATCCGCGCGATCCGCAAGGACGTCCTCGCCAAGTGCTACGGCGGTGACATCAGCCGTAAGCGCAAGCTGCTGGAGAAGCAGAAGGAAGGCAAGAAGCGGATGAAGATGGTCGGCCGCGTCGAGGTGCCGCAGGAAGCCTTCATCGCCGCCCTGTCCTCCGACTCCGGCGACACCAAGGCCCCAAAGAAGTAAGCCCCCCGTCCCCGGTCCCCCCGGTCCCGCCTCCTGCGTCCCGGTACCTGCCTCCTGCGCTCCGGTGACGCCTCCTGCGTCCCGGTGACGCCTCCTGTGTCCCGGTGATCAAGAGGTTTGTGTCAGTTGAGGTCCGGATCCTGACGCGAACCTCTTGATCACCGGCCCGGGTGGGCGTAGGCCCGCCCGGGCGGGTCGATGGTGGAGGAATTTTTTTGGCCGTGAGGCGGGGTCGTCGCCCTGGGCAACATGTTGCCTGACCTGTGTGGACGCGCTCCCACCCCAATCGACGCAGCCGTTCGGCATCGACGCCGGCAACTTCTGTGCGGCTGAGTCGGTTTGGTTTTTCGCTGGGTCGGGAACTTAGTCGTCACGACAGGAAGCACACATTGTGTGTCAGACATTCTTAGAAGGAGGGCGACCGTGGAGCTCACCGTGTGGGGCATCATCACTGCCATCGTTGTTGGTCTCATCGTCGGGGCGCTCGGCCGCCTGGTTGTTCCGGGTCGGCAGAACATGCCGATGTGGCTGCACCTGCTGATCGGTGTCGGTGCGGCTCTGCTGGGCACGGTGCTGGCGCGGGCGATGGGTATCGCGACCGAGACCGCCGGTATCGACTGGACCGAGCTGCTGGTGCAGGTCGTGGTTGCCGCGATCGCTGTCGCGCTGGTCGCCGGTGTGGGTGGCCGCCGCCGCGTCACGCGATAACACCAGCACAGGTAACACCGAACCACTTCCGAGGGGCGCCCGGCCGACAGGCCGGGCGCCCCTCGGCGTTTGTCGGGTCGGCGGGTGGAGCGCCTGTTGGTGTTTATCGCTCCGCACCGATCGACTCCAGTGCGCCGAAGTGGTGGCATCCGGTTCGCCGGACACCGCCACCTCGGCGCAGTGGGGTCGATCATGCTCGTGCGCGGCCCGCGTGGCCCGGCGCAGTGGAGTCGACCCCCGCGCGACCCGCACGACCCGCCGCGCGACCCCCGCGCCACCCGGCCGGAGCGCCCGCGGGCGCGGCTGAACGGGACGGGTGGCAGCGCCGGAATCGCCTGGCAGAGCGTCCTCGCGCAGTCGTGCGACGTTCGTGGCGATGATGCGCAGCACTTCGGCGGCTGACCGCGCGCTCAGCCCGGTCGATCACGCTGCCGGCGTGCTCGGGCTCCACGGCGCCGATGGCGGGAGTCGGGTGACCGGCGATATCGCCGAAGGGGAGTCGATCACGCCGCGGCGTGGTGCACGGCCCGGCCGATGCGCGAGGCGGACGCGTCGCCCGGTGGAACGTGCCGTTGTTGGCCAAGTCGTGATCGTCTGGGCGACGAAGTCGGTTTGGTTTTTCGGTGGGTCGGGAACTAAGTCGTCACGACAGGAAGCACACATTGTGTGTCAGACATTCTTAGAAGGAGGGCGACCGTGGAGCTCACCGTGTGGGGCATCATCACTGCCATCGTTGTTGGTCTCATCGTCGGGGCGCTCGGCCGCCTGGTTGTTCCGGGTCGGCAGAACATGCCGATGTGGCTGCACCTGCTGATCGGTGTCGGTGCGGCTCTGCTGGGCACGGTGCTGGCGCGGGCGATGGGTATCGCGACCGAGACCGCCGGTATCGACTGGACCGAGCTGCTGGTGCAGGTCGTGGTTGCCGCGATCGCTGTCGCGCTGGTCGCCGGCGTGGGTGGCCGCCGCCGCGTCACCCGGTAACAACCTGGCATCACCGCACCACGGAAAAGGGCGCCCGACCACTGGTCGGGCGCTCTTTCGTGGTGAAGTGCCCAGATTCGGCCCTACGCCACGACCCGTCGGGTCGGTTCCCTGCGGTACGGTCGCGACGCTTCGGCCTCCCCGCCCACTGTCGTAAAGGATTTCTTCGTACTAAGGTGCGGCGGAGAAGGTAAGTTCCAGGCGGCGCGAGGGGAGAAGTGGCGTGAACAGGTGGAAGCGGCTGGCCCCGGTCACCGCCGTGGTGGCCTCGGCCGCGATGGTGCTGACCGGCTGTGGAGGCTCCGACGACAAGGCGGGCGACGACAGCAAGCTCACGGTCTGGATGATGGGCGAGGGCGGCGACGCGCAGAACAAGTTCCTCGACGGCGTCGAGGCGGAGTTCCGCCAGAAGCACCCCGACACCGATGTGGTCGTGCAGTACATCCCCTGGCTGGAGGCGCCCAAGAAGTTCCAGGCCGCGCTCGCCGGTGGTGAGGGACCGGACATCACCGAGCTGGGCAACACCGAGACCCAGGGTTGGGCCGCGCAGGAGGCGCTCGCCGACGTCAGCGGCCGGATGGGCGGCTGGGCCGACGGCAAGGACCTGCTGCCCGACCTGGTCCGCAACGCGCAGCTCGACGGCAAGCAGTACGGCGTCCCCTGGTACGCGGGCGTGCGGGCGATCTACTACCGCACCGACTGGTTCGCCGAGGCCGGTGTCCAGCCGCCGAAGACCTGGGACGACCTGGTCACGGTGGCCAAGGCCGTGCAGGCGAAGAAGCCGGGCACCTACGGCATCGCGCTGCCGGGCAACTCCGAGCTGCCCTTCTACTCCTTCCTCTGGGGCGCGGGCGCGGAGATCGCGACCAACCAGGGCGGCGCCTGGAAGTCCGGCTACACGACGCCGGAGGCGCAGCGGGCCGTCAAGTACTGGACCGACCTCGTGACCGTCCACAAGGTGGCCCCGCCGGCCGCCGCCGGTTGGAACGAGATCGACGCGCGTACCCAGTTCGCCACCGGCAAGGCCGCCATGGCGTTCGCCGGTAGCTGGCAGCAGGGCGCCATCAAGAAGGACAACCCCGAGATCGAGAAGGTCTGGGGTACGTTCCCGATCCCCGGCCCGGACGGCAAGGCAGCGCCCGGCTTCGCCGGTGGTTCGGACGTGGCGATCTGGAAGGACAGCGAGCGCCAGGATCTGGCCTGGGACTACCTGACCGTGCTGCTGAACAAGAAGAACGCGCAGAGCTTCGCGAGCAGCCTCGGCTTCTTCCCGGTCTACAAGGACCTCGTCGCCGGTGACACGTACGCCAACGACAAGGTCATGGCGGCGTTCGCCACCACCATGCAGAACACCAAGCTCACGCCGCTCACCCCGAAGTGGGTGGAGGTCAGCCGGACGAAGACGGTGACCCAGGCGATGAACAGCTCGGTCATGAAGGGTCAGAAGACGGTCGAGAAGGCTACCGCTGACGCGGCCGGTGAGATGGAAAGCATCCTCAACTCCAAGTGACCACGCTGACCGAGGTGCCGGAGACGTCCGCCGCGCGGGAGACCCCCGCGCGGCGGCGTCGCCCGGTGGACCGCCTGCCCTACCTGCTGCTCCTGCCCGCACTCGTCATCATCGGGGTGCTGCTGCTCTGGCCGCTCGGCCAGGTGGTGGCGATGTCCTTCTACCGGCTCAACAGCGTCCGGCAGTTGCGCGGCGACCGGGAGTGGCCGTGGGTGGGGCTCGGCAACTACACCGACATCCTCTCCGACCCGTTCTTCTTGACGGTGCTGCGCAACACGGTGCTGTTCGCCGCGGCGAACGTGCTGCTCACGATGGTGCTCGGCACTCTGGTCGGGCTGCTGCTCAACCGGCTCGGCCGCAAAATGGCCACCTTCGTGGCCAGTTGCGTGATGCTCGCCTGGGCCACCCCGGCGCTGACCGGCACGATCGTCTGGAAGTGGATCTTCGACGACACCAGTGGCCTGGTCACCTGGCTGTTCAACGCGTTGCCGGACGGGTTCTCCCAGGCGCTGTTCGGCCGCAGCGACTGGACCGGCTACGGCTGGTTCAACTCGCCGCTGCTCTTCTTCGCCATCCTCACCCTGGTGGTGGTCTGGCACTCGTTCCCGTTCATCGCGGTGAGCGTGCTCGCCGGCCTGAAGAGCGTGCCGAGTGAGCTGCACGAGGCGGCCCGGGTGGACGGCGCCAGCCCGTGGCGGGTCTTCTGGAAGATCACGTTCCCGCTGTTGCGGCCGGTCTTCGGAATCCTGATCGTGCTCTCCACCATCTGGGACTTCAAGGTCTTCACCCAGCAGTTCGTCCTGGCCGGCGGCACCCAGGACCGGCCGACGTTCATGCTCTCCATCTACTCGTACGCCGAAGCCTTCTCCCCGCCGCCGAAGTACGGCCTCGGCGCGGCGATCGCGGTGATCCTCACGCTGATCCTGCTCGTGGTGACCGGCTTCTACGTACGGATGGTGCTCAGGCAGGAGGACGAGTCGTGAAGAAGGTGGCCCTCAACGCGGCCGGGCTGCTGGTCGCGCTCTTCGCGGCGTTCCCGGTCTACTGGATGATCTCGACCTCGTTGAAGCCGAGCAGCGAGATCTTCTCGTCCACCCCGCAGCCGGTGCCGGCCCACCCGACGCTGGCGCACTACCGGGAGATCCTGACCGGCAACCTGATCCCCGGCGTCAGCTTCCTGGACTTCTTCGTCAACAGCGCGATCGTCGCCGTGTCCACTGTGGTGCTCAGCGGCCTGGTCGCCCTGCTCGCCGCGACGGCGGTGGCCCGGTTCCGCTTCAAACTGCGGACCAGCTTCCTGATCATGCTGCTCGTGGTGCAGATGATCCCGCTGGAGGCGCTGGTCATCCCGCTGTTCCTGATGATCCAGCGGCTCGGGCTCTACAACACCCTGCCCAGCCTGATCCTCACGTACCTCGGCTTCTCGCTGCCGTTCGCGGTCTGGATGCTGCGCGGGTTCGTCGCCGCCGTGCCCAAGGAGTTGGAGGAGGCGGCGGCGATCGACGGCGCGAGCCGGGCCCAGACGTTCCGGCGGGTGCTGTTCCCGCTGGTCGCGCCCGGCCTGGTCGCCACCAGCATCTTCTCCTTCATCACCGCGTGGAACGAGCTGATCTTCGCGTTGACGTTCATCAACGACCAGGGCCGCTACACGCTGCCGGTGGCGATGACGTTCTTCTTCGGCCGCGACGACACCAACTGGGGGCCGGTCATGGCCGCCTCCACCCTGTTCACCCTGCCGGTCATCATCTTCTTCCTGCTGGTGCAGCGACGGATGGTCTCCGGCCTCGTGGCCGGCGCCGTCAAGGGCTGACCGCGCCGGCCGGCGGTCATTTGCGGGGCGGCTCGGCGAGCCGCTCCATCCGGTTCCAACCGGACCAACCCCGCTCGCGCATCAGCTCCCGCAGCCGCTGCGCCCGCGGGTCCGCCTCGTCGGCGAGGGCGTCGATCAGGTCGTGCGGAATGTCGTCGTCGGCCTCCTCGGCGTGCAGGAAATCGCCGGCGGCGTACGCCTGCTCCGCCAGGCAGGCCATGATGTCGGCGGCCTCGGCCAGCCGCGGGTCGTCCTGCTCGTCACCGTCGAAGATCTCCGAGAGCACCCGGTAGAGCCGGACGACCTGCGGATCATCGAGAGCGGCGCTCTTGCCGGGCATCCACTCGACGATGCGGTCGGGCCAGCGCGCCGCCACCAGGATCCACCCGTCGCGTTCGGCCTCCACCATCCGCTGTGACGCCCCGATGGCCCGGAGCCGGTCGAGATAGGCGGCGACCTCCGGTGGGAGCGCCAGGCTGTCCCCGGCGGTGAGCTGCGCGATGTGTGTGCGGCTGGTCTGCAGCCGCTCGATCTCGTCGCGCAGGTTGCCGTCGATGGTCCGGATCGCTTCGGCGAAGGCTGACGGGTCGGCGTCGAGCATCCGACTGATCTGCGACAGCGGCACGCCGGCGTCGGCGAGGGTGCGGATCTTGATGAGGGACACGACAGCCGTCGCGCCGTAGCGCCGGTAGCCCGATGCGTCCCGCTCCGGCTCGGGCAGCAGTCCGATCTGGTGGTAGTGCCGCACCGCCCGCACCGTGACGCCGGCGTACGCCGCGAGTTGACTGATCGTCAGCATGCTCTGATCCTGCTCTCACTCACCTTGTCCGGTACGCCAGCCAGCTCAGGAGATCCTGCGACGGTAGGTGACGTTGGCGAACAGGTAGGCGAGGACGAGGATGCCGACGCACCAGGCGAGGGCGATCCAGATGTCCGTGCCGACCGGCTGTTGGCTGAACAGGTCCCGGATCGCGTTGACGATGGAGGTCACCGGCTGGTGCTCGGCGAAGGCGCGCACCGGGCCGGGCATGGACCCGGTGGGCACGAAGGCGGAGCTGACGAACGGCAGGAAGATGAGCGGATAGGAGAACGCGCTCGCGCCGTCCACCGTCTTCGCGGTGAGGCCGGGGATCACGGCGATCCAGGTCAGCGCCAGGGTGAACAGGACCAGGATGCCGGCGACCGCGAGCCACTGCGACACCCCCGCCCCCGTCCGGAAGCCCATGATCAGGGCGACGCCGACGACGACGACGAGCGAGATCAGGTTGGCGACCAGTGAGGTCAGGACGTGCGCCCACAGCACGGATGACCGGGCGACCGGCATGGACTGGAACCGTTCGAAGATGCCGCCCTTCATGTCCAGGAAGAGCCGGAAGGCGGTGTAGGAGATGCCCGAGGCGATCGTGATGACCAGGATGCCGGGCAGCAGGTACTTCACGTACGAGTCGGACCCGGTCTCGATCGCGCCGCCGAAGACGTAGACGAACAGCAGCATGAAGGCGATCGGCATGATCGCGGTGGTGATGATGGTGTCCGGGCTGCGGGCGATGTGGCGCAGCGAGCGTCCGAGGAGAACGGCGGTGTCGCCGACGAAATGCCTGTTCATCGTTGTTCCTTGTGGGTTCGGGCGCCGACGAGGGTGAGGAAGACGTCCTCCAGGCTCGGCTGCTTCTCGACGTACTCGATCGTCGCGGGTGGGAGGAGCTGCTTGAGCTCGTCGAGGGTGCCGTTCACGATGATCCGGCCGTCGTGCAGGATCGCGATCCGGTCGGCCAGGTGCTCCGCCTCGTCGAGGTACTGGGTGGTGAGCAGGACTGTCGTACCCGCCTCGGCCAGATCCTTGACGGCCTGCCACACCTCGATGCGTGCCTCCGGGTCCAGCCCGGTCGTCGGCTCGTCGAGGAAGATCACCGGTGGGTTGCCGATGAGGCTCATCGCGATGTCCAGCCGGCGGCGCATGCCACCGGAGTACGTCGCCACCCTCCGGGTGCCCGCCTCGGTCAACGAGAAGCGCCGCAGCAGGTCGTCCGCGATGGCGCCCGGGTCCTTGAGGTGCCTGAGCCGGGCGACCAGGACGAGGTTCTCCCGTCCGGTGAGGATCTCGTCGACCGCCGCGAACTGCCCGGTGAGACTGATCGACTCGCGCACCTCGGCGGCCTGCGTCGCGACGTCGAAACCGTTGACCCGGGCGGTTCCCCCGTCGGCCTTGAGCAGCGTGGACAGGATCTTCACCACAGTGGTCTTGCCTGCCCCGTTGGAGCCGAGCAGGGCGAAGATGCTGCCGCGCGCGACGTCGATGTCCACGCCGCGCAGCACCTTCAGTTGCTTGAACGATTTCTCCAGGCCCTGCACGTGTATCACGGTCTGCTCGACCTGGTCGGTTGTTGGCGGGATGCTCATGGCAGTCAGCATGGAGGGTTGACGCAGCGTCAAGGTCAAGCCCGGACCGCGGATTCACCTAGGCTGTCCGCCATGACGGGCAGGGTGGCAGCGGTGAATCTCGGCATCGTGACCGAGGCGGCGTGGGCGGGCGACGCGAGCGGTCGCAGCGGCATCGACAAGCGATCGGTCGACGGGCCGGTGGCGGTGCTCGCCGGCGGCCTGGCCGGTGACTTCATCGGCGAGCGGTCCGTGCACGGCGGGCCGGACAAGGCCGTCTACGCGTACGCCGAGGAGGACGCCGCGTGGTGGTCGGCCGAGATCGGCCGGTCGATCCGCTCGGGGGGCTTCGGGGAGAACCTGACCACGTACGCCGTCGACGTGACCGGCGCGGTCATCGGCGAACAGTGGGCGGTGGGCACGGCGTTGCTCCAGGTGACGATGCCGCGTACCCCCTGCACGACGTTCGCGGGCTTCTGGGGCGTGCCCGACCTGATCCGGCGCTTCACCGTGCGGGCCTCCCCGGGGGCGTACCTGCGGGTGTTGCGCGAGGGCGAGGTGGGTGCCGGCGACCCGGTCGAGGTGGTGGAGCGGCCCGCGCACGGGGTGACCATCGGCGAGGTGTTCCGGGCGACCAGCCTGGAGCCGGAGCTGTTGCCCCGCCTGCTCGACGCGGACGACCTGCCGGAGCCGATCCGGGACAAGGTCCGCCGCCGTCTCGCCGCCCGTTAGCCGACGTCGGGGGGCGCGAGCGCCCAGCCGTTCGTTGTGGAACACGGTCTTCCATTCTCATTATCGAGAGTGATACCGTTCGGTCGTGGAGATGTCGAGAGAGCGCTGGGCGGACCTGGCGCTGCATCCGGTGCGGATCCGGATCCTGCGTGCGGTCGCGGGCACACGCCTGACCACACAAGGGCTGCTTGAGCTGCTGCCCGATGTCCCGCAGGCCACGATGTACCGGCACCTGGCGATCCTGGTCAAGGCAGGGCTGGTCGAGGTGGTTGACGAACGCAGGGTTCGCGGCACCGTCGAGCGGGTGTACGCGTTGCCCGCGCACGGCGCGACGCTCGACCCGGCGGCCCTCGCCACGGCTACGCGGGAGGACCATGCGCGGTACTTCACGGCGTTCATGTCGAGCCTACTGTCGGAGTTCTCCCGCTATCTCGCCCGGGAGCGGATCGACTTCACCGCCGACGGTGTGGGCTATCAGCAACTCGTGCTGCACCTGACCGACGCCGAACTGGGCGAGTTCGCCGCCGGTCTCACCGCACTGGTGGGCCCGCTGCTCGGCAACCAGCCCGGCGGTGAACGGATACCGCGACTGTTGGCGACAGTTCTGCTGCCCACCGATCTGCCGACGACCGACAGGCGTGCGCCTGCGCCGACGGACGACTCCGACACGACGAAAGGGGATGACTGATGGCATCGGTCATGGTGACCAACGAAGTGATCGACATTCGGTTCACCGGATGGGAGCGGGTCTGGGTCGGGCGGGAGCAGTTCGCACTGCCCCTCACCGCGGTGCGGCACGTCGCCCTGGTGGACAACCCGCTCCGTCTGGCCCGTGGCGCCCGCCGGGGATACGTGGTGTCTGGCTTCGCCAAGATCGGAGTATGGGGCCTGTACGGCGGTCCTCGGCAGCTCGTGGCGGCCCGCCGTGCGGAACCGGGGCTGCACCTCGTTCTGGACCGGGCGTCGGCAGGCGGCGAGTTCGACGAGGTAGTGCTCTCCAGCCCGGCCGCGCCAGGCCTCGTGGAGACGATCACGCGTGCCATGGCGGCCCGCGCGTGACCGGCGACCACCTCGCGATCGAGGTGTCGTGCCTGACAAAGCGCTACGGTGACGTGACCGCCGTGCATGATCTGAGCTTCACCGTGCAGCCCGGTGTCGTCACCGGATTCCTCGGCCCGAACGGCGCCGGCAAGACCACCACGATGCGCATGATGACCGGGCTGGTGTCGCCGACCAGTGGCACCGCCACGATCGGGGGCCTGCCGTACGGCCAACTGGCCCGGCCCTCGCGCACTGTCGGCGCCGTGTTCGACGCCAACGCGTTCCACCCTGGACACACCGCCCGCGACCACCTGCGCGTCTACGCCGCGATGGGCGGATATCCGGACAGCCGGGTCACCACCCTGCTCGACCTGCTCGGCCTCGCCGAGGCCGCGCACCGTCGCACCCGAGGATTCTCCACGGGCATGCGGCAGCGGCTCAACCTCGCCACGGCGTTGCTCGGCGATCCCCGCGTACTGCTGTTGGACGAGCCCGGCAACGGCCTGGACCCGGAAGGCGTGTCGTGGCTGCGCGGCTTTCTGCGTCAGTTCGCCGACGAGGGCCGCACCGTCCTGATCTCCAGCCACGCGCTCGGCGAGATCCAGCAGCTCGTGGATGACGTCGTGGTGATCCGGCGTGGCGAACTCGTCGCCGCCGGGCCCTGTTCCCGGCTCGCCGGCCCGCCAGCGGTGCTGGTCACCTCACCCGACGCGGACGCGCTCGCTGCCGTTCTGACGGCCGACCCCCCCAACGGCGGCACGGCACCGCACGTCGAAGCCGTCCGGCCCGATCGGCTGCGGGTGCGAGGGCTGGACGCGCCGAGCATCGCCGATCTCGCCGCCGCCCACCACGTTCGGGTGCACGAGCTGGTCGTCGAGACTCCCAGTCTCGAAGAACTCTTCCTCCACCTCACCACGGACAAGGCGGTCAGCTGATGAACCACCTGATCAGAGCGGAGTTCCGCCGGCTGCTGGCCACCCGCATGTGGGGCGGCCTGCTGCTCGCCGCAGCTGTGCTGGGCGGGGGCATGTTCGGGGCCATGGCGCTGGCGGGACCGGAGAACTTCGATCCACCGATGCCCGGTCTGGACACCGAGGCCGGCCTCCGCGCGATCCTCGGCATTCTCGGCTACACCGCGTTCGTGCCGGCCGCCGCCGGGGCCCTGGCGGTCACCTCCGAGTACCGACACCGCACCGCCGCGGTCACCTTTCTCTTCGCTCCGCGCCGTGGGCGGGTGCTCGCCGCCAAACTCGCCACGTACGCGGCCGTTGGCCTCGCGTACGGGCTCGTTCTCGCGGGCACCGCCGCGGTGGCGCTGTTCGCTGTCGCCGCCGCCCGCGATGTCCCACTCGGTCTGCCAGCCTCCACGGTGCTGGCGCTGCTCGGCCGTATCGCCGTCGCGATGGTGGTCTACCTGCTCCTCGGGGCCGGGATGGGCGCTCTCATCCACCACCAGGTCGCGGCGCTGTGCGTCGTGATCGGCTATCTGTACGTGGGGGAGCCGGTGCTGATGATGATCCCGGGACTCAACACGCTCTACCCGATCCTGCCCGGCGGAGCCACCGCCGCGCTGACCGATTTCACCTACGTCGCCGACGCCATCTCCACGGAACTCGGCAGCGGCACCGTCAACCTGCTCCCACCGGCGGCCGGCGCTCTCCTGCTCACCGCGTACGCGGTGGCCGCCTCGGCGATCGCCCTGTTGCTGCCCCTGCGTCGAGACGTCACGTGACCGGCTGAAGGCGCGGGGCTGACCGCGTTGCCGAGGCGACACGCCAGCGTTGGGGGTGGCGAGCGGCCGGTAAGAACCGGATGACGGGGTTGGACGCGAGCGGTTGCCCGTATCGTCCCCCTTGAGGGCATGCGGTGGAGGCCGGGTGAAGCGCGATGTCGATGGCCACGGACGGCGGCGCCACGGCAGCGGCACCCGATCCGGCGCTGGAGCGTCCGGCGTTCCTGGAGCTCTTCTTCGACCTCGTCTACGTCTTCGCGCTGGTCACCTTGGCGACCATCCTGGCCAACGACCTGACCTGGACCGGCGTCGCCAAGGTGCTGGTGCTGCTGCTCGCGTTCGCGATGGTCTGGGCGCTGAGCGTGTGGACCGCGGACACCATCGACCTGACCAGTCCATCCGGGCAGGGGCATCTCACCTCGGTGGCGGCGGCCAGCCTGCTGTTGGCGGCGGTCGCGGCCGAGGCGTACGGCGATCGCGCGCTGCTCTTCGCGATCACCTTCGTGTTCATTCCCCTCAGCACCACCGCCTACTACGCAGTTGTCGTCTCGAAGGGCCGGCCCCTGCGGCGGTCGACCATCCGGATCCAGACCTGGAAGTGCGTCACCGGCGTCGGCTGGATCGCCGGAGCGCTCGTCGGCGGCTCGGGCCAGTTGTCGATCTGGGCGCTCGCGATCATCGTCGAGTACGTCGGGGCGGTGTGCGGCTGGCCGCTGCCCCGGATCGGCCGCTCACGACCGGGGGACTGGCGGCTGGTCCACGCGCGGGTGGCCGAGCGCTACCGGCAGTTCGTCATCATCGCGCTCGGGGTGTCGATCTTCGTGACCGGGACGACCTTCAGCCGGAGCGATTACACGCTGGAGAGGGCCTGGGCTCTGCTCGTGGTGTTCAGCACTGTGGTGCTGATGTGGCGGATCTACATCTACCGCGCCGGTGAGCTGCTGACCGACGCGATCGTCAGGTCGACCGACCCGGCGTTGCTCACCCAGTCCGCCGCGATCACCCATCTGATCATGGTGGCCGGCATCGCCGGGGCGGCGGTCACCAGCGACCTCGTGGTGAATCGACCGTTGGGCGAGACCCCGCCGTCGTGGGCCGCGGTCATCCTCGGCAGCCCCGCGTTGTACCTGATCGGCCGGGGCCTGCTCGACTTCACCGTGTTCGGACGCATCTCGCGGTCCCGGCTGGCCGGCGTGGTGCTGCTGGGGTGCCTGGCGCCGGCCACGCCCGTGCTTCCGCCGATCCTTGTCGCGCTGCTCGCCATGATCGTGCTGGCCCTGATCGCCGTGGCGAACCTGGCCAGCACCCGACGACACACGCGTACGCCGGCGCCGCCGATGCTGGGGTGAGACTCCGCGCGGCGGGTGGGGGCGACCCCTCACCGGGCCGGCGCGGTGACCTCGGCCCGCCTGCGACGGGCGGCCAGCCCTTCCCCGGCCAGGGTGAGCAGCAGGACCAGGTTCGCCACCACCAGAACGGTCAACGGCGGCAGACGGAACGTGCCGGGCGCGACAAGCGCGCACAGCAGCACGACCGCCAGCAGCACGATCGCCAGCACCCGGGACCAGAGAATCCGCGCCGTCACCACGGCGTCGAACAGCACGCTGCCGAACAGGAACAGCACCGGTCCGCCGAGGATGGCAACCATCACATCCACCGGGGTGTGACCGGACGGCCGAGCAATGACCATCGAGGTGCCGGTCGAGACCAGCACCACCCCGGCCACCATCACCAGATGGGTGTACGAGGTGGAGGTGCCGGAGCGGACCCGCTCCACAGTCGTGACGCTCGGTGGGGCCAGGATCCGCTGGACGCGCTGGAAGTAGAGCTGGAACAGCAGGACCGCGCTGACGAACGCGACCGCGCTGGCGGTCACCTGACCGGCGGTGAACCCGCTGCCGGCCAGCCCCGTGCCGGTGCTCAGGATCAACTCGCCGAGCGCGACGATGAAGATCGCCCGGTGCCGCTCGGAGAGGTGCACCCCGGTGAAGATCTGGCTGGCCAGCTCGGTGCGGCCCAGCCCCGGCGTCGGCCAGCCGAACCGTGCCGAGCCGAGATCGACCGCCACCGCGAGCGACCAGAGCACCAGTCGAGCCGTCTCGTCGACGAACACCCCGGCAACCCAGGGCGTCACGGTGATGCCGAACCAGAAGAAGACCCGGATGCTCCGGGCCTGGATCGGACGATTGACGCGGGTGCCGGGGATCAGGACGGCGTCACGGATCAGGTGGATGCCGAAGTACGCCGCGACGAAGAGCCACCCGTACCGGCCGAAGGCGTACGGGGTCGCGATCGCCATCAGCAGGGTGCCGAGCATGACCAGCAGGACTGTCGCCTGGATGATCGGCAGTCGGGGGTTGAACAGGTCGGTGAGCCACGCCGTGAGCACCCAGACCCACCAGGCGGCCAGCAGCAGGACGGCGGTCTGCGCCGCGTTCCGCACGGTGAGGCTCTCGCCCAGACTGGCGGAGAGCCGCGAGAGCAGGAAGATGTAGACCAGGTCGAAGAAGAGTTCCAGGAAGGTCGGATATTCCGGCTCGCCGCGCCGGCGGAGGATCCGGGGGAGCGGGGCGGACGTCATCGCGGCTGCCTCCTGTGCCACCCCGCGCCCCGGGCAGGCGCTGCGCCCCGGCTCTGCCTACCCGTCACGCTACCGACAGTGCGGCAGCCGGTGGACCGGAAGCGGATACGGAACGGCCCCCCGCCAACGGTGGCGGGGGGCCGTTTTCAGCCGCAGGTGATCAGCGCAGCCAGGGGATGTTGCGGTCCAGCAGGCCGCGCTCCTTGAGCTCCTTGCGCAGCGGGATCTCGTCGTCGACGTACCCGTCCCAGTTGATGCCCCAGTAGTTGGCGGTGTGGGTGCCCTCGCCGATCAGCTGGCGCTGCACGGGCGTGCGGTTGCGGTACCACTCGCCGTTCAGGTCGGGGTGCAGCTCGTCGAGCGGCCGGATCCACCGGTAGGTGTAGCCGACGAAGAGCATCTTGCGGGTGATCGTCGACAGGTTCGTCGAGCGCGAGTGCCACTGCCGGCGGTCGAAGATGAACGCGTCGCCCGGGTTGGCGGTGATCTCCACCGTGCCCTCCGGGTCGGGGTTGTGCACGCTGAGGTCCTTCGGCCGGGGCAGCGAGTTCCACAGGTGGCTGCCCGGGATGACCTTGGTGGCGCCGCGGCCGGTCTCGGAGAGGTCCGAGAGCACGTACGCCACCTTCAGCGAGAACATCGGCCGGGGCAGGTTCGGGTCCATCGTCTCCGGGTCGGAGTTCTGCCGGTACCCGTCCTGGTGCCAGCCCCAGTAGGGCTTCTCCGGCTCGGCGGCCGGCGGGGTGACGTCCAGGTGGTTGTGGTGGGTGTAGATGTTCCAGCCGGCCAGCCCCCACATGTACGGGAAGGCGATCGGGTGGGTGAGCAGCTCGCCGAAGAGCTCGTCACGCTCCAGGAAGCCCAGCAGGTGCAGCGTGCCGTCCTTCTTGGTGTTGCCCTTGGCCTGCTCCTCCGCGTAGACGCGGTCGACAGCCGCCTCCAGCGCCGCCCGGTGGTCCTCCGTCAGGACGTTGCGCAGCAGGAGGAACCCCTGCTCGTGGAACTCCTTGCGGTCAGTGTCGCTGATCGGTTCGTAGCCGGTCCGGTCGCCGTAATCGAACACCGCGTCGTACCCCTCCCCATGAGGTGAAACCATTTCTGGCACAGGCCGCCGATCGTAACGCGAGTGCCTATGCGGTGGGAGGGCGAGCGGTGCAGGTGCGGCTCCGGGTCGGACCGCACGCAGCGGTACGGGTGCGTAGAGTCACATTCACCTGATGGCCGGCTGGTTCTGCGGGCTTATGTCCGATTGTGCGGTCACTGCCGGTTAAGAGATCCGGGTCGTCAGCCTTCGGCGAAGACCTCGGCCACCACCCGATCCGCCGGGCCCTGCCCGCCGGTTACCCGGCCCCAGGTGCCGTTGCGGGCGGTCCATTCCAGGTCACCGAAGCGGACCCGCTTCACCCCGTGGTCCTGGGCGTGCGAGACCAGCCAGTGCGCGTACCGCCACCCGTCGCGCTGGTCGTCGGCAGTCACCGCCAGGCCGGTCTGGCTGGCCGGGTCGGCGCCCGACACCCCCCAGTCCAGCACCAGGTTGCGGGTCAGCTGGGCGGCCGCCGCCGCGCCGTGCATCACCGGGGTACGCCCCACAGTGCAGGCCACCGCGCCGGTGACATCGCCGAGCAGGGCCCTGCTGAGCACCTCGGAGTCGTCGGCCCACTTCTGGTACGCCTCGGGAAACGCCGAGCGCTGCACCCGCTGGGCGGCATCGGTGACCCGCATCTTCTCCCAGCCGCGCACCTTCTTCAGCGCCGCGTAGAACCTGTTGGCCGCGTAGCGGGGGTCGCGGATCTGCGCCGACGTGCCCCAGCCCTGACTCGGGCGTTGCTGGAACAGGCCTACCGAGTCCCGGTCGCCGTCGGCGAGGTTGCGCAGACCCGACTCCTGGTAGGCGGTGGCCAGCGCGATCACCACGGCCCGCTCCGGCATCCCGCGCTGGGCGCCGATCGCCGCGATGGTCGCCGCGTTGGCCATCTGCTCGACGTCCAGCGCGACCCGGCCGTCGGCCTGGACCGTGCAGGTGCGCCCCGCCAGCGGCAGCCGCAGTTGATCCCCGACCTGCCGGACGACGAGCCAGATCGCGATCACGGCGACGAGGATGAGCACCACTCCACCCGCCACGGCTGCCCGAGTTCGCACCCACACCCCCTGAACGACAGTTCGACAAGCGTACGTCCCCGTCGGCGTCGTCCGGGTCGTCCGACCGGTTCGGGGTCCGCGCTGCCGCCGCGTACCCGATCGGGACGTTCCCGCTCCGGGGCCGAACTCACCTGCCGCGCCGACCGGGCTCGGGGCTGTCTGCCGGATCACCCGACCGCGGACGCCGGGAAGCGATTGACCGGCTCAGGGACTTGAGCGATTGACACGTCAATCAGGGGCCGCGAAACGGCCCCGACCAGGCAAGGAGGAGTCCGATGGGCACGCTGGACGGCAAGGTCGTACTCATCACCGGCACCGGCGGCGGTCTGGGCCGCGTCGCCGCGCTGACCTTCGCCCGGGAGGGCGCCAAGGTCGTCGGGGCCGACATCCAGATCGACGGCAACAACGAGACCGTCGACCTCGTCCGGGCGGCCGGTGGGGAGATGACGAGCATCGCTCCGGTCGACCTGACCGACCCGGAACAGGCCCGCAAACTCGTCGAGGACGCCGTAGCCGTCCACGGGGGGCTCGACGTGGTCTACAACAACGCCGCCGCGCTGCGGTTCGGCCCGATGCCGGACTTCTCGGTCGAGGACTGGCGCTACACCATCGCCGGAGAACTCGACATCCCGTACCTCGTGTCGAAGTTCGCCTGGCCGCACCTGGTCCGGCGCGGCGGTGGCGTCATCATCAACGCCGCCTCGATGGCCGGCATGATCGCCGGTCAGGTCCCCCCGATGGTGGGCCACACCGCCGCGAACGCCGGCGTCATCGGGCTGACGCGGCAGCTCGCGCTCGAAGGCGCACCCCATGGCATCCGCGCGGTGGCCGTCAGCCCCGGCCCGATCCTCACCCCCGCCAGTGAGCGGGACCTCGGTGACAACCAGGCGGCCCGGGACGCCATCACGGCCAAGACGCTCCTGAAGCGCTTCGCCCGTCCGGAGGAGGTCGCCGAGCTGGTGGTCTTCCTCGCGTCCGACCGGGCGTCGTACATCACCGGGGCCAACTACCCCGTCGACGGCGGCGCGACCGCCTGGTGACCCGACCGGACGGACGCCGGGGCGCCACCGGGCGACGGTGGCGTCCCGGCCCTACCCGGCATGATCAGCGGAACCGCCGTCCAGAACGGCCGCCCATCGAGCCAATCTCTTTTCCCGGAAGGCCAGGACGCCCTCGCGCCCCTCGTCGGAGAGGAAGTACCCGGTCGAGAGGGCGGACAGCCGCGCCAGATCCGCCCGCAGCTCGGCGGTGCCCGGCCGGCGCAGCAGCTCCTTCGCGCCGGCCAGCGCGCCGGGTGCCCCGCGCACCAGCGAGTCGCAGTAGCGCCGTACCGCGTCGTCCAGCCCGTCCGCCGGCACGGAGGCCGTGACCAGGCCGATCTCGGCGGCCCGTCGGCCGTCGAAGGTGTCGCCGGTCAGGTACAGCTCGGCGGCGGCACGCGGGTGCAGGCGGGGCAGCACGGTCGCCGAGATCACCGCCGGGATCACCCCGATCCGCACCTCGGTGAAGGCGAACGTCGCCTCGTCGGCGCAGACCGCCAGGTCGGCGGCCGCGATCAGGCCCAGCCCTCCGGCCCGGGCCGGCCCGGCGACCCGCGCGAGCACCGGCTTCGGGCAGTCCCAGAGCGCCGCCAGCACATCGCCCAGCATCCCGGCCGGCACCGTTCCGCTGGCGTACGCCGCGGCGGTCTCCTTCAGGTCCGCGCCCGCGCAGAACACCGGGCCCGTGTGGTCCAGCACGATCACCCGGACCGCGTCGTCGGCCACCGCCTCGGCAAGCCCGGCCAGCAACTGGGTCATCAGGGCGGTGGAGAGCGCATTGCGGTTGTGGGGGCTGTCCAGGGTGAGGGTGGTCACCCCACGGGCCGTGGCGACCCGCACGAGGACGTCGGGAGAGGTCATGCCGGGCACACTAGTGGCCATGCCCGGCGTCCTTCCAGATGGTGAGACCGTCCCCGTCGACGGATCGCTGCCCGCCACCGCCACCTCGGCGGTCGGCGCGCGCGGCTTCGGCGTGTACGTCCACGTTCCGTTCTGCGCCAGCCGCTGCGGCTACTGCGACTTCAACACCTACACGGCAGCCGAGCTGGGCGGGGGCGCCAGCCGGGAGGCGTACGCCGACACCGTGCTGGCCGAGCTGGCGCTCGCCGCCCGCGTGCTCGGCGACAGCCCGCCGCCGCGGGTCGACACGGTATTCGTCGGCGGCGGCACCCCCACCCTGCTCCCCGCCGACGACCTGGCCCGCATCCTCGACGGCATCGACCGCACCTGGGGGCTCGCCGCCGACGTCGAGGTGACCACCGAGGCCAACCCGGAGTCGGTCACCCCGGAGTCGTTGCGGCGGCTGCGGGCGGCCGGCTACACCCGGATCTCGCTGGGCATGCAGTCCGCCTCCCCGGGGGTGCTGGCGATCCTGGACCGCACACACAGCGCCGGTCGGGCCACCGCCGCCGCCCTGGAGGCGCGCGACGCCGGGTTCGAGCACGTCAACCTGGACCTGATCTACGGCACGCCGGGCGAGCGGCCCGAGGACTTCGCCGCCACGCTGGAGCAGGTGGTCGCCGCCGGGGTGGACCACGTCAGCGCGTACGCCCTGATCGTGGAGGACGGCACCCGGCTCGCCGCCCGGATGCGGCGCGGCGAGCTGGCGTACCCCAGTGACGACGTGGCCGCGGACCGCTACCTGGCCGCGGAGGCCGCCCTCGACGCGGCCGGCCTGTCCTGGTACGAGGTGTCCAACTGGGCGCGCACCGACGACGCCCGGTGCCGGCACAACCTGCTCTACTGGACCGGCGCGGACTGGTGGGGGCTCGGCCCCGGGGCGCACAGCCACGTCGGCGGGGTGCGCTGGTGGAACGTGAAGCACCCCACGACGTACGCCCAGCGGTTGGCCTCCGGCGCGTCCCCCGGCCTGGCCCGTGAGGTGCTCACTGTCGACGAGGCCCACATGGAGGACGTGATGCTCCGGCTGCGGCTCTCCAGCGGGCTGCCGCTGGCAGTGCTCGACGCGGCCGGCCGGGCCGGCGCCGAGCGGGCCCTCGCCGACGGTCTGCTGGTCGCCGGGGACTACGCCGCCGGCCGGGCGGTGCTCACCCTGCGCGGGCGGCTGCTCGCCGACGCGGTCGTCCGCGACCTGCTGCCCTGACCCGGGACGCGCCGCCCCGGCCGGCGGTGCGACAGTCGCCGCTCACCCCACACCCCTGCCGGCGGGCGGGCGGTGCGCCGGACCGGCCGGGGGAGCGGCCGGCCCGGATCACTTGACGAGGTTGGCCGAGAGTGGGTAGCGGTAGAGGCTGCCCTCGTTGGCCTTGATGCCGGCGAGGATGCCGAACACGGCACCGAGGATGACGGCCGCGCCGACGCCGATGAAGCCGATCAGGATGCACGAGAGCACCCAGCCGACCAGGCCGACGATCGACCAGATGAGCTGGAAGTTGAGCGCGGCGACGGCGTGCGCCCGGACCGTCGGGGACTGGGTGCCCCGGGCCAGCATCGCCACCAGCGGGGCGATCCAGCCGAGCACGCCCGCACTGACGATCATCCCGGCCGCGCCGCCGAAGTGCGCGACCAGCGCCCAGGTCTTGTCCTCGTTGTTGGCGTAGCCGCCGCCGGGGCCGCCGTAGGCGCCGCCGGTCGGATAGCCGCCAGTCGGGCCGCCCGGGGGATAACCGCCCGGCGGGGGGTAGCCACCTGGCGGAGGGTAGCCACCCGACGGCGGCTGGTCACCGGTGGGCGGCGGATAGCCACCGGCCGGGGGATACCCGGCCGGGTCGGGTGCCCCCGACAGTGGTGCGGTGGGCGGCTCGGCCGCGTAGGGCGAGCCCGGGGGAGTCGGCTCCGGCGGGTAACTGCCGGGGTCTCCCGCGCCGGGAGGGCGAGGTGGTTCAGTCATGACTGTCACGGTAGGTGTCGGCGGCAACGTCGCACCAGAGCGACACCGCCCGGTCGCGTGGGCCGATCGGCCCGCTCGGGGTGGCGCGGGCCGCACCGACGGCCTGTCGTTGATCATCGCGTCGGCGGGGGCGCCGACGTAGACTGGCACTCGTTACAGTCGAGTGCCAGGACGGCCGACGGCCCGGGTGGGCTGCCGGCCGACGTGCGACAGGAGGTGCGGAGGATGGGTCTGGACGACCGCAAGCTCGCCGTGCTCCGCGCCATCGTCGAGGACTACGTCTCCACCCAGGAGCCGGTCGGCAGCAAGGCGCTTGTCGAGCGCCACCAGCTCGGGGTCTCCCCGGCGACGGTCCGCAACGACATGGCCGTGCTGGAGGAGGAGGGCTACATCCGGCAGCCGCACACCAGTGCCGGCCGGGTGCCCACCGACCGCGGCTACCGCCTGTTCGTCGACCGGCTGTCCCGGGTCAAGCCGCTCAGTCCGGCCGAACGCCGGGCCATCGAGCGTTTCCTCGTCGGCGCGGTCGATCTCGACGACGTGGTGCACCGCACCGTACGCCTGCTCGCCCAGCTCACCCGGCAGGTCGCCGTCGTGCAGTACCCGAGCCTGGCCCGCTCCTCGGTGCGCCACCTGGAGCTGGTGCCGATCTCCACCACCCGGCTGATGCTCGTCATGATCGCCGACACCGGGCGGGTCGAGCAGCGGCTGGTGGAGCTGCCCGCGCCGGTGCCCGCCGACGACGTCACCGACCTGCGCCGGCTCGCCAACGAGAAGCTCGCCGGCGCCCGCCTGTCCGACACCCCGCCGCTGGTGCAGGCGCTGGTCGAGGAGGTGCCGTCGGAGCTGCGCGGCGCGATGACCACCCTCTCCACGGTCCTGCTGGAGACGCTCGTCGAGCGGCACGAGGAACGCATCGCCCTGGCCGGCACCGCCAACCTCACCCGGGGCGGCCTGCTCGACTTCCAGGGTTCGCTGCGGCCCATCCTGGAGGCGCTGGAGGAGGAGGTCGTACTGCTCAAGCTCATCGGCGAGACCGAGCCCAGCACGACCCGGGTCCTGATCGGCGACGAGAACGAGTTCGACAACCTGCGCGCCGCCTCGGTGGTCAGCACCGGGTACGGCCCGGGGGCCACCATCGTGGGCGGCCTCGGCGTGTTGGGGCCCACCCGCATGGACTACCCCGGCACCATCGCCACGGTGCGCGCCGTGGCACGCTACGTGGGCGAGCTGCTGGCCCAGAACTGACCAGTCAGGGCCGACGGCCGGCTGCGGCCGCCGGTCGGCGTAACGCGAGACGAACATGAGGACACGGAACGCAGTGGCCAGGGACTACTACGGCATCCTCGGTGTCAGCCGGGAAGCCTCCGATGACGAGATCAAGCGCGCCTACCGCAAGCTGGCACGCCAGTTCCACCCGGACGTCAATCCGGACCCGGAGGCCCAGGAGAAGTTCAAGGACATCAACGCCGCGTACGAGGTCCTCTCGGACGACCGCAAGCGGCAGATCGTCGACCTGGGTGGCGACCCGCTCGCCCCGGGAGGCGGCGGCGCGGGCGGTCCGGGTGGCCCCGGCGGGGCCGGCCCGTTCGTCGGCTTCCAGGACATCATGGACGCGTTCTTCGGCGGCGCGGCAGGTGGCGCCCGTGGCCCACGGCCGCGGACCCGGCCGGGCGCCGACGCGATCCTGCGCCTCGAACTCGACCTGCACGAGACGGCGTTCGGCGTCGAGGCCCCGATCACCGTCGACACCGCGGTGCTCTGCACCACCTGCTCGGGCGCCGGCACGGCAGCCGGCACCCACCTGGCCACCTGCGAGGCGTGCGGCGGCCGGGGCGAGGTGCAGTCGGTGCAGCGCACCTTCCTCGGCCAGGTGGTCTCCGCCCGGCCGTGCACCGTCTGCCAGGGCTACGGCACGACCATCCCGCACCCCTGCCCCACCTGCGCCGGCGACGGCCGGGTGCGCACCCGCCGCTCGCTCACCGTCAAGATCCCGGCCGGTGTCGAGGACGGCATGCGGATCCGGCTGGCCCAGCAGGGCGAGGTCGGCCCGGGTGGCGGCACCGCCGGCGACCTCTACGTGGAGATCCACGAGCGGCCGCACGACGTCTACTCCCGCAAGGGCGACGACCTGCACTGCCGCGTCACCGTGCCGATGACGGCCGCCGCGCTGGGCACCCGGCTCACCATCAAGACGCTGGACAGCGAGGAGACCGTCGACGTCAAGGCCGGCACCCAGCCGGCCAGCACGCTGCGGCTGCGCGCCCGGGGCGTACCGCACCTGCGCGGCACCGGCCGGGGCGACCTCTACGTGCACCTCGACGTCCGGACGCCCACCAAGCTCGACCCCGACCAGGAGAAGATGCTGCGCGACTTCGCCAAGACCCGGGGCGAGGAGGTCGCCGAGCTGACCAAGCAGGGCGGCTTCTTCTCCCGGATGCGCGACGCGTTCAACGGCCACGCCTGACGTGTCCGCGCCGCTCTTCCTGGTCGACGCGCTGCCCACCGGCGACGCGCTGACCCTCGACGGGCCCGAGGGGCACCACGCCGCCACCGTGCAGCGGTTGCGCGTCGGCGAGGAGCTGCTGCTCGCCGACGGGCGGGGTGGCACGGCCGCCGCAGTGGTCACCGCCGTCGGCAGGGGCAGCCTGGAGGTCAGCGTCACCAACCGGGAGTACGCGGACGCGCCCGTACCCCGGATCGTCACCGTGCAGGGCATCGCCAAGGGTGACCGGGGCGAGCTGGCCGTGCAGGCGATGACCGAAGTCGGGGTGGACGAGATCGTGCCCTGGGCGGCGTCGCGCTCGGTGGTCCAGTGGCGCGGCGACCGGGGCGTACGGGCGCGGCAGAAGTGGGTCGCCACGGCTCGCGAGGCGGCGAAGCAGGCCCGCCGGCCCTGGCTGCCGGTGGTGGCCGGTGCGCCCGACGAGTCGACCGCGACCGTCGCCCGCCGGATCGCCGGCGCCGCCGCCGGGTTCGTCCTGCACGAGGAGGCGCAGGAGCGGCTCACCACCGCCGACCTGCCGACCGGCGGTGAGATCGTCCTGGTCGTCGGCCCCGAGGGCGGCATCGCCCCGGCCGAGTTGACCGCCTTCCGCGAGGCCGGCGGCCGGCCGGTCCGACTCGGACCAGCCGTGCTGCGCACCTCGACGGCCGGGGTCGCGGCGCTCGCCGTGCTCGCCACCCGCCTCGGCCGCTGGTAGCCCACCCCCCTCGGCCGTTGGTAGCCCGCCGCTCGCCGTAGCCCCGTCAGGTGCGACAGGGGCGAGCCGGGCCGTGCCAGGCGGTCGCTGTCGGCTGCGGTCGAGCCGCACCCCCGGTTGAACCTGATGCCTGTGAGTCATCTTGATGACTCACAGGCATCACGCCCGTTGTAGCCCGCGCTGCCCGTTGTTGCCCGCGCTGCCCGTGCTGCCCGCGCGGTCAGCTGCGCAGGTAGGAGGCGCCGTTGAGGTCGACGATGGTGCCCGACGCCCACTCCGCCTCGGGTGAGGCCAGCCAGTGCACGGCGGCGGCGATCTCCTCCGGCCGGGCCACCCGGTCGAACGGGCTCTGCGCCCGGATGGCCGCGCCCCGCTCACCGCGCAGGTGCTCGGTCGTCATGTCCGTCGCCACGAAGCCCGGCGCGACGGTGGCCACCGTGATGCCGTACGGCGCGAGCGCCACGGCGAGGGACTGCCCCAACGCGTTCAGCCCCGCCTTGCTGGCGCCGTACGCCGGCTGGTCCGGCTCACCCCGAAACGCGCCCCGGGACGACACGTTGACGATCCGGCCGCCGCGCTCGCGCAGGTGCTGGGCGGCGCACCAGATGACGTTGCCGGCCCCGGTCAGGTTGGTCTCCAGCACCTGCCGCCAGCGCTGCTGCCACTCGTCGTACGACGTGCCGAAGATCGGGTGCGGGACGTCCCGGTCGCCGTACGTCCCGGCGTTGTTGACCAGCACGTCCAGCCCGCCGAGCAGTTCGGCGGCCCGGTCGACCATGGCCCGGACCGCGTCCGGGTCGGTGAGGTCCGCGCGGACCACCACGTGTCCCGAGCCGGGCAGCCCCGCGCGCAGCTTCTCGGCCGCGTCGCCGGAGTCGCGATGGTGGATGGCCACCCGGTCGCCGCTGGCGGCGAACGCCTCCACCACCGCGCGGCCGATGCCACGCGAGGAGCCGGTCACCAGTACCGCCCGATCCGTCATGCCGGCCATCCTGCCTCAACCGTGCATCCTCTCCTTACACTGCCCCGATGGGATCCGACTGCCTGTTCTGCCGCATCGTCGCCGGGGAGATCCCGGCCACCGTGGTCCGGGAGACCGCCACCACGCTCGCCTTCCGCGACATCGACCCGAAGGCCCCGGTGCACGTCCTGGTCATTCCGAAGGAGCACTACGCCGACGTCGCCACGCTCGCCGAGGGTGACCCGGCGCTGGCCGGTGCGGTGCTCGCCACGGCCGCCGCGGTGGCCGAGGACGAGGGGCTGCTCGGCGACGGGTTCCGGCTGATGTTCAACACCGGGGCGTACGGCGGGCAGGAGGTCTTCCACGCGCACGCGCACCTGCTCGGTGGCGCCCCGCTCGGTCCGATGCTCGCCCGGGACCTGGCGTGACGGCCGGCCCCGACGCGTACGACCGGTTGGGTCGGCTGGTCCGCCGGGTGCAGGCCGACGCCCGGGTGCCGGCGGTGTCGGCGGCGCTGCACCGCGCCGACCGACAGCTGTGGACGTGCACTGTCGGGGGCACCGGCACCGACAGTCCGTTGGGGCCGGGCACCCAGTTCCGGATCGGCTCGGTCACCAAGACCTTCACGGCGGTGCTCACCCTCCAGTGCCGCGACGACGGGCTGCTGGACCTGGACGACCCGGTGGGCCGGCACCTGGACCTTCCCGCGCACGGCGAGCTGACCGTGCGCCGGCTGTTGTCGCACACCGGCGGCCTGCAACGCGAGCCGTTCGGTGACGTCTGGGACACCCTGAACGCGCCGGACGTCGAGCAGCTGGTGGCCGGCCTCGACCGTGCCGAGCGGGTGTTGCCCACCGGTCGGCGCTTCCACTACTCCAACCTGGGCCTGGCCGTGCTCGGCCTGCTGGTGGGCCGGCTGCGTGGGGGCACCTGGGCGGAGGTGCTCGCCGAGCGGGTGCTGACTCCGCTGGGGCTGACCGACACGACAGTGACCCCGCGGCCCTCGGCGGCCACCGGCTACCTGGTCGACGCGTACTCCGACGAGGCGCACCCGGAGCCGCCGACCGACTTCGGCGCGGTGGGCCCGGCCGCCCAGCTCTGGAGCACCGCTAGCGACATGGCCCGCTGGGCGGCGTTCCTCGCCGACCCGGCGGCGCTCGACCCGGCCGGCGCGGTGCTCGCCCCGGGCACCCTGGACGAGATGCGCTGGCCGCTGACCACCACCGACGAGACGCTCTGGGGCGCCGGCTTCGGGCTCGGCCTGATCCTCGTCCCGCAGGGTGAACGGGTGGTGCACGTGGGGCACGACGGGGCGATGCCCGGCTTCCTGGCCGGCGTGTACGGCCGGCGGGGTGGCGACGGCACGGCCGGCGCGATGGGCGCCGCGGTGCTCGGCTCGTCCGGCACGGCCAGCGAGGTGCTCGAACTGCCGCACCGGCTGCTCACCGAGGCGGTCGAGCACGATCCCGCCGACATCGAGCCGTGGACGCCGGGCGCACCCGCTCCGGCGGCCCTGCGGGGGGTGCTCGGCCGGTGGTGGGGCGAGGGTTCCGAGTACGTCTTCTCCTGGCACGACGGCGCCCTGCGGGCGCGCGGGGCCGGGGACCAGGCGGGCCGCCCGCCGGCGGTCTTCGCACCGCTGCCGGACCGGCCGGACGTGTTCCGGACGGTCTCCGGCCGGGAGGTCGGCGAGCTGCTGCGGCTGACCCGCGACGAGGATCGGACGGTGGTCCGGATGCACTGGGCGACCTACCGGTTCACCCGCCACCAGGAGACCTTCGACGGGTACGACTTCCGGGCCGGTAGTTGATCGCGGCCAGCGGAAATGGGCGCGATGCGGCCCGCGTTGAACCGATACGATGGGTGTAACGTCCGCACGCCGTGCCAGCAGGGCCGGCGCCGAGATCGAGAGCAGGTGCGCAGGGCCCTTCGGCCCGACCTATGACCGGCACCCCACCTCCCGGCCCGCCCCGGGTGCAGACCAGGATCACCGTGCCCGACTCCAAGATCATGGTCAATCTGCTCGGCGCGGGCGACGAGATCCTGCGACTCGTCGAACGCTCGGTCGCCAGTGACGTGCACGTCCGGGGCAACGAGATCACGATCACCGGCGCCCCCGCGGACAACGCCCTCGCCGAGCGGGTCTTCAGTGAACTGCTCGAACTCATCGAGAAAGGCGAGACCCTGACCACTGACGCCGTCCGGCGTACCGTCGGCATGCTCGAGCAGGGCAGCGCCGAGCGACCCGCCGAGGTCCTGACCCTCGACATCCTCTCCCGTCGCGGGCGCACCATCCGCCCCAAGACGCTCGGGCAGAAGCGGTACGTCGACGCGATCGACTCGAACACCATCGTCTTCGGCATCGGCCCGGCCGGCACCGGCAAGACCTACCTGGCGATGGCGAAGGCCGTCCAGGCGTTGCAGGCCAAGCAGGTCAACCGCATCATCCTGACCCGACCGGCGGTCGAGGCGGGGGAGCGGCTGGGCTTCCTGCCCGGCACGCTCAACGAGAAGATCGACCCGTACCTGCGCCCGCTCTACGACGCGCTGCACGACATGCTCGACCCGGAGTCGATCCCGAAGCTGATGGCCGCCGGGACGATCGAGGTCGCGCCCCTGGCGTACATGCGGGGCCGCACCCTCAACGACGCGTTCATCATCCTCGACGAGGCGCAGAACACGACGCCCGAGCAGATGAAGATGTTCCTCACCCGACTCGGCTTCAACTCCAAGATCGTCGTGACGGGTGACATCACCCAGGTGGACCTTCCCGGCGGGACGAGCAGCGGCCTGCGGGTGGTCCGGGAGATCCTGGAGAACGTCGACGACGTGCACTTTTCCCAGTTGTCCAGCTCCGACGTGGTTCGCCACCGGCTGGTCGGGGAGATCGTCGACGCGTACGCCCGCTGGGACGAGCGGGAGAACCAGCAGGCGCAGGGCGTCCACGCCGTTCCCGGGCGACCCGCCCAGGGCGGCCGGTCCGGCCGCCGCCGCTAAAGCAGAGGAAAGCAGTTGTCCATCGAGATCGCCAACGAGTCCGGTGTCGAGGTCGACACCGACGCCGTGCTCGCCGTCGCCCGGCACGCCCTCGACGAGATGGGGGTCAACCCCCTCGCCGAGCTCTCCGTGCTGCTTGTCGACATCGACTACATGACCGAGCTGAACCACCGCTGGATGGGTGGGGACGGCCCGACCGACGTGCTCGCCTTCCCGATGGACGAGGGGAGCGTCGACCACGGTCCGGGCGAGAGCGCCCCCGCCGGCGGCGAGCCGGCCCTGCTCGGTGACATCGTGCTGTGCCCCGAGGTCGCGGCCAAGCAGGCGGCGACCGCCGGGCACGCCTCGGCCGACGAGCTGCACCTGCTCACCGTGCACGGGGTCCTGCACCTGCTCGGCTACGACCACGCCGAGCCGGAGGAGGAGCGCGAGATGTTCGCTCTGCAGGCTCGACTGCTGGCGAGCTGGCGGTCGACCCGCACCCAGTGATGTCCACTCCCTTGTTACTCGCGGTCGGCCCCACGGCCGGCCTTCCCGACCTGCAACTGATCGTCTTCGCGGCGGGCCTGGTGGTGCTGGCCGGTGTGATCGCCATGACCGAGGCGGCGCTCGCCGCGGTCTCGCCCGCCCGGGCCGCCGAGCTGGCCCGCGACGGTGTGCGCGGCGCACGGACCCTCCAGGTCGTGGCCGCGGACGTCGTCCGGCACCTCAACCTGCTGCTGTTGCTGCGGCTGCTCGCCGAGCTGACCGCCACCACGCTCGTGGCGTTGGTCGCGGTGGACAGCTTCGGCGCCGGGTGGCGTGCCGCGCTGGTCACCGCCGGCGCGATGACAGTGGTCAGCTTCGTGGTGGTAGGCGTCGCGCCGCGCACCATCGGCCGGCAGCACGCGTACGCGGTGGGCCGGGCGGTCGCGCCGTTGGTCCGCTGGCTGGGCCGCGCGCTCAACCCCCTCGCCTCGTTGCTCATCCTGATCGGCAACGCGGTCACCCCGGGGCGCGGCTTCCGCGAGGGGCCGTTCGCCAGCCAGGTGGAGCTGCGGGAGCTGGTGGACCTGGCCGAGCAGCGCGGCGTCGTGGAGCACGGCGAGCGTCAGATGATCCATTCGGTGTTCGCGCTCGGCGACACCATCGCCCGCGAGGTGATGGTTCCGCGTACCGAGATGGTGTGGATCGAGGAGGGCAAGACCCTCGCCCAGGCGTTGGTGCTCTTCCTGCGCTCGGGTTTCTCCCGCATCCCCGTGATCGGGGAGAGCGTCGACGACGTGCTCGGGGTGCTCTACCTCAAGGACCTGATCCGGCGGTCGCGGGGCGGCGACCCGGACGCCGAGCAGTTGCCGGTGGCGGAGCTGATGCGCCCCGCCACCTTCGTCCCGGAGTCCAAGCCGGTCGACGATCTGCTGTCGGAGATGCAGGCGGCCCGCAACCACCTGGTCATCGTTGTCGACGAGTACGGCGGCACCGGTGGTCTGGTCACCATCGAGGACATCCTGGAGGAGATCGTCGGTGAGATCACCGACGAGTACGATGTCGAACGCCCGCCGGTCGAACGCCTCGCGGACTCCTCGGTGCGGGTGACCGCCCGCCTGCCGGTGGAGAACCTGGGCGAGATGTTCGGCGCCGATCTGCCCACCGACGAGGTGGAGACGGTCGGTGGCCTGCTCGCCCAGTCGCTGGGGCGGGTGCCGATCCCCGGAGCGCAGGCCGAGGTGGCCGGCCTCCGGCTGGTCGCCGAGGGCACCACGGGCCGGCGCAACCGGATCGACACCGTCCTGGTCAGCAGGGTGGAGTCGGGCGACGAGCAGGACAGCACCGGGCGCGGCGACAATGCCGGCCCCGGGGACGACCCGGATCATTACCGAGACGAGGAGAGGCAAGCCGCCGATGCCTGAGACACCCGCCGCGCCCGCCGCCCGGCCCACCCCCACCGCGCCGGGTCCGCTGAGCGCCGAGGACGGCAAGCTCGTCGTCCTGGCCCGGGGCGCCCGCGGGCGGGTCGGTGCCGTGGAGGGGGCCGCGGTCCGGGACTCCGACGGCCGGACGTACGCGGCGGCAAGCGTCGCGCTGCCCTCCCTGACCCTCACGGCGCTGCAGTTGGCGGTGGCCTCCGCCGTGGCCGCCGGTGCGGGCCGGTTGGAGGCGGCGGTGGTGGTGACCGAGGCGTCGACGCTGGACGGCGCCGGGCACGCCGCGGTCCGCGACCTCGCCGTGGACGCGCCGATCCACGTGGCCGCGCCGGACGGCACCGTGCTCGGCACGGTGACCCAGTGAGCCCCGTCCGGGATCCGGAGCCGCGTCCGTACCGGGCCGGGTTCGGCTGCTTCGTGGGGCGGCCCAACGCCGGCAAGTCCACCCTGACGAACGCCATCGTCGGCACCAAGATCGCGATCACCTCGAACAAGCCGCAGACCACCCGGCACGTCATCCGGGCGGTGCTGCACCGTCCGGAGTCGCAGCTGGTTCTGGTGGACACGCCGGGTCTGCACCGCCCCCGTACGCTGCTCGGCGAGCGCCTCAACGACCTGGTCCGCTCGACCTGGACCGAGGTCGACGTGATCGGCCTGTGCATCCCGGCGGACGAGCCGGTGGGGCGCGGCGACCGGTTCATCACCGGCGAGCTGGCCGAGCTGAAGGCGACGGTGCTGGCGGTGGTCACCAAGACCGACCTGGTGGACAAGCGCCGGCTGGCCGAGCAGCTGCTCGCGGTCAGCGAGCTGGGCGAGTTCGCCGAGATCGTGCCGGTGAGCGCCGTCTCCGGGCACCAGGTGGACACGCTCGTCGACGTGATGACCAAATATTTGCCGCCGTCGCCCCAGCTCTACCCGGACGACATGCTCACCGACGACCCGGAGCAGGTGATGGTCGCGGAGCTGATCCGGGAGGCGGCCCTGGAGGGCGTCCGCGACGAGCTGCCCCACTCCATCGCCGTGGTGGTCGAGGAGATGATCCCCGAGGGTCAGGTCATCAAGATCTACGCCGACCTGTACGTGGAACGGCCCAGCCAGAAGGCCATTGTTCTGGGTCACAAGGCGAGCCGGCTCAAGGAGGTCGGCACGACCGCCCGCCGGCAGATCGAGGAGCTGCTGGGCAGCCGGGTCTATCTCGACCTGCACGTGCGGGTCGCGAAGGACTGGCAGCGCGACCCGAGGCAGTTGCGCAAGCTGGGCTTCTAAGAGCGCCATCCGGCCGCCCTGCTGAGGGGCGGCCTGATCGTTCCCGGTCGGGGCCGTGGGCAGCTTCACGATCGGCCGGGGTCGGCGTCGTTTGGCGCACGGGCCGCGAAGGGTAGGGGAGGAAGCACCGCGTCCCCGATCCAGATGCAGGCTGATGCGCAACAGATACCTCGATCTGCTCCGTTTCCTGGCCATCGTCCGGGTGGTCGTCTACCACGTCACCGGCTGGGCGACGCTCACCCTCGTCTTCCCGGCCATGTCGGTGATGTTCGCGCTGGCCGGCTCGTTGATGGCTGCCTCGCTCGCCCGGTCCGGCCCGAGAGCGGTCGGCCGCCGGTTGCGCCGGCTGTTGCCGTCGCTGTGGGTGCTGGCGGCGGTCTTCGTGCCGGCCATGCTGCTCACCGGGCTGGCGCTGTCGCCCCGGGTGCTGCTGTGGCTGTTCCCGATCACCGATCCGCCGGCGAACAACTGGGGCGCCCTGGCGCTGAGCATCATCTGGTACCTGCGCGACTACCTGTGGTTCGTGCTCGCCTCGCCGGTCGCGCTCTGGCTGTTCCGCCGGGCCCCGCTGCCCACCCTGCTCGCCCCGTACGTGGTGCTGGTGACGATCGAGGTGGGGATCTACCCGGCGCCGCCGGTGGTGCGCGAGTTCGGGCTGTACTTCGGCGCCTGGCTGCTCGGCTTCGCCCACCACGCCGGAATGCTGCGTCGACTCACCGGCCGGGTGCTGTACCCGCTGTCGCTGGCCCTCGCGGTCGTCGGCGGGGCCTGGATCGTCACGCATCCCGGCCCCCGCGGGTACGACCTCAACGACAACCACCTCGGCAACGCGCTCTGGTCGGCCGCGTTCATCCTGGTCGTGCTGGGTCGGGCCCCGACCGGGGTGGCCTGGCTGGAGCGCAGCCGGCTGGCCGACCGGCTGGTGACCGTGTTCAACCGGCGGGCGCTGACCATCTACCTCTGGCACATGCCGTTCGTGGTGGCGCTCACCCCGCTGGTCGACGTGGTCGGCTGGTCGCACCAGGACCCGGTGGGGCTGGCCGTCCGGGTGCTGCTGGTCTTCGCACTTGTCGGTCTGGTCACCCTGGCCGTCGGCTGGGTCGAGGACGTCGCCGCCCGTCGCCGCCCGGAGCTGATTCCCGCCGGCTCGTCGCGCCCGACCGGCCCGCCGGCCCCCTCCGACCGTGGCCCGGCGGGTCGTCCCGACGTCGGCGAGACCGCCGTACGGGCGGCCGTGCCGGCGCAGCGGGTGCCCGGTGCGCCGGTGACCGTCGAGGTCAACGCTGGCTGATCGACACGTCTCCGCTGCCGGCCGAGCCGTCGAGCACCAGGGACGCGGCCGGGTCGTCGGCGACGGTGATCCGGGCGTCGCCGGAGCCGGTGCTGGAGCGGACCCGGTAGCTGCCGGCCGGCACCACCAGCGAGACGTCCCCGCTGGAGGCGTGCACACGCGCCGAGGCGGCGGTCTCCAGCTCGACGGTGACGTTGCCGGAGCCGGCCTCGGCGTCCGTCGTCCCGTCCACCCGGCGAGCCGTGATGTCACCGGAGCCGGCGCGCAGTCGTACTGCCGAACGGGCCTCGCTCAGCTCGATGTTGCCGGAGCCGGTCTCCACGTCGATCGCCCCGGCGACGTCGCTGATCCGCACGTCGCCCGAGCCCAGCCGCAGCTTCACCGCGCCGACCTTGGTCAGCTCGACGTCACCCGAGCCGCTCTCGCCCTGCACGGTCACGCCCTCGGGGACTGTCACCTCGTACGAGACGCTGCACCTGTCGCCGCAGTCGGTGTCCAGCACCAGCTCGCTGTCCTTGATCTCGTACCGGGCCTTGGGCTCGCCGCCCTGGTAGCGCACGACCCGCTTGATCCGTGCCTCGCCCGCCGTGCCGCCGCCTCGGACGATCACGTCTCCGGAGCCCCCCTGCACCCGGATGGTGCTGATCTTCACCGCCTCGGTGTTGTCGTAGTCGAGCCGGCGGAAGGACAGGTTGTCGCACCCGGCGAGCAGGATGAGGCCCGTGGCCAGCCCCAACGCGACGGGCGCGGCGGCGCGGCGACGACGGGCGGCGGTCATCTGGTGCAGTGCCATGGCGAGCACGCTACGGCCGGTGGCGAGCCTGGCGCATCGGGGTTCGTCCGCGCATCCACCCCGAACCGACCCTGATTTCAGACCCCGAGGGAGAATGGTCCGATGGCCGGGTACCGCCGACAGCTCTACCGCGACGACGCGGTGGTGCTGCGCGTGCAGAAGCTCGGCGAGTCCGACCGGATCATCACGCTGCTCACCCGCCGGCACGGCCGGCTGCGGGCGGTCGCCCGGGGGGTCCGGCGCACCATGAGCAAGTTCGGCGCCCGGCTGGAGCCGTTCGGTCACGTCGACCTTCAACTCGCCGGCGACCCCAAGGGCAACCACGGCAGCTCGCTGCACACGGTCAGCCAGGTCGAGGGCATCGAGCTGTACGGCAAGCGGTTCCTCGGCGACTATCCCCGCTACACGGCGGCCAGCGCGATCGCCGAGACCGCCGAGCGGCTGACGCCTGTCGAGCGGGAGCCGTCGCTGCGGCTGTTCCAGCTCACCGTGGGGGCGCTGAAGGCGCTGTCCCGGGGCGAGCACGCGACCACGCTGGTGCTCGACGCGTACCTGCTGCGCGGGATGGCTCTCGCGGGCTGGGCGCCGGCGCTGATCGCCTGCGCGGTCTGCGGCACCCCCGGGCGGCACCGCGCGTTCTCCGTGCCGGCCGGCGGCGCGGTCTGCCCGGACTGCCGGCCGCCCGGCGCGGCCCACCCCGCGCCGGCCACCATCGACCTGATGTCCGCGCTGACCACCGGCGACTGGGTGGTCGCCGACGCCACCGAGACGGGAGTACGCCGGGAGTGCAGTGGGCTGGTCGCGGCGCACCTCCAGTGGCATCTGGAACGCGCGCTACGCTCGCTGCCGCTGGTCGACCGGGGTCCCTCGGTCGCCGGCACGGTCCCGCCGCCGGGCGGCGGTGGGGCTGCGATGCTCCGGCCGCGCGGTGACGTCGAGGCCGGTGCGGACGGCACGAGCAGGGAGAGAGCCGAGTGATCCGATCGATGAGGTCCGGCCGGCGGGAGCCGACGCCACCGACCCCGCACCCGTCCGGTGCCCGGCCGCCGGCGCTGCCGAGCGAGGCGGTGCCCAAGCACGTCGCCGTCGTGATGGACGGCAACGGCCGGTGGGCCAAGGACCGCGGGTTGCCCCGCACCAAGGGCCACGAGGCGGGGGAGCACAGCCTCTTCGACACCATCGAGGGCGCGATCGAGATGGGCATCCCCTACCTGTCGGCGTACGCGTTCTCCACCGAGAACTGGCGGCGCTCGCCCGACGAGGTCCGGTTCCTGATGGGCTTCAACCGGGACGTGATCCGTCGACGCCGCGACCAGCTGGTCGACCTCGGCGTCCGGGTGGTCTGGTCGGGGCGGTCGGGGCGGTTGTGGAAGAGCGTCATCTCCGAGTTGCAGACCGCCGAGGAGATGTCCCGGGGCAACTCGACGCTGACCCTGCAGTTCTGCGTGAACTACGGCGGGCAGGCCGAGATCGGCGACGCCGCCGCGGCGATCGCCCGGGACGTGGCGGCCGGTCGACTGGACCCGTCGAAGGTCACCGAGAAGACCGTCGCGAAATACCTGTACCACCCGGAGATCCCGGAGGTGGACCTGTTCCTGCGGCCCTCCGGCGAGGAGCGGATCTCGAACTTCCTGCTCTGGCAGACCGCGTACGCCGAGCTGGTCTTCCTGGACACGCTCTGGCCGGACTTCGACCGCCGCCACCTGTGGTACGCGTGCGAGCTGTACGCCCAGCGGGACCGGCGGTTCGGCGGCGCGCTGCCCAACCCGGTGGCCCCGACGGTCTGAGCGGAGGCTTACCCGACGGTCACTCTGGGTACCAGCTACGTCAGAAGCCACTGACGGAGGTGAACCCACATGATCCAGAAGCGCATTGCCCAGTGGGCGGTGATGGCGATCGCGGTGCCAGTGGCCGCGGCCGGCGCCCGCCGCCTCAGCCACACCCTGGAGGCCCGGCGTGGTCCCTCCGGGGCGACCCGGCTGCTGACCAAGGGTGCGGATCTGATCCGCCCGCAGAAGGCCAAGCGCCGCCGGTTCTGGTAGTCCCCGACTCTCCCGCGCCGCCCCGCACACGACGTGCGGGGCGGCGCTGGCGTCTCACCCGGTCGGCGCGTCCAGGAAGCCAAATCGGTGCAGCACGCCCCGGTCGATCATGGAGTTGGGGTGGCCGGTTCGGCCGCATTCGCGACTTTCGTTCGCCACCACAACTCCATGATCGACGCGGCCGGGGAGGTGGCCGGGGAGGGTGGGTGGGGTTGGTTGTTTCGGGGTTCGGGGAGGTGGGGGCAGGTAGGGTCCGGAGGTGGCGGGATGATGCGGTTGGGGGGGATATGCGGGATCTCCGGTACAAGATGATCATGGCGCTGAACGCGGCGGATCTGGGCGACCCGATCTGCGAACAGGTCGCCGAGATCTGCGCCGAGATCGCCGAGCAGCACTGCGCGGAGTTCGGTCACACGCCGCAGCTGCGTACCGGTGAGATCGCCGAGCTGGTCACCGGTGAGCCGGCCCTGACCTGGGCGCCGTCGACCCCCGAGACCGGGCAGCGTGCCTGGTGACCGCCCCCGAGACCGGGCAGCGTGCCTGGTGACCGCACCCGCGCCGGCGGTCGACCTGCGTCGTGCCGAGGACCGGTTCGCCACCCGGATCTCCTGGTTGGATTCCAAGCACTCCTTCTCGTTCTCCCGGCACTACGACCCGGCCAACACCCACCACGGGCTGCTGCTGGTGAACAACGACGACGTGGTCCGGCCGGGCGCCGGCTTCGAGACCCACCCGCACGAGGACATGGAGATCGTCACCTGGGTGCTGCGCGGCTCCCTCGTGCACCAGGACTCCACCGGCCACTCCGGGGTGATCTACCCGGGCCTGGCGCAGCGGATGAGCGCCGGCACCGGCATCCTGCACTCGGAGAAGAACGACGCCTGGCGGCTCAACAACCAGGAGCCGCACAGCGACCCCGTGCACTTCGTGCAGATGTGGGTGCTCCCCGATGAGCAGGGCGTCGACCCCGGCTACGAGCAGCTGGAGATCGAGGACGAGTTGCTGCGCGGCGGCCTGGTGCCGGTCGCCTCCGGGATGGACCGCTACGACGGGGCGTCCGCGATCCGGATCCGCAACCGGTACGCCACCCTGCACGCCGCCCGACTCGGCCCGGGCGACGAGGTCACCCTCCCGGACGCGCCCTTCGTGCACCTGTACGTGCCGAACGGCACGGTGACCCTGGAGGACAGCGGCCCGCTCGGCACCGGCGACGCCGCCCGGCTCACCATGACCGGCGGCCGGCGGGTGACCGCCGACGAGCCGGCCGAGATCCTCGTCTGGGAGATGCACGCCACGGTCGCCTGACGGGTGCCCGCGTCGGCTCCCATGATCACGCTCGAACATGGATGTAGTGGCCTCCCTGGCGCGGGAGGCCACTACATCCTGGATCAAGCACGATCTTGCCGAGCGCGGCGCGCGGGGCGATCCTGGTTACGCCGGGGACTCGGTCTTGTCGCCGGCCCAGGTGGTGTGGAACGAACCCTCGCGGTCGACGCGCTGGTAGGTGTGCGCGCCGAAGTTGTCCCGCAGGCCCTGGATCAGCGCGGCGGGCAGCCGCTCGGCGCGCAGCGCGTCGAAGTACGCCAACGACGACGAGAACGCCGGCGTCGGCACCCCCGCCCGGGCCGCGTCGGCCACGACCCGCCGCCAGCTCGGCACACCTGCCGCGACCGCCTCGGCGAAGTACGGTGCCACGAGCAGCGTCGGCAGGTCGGGCTGCTCGTCGTACGCCTCGCGGATGCGGTTCAGGAAGCGGGCGCGGATGATGCAGCCGCCCCGCCAGATGGTCGCCGTGCCGCCGAGGTCGATGTCCCAGTTGAACTCCTGGCTGCCGGCCCGGATGTGGTCGAAGCCCTGCGCGTACGCGACGATCTTGGAAGCGAGCAGCGCCCGGCGCACGTCCTCGACGAACGCGTCCCGGTCGGCGACCTGCCACGCCTCACCGGCGTCCGGGAACGCCCGGCGGGCGGCCTCGCGCTGGTCGACGTGACCCGACAGCGAGCGGGCGAACGTCGCCTCGGCGATGCCCGTGATCGGGATGCCCAGGTCGAGGGCGCTCTGCACCGTCCACCGGCCGGTGCCCTTCTGCTCGGCCCGGTCCTGTACGACGTCGACGAACGCGCGGCCGGTCGCCGCGTCGGTGTGCGCGAGCACGTCGGCGGTGATCTCGATGAGGAAGGACTCCAGCTCGCCGCCGTTCCAGTCGCGGAAGATCTCCGCGATCTCCGCCGGCTTCGCGCCCAGGCCCGACCGGAGCAGGTCGTACGCCTCGGCGATGAGCTGCATGTCGGCGTACTCGATGCCGTTGTGCACCATCTTGACGAAGTGCCCGGCGCCGTCCGGCCCGACGTGCGTGCAGCACGGCTCGCCGTCGACGTGGGCGGCGATCTTCTCGAACATCGGCCCGAGCTTGGCGTACGACTCCTCCGAGCCGCCCGGCATGATGCTCGGCCCGAGCAGCGCGCCCTCCTCACCACCGGAGACGCCGGTGCCGCTGAAGTGCAGCCCCTGCGCGCGCAGCGACTCCTCCCGGCGACGGGTGTCGGCGAAGTGGGCGTTGCCGCAGTCGACGATGATGTCGCCCTCCTCCAGCAGCGGCACCAGCTCGTCGATCACGGCGTCGGTGGGCGCACCGGCCTTGACCATCACGATCACCGCGCGGGGCCGTTCCAGCGACGCCACGAAGTCGGCCATCGACTCACCGGGCACGAAGGTGCCCTCGTCACCGTGCTCGGCGACGAGGCTGCGGGTGCGCTCCGGTGACCGGTTGTGCACCGCCACGGTAAAGCCGTTGCGGGCCAGGTTGCGGGCCAGGTTCCGGCCCATCACCGCCAGCCCGGTCACGCCGATCTGCGCCGTCGCCTGCTCAGCCATTCGTGCCGCCACCTCTCGCCGTCGAACTATCCTGCTGCGACCGTATCGCGGCGCGCGGCATCGTGGGCGGGTCGTCCCACGGCGGGTCACTGCCTGGTCGCGGCCCGTCCGCCCGGCGTGGCCACACCCTGACCGGCGGCCCCGCTCACCCCTGGGACAGTCGATCCTCCACACGCGCCACCTTCGCGGTGAGCGCGTCGGTGACCCCGGGTCGGACGTCGGCCTTCAGGACGACACTCACCCGGGGCGCCTGCGCGGACACCACGTCGACCGCCCGCTTCACCACCGCCATCACCTCGTCCCACTCACCCTCCACGGTGGTGAACATGGCATCGGTCCGGTTGGGCAATCCGGACTCGCGGACCACCCGTACCGCCTCGGCAACCAGGTCACCCACGGAGTCGCCGGCGCCGAGCGGGGTGATCGAGAACGCGATCAGCATGCGCCGATCGTGCCAGGAAAATCGGGTGCGCGTCTTATCGGGCGGTGGTTAGGGTTCGGGCATGCGCAACTGACGCCCCACTTCCCGAGCCGGCCCGCCTCCCCGCGATCGCGGTCCGTGCGCTCCCGGGCGTCGCGCGTCCTCCTGCACCGTTCGGCGGTGTTGATTCGGCCCGATCCCCGGTGAGCAGTCCTTCCCGTTCGACCGTCGCGTTGCCACGGTCACCAGCCGATCCGACCGACCGCGGGAGCGCGGGACCGCCGGGACGGTCGGCACCGAAGGAGGCCCGGATGCCCGCCAGGCGCAATCCGAGAAAGACCCGTACCCCCGCCCCGACGCCGCTGGGCATCGACCCGGCGGCCGGCCACGGCACAGCCCCGGCGCCGCCGGTCGAGTCTGCCGGCTCGACCGGGGCGGACCTGCCGGCTCGTCCCGAGGCGCCGGCCCGGGCGGTCAAGTCCGCCCTGCCGGCACCGGCAGTGGAACCGGTGCTGCCGGCCTTGGCGGCCCCAGCCGTGCCTCCGGTTGCCGACTCGTCGGTGACCGGACGACCTGAGGCGCCCCAGGCCGGGCCACCCCAGGCCGGCCGAGCCCGCTCGTTCGACGGCAAGAGCCAGCGAGCCGGGCAGCCGCGCCGCTACGCCTACCGACGCAGCTGAGCTCGCCCCCGCCCCCGCCCCCGCGATCTTGCACTTTCTGTCGCTACATACCCACGCATTCGGGGTGAATCAACGACAGTAACTGCAAGATCGCGGGGACGGGGGTTGGCGTCAGCCGATCAGGGGACGGAAGGTGCCGAGGAGCACGCTCGTCGTCAGGGCCGCTCCGGCCAGCGCGGCCGCCCCGGCGATCAGCAGCGCGTCGGCGAGGCCGAAGCGCTGGCGTCGGGCGACGGTACGGGGTGTGTCGCCGTCGAAGCCGCGCGCGTCCATGGCGACGGCCAGCCGGGTGCCCCGACGGATCGCCCCGACCAGCAGCGCGAACGCCGTGGACGTGAACAGCCGCAGCTTCGCCACCGGATTGCGTCCGGCGTCGACGCCGCGTGCCCGCCGGGCCATGCTGATCATCTGCCATTCCTGACCGAGCAGCGGCACCAGCCGGAACGCGGCAAGCGACCCGACGGCGAACCGTGCCGGCGCCTTCGCGTTCTGGATCAGCGCGTCGGCCAGGTCGGTCGGGTCGGTGGTGGCGAAGACGATCACGCCGGGCAGGGCCACCGCGAAGATCCGCAGCACCAGGCCGAGAGCGGTGCGCAGCACGCCGGTGCTCACCAGCACCGGCCCGGCCTCCAGCAGCACCCGGCCGGACTGGTCGGCGGCGAAGAGCACCAGGGTGACCAGGATGCCGGTGGCGCTGAGCAGCAGGGGCAGGGCCCGCCGGGCCAGCACCCGGTAGCGGACGCCGAACAGCGGCAGGACGGCAAGTTCGACAGCGATGGCGATCGCCGGCGCCACCGGGTCGAGCGTCGCCAGCAGGACGAACGAGAAGACCAGCGCGGCGGCCACCTTCGCCACCGGGTTCCGCCGGGCCAGCGGGGCGCCGGGCGCGGCGACCGGCTCGATGCTGATCATCGGAGGTCACCTCGGGTGGACGCGGTCCCGCGCGACCCGGCAGCGCCGCCGACGTTGGTGCTCCGGGCGGTCACTGTCGCTCCAGGGTGACCGTGCGGTCGGCGAGCGCGGCGACGAAATCGAGGTCGTGGGTGACCGTGACCACGCCGTGGCCGGCGTCCCGCAGGTCGGCGAAGAGGTCGACCAGCTCCCGCCAGGTCCGCCGGTCCTGCCCGAAGGTCGGTTCGTCGCAGATCAGCAGGCGGGGTGCCGTGGCCAGGGCCGTCGCCACGCTCAGCCGCCGTGCCTCCCCACCCGAGAGGGTGTACGGGTTGGCCGCCGCGAGTCGGGTCAGCCGCAGTCGTTCCAGCAGTTCCGCCACGGTCTCCCGGACGGCGGCCTCGGGTTGACCCGTCCGGCGTGGCCCGAGCGCCAGCTCGTCGAAGACGGTGCTCGTGACGAACTGGTGCTCCGGGTCCTGGAAGACCGACCCGATCCGTCGGGCCAGCGCGGGCGCTCGCCAGCGGTGCGGGGGAGCGCGGTGGTCCGCGCCGGCCAACTCGGCCGAGGCGGTGACGCGGCCGACGCCCGGTTTGAGCAGACCGCCGAGCAGCAGCGCCAGGGTGGACTTGCCGGCGCCGTTGGGCCCGCGTACGGCGAGTGCCTCTCCGGCGCGTACCGCCAGGTCGGTGGGGCCCAGCCGGGGCGGCAGGCCGAGCCGGTCGGCGGTGAGCAGCAGGTCGCCGGGGGTGGCGGCGGCCGTGCGGGGCGCGATGGAGTGACCGGGCACCCAGACGCCCTCGGCGGCGAGGGCGGCGCCGTGCGCGGCGAAGACCGCGTCGGGCGTCCCGTCCGCGCGGACCCCGCCGCCGGGCTCCAGGACGACCACCCGGTTCACAAGTGGCAGTGCCTCGGCGACCCGGTGTTCGACCAGGATCACTGTGGTGTCGGCGTCCAACGCGCCCGTCACCGCGCCCCGGACCAGCGCGGCTCCGTCCGGATCGAGGTTGGCGGTCGGCTCGTCGAGCAGCAGCAGCCCGGGCCGCAGGGCCAACGCGCCGGCCAGAGCCAGGCGTTGCTGCTCGCCGCCGGAGAGCGCGGCAGTGCTGCGGTCCCGGGGATACGGGAAACCGACCCGCCGCAGCGCCTCGTCGACCCGGGGCCAGATCTCGTCCGTCGGTACGCCCCGGTTCTCCAGCCCGAACGCGACGTCGTCGCCGCTGCGCGCCATCACCAACTGGGTCTGCGGGTCCTGAAAGACGATGCCGACCCGTTCCCGCGCCTTGCGGGGGTCGAGCCCGTCGATCTCGACGGTGCCCTCCTGCTCACCGGAATCGTCGGGCAGCAGCCCGGCCAGCGCGCTGAGCAGTGTGCTCTTGCCGGCCCCCGAGGGCCCGAGCAGCAGCACCCGCTCCCCGGCCTCGACCCGCAGATCCACTCCGCGCACAGCCCAGGCCCGCCGCCCGGCATGCCGCCAGCCGAACCCCCGCAGCAGCACCCCGCCCACCCGACACCCCCTTCCAACCACTCCCGGCCGTCTTCCCCGGCTCTTCCCGGCCGTCTTCCCGCCGGTGATCAAGAGGTTTGCGGCAGAAATCCGGCTTCCATTGACGCGAACCTCTTGATCACGGGGACGGTTGCGCCCTCAGATGAGGGCGCGGTCCCGGCCTACCGGGAAGCGGTCCAGCGCACCGGTGTTGGCCAGGGCGCGGGTCAGCAACCAGCCGCCCACGCCGGCGATGATCGTGGCGCTGACGATGGTGAGCAGGGCGTACGGGATGCGGTAGTCGCCCAGCGCGTAGTCGACGTTCCAGACGAAGAAGTCGAACAGCGCCGCGCTGAGACCGGTCAACGCGCCGGCCAGTACGGCGGTCGGCAGCCGGAACGACCGGTACCGGAAAGCGGCGAACGCCAGCTCGGCCCCGATGCCCTGCACGATGCCCTGGGGGATCACCGTGCCGGCCCACTGGCTGCCCAGCAGCGCGGAGACGACCGCGGCCACCGTCTCGCAGTAGAGCGCGGCGCCGGGCTTGCGGATGACCAGGCCGCCGACCACGGCCGGCAGCAGCCAGACACCGTAGATCAGCGTCTGTGCCGGCGGGAAGAAGGCGAACGCGCCCTCGGTGGCGCTCCAGACCAGGCCCCAGGCCCAGAAGATGACGCCGAAGGCGACCGCGATCACCGAGGCGACCACGATGTCGATGGTGCGCCAACGGCTTGTGGTGTTGTCCATGCTGTGCTCCCAGTTCAGTGGAACGAACCAGGAGAAGACGCACGCCGCGCGTCCGGTGGCACCGGACCCACGGCGCGGCTGGAGGTCGACCGAACTCCCTGCGCTGGCATTACCCAGATCAGGTTCGAGGGTCTGCGGGCGTGCCCGCACTCTCAGCGCTGTGCGCTCCCCTGTCGGATGTGAAGTTGTCTCGCTGACGCTAGCACCGACCAGGGGTAACAGCCCAGCAGGGCATCCGACCGCCCGCGCAGCCGGGCCGGCGTCCCGCCGCCTGGGTAGGCTGACGATCATGCAGGTCGACGCGCGAGGTCTCACGTTCGAGGTACGCACCGGCGGCCCCTCCGACGGCGTCCCCGTCCTCCTGCTGCACGGCTTCCCGCAGCACAGCGGGGAGTGGGACGAGGTCGTGCCGGCACTGCACGCCGCCGGGCTGCGCACGTACGCGCTGGACCAGCGGGGCTACTCGCCGGGTGCCCGGCCGGAGGCGGTGTCCGCGTACCGGGTTCCCGAACTGGTCGCCGACGTGGTGGCGGTGCTCGACGCGCTCGGTGTGGACGCCGTCCACCTGGTCGGCCACGACTGGGGCGCGATCGTGGCCTGGGCGGTGGCCGCCGCGCACCCCGAGCGGGTCCGTACGTTGACCGCGGTGTCCGTGCCGCACCCGGCGGCCATGGCGCACGCCCTGAGCACCGACCGGGAACAGAAGGCCCGCTCGTCGTACATCGCGCTGTTCCGCAAGCCGGGCAAGGCCGAGAAGGTGCTGCTCGCGTGGCACGCGACGGCGCTGCGCAAGATGCTCGGCGGGGTGGGCGACGCCTCCCGGGTGGACCGCTACGCCGACCCGATGCGGGCGCCGGGCGCGCTCACCGCCGCCCTGAACTGGTACCGGGCCATGTCCCGCGCCGACCTGGCCGCTGTCGGTCCGGTCGCCGTACCCACCACGTACGTCTGGAGCGACCGGGACATCGCCATCGGACGACCCGCCGCCGAGGCGTGCGCCGCCAACGTCACCGGCGACTACCGCTTCGTACCGCTGCCCGGGGTGAGCCACTGGATTCCGGACGCCGCACCCGCCGCGTTGGCCGAGGCGGTCCTGGCCCGGATCGCCGGGACGGCCTGAGCCGTGCCGGGCCGACGGGCGCCGGGCGGGCCGGCGGCAGGGGGAGAAGCGCCGTGACGGCGCCCGCCGGCGGGCTGGGCACCCGTCGCTCGATCGCCGCGCAGCTGCGCCTTCTGGGTGTACGCCCCGGCTCGACAGTGCTGGTGCACGCCGGGATGCGCCCGCTGGGCTTCGTCTGCGGTGGGCCGCAGGCGCTGGTGCTCGCCCTGCGCGACGCGCTCGGCCCGGACGGCACGATCGTGGTGCCCACCCACAACCCCGACAACAGTGACCCGGCGCAGTGGCGCAACCCGCCGGTGCCGGTGGACTGGTGGCAGTTGATCCGCGCCGAGATGCCGGGCTTCGACCCGGCGGTCACGCCGAGCCGGCACATGGGCGTGTTCGCCGAGACGGTCCGCTGCTGGCCCGCGGCGATGCGCAGCACGCATCCCCACGTGTCGTTCGCCGCGCTCGGGCCGACGGCCGAGCAGGTGGTGGCGGGGCACGAACTGGCCGACATGCTCGGCGAGGGCTCGCCGCTGGCCCGGCTCTACGACCTGGACGCCGACGTGCTCCTGATCGGTGTGGACCACAGCGTCAACACGTCGCTGCACCTGGCCGAGTACCGCAGTCCCAAGCCGGTGCGCGAGCGACTGGGCGCGGCGGCACGCACGGCCGACGGTGGCCGCGAGTGGGTGTGGTGGCAGGACGTCCGGCTCGACGCGGGCGACTTCGGCGCGTTGGGCCGGGACCTGGAGGCCACCGGGGCGGTGCGTTCCGGCCCGGTGGGCGCCGGGACGGGGAGGTTGGTACGCCAGCGGGCAGCTGTCGACTTCGCCGTGCAGTGGATGGCCCGCAACCGGACGACGGAGGACGCATGAGTGTGAGCGCCGAGGACTACCTGGCCGTGGTGACCGAGACGATCGGCCGGGTGGCCGCCAGCCAACGGGACGCGGTGGGGCGGGCCGCCGATCTGATCGCCGAAGCGGTACGCGCCGACGGGGTGGTGCACGCCTTCGGCACCGGGCACTCGGAGGCCCTCGCCATGGAGATCGCCGGCCGGGCGGGTGGCCTGGTGCCCACCAACCGGATCGCGCTGCGTGACCTGGTGCTGCTCGGCGGCGAACCGGCCGATCGTCTCGGGCCGCTGCTGGAGCGGGACCCGGCGGTGGCGCACCGGCTCTGGGAGCTGGCCCCCGTACGCCCCGCCGACGTCTTCGTGCTCGCCTCGAACTCCGGGGTCAACGGCGCGATGGTCGAGTTCGCCACGCTGGTCAAGGAGCACGGCCACCCTCTGGTGGCGATCACCTCGGCGCAGCACTCCGGGCGGATGACGTCCCGCCACCCGTCCGGGCACAAGCTGGCCGACCTCGCCGACGTGGTGCTCAACAACGGCGCACCGTACGGCGACGCGACGCTGCCGCTGCCCGGCGGTGGCGCGGTCGGCGCGGTCTCCTCGATCACTGCGGCGCTGCTGGCGCAGCAGGTCACCGTGGAGGTCGTCGCCCGGTTGTTGGCAGCGGGGGAGCGGCCTCCGGTCTACCTGTCGGCGAACATCCCGGACGGCGACGCGCACAACACGGCGCTGGAGGCCCGGTACGCCGGCCGGATCCGCCGCGGCTCCTGACCCCCTCCCCGGCGGCGCGGGCGGCCGACGGCGCGACGGCACGCACCCGGGTATGCGGCCGGGCGCGGGGTTGGCGGCGTGGCGCGGGCGATGGCCCGACGCGGGTGGGGCGGCGACGGTGTGGCGACCGGGCGATGACCGGCGGGCGACCGGGAGATGGCCGGAACATGTCGTGAGTCTGTTTCGCGCTCGGCCGGGTGGGGCATTGGCGTTGCTGCCGGCGGCCGGGACCGCCGGCAGTACCGTCTGACCGGAGGTAGCGCGTGTCCAAGGAGACCGAGAAGCAGCGTTGGCAGCGCAACTTCGCCGACCTGTTGCAGGAGCTGCGGGTCGCCCAGACCGGTGTGCAGATCCTCTTCGCCTTCCTGCTCACCCTGCCGTTCAGCAACGGGTTCACCCGGACCAGCGAGTTCCAGCGGGACGTCTACATCGTCGCGCTGCTCGCCGCGGCCGCCGCCACCGCGTTGATCATCTCGCCGGTGGCGTTCCACCGGGCGCTGTTCCGTCAGGGGCGCAAGCCGGAGCTGGTCCGCTTCGCCCACCGGATGGCCACCGGCGGCCTCGCCTTCATGCTGATCGCGATGGTCAGCTCGGTGCTGCTGATCACCGACTTCGTGCTGGACCGGCCGGTCGCTTTCCTGCTCAGTGCGCTGACCGGGCTCTGGTTCCTCACCTTCTGGATGATCCTGCCGTTCGCCCGCCGCAGCTGGGGTGAGGACGACATCGAAGACGAGGACGACGACCCGGACACGCTCACCGGCCGCTGACCTCGCCGGAGCGGCCTACATCGATCCGTGCGCAGCGCTACCCCTGGGTAACAACCGGGGGTAGCGTGACGGTAGTCGCGCACGTTGACGCAGCCGCAACCGAGGTTCGAGGGGGCAGCCGTGACCACGACGCAGAACGGCCGAACGGCACCGGACGGCCCCGACTCCGAAGCCACGCCCGGCAGCACTGCGCCCGTTAGCGCCGCGCCCGGCAGCACTGTGGCCGGTAGTGCCGCGCCGTTGCCGGCGGAGGCGGGGCAGGTCTCCGAGAAGGAGGCCCGGCAGGTCGCCGAGGCCGCCCGGGAGTCCACCTGGGATCGGCCCAGCTTCGGCAAGGAGCTGTTCCTCGGCCGGTTCCGGCTCGACCTCATCGACCCGTGGCCGCGCTCCGACCCGGACGACGTGGCCCGCGCCGAGGAGTTCCTTGGTCGGTTCCGCGCCTTCCTCACCTCCGAAGTGGACGGCGCGGCCATCGAACGCGACGCCTCCATTCCGGACTCCGTCTTCCACGGGCTCGCCGACCTCGGCGCGTTCGGCATGAAAATCGACCGGAAGTACGGCGGCCTCGGTCTGAGCAACCTGCACTACTGCCGGGTGCTGATGCTGGCCGGCTCGGTCAGCCCGGCGATCGGCGCGCTGCTCTCGGCGCACCAGTCGATCGGGGTGCCGCAGCCGCTGAAGATGTTCGGCACCGCCGAGCAGAAGCAGCGCTTCCTGCCCCGGCTCGCCGCGGGCGAGGTCTCCGCTTTCCTGCTCACCGAGCCGGACGTGGGCTCCGACCCGGCCCGGCTCGCCACCACCGCCGAGCCGACCGAGGACGGCACCGGCTACCGACTCAACGGGGTCAAGCTCTGGGCCACCAACGGCATCGTCGCGACCCTGCTGGTGGTGATGGCCCGGGTGCCCGCCGCCGAGGGTCGGCGCGGCGGGATCACCGCGTTCGTGGTGGACGGCGACAGCGCGGGCATCACGGTGGAGCGGCGCAACGAGTTCGTCGGTCTGCGCGGTCTGGAGAACAGCCTGACCCGGTTCCACGACGTGTTCGTACCGGCGGAGAACGTCATCGGCGGTGAGGGCAAGGGCCTCAAGATCGCCCTAACCACGTTGAACACGGGCCGGCTCTCCCTGCCGGCCATGTGTGTGGGCGCCGGCAAGTGGTCGTTGAACGTCGCCCGGGGCTGGGCCGCCGACCGCGTCCAGTGGGGCCGGCCGGTGGGCGAGCACGAGGCGGTCGCCCAGAAGCTCTCCTTCATCGCCGCCACCACGTACGGCATGGAGACCATGCTCGACCTGTGCTGCCTGCTCGCCGACGACGACCGTAACGACATCCGGATCGAGGCGGCGCTGGTCAAGCTGTACGCCAGCGAGATGGCCTGGAAGATCGCCGACGAGCTGATCCAGATCCGGGGCGGGCGCGGCTACGAGACGGCCGACTCGTTGGCCGCCCGCGGCGAACGCCCGGCGAACGTCGAGCAGGTGCTCCGCGACCTGCGGATCAACCGAATCTTCGAGGGCTCGACCGAGATCATGCATCTGCTGATCGCCCGGGAGGCGGTCGACGCCCACCTCTCGGTGGCCGGCGACATCATCGACCCGGAGGCGGGGCTCGGCCGCAAGGCCCGCGCCGGCGCCCGTGCGGGCGCGTTCTACGCGAGGTGGCTGCCGACCCTCGCGGTCGGCAAGGGCCAGAGCCCGTCGTCGTACGCCGAGTTCGGCCCCCTGGCCGCGCACCTGCGCCAGGTGGAGCGGTCGTCGCGCAAGCTGGCCCGGTCGACGTTCTACGCGATGTCCCGCTGGCAGGGAAAGATGGAGCGCAAGCAGGCGTTCCTCGGGCGCGTGGTGGACATCGGCGCGGAGTTGTTCGCGATGTCCGCCGTCTGCGTCCGGGCGTCCGCCGAGCGGGACACGCGACCGGAGAACGTCGAGCTGGCCGACCTGTTCTGCCGGCAGGCCCGGGTTCGGGTGGACGCCCTGTTCACGGCACTCTGGGACAACACCGACTCCGTCGACACCGCAGCCGCCAAGCGGATCCTCGCCGGCCGCTACGCGGGCCTGGAGGAGGGGGTCATCACCCCGTCCGACGAGTTGCCCTGGGTGGCCCGCTGGTCGCCCGGCCCGTCCACCGCCGAGGACGTCCGCCGCCGCATCCCGCCGAAGCCGTAGCCCTTCCCGACCCGCCCGCTGCGTCGCCGTCGATCCTCGCCGCGCTGGTGGTGTCGATCGCACCGCAAGATCGCGCTCGATCCTGGAAGTAGTGGCATCCCTCCAACCGCGAGGCCACTACTTCATGCTTCGAGCACGATCTTGTGGCGTGGCGTGGCGTGGCGTGGCGTGCCGTGGCGTGGCGTGGTGTGGCTCGGCACGGCGTCGCTTGGCACAGCGTGGGGTTTCAGCGGGCGACCGCCCAGGCCAGCACCCCGGCCAGGATCAGACCGTTGAGCCCGGCCAAGGCGAGGTACGCCGCGGGTGGGATCTTCCTGCCCCGGCGGACGAGGGAGACCAGGACGGCGGCGTAGCCGAGCAGCAGTACGGCGATGACGATCAGGAAGTAGAACACCCGAAGACCTTAACGGCCCGATCGCCGCAGGTCCCGAGTCGGCGCGGCGCCACCGCACGGCACACCCCACGCGGAACGTCGTCCCGAGGGGCGCGACCGATCTCGTCGATCTTGCACTTTCGGTCGCTGACTTGTCCTGTTCTGCCCCTTATGCCGCGACAGAATCTGCAAGATCGCGGGTGCGGGGTGCGGGGTGCGGGGTGCGGGGTGCGGGGTGCGGGGTGCGGGGTGCGGGGTGCGGGGTGCGGGGTGCGGGGTGTGGGTGGGTTAGCGGCCTTTGTTGCGCAGGCCGAGTTGGCGTAGCTCCAGCGCGGCCAGGGCCTCGACGGTCTCGTCGTCGCCGCGTCGCCACGCCTCGGCGACGTCGGGCGCGATCCGGGTCAGCCGGCCCAGCGGCTGGGTGGCCAGCGCGCGTAGCGCGAGCAGGTCCCGCCCGGCCGGCCCGGCAGCCAGCTTCGCGGCCGATCCGGCCCGGCGCATCCACCGCAGCCGCAGCGGCAGCCAACCGAAGAGCACCAGCCCGAGCGGGAAGATCAGCACCGCGACGGTGAGGGCGAGGGCGAGCTGGTCGACCAGGTGCTGCTGCTCCCGGCCGGCGTCGGCGAGCCCGCGGGCGGCGTCGGCGGCCCGCTGGAAGGGCGCGGTCAGCTCGTCACCGACCAGCGGCACCCGCCGGACCTTGCCGCCGGCGTCGGCGAGGTTGTCGGCGAGGCCACCGCCGGCGCCCTCCAGCTTCTGTCCGGGTACGGCGAGCTTCTGCACCAGGTCGTGCAGCCAGAGCGCGGCGCGGATCGCGACGTACACCCAGGCGACGACGAGCAGGTCGGTGATCAACTGTCGGACGGCGGTCGGAAACCGATCGGCGTAGATCTTCACGCCGGACAGCGTGCCACGAACGCGCCGCGACCGGCACCCGCCGGATCAGCTGCCCGAGGATCGCACGGGAACGGTGCGATCACCTGTCACGCCGCGATCAGGCGAGCCGGAGGTCCACGAACGGCACGGTGTCACCGGGCAGGACGTACCGCTCGATCTCGACGAAGCCGTGCTGTCGGGCGAACCGCAGGCCGTCGTCGTTGGAGGCCAGGACGACAGTGTCGATGACCTCTGCGCCCAGATCGCGTGCCCTCGCCAGCCCTCGCTGGTAGACCTGCTCCCCGTAGCCGCGCCGGCGATGTCCAGGCAGAACCCGTGCGATCACGGTCGCCGCCGCCGCGTCGGATTCCGGGGGTCGTACCGTCGAGCACCCCACCGGCGAGCCCTCGACGTACGCGACCTCGAGGATGTTCCGCTGGGCGCGGACGACGATCTCGTCGACCGACAGCGCGGCCGTGGGGATGATCAGATTGTGGATGTACTGCCAGTCGAGCAGGGCTGCTTCGTTACCTACCGATTGCACCGGCCTGAACTGAAGGTCTGACACGGCCCCAGGCTAGTCACCGGACGCAGGCCGGGCAGGTGCCGAAGATTTCCAGGGTGTGGCTGACGTCGGCGTAGCCGTGCTGCGCGGCGACCCGGTCGGCCCAGCTCTCCACGGCAGGGCCGGCCACCTCGACCGTACGCCCGCAGGCCCGGCAGACCAGGTGGTGGTGGTGCCCTTCGCTGCACCGGCGGTAGAGGTGCTCGCCGCCCGGCGGGCGCATCACGTCGATCTCGCCCGCGTCGGCCAACCCTTGCAGGGTGCGGTAGACAGTCGTGAGGCCGACCCGTTCGCCGCGTTGCCGGAGCATCGCGTGCAGGTCCTGGGCGCTGTGGAAGCCCTCCATCTCGCCCAGCAGCGCGCTCACCGCCGAGCGCTGCCGGGTGTTGCGCACCGCGGCGCCGCTCTCGCTCATGATCCCTCCCCGGCGTGGCTGACCGCGTCCGCCACGATGTGCGCGACGTGCTCGTCGACGAGGCTGTACGCGATCTCCCGGCCCCGGCGGGAGCCCCGCACCACGCCCGCGCCGCGCAGCACCCGCAGGTGCTGGGACACCAGCGGCTGTGCCGCGCCCAGCTTCTCCACCAGCTCGTGTACGCACCGCTCGCCGCCGGCCAGCTCGCTGACGATGGCCAGCCGGATGGGCGCCGACAGGGCCCGGAGCAACTCGCTGGCTCCGTCGAAACCCTCGTAGCCTGTTGCGCTGGTCATCTTGCAACGGTAACCAATACCACCGACATCCGCCGATCAGGTTCAGTGCAGGACTACCTCGTGTGGTTCCGGCGCCGGTACGGGGGTCGGTGCGGTGCGGCGGCGCACCGCCCGCCAGAGGGCGCCAGCCACGGCCACCACCAGGAACGAGGCGATCGCCAGCAGCACCACCGAGGCGCCGGGCGGGGTGTCGGCGGTGGCCGCCACCCAGACGCCGGAGCCGGCGGCGAAGAACCCGAGCGCCATCGCGGCGGTCATCGTGCTGCGAAAGCCCCGGGTGACCTGCTGGGCGGTGGCCACCGGAACCACCATCAGCGCGCTGATCAGCAGCACCCCGACGGCCCGCATCGCGATGGTCACCGTGACCGCGGTGGTGACGGCGATCAGCAGGTTGAGGGTGCGTACCGGCAGGCCGGACACGCGGGCGTACTCCTCGTCGTGGCTGATCGCGAAGAGCGCCGGCCGCAGCACGATCATGGTGATCAGGATCGCCGCGCCGAGCACTCCGACGGTGACCAGGTCGGCCATCGAGGTGGAGAGCAGCGACCCGAAGAGGTAGGCGTTGAGGTTGGCGCTTGTCGCGTCCGAGAGGCCGACCAGCAGTACGCCGCCGGCGATGCCGCCGTAGAAGAGCAGCGCCAGGGCCAGGTCACCGGACGTCCTCCCGCGAGCGCGGACCACCTCGATGGCGATCGCGCCCACCGTGGCGACGATCACCGCCACCAGCACCGGCGAGCGGTTGAGGAGCAGGCCGGCGCCGACGCCTGTCAACGCCACGTGGCCGATGCCGTCGCCGATCAGCGTCAGTCGGCGCTGCACCAGGTAGATGCCGAGCGCCGGCGCGGCCAGGCCGATCACCAGCGCGCCGATCAGGGCGCGCTGCATGTAGGGGTACTGGAAGAGTTCCATGGTCAGTTGCTCCACAGCCCGGCGGGCTCGTCGGGACCGTGCGGGTGCACGTGGTCGTGGTCGGGCTCCGCGTGGTGGCCGGCCGGGTCCGGAACCGGACCGTCGTGACAGATGCCGCCCTGGTGGACGACTACCGCCCGGCTGATCACCGGTCGCAGCGGGCCCAACTCGTGTGCCACCAGCAGCACCGTCCCGCCGTCGGCGACGAAGTCGCGCAGCGCGCCCGCGAACGCCTCCTGGCTGGCCGCGTCCACCCCGGCGGTGGGTTCGTCGAGGATCAGCAGCTCCGGCCGGCCGGACAGCGCACGGGCGATCAGGGTGCGCTGCTGCTGACCGCCGGAGAGGGTGGACACCGGGTCGGCAGCCCGGTCGGCGAGCCCCACCGCGCGCAGGGCCGCGTCGACGGCGGCCCGGTCGGCCGCGCCGGGTGGGCGCAGGATCCCCCGGCGGGCGAGTCGGCCGGACGCCACCACCTCGCGGACGGTGGCGGGCACGCCTCCGCCGGCGCCGAGGCGCTGCGGGACGTACCCGATGCGTTGCCACTGGCGGAACTGGCGCAACGGCCGGTCGAAGAGGGTGATCGAGCCGGCGCTGAGCGGCACCAGGCCGAGGATCGCGCGGATCAGCGTGGACTTGCCGGAGCCGTTGGCGCCGAGCACGGCGACCACCTCCCCGGCGGTCACGGTGAGCGAGACGTCCCGGAGCACCGGGCGGCCGTCGTAGCCGACCGCGCCGTGCTCGACGGTGATGACGGGAGTGCTCACGAGCAGCTCAACGCCGTCCGCAGGGTCTGCAGGTTGGTACGCATGACCGAAAGGTAGTCCGAGCCGCTGCCTGCGGCGAGTCCTTCGATCGGGTCGAGCACCGCGGTCTTCGCGCCGACCTGGCCGGCGATGGTCTCGGCGACCTTCGGGCTGACCAGCGCCTCGAAGAAGATCGTGCTGGCCTGGTGCGCCTTCGCGTCCTCGATGACCCGGGCGAGCCGCTGCGGCGAGGGCTCGACGTCCGGGCTCAGCCCGGTGATGCCTACCTGTTCGAGTCGGTAGCGGTCGGCCAGGTAGCCGAACGCGGTGTGGCTGGTCACGATCTCCCGCCGCTGGCAGGTCGCGAGGCCCTGGGTGAACTCGCCGTCGAGGGCCGTCAGATCGGCGCGCAGAGCCGTGGCCCGTGCGGTGTAGTCGGCCGCGTGGTCGGGGTCGACCTCGCCGAGCCGCTGGGCGAGCTGGTCGCCGATGGCGGCAAGCCGGGTCGGGTCGAGCCAGACGTGCGGGTCCTTGGCGTGCGCGTGCTGCTCCTCGCCCTGCTCCTCCTCGCCCTCGTGGTTGTGGCCGCCGGCGCTCGCGTCCAACAGCGGCTGCACGCCTGCCACGTCGAACACCGGGGCGTCGTCGTCCTGCGCGACAGTCTCGTCCACCGCGGGCTGGAAGCCCTTCAGGTAGACGATCAGCTCGGCCTCGGTGACCTGACCGACCTGGCGGGGGCTCAGCTCCAGGTCGTGCGGCTCGGCGCCCGGCTTGGCCAGGTTGGTCACGTGGACGGCGTCACCGCCGATGCGCTCGGCGAGGAACTGGAGTGGGTAGAACGCGGCCACCACGTCGACCCGTTGGGGATCGGCGCCGGCCGCGCCGCCGGTGGAGCAGCCGGCGACGGCGCCCAGGGCGAGCAGGGCGGTCGCGGCGGCCAGGACGCGGGACGTGGTGCGGTTGGTCATGTCCCCAACTGTCCGTGGTAACGACAATGATTGTCAAAAACGCATGCTTGCATGTCAGAGCAGCTTCGCCAGGCCCACCGTGATCAGGAGAGTCAGCATCAGCAGCCGGATCAGCCGCGTCTGTGGCGCCTGAACCGACCAGGTGGTCGCCAACAGGGCGATCAGGGCGGCGGCGAGGGCCAGCGTCAGCAGAGCGCCGACCACCCCCGGCGTGAAGAACGCCACCAGCACCACCACCAGGGTGAGCAGGAACACCGACGTCGGGTTCGCCCCGGCCAACCGGGCCAGCAGAGGGCGCTGCGTACGCTGCATCCCACAGACTCTACGAGGAGGAACCCCCGGTGCTGGTGACCAACCGGTTCGTGGTCGACGTCGATGTCGCCGACGGCTTCACCGAACGGGCGCACGCCGCCCTCACCGCGCTGGCCGCCTGCCCCGGCTACCTGCGCGGCCAACTGGTCCGGGCCCTGGACGACCCCCGGTACTGGACGCTGCTCACCGAGTGGGAGTCGGTAGGCACCTACCGGCGGGCGCTCGGCGCCTTCGAAGTCAAGGTCAGCGCGGTGCCGTTGCTCGCCCAGTCGGTCGACGAGCCGTCCGCGTACGAGGCGCTGGCCACTGCCGCGCCCGGGGGAGCAGTGGTGGTAGCCGAGAGTGATCGGGCCGCTGGTCCTTACCGCTGAGCCGCCGGGCACTACCCTGCTCCTATGACCGCACCCGCCCCGCCGCCCGGTCCCGGTGTGGCTCCGCCGTTCGCCGCGCCGCCCACCGAGGGCCGCCGGACCCGGCTCTGGATCGGCCTCGGCGTCGGCGCCCTCGCCGTGCTGCTCTGCTGCGGCGGCGGAGGCACGGCAGTCGTCGGCCTGGCCGTGAGCGGCGTGCAGGCGGTACGCGAGCAGGGCCGCACGGTGACCGGCGACTACTACCAGGCGCTCGTCGAGCGAAACTACGGCCGGGCGTACGACCAGCTCTGCGACGACGCGCAGCGGCGCGAGTCCCGCCCCGAGTTCGAGCGGCGGGCAGCCGCCGAGCCGCAGGTCACCGCGTTCCGGGTGGGTGAGGTGGACACCACCAACCTGACGGTCCCGGTCGACGTGACCCTCGACGGCGGCGACCGGGAGCGGCAGCAGGTCAGCCTGGGCCAGGACGGTCAGACCGGCGGCATGGAGGTCTGCGGGGTGAGCTGACCCGCCACCGGTATTCTGCTGGGCTCGGGACGCCGGTGGTCGTACCGTTGGCCCGAACCGACCGATCCATCCACATCTCGCCCCCGCCGACCGCCAGCCGGCGTAGGAGGAAACATGCCAGCCGACCGTATCGACGCCGTCGTCAGCCTCGCCAAGCGCCGAGGCTTCGTCTTCCCCTCCAGCGAGATCTACGGAGGCACCCGATCGGCGTGGGACTACGGTCCGCTCGGCGTGGAGCTGAAGGAGAACGTCCGCCGGCAGTGGTGGAAGACCATGGTCCAGCAGCGCGACGACGTCGTCGGCCTCGACTCCGCCGTGATCCTGGCCCGCAAGGTGTGGGAGGCGTCCGGCCACATCGCCGAGTTCGTCGACCCGCTCACCGAGTGCCAGTTCTGCCACAAGCGGTTCCGGGCCGACCACATCGAGGAGGCGTACGAGGCCAAGCACGGCCACGCGCCCACCTCGCTCGCCGAGGTCAACTGCCCCAACTGCGGCAACAAGGGCACCTTCACCGAGCCGAAGATGTTCAACGGCCTGATGAAGACGTACCTGGGCCCGGTGGAGAGCGACGAGGGGCTGCACTACCTGCGCCCGGAGACCGCGCAGGGCATCTTCGTCAACTACAAGAACGTCGAGACGGTCGCCCGCAAGAAGCCGCCGTTCGGCATCGCGCAGACCGGCAAGTCGTTCCGCAACGAGATCACCCCGGGCAACTTCATCTTCCGGACCCGCGAGTTCGAGCAGATGGAGATGGAGTTCTTCGTCGAGCCGGGCACCGACGAAGAGTGGCACGAGTACTGGCTCCAGGAGCGCTGGAACTGGTACCTCGACCTCGGGCTCTCGGCGGACAACCTGCGCCTGTACGAGCACCCTGCCGAGAAGCTCTCGCACTACTCGAAGCGCACTGTCGACATCGAGTACCGCTTCCAGTTCGGCGGCACCGAGTTCGCCGAGCTGGAGGGTGTCGCCAACCGCACCGACTTCGACCTCTCCACGCACAGCAAGCACTCCGGCGTCGACCTGTCGTACTTCGACCAGACCAAGGGCGAGCGCTGGATGCCGTACGTCATCGAGCCGGCCGCCGGTCTGACCCGGGCGGTGCTCGCCTTCCTGCTGGAGGCGTACGACGAGGACGAGGCGCCGAACACCAAGGGCGGCGTGGACAAGCGCACCGTGATGCGGTTCGACCCGCGGCTCGCCCCGGTGAAGGTGGCAGTGCTGCCGCTGTCGCGTAACGAGGCGCTGTCGCCCAAGGCCAAGGACCTCGCCGCGCTGCTGCGCAAGCGCTGGGTGGTCGAGTTCGACGACTCGCAGGCGATCGGCCGCCGCTACCGCCGGCAGGACGAGATCGGCACCCCGTTCTGCGTGACAGTCGACTTCGACACGCTTGACGACAACGCCGTGACGGTGCGGAACCGGGACACCATGGGCCAGGAGCGCGTCTCGCTGGACCAGGTCGAGCGCTACCTGATCGAGCGCCTCCCCGGCTGCTGAGACGGTGGGCACGGGGCCCCGGCCGACGCGGAAAGCGCCGGTCGGGGCCCCGTACACTTGTGCGGTGACCGCCTCGACCGTTCCCGTGCTGCGCCCGTTGGCCCTCGGGCCGTACCAGGTGTCGCCACCGGTGGTGCTCGCGCCGATGGCAGGCATCACGAACGTCGGGTTCCGCCGGCTCTGCCGCGAGCAGGGCGGCGGCATCTACGTCTGCGAGATGATCACGACCCGTGCTCTTGTCGAGCGCAACCCGAAGACGCTCCGCATGATCGCGTTCGGCGACGACGAGCAGCCGCGCAGCCTCCAGCTCTACGGCACCGACCCGGAGGTCACCGCCGCCGCCGTGCGGATCGTCGTCGAGCGCAACCTGGCCGACCACATCGACCTCAACTTCGGCTGCCCGGTCCCCAAGGTCACCCGGCGGGGCGGCGGCGCCGCGCTCCCGTGGCGACGCCGGCTCTTCGCCCGCCTGGTGCGGGCCGCGGTGGACGCCGCCGCACCCTCCGGGGTGCCGGTCACCGTGAAGATGCGCAAGGGCATCGACGACGACCACCTGACGTACGTCGAAGCGGGGCTCGCCGCCCAGGACGCCGGCGTCGCCGCGGTGGCCCTGCACGGGCGTACGGCCGCGCAGCGCTACTCGGGCACCGCCGACTGGGACGCGATCGCCACCCTGAAGCAGGCCCTCGACGTGCCGGTCCTCGGCAACGGCGACATCTGGGAGGCCGACGACGCGCTCCGGATGGTCGCGCACACCGGGGTCGACGGCGTGGTGATCGGTCGGGGCTGCCTCGGCCGGCCGTGGCTCTTCGCCGACCTGGAAGCCGCCTTCACCGGCCGGCCCGAACGGCGTCTGCCCACCCTCGGCGAGGTGGCGGTGACCATGCGCCGGCACGCCGAACTGCTCGTCGACCAATTCGTGGCCGGCGCCCGCAACCCCGCGCGGGGTGAGCGCGACGGCTGCACCGACTTCCGCAAGCACGTCGCCTGGTACCTGAAGGGCTTCCCCGTGGGCGGCGAGCTGCGCCGTTCGCTGGCGATGATCGAGAGCCTGGCCCAACTCGACGACCTGCTCGGCAAGCTCGACCCGACCGAGCCGTTCCCGGTGGCCGCCCTGGGTCAGCCGCGCGGGCGTACCAACTCGCCGGGCAAGGTCGCCCTGCCGGACGGCTGGCTGGCCAGCCGCGACGACGACACCGTCCCCGAGGGCGCCGAGATGGACGACTCCGGCGGCTGACCCGCACGGGCTGGGCCGCGCGGGCTGCGCCGCGCGGGCTGGGCGGCACGGGCTGCGCCGTGGCCGTGAGTGGCCTACCGGCTGGGCCGCATGGGCTGGGCCGCATGGGCTGGGCCGCACGGGCTGGGCCGTGGCCGCGAGTGGCCTACCGGTTGGGCCGCACGGGCTGCGTCGCACGGGCTGGGCCGTGGCCGCGGGTGGCCTACCGAAGCCCCGGTCGGGCCATGCGCCACGAGCCACCGGTCGTGCGTGCCGACGCCGGCGCTGATCTGGCTCCGGTGGCCAAGGGGGACTTCCCTACCCGCGGCCGCCTCGGGTCGGCTCGGTCGTCCAACCGTAACGCCGCAGATCTTGGACAGTTTCCGTTAGCGCTAACGGAAACTGTCCAAGATCTGCTCATGCCCTGGGTAAGTGGGCTGAGGAACCGGGCCGTTCGGCGCGGGGCGGAGGCGCGCTTCGCGCCCGAATGACCCCCGGGCACACCGAAAGGGCCGGACCCCACGATCGGGGTCCGGCCCTTGTCGGTTGGTGCGTTGGTGTGTGGGTCAGCTGGTGGCGTAGCCGCGGGTGGCGATCCAGTCGGCGAGGTGGTCGACGGTGACCTGGTAG
>NZ_JBNCKQ010000012.1:0-123047 GCF_049841615.1 Micromonospora sp. DT63 | reverse complement strand
CGTTTCGGCTCGGGTCCGTTCGGCCTGTGTCTGGGCTATCCACTTACTGACGACCGAGGGGTCGGCTCCGGCGTCGAGGGCCGCCCGGTAGCGCTGAAGTTTCGTGTCGCACTCGGTGATGATCGCGCGGGCGGTGGTGATGGCGGGGGATGGATGGTCGCCCAGCTGGGCGTCTGCCATCGCGGTGATCGTGTTCTCGATGTGGTCGGGGTGGAACGCGGTAGCGAGCCAGGCGTCGAGCGGGTCGGTGAGGGTCTCCTCGCGGAGGTAGACGTTGCGGGGATGGGAGACGTCGTTGGCGAGGGCGTATTCCTGGGGGAAGCGGCAGCGGTAGTAGGCAGCGCCGTGGTTGTACTGGCCCTGCATCCGCCGGTTGCAGGCGGCGCAGTAGATCAGGCCGCGGAAGACGTAGGGGTTGCGGGCGCGGCGTTGCCGTTGCGGGATGTCCAATCCCAATCGGTGTCGTGCGAGCAGTGTCTGCGCCTGTTCGAAGGTGGCCTCATCGATGATCGGTGGGTGGGTGATCTCTTTGGAGACGATCCACTTGTCCCTTGGGTTCCAGCGCATGACTCCGGTGTGACCGAGCGCGACGTCGTCGACGTCGAGGAGGACCTCGTCGGTGCGCTGTTTGTTCCAGACCTGCCGTCCGGTGTAGCGGGGGTTGGTGAGGATGACGCGGATGGCGCTCTTGGACCAGGCGATGCCGCTGCGGTGGAAGTTGCGGGCACGGTCGTGTGCGGAGGGGCAGGGCACGTGGTTGCTGGTGAGGGCTTCGGCGATGGCGTAGAGGCCGCTGCCGGTGAGGAACTCGTGGAAGATCTGGCGGACGATCGGGGCGGTCTGCGGGTCGGGGGTGAGGCCTCTTAGGTGTCTACCGTCGGCTGCCTTCGCCGGGTTGGGGTGGGGGCCGAGATCCTGCAGGGTGTAGCCGTATGGAGGGCGCCCGCCGAGGTAGCGGCCTTCGAGCAGGGTCTGAGCGGCCATGGCGGTACGGACACGCAGCTTGATGCGGTTGCGTTCGCCTTTGCTCATGCCGCCGAAGACGGACATGACCAGTTCGTGGGCCTCGTTCTCGGGGTCGATCGGGCCGCCGATCTCCGGTACCCACAGTTCGACGCCGTAGTGAGCGAACAGCGGCACGGTGAGACCGAACTGGTTGCCGTAGAACGCGCGGTGGGGTTCTCCGACGACGACGGCTGAGAATCCGCGTCTGGGGTCGCGGAGCGCAGTAAGAAGTCGGCTGGCGTGCGGGCGGCGCTGCCACGGCAGCGAACGGCTCTGGCCGATGTCGAAGTACTCGGCGGTGATCTGGCCGCCGTGAGGCTGGATGAGGGTCGTCGCCCGACTGAGTTGCCAACTGCGGGAGGACTCGGGGTCCTGGTTGTCCTCGGTCGACACACGGCCGTAGATCGCGAAGGATTTCGGTTGAGGGGCGGTCATCAGTTCTCCTGGTTCGAGTTGACGGTGCGGCAGTCGTTCACGTGTCTGAGTAGCTTCAGGAGGGCAGCAGCGGCGCCGGGGTTCAGTTCGGGTGGCTGGCTGGGTACTGCCACGCTGGTGACGCTGGGCGGTGCGCTGCTGTCGATGGTCTCGACCGTCCATAAACGGTCGTCTTCGTTCGGCTGGTCAAGTCGCTCTTCAGCCGGCGCGGTCGGATTCGGCTCCTGGTGATGTTCAGATTGGTGGTCGGGCGGCAGCGTCATGCGCCTCCGTCCGGCGGTTGCCCAGGCCGGCACACGCGGCGGTGGGCGTGCACCGTTCGCTCCTTGGCCTCCGTCACCTCGCTGTGAGAGCGGGCGGATTGGAGGACTATGCCAGCATCGGCCGCGTGCTTGGGCGGGATCGTGGCGCTGTAGCTCGTAGCGCTGTTCACTCGGGCTGTGGCAGATGGGTGGGTTGTCATGGGAGATGTCCTTCGGGTTGGTCGGTGCCGGTTGCTCCGGCGGGCATGAAGAAGCGGCCGGTGCCGTCAGGCAGCGGCCGCTCGTTGAGTGGGGCGTTACGTCTCTGCGGTCGTCAAGCTGGTTGGTTGCGGCCGTCGAAGTCGGTGGCAAGCGCATGATGGCGCGGCTTGCTGTGCGCCCGCGTGGGCCAGCTTGGTGGGAAGAGCGCTCTTCACACGGAAGAGGTCGCTGGTTCGATACCAGCATCGCCCACTCTCAGTTTGTGCAGTTCAGAGGCCCGTTACCGGATCAGTCGGTAAGGGGCTTCGCCGTATGTGCTGCTTACATTGGGAGCAGATTGGGAGCAGCGCGGCTGGTTCTCTGTTCGGGCCGCCATGGACCTGTTCGGTTGAGTGACCTGATGTGCGGTCCCGAGGGGGGCTGCTGGCTAGTTGAGGAGTTGGGCCGACCGCTGCCGGTGCCGCGTGGCGAGAGGGTGGCCCCGGTTATGGCTCATGGGTTGACTGGCGGCCGTAGGTCCGATGGTTGGCCCATTCGCCGGTCCACAAGGCGAGGTCGTGTACCCAGCTTTCGGTGCTCTGCCGGGACTTGGCCGACCACTTCGATGCGTTCTATCGCATCAGGACCCGGTGACGCCGTCTTGATAACCGGTCATCCGATCCAGGAGCTCGTCTGTGAGCCGCTCGAACGTCTCGACTTCCCGCCGAGGCCGCCGCAGCGGCATTCCACGGGTGTGCAGGAATCTCTGCAGCGGCACTTCCGGGTGTTCGGAGCGCCACCGGCTTAGCAGGTCGCCCGCGTTCGCGCCTTCCTCGACGGCACGCTCTACCAAACCAAGATCGTCCACGGTGATGGCGCCCAACGGCGTCCGTGACTGGCTTGCAGCGTCCCGGACGCTGTCAAGATCTCCTGGACCCTGCAGTGCACGGAGGGTCCAGGGCAGGCCATCTTCCGGGATAACGATCAGCGGCACGAATCGGGTGCCTGGTAGCAGGTTCCGTGAGGTCAGTTGCGGCAGCTGCGCGGTGAGATGTCGGATGGTAGAGGCCGATAGGGAAGCCTTGTGGTGGGCCAGAACGGCGTTGACCTCGCGGTCCAGCTCTATGGGATCAGCCAACCCTCCGGCAACGGGCTGGGACAGGCGCCGGTTGGTCGCATCCAGGCAGAGCCACATGTGGCCGCAGTCCACGAGCCAGTCACACACCCTTGGCTTACGGCTCGCCATAGGCGTTGTCGGCCGTGTCAGGTCCCGGCCAGGGGGCGTTGAACGGGCCCCGCTTGCCGTGGGCGGCCGGAGGCTATTGCTTGCCGGTCAGGTAGCGGTTGAGCTTCTTGAACTGCTCGCTGGCCCCTGGTACTTCTGCCGGGCTTCCACCGGGGCCTTCACCAGGACATCCCAGCGGGCCTTGCCCTTGGCCGCGTGAACGACCAGCTGGACGACGTCGACGGGCGGGATGGCCTTCGGTCCCGCGTCCACCGCGGGGAATGCGATCCTCCAGCGGGCCTCCTGTCCCACAGCCATGGGCACCGGGGTGCCGGCGTCGTCGGTGCGCACCGCGATGCGTCGGGGCGCACCCGGCTCCACCCCGTTCTGCGACGGCGGGAACACGGTTTCCGGGGTGACCAGCTCAACCTCCACCGAATCCACTGCCTGCGGGGAGACCAGCTGCAGCATCAGACGCGGGGTGCCGCCGTGGCCGGTGGAGTCGCCGTTCATGTCCTCGACCAGCGCGGTGAACTGGGGGGTTCGCTGGTGGTGGAGCATCTGCTCGTCGGCAACTGCGGACCTGTTCGCAGCGGTCGCGCTACGCCACGACCAGACCGCCGCGCCGATTGCGATGAGGGCAGCCGCCCACGTCGCCGCATCTCCGAGTTCCATCGTCTGGTCTCCTTTTCCCGGCTGCACGCCGCCGGCGACCGATAGTGACCGGTCCGCGTGATCTGCCGCTAGGCCGTGTCTTCAAAGGTTCACAGCCATTGGAGTAGCGCGGCGATGGTGACGGTGGCCTGGTACGAGGTCGCGGTCTTGTCGTAGCGGGTCGCAACGCTGCGGCACTGCTTGAGCCGGTTGAAGCACCGTTCGACGACGTTGCGCCGCCTGTAGATCTGTTTGTCGAACACCGGTGGTCGGCCGCCTCGGTTGCCGCGTCGGTGGCGGTTGGCCTGCTGGTCGGCGCGCTCAGGGATCGTGTGTCCGATGCCTCGCCGGCGCAGGTCAGCCCGGATGGCCTTCGAGCTGTAGCCCTTGTCCGCGATGACGTGGTCCGGGCCGGACCCGAGGTCGGCCGGGTCCGGACCGCTCGACCCGGATCGCTGCCATGACGTGGGTGAAGCGGCTGCAGTCGTTGACGTTGCCGCCGGTGAGCACGAACGCCAGGGTCCGGCCCAGGCCGTCGCAGGCGAGGTGAATCTTGGTGGTCAGTCCACCTCGACTCCGACCGAGGGCGTGATCTTGTGGTTCGTCCGATTCGCAGGTCCCCCTTTAGCGCCCGCGGCATGCTGGTGGGCTCGCACGATCGTCGAGTCCACCGACACCAACCAGTCAATGTCCCCGGCCGCGTCCGCGTCGGCCTGGACCCCGGCGAGCATCCGCTCGAACGTGCCATCCAACGCCCACCTGCGGAAACGGGTGTAGATCGACTGCCACGACCCGTACCGGGCGGGCACATCCCGCCACGCCGCCCCGGCCCAGATCTTCCACACGATCCCGTTGAGCACCCGCCGGTCATCGACCCGGGGCCGACCACCGGTCACCGCCGACGGCAGATACCGCGACAGGGCTTCCCACTCGGCGTCAGACAACTCGTAGCGACGACCCACGCCCTACATCATCCGACACCAAGATCCTTTGAAGACACCGCCTAAACAGACCTCTCTCGAGCCACTCTCGCCGGCGGTCGTGGCCGGGGCGCAGGCCGTCTGAGGGCCAGCCCGTGGGCGGCAGGTGTTTCCCGAGCGACCCCGACCACAACCTCGAAGATCATGGCTGCAGACCCCGATCTCCGCTGCCGATTCAACAAGTTGGAGACCTCTCTGTTGCCAACGCCTTGACACAGAGAGTTGCCGTTAGATCCACAGTCCCTGGTGTGGCGGGCGGTCGCCAACGAGGTTCCAATCGATTCCCAACCGTCGTGCCAGGGTCAAGCCGAAAACGACGGAAGGAACGGCATGCGCAACATTCTTGTCACCGGCTCGGTGGACGGCATTGGCCTGCGAACCGCGGCCCAACTCGTCGCCGGGGGGCATCAGGTGGTCCTGCACGCCCGCAACGAGGAGCGGGCGGCGGTCGCCAAGACGGCGCTCCCGGCGGCGGCTGGGATTGCGGTCGGCGATCTGCGCTCGATCGAGGAAACCGTCGTGCTCGCCAGGTCACTGGCCGCGCACGGACGCTTCGACACCATCGTGCACAACGCTGGGATCGCCCGGCTGGACGCCTTGGAGCGGGAGCTGACCGGGGATGGGCTGGAGTCCACCTTTCAGGTCAACGTTCTCGCGCCGTACCTGCTGACGGCGTTGCTTCCCCAGCCGGAGCGTCTCGTGTTCGTGTCGTCGGCGATGGCCACGGACGGTGTGGTTGACCTCGCCGACCTGCAGTACGACACCCGCCCGTGGAATGGGGTCGAGGTGTACTCCAGTTCGAAGCTGCTGAACCTGATGCTCGCGTTCGCCGTCGCCCGTCGATGGCCCGGAACCTTGAGCAACGCGGTCGACCCCGGCTGGGTGCGCACCAAGATGGGCGGCGACGCTGCGCCGACGAGCCCCGACGAGGCCGCGCGGGCCCAGGTGCGCCTTGCCGTAGGCACCGAAGCCGACGTCCTGGTCAGTGGACACTATTTCAGTCAACGCGACTGGCGGCCGTCCCTCTCCAGCATGGACCCGGGACTGCTGGACGATCTGCTCACGCGCTGCGGTGAGCTCACCGGCGTCCAACTGCCTGAGGAGGCGTCCGCTGCGCGTTCGCGCCAGCACCTTGACCGTTGATCTTCGCTGCTGGCCGCGGAGCGAGCGTCTGGTCCAAGATGTCGCGGTGCAGCTCGGCGAGCTCCGGTCCGGGCTCGACACCGAGTTCGTCTATCAGTCGGTTCCGCACCTCGCGCAGCATCGTCAGCGCGTCCCCTCGACGGCCCGCCCGGTACAACGCCTGCGCTAACAGCGCCCAACCCCGCTCCCGCAGCGGGTGTTCGATGAGGAACGCCCGGAGCTGCGCAATGGCCGTATCGTTGGCGCCCAACTCGACCAGGGCGGCCAGGCGGTGTTCCAGCGCACCGGTCCGCAGCTCCTGGAGCCGATGCGACTCCGCGACTACGAACTCGTGGTCCGCGCAGTCGGCGTACGCCCATCCCCGCCAGAGTGCGAGCGCCACGTCGAACCGGACCAGCGCGGATCGCGCCGCACCGGTGGTCAGCAGGTCCCGGCCCTGGGCCGCCGCCCTGCTGAATTGATCGACGTCGAGCGTGCGTGACCCCAACCGCAACGCGTACCCGGCGCCATCCCGAACGAGCACCCGCCCGGGCTGACGTGGCGCCCGGTCGGGCTCAAGCGTCCGACGCAGCACGGACAAGTAGCCCTGCGCGGTGATCCGGGCACTCGGTGGCGGGTCGTGCGGCCACAGACAATCGACCAGTGCATCGATCGACACGAACCGGCCGTTGGCGATGACCAATCGGCACAACACCGTACGCGGCGCCGGGCCGCCGACGGCGACGGCCCGGCCGTAGTGCCGCACGACTGTCGGCCCGAGCACCCCAACTGTCAGGCCCGCCGGGACAACGGAGTCACCGAAAACGCTCACGACAGCGGCCCGTCGTGCCTGCTTTTCATAGATGGTCCTTTCTCGGGCGCGCTGCGGCTGCGGGACGAGTTGCGACATTCATGAGGCCGGGCCGGAGTTGACGGACCCTTAACGCCGGCCTGGCGGGCTGGTGGGGGCGGTCCGACAGGTCGACCGGGAAGGGTCGGATAGTGGACCTTCGAGCCGGCGGCGGCCCACTGGGGGTCGTAGCGTGACGATGACCGGTAAACCGTTCCAGCGTTCCAGTTCGGCGTCGGCGGCCAGTTGCGCGTCGATGCTGCGTCGCAGTTCGGCAAGGTTGGTCTCCAGACCGATATTGGGCAGGTTTCGGACTGGGCCGTCACAGTGTGGCCAGGTGGAAGATCTCCTCGCCCGCCAGTGCCCTTGATCAAGTCTCGGACCCGACTGCCGGGGCCCATTCCGCCAGGCGCGCGCCCGCCAAGTCGGCACCAAGTGCTCGCCAGGCGCCGTGCCCGAGAGTGGAGAAGCACGAGAGCGAGTCGGCCGTCCGTAGCCGGCACCGGGGCGGCCCGCCAATGGCCGGCCCCATCCCGAACAGGCCGCCAGTGGGGCGGCCGGAGGAAACCATGGCCACCACAACCCCCCACCTCGAGCCGAACCTCATCGGCTTCCGGATCAACCACCGCACCATGCGATCCGACACTCGCCGGCTGGCCGAGTTGCTCGACCGCGTGGCTGCTGGGCAGCTCGCGTACGACCGTCGCCGGGCGACGGCCCTGCGGACGTATCTGCGGCTGCTCTGTGACGGCATCCATCACCACCACAAGATGGAGGACGAGGTCCTCTGGCCGGTGCTGCAGCGTTCGGCGGGTGCGGAGATCGACCTGCGGGAGCTCAGTGACGACCACGCCGCACTCGAACCGGTCCTGGACGAGGTACGGGTGGCGGCGGACGAGCTGGTGGCCGCGTTCGCCTCGGGCTCGTCAGAAGTGGGCCGGGCACGCACCGTCGCGGGGCGTCTCGCCGGGGCCCTGGCTCAGCTGCGCGATGTCCTCGACGAGCACATCGAGGAGGAGGAGCGGTTGATCTTCCCGGTAATCCGGCGCTACGTCAGCGTGGCCGACTGGAACATCGTGGAGCGAGCGGTCCGCAAAGGCGGTGCGCTGCGCTTCGAACTGCCCAGGATCGAGCGGTACGCCCTCCCGGAGGAGCTGGAGGAGCTGAGAAAGATCGCCGGACCGGTGCTGCGCCTGATGCTCGTGGCGCTGCGACCGGGTTTCCGCCGCCGGGAGGCGACGGTCTTCGGCGGGTGACACCGGCCGAGCGGCGGTGACGGGGTCAACGCACCGTCGCAGGCACGTACGCCGACTCGTCGCTCCACGGCACGGCGCCGACCCTCCGGGCCAGCCGGAGCCCGGCGTCGCGGTGCGCGACGACGGCCGGGTCGCCCAGCGCGGCGGCGAGCTCGGCGAGGGTTTGGTCCACCGGGCCGAGCGAGATCGATCCGCACTCCAGGCCGGCAAACCGCCCCGCCCACGGCAGCAGCTCGCGGTAGCAGCGCTGCGCAACCGGGCGGTCGCCGAGCCGCGCGGCGACCTGCCCGCGCAGCGTCATCCAGTACAGCCACAGGTAGTCGGGGCGGATCGGGGTCTGTGGCCGCCAGACGGCCCGGGCCGCCTCCCGGTCGCCTGAGGAGAGCAGCGCGTGGGCCAGCACGTCGTGCGTGTCGTCCGGTACGCGTGCATGCACCTGCCGGATGTCCTCGACCAGCTCGTGCCCGCGCCCGACGGTGCTCAGCACGGTGAACCGGCCCATCAGTCCCATCGCCGCCGCGTTGGGACCACCGATGCGGCTCATCCGATCGCTGATCTCCGCGTACCGGCGCGACGCCTCACCGAGATCACCGGCGAAGAGCGCGCGCAGGCCGGTGAACCACCCCATGACGGCGAGGATCAGGCCGAGCTGACCGGTCGTGGCCTTTTCGATCGCCCGGTCGACGTGGTGGCGTGCCCGGTCGAAGTCAGCGTCGGTGAGGGCGGCCTGGTAGAGGATGTGGTGGGCCTCGCACTGGTACGCGGTAAGCCCCGCGGCCTCGGCGACCGCCAGCAGCTCCCGCCCGACGTCGGGCAGTTCGGCCCGGTGCGCCGGGGCGACGGTGACGAAGTAGCGGGCGTTGAGCGCACGGCAGAGCACCGCCGGATCGTCCTGCCGACGGGCTAGCGCGAGAGCTTCCCGGGTGACCTCGTCGGCGCGCTGCAGATCGGCGCCCTCGATCTCGAAGGCGAGAGTGCTCAACAGCCGGGACCGCAGCGCCAAGCCGTCGTCGCCCACGCGGGACAGCTCCCGCTCCAGCAGCCGGACCAGCGGTTCGTCGACGGCGCGGTCGGGCCGGATGGTCCAGGTCACCGGGGCGTCGAAGCAGGTCAGTGCGGAGTGGACGGCCTGCGGGTCGCCGATCGCGGTGGCCAGCCGCACCGCCTCGGCGCGTGCGGCGCGGGCGCTCAGCACGTCACCGGCGAGTGCGCCCGCGGTGGCCAGATCGCAGAGCAGGTCGAGACGTGCGCGGGCGGGTACCGCTGGCGCGAGGTCGGCCGCGCGCAGCGCGCCGGTCCAGTACGCGGCAGCTTCCCGAGGCGCGCCGAGGTCACCGGCCCGGCGGGCGGCGGCGGCCAGGTACCCGATGGCGTCCTGCGCGGTGGCCGGGGTGAGGGCGGCGAGTGCGTGCCTCCCCAGCAGCGCCACGTCGTCGACGCGCTGCTCTCGCAGCACAGTGAGGATTCGGCTGTGCATCCGGGTGCGTCGTAGCAGCGGAACGCTGTGGTAGAGCGCGTCCCGCATCAGGGCATGCGCGAACCGGATCCGCCCCGGCTCGGGCTCGACGAGCAGACCCGCGGTCACGCCGGCCTCCAGGCCGTCGAGGACCGGCTCCTCGGGGCCGCCGTCGACGGCGATCAGGATGTCGACCTCGGCGTCCGAGCCCAAGACGGCGGCGTGCCGTAGCACCGTCTGGGTGCTGGCCGGCAGCCGTGCCAGCCGCCGGGTCAGCACGTGACCCAGCGCGGCGGGGATGCCGTCGAGCGCTGACCCGGGGCCTTCGGCCGCGATCAGTTTGGCCAGCTCGATCGTGAACAGGGGGTTGCCCGCCGAGCGTTCCCGTACGGTGCGCAGCAGTTCGGAGTCGGTGGTGTCGACGCTATGGCGACTCAGCAGTTCGGTGACGGCCGCGTCGTCGAGGCCGCCGAGGTCCAGTTCTACCGCCGGTACGCCGGTGAGTGCGGCCCGGGCCACCACGAAGTCGTCGGTCACCTCGTCGGGGCGGAAGGTCGCCACCACCAGGACGGGCGCCTCAGCCAGGGCGGCCGCGACGTGGCGCAGGATGCGTAGGGTCTCACCGTCGGCCCGGTGGAGGTCCTCGATCACGACGAGCAGCGGGCCGTGGCCGGCCAGCCGGGACAGGTAGGCACCCAGCGCCTCGCGTAGGTGGAACTCGTCGTACTGCCCGCGGGTGCCGGCAGGCGTTGCGGTGCCGGTGCCCAGTAGTAGCTGTAGGCCGCGGGCCTCCGGCTCGTCGAGCGGGAGGCGTCGGCACGCGGCGGTGACGACCTCGTGCCACGCCCAGGCCGGCGGTGCGCCATCCACCTGCGGGCAGGTGCCGATCGCCGTCGTCCAGCCGTCGCCGGTCAGGGACCCGGCGAGGTGCCGGGCCAGCGTCGACTTCCCCCCACCCGCTTCGGCACCGACCCAGCAGATGCCGATTCCGGCTGCGGTGGCGCGGGCGGCCGCCGAGCGCATCCGGGCCAGCTCGGTCGCGCGGCCGAGAATTGGCTGCGCCGCGGGCGGTCGATCGGGTACGACAGCCGGCGGGTCGGCCGGCCCGACCACGGCCGAGGATCGGGCGACCTGGGAGGCTGGCGACCCCAGGCGAGGGTGCTGCCGAAGCAGATCCGTCTCCAGGCTCCGCAGCTCGGGGCCGGGTTCGATGCCTAACTGTTCGAGCAGCGCGGCGCGCACCGATCGCAGCACGTCGAGGGCATCGGCCTGCCTTCCGAGGCGATACAGCGCGACCGCGAGCAGCATCGCGGCCTGCTCCCGCAGCGGATGGTCCCGAACGTGCAGATCGAGGTCGAGGACCACCTCGTTCGCGCGGTCCAAGTCGAGCAGCAGCTTTGCGCGCTGCTCGACGGCGGTCAGTCGTAGCCGGGCCAGCCGTTCGCTCTCCCGGTCCGCCCACAGCTCCCCGACGAACTCGGCGTACGGCGTGGCCGCGCCCCAATTGGCGAGGACTTCGTCCAGCCCGGCGAGCGCCGCCCGCGGCTGCGTCTCGGTGACCCGCGTCGCCGTCCGCAGCGCCGCCTCGAACCGCCAGGCGTCCACGTCGGGCGCCGATAGTCGCAGGGCGTACCCCGGGGCCGCGGTGACGAGGATCCGGGCGGGACGGCGGGGCGGACGGTCCGGCTCCAGCGCCCGGCGCAGGTTCGACACGTACACCTGCAGGGCGGCCTGGGCGCGCGGCGGCGGGTCTCCCGACCAGAGGTCCTCGATGAGCCGGTCGACCGAAACCACATGACCGCCTCCGGCGACAAGCCGGGCCAGCACCGCGCGCTGTCGCGGTGCCCCGAGTTCGATGGGGGTGCCGTTCCGCATCGCCCACATGGGACCGAGCACACCGACCGTCGTCACGCTGCCACCGTAGTAAGCCGACGTCGCGGTGGAGATCCGGTATCCGACTGTTCGTTGACCAACCGTTCGGACCGCACCCGGGCTCCGGCGTCCCTGCACGAGCCGGTCGTGGTCGGACGCCCGCCGCCCCTGCAGCCGGCGCCCACCAGCCCGCCAAGACGACGTTAAGGGCACGCCAACTCCACTGCGGCCTCATGGAGGCCGCACCTCGTCCCGTACCAGAGGGACCCGGAGGAAGGACATCCATTGAGAACCACGAAGGGCCTGAGCCACCCACGCCGGTGGCTCGCGGCCGTGACCGGCGCGAGCCTGGTCGTCGCGTTGGCGGGGCCGGCGGTCGCCGCCGACCCCGTCCCGTACGACGAGCAGGCCGTGCACCACAGCCTGTTCGCGGCGGTCGTCCAAGTTCGTGACGGCGGCACCCGCGGCCTGGTGGACGCCGTGCTCGCCGCCGAGCTGAGCGACTGGCGCGGCGCGCACCCGACGTCCGACACTGCGGCGCTCAACGCCCACCTGAACGCCGTCACCACCCTCGTCGGACAGGCCGTCCCGGCGTCCGACGAGTCACCCGGGAAGCTGCACCTGCTGGGCGCGGCGATGGAAAAGCTCGCGGGCAGCGGCGAGGCCCAGCTCGGCGGCCCGGCGGTCAAGGGGCTGCTGCGCAGCACCACCGGCGAGGAGCTGGCCGGCATCGTGCCGCCGATCGAACAGATCCGCAGCGGCACCCAGGAGTACCTGTGGGAGATGATTTCCCGGGGCGCGCTCACCGAGGTGTGGGGCACGCTGCACGCCCGGGCCGCCACCGATCCGGCCCTCGCCGAGGTGTGGAACACGGCGGTCGGCGCCCGGCTCGGCGTACGCCTGGACACCCCGGCGGACGAGCTCGCGCAGCTGCCCGACCTGAGCGGCAACCTCAACCTGTCGGCGATCACCGCGAAGCGCTACGACAGGGACGCCTATCGGGCGGAGATCCAGTCGCAGCTCGACGTGGCGCTCGCCGCGCTCCGCGAGCGGACCGCGACCGCGGTGACCGACGTGGTCGCTGCGTCCGACCGGTTCCCGATCGACGGGCCGAACAAGCCGACCAGCGCGGAGGAGGCGGCGGCCAAGGCGAAGGCGGAGGCCGACCGCAAGCTCAACGAGAAGCTCGGCCAGGCCGTCACCGTCCTCGGCAAGCTCGCCGGGATGGTGGACAAGCAGTTCGGCAAGCAGATCGAGACCATCGCCAAGGCCGTGGTGGGGGCGATCTCGGCGATCACCACTTACACCGCGGCGATCTCGGCGGCCGGCATCACCACGGCGGCGCTGGCGATGTCGACCTTCACCCTGGTCGGTGGCCTGGTCGGCGCGGCGATGATCCTGCTCCCGCTGTTCACCTCCGGCGGCGGCGCCGACGAGACCACCGGCGCCCAGATCGCGGCGCTGCGTGACCAGATCAACCGGCTGGCCGCCGGGATGGACAGGCGGTTCGACCGGATCGAGAAGATGCTCGGCACGATGTACGACGGGTTGAGCGCCCAACTGACCGCGCTGTCCCGGGACCTCACCGAGGTGCGTGCCCAACTCACCGTGATCGCCGGCCAGCTGATCGTCCTCGACCAGCGCGTGGACACCCTCGCGCTGGCGAGCCAGGCGGCCTTCGAGCAGATCGCCCAGCAGCCGCTGAAGACCAGCGTCGACCGGTACGTGCACCGTGAGGCACGCACCGGCACGAAGATCGAGTCGCTCGCCACCTACTTCGACCAGGCCGACTCGCCGACGCGCACCTTCGCGGCCGACAGCGCCCGGCAGGCGCCGTACGTCGTCCCGACCGGCACGTCGTTGTCCGACCCGGTGGGTACGGTCGGCCTCTACCTGCCGGCCGGCGCGATCGACTACCTCGCCCAGTGGGCGGGTGCCCGGGGCATCGCGCTCACCCCCGCCCCCGGCGACCAGCCGGCCTCCGGGGTGGCCAACCCGTCGGCGTGGCTGCTCGGCGCTCGGGCGAACCTGATCCTGCAACTACAGAACCCGCAGTACGCCGCCCAGGTCGCCGCAGCCGAGACGGAGAGCACGATCGCCGCGGGCGACGCGGTCAACCGTCGGGTGCGGCAGTTCAGCGCGCCGGCTGCGGACGGTGCCACCAATGCCTTGTTCCAGCGGCTGATCGCCGACTACCGAGCGGCGATGGGCCAGTGGAAGTTCGCCCTCGACGAGGTCGGCCGGGCGGTGCGCTGGGCGGAGGGCGACCGCGACTACAACATGTGGGGGAGCGTCGACCAGGACATCCCGGCCGCCGGCCGGATCGCGGACGTGCCCCACATCGCGTTCTGCGAGGGGCCGACGGGGGCGACCCTCGACATGCCGAGCCGGGTCAACCGTTCGGCCCTGCCGAGCGTCTACCACCTCGCCAACTACGCGATGGCGCCGGCCTACCGGCCGGAGCTGCGTTCCTGCCTCGACGCGGAGTTCGTCAACGTGGTGGTGAACGACCTCCCGCGCTACCAGCAGACCAACGCGGATCTGCGGCTGGTCGTCCGGCAGCAGGTGAAGTGGTTCGGGGGTGACTGGCAGGACGTGCGGACGGTGACCTGGAAGACGCGCCTGACCGACGTCTGCCTGTGGGACCAGCGGGCCAATCCGCCGACCGGGTACTGCCGGGAACCCGACTACTACATCAACAGCAAGTGGAACTCGACGTACCGACCGGCACTGGACAGCAGCGGCGTCGTGGTGGACAACGCCGCCGCGCTGGCGCTGGCGCGTACGAAGGCCCAGGCCATGCTGACCGGCAAGCAGCGCTACTTCTACCGGGCGGCGGCGCTCGGCACCGGCGTGGACCGGCCGCCGGCGGGCACCTGGTCGAGCTCCCAACAGCTCTGGGACGCCGGCAAGAAGGTCTCCGACACGGTACGGATGCTGCAGATCTTCTCGGACCTGGGCTGGTCGTCGGCGCTGGAACGGGACGACGTGCTGCGCGGCCAGCTCTTCGGCGACCGGGCGCTGCCGGCGGACTACCGCCTACCGCGCAGCCAGGACAGTTACAACAGCGGCTCGTTGCACCTGTTCAACGCCTACCAACGGGCGTTGTCGAACTACGACAGCTGCAAGCAGCAACTGGAATGGGACCCGTGCCAGGGTGACGTTTCCGGGCTGAATCCGCTGGTGCAGCAGGAGCGGTTCGGTGTGGGATGCGCCCCGGCCCCGGCCCCGCAGGCGCCGCACGATCCGCTCGGCTCGTGCGTCGTCCAGGCCGGGTCGGCCGGCATCGGCGTCCTCGCCGACCGGTACGGCTACTGGTCCGGCCGGATCAAAGCCGGCGCACACCAGGAGGGCCTGGCGGCAGTGAAGGGCGTCGTCGGGCTGCTACGGGCGACGAACATCGCAGTGCACCCGGCCTGACCGCCTCCAGGTCGGGGGCTCGCCGCTGTGGTGAGCCCCCGACCCATCGGCGCAGCGCGAGCAGGTGTCGAACCTGCGGTGCTGATCGCTGAGCAGGGCCAGCAGTGCAGTAGCGTGCGCGACATCGGGGGAAGCCCTCGAGCGCGACACGGCGGCAATCACGGCGCGGATGGCGAGAACACCGTCCACGCTCACGGGGCCAGAGGGCGTGCCAGCTCGTCGACTACCTCTCGTCGCGCTACTTGCGCTGTCGAGCCACAGCGGTTCCCTCCTCCTCGGCAGGATGCCAAGTCAGGAGGTGTCCAGTCTCAGAGGACGTCTGATTCACGTATGGGGCCAGGAGTACGCGCGTGACCACGAGGACGAAGCGGTCTACTTCGTGTTAGTGAGAACACGAACGACTTCGGCGACGGCACGGGGTACCTGGAGCCGATGAAGAGCGACCTCGCGAGCATAGAGGACCACTTCTATCACCTCACAGCGCTGGACACCGTGGTGGAGCGCTTCGCAAAGCTGGCCAAGGTCGACCCGGATTTCCTCCCTGCGGTCCCGGCAGGAAAGGGTTCGATCGAGCTACTCACGGACGCGCTGTCCGAACATCTGCCGACGTTCTCCTACAAGAACGACTCGGTATGGCTGAATGCAGGTCTTGCCCACACCCGACTCGGAGACGGCGAAATTTGGGGGAAAGTCCCTCCGGGTCCGGGTCGAGGTGGTTCTTGTCGCCTTCGCTCAACGTCGATGGTGTCTCGGACGTGACGGCCCACAGTATCGGCGGACAGGACTGGTACATGGGCACGGTCCGGTTGATCGCCTCCGGCTTGATGGTGCTGCCCGGACCAAACCTGATCCCTGCGGCGAACGTTCTGGAGGCCCGCGTACTCGTCACTCAGGACGAGACTGGCGCACGCCCGTCGGTGCTGCGATGCAAGCCGCCCCGTGCGCTTACGGCCGAGGAAGCCAGCCGAGTTCCGAATACGGAGGTGAACCATCGACAGGAGTTAACGGCCGGATTCCTGTCCAACGGGCTGCCAAGGCAATCCTCCGCCGCGACATCGGAATTCCCGCAGCCCGGCTTGCCGGCCAATGTTCTCGCCACTATGTCTTGGGCCGTCGTTGCGGAGGCGATTCGGAAATTATTGAAGTAGGCAGGGCTCTTGGATCCTTGCGCTGCGATTAGTCGGTGATCTGGCGATGATGAAGTACGGTCGGGTATGGCACGGAGCGTCGAGCATCTCGATGAGGTACACGTCGCGCTCAGCGATCTGTTCGGCTTGGTTCGTGGCTGGCGTTAATCATCAACTTCGCGAGAGTGCTGAACGCTGGGGTCTTCGTGCGCCACGCTGCGGGGTTGAGGTGCGCCGTGCCGTGGGTATGCCTCGCCAGCCGGTGGCAGGATGATGGTGTTGACGGTTTCGGTCAACCGGTCGACTGCGGCGGCAACGGATCCTCCGGGCGGATCGGCTCGTCGACGGGCGGTGAGGCGCTGTCCGGTGCGCCGGGAACATCCGGGGCGCGAACATCCGCCACCTTCTCCGTGGCCGCCTCCACGGCATCCTTCACGGCCTTGACGGGTTTGCTGGAATCCATCGGACGGGTACCTCCACGAAGCGACACAAGCCCGCCTCCCGACTTTACCCATCATGTCCTATAAAATGAGGTAAAGAATATAGATTCACGCCTTGGTCGTCGAGGGGTGCCCCCCAGAAGATCGCCCGACGACTCGGCCTGTTTCGTGGCACCGTTCACCGCTGCGCCCGCCCTCGACTGCCTGCATCAACACCGCGCCCAAGACCTCGCATGAGGCCGCGGTCTGTCCGAGGTTGTTCGGAGCTGTTCGGAACGCTTGATTCCCTGACCTTCCCTTGAATAGCCTCGGCCGCGTCAATATTGACGCGGCAGATTGTGGCGTCCAACACTTGGAGGATTCTGTGAAAGCGCGAAGGGTCAGGGTGCTCGCGACGGCGATCGGTGTATACCGCGACGTGGTCTGTGGACCAGGATGTTCGGTTGGGTGCGGGGTGGGCGTCACGGGCTAACCCCCCGCCGTTGTGTCGCTGAACCAGGTCGACGTACGCGGCGGGTAGCTTGCGTCCAAGCTGCGCTTCCACCTCCCGCAGAACCTCTTCCGTGAGCGGGCTTTCCAGCGGACCGGAGGTGTCGAAGACGATGGTGGGATCGAGCACGCGCTGACGGTACTCGGCCTGGAGCAGGAGCCGGCGCGGCATGCACGGCCCGGAGGGATGTAATCCCGGTACTCAGACGATGCCTCGTCTGGCCGGCGGAAACCTAATTTCCGCCTCTGCCTGGCAGGCGTCATGACTCGCACTCCGGGCCGCGTCGCGGCAATGATATGCGGTGCGGCGGGCGAAGCCAGACATGTGTGGCCGAGACGAGGTGGGGAGCCTCCGAGGCATCGCCTTCGCAGTCGTCCGGGCGGGACCTCGATGGGGCCTGTCCGGGCGAGCCCCCTGGTCCCTTATTCTCGGATGCCCTCGCCTGGCCCGAATGTCAGACTGCGGCAGTGGAGGGCTTTCGGTGTGCCAGCTGCGGGAACACGCTGAGCGTCCCGGTCCGGTTGGTGGAGCTACCGGCGGGACCGCACTGGTCGCTCCTGGATTGTCATCACGTGAACCCGCCGCTCCTCGACCCCGGCACCTATGCAATCGACGAGGCCGCGTATGGCCGTGATCAGGTCGCCGGCACCTTCGTCCTCTCACCCGGCGACGTACGCGGGACAAGCTTCATCCATGACCTTGTTCGCACGGGCTGCTGGTCCATGGTCGGGTGGAACCCCTCCGTGGCTTGTGAAGACTGTGGTGCCTTGGTCGCCTCCCGGACGGATGACTGCGAGGTGGCCCAGGAGACGCGCTTCTACCCTGCGATGGTTGTCCGGGAGCCGTGTGACGATGAGCCTGGCCGCGACACGGATCCCTTTTCGCTGATCGCCGACTGGGACAGCCCTGCGCTCGACACCAGACAACACGGCTGGGTCCCCAAGCCGACCCGCCCTCGTCCCGAACTCGTTGCAACCCGCTGGAGGCCAGGCGTGAAAGAACACCTCTTTCGAGATGATCCGCCAGCCTGACCAGCTGGCCAACCAAAGTCTTTACAAGATCCCGGACGGTTCAATTGCTGTCGTCCCGGGTCCCTGCCGCACGACAGGGGCAGGTCGCGACGACGTAGCGCAGGTCGAGGGGTGAGCGGCCGCGGAACACGTCGTTCAAGGAAAGGGACACACCAAGCTCTCCTCTGTCTCGCCCGACGCCGCGCCGATGTCCCCTTCGCGATGCTGCGTGACGGCACGTCCTACGAACCACAGCCAGCAGCGGGCGCGTTGATCGCCGGATCCGCCAACAGCACCACCTGATCGGTCTCAACATCGAACCCGTGCACTGGATGGCTGTGGTTGCCGCCCTCGGAGTCCATCAGCACCGGCTTGCCCAACAGCCGCCCGATCACCCGCAGGAAGCCGCAGAACACATCCAGTCGCTCCTGCCCCTGAAGCTCCGGCAGGTCAACATCGAAGTCGATCTCCTCCACCGCATAGAACCGGAAGATCGCCAGCACGTCGGCAGTCGGCCAGACCCGCAGCTCCGCGCACTCGGCATCAGCCGGGCGGGCAAACACCGCCTCCGCCCGAGGCGCCGGCAGCACCGTCTCGCCCTCGGAATACTGAAACGTCCAGCCGCTCGCGCTGACGGCATCCAGAACCGCCTGCCAGTCATCCACCGAGGTATCCGGTACGACCACGTCCGGCAGCGAACCCATCATGTCCGGGTCGAAGAAATTCCTGACGTCATCCCACAGCAGATCCGGCACTGCGTCATACTGCCCGCCACCCCAAGACAACGCAGCCCGGTCTCTTCCTGCACGCTGTTCGGTTGGCGGAGGTGGGGCGGCGGGCCGAGGCCCTCGCCGCCAGCCAGGAAGCCGTCGACCTGCGCCGGGAGTTGGCCGACGGCAACCGCGACGCCTACCTACCCGACCTCGCCACGTCGGTGAACAACCACGCTGTTCGGTTGGCGGAGGCAGGACGACGGTGTCGGTCGCACCGAGGCGCGTATATCTGGTTGAGCGTCATGTGGATTGGCGGTGGTGTGCCGGGAGGAGTAGCCACCGGGCGAAGCAGCTCTGGTCGTCAATTTCGGTGTACCACCTGACTCTGAGCGTGTATCCGTTGCTGTCGGCTCGCAGGAGTAGTCCCTTGTTCGGCTCCCGTGACGGAGGTCCATGCTCAGCCGGCGGCGGGCCTGGTTGACGCGGCGACAGCGCCATTGCGTGCTCGCCTGTTCCGTCGAGGGCGGCGCTGAAGATTGCGAGGTCACCGCTGGGAATGTTGAGGGCGTCACCGACATCTCCGATTGCCGATGGATAGTTCAGCGCCGATTCGAGGGTTCTGCGATAGTCCGTACCCGAGGCCTGGACTATCGCCAAGGTTCCCTCCGCAGACTCGAACACCTCCATCCAGCTGTCGTCACGAACGACGCCGTCAGCGCCGACAAGAAGAGCGGTAGAGCCGGCAACGGCGATGCTGGTCTCCTCGGGGGTCATGCCAACAATCCGGTCGTACTCGTCGTTGCTCATACCGCGCCAGAAACGGCGGGCGGCGGCGTCGACAGCGAGGTACGGTTCGCCGTTCGTCCAGAGCCGCCCAATGTGGGTCCAGGACGTTTGCACGGTGACAGTATCCATACGGCCCTCGCCACGGCTGGCTGGCACCCAACGCCTTACTGTCATGCCGCTGTCAAGGCGCGGCAATCGTCGGCGTGCTCCCCCGGTCGACCGATGCGGCTGCAGAGCCAGCGCTGGTGCCAACCAAATCGAGCCCTACGCCGAACTCATCCGCCACTACCGGGAACGGTGGGTCCACTACGGACACGACCCGGCCCACGCCCTCGTCGGTGCGGCACCGAGGGCTTCTACTGTCGCGTGTCTGAAGTGATTTGACGGTTGTGGTGGGCGACAATGGGGCATGTCTGTCGCGGCTGCGCTGGTTCTTCGTCCCGGCGATGGTGCGCGACTGCGGGAGCTGACGCGCTCGTCCGCCGCGCCGGCCGGGCATGTGCAGCGGGCTCGGATGGTATTGCTAGCCGCTGAGGGGCTGCCGAACGCGGAGATCGGCCGACGGGTTGGGATGACTCGGCAGACGGTGATCGCCTGGCGGGCGCGGTATGAGGCCGGCGGGATCGCCGCGCTGGCCGACCTGCCGCGCTCGGGCCGACCGGGCAGTATCGACGAGGCCGCGGTGATCGCGTCGACGTTGAACCCGCCGCCGTCCGAGCTGGCGGTGACGCAGTGGTCGGCACGGCTGCTTGCCGACCAGTTGAGCCGGGCCGGGATGCCGGTCAGCTTCGCCGAGGTGGCCCGGATCTGGCGCACCTGGGGACTGCAGCCGCACCGGATCGAGACGTTCAAGTTCTCCACCGACCCGCAGCTGGAAGCCAAGATCCGTGATGTGGTCGGCTTGTATCTGGACCCGCCGGCCAACGCGGTCGTGGTCTGCGTCGACGAGAAGTCGCAGATCCAGGCGTTGGACCGGACCGCGCCGCTGCTGCCGATGCGCTTCGACGCCGCCGAACGTCGCACCCACGACTACCGGCGGCACGGCACCACCGCCCTGTTCGCCGCCCTGGAGGTGGCTACCGGGAAGATCACCGCGGATGCCTGCTACGAGCGGCACTCCAACACCGAGTTCCTGGCCTTCCTGAAACAGGTCGCCAAGACGCATCCGCGAGTCAAGCTGCATGTCGTGTGCGACAACTACGCCACCCACAACCATCCGAACGTCAAAGCCTGGCTGGCCAAGCACCCACGGATCACGCTGCACTTCACTCCGACCAGCGCGTCCTGGATGAACATGGTCGAGATCTTCTTCGGGATCATCAGCCGACAAGCCATCCGCCGGGGCAGCTTCACCAGCGTCACCGACCTGATCGGCGCGATCCGCGCGTTCATTGACGGCTACAACGAACGCTGCCAGCCGTTCCGCTGGGCCAAGACCGCCGACCAGATTCTCGCCCAGGCTCACCACAGGCCTTCGGCCTGATCTCAAAGATCACGCCATACGTGCGGTTCCTGGTAGGCGTGCCAGCCGTGGAAGAACCAGTCCGCGAGGTCCCGCAGCCGCTCCAGGCAGTCCTGGTAGTAGGGCGCCGGCTCCGGCCGAGGAAAGTTCGGGTGACTGGTCCACTCCGCTACAAAGTGTGAAACGTAGTAGAAGCCCTCCGCCATCCAGCGCGGCAGATCGTCATGGCCTTCGTACTGCTTGCAGACCATCCGCATCGCCTGCTCCAACCGGCTGAAGGCCGCCCGATCCCAGACGAGGTCAGCGCCTCGCAGGCTCAGCAGGAAGCTGCCCTCCGCCGCCTCGAACTCCTGCCTCAGCACAATCAACGCGTCATCCACGTCCGCATCTTGGCACTCGGGTACGACATCCCAACTGTCAAACTATTTCAGACACGCGACACTACGTGGCCCGCACCTCCCAGGAGGCGATCGAACGGTATCGGGCGATCTTCGATGCCCGGGTTGCCGCGTTCCGGCGGCTCGGCGTGCCACCGGTCTTCGGCACCCTGGAGGACGCCATCGACCGCAGCTCGATCCTGGTCGGCAGCCCACAGCAGCTCGTCGACAAGGTGCTGCGCTATCACGAGCAGTTCGGCCACGAGGTCATCCACCTCCAGGCCGACCACGACGGGCTCACCGACAAGCAGCACCGGGAGAGCCTGGAGCTGTTCCAGTCCGAGGTGGCACCGGTGCTGCGCCGGGATATTCCCAGCCGCCCCTTCCATCCGCCGGTGACCGCCGCCGCTACGGCCTGACCAGAAACGGGGACAACCATGCCCTCCACGCCTCTGTCCATCCTCGACCTCTCGCCGGTACCCGCCGGCGGCACCGTCACGGACGCCCTGCGCAACACCGTCGACCTGGCCCGTCGGGCCGAGCAGTCCGGCTGCCACCGTTACTGGCTGGCCGAGCATCACCTCGCCGCCGGGGTGGCCAGCTCCGCGCCGGCCGTGCTGATCGGGCAGGTCGCCGCGGCCACCAGCGCCATCCGCGTCGGCTCCGGCGCCGTCCAGGTCGGTCACCGCACCGCCCTGTCGGTCGTCGAGGAGTTCGGCACCCTCGCCGCGCTGCACCCCGGCCGCATCGACCTCGGGCTCGGTCGCTCCGGGCAGCGGCGGGTCGAAGCCGCCCGGGAGATCGCCGCGCCCACCCCGCCACCGGTCCAGGCCCGGGTGGTCGACGGGCTGCTCATTCCGCCGCCGTTCTCCTACGCCCAGGTGCTCGCCTCACCGCGTTTCGCCCTGAGCAGCGCCCTGCTGCACCAACCGGGCGCCCAGCCACCGCCCTTCGCCGAACAGGTGGCCGACGTGCTGGCCCTGCTGCGCGGGGACTACACCGACGCCGACGGGCTGGACGCGCACGCCGTTCCGGGGGAGGCCACCGATCTGCAGGTGTGGCTGTTGGGCAGCAGCGGCGGGGAGAGCGCCCACCTCGCCGGGGGCGTTGGGCCTGCCCTTCGCTGCCAACTACCACGTCAGCCCGTCCTCGGTGCTCGATGCCGTGACCGCCTACCGGGCCGCGTTCCGGCCCTCGGCGGTACTGGCCCAGCCGTACGTGGTGGTCTCCGCGGACGTCGTCGTCGCCGACACCGACACCGACGAGACGGCACGCCGGCTCGCCGCGCCGTACGGGGTCTGGGTACGCAGCATCCGCAGCGGTGACGGCGCGATCCCGTTCCCGCGCCCGGAGCAGGCCGCCGCGCTGCCGTGGACCGACGAGGACCGGGAACTCGTCGCCGACCGGGTGGACACCCAGTTCGTCGGGTCGCCCGGCACCGTCGTCGAGCGGCTGCGCGTCCTGCGTAACGTCACCGCCGCCGACGAACTGCTGATCACCACGATCACCCACGCGCACAGCGACCGGGTCAGCTCGTACGAGCTGCTCGCCAAGGAGTGGGGGAACTGACGACGCCTGCGCCGGTGAGGGATCGTCAACTATCGGCGGAATGCGGCTGGTCCTGCGGTCCGCGCGGAGTGTCCCCGCGCAGGGTGATGCGATGCATGACCCGCCGTTCGGACCCGTAGTCGCGGTTGGCGTAGTGGGCCGTGCTGCGGTTGTCCCAGAGTGCCACGTCGCCCGGGCGCCAGCGGTGTCGCACGATGTGCTCCGGCTTGGTGAGGTGGGCGTAGAGCAGGTCCAGGATGGCCCGGCTCTCGGCGTCGGAGACTCCGACGATGCGTGAGGTGAAACCGGGGTTCACGAAGATTCCCCTACGGCCGGTCTCGGGATGTACCCGGACCACCGGGTGCTCGACCGGGTCGAGCCGGGACACCGGCTGGCCCTCCCACGCGTTGCCTCCGCGTTGGGCCAGGTAGTAGCCGAACTCGCGGGTGCCGTCGTGGACGGCGGTGAGCTGATCGACAAGTCGTCGTACGGGCTCGCTGAGCGAGTCGTACGCCAGTTGCGCGTCGGCCCAGTTCGTGTCTCCGCCGGTCGGCGGGAGGGTGACCGCGCGCAGGATCGAGCCGAGTGGTGGCCGCTTCATGAAGGTGACGTCGGTGTGCCACACGTCGGCGAAGCCGTTGTCGGTGCTGTCCAGGGCGTACACCTCCGGGTGGGCTTCGTCGACGCCGCGGACGACCGGATGCGAGGCGGTCAGTTCGCCGATCCGGCGGCCCAGGCGCACCTGAGCGTCGTCGTCGAGGCGCTGGTCGCGGAGGAACAGCACCTTGCGGTCGACCAGGGCGGCGCGGAGAGCGACGATCTCGTCGTCGCTGGCGGTGGCCAGGTTCATCCCGTGCACCAGGGCGCCGAAGTGCGGCCCCAGCGGTTCGAGGTCGAGCTGCACGAGCACGGTGGTCATGTGGATGCTCCTTCGTTTCGGACGGCGTGCGCGATCTCGGCGCGCAGCGCGGCGTACTCGGGCAGGCCCCGCAGGTCGTCCGGCGTGGCGTCGGTGCGCGGCAGGTCGATGGGCAGGTCCAGGACGATCCGGCCGGGGCGTGGGCTGAGCACCACGACCCGGCTGGCCAGGAAGACGGCCTCGTCGACGCTGTGGGTGACGAACACCGAGGTCCGGCCGGTTGCCGTGCTTACTTCGCGCAGGTCCTCCTGGAGGCGCTCCCGGGTGAGCGCGTCGAGCGCGGCGAACGGTTCGTCGAGCAGCAGCAGTGGGCGGTCCGCGGCGAGGGCGCGGGCGATCGCGACCCGCTGCTGCTGGCCGCCGGAGATCTGCCAGGTACGGCGCTTGGCCACATCGGGTAGGCCGACCCGGGTGAGGAGCCGATCGACACCATCGGTGGGCCGTCCGGCGTAGCGCAGGGCCACCTCGATGTTGCCGCCGACGGTCATCCACGGAAACAGGCGGGGCTGCTGAAAGACCAGGCCGGCGCCGCGCCCGGGGACCGGGGGCCCACCAGCGGTCCGGACCGCGCCGCTGGTGGGCCGCTCGAAACCGGCGATCAGCCGCAGCAGGGTGCTCTTGCCGCAGCCCGAGGCGCCGACCAGGACGAGGAACTCACCCGTCGGTACGGTCAGGTCGATCGGACCGAGGGCGACGACGTCGCCGTACGCGTGCTCGACGTCGTCGACGGCGATCGCGGCCGTTCCGCCCGGGTCAGCCGAGGACATCCGGTAGCCCTTCGGTGTAGATGGCGGCCTGGACGGTCGCCAGGTCCGGCACGGCCTCGATCTTCTGCTGGTCCTTGAGGAACTGTGCCGCGCTGACGAGGTTGTCGGCGAGCTGGCCCTTGGCTGCCGAGGTGCCAAGCCATGCAGGGCTGGCCAGGTCCGCGGGCTTGAGGAAGACACCCTGCGAGAGCTGCCGCTGCGCTTCCTCCGGGCTGAGGTTGAGCTCGATGCCCACCGATTTGGCGGCTGCGGCCGGGTCGCTGTGGATCAGGTTCAGTGCCTGGGACTCAGCTTTACGCCAGGCGTCCACGGCGTCCGGGTGTGCCTTGACGAAGGCGGTGGCGACGACACCGAGGTCCAGGGTGGGCTTGCCTGCGGTGGCCAGTTCGCGACTGGTGACCAGCACCGTGCCGGTCTTCCTGAGTTCGTCGAGCGACGGCAGCCAGGAGTAGGCGGCGTCCAGGTCGCCGCGGGTCCAGGCGGCCAGGATGTCCTGCGGTTCCAGGTCGACGATGGTGACGTCGGATTCCTTGACACCGGCGCGGTCCAGCGCGGCCAGCAGACTGTAGTGGGCGGTGGAGGCGAACGGCGTCGCCACCTTCTTGCCGCGCAGGCCGCTCACGTCGGCAATCCCGGAGCCCTTGCGGGCGACAAGTGCCTCGTTGTCGCCCGCGACGTCGAGCACGAAGGCGACCTGGTACGGGATGTTCAGGGGTGCGGAGAGCCCGCGGGCGACCGGGCTGGACCCGATTGCCGCGATGTCGACGCTACCGGCGACGAACGCGGTGTTGATGCTGGCGCCGGAATCGAACTTGGTCCAGGTGATCTGGTAATCGGGCAGGGCTTTCTCCAGCAGACCCTGGTGCTTGACGATGAGGTCACCGCTCGGGAATGCCTGGTAGGCGATCCGGATGCTCTTGCGGTCCGGGTCGCCGCCGCCGCTGGCGGCACCGTCCCCGCAGGCGGTGGGCAGCAGTAGGGTGGCGGCGGCCAGCAGGCCCAGAATTTTGCGCATGTGCTGTTCTCCTATATTTGGCCGCGCCACGGGATCAGCCGTCCTTCGGCGGTCCGCAGCAGGGCGTCGATGAGCAGGCCCGACAGGCCGATGGCGAAGAGACCGAGGACGACCACGTCGGTCTGTGAGTAGCGTTGGGCGTCGCGGATCATGCCGCCGATGCCGGGGACGCCGTTGATCGTCTCCGCGGCGACCACCGAGGAGTACGCGACCCCGACGGCGATCCGAATCCCGGTGAAGATTTCCGGTAGCGCGTGGGGCAGCACCACGTCGCGGATCACGCGTGCGCGGCTGGCACCCAGCGCCCGCGCGGCCTCCACCAGACCGGTCGGTGCGGAGTGGACGGCTGCCGCGGTGGCGACCGCGACCGGAGGCAGCGCGGCGATGGAGAGCAGCCAGAGCTTGGGCGTCTCGTCGATGCCGAACCAGATGATGAAGAGGCTGAAATAGGCCAGGGGCGGGAGCGCCCGGATGAAGGTGACGACCGGTTCGACGACCACCCGGATCCAGCCGACGGTTCCCATGACGACGCCGAGGAGCACTCCGCCGGCGACACCGATGACAGATCCGATCAGGATGCGGCGCAGGCTCACCCCGAGGTGCTCGATGAGCAGGTGTCCGCTGTATCCACGGATGCCGTCGTGGGTGGTCGAGGTCTGGACGAGTTGGTGCCACACCGCACCGGGCGAGGGGATGAAGGTCGGGTTGCTGGTGGCTCGGGCGGCGATCTCCCACAGCGCGTAGAGCACGACGAGGGCGAGTAGCCGGAGCAGGACCCGGCGGCGGCGTCCACCGTGCGGTGCCAGTGCGTCGGGGGTCACCGCTGACGCGCCGATCGAGGTTTCCGCGGCAGGCGGCGCGGGGACCGTGGTAGTCACCCACTTTTCCTATCGTGTAGATAGGAAATGAGCAAGGGTGGGATCGAAGGATGGGAGGCGGCGACGCGCCTGGAGGCAAGGAGCCGTCGGCCCGTGACCGCGAGACCGGCGCAGAGGTGGGATTTCCGCTCAAACCTACCGACTCCATGGAGAACTCAGGACCGTGCGCACTCGTGGTTCTCGCCTGATCGCCGCAGGTCAAAGCGATGCGGGCGATTTGCCGGTAAGGAGAGCGAAAGCGTCCGCCGGCATAGTTCCGTTCGTTGGCGTTACCGAGCGACGAAGGGGAATCATGCGGTTCACAGTGCTGGGTCCCTTGGGGATGGAGCCGGGGCAACTGCCCAGCGCTCCGAAGCAGCGGCAACTGTTGGCCCTGCTGCTTCTGCACGCCGACACCGTCGTCACCGTCGACGATTGTGTGGACGAGCTGTGGGGTGAGCAACCACCGATGAGCGCACACTCGACGTTACAGACGTACGTCATGAACCTCCGGAAAGTCCTGCGCACCGCCAAGGGCGACAACCGGATCAGCACCCGCGAGCGTGGGTACGCCCTGCACGTGGATCTCGGTGAGCTCGATCTTGATGACTTTCACCGGATCGCGACCACCGGAGGTGAGGCCTTCGCCGCCGGCCGGTACCCGGAAGCGGCGCGGCTGCTGCGGTCGGCTCTGGACATGTGGCGCGGACCGGCCCTGGTCGACGTCCAGGTGGGCTCGATCGTGCGGGCCCGGTTGGAAGGGCTGCACGAAGTCCGTCTCGCCGTACACGAGGAGCGGGTGGAGGCCGATCTGCGTCTCGGGCGGCACCGGGAGCTGCTCAGTGAACTGCGAGTCCTGGTGCGCCGGTATCCGACCCACGAGAACCTGCGCGCGCAGCTCGCGCTCGCGCTGTACCGAAGCGGCCGGACCACCGAGGCGCTGGCTGCTCTACGGCAGATCCGCAGCACGCTCGCCGAGCGGTTCGGGCTGGAGCCGTCCCGGCGGCTGCGGGGCCTGGAGCAAGCCATCCTGCGAGCCGATCCGGCCCTGGACCTGGCCGTCGACAGTGGTTCGAGCCACCTGCTCGTCAGCTGACCACACCGAAACGACCCCCACCGACCGAAGGAACGCGTCATGACGACGACTCAGCCGACCGGCAGCACCGCGCACTCTGTCGACGCGGAAACGTACGCCGAAATCCTGCAGTTCTACGCCCGCCACTTCCAGCTTCTGGACGATGGCGAGGCCGAACAGTGGTCTCAGCAGTTCACCGAGGACGGCGAGTTCGGACAGAACGTCAAACCCGAGCCGCGTCGGGGCCGCGCCGCGATCGCCGTGTCGATGCGGCGCGGCATCGACCGCCTTGCCGAGTCGGGGCTCACCCGGCGGCACTGGTACGGCAACGTGATCGCCGAGCCGGACGGCGAGGACGCGGTGCGGACCCGCTACTACGCGACAGTCTTCGAGACGCCGCCCGGCGGTGGTGCTGCCCGGGTCTATCTGAGCACCACCGCCGAGGACCTGCTGCAACGACAGGGCGGCGAATGGTTCGTCCGCCGCCGGCACATCGTGCACGACGGGACCTAGAAGTTCAGGCCTCCGTCGACATTCAGGACATGACCGCTGACGTAGGAGCTGTCCGGTGAGGCCAGGAAAAGGATCGCCCGGGCGACCTCGGCGCCGGTTCCGGGCCGCGCGCTCGCGAGCGAGCCGCGGAGGCGGTTCCACAGCCGGTCGTTGTCGAGGATCGCGCGTCCCATGCCTTCGTCGACCACCCCCGGAGCGACAGCGTTGACGGTGATGCCGTCGACGGCCAGTTCCGCGGCGAGCACCCGGGTCAGTGTCTCCAGGGCGGCCTTGGAGACGCCGTACGCTCCGCCGCCGGCGATCGGCCGACGCCCCAGCAGCGAGGACACCGTGATGATCCGCCCGTCGCCGGCGGCCCGGAGCAGCGGAACTGCGGCCCGCACGCAGTTCAGCACACCGGTGAGATTGGTGGCCAGCACCTCGTCCCAGTGCTCCGGTGGCAGCGTCGCCAGGGGCCCGGGGCGGTTGATACCAGCGTTCGCGACCAGGATGTCAAGTCCGCCGTGACGCTCCTTCACAGCGGAGAAGAGCGCGCCGACCGAGGCTTCGTCGGTGACGTCGACTGGAAACTGCCCGACGATGTCCGACGCCCCACGTGCCGCTGACACGACGGTGGCGCCGGCGTCGGCGAGGACTCGCGCGACGACCTGTCCCAGGCCGGCGGTGCCGCCGGTCACGACCGCGACCTTGCCTTTGAGGACCATGAGAACTCCTTCGTTGTCGGCTTCCGGACCAGGGGTCCGGCCGTACTCGAGCCGGCCTTGAGTGCCGGCCGGAACGCTGCCCGCGTGCCGTCAAACCGATGTGCTGAGCGGACCGCCGTGGAACTGGACCATCTCGTCGGTGATTGGCCGGGACGGGAGATACAGACCGGCCGGCTCACCGCGTTCCTCCGCGTACGCCCGATGCAGGTTGGCCACCAGCCGTTCCGGATCCGGCAGGCTCCGGAAGGGGTTGTCGGCCCGCCGAGCGGCCTCCAGCGGAGGTATCCCCGCGCTGACACCGTGCGCCGCCTCCCGGCGCAGCCACCGCAGGTATGCCTCGGTGGCGTCGAGAACCTCCGGCCCTGCGACCGCGCCGTGCCCGGACACCACCACCCGAGGGCGCAGGTCGCGCAGCGAAGCCAGCGCGCGCAGGGATCCGGCGACCGAACCCATGAGCACGAACGGCGTACGCCCGGAGAAGACCACGTCGCCGACGAACAGCACTCGCGGTCGCGGCAACCACACCACCACGTCGTTCGTCGTGTGGGCCGGCCCGACGTGGAACAGCTCGACACGTACCCCGCCGGGGTCCAGAGTCAGCCGATCCCGCAGCGTGCGGGTCGGCAGCCTCAGCTCGATGCCGGAGAAGTCGGCCTGCGGCCACAGGTCGCGCATCGCCAGCCCTGTCCGGGCCATCTCGGAACGGGCGGTCTCGTGAGACACGATCTCGGTCGCGCGCGGAAAGACGCAGTTGCCGAAGACGTGGTCGCCGTGGTGATGGGTGTTCACCACGATGTGCGGACGATCCGGCGCCAGGCGCTGCACGCACGCCAGCAGCGCCTCCGCGCGGGGCCGGGTGGCAGCGGTGTCCACCACCACGACCCGCTCGGCGCCGACGATGATGCCGGCGTTGCCGACGCACCAACCGCCCGGCGGCTGGATGTAGGCGAACACCGCGGGGGCCAACGGCACAAGCCGGCCGAACGGTGTGCTGGTCATGTCTCCTCCGGTACGACGGCGTGGGTCCGGACCCCAGTGGGCCCGACCACGCTCGGCTCCGGCTGGAGGCGGCGTCTCGATCGGAGGGTGTGCTGATGTACCTCGACGTGCTCGGTGGACTGCGGATCGGTCCAGCCGGCGGTGACGCGGGCCCGACGGCACCCAAGCAACGGCAACTCCTCGGTCTGCTCGCGTTACGGGTGGGTGCGACCGTGCCGGTGACGACCTGCGTGCGGGAGTTGTGGAACGACCACCCGCCCCGTAGCGCCGCCACCACGCTGCAGACGTACGTCATGCATCTGCGCCGGGTGCTGACCCGGACGGCGGCGCCGGCGCTGCTGCTGACCGACGGGCGTGGCTATCTGCTGAGGATCGACCCGGAGCAGACCGATCTGGGGATGGTCCGCGAGTGGGCTCGCCGGGGCGACCAGCACGCCGCGGCCGGGAGGCCGGCGCACGCCGCGCGGGACTGGCAGCAGGCGCTGACGCTGTGGCGGGGCCCGGCCCTCGCCGATGTACGGATCGGTCCGGTGGCGGAGGAGATCATCGGACACCTCGACCAGTGGCGGCTGCTGCTGATCGACCGATACCTCGACGCCGAGCTGCGGTGTGGCCGGCACCGCCAGGTGGTGGCCGTGGCGACGACGCTCGCACGTCGGCATCCACTGCGCGAGCCGATTCACGCCAGCCTGATGGTCGCGCTGTACCGCAGTGGGCGGCAGGCTGACGCCGTCCTGGTCTACCAGCGGCTGTCCGCCGCGCTGCGGCGCGAACTCGGAGTCGAGCCCTCGACGGCGGTGCAGCGGTTGCAGCGCGCTGTGCGAGTCGGCGCGGCCTGGCTCGAACCGCCCGCCGGCCCGGCCACGGAGCCGCTGGCCCCCGCGCTCCGCCGCCCCACTCTCGTCCCCGCGCCGTCCTGCGGCGTGTCCTGATCGGAGCCTTCCGTGCCCGTACCCGTGCAACGCGACCCCGACCTGACCCGGGCCCGATTGGCCGACTGGCTCCGCGACCAGCGCGGCGTCCGTGACGTCGCCGTGGGGCCGTTGACCGTCCCGAGGACTGCCGGATTCTCCGCCGAGATTCTGCTTTGCGACGCCAGTTGGGCCCAGGACGGACGACATCAGGTCGCGCCGCTCGCCGTCCGGATCGCGCCGGTCGGGCACCGGATCTTTCCTGACCTGCGCTGGCCGGAACAGGTCGGTGTGCAGATCGCGCTGGCCCGGACCGACGTCCCGGTCGCGCCCGTACTCGGGTTCGAACCCGACCCGGGCGTACTCGGGGCGCCGTTCGTCGTGATGAGCCGGGTAGCCGGTGAGGTGCCCGCCGACCTGCCGTCGTACCACCGGGAGGGCTGGCTGGCCTCGGCCTCGCCGCAGCGGCAGCGGGCGGCGTGGTTCGCCGCCCTGTCCGCGATGGGGCGGTTGCACCGCCTGGATCCGGCGGCCCTGGGGGCGACCCCCGCGCCCTCCGGCGACCTGGCGTTCTACGCCGAGCAGTTGGAGTATTTCGGCGCCGCGCGCAACGACGCCGCCCGAACCGCGCTGACCTGGCTGCAGGCCCACCGCCCGCCGGCGCCGCAGACGCCTCGCCCGCTGTGGGGCGACGCCCGGCTCGGCAACATCGTATTCGCCGGCGACCGTCCGGCCGCCCTCCTGGACTGGGAGATGACCGACGTCGGCCGCCCGGAGAGCGACCTGGCCTGGTTCCTGCACATGGACCGGTTTCTCAGCGACGGGATCGGCGCCCCCCGGCTGCCCGGTCTGCCGACCCGCGTCGAGACCGAGGAGTTCTACGCCCGGCTTCTCGGCCGACCCCTGGCCCATCTTGCCTACCACGAGGTCGACGCCGCCTTCCGGTTCTGTGTCGTCACGGCCCGGGTCGTGCGGCTGCTGGAGGAGACCGGCGTCCTGCCGCCGGGGTCGGACTTTCCGCTGCACCGCAACGCGACCGCGCTGTTGCGCCGCCGGCTCGCCGAGAGCGGTGTCGATCTCTCCAGTACGGGTGTAGCGGGCCTCTAGGGACCCCCGCCATGGTCGGCACCGTACGGGGCCAGCAGCGGTCCGCCCGAATCCGAGGGAGCTGGAATGAAGTTCGGCATCAACCTCTTCCCGACCGTCGGTCCGCAGGACAAGCCCGCCGTCCAGTACTTCGAGGAGAGCCTGCGCCTGGCGGAACTGGCGGACGAGCTGGGCTTTCACCACGTCAAGACGGTTGAGCACTACTTCTCCCCGTATGGCGGGTACAGCCCCGACCCGGTCACCTTCCTGGCGGCAGCGGCGGCCCGGACCAGGCAGATTCGTCTGGTCACCGGCGCGGTACTGCCCGCGTTCACCCACCCGGTGAAACTCGCCGGGAAGCTCGCGATGCTCGACGCCATCTCCGGCGGCCGGCTCGACGTCGGGTTCGGGCGGGCGTTCCTGCCCGACGAGTTCCAGGCCTTCGGCATTCCGTTGGACGAGAGCCGGGCCCGCTTCGACGAGGGCGTGGACGCGTGCAGGCTGCTCTGGTCCGCCGAGCAGGCGGTGTGGGACGGCCGGTTCTACCGGTTCGGTCCCGTCACGCTGTTGCCGCGGCCGGTCCAGCAGCCGCACCCGCGGATCCTGGTGGCCACCGCCAAGTCGCCGGAATCAGCCGAGGCGGCCGGCCGCAACGGGTACGGCGTCATGCTCGTTCCCTCGATCAACTCCCGGGAGCAGGTGCAGGAGGTCCTCGCGCTGTACCGAAAGGCTGCGGCAGCCGGCGGCTTCACGCCGACCGACGAGGACGTGCACATGAGTTACAACGCGTTCCTGGCCGACGACGCCGACGAGGCACAGCGGCTCGGCCGCCAGTACGCCGATCAGTCGCACGGCGCGCTCGCCGCGGCCGTATCGTCGTGGGCGCACACCCGAAGCAGCGACTATCCCGGCTACGAAAAGATCGTGGAACGGGTCGGCAAGGGCAACTTCGACCGGCAGGTGGCTGACCTTAAAGCCCTGGTCGGCTCACCCGAGCAGGTCGTCGCGGCGGTGGAGACCATCCGCGACTGGTTCGGTGAGGTCACCCTGAGCCTTCAGGTGGTCTCCGGCAACGTGCCGTACGAGCGGGCGGCCACATCGCTGCGCCTGTTCGCCGAGCACGTGCTGCCCAGGTTCTGACGGAAGCGCGCCGTGTCCACCCCGACGGCCGTCATGGCCGACAGTTATGCCGACGCCCGGCCCGCGCGACGTCCCCTGCGGTGGGTCGCGGGCCTGGCCGGGCTGGTGGTGCTCCTGCTCACGCTGGTGAGCATGGCGGGCAACCCGGCTTTCGAGTGGGACGTCGTCGGCCAGTACCTCACCGCCGACGTCGTCCTCGACGGCCTGCGGGTCACCCTGTTGCTGACCGCTATCGCCCTGGTCGGGGGGTTCGCCCTCGGAACGGTCCTGGCCGTCATGCGGCTGTCCGGCAGCCGCCTGCTGCAGGCGATCAGCTGGGGTTACACGTGGCTGTTCCGGTCCGTGCCGATCCTGGTCCAGCTGCTGTTCTGGTACAACATCTCGCTGGTCTACCCACGGCTGACGGTCGGGGTGCCCTTCGGCCCGACGATCCTGGACCTGCCCACCCGCGGTCTGATCAACGGGTTCGCGGCGGCGGTCATCGGCCTCACCCTGCACGAGGCCGCACACGCCGCCGAGATCGTCCGGGCCGGACTGCTGTCGGTCGAGAGGTCGCAGACCGAAGCGGCTCAGGCCCTCGGCCTCTCACGTTCGCGCACCCTGCGGCGCATCGTGCTGCCGCAGGCGATGCGGGCCATCGTTCCGCCGGCCGCCAACCAGGCCGCGGCGCTGCTGAAGGGAACCTCGGTGGTCAGCGTCATCGCCGGACAGGACCTGCTCTTCTCCGTCCAGCTCATCTACAACCGCAACTACCTCGTGATTCCGCTGCTGCTCGTGGCGACCCTCTGGTACCTGTTCTTCACCACCCTCCTCAGCGCGGTCCAGTACCTCCTGGAGCAGTTCTTCGGGCGGGGCAGCGGTCGGGCTGGCCCGGTGGGACCACGCCTGTCGCTCCTCGCCGGGGAGGACCGGTGAGCACTGCCGCCGAGGAACTGACCGTGGCCACCGGCGAACCGCGCAGCATGGTCCGGCTCATCCAGATCAGCAAGGCGTTCGGGGACGTGGTCGTCCTCGATCGGGTGGACCTGACCGTCCCTGCCGGAACGGTCACCTGTGTGGTCGGACCGTCCGGCTCGGGCAAGAGCACCCTGCTGCGCTGCGTCAACCGCCTCGAGCGGCCCGACTCCGGAGCCGTCCTCATCGACGGGCAGCCGGTCGGGCTGATCCGGCGCGGCAACCGGGTGATCGAGGCCCCACCGCGGCTGCTCGCCCGGCACCGAACAGCCGTGGGGATGGTGTTCCAGGCGCTGAACCTCTTTCCGCACCTCACGGTCCTGCAGAACATCGTCGAAGCGCCGGTCGCGGTGCAGGGGGCGAGCCGTGCCGACGCCCGAACCCGGGCCCGGGAACTCCTGCAACGAGTCGGTCTGGCCCACAAGGAGCGGTCGTACCCCCGGGAGTTGTCCGGCGGCGAACAACAGCGCGTCGCCATCGCCAGGGCGCTCGCCCTGCGTCCGAAGGTGATGCTCTTCGACGAGCCGACCAGCGCGCTCGACCCGGAACTGGTCGGCGAGGTGCTGGCGGTCGTACGCGACCTCGCCGCCGGCGGCATGACGATGCTCATCGTCACCCACGAGCTGCGCTTCGCCGCCGAGGTCGCCGACGAGATCGTCTTCATGGACGGCGGCCGGATCGTCGAACAGGGACCGCCCGCCACGATGCTCGGCAGCCCGCGGGAGGAGCGGACTGCCCGATTCTTCGCCACCATCCAGCAACGCTGAGGAGTCACCGTGCCCTATCGCCGTATTCGCCTGGCGGCCGTCGGCGCCGTCGGACTGGTCCTGCTGTCGGGATGCCTGCACGCGGCACCAGCCAGCAGCATCCAGGAAGCACCGAAAGACCTCGGCGCCGAGGACGTCGTCTCCGCCGTCCAGGCCGACCCGGCACTGAAGGCGCTGCTTCCGGCGGACATCCGACAATCCGGGGTCCTGACCGTGGGTTCGGCCGTCGGGACCCCGCCGATCGCCTTCCACCCGCAGGACGGCGGGCCGCCGCGCGGCATCGACATCGACGTCGCCGACGCGGTCGCCCGGAAACTCGGCCTGACCGTCAAGCGTGACCAGGTCAGTGGCGCATCGCTGCTGACCGGTCTCAGCGCCGGCCGCTTCGCTGTCGGTACGGCCAATTTCTCCGTCACCGAGGAGCGCAAGAAGGTCCTCGACTTCACCACGTACCTGACCGACGGCACGGGCATCCTGGTCCGCGACGACAGTCCGCTCACCGAGGTCACCGACCTCGGGCAGCTCTGCGGATCCTCGATCGGCACCGGGGTGGGCAGTACTTTCGAAAACGACCTACGTCAGCAGCAGGACCGGTGCGCCCAGGCCGGTAAGCCGCCCTACCGGGTCAGCACCTACAGCGACGCCGCCGCCCACTTCCTCGCGCTACGCGAGGGCCACGTCGACGTTCTGGTCAGCTCCGCGAGCGTGCTGCGGTACGCCGCCGCCCAACAGCCGGGCCTGCGCCTCGCCGGGCAACTCAGCCGCCGCGACGTCGGACTCGCCACGAACAAGGGCGCCGGACTGGCGGAACCGTTGCGCGCCGCGATCGACGAACTCGTCGCCGAGGGCACCTACCAGAAGATCCTGGCCAAGTGGCACCTGGAGGCGGCCGCGATCCCGCGCTCAGCGGTCAATCCGCCGGCGGCCTGACGAGCCTCACACCGCCCAGTCCGGGACCTCGTCGATCCGCAGCAGCGCGCAGGTCCACGAGTACCCTGCCCCCACCCCGGCGAGCAGCACGTGCTCGCCGGGGTGGACCTGCCGGGACTCCACCAGGTGTGCCAGACCGCTGAACTGGTCACCCGCGCCGAGGTGGCCGACGGTCCGAGCCCAGGACCAGGTGGTCTTCTCCGGCGTCAGACCCCAGGGCCGCAGGTACGACGAGGTCAACCTGCGCAACCCGAAGTGCGGCAACACGAACCGATCCACGTCCGCGAACTCCAGTCCCGCCTGCGCGAGAGCCCGGCTCAGCGCCTCCGCCTGCCCGGCCACCACCCGACTGATGCTGTACGACACTCCGGTCCGCGCGACGAACGCCTTCTTGACCACGTCAAGGTCCACTGGCTGTCGCTGGGCCAGTGGCGCGGCCCCGAACGGATCGTCGCCGCGGTGCAGCCCCTCCAACTCGGGCTCGGAGACGGTGGCCAGACTCAACAGCCGCGCGAAACCGCCGTAGCGGGACAGCAGCAGGGCGGTGCCCGCGTCGCCGTAGACCGTGCCGGGGTCACTGTTCCAGCGGTCGAAACCGGGTGCCCCGAACCGGTCCCCGGTGGTGATCAGCGCCGCTGTCCGGTCCGGCGCCGCGCGCAGATACGCCACCGCCAGGTCGAGGGCGCCGAGCCCGCCGTTCGACAGTTGCCGCACCTCCAGCGCCGGGCAGCGGTTACCGACGGCCATCCGCTGCACGTACGACGCCGGCGCCCAGATGTCGTGCCCCTGGTGGTAGACGCAGGCGTGCAACAGCAACGCCACCTCGTGCGCGGTGTGCCCGGAGCGCTTCAACGCCAGCTCGGCGGCCCGGACCGCCAGGTCCGGGGCGGACTCGTCGGCCGACACGGCGACTGTGTGTACCCCGGTCTGCGCGGCCAGTCGGGCCGCGCAACTGCCGGCCCTGACCGCCTCGGCCGTCGCCAGCCGGCCCGGAATGTGCGCGGCCACGCCGGCCACGTGAATTCCACCGATCCGCATCTGCTTGCCGCCCTCATCCTCACGTGCCGTGGAGCCGCCGACCCGATGCTCGTGACACCGGGCCGGCGGCGGTCGCCCGCCCGGGGCGGGGCAGGCTTTCGGAAACGGACGCTCCCGCGGGTTGGCCGCGAGGTCGCGTCGTGGTGTCGCCACCGTCGCGTGTCGCGCTCGGCGCGGGGTCGAGAAGCCGTCGAGCGCGTACGTCTGGAGCCGGTCTCAAGCGACCGGTGCGACGTTGCCGTGCATGTCTAAGCTGAGAAGAGCAGTAGGGGTGGCGCTCCTGTTCCCCGGCCAGGGCGCCCAGCGACCCGGCATGGCCACCGGTCTGTACCGCGGCGACCCCGATTTCCGTCGCCACGTGGACGAGGTGTTCGCCCTGTGGGGACCCGAGGGCCCCGCCATCCGGGCGGATTGGCTCGCCGCCGATCCGGTCGTGCCGCTTGACGACTTCCGCCGCTCCCAGCCGTTGCTGTTCGCGGTCGGCTGGGGGCTCGGTCGGAGCGTGCTCGACCGTGGCGTGGTGCCGACGGCTCTGCTTGGGCACAGCGTCGGCGAGGTCGTCGCAGCGACCCTCGCCGGTGTGCTGATCCTGTCGGACGCCGTCCGCGTCCTCAGGGACCGGCTAACCCATCTCGCCGATGCGCCGCCCGGTGGCATGCTCGCGGTGGCCGCGACACCCGAGCAGGTGCAGCCCTACCTCAGCGGAGCAGTGGCGCTCGCCGCCATCAACGGTCCGCGCCAGGTGCTGCTCGCCGGTCCCGACGAACCCCTCGCCCGAGCCGCGCAGCGCCTGCGGGAAGCGGGCATCACCTGCCAGTCGGCCCGTTCCACGGTGGCGTTCCACAGTCCTGCCGTCGCTGCGGAGGCCGCCCGCTCCGTACCGCTGCTGCGCACGGTGCCGTTGCGGCCTCCACGGCTGCCCGTGTACTCCTGTTACACCGGCACCCGGATGACTGCGGCGGTGGCAACCGACCCGCAATACTGGGCCCGGCAGCCTGTCGCGCCGGTCGAATTCGCCGCCGCCCTCGACGCGGTCTGCGCCACCGGGCCGGGCGTGCTTCTCGAGGCCGGCGCGCCGCACGGGCTCACCGTGCTCGCCAGACGTCATCCAACGGTACGACGAGGCGAGTCAACGGCCCTTGCCGCGCTGCCCGTCCGAGCCGGGAGCCGCGAGGACGACCTCGCCACCTTCGCCGCGGCACTGTCCGCCGTCACCGCCCCCGCTTCCAGGACGCCTCGACCGGCACTTGAGCCGCGAGTGTGACGGTCGCACCATGAGTCGTCGTGTGGTCGTCACCGGGCTCGGAGCCGTCGCTCCGGGTGGTATCAACCTCAAGCAGTACTGGGATCTGCTCAGCTCGGGCCGCACCGCGACCCGGCCCATCACCGCCTTCGACCCGTCGCCCTACCGGTCGAGGATCGCCGCCGAGTGTGACTTCGATCCGGTCGAGGCCGGGCTCAGCCCGCAGGAGGCGCGGCGGATGGACCGGGCCACCCAGTTCGCGGTGGCCGCGGCCCGGGAGGCGGTCGCGGGCAGTGGCCTCGACCTGCCCGGCACGGACGGTGAACGGCTGGCCGTGTCGCTGGGCTGCGCGGTCGGCTGCACCACCAGCATGGAACGCGAGTACGTCGTGCTGAGCGACGGCGGCCGGTCCTGGCTGGTCGACCCGGAGTACGCGGTGCCGCACCTGTACGACTGGTTCGTGCCCAGCTCGGCCGCAGCCGAAGTAGCCCACACCGTTGGTGCGCAGGGACCCGTGGCGCTGATCTCCGACGGCTGCACGTCCGGGCTGGACGCCGTCGGGCACGGCGCGGAACTGATCCGCGAGGGCAGCGCCGACGTGGTCGTCGCCGGCGGCACCGACGCGCCGATCTCACCGATCACGCTCGCCTGCTTCGACGCCATCAAGGCGACCAGCCCCCGCAACGACGACGCGGCGCACGCGTCGCGCCCCTTCGACGCCACCCGCAACGGGCTGGTACTCGGCGAAGGTGGAGCCGTGCTCGTGCTGGAGGAGCTGGAACACGCCAGACGCCGTGGCGCACACGTGTACGCGGAGGTCGCCGGGTTCGGTAGCCGTAGCAACGCGTACCACATGACCGGGCTGCGGCCCGACGGTGTGGAGATGGCCGAGGCGGTCCGGGTGGCTTTGAACGAGGCACGGATCGCCCCGGAGGGCGTCGACTACGTCAACGCGCACGGGTCGAGCACCAAGCAGAACGACCGCCACGAGACGGCGGCGTTCAAACGCAGCCTCGGCGACCATGCCTACCGGGTACCGGTGAGCTCGATCAAATCCATGATCGGGCATTCCCTCGGTGCGATCGGCGCGCTCGAGCTGGTCGCCTGCGCGCTGGCCATGGAGTACGGCGTGGTTCCACCGACCGCGAACCTGTACGTCTCCGACCCGGAGTGCGACCTGGACTACGTTCCGCTGACCGCTCGGGAACAGCGGGTCGACACCGTGCTGAGCGTCGGCAGCGGCTTCGGCGGCTTCCAGAGCGCCGTCGTGCTGGCTCGTCCGGATCGGAGGACGGCATGAGCACCGCCGTCGTAACCGGCCTGGGGGTGGCCGCGGCCAACGGGCTGGGCACCGAGGCGTACTGGCGGGCGATTCTGGACGGACGGCCCGGCATCCGGAAGATCAGCCGCTTCGATCCGAGCGGTTACCCGGTGCGCCTGGCCGGTGAGGTGTCCGGCTTCGCCGCCGAGGAGCACCTGCCGGGGCGGCTGCTGCCGCAGACCGACCGGATGACCCGGCTCAGTCTCTACGCGGCCGGGCAGGCTCTGACCGATGCGGGGGTGCCGGACGCCGGCGGGCTTCGCTACGACATCGGCGTCGCCACGGCGTCCTCGATGGGTGGCTTCGAGTTCGGCCAGCGCGAGTTGGAGAACCTGTGGAGCAAGGGCGGCAGTCACGTCAGCGCCTACCAGTCGTTCGCCTGGTTCTACGCGGTCAACTCAGGGCAGATCTCGATCCGTCACAACCTGCGGGGACCCGGTGCGGCCCTGGTCACTGACCACGCGGGCGGTCTGGACGCGGTGGGGCACGCGCGCCGGCAGATTCGTCGCGGCACACCGGCGATACTGACCGGCGGGGTGGACGGCGCCCTCTGTCCGCTCGGGGTCGCCGGGTTGGTGAGCACGGGCGGGTACACCACCCGGACCGACCCGGACGGGGCCTACCGGCCGTTCGCCGCCGACGCGGACGGTGCCGTGCCGGGAGAGGGCGGCGCCCACCTGTTGCTGGAGGACCGGGACGCAGCGCGTGCCCGGGGCGCGAAGGTGTACGGCGAACTGGCGGGATACGCCGCGACGTTCGATCCTGCCGGCGCACCGACGACGGGCCTGCAGCGGGCGATCAACGGGGCCCTGCATGACGCGCAGGTGGTACCGGCCGACGTCGGTCTCGTCTTCGCCGACGGCACGGCCGACCGGGCCGCCGACCGGGCCGAGGCGGCCGCGCTGGCCGCGGTCTTCGGGCCCCGGGCGGTGCCCGTCACCGCGCCCAAGAGCATGGTCGGACGGTTGCAGGCGGGGGCGGCGGCACTGGATCTGGCCACCGCTCTGTTGGCTCTGCGCGATGGTGTCGCCCCGCATACCGAAGGCGTGGACGCGCCCGCCCCGGACTGCCCGATCGACCTCGTGACCGGCGTGCCCCGGCCGCTGCCGCTGAGCTGCGTGCTGGTGCTGGCCCGGGGCAGGGGCGGTTTCAACGCCGCCGCGGTGCTCCGCCGGGCGCAGCAGTGACGTCCGAGCGACCCGACAACCGAAGGGATCAATTGCCATGACCACTCGCGAACTGCTCAGCCTCGACGACCTGCGGCGCATCCTGCGGGAGGCGGCCGGCGACGACGACACCGTCGACATCGACGGGGACATCCTCGACACCCCGTTCGTCGAACTCGGCTTCGACTCACTCGCCATCCTGGAGACCGTCTCACGGGTGTCCCGCGAGTTCGCGGTGGCACTGCCGGACGAGGTGGTCGAGCGCTGCGACACGCCCCGGGCGTTCCTGGAAGACGTCAACCGTACGTTGAGCGACGTGTGATCGTACGGCGATGCGCGGCGGACCGTCTGGTCGCCGCGCATCGCCGTGTCCGTCGCCGGTCAGTCGCTGACCGGCTGTAGATGCAGGCGGGCCTGTTCCAGGGTGTGGATGCTGTTGGTACTGAGGTTGTGCTGGACCAGTTCGCGGGCTCCGGCGAGGGTGGCTCCCGGTCCCAGAAGCTCCTCGATGCGCTCGGGTCGCAGCACCACGGTGTGGCGCGAGGTCACCGTCACCCCGCCGCCCTCCGCGCGCAGCGTCCAGGCGCCGGTGTGCGCCGCCAGCAGCGGCGGCAGCGTGGTCTGCTTGTAGACGATCCGCTCGGCGGGAAACCCGACCCGGACCGACGTGGTCGTGTGTACCGGACCGTTCGGGGCCAGGGTGTCCATCTCCAGGATCTGGACGTTCGGCTCGTCCTCGGTGAGTCCGACGCGGGCGACGTGCGGCAGCCGTTCGACCCACCGGTCGGCGCGGTACAGGAAGTCGTACACGTCGGCCGCCGGGGCCGGGACGGTGACGGAATCCTCGAACGAGAGCAGGGTGCGGGCATTCGCGGAACGTGCCGCGGCGCGCAGCGCAGCCAGCTCCGCCATGCTGTTGGCGTCGACGGCACGTCTCACCCACGCTGCCGAGCCGGGCTCGTCGTCCACGACCGTGAAGTCGTGCAGGAGCACCACCCGGGTGCGGCCGCCGTCGAGCGTCTCGAGGTGCCACTCGCCGCCCATGGACGCCACCGGGGCCGCCGACACCTCTTGCCGGAAGACGACACGACCGGCGGCCGGGTACAGGGTGCGCCGCGAGGTCCACGACCGGACGACGTCGTTCGCGGTGGCCCACAACCGGAGCCGTTCGGTCTGCTCCGGTCCCTCGGTGTGACGTTCGAGGAGGTCGACGTGGACCGTCGGCCCGAAGGTGTACGGCCACCTCGTGACGTCCGCGATGACCGGATACACCGCGTCGACGGGTGCGTTGACGTCGATGCTGTGCCGGGTGATGTGGACTTCGGGTTCGGGCACGGCGGGCCTCCTACTGGTCGGATCGGGTACGACCCGAGCGTTCCGGGTACCGATCGACGTCCGGTGGAGCGCCGTTGGAGAGCTATCGCACGCGCAGCCCGGCACGGAACACCGCGGCGACGTGCCGCAGCGCCCCCGGGTCGACGGCCGGATCACCGTCGACCGCGAGCAGGTCGCCCCGGTACCCGGGTGCTATCCGGCCCACCTGGTCGGCGATCCCGCAGACCTGGGCGGCACCGGAGGTGACGGCTCGTAATGCCTCCGTCGGCGAGAAACCGAGACCTACCATCGCCTGCACCGCATAGGCCAGTGATCCGTGTGGCTTACCGGGCCCGCAGCCGGCGTCGCTGGCGCAGGCGACGGGCACCCCCGAGGTGGCGACGCGCCACAACGCGTCGTGCACAGCTTGCCGCCGGGGATCGGTCCCATCCGCGCCGGTGTGCTCGGCGGGCTGCGGGACCGATCCCAGGGTGAGGGTGACCCGGGTGCCCACGGCCGCCATCCGGTCCAGCAGTGCCGGGTCGACGGCGGTGCCGTCGGCGGTGACGAACGTGCAGTGCTCGACTCCGTCGAATCCCGCCGCCACCGCATCGGCGATACCGTCTGCGGCATGACAGTGCCCGGTGACCGGCAAACCGTGCCGCTTCGCCTCCTTCACGACGGCGGACAGCTCGGCCGGCCCGAACTGCACCTCGTGCGGGTGGGACCCGGCGGTGAGCCGACCGCCCGTGACGATGACCTTGACCACGTCGACGCCCCGCGCCGCCCGGTCCTGGACTGCCGCGCGGATCGCCTCGACGCCCTCGACCTCACCGCCGAGAAACCAGCAGTGGCCGCCGACCGAGGTGATCGGCGGCCCGGCCAGCAGCAACCGTGGACCGAGACGGACGTCGGCCGCCGTCTCGGCTCGTACCCGCAGGCTCAGGTAGCCGCGGTCGCCGAGGTCGCGGGCGGTGGTGACGCCGGCGTCGAGGGTCGCGGCCGCGGCCGACCGCATCCGGTCCAGTACGACGTCGTCGTCGGCGGTGACGAGTCCGGCCACGGTGTCCGCCGTGGCGTCGAACGCGAGATGGACGTGAGCGTCGACGAGACCCGGCATCAGCGTGGCCGAACCCAGGTCGATCACCTCGTCCCCGGGCGGTGGTGGCCCGTCGAACACCGCTCGGATCACGCCGCCGTCGACGAGCACGGTCGGCCGTTCGGCCCGGATCGCGCTTCGGCCGTCGAAGAGCCGCCGTGCTCTTATCGCCACCATCGTTTGTCCTCCGCTGCCCGTGCGCGTCGCCGCTGGGCAGCGTCTCAGCGCCTGCTTGAAGCCGGCTGGAGTGGGGCGAGCAGCTCCCGGACCTGCGAGAGCAGCCGGGGTGACCCGGCGGCCCGGGCGGCGCCGCTCGCCTGCCGGGCCATCACCGGGACCTGATGGTCGCGGCCGCGCTCGTGGGCCAGCAGCGCGAGGCCGGTCAGCGCCTCGCACCGCGCGCCCGGATGACCGATCCGCTCGGCCTCGCGCAGTGCGCGCCGGTACTCCAGCTCCGCACGCCTGTTCAGGCCCTCGTCCCGATAAAGGCCGGCGAGCAGGTTGCGGGCGTTGACCAGCACGGCGAGGTAACCGCCGGATTCGGCGAAAGCGATGGCTCGGGCCACGTGCGAGTGGGCGGGTTTCGGTCGGCCGGTGGCGCGGCGTACCCGGGCCAGCCCGTAGGAGGCGAGCGCGACCGAGTGCGCCGAGCGGGCTGACCGGCCGAGCCGCAACGCCGTCCGTAACCGCCGAACCGCCTCGCGGTGCGCGCCGAGATCAACGCAGACGTCACCGAGCCGTGCCAGGATCTCCGCCTTGGCGGAGTAGTCACCAGCCCGTTCGTCGATCCGCGTCGCGGCGCTGAAGTGGCGGTACGCCAGGCGCAGTTCCCCGCGCGCGTGGTGGGCCATCCCGAGGTACAGCAGGCACCGTGCCTGGGCGTGCCGCAGCCCCAGTTGTCGGCACTGTCGCAGGCCACGGTGGAGCAGCCCGATGGCGTCGTGGAACCGCTTGGTCGGCTGTTGCAGGCGATGCATGGCCAGAGCGGTCACGGCGACGACCTCCAACTCGGCCGGACCTCGTCGCCGTAGTTGGTCGCAGGCATGCCGCAGATGGATCTCGGCGGGCCCGAGGTCGTTCAGCCCCTGCAAGGCCAGTCCCAGGTTGAGCCGGGCGACGGCGGCGTACGCGGGCTCGCGTAGCCGGTCGGTGGCCGCAACAGCGGCTTCAGCGGCGATCCGCCAGTCGCCGTGGTGCCGGTCGGCGCCGCAAGGGCCGCGCAGCGCGTCGGTCAGGCCCACGGCGAGCGGGGTCAGCCCGGCGGCTGCGGCGTGCACCGCGACAGCAACGAGGTTGCGGCGCTCCCGTTGCAGCCACGTCCGGGCCGCCCGGTGGCTGCCGAAGGTCGCCGTCCCGATGCCGGCACCGACCCGGACCACGTCTGGGTGACACAGCCGCACCGCCTCGTCGGCGACGGTCAGCAACCGCGTTCCCAGCCGAACCAGCGCGGCCTGCCGATCCGCCGGGGGATCCTCGTCGAGACCCCGCTCGGCGGCGAACCGGGCCACCAGGCTGTGCAGCCGGATGACCCCGTCGGGCCCGAGCTCGGCGATCCGGGCGCGGACCAGGTCCGCCACGGTTCCGGCCGCGTCGGACGGTGACATTCCGGTCAGCTCCGCGATCGTCTCGACGCGGTGCGCGAACCCGGGTACGAGTTCGAGGAACCGGAAGACCCGCCGGACGGCTTGGGGCAGTGCGGAGTAGGCGAGTTCGAAGGCCGTGCGGACCGCTGCCCGCCGGCTGCCGGGCAGGCTGAGCGTGCCGAGCGGGTCAGCGCCGAGCAGTTCGGCGAACTCGCCGATGTCGCGGGTCGGATGGGTGACCAGATGCGCGCCGGCGATCCGGAGTGCCAGGGGCAGCCGGTCACAGCGTTCGACCAGCGCCTCCAGCGCGGCGGGCGTGCGGCCGACCCGGGCCTGGCCGACCATGTCGGTCACCAGTGCCGCGGCCTCGGCGGGGGAGAGCACGTCGAGGGTGACCACGTGGGCGACGTCGCAGCCCAGGGCCGGTGGGTCACCGCGCCGTACGGCCAGGGCCACGCATCCGGCGGGAAGGGGAAGCAGCCCGCGGGGTGGGAGGCCTTCCGGGGCGTCGTCGATCGTCACCAACAGTCGCCGTCCGGCGAGCCGCCGGCGGAGCAGGGCCACCGCGGCCGTGGTGCTGGTCGGCGGTTGCTCCACTCCGGAGGTGGCCAACATCTCCGCGAGGATGTCGGGCCAGGTCCGTTCGGAACCGCACAGGTACCACTGACCGTCGGGAAACCGGGTCCGGAGATGGTGCGCCACCCGCACGGCGAGCGCCGACTTCCCCACCCCTGGCACCCCGGTGAGGCAGACCACCGGTGTGTCGCCCGACTCCAGTGTCGTACACAGGTCGCGGACGATCTCCACCCGCCCGACGAAGTCGGCGATGTCCGGTGGCAGTTGGCATTGTGCCCGCCATACGTCGACGCCCGCCCTCGAGATCGCCACGTTGCGGCGCCTCTGACCTGTCGCGGCGATCAGCCGGCGGTAGCGGGGCCGCAGCTCCGTGTCTGGTGTGGCGCCCAGATCGTTGCGCAGCGTGCCGCGTGCCTGGTGGTACGCCGCTATCGCCGCAGCCCGGTCGCCGGTCTCGGCGAGGGCGTCCATGAGTTGGCCCCACAGGCGCTCGCGCTCTGGATGGGCGAGGGTCGCGGCGCGCAGCTCGCCGATGACCTGCGCGTGCCGGCCCGTGGCCAACGCCAGCTCGAATCGGCGCTCCATCCAGCGCAGTCGGTCATCCTGGAGGGCGGTGACCACCTCCCGCTGGATACGGGCCGACGGCACCAGCGCGAGCGGGTCGCCACGCCACTGGGCCAGGGCCTGCTGCAACCAGGCCAGCTCGACATCGGCGGACCCGGCGCGTCGGGCGGCGCGGGCCTGCGCGATCGCGTCCCGGTAGCGGTCAAGGTCGAGCGATCCCGGCGGCACCACGATCCGGTACGCGCCGGGACGGGTCTCGATCAGATCCGGTCTCTCGGGGTGGACGGCGGCGATCAGGGCCCGCAGGCGGGTGAGGTGCACCTGAAGGGCGCTGCGAGGGTTCTTCGGTGCGCGGTCGTCCCAGAGGGCGTTCGCCAGTTCCGCGGCGGTGACCCAGGTGCCGGCCCGCAGCAGCAGGGTTGCCAGGATGATGCGCTGCTTCGGTGCGGTCACCGGCGCGGAGCGGCCGGCGAGAACCACCGTCAGCGGCCCGAGGACGCGGTACTCCTCCGTCGGGGTGGCGTCCTCGCCGCCGGCTTGCACGCTCACACGGTCCTCCTTCGCGAACAACCCCTTCCATCATCGCTCGTCGATGTTGCGAGCCGGGATCGCGAAGGTTGACAAGTGTCATGCGCGTTGCAGGGCCGGGGTCGTACGCGGTCGTAGGCCCAGAGCCTCGGCCAGCAGCGCGTACGAGCGCACGCGGTCGCTGTGTCCGTGAATGGTGGACAACACCACGAACTCGTCCACACCCACCGCGGCGGCCATCGCGGTGAGCTGCTCGGCGACGTCGGTGGGGGAGCCGACCGCGTATCGCGGCCACTCCTCCCGCTCGCCGGTCGCCGCCGCGGGCCGGGAGTGGAGTTCCGCGAGCGCGGTCTCCGGCGCTGGTACCGGACGCAGGTCGCCCTGCGTCATGCGTTGCCGGAACAGGCGCTGGCTGGCGAAGACGTGCTCGGCTTCGGCGCGGGTCGGCGCACAGTACACCCCGATGCCGACCATCACCCGCGGGCTGTCACCGCCACGGGTGTCGAAACTTTCGCGGTACGCCCGGACCGCTTCGGTGACGACCTCGGGACGGCCGAAGTGCGCGAACGAGTAGGGCAGGCCGAGCCGCCCGGCGAGCACGGCACTCGACGGGCTCGCGCCCAGCAGCCAGACCTGCGGCACGCCGTCCACCGTCGGCATGACGCCGCCCCGGTCGCCTGGCTCGCCCAGGAATGCCCGTACGGCACTGACCTGCTCGGCGAAGGCGTGGTCGGAGTAGTCGCCCAGGGAGGGGTTGAGTAGCCGGGCGTCCCGGGACGAGGCTCCGGCGCCTCGGCCGATGCCCAGATCGATCCGGCCCGGGGCCAGGGCCTGGAGCACCCGGAACGTCTCGGCCACCTTGAACGGACTGTAGTACGGCAGCAGCACGCCGCCGCTGCCGATGCGCAGGCCGGTCGTCTCCGCGGTGAGCCGCGCGATCATGATCTCGGGGGCCGGGCTCGCGAACGACGCCGTGGCGTGGTGTTCGGCGAGCCAGTAGCGGTGGTACCCGAGGGCGTCGGCCTTACGAGCCAGATCGAGCGTGTTGGTCAGCGCCTGAGTCGGTGTGGACCCCTCCGGGATCATCGACTGGTCCAGGATCGACAACTGCACGGGATGACTCCCTCGTTCGGGTCTCAGGTGTCGGCGGGCATGACGACCGGGCGGGTCAGCCGCGCCACCACGGAGGCCAGCCGGTCGTCGAAGGCGGCGGCGTCCAGTGCCGCACCGAGTTCGGCGCGGCTGACCAGGGCGGCCGCGGCGTGCCGTTCGGCGCCCAGGTCGGTGATCTGGCAGTAGACGCCGCGACGGTCGTGGTCGCAGCTGACCCGGGCGGCGAATTGCTTGGCGGTGAGCCGACTGACCAGGCGGCTCATCGAGGACTGGTCGAGGGCAACCGCGTCGCTGAGGTCCTGGATGCGCATGCCGCGCGGGTTGCCGCGGGTCAGCTCGTCGAGCACCAGCAGCTCGGTGAGGGTGAGGTCGAACTCTCGCACGAGGCGCTTGTCGAGTGCCTGGCCCAGGCGGCCGGTGAGGACCGTCAGTTGCCGCCACAGGTCGAGCACGTCCGGCTGCCCGCCGCGTCGTTCCGCCATGCCGCCCGCCCTCCGAGTCGTCGCCGTACACCTTACACGTCCATGCGGATTCAATGTATAGGCATTCACTTCTTGTGGACTACGAGCGAAAGATGACTGCCGAGAAGGGGTTATCGAGCTTAAAAATGTCTGCACCTACATGTATTCTGTGCGCGTCAATACCGGACCGTACTGCCGCTCGGAGGTAACGACCATGGCCAGCGACACCAGCGCGCCCCAGCGCGCGCCCGGCGACAAGCCCGCTGACCCGGGGGCCGACCGCCTCGATCCCGCATTCCTCAAGATGGCCGGAGTCCTGCTGCTGGCGCTCCTCATGGCCCTGCTGGACGAGACCATCGTCAACGTCGGGGTGGACCGCCTCGTCACCGTCTTCGGGACCACCCTGCCGACCATCCAGTGGGTCACCGCCGGATACCTGCTCGCCGTCGCCGTCGCGACCCCGATCTCCGGCTGGGGCGTCGACCGCTTCGGTGTTCGTCAGGTCTGGGTGTTCGCGGTCGTCCTGTTCACCGTCGGTTCGCTGCTGTCCGGACTGGCCTGGTCGGCCGGCAGTCTGATCGCGTTCCGCCTGCTCCAGGGGCTCGGCGGCGGAATGATCTTCCCGGTCGTGCAGGCCGCGATCGCCCGCGCCGCGGGCCCGGCCAGGGTCACCAAGGCGATGGGGCTGATTTCGATCCCGCTGACCATCGGGCCGGTGCTGGGGCCGATCCTCGGCGGCTTCTTCGTCGACGACATCAGCTGGCGGTGGATGTTCCTCATCAACCTGCCGGTCGGTGCCATCGCCCTGCTGCTCGCGCTTCGGACGCTGCCGGCCGACGCGCCGGACCGCGCCGGGCCGCGGCCACGCCTCGACGTCCTCGGTCTGGCCCTGCTCTCACCCGGCTTCGCGGTGCTCATCTACGGGCTCACCACCGCGGCCCACCGCGGCGACTTCGGCGATCCTGCGGCGCTCACCGCCTTCGCCGTCGGCGTGGCGCTGCTGCTGGCGTACGTGCTGCACGCCCGCCGCGCGGCCGAGCCCCTGATCGACGTGCGGCTGTTCACCCAACGCGGCTTCACGATGTCGGTGGTCACCATGCTGCTCGTCGGGGCGGTCGCCAACACGTTGCTCTTCCTGACGCCGCTGTACTACCAGCAGTCACGCGGCTTCGGAGCCCTGCACGCGGGCCTGCTCATGGTGCCCTCGGGCATCCTCGGCGCGGCCGGGGCGATCTCCGTCGGCAAGGCCGGCGCCCGGCTCACCGCCCGCGTGACCGCACCGATCGGCATGCTGCTCGCCACGATCGCCGCGCTGGTGCTGTCCGGCGTCGGTGATGACACCTCGACGGTCCTGACCGCGATCGCGTTCGGCGTCGGCGGCTTCGGCATCGGCTTCACGGTGCCCGGCCTGATGGCGTTCATGTACCTCGCGGTCGGTCCCGACCACGCTCCCCGGGCCACCAGCGCCCTGTTCATCCTCAACCAAATCGGCGGCTCGTTGGGCATCGCCGTGGTCGCGGTCGCCCTGCAAGACCGACTCGGTGGCACCTCGGGCTTCCCCGCGGAAGCGTACGGCCGGACGTACTGGCTGGTGGCGGGCTTCGCCGTGGTGGCGGGGCTCGCCGCGTCCCTGGTACCCGGACCGTGGCGGGCCCCGGAGCAGCAACGGGCGTAACGCTCGGGCCTTTCTCGACCGTGCCGCGAGCACAGCCGGCTACAACCGGCAGCGGTGGTGCTCCGCCGCCGCGGCAACGGAAGGGATACCCGCATGCGTGTCATCCGTTACTACGAGCACGGTGGTCCGGAGGTGCTGACCGTCGACAAGGCACCGGAACCGGTGCCCGGCGACGGTCAGCTCCTGGTCCAGGTCGAGGCGGTCGGGGTCAACTTCATCGAGACCCAGCTGCGCTCCGGTACGGCGCCCTTCCCGTCCCCGGTGCCCAGGGCACCGCACGGTGACGTGGTCGGCCGGGTCGTCGCAGCCGGGCCCGGCGCACACCGTTTCGCCGTCGGTGACCGGTTGGCCGCCTGGGGCGTGACCGACGCGTACGCCGATCTGGTGCTGGTCGGTGACACCCAGGCGGTGCTGGTGCCGGACGATGTTCCGGCACCGGTCGCCACCGCTCTCGCCTCGACGGCCCAGGTCGCCGCGAGCGTGCTGAGCGTCGGCCGGCTTTCCCGCGGTGAGACGGTGCTGGTGCACGCCGCCGCCGGCGCGATCGGTCACCTCGTCACCCAACTGGCCCGGCTGCGCGGGGCGGGCCTGGTGATCGGCGGCGTCGGCTCGCCGGCAAAGGCGGATTTCGTCCGTGACCACGGCGCCGACGCCGTCGTGGACTACTCGCGGCCGGACTGGCCCGACCACGTCCGTGCGGCCACCGGCGGCGCCGGCGTCGACGTGGTCCTCGACAGCGTGGAAGGCGCGGTCCTGTCGCCGAGCATCGCTCTGCTCAACCCGTTCGGCCGGCTCGTCTACTACGGATTCGCGGGTGCCTCGGGCGAGGCCGGCCGGGTCACGCTGACCGATCTGCTCGGCCTGCGGACCGTCGTCGGTACGGCCCTCGACGCCTGGCTCGCCGCCGCACCGGAGGAAGCAGCCCGCAACCAACGGGAGCTGACCGAACTGGTGCGTGACGGCCGGTTGCGGGTCGCCGTTCACACGGTCCTTCCCCTGGAGGAGGCGGCCCAGGCCCACCGGCTCATCGAGGACCGCCGTCAGCTCGGCCGCGTGGTGCTCGTCCCGTGACCGCCGTCGAGCATCGGCCCCTCCTGGTGGTCGGGGCCGGACCGGCCGGCCTGAGCACAGCGATCTTCGCGGGCCGGCACGGCATCAGTCCGCTGGTCGTGGAACGCCGCCCGGGCACCTCCACCGCCGTCAAGGCGACCGGGCAGTACCCGCACACCATGGAGGCGTTGCGCATCGCCGGCGTGGCCGAGCGGATCCATGAGCTGAGCCGCCCGGACCGCAGCGAGTTCAGCATGGTCCTCGCGCCCCGGCTGGCCGGGCCGGTCATCCGTACCCTGGTCAGTGGCAGGGAACTCAGCATGCGCCACGTGTCCGCGGAGGAGTGGTGCACCGCGAGCCAGTCCGGTGCGGAACGGGCGCTGGCTGAGCGTGCGCAGGAAGTCGGGGCCGAGCTGCGCTTCGGCACCAGGCTGCTCGGTCTCGCCCAGGACGCCGACGGTGTCACCGCTCATGTCGAGGAGGTGGACACCGGCAGGAGGTACCGGATCCGGGCGCGATACGTGGTGGCCGCGGACGGCTGGCGCAGCCCGGTCCGCGAGGCGCTCGGCATTTCACTGCAGGGCAGGGGTGTGGTCGGCCAGGTCCTGCGAGTGCTGTTCAAAGCGGACCTCCGCGAGCCACTCGCGCACACCCCGGGGGCTGCCGACAGCTTCCGCTTCGCGGCGTTCCACATCGGCCGCGCGGTGCTGTTCAATACCGAGATACCCGGACTGTACGGCTACTTCCGCCACCTGGCGCCCGAGCTTCCCGAGGGCTGGCACAGCTCCGCGGACGGGGTCGTCCGGCAGATCGCGGCGGATCTCGGGCTCGGCGAGGACGTACCCCTGGACATCGTCGAGTCCGGTGAGACGTCGATCGCCTGCGGCGTTGCCGAACGGTTCCAGTCGGACCGGATACTCCTGGCCGGTGACGCCGCCCACGTGATGCCGCCGACCGGCGGGCTGGGCGGCAACACCGCGATCCTGGACGGGCTCTACCTGGGCTGGCGGCTCGCCGCCGTGCTACAGGGCTGGGCCGGCCCCGACCTCCTGCGCACCTTCGAGACCGAACGTCGACCGTACGCCCGGCTGTTGGTCGAGCAGCAGTTCGCCAACCTCGTCGAACGGGTAGCGCCGGAACTACGCGACGACGACGTTCCCGAACCGCTGCCGCCGACGGTGCTGGCCTTTGGCTACCGCTACCCCTCGGGAGCCGTGCTGACGGAACCCGGCGAGGACGGTGCGCTGGTGGAAGACCCTGCCTCGGCGACGGGCCGGCCCGGGTCGCGGGCTGCCTACCTACCGCTGGTCACCCCGGAGGGCGCCGCGTCATCGACGACAGCGCTGTTCGGCTCCGGCTTCGTGCTGCTGACCGGCGCGGCGGGCGAAGGCTGGAACGCACCCGCGATCCGCACCGCCGAGCGTCTCGGCGTTCCCCTCACGGTGCACACCATCACGGCCGAGCACTTCCCGGCCCGCTACGGAGTTGGACCTACCGGCGCCTCGTTGGTGCGCCCCGACCGCTTCGTCGCATGGCGGACGCCTGACCTGGTGGATGATCCCGGTGCTCGGCTGGAGGAGGTTCTACGAGCTGTCCTGCGACGGTGAGCAAGGAGTTCCGCCGACGGCGACGGCGCCGGCACGGCCCGGCTCCGACGCTATCGTCCGGGTCGATCGACCGGGCGCCGTGCAGGGCCACCAGTTCGGGGCGTACGTCGTCGCCGACGGTGACCACGGCACACCGAGACGAGCCCGGAAGCAGGTCCCGTACCTGCTCGGCGTCACGGGCGTCGTCCAACAGGAGAAGCACGCGCCGGTCGGTGAGCCGGGCCCGATAGGCGTTGACCAGGTGCCGCCTGCCCGCCGGAATGGCGTCGGGCGTCGCACCGGACAATCGCAGTAGCCGGGCCAGCAACCGGCCCGGATCGCGGGGCCGCCCGTCGGGGTCGGTCAGCCGCACGTACCACTGGCCGTCCGGAAACTCCTCGCGGAGCTGTCGGGCCAGCGCGACGAGATCCGCGGTCCGCTCCGCTCCGGCCGGCCCGGCCAGGCAGACCAGCGGCAGCGCGGTGCCGTCGTGTCGACTGGTCAGGGCATCGATGACCGCTGCCCATCCATCGCCGTGCAGGGTCCGGTGGGCGGCCGGTGCGGGCACATCGGTCCGCGCGTGCCAGTGGTCGCCGGCGATCCGCCGGTATTCGGCGGCGAGCTCCGGCCCCGGTGCCAGGCCCAGCCGGGTCCGGAGGGTCGCGGCAGCCTCCTCGTACGCGGCCATCGCCGCCTGGCGGTCGCCGGCTCGACGCAGCGCGGACACGAGCAGGGCCCATGGCCGCTCGCGCGTCGGGTGCAGGGCGACCAGAGCACGCAGGCGCGGCACGAGCTCGCCGGGCGGATACGCCTCGAGTTCGAAGCGTCGCTCGAGTAGCCGCAACCGTTCCTCGATCAGTGCCGGCCCGGCTTCGGTGGCGAGGGAGGGGACGGCGGCGAGTGAGGCGATCGCCGTCCCTCCGGGAGGGCCGTCGCGCCACTCTTCCAGGGCTGCCCGGATGTGCGTCAGCTCGCTGTTCGTATCGCCGAGCTGCCGGGCCCGCAGTGCTTCCTGAGCGGCGCTGCGGAACCGGAACAGATCCACGGTCTCGGGTGGCGTCTGCAGCAGGTATCCACCGCCGAGCGAGCGAACCCGGGGCCAGCCCGGGCGCTCGGTCGTCCCGCTACGGTCGCCGATCGCTGCTCGCAACCGTGCGACGTGGACATGGAGCGCCGCCGCCGGCACCGCCGGTGGCCGCTGATCCCACAGGCGCCAGTAGAGCTCATCCATCGGCACCTCGTCGTTGGCCCGCATCAACAAGGTCACCAGGAGAGCGCGCTGCTTCGGAGCGCGTACCGGCAACCGGACTCCGTCGAGTGTGACGTCCAACGCGCCGAGAAGGCGAAAGTCGATCACCGAGTCCTCCCCGTTGGACAGTCGGTTGCGCAACGTTGTCTCGCGATCGCCCTTTGTGTTCCCGGCTCATCCTGCCCGCGCCGATCCGAGCCTGGCAACGCGGTCAGCCGTGATGCCGGTCTCACGGGCCGTTCTCCACCGTGCCTCCAGAACCCGCCGGTACGAAGGGACCGAGAGGGAGGACCTTGTGAAGGCATTCGTTACGTCCGCGGACGTGTCCCACGGAATCCATCTGGAATCGCTGCCCGACCCGCGCCCCGCTCCCGGCGAAGCGCTGATCGAGGTCCGGGCCGTCGCGGTCAACCGGGCCGACCTGCTGCTCGCCGCCCGCCGCCCACCGGGAGCCCAGCTTGGTCTGGACGTCGCCGGCACGGTCGTCCAAGCGGCTGCGGACGGCACCGGCCCACCGCCCGGCACGCCCGTCGCCGGACTGGCGGCCTCGACCGGCTGGGCCCAGCTCTGCGCCGTTCGCACCGACCGCATCGCGGCACTGCCCGACGGTATCGAGCCGGCCATCGCGGCGGCGGTACCGGTAGCCGGCCTCACGGCGCTGTACGCCCTGCAGCGGGCCGGGTGGCTGCTCGGCCGCTCGGTGCTGGTAACCGGTGCCAGCGGTGGTGTCGGCGGATTCGTGGCGGACCTGGCCGCCGCAGCCGGAGCGGCGGCGCTGGGGTGGACCGGCACACCGGAACGCGGCCGGCACCTGATCGAGCGGGGCCATCGGATCCACGCGGGTTACGCGGCACCGCCCGACGAGACGGTCGATGTGGTGGTCGACAGCGTCGGCGGGACCGTCTTCCGCGACGCGTTCGTCAAACTGCGCGCTGGTGGCGTGGCGGTGGTCTTCGGCAACACCGTCCGGGCCGACCTGATCCTGCCACCGGACTGGGGGCACGCCCGCGCCGGCGTACGCCTGGAGCACCTCTTCCTGCTAGACGAGATCGAGCGCCGCCCAGCCGCCAAGGACCTGGCAACGCTGTTCGGCCTCGTCGCCGACGGCCGTCTACGACCGCACGTCGGGCTGCGCGCCGACTGGACGGACGCCGACTCAGCGATCGAGGCACTACTGGAGCGCCACGTCACCGGTCGGGTCGTACTCGGCCTGTGACATCACCACCCCGAGAGAGGACAGACACCACGATGACGCAATCGACGAGCCACGGCGCCGCCCTGGTCACCGGCGGCACGAGCGGTATCGGCCTGGCCGTGGTCGAGACCCTGGCCGAGAGCGGCCGCCCGACCTTCTTCTGCGCCCGCGACGCCGAGCAGGTCGCCACGATCACCGACAAACTCCGCGGCCGTGGCCTGGACGTCGACGGCGCCGTGGCCGACGTCCGATCCACCGAAGACGTCAGCCGGCTCGTCGCCGCCGCCGTGGACCGATTCGGACCGATCACCGTACTGGTCAACAACGCCGGCCGATCCGGCGGCGGAGTCACGGCCGACCTCGACGACGCGCTCTGGGACGACGTGCTCGCCACCAACCTCACCGCCACCTTCCGGGTGACCCGCGAAGTGCTTCGAGCCGGTGGCATCCGGGAGCAGGGCTGGGGACGCATCATCAACGTCGCCTCCACCGCCGGCAAACAGGGCGTGGCGCTCGCCGCTCCGTACACCGCCGCCAAGCACGGCGTGGTCGGGTTCACCAAGGCGCTCGGGTTCGAACTGGCTGGTAGCGGGATCACCGTCAACGCGGTGTGCCCGGGCTATGTGGAGACGCCGATGGCCGTCCGGGTCCGTCAGGGATACGCCGCGCACTGGGGTGTGACCGAGGGCGCGGTGCTGGAACGTTTCCAGGCAAAGATCCCGCTCGGGCGCTACTCGACGCCCGAGGAGGTTGCCGGGCTCGTCGGTTACCTGGTCACCGACACGGCAGCCTCGATGACCGCCCAGGCGGTCAACGTTTGTGGTGGTCTGGGCAACTACTGATCGTCGACCGTCCGCACGCGGCGGCCGTCCGGGAAAGGTGCCCCGGACGGCCGCCGCGTGTGCTGTCAGTTGGTCGCGTCGTAACGCAGGACGGGCTCGGTCAGGTGCGGTTCACCCTTGATGATGCCGGTCAGCCGGTCCAGCCGACTGCGGAACTCCGGCTCCTGCAGCGCCTTGCGGAACGACTCCTCGTCGGTCCACTCGGCAATGTTGTAGTACGTCGACGGATCCTTCTGGGAACGGCTCAAGACGTAACTCACCAGCCCAGGGCGGGTCCGCATGTACTCGGCGACCTTGGCGTAGCGACTCTCCAGATCCTCCGCGGCACCGATCAGCGTGAGCTTGTTGACGAAAACGACCATGGTGTCGCCTCTCCTTGGGTGATGTCGGCGGTCGGGTAGTCGACGTAGCCCTGCCGGCCGCCCTGGTAGAAGGTCGTCGGGTCCGGCCGGTTCAGGCCCGTGCCGTCGGCCAGGCGGCGCGGCAGGTCGGGGTTCGCGAGGAACTGTTTGCCGAAGGAGACCGCGTCGAACCCGGCGGCCAGCGCGTCCGCCACGACGCTCGCGGTGGCGTCCGGATCGAGGTCACCCGTGCCCGGGTTCACGATGATCGGTCCGGCCCACCCCGCCCGAACCGCCCGGACCAGGGCGGGATCAGAGCCATGGACCAGGTGCAGGTACGCCGGATCGATTGGCCGAAGCGCGTCGAGCAGGGCCGGGTAGACGACCTCGGCATCAGGTTCGCTCATGTCGTTGAGGCCGAACCCGGGGGACAGCCGCAGTCCGACCCGGTCCGCGCCGATCGCGGCGGCGACCGCCTCCAGCAGCTCGACGGCGAACCGTACCCGGTGATGCGGGGGACCGCCGTAGCCGTCGGTGCGTCGATTCACCGTGGCGGAGAGGAACTGATGGACCAGGTACCCGTTGGCGCCGTGCAGCTCGACGCCCTCGAAGCCGGCCGCGATCGCCGCGCGGGCGCACCGGACGACGTCCTCGATCGCGTCCGCGATGTCGGCCGGCGACATCTCTCTGGGTACAGGGTATGGGCGCGGACCGTCGTACGTCCGAGCCATGCCGGCAGCGCCCACCGGAGAGGGGCCCAGCGGTTGGTGACCGTAGAGGCCGGGATGACCGATCCTGCCGGCGTGCATGATCTGCAGCACCATACGTCCGCCGGCTGCCTGCACGGCCGCGGACACCGCGGTCCAGGCCTCGGTGTCCGCGGCGGAGTGCCACTGCACCCCGTACGCGTGACCGGCCGCGCGTGGAGCCGGACTGGTGGCCTCGCTGACGATGAGGCCGGCCGCAGCACGCTGGGCGTAGTACTCGGCAACGTAGGGCAGTGGCGTCCCTCGCTGGTCGGCTCGCCCGCGGCCCATCGGCGCCATCACGATCCGGCTGGGTAGCCGCAGGCGACCCAGCTGAACCGGCTCGAAAAGTGTCGGCATACCCCGATGGTCACCAGGTCCGGTCGAGAACCCGTGGAGGCCTGCTGAAGGCGTGATCTGGGACAGCGGTCCCACGGGCAACGCCTGTCCAGCCTGCAGCCTGGTGACCTCCTCGGCGAACCCGAAGAGGTCACCTCCACGGTTGGGCTTGCGCGAGCTGGAGAGTTGCGCCGAGCGTCAACGTCGGTGGGGCAGTGGGTCGTGTTGCCCTCGGACACATCATTGGCACATATAGATCATGATCCGCGCTGGGTGCCCTGCGCGGATTTTTCTGTGATTGGCGTGCAGTGTTCCTGGTCGCAGACGATGGTGATCTTGCTGCTGCGCAGGAGCGTGACCAGGTCGTGTGCTCTGGATGGCGCTGGCGAGGCGGGGATGGTCGGCGAGTCTTGCGATGATGTGGTCTTCTCTGAGATAGAGGATCTTGCGCCGGTGATTAGAGGGCTGGTTGCGTGCTGGTGTGCCCGTGGCGGCATCGGTAGCCGGGGCGTTGATTGATCCACCGGGATTCCAATCGTCGTCCGCAGGGTCCGCAGCGCAGTAGACCGGTGAACAGGTAGCGGCGGGTGGTGCCGTCGTGGGCGCTCCGGTGGGAGCGGACGGCCTGGACGGCGACGAAGTCCTGCTCACTGACCAGCGCGGTGTGGGCCTGTTGCGTGGAGACCACCCAGTCCGCGGTCGGGTTCCGCCGGATGGGTTCTCGCTGCGAGCGGCTGGCATCGGTGTGGTTGTGCGCGAATTGCCGGTTCCAGACCTGCCGGCCGGTGTAGCGAGGGTTGGCGAGGATCGCCGCGCGGTTCGCTCAAATTGATCAAGCCGCATATTTCTGACGATTCGCCGAACGCTGGGCCGCTGCGCTCGGCTGGCTGGCGACCCGCACGAGTCGGGCCGGGCGTCCGTGACGCCCGGCCCGTCGGCTCACGGCCTGCTCAGCTCGCGGCGCAGGACAACGACGGTACGCCGTTGGTGCCGCTCGACGAACCCAGGAAACCGAAGGTCGTGCTACCGCCGGCGCTCATCGAACCGTTGTAGCTGACGTTGCGGGCGGTGACCGTCGTGCCGCTGCTGGTCACCGTCGCGCTCCACGCCTGCGTCACCTGCTGCCCGTTCGCGAACGTCCAGGTTACCGTCCAACCGTTGATCGCCGAGCCACCGGCGGTCACCCGCACCTCGGCCTGGAAGCCGCCCTGCCACTGACCGGTCACCGAGTACGATGCCGAACAGGACCGCCCATTCGACGGCGGCGGAGTCGTCGGTGGCCGGGTGGTCGGCGGGGCGGTGGTTGGCGGGGCGGTGGTTGGCGGGGCGGTGGTTGGCGGCGGCGTCGGGGTGGTGCCGCCCACGGCGCTGATGATGGCGTCGATGATGCCCTGCTGGGTGACGGTGACGCTGCTGCGGTTAAACAGCCCGAACCCGTACGCCCCGTTGTAGCCGTTGTCCCAGTAGGCGGTGGCCGCGCCGTACTTCTTGGCGGTGGACACCAGCGTGCGTGCGTAGTCCGCGCGGTACCTGTTGTTCGTTGAGTCGGCCGACATCTTGTCGACCGAACCGTACTCACCGACGAACACCGGGTATCCACGCGAGACGAAGGTGTCTCGCATCTTCTTGAGCTGCGCGTCCATGTGGTCCTGCTGTCCCCAGGTCGACTTCCGGGCCGGATTGGTGGCGGCCGGTCCCCACTGCGTGATGGTGCCGTTCTCCTCGCCGGCGAAGTCCCAGGGGTCGTAGTAGTGCACGGAAATCATGAGCCGCTGCTCGTCGGCGGGAACTGACGGCGATCGGTACTGGTCCGTCGGCAGCACGAAGCCGTAATTACCTGCGGTGTAGTCGATGTTGGTGTTCCAGCCGGCGACGAGCAGCCAACGCGAGGTGTTGTTCCCGCCGGTCCGCCGGACCGTGTCAACGAAGATCTGGTTGTACGCGTTGATGTTCGAGTAACACGGCTGGGTGGGATTGCCGTACTGCCCGTCGAACTCCTCGTTCATGGCCTCGAAGATGAGGCGCTCGCCGTAGCTCTGGAACCTGGTCGCGATCTGCTGCCAGACCTTCTGGTACTTGTCCCTGATCGTCGTCTGATTCGACGAGTCGCAGATCAACCACGAGCCGGTGACGGTCTTGAAGCCGTCACCGTGGATGTTGATCAGCACATACAGGCCGCGACCGTAGGCGTAGTCGACGATCTCCTGGATCCGATTCAGCCAGGCGGGGTTGATCGTGTAGTCCGGTGCCGACCCGATGTTTCCCAGGTAGGAGACCGGGATACGGATCGTCTTGAATCCCGCCGCCTTCACCCGATCGATGAACGCCTGCGTCACGACCGGGTTGCCCCATGCCGTCTCGCTGGGGATTCCGTTGATGTTGGCCTCCAGGGCGTTCCCCAGATTCCAGCCCGCCCCCATGTCGGCGACGAGCTGGGTGGCGTTCAATTGGGCCATGCTGTCGGCCGACGCGGAACCTGTCAGCATGGTCGCGGATGCGGCCAGCGCCAGTACGCCGGAGACCAGGGCAAGCTGAACCTTCCTGAGTATGGATTTCACCAGAATCTCCTGTCTTCGAGCCAACCGTCACGCTGGGTTGTCGAAGCGCTTCGACGATATTTCGATTGCCTGCGTTGGCATTCGATGGGTTGCCAAAGGATAGATGGACATGGATCAATGGGCAAGGTTGCCGGCGGCGCGTCTGCCGCCCACCCTGCGATGATCTGGATTATCGAGATCCGTTAAGAGCGGGAGGCAGGCTTCCGGCCCGTCGAGAGCTTCCGGAGACCGGCCGGCTGGAGGAAGAGTTGCCGCCGGACCACCACATCGCCCCGGGCGTCCAACTCGTACCCCTCGATCCAGAGCCACCCGTCGTACGTGATTCGGTCGGCCAGGACGCGGATGAGCCGGAAGAGGAACGGGCGGGAGAATTGGACGCTTGCCGCCTGCGTGAAGTGGAGGAGGTCACCACTGTCGAACGGGGGGCGCGGCCCCACCACCCGTCACCAGGCCAGGGTTCGCGCTCGGGCCACCGCGAACCTTGGGCACCAGCCGTCCGGGTAGCGGCTGGCGGCGGCGTTGCGGCGCGAGCGAACTTCACGGGCGGCAGCTGGGCCGAGGGGGCGCCGGTGACCGAAGCTCTGCCTGGTGCCCTCGGCGACGGACAGGTCGAGATCCAACTGGGTCGCGACCTGCTGCTGGTACTCGGCCGCGGCGGGACGCATCTGCACGCCTAGGGCCAACTCCCGGGGGTGAACCGCAGCGTACGATCGTCTGCTTGGCGCCTGTCAACGACAGGCTCTGTTCCTTCGCGGCCCGGACCAGGTGCGCGGCGGCCTTTGCCCCGCCGACGGCTCGGGCCGCTTCCTACGTCCGGTCTGGTCTTTCAGTGCGACCCGGGCATCCGCCGTGTACCGGTCGGGTCGGGCGGGACGAGGTGTTTGGCGGTCTCGTTGGCGGCGACGTTGACGGCCGTGAGCGCGGCGAGGGTCGCCAGCACGACCGGTGGGAGTGGGGCGAGGCCGAGTGGCGCGGCGAGGGGGCTGAACGGCAGCGCGACGGTGACCGCGATGAGCAGCAGCCCGGTGCCGGCCAACGCCGCGGAGGGGCGGCTGCGCAGGACGCTCCGGTTGGAGCGCAGCACCAGCAGCACGATGATCTCGGTGGCGGTGAACTGGACGAACCAGGCGGCACGGAACACGTCGGTGGGCACGTGCCACCACCAGTGCAGGGCGACGAGCACGAGGAGGTCCACCGCGATGCTGATCGACCCATACACCAGCATGAACCCGCGGATGGTGCGGACGTCGACGGTGCGGGGGTGCTGGAGCTGCTCCGGGTCGGCGTGATCGGTGGAGAGGGTGATGTACGGGATGTCGGAGAGGAAGTTGAGTAGCAGGACCTGACGGGGCAGCAACGGCAGGAAGGGCAGCATGAGGGTGGCGATGCTCATGCTGACGACGTTGCCGAAGGACGCGCTGGTGTTGACCCGGATGTATTTCAGCGTGTTGGTGAACGTACGGCGACCAAGTTGGACGCCGTCGGCGATCACGTCGAGGTTCTTGTCGAGCAGCACGATCGCCGCGGCTTGTTTGGCGACGTCGACGGCGGTGTCGACGGAGATCCCGACGTCGGCGGTGTGCAGTGCGGGGGCGTCGTTGATGCCGTCGCCGAGAAACCCGACGACGTCGCCGCGGTGTCGTAGCGCGGTCAGGATCCGTTCCTTCTGCAACGGGTCCACCTCGGCGAAGACGTTGACGTCAGCGATCCGGTCCGCTAGCTGGTCGTCGGGAAAGGCGGCGAGGTCGGCGCCGACGAGCGGTTCGCCGCCGAGGCCGACTTCGGCGGCGACGTGTCGGGCCGCGTGCCGGTTGTCGCCGGTGACCAGGCGGACCGTGATGCCCATGTCGGCGAGCCGTCGGATCGCGGCGGCGGCGTCGCCGCGTGCCGGGTCCTGGAAGGCGAGCAGCCCGACGAGGGTCATCTCCCGTTCGTCGCTGACGGCGACGCTGGTGGCGCCGGGCATGGGCCGCACGGCGAGGCCGAGCACCCGGTTTCCCTGGTCGCTGAGCTCGGTGAACCGGTGCAGAACGCGGTCGCGCACCTCATCCAGCGGCACCACGCCGGCGGCGGTGCGTGCGGTGGTGCAGACGTCGAGCACCGCGTGCAGGGCACCCTTGGTGACCAGGATCGGCCCGCCGCCGTCGCGCACCAGCAGGGACAGGCGTTGGCGGGTGAAATCGTAGGGTGCCTCGGCGACGCGCGCCTGCGGATCGGCCGCCGGTTGCCCCGCCATGATCGCCGCGTCGATGGGGTTGGGGAACCCTCGTTGGAGGCCGGCGTTGAGCCGGGCGAACCGCGCCACCTCCGCGTTCGGTTCGCCGTCGACCGAGAGGCACCCGGTGAGGGTGATCGTGCCAGCGGTGAGGGTGCCGGTCTTGTCGGTCAGGAGCACGGTCATGGCGCCGAAGTCCTCGATGACATCGAGGCGTTTGACGATCACCCGATGCGCGGCCATCGCGCGGGCGCCGGCAGAGAGGCTGACCGCGACGATCGCCGGCAGCATCTGCGGGGTCAACCCGACGGCCAGGGCGAGGGAGAACAGCAGGGAGTCGATGACCGGGCGGTGCATCAGCAGGTTGGCGACGAAGATACCGACCAGCAGGACCACCATGATCCGTACGAGCAGCAGCCCGAAGCGGGTCAGCCCGCGCTGGAAGCCGGTGCTGGCCGGGCGGGCGGCGACCCGGCGGGACACCGCCCCGAAGGTGCTGTCGCGGCCGGTGCGCATCACCACCGCGCGGGCGGTGCCACTGGCCACGTGCGTGCCCATCCACAACGCGTTGCCGCGTGCGGTCAGCTCCGCTCCCGGCGGGGACGGGTCACTCGACTTCGCCGCCGGGAACGACTCTCCGGTGAGCACCGCCTGGTCGACCTGCAGACGTCCGGCCTCAACGATCCGGCAGTCCGCGGGGACGACGTTCCCGGCGCGCAGCACCACGAGGTCACCGACGACGACCTCCTCGACCGGTACGGACACCTCACGCCCGTCGCGGATCACCTCGGTGTTCACCCGCACCCGGGCCTGCAACGCGTCGACGGCCCGCCCGGCGGCGTGTTCCTGCCAGAAACCGAGGCCGCCGCTGGCGGCGACGATGACCAGGATGATCGCACCGTCGATCAGGTCCCCGACGGCCATCGACAGCACGGTCGCCGCGATCAGGATCAGGATGATCGGGCTGGTGAACTGCGACAGCAGGAGTCGCCACCCCCGCCTGGCGCCCGCATCGACCTGGTTGGGTCCGTGCTCACGCAGCAGGTCGGCGGCGCGTTCGCCGGTGAGGCCGGCTGCGGACGCCCCGACAGCGGCCATGGCCTCCGGCAGCGGGCCGGCCCAAAAGGCCGCGCGCTCACCCTCTGCTCGCCCCACTGCGCACTCCGCGGTCGCCGGCCACCCCCGCGAGTGACGCTACCGATCCGCCCTACCGCGCGCGGACGATTGGCGGTGCCGCTCACCGGTCGACCGGTCAACGCCGCGCCGCCGCCACACCCGCAGCGCCACGACTGCGCTGACCAGGGCCAGCAGGGCCCACTCCCCGATGCCCAGTTCCCGCTCCAGATAGCGGTAGGAGGCCGCACCCACGTAGCCCAGCAGCGCCACGGCTGTCGCCCAGGCCAGCCCGCCGGTCAGGTTCGCCCGGAGGAAGACAGGCCACCGCATCCCACCGGCGCCCGCGATCAAGGGGACCACGGTCCGCAACACCGCCACCCAGCGTCCGGTGACCACCGCCCACGCGCCGCGGCGAGCGACCAGGCGGCGGGCCCGCGCGAGGTCGAGGCGCCGCCGCAGCACGCGCGGGGCGCGAGCGAGCACGCTTGGGCCGTACCGGCGGCCCAGGGCGTACCCGGCCTGGTCACCGAGGCATGCCCCGGCGGTCCCGGCGGCGACCACCGCCCACAGCGGCAGCGAACCACTGTGGGCCACCAGCCCGCCGAGCAGGATCGCCGTCTCGCCGGGCACGACCAACCCGAGCAGCGTCGAGGACTCCAGGGCCGGCAGGACGATCACCAGGGTCAGGACGAGGATCGGCGGCAGCCCGACGAGCGTCTCCACCACCCTGTCCGCCACCCGCCGATTGTCGCCCTCGGCAGGTTGACCAGTGGCGAATAGCACCATCCGGTGCGTCGGCGATCCGTAGGGTTCGGGTCGACAGCAGGCATCTGCGCGGACTAGAGGGGTTGTCAAGGACCGGTGGCAGCGCGCACACATCGCCCGTCGCCCGCCCTACTGGTCAGCCTGGGCACCTCGGCCGGCCTGCTGGCGACGCTGAGCGCGGCCGTGCGCAGCCGCCGGGTACCGTCCTGGGAGCGGGACCTGTTCGCCCTACTCAACCACCTTCCCAGCGGGCTGACTCCGGTCCTGGTTCTGGTCATGCAGCTCGGCTCGTACCCAGCGGTGTTCGTCGCCGCCGCGGCAGCCGTCGTCGCGCGCCGGATCGGCACGGCGTGGAGCCTCCTGTTGGCCGGGAACCTGGCGTACTGGCTCGCGGTCGCCGCCAAGGCGGCGGTCGCCCGGCAGCGGCCCGCAGCGCTGCTCACCGACGTCCTCCTCCGAGAGACCATTACCGGGCGGTACGGATACCCGTCGGGACACGTCGCGGTCGCCACCGCCCTGGCGCTCGTCGCCGCGCGGACCGGCGGCCCCCGTTGGCGCCACGCGGCCTGGACGGTGATCGCGCTGGTCGCCGTCGCACGGATTCATGTCGGCGCGCACCTGCCGGTCGACGTGGTCGGCGGCTTCCTCGTCGGCTGGCTCGCGGTGTGTCTGACCCGGCTCCTGGTCGGCGAGGTCGGGCCGCAGCGGTCGGTGCCCGCGCTACGGGCGGCGTTGCGGCGGCGCGGATTCGAGGTGGCACGTTTGGCGCCGATCCACGGCGACGCCCGTGGTTCGCAGCCGTGGCAGGCGGTCACCACCGACGGGCGGCGGCTGTTCGTCAAGGTGACCGGCGGCGAGCAACGGGACGCGGACTGGGTCTACAAGCTCTACCGGCGGATGCGCTACCGGCACGTGGCCGACGCGCCGCCCTACCTGAGCGCTCGCCAGCAGAGCGAACACGAAACCTGTCTGACCCTGCTGGCCGAGCGCGCCGGCGTCCGGATGCCGGCCGTTGTCACGACCGCCGCCATGTCCGGCGGCGACGCCGTCCTGGTGCAGGATTTCATCGACGCCGAACCGCTGCACGCCCTCGTCGGGCCGGTCCCGCTCGCCGCCGTACGCGACGCCTGGGAACAGGTGGCGCGCCTGCACCGGGCGGGCATCGCACACCGCGATCTGCGCGCCGCGAACGTGCTCGTCGGCCGGGATCGCACCCACCTGGTGGACCTGGGCTTCGGCGCCGACGACGCCTCGGCCGAGCAGCGGGCCCGCGACGTCGTCGAGCTGATGGTCGCCCTGTCCACCCGGGTCGACCCGGCCAGCGTGGTCGCCGCCGCGGCCGACCGCCTGGGCGTCGCGTCGGTCGCGGACGGCCTGCCGTACCTGCAACCTGCGGTGCTGTCCCGCGCCGGCCGGGCTGCCCTGCGCGGCCGGCCAGACATGCTGACCTGCCTACGTCAGGAGATCCTGCGGCGCAGCTCCGGCCGTGACCGCCCGGCGGCAAAGGTGGTCCGGATCAGCCGCCGCACGGTCCTGGAAGTGCTGGTCCTGGGGTTGATCGTGCACCTGCTGCTTCCCCAGATCGGCGAAATCCGCACCGCCGTGCGTCTGATTGTGCACGCCAACCCGGTCGCGGTCGCCGCGACGCTGCTCGGCTCCGCCTTGACCTACCTGCTCAGCGGCGTCGTGCTCCGGCTGGCCGCAGCCGACCGGGTCCCGCTGGGCGAGGCCACCCTGGTTCAGGTCGCCGCGTCGTTCGCCAACCGGCTGGCTCCCGGTAGCCTCGGCGGCGCCGCCCTCAGTCTGCGGTACCTGCATCAGAAGGGACTCGCCGCCGCCGACGCGGGCACCGCCGTGGCCGTCTCCCGCGCCGCTGGCGTGTTCTCGGTGGTCCTGCTCCTGCCGGTGCTGCTGCCGTTCGCCCGACAGCCGGCCCGTATCCTCACCCACGATGCGACCAGGGCGTTGCCGCTGCTGCTGGGCGCCCTGGCCGTGCTGCTGGTCCTCGCCGCGGTGCTCGCCGTACCCCGGATCCGCCGGCGCGGACGCTCGATGGCCAGCCAGATCGTGACCGCGTTGCGCGAACTGCGTCACCAGCACGGGCTGCGGTGGCTCGTCGCCGCGTCGACGGCGCTCACCCTCACGTACGGCCTCTGTCTCTACTTCGGGCTGCTCGCTACCGGGCCAGTCCCGCTGGTGCACCTGCCGCCGGTGATCCTGGTCTGTGTCGTCGGCGAGGGCGTCGCATCCGCCGCGCCCACCCCCGGCGGGCTCGGCGCCACCGAAGCCGCGCTTGTCTCCGGTCTGCTGCTCTACGGGCTGCCGCTGGACACCGCCGTCGCGGGCACCCTGATCTACCGCCTCGCGACGTTCTGGCTCCCGGTACCCCCGGGTTACCTGGCCTTCCGGGTCCTGACCCGCGGCCGGCTGCTGTGAACTTCTTGGTCGGGCCCTTTGCCACTGCGCGGCCCTGGGTCTTCAGACCTCGATCTGGGAGCCGATCGTGACGGTGCGGTCCGGGGGCAGCGCGAAGTGGCCGGTCGCATCGCTGGCGGCGTGAGAGGTGGCGACGAACAGCCGCTTACGCCAGCGCGCCATCGTCGGCGTGGGCCCGGCCACCACGTCGACCGGCGAGAGGAAATAGGAGGCCTCGTCCACCTGGGCGGGGCCTTCCGTCTGGCCTGTCCCGAGCAGTCGCAGGGCCTCCGGCACGTCCGGGGTCTGCAGGTAACCGAAGCGGGCGGTGACGTGGATGATGCCGTCCTCGGCGTAGCCCAGGTCGTCGACCTCGACGCGGTGCGCCGTGGACACCTGCGGCACGGGCACGGTCTGCACCGACATGATGACGACGTGGCGGTGCAGCACGTGGTTGTGCCGCACGTTCGCCCGCATCGCCAGCGGCGTCGTGTCCTTGCCGCGGCTGAGGAAGATCGACGTGCCGGACACCCGGGTGTGCGGGAGCCGGCCGCTGTGCAGGTCGTCGATGAAGGCACGCAGGGGCCCTTCGAGGTGCCGGCGCTTGCGGGCCACGATCTCGCGGCCCCGCTGCCAGGTGCTCATCACGGTGAAGGCTGCCACTCCGATGAGCAGCGGCAACCACGCCCCGTGCACGAGCTTGGTGAGATTCGCCGACAGGAACAGCACGTCGACGGTCAGGAGGACGACGGCGCCCGGCGCGATCAACCACAGCGGCGTGTGCCAGCGGGCGCGGGCGAGGTAGAAGAACAGCACGGTCGTGATCGTGATGGTGGTGATGACGGCCATCCCGAAGGCGTACGCCAGAGCTGTCGAGCTGCCGAAGGCGACCACCAGGGTGAGGACAGCGATCAGCAGCAGCCAGTTGATCGCCGGCACGTAGATCTGGCCGATGGTCGATGCGGAGGTGTGGGCGATGCGCAGGCGTGGCAGGTAGCCGAGCCGGGCGGCCTGCGCGGCGACGGAGAACGCGCCGGTGATCACTGCCTGGGAGGCGATGACCGTGGCCGCGGTCGCCAGCACGACCAGCGGTAGCCGCGCCCAGCCTGGTGCGAGCAGGAAGAAGGGACTTCCCACACTCGCCGGGTTGGCGAGGATCAGAGCGCCCTGCCCGAAGTAGCTGACTGTGCAGGCGGGGAGTACCAGGGACAGCCAGCCACGGGTGATGACCCGCCGGCCGAAGTGCCCCATGTCCGCGTAGAGGGCCTCGGCGCCGGTGACGGCGAGCACGACAGCGGCCAGGGCGAAGAAGGCGATGCGGAAGTGCCCGGCGAGGAAGCCGACCGCGTAGGTGGGCGACAGGGCGGCGAGGATCTCCGGCTGCCGGGCGATGCCGGTCGCTCCGCACAGACCGATGGCCACGAACCACGCGATCATGACCGGTCCGAACAGACGCCCCACGGCGGCGGTGCCTCGGCGCTGCAGCGTGAACAGCAGCACGATGATCACCACCGTGATGGGTACGACCAGACTCGCCGTCGACGGCTGAAGGACTTTGAGCCCTTCCACCGCGGACAGTACGGAAATCGCGGGTGTGATCACGCTGTCGCCGAAGAACAGCGCCGCGCCGAAGACTCCGGCCGTCGCGAGTGCCGCCCCGACGCGCCCCGCGCTGCCCGTACTGCGGCGACGCAACAGGGTGATCAGCGCCATGATGCCGCCCTCACCCTCGTTGCTCAACCGCATCGCGAGAGTGACATAGGTCAGCGTGACGATCAGCATGACCGACCAGAAGATCAGCGAGACGACACCGAACACGTTGTCCCGGCTGACCGGAACCGGGTGCGGGTCGGCCGGGTTGAAGACGGTCTGCATCGTGTAGATCGGGCTGGTGCCGATGTCGCCGAACACGATGCCGAGAGCCGCGACGACGAGCGTGGCGCGGACAACCTCACGACCACCCGCGCCCGTCCCGGCCGCCGAAACATCAGGCACCCGAGTCCCCTCCACCCGTACTGCACGTACACCTGCGGCGACCTGGTATCCGCACTGCACGTGATCGACGACTCGGGCACCCGGACGAACGACACCCGCCGACCTGGTGACAGGAATCAGGTCCCGACCGAATGGACCCTAACTACGCCGTGGAGGCCACCGAGCCGATCCCGCAGGAATCACCCGGCAGCGGCCTCCTCGGCCCGCACCTGGCCTCCCGTCAGCGCGGTCGCCGTTATGGCCGCGTCAAAAAGCGGGCCGTGGCCGTCGCGGCTGCGTGAATTCGTCGATGGTGGGCAGCGGATCGGGGTTGGTATGGGCGTCGAGGGTTCGAGAGGCGAGCCCTCGACGTCGCAGGAGGCGCGTGGTGACTGCCGATCCGGGACCATCGACCCCGGCAACCTGTGCACGGACACCGACCGGCGTCAGTGTCGCCGGGGGATGGGCGTTGATGATCGCCGCAGCTCTGCTGGCCGCGGCGGCGTTCCCAGCGGCCGAACTGCCGGGACGGGCGTTCATCATGGCCATCGCCGCCGGCGGCTTCGCGGTGGTAACGGCCGACCTGCGGGCGGTGGCCGTGGTGACCGGGCTCGGGATGGCGACCTTCGTCGGGTTCCTGGCCAACCGGTTCGGTGACCTGACCGGCGCCGCCGACGGCTGGTCGTACACCGCGGTGATTGTCTTTGCCAGCGTGCTCGGTGTCGGCTACCGCTTCATGCGGTCGGTGCCGCTGACTACCGCCCGTGCGGACGGCACCGTTACGCCCAGCCCACGGCCGCCGCACCCTGCCGTCCCGGTCGGATACGATCCGCCATTCGGCTGACCTTGCGAACACCACCGCGCGGCGGTGAGGCCGGTGCTGTGCTCGGTGACGCCGTCGTGTCGATCCGCGACCGGGCGCAGTCGGCCTTGCAGGGCTCTGGCCGGTGCCGTACGCGGTGACCGGAGACGTCGCCCTCCTTGTCGACAACCAGGACGCGTTCGACACCGCGCTGCGGCCCGCTCCTCATCATCTACCGCCGCCGCACCTTGCGAGAACCTGCTCGCCCCTGGGACCGAACGGCGCTGGGAAGACCACCACGATCCGGCTGCTGCTGGACTTCCTGCGTCGCAGGCTTGGACATGCGACTGTGGTGGGGGCTCGACCCGCGCAAGGACAAGGCCGCACTGCACCGTCAGATCGGCTATCTGCCCGGCGAGTTATGGCGGAGCAGGCCCCGCACTGCTGCTTTCGCGTTGGTTCGGCACGGCCGACAAGACAGGTGCGGCCGGCCCGCCATGGCTGCGAGCCGGCCGTACCGTCGCGATGTCGGCTTCGGCAACCCTGCCTGAGTCTGGTCAGACAGTGCGGGTCCGGGTGTTGGTCAGCCGGTCGGCGCACCTGCGACGAAAGCGATCGGTCGAACCTGTCAGTGCGTCAGCTGCCGGCTGGCGCGGGGGAGGTGGGGACGGCGGCGGGACGCCGCCGTCGCGACACGACGCCCACCACGGCGTCGATGACGAGGAACGCCAGCAGGGTGAGTCCGAACAGCGGCAGCGCCCAACCGATCGCCGCGATCACCGGCACGCCGACCAGCAGGACCCACAACGGCAGACCGCGTACGCCACCGCGGGCCGGTGGGGTGCCGGCGAAGGCGCGGCGGTCGGCGCGGGTGGGTCGGCGCTGCCACCACATCCGGTAGCCCCAGACGATGACGCAGAGCAGCCCGAGGGCGAGGGCGGCGAGCAGGATCTGGTTGATCGGGCCGAACAGGATACCCATGTGGGCCTGGATGCCGAGGGCGCTCAGTTGCGCCAGCAGAGGCCAGTCGGCGAAGTCGCTGCGGGCGGTGATCGTACCGGTGGCGGGGTCGACGGCGACGCGGTCCTTGGCGACGGACCAGGTGTTGTCGACCTGCGTGACGGTCCAGGCCGAGCCCGGCTCCGCCGCCGGGGCGATCTCGACCGGGCCGGAGAGACCGGCGGCGCGGGCGGCTGTCGAGACCTGGTCGAAGGTTGCCGACACGACGAGACCGCCTGCTCCGCTTGCGCCGTGCTCGTGGCCGCCGCCGGTCTCGGCGGGGGCGGCGGGATCGGCGGTGAGGCTGGTGGACATCTCCGGGGCGCGTGCACTGAGCGCGTCGAGGCCGGCTCCGAAGTTCGCTCCGGCGTGGCGGGACCAGGTCAGCCCGGTGGCGGAGAGGAAGAGCAGGCCGACGGTGAGCCAGATGCCGGTGGTGGCGTGCCAACCCCGGGTGCGACGGACGCCCTTGCCGGCGGACAGGTCCGGCACGAGCAGGTGTCGGGCGGTGGCCCGGTTGGCGCTGCGCCGGCGCCACCACAGGATGACCCCGCCGAGCACGATGACCCAGAGCCAACTCGCGGCGAGTTCGGAGTAGTGCCGGCCCACCACGCCCAGGTGCAGGTTGCGGTGCAGGTCGTCCAGCCAGGTGGTGGCCGGTGTGGAGCCGAACCAGGTGGTCAGTTGGCCCTTGACCTGCGCGGTGTACGGATCGACGTAGACGGTGTGCTGCTTCTCGCCGAGTTCCGGCAGGGAGAACGTGACCCGGGTGCTCTGGTCGCCGTCGCCGGGCTGCACGGTGGCGATGCCGCCGTCGGGGTGCGCGTTGCGCGCGGCGCCGATCTGGTCGGCCAGCGGCAGCGGACGATCACCCACCTGGGCGACGGTCAGTTGGTCGCCGTAGAGGATGGCGTCCAGTTGTGGGGTGGTGGTGTAGGCCAGCCCCGTGAGTGCGGCGACCACCAGGAACGGTGCGACGAGGATGCCGGCGTAGAAGTGCAGCCGGAGTAGCAACGCGCCGAACGGGGACGTGCGCCGGGCCGGTCGGGCCGGTGTGTCGGCCGCTGTGGTGGGTTCCGGCGTCGGTGCGCCGGACAACTCGGTGAGAGACATAGTCATCCGATCGGAATTAGCGAGAAGCACCCAGGGGGTGTTCCTCCTGCTGGCATGGTCGCCCGGTGGTTCGTCGCGTCAGCTCCGGCCCAGTGAGGTAGTCGGCCAGATGGCCCCGGCGGTTCCCGGGAATGTGGCGTACGAGGATGGCTGCCGGGGGTCAGTGCCGGTCGGGCCCGGACGTGCTGCGTGGGTCGGACTCCGCACGCCCCGCCGCGGCGAGGAACGCGTTGTAGCGGGCGAGGTCGTCCTCCTCGCCGGTGGCTTCCGCCCGGTCGGCTGCCCGGTCCAGGCGGGCCTGTTCACGCTGGTCAGCGCGAATCCACTGCCGAATCAGAACGATCATGACAACGACGGCGGGAAGCTCGCCGAACGCCCAGGCGATGCCGGCGCCGAGCTTCTGGTCCGCCAGCAGCGACGACGCCCAGGTGGGGTGCACGGCGGTGTACCAGTCGGGGGCGATGACGGTGGTGGTCTGCATGAGGACCAGGCCGAAGAAGCCGTGCGCCATCATGGACGCCAGGTGGATGATCACCAGTAGCGGGTGGGGAAGGCGTCGGCGGCCTGGGTCGACACCGACGAGCACCCAGAACAGCAGGTAGCCGGCGACCACGAAGTGGGTGAGCATCGCCAGGTGGCCGAGGTGGGAGCGCATCAGCACCCCGAGCAGGTCACTGAGGTACAGACCGAACAGGCTGGCCGTGTAGATGCCGAGCGCGACGAGCGGGTGCGTGAGCAGTTTCGTGACGCGGCTGTGCACCGCGATCAGCAGCCACTCCCGGGCGCCGCGTACCTGCGGGTCGGTTGGTCGGCGCAGGGCGCGCAGGGCCAGGGTGACAGGTGCGCCGCCGACCAGCAGGATCGGCACCAGCATCGACAGCACCATGTGCTGGGCCATGTGGGCGCTGAACAACACGTACGCGTAGCGGGCGACGCCCAGGTTGGTGGTCGCGGCGAGCACCAGCATCCCGCCCACCCAGCTCGCCGTTCGGGCGACAGGCCAGCGGTGCCCTGCGACGCGCATCCGACGCACGCCGGCCAGGTACCCGCCGATGCCGAGGGCGCAGAGGGTCAGGAAGAACATGTCCGGCAGCGGTTGCCCGAGCAGGTTGCCCGCAGTGGGTGCGGCGGGCATCGGGAAGCCGAGCAGTTCGGTGATCGGGTCGGCGTCGATGCCGGAGTCGGGAATGGGGGTGGGGCTGCGCGACAGCGCCACGGCCAACCCCACGGTGGCGGCGAAGACGACCAACTCCCCGGCGGCCAGCCGGCCGAACGCACCGGGCCGCCCGGCACGCAGTGCCGGCAGGGTACGCAAGCGGTGGGCCGCACCGAGCGCGCCGAGGATCAGCAGGGCGACGAGCTTGCCGAGGACCAGCCAGCCATAGCGGGACTGCCAGAGCTGGTCGACAGCGCCGAGGCGGACGGCGGCGTTGGCCAGCCCACTGACCGCCACGGCGACGAAGCAGCCCAGGGCGAGGCGGCTGTACCGAGCGGCGGCGTCGGCCAGCAGGCGGCTGCGCCGCACCATCAGCAGGGCGACGAGCCCACCGACCCAGGTCGCGGCGGCGAGAACGTGCAGGGCCAGGCTGGTGACCGCGATCTGGTGGTTACCGGCCCCGGCGGAGTGGCCGGTGAAGGCCGGTGGCAGCACCGCGACCAGGGCCAGGATCGTGGCGGCGGCGGCAAGCCCTCGGGACACCCCGACGCGGGCCAGCAGCGCCACGGTCAACGCCAGCCCCGCCTGCAGCAGGAGCGACTGCCCCTGCGAGATGGTGGTGGCGAAGCTGACGACCGTCGCGGGCTTGAGCGTCTCCAGCGGCTGGCCGAGCAGGTCCGAGACGGTCAGCACCATCAGCGCCAGCGCCACCACCGCCCAGCCGAGCGCAGAAACGCTCGCTCGCCGCAGCAGCAGGTAGCCGTGCGGCGAAACGGTCCGGCCGTCGCCGGGCAGCAGGAAAGCGGCGGTCACCAGCATGCCGACGGTGACGGTGGCGAGGCCGTCGCAGAGGAGCCGGACCACCGGTAGCGCCTGGGTCGTGGCCGGTCCCGCGTCGGGCAGGCCCGGGATCGCCGCGGCGAGGGCACCTCCGACCCGCAGGCCGAGCAGCAGCAGGGCGACTCCCGCGGCGACGGCAGCGACAATGGTCAACCAGCCGAACTCGGTAGATGCGGTGAACCGGGGCCGGGCGGTGGACGTCGCCGGGGGCCCCGCTGGCGCCGGGACGGTGGTCTGGGTGTTACCAGGATCGTCGGCGGCGAGCTGCCGGGAATCTGTGTCGGACACGTGTTGACCTTGACCTGTGAAGTGGTGAGGTGACGCGACCGCGGGAGGGCGGTCTGGTCAGCGACGGGCCTTGCGCCGCCAGAGCAGCCCACCAACCACCACGACGACGATGGCCAGCGCGCCGCCGGCGACGAGCACGCCGGCACCAGGGCCACCGTCGTCCCGCGCCGACGCGGCGGCGGACGGCGTGCCGGTCGTCGTGCTGACGATCGGCGCGGCGCTGGAGTTGGGGTCGGCCACCGTGAACGGGTACGACCCCTGGACCGGGTGGCCGTCGGTGGAGACGACCCGGTAGGCGACGGTGTAGGTGCCGTTGGGCAGCGCCTCGCTCACCTGGACCGACCCCTTCGCCCCACCGACCACCGGGTCGCCGGTGGGGACCTTCCGCTTGGCGGCGTCGGTGAGCACGATGGTGGTGAACGTCGGATCGAGCCGTTCGACGAATTCGAGCACGATCTCGGTCGGGGAGCTGGTCAGGGTCGACTCCTGGACCGGTGCCGCCGACCGCAGCGTGTTGTGCGCCCAAGCCGGGCTGGCCGGGACGAGCAGCGCCACGACAACGGCGAGCACCGCCGCGCCGAGCCGGACGGCGGTGGGCCGGGACGACGGTACGGTCACGACGGAACTCCGGTTGGCAAGGTTCATCCGAGTACCTGCTCACCGACCCACCCGCCCGGTTGGCAACCGGGCGGGATGGCGAAGACGGCGGACCCGATCGGAGTGGTCCACTCGTTGAGCAGGTCCCGCTCGGCCAGGCGGCGCTGGATGGGCAGGTACTGCCGGGCGATGTCGGCCTGGAAGGACGTGAAGATCAGCCCACTGTCGGCGTGACCCTCCACGGTCGGCACCCCGTCGTAGTTGTAGGGCCGGCGCAGGATCTTGAACCGGTCGTCCGTGACGTGGGCGCGGGTCATGTGGGAGAAGTCGGGGATGACGGTGAGGCCGTCCGGGCCGGTGGCGGCGAAGTCGGGCTCGTCGTGTTCCGCCGTGCCCGTCAGGGGAGCGCCGGTGTCGAGCCGCCGGCCCACGGCGAGTTCGCGATCGGTGCGGCCGAGCAGATCCCAGGTCTCCAGGTTCATGCTGATCCGTCGCAGTACCACTGTGGTGCTGTCGCGCAGCCAGGCCGGTCCGTCGGCCACGAAGACGGCGGAGTCCATCGGCACCCCAGGCCGTGGGTTGGCCGTGCCGTCGAGCTGGCCGAACAGATTCCGCTGGGTGTGGCCACCCGGCTCGACGCCGGGGCTGCGCCGGAAGCCCTGCTGCACCCACCGCACGGTGGCGAACGGCCGGCTGTCCTTGATCAGAACCCGTTGGGCGTGGGCCACGGTGATCGCGTCGTCCGCGCAGATCTGCAACAGCAGGTCACCGCCGGACCAGGCCGGCTGGAGTCGGTCGATGCGGAACGACGGCAGGTCGGCGACCGACGGCGGCCGGCGGTCGTCGACGCCGGCGGCACGGTAGAGACCGGGCCCGAAGCCGAAGGTCACGGTCAGCCGCGCGGGCAGCAGCCCGAGTTCTGCCTCGGTGTCGGCCAGGGCCGGTCGGCCCTGGGTGAGCCGGGCCGCGTCGTCGGTGAGTAGCCGCAGCCACCGACCCAGCGCGGCCCGGTCCGTGCCGGGTCGCAGCGTGAGCGCCACGAAAGAGGCGTGGGCCTGCGGTTCGGTGGCCACCCCGGCCTGCCGTACACCGTAAAAGGGTTCGACCAGGCCGCCGACGCTCGCCACCGGCGTCGTATCGGCGGCGGCCTGCGGTCGTCCGGTCCCGTCGGTGCGGGTCGCGGCGACCGCCGCGCCACCGGCCAGCGCGCCTCCGGCGGCCAGGGCCCCGCCGGTGAGCAGGCCGCGCCTGCTCACCGGCCGGGCGGTTGGCGTGTCGGTCACGATGCCGGGCTCGTGCTCATCTCCGGCGTGGCGCTCATGCCGGGCATGGGCTCGCCATTGCCGGGGGCGTAGGTCTCCTGGGCGCCGGTGAACGGCTTGGCCACGGCGGTGAACTGCTGGGTCTTGCCGTCGGCGAAGGTGAGGGTGAAGGTCAGCTCGTCACCTGCCCGTACGGGCTGCTTGACGTCCATCAGCATCAGGTGGTCGCCGCCGGGCTCCAGCGGGTGCGTGCTCTTGGCCTTGATCACGATGCCACCCTGCTTGGCCTGCATGACCATCTTGCCGTCCTTCATGGCCATCTCGTGCAACTCCATGGGGGACACCGACGTCGTGGCACCGGTGACGGTGACATCCGTGTCGCTGTCGTTGACCAGGGTCCCGAAGGCCGCGGTCATCCCCTTGTCGGCCGCCTTCACCCACGGGTCGCGAATCGTGACCACACCAGCGGCGGCACTGGCCGACGCGGACGGATTCGGCGGCGCGGTCGACGACGCGTCGGACGAGCCGCAGCCGGCGGCACCGACCGCGACGAACGCGGCGGCGGTGGCGAGGACAACGGCCGAGCGCCGACGCGCTCCGACAGTGCGGATGGTGGGCATGAAGTCTTCCTCCGATGGTTGCTTGCTGCTTCGTTGGTCGGTCGCCGCAGCGCGAAAGTTCTGAGCTGGCGGGTCATTGCGGTCACGCGGCCGGGGTGGCGACCGCAGCGCGGTGTTCCGCGGGTCAGGCCGCCGAGCGGGTGCGTGCCGTGCCCGGGTGGGGTGGTGCCGGGCGCAGTCTGGGCCGCGTGGCCTGGAGCTCGTCGCCGGCTGCCAGGCGCCAGGCGGGGCGGTCGGCGCGGCCCTGCGTCGGCGGCCCGTCGAGTCGCCGCCTGGTCCGCGACAACGCGACGACGATCAGGTACCCGGCGAGCAGGAAGCCGTGGCTGACCAGGCGGGGAGGCTCGACCCGGCCGGTCATCAGGTCATTGACCGAGAGCAGCAACAGCGTGCCAACGAAGGCACTCAGGGTCGGCAACAGCCCGGTGGGAGGTGTCCGCCGGACCGCCACGAAGAGGAAACCCGCACCGACGGCGATGTTCCAGGCCGCGGCCTCGTGCCACAGGTGCCCGGAGGCCAGGGTGCCGGCGGCATCGTGGACGTGAGCGTCGGACGGGCCACGACCGATCTGCACCAGCCCCAGCACCAGTTGAAGAGCACCGATGAGGGCAAGCCCTGCGCGCAGGGTGAGCACGAGGCGGTCTCGCAGGCGTCGAGGCGCGGGGAGCGTGGCCAGGATGACGTGGGTGAGATCGGGTCCGGGCGCGGCGAGCGTCAGGCGGGCTCGTCGGGTCACCGCGGCTGCCCGGTCGTACCACCGCCGGCAGGTCGCGCACTCGGCAAGGTGTGCGTCGGCTCCGGCCTGCTCGGCGGGAGTCTCCTCGCCGTCAAACTGTGCCGACAGGATCTCCCGCCACTGCTCACACCCCATGTACCGGTAGTCGGTCGAGAGGGGGCGCTGGTTCCCGGGACAATCGGCGGTGTGGCGTTGTCGCGCTGGCCGTCGTCAGCCGGCGGACGTGCCGTGCTGTCGCCGCGCCGGCTGCGGGCTCGCGTTGAGCGCGGCAACCAGATCCTCGCGAGCCCGAGCCACCCGCGAGCGGATGGTGCCGACCGGGCACCCGCACACCTCGGCGGTCTCGGCGTACGACAGGCCGAGGATCTGGGTCGCCACGAACGCTTCGCGTCGGTCCGGCGCCAACGAGAACAGCAGATCGTTGAGCACGATCGCGCTGTCGAAGGCACCGCCCCGCGTGTCCGCGGCGTCGTGCCAGTCCGCCAGTTGGGTGGTGCGTGGACGTCTCGTCGCCGCGCGTACGTGATCCACCGTGACGCGGCGGGCGATCCCGAGAAGCCAGGTCTTTGCCGACGAGCGCGCGGCGAACGACGGCAATGAGCGCATCGCCCGCAGATACGTCTCCTGGGTCAGGTCGTCGGCCTCCAACGGGCTGATCAGGTTGGCCACGAAGCGCCACACGTACTGCTGGGTCGCGCGGATGAAGCGGGTGGCCGAGTCCTGGTCGCCCCGGCCCGCTGCGAGAGCCCAGGCGGTGATCTCCGCGTCGTCATCGGTCACCTGGTACCTCCGTGTCCGGTTCTGCCGGGCGTCCCGACCACGACCCATCAGGTTGACGACGGGTTGTCGTAGGTCCCGGATGAGCCTACGGCAACCGGTACGGACAAGATCCGTCAGCGGATCAACGAGCGCTGGGCGCGTCTGCCCGCGCGCCATGCTCGTCGAGATTGAGTCGGCCGACGGGCGCAACCAGTTCCCGGCTCGCGGGTCGGATTTCCAATCGTCCGCTCAGGGCAGGTTGATCGTGTAGTCGGCGGTGTGCACCTTCCCGCCTACCTGGAAGTCGAAGAAGGCCCGGTACCGGCCGGGACTCGGTGCGGTCAGCCAGAACTGGACCGCCCCGTCGACAAGTTCCTGTTCGGGGTGGACGTGCACGTAGCCCAGGTCGCCCTCGCGGACGACGACCAGATGCCCGTACGCGCCCAGGTACCGTTCGAGCTGCGCCGGCGTTGTCGTGCCGGCGTTCTTGACCTGGAACTGCATCGGCACCGTCACGCCCGTCACCGGGGTGCCGTTCATCGACACCGCGTACGGTCCGGCGGTCGCCTGAGTCTGCGCCGCCGGCAGCGCAACGGGGGTGTGCGCGCCGGGCACGGTGTGGTCGACGCCCAGCACGAGGGGTATCTGCCTGCCATCGGTCGCGGTGACGGAGAAGTCGGCGTAGACGCGGTAGCCGCCGGGTCGGGCCAGCGTCAGGGGAACACTCCAGGTGCCGTCGGGCGACATCGTCGGATGCAGGTGCTGATAGCCGGTCAGGTCGCGGCCAACCACGATCATGTGCAATGGCTTGTCGTGGACGACGGCGAAGCGGGTCGCCGGTTGGCGGTCGGTGCCGACGATGCGGAACCGGTAGTCGGCGCGTACACCGGCCGGCTGGGACCGCTCCAGCGGTTGCAGGGTGTACCCGTTGGCGCTGACCGTCGTCCCGGTGGCCAGGGTCTCGCCGGTCGAGCCGTCACCCGGATGGGTGTGGGGTCCGATCCCCGGCGCGTGTTGGTGCCCATCACCGGCGGACACCGCCGGCCCCGAGGCCGGCGACCCGCCGGCGGGCTGCCGGGCGTCGCTGGTGGCCGGGCGCTGATCGGTCGCGCCGATACGGGCCAGCCCGAATCCGGCCAGCAGCGCCAGCACCAGCCCACCGACGAGAAGCGCCAGGTGGGTGTTGCCCAGCCGGGATCCCGGTGCGGGCGCGATAGCGTCCACGTCGGAGGCTGCCGCCGAGGGGGCAAGGGCGGCCGGGGAGTCGTCGTCGGCACTGGCCGGGACCGTTGCCTCCCGATCCGGCGAAACCACATCGACGGCGGTGCGCGTCAGGGCCATGTCCGCCGCGCCGCCCGTGCGGGCCACGGCGGGCGCGTTGCCCTTGCGGGCCGCCGGTACGGCGTTGGGGCGCCGCCGCTTGCCGCCGGCAGTGGGCGCACTGGCGCCTCTGGCCGCGCCGGTCTTCCCGGCGGCGGGCTTGGCTCCGGATCGGCCACCGGGGCGGCGTCGGGCGGAGGTCGCCGGCGAGGTACGGCTTCGGCCGGTGGGCCTCGCCCTGCTGGTCGAGCGACGACGCCAAACGACCAATGCACCCAGCGCTGCCACGGCCGCCGCCGCCCAGCCGACCCAGACCATCGCCGTGGGGCCGTCGTCGCTCGACGCCACCGGTGGAGCCGCCGCCGGGGCGGTCGCAGACTCGGCCGCTGTGGTCGGTACCGCAGATGCTTGCCCGGGCGCCCGGTGCTGCTCGATGGCGGCCAGCAGCGCCGGGTCGGGCTGGTTCGTCGGCGGTTGCCACCCCTGGGGCGCGGCCGTCGCCCGCCCGCTGTAGCGGAAGGTCATCGTGCCGCGGACCGGGTCACCGTCCGAGGCGACCGACAGATAGCTCACCGAGTACTGACCCGCTGCGGGCAGATGCGCGAGGGCGATCACCGCGGGGAACCCCGTCGTGTACTCGCGCGGCTCGAACTGCCCGTTGACCAGGGAGTACTCGCGCACCGGCTGGTTCAGCGTCTTCGGCTCCCCGTAGGTCCAACCGTTGTCGACCCGGCTGCCACCCGGCGCGGTGATGGTGAAGTGCGCGTTGGCGGCGACCTTCTCGGTGAAGTACAGCTGCACCGAGGTCAACGGCGCTTTCACGGTGGCACCGGCCGCCGGGGTGGACATGGCGAGAGTCCCATGAGCGGCGGCCGGTTGAACGGACGCGAGCAGGGTGACCGCCGAGGCGAGAGCGAGTGCGAGCAGGCCCGAGGCCACCTGAGCAGGAGTCCGAGGGAGACGACGCATCTGAATATCCTCGCCGTGCCGAGACTTTGCGCAAGGGGTCGCGATCTTTTTCCTCACATAGCAAAAGTTGGATTCGCTGTGGTTCCGGTCCTGTGTCGCAGATGTGAAAGGCTGTGTCGCCTCCCGTAGGGCGGGCGAAACCTGCGCCGTGCTCCCCGCCTTCGATCAACTAGGCTGGCTGGTGGCGCTGGTTCGCCTGGCCGTATCCGGCTGGGCGGCGTAAGAGGGAACCCGGTGGGAATCCGGGGCTGCCCCGCAGCGGTGAGTGGGAACGACCGCCGTCATCAGCACTGGGCCAGCGGCCTGGGAAGCGACGGCCAGTAGGGGACCGGCGCAGCCGGTCGCGCCCGCGAGTCCGAAGACCTGCCGGCGCTGCGCACACGACCGTGTGCGCTGCCGTCGGTCTCGCGGGTGGACTTGCCGGGTGACGTGCGGCGTCTCAGCGCGGTCGCGTCCTCGTCAGCGTGTGCCCGTGATCCGGCGGTGTGGTTTCCCGAGGGACGGACTACCGCTGTGCACGACACCAGCATGATCGCCGGCCGAGCGCCGTCGGCGTCGCACCTGACCCTGTCGCAGATCATGGATCAGCACCACACGAACCTGATGGGTACGGTGCACGGCGGCCGGATCCTGAACCTCATCGACTCGGTGGCCGGTGTGGTCGCCGCCCGGCACTCCGACGGCCCGGCGGTGACCGCCGCGATCGACGAGACCGCGTTCCTGCGCGCGGTGCGGGTCGGCGACGTCGTGCACGTCGACGCGCGCATCACCTGGGCGGGACGCAGCTCGATGGAGGTGGCCGTGAAGGTGACGGCGGACCGGTGGGACCGTGCGGTGCCGCCCACCGACGTGGCCACCGCGCATCTGGTCATGGTCGCTGTCGACGACGACGGTCAACCGCGCGCGGTGCCGCCGCTGCTACCGGAGACCGACGGGGACCGGCGGCGGTACCGGGAGGCGGAGATCCGCCGGGAGCACCGGTTGGCGCTACGGCGGGCGTTGCTCGACGGCGCCGGGGAGGGCTGAGCCGTGCTCGGACTGTCCGCCGCGACGCTGGCCGGCTCCTTCGCCGCGATCGTCGTCCTGAGGCCGGCCGGCGCAGTGGACGTGGCTCGGTCACTCCTGGTAGGCAGACGGGTGTGCGGATCCTCTCACTGCTGCCGGCGGCCACGGACATCGTGGCCTTGCTCGGCCTGACCGGGCATCTGGTCGGCCGCACGCACGAGTGTGACTGGCCGCCGGGCGGCCTTGCCGGTGTTCCGGTGGTGACGGGAACGTCTCTGCCCGAGGCGTTGACGAGCCGGGAGATCTCGGCGGCGATCGCTGGCGACGCGCACCGAGGCTCGTCGTTGTACCAGCTTGACGTCACGCTGCTGGAGGGCTTGAGACCGGACCTGATTCTGACCCAGGACCTCTGCGATGTGTGCGCGGTCTCCTATGCGCGGGTCAACGACGCGGTCCGGCTGATCGACCTCGATACCAGGGTGGTGTCGCTGGAGGCGAGGACCATCGGCGGGATACTGGACACGGTCGACGCCGTGGCCGCGTTGACCGGCACGACCGGCAGGGCGGCGGAGATCCGGGCGGACGCCGAGCGTCGACTCGCCGCGTTGCCCGGCCCGCTGACCGGCGCGCCGACGGTGCTGTTCGTCGAGTGGCTCGACCCGTTGATGCCGGGCGGGCACTGGGTGCCGGAGCAGATCACCGCTGCGGGCGGGCGGTCGCTGCTGCTCGGGCCGGGAGTGCACAGCGTCCCACAGCACTGGTCGGTGGTCGCGGACCTCGCCCCTGACGTGGTGGTGTTCGGGCCGTGTGGGTTCACGCCCGAACGCACCATCGGCGAGCTGTCCGTGGTGGCCGCGCGACCCGGGTGGGCCGACCTGCCGGCGGTGCGTCAGGGGCAGGTGTGGGTGGTCGACGGACCCGCCTACTTCAACCGCCCCGGCCCGAGGGTCGTCGACGGCGCGGAGATCCTTACCGCCATTCTCGCCGGCCGTCCGGACTCCCGCGCCCGGCGGGTTTCCGTCGGCGCAGGGTGACGCCGCCCGGCCGACGTGGGCATCGGATGCGCGTGGCCGCACGCCATGGTGGGGCGGCGGCACACCGCCGCCCCACCATGCGTTCAGGTGAGCGTGCTGCGGATCTCGGCGGCGCCGGCGACGAGGCGGGTCAGGGCTTGTTCGACCTCCGGGTACCCGCGGGTCTTCAGGCCGCAGTCGGGGTTGACCCAGAGGCGGTCGGCGGGCACGGCGGCGACGGCGCGGCGGAGCGCGTCGGTGACCTCCGCCTGTTCCGGTACGCGGGGGGAGTGGATGTCGTACACACCGGGGCCGACACCGCGGTGGTAGCCGGTGGTGCGTAGATCGTCGAGGATCTCCATCTTGGACCGGGACGCCTCGATGCTGGTGACGTCGGCGTCGAGGGCATCGATCGCGGGCAGCACGTCGCCGAACTCGGAGTAGCACAGGTGGGTATGGATCTGGGTGGCGTCGGCGACCCCGCTGGTGGCGAGCCGGAACGCCCCGACGGCCCAGTGCAGGTAGGCCCGCTGCTCGTCCCGGCGCAGTGGCAGTGTCTCCCGTAGGGCGGGTTCGTCGACCTGGATGATGCGGATGCCGGCGGCCTCCAGGTCGCGGGCCTCGTCGCGCAGTGCGAGGGCGACCTGGTTGGCGGTGTCGGCGAGGGGTTGGTCGGTGCGGACGAACGACCAGGCCAGGATCGTCACCGGTCCGGTGAGCATGCCCTTGACCGGTCGGTTCGTCAGTGATTGCGCGTAGGTGGACCAGGCGACGGTCATCGGGCCGGTCCGGGTGACGTCGCCGTAGATGATCGGTGGGCGTACGCACCGGGAGCCGTACGACTGCACCCAGCCGTTGACAGTGGCGGCGAACCCGTCGAGCTGCTCGCCGAAGTACTGCACCATGTCGTTGCGTTCCGGCTCGCCGTGCACCAGCACGTCCAGCCCGAGTCATTCCTGCACGGCGATGACGTGGGCGACCTCGGCGCGTATCCGCTCGGCGTAGCCGGTGTCGTCGAGCCGGCCGGCCCGGTGCGCCGCGCGGGCCTGCCGCAGCTCCGGGGTCTGCGGGAAGGATCCGATGGTGGTGGTGGGCAGCGGGGGAAGATTCAGCCGGGCCTGCTGGGTGGCGGCCCGCTGCGCGTACGGGCCGCGCCGTCGGTGCTCGGGGCGCATCGCGTCGAGCCGGGCCCGCACTCCGTCGTTACGCCAGGCCGCCGGGACGGCGGGCGGGGCAGACGGCAGGGCACCGACGCCGTCGCGCAGCGCGCGGCCCAGAGCGACGACCTCGTCGACCTTCTGCCTGGCGAACGCGAGCCGCCCACGCAGGTCCTGGTCCAGGTCAGGTTCGGCGGCGAGGTCCACCGGCACGTGCAGCAAGGAGCAGGACGTCGACACCGCGACATGGTCGGCCAGGCCGGTCAGCGCGGCGCCGGTGGCGGCGGCGGAGCGCAGGTCGGTGCGCCAGACGTTGCGTCCGTCGATCAGCCCCGCGACGATCGTCTTGCCGTGCAGCGGGCCGGCCGCGGCGAGCCGGTTCAGGTTGCCCGGCCCGGCGACGAGATCGATGCCGACCGCCTCGACCGGCGTGCCCAGCAGTGCCGGCAACGCGTCGCCGAGATCACCGAAGTACGACGCGACGAACAACCGTGGGCGATGCTGCAGAAGGCCGAGCCGACGGTACGCGGCGCGCAGCGCGGCGATCTCCTGCGGGGTGCGGTCGGCGGCGTACGCGGGCTCGTCGAGCTGAACCCATGCGACGCCGGCATCGGCCAGGGCAGCGAGGATGTCCTCGTAAACGGCGACGAGATCATCGAGCCGGTCGAAGGGTCGGAACCCTTCCGGCGCGTCCTCGGTGGCCTTGGACAGCAGCAGGTAGGTCGCCGGCCCGACCAGCACCGACCGGGTGGTGACGCCGAGCGCCTTGGCTTCGGCGTACTCCCGCACCGCCTTGTCGGGTCGAGCGGCGAACGGCGTGTCTGGGCCGACCTCCGGCACCAGGTAGTGGTAGTTGGTGTCGAACCACTTCGTCAACTCCAGCGCCGGCTCCCGGCCCGCGCCGCGCGCCATGGCGAAGTAGGTGTCCAGGTCGCCGAGACCGAGGCGGCGGAAGCGGTCGGGGATCGCGTCGACCAGGACGGTCGTGTCCAGCACCTGGTCGTAGAACGAGAACGTGTTCGACGGGACGGCGTCCAGTCCGGCGTCGCGCAACGCGCGCCACACGTCGGCGCGCAGGCCGGCCGCGGTGTCCTGAAGGGTGTCGGCATCGATCCGGCCCGCCCAGTAGGACTCGACGGCGTGCTTGAGTTCGCGGTGCGGTCCGATGCGGGGATAGCCGAGCACGGTGCTCAGCCCGAACGGTGTGGTCACGGGACAGGTGTCCTTCCCTCGAGGTCGACCACCGACCACCTCGAAGGACACGGCAGGGCACGGGACGACGACCGGGCCTCGCCCTGACCCTCCCGAGAGGCCGACGGCGGCGCACGCGGCGCGTACGCGGTGCGGGCAGGTCTTCGGACTCGCGGGCCTGATCGGCGTGAACCGGTCTCCTACTGGCCGTCGCTTCCCAGACGCTCACGCGTCCAGTGCGTATGACGGCGGTCGTTCCCACTCACCGCTGCGGGGCAGTCCCGGTCTTGCACCGGGTTCCCTCTTACGACGCCGCACCGAGACGGTGCGACGAACCAGCACTGCCGACCATCGTACGGGCCGTGAGCTGATCCTCGGTGCCGCTGTGGCGGGCCGATCTCCCGGTCGCGCGCCCCGGCGCGGGATGAGCCGGGAGTCCGGTTGTTCCCGGACTTCCGTCCTTGTTGCAAGATAATGGCAACAGCAAAGCTGAGGCAGCACTGAGAGGACGTATTCATGGCCGTGTACAACCTGGCCCGACCTGCCCTACGACTACGGCGCACTCGAGCCCGCCATGTCCGGCGAGATCCTGGAGTTGCACCACGACAAGCACCACGCCGCGTACGTCAAGGGCGCCAACGACGGGCTCGACCGGCTCGCCGAGGCCCGCGACAAGGGCGACTACGCGACGCTTGTCGGGTTGGAGAAGACGTTCGCGTTCAACCTGTCCGGGCACGTGCTGCACTCGATCTTCTGGAACAACCTGTCCCCAGATGGGGGTGACCGTCCCGACGGTGAGCTGGCGGCGGCGATCGACGAGCACTTCGGCTCGTTCGACGGGTTCGCCGGTCAGTTGTCGGCGGCGACCAAGGGCGTGCAGGGCTCGGGCTGGGGTGTCCTGGCCTGGGAGCCGCTGAGCCAACGGTTGATCGTGGAGCAGGTCTACGACCACCACGGCAACGTCGGGCAGGGCTCCACCCCGATCCTGGTGTTCGACGCCTGGGAGCACGCCTACTACCTGCAGTACCGCAATGTGCGCCCGGACTATGTGGACCGGCTGTGGAACCTGGTCAACTGGACCGACGTCACCGCTCGTTTCGACGCCGCCCGCGCCGCCACCCCGAAGATCTGACCCGGCGTGAGCGGGTACACCCCCGAGGCGGCCGAGATCGTCCAACGCGCCGCCGGGGTCATCGCCGCCAAGCATCGCGGTGACCTCGCCGGCGCGGAGGAACTGATGTCGGCGTTCGGCTCTGAGCAGGCCCGCACGCTCGGCTTCTACCTGCTGGCCGATCTCGCTCTGGGTCTGGTGAAGGCGCAGAGCGGCCAGTCGATGGACGACCTGGTCCGGGAACTGTCCCTACTCCTGGCCGACACCGCCCAGTCCCCGCCGGCATGATGGTCCGCCGGGATCCGCCCACGGGCGGATCCCGGCGGGCAGCCGCAACGCCCACCGCCCGCCCATCCGAAGGGGCCCGATGCGTCGGAAGATCGAGCACCGTGTCGTGACGATGAACGGGCAGTCGATGGTCGTGTTGACAGCGGGCGACTTCGAGCGGCTCGACGCCGCCCGTCGGCAACTCGGTGCCAGTGAGGCTCAGGCGCAGCAGCTTCGCCAGCAGTTGAAGGACACGCAACGTCGAGTGGCTCGCCTGGAGGGTCTGCTCGCCGCGCCCGCACGTACCGGGGGACCGGGGTCAGGCGCATGCCACGGTTGTCCTCACCAGAGTGACGCCCCGGTGAGCTGACGCAACTGGCGGCTCTGGCCGCTGTCGCGGTGCCGGCCTCGTCACGGTCGCCGCGCTCGACCTCGTCACCCGTGCCGGAACGGCGGCGGGCAGATCGGCCGGCGAGTGGTCAGCGGCGGCCGAGCCGCCGCTGACCGCCCCACCGGTACCCTCGACAACCTCGCCGCGCAGGGACGCGCCGTCGTGGTGGCCACCCACGACGTCGAGTTCGCCACCACCACCGCCGACCGGGTCGTGGTGATGGCCGACGGCGAGATCGTCGCCGACGGACCCGTCCCGACCGTGCTCACCGCGTCGCCGACATTCGCCCCGCAGGTCGCGAAGATCCTCGCGCCGCTGCCGTACCTGACGGTCGGGCAGGTCGCCGCGGCCCTCGACGACCCGGCGGTGCCCGCATGACGACACTGAACGTCGCGGTCCGCGTGCCCCTGCGCGCCGTGCTCGCGATCACCATGGCGTCGTTCCTGGGCTTCGTCGCGTTCCTGTGGCCGTTCGTCGTCGCGCCGGGGACGTTCGGCTCCACCCAGACCCCACCGCTGATGTTCGGCGTGCTGCTGCTCCTGGTCCTCGCCGTCATCTTCGCCGAGATCGCCGACGGCAGGATCGACGCCAAGGCGCTCGCCATGCTGGGTGTGCTGTCCGCGATCAACGCGGCCCTGCGGCCACTCGGCGCCGGCACGGCGGGCATCGAGACGGTCTTCTTCATCCTCGTGCTCGCCGGTCGGGTCTTCGGGCCGGGCTTCGGCTTCGCGCTCGGCTGCACCTCGCTGTTCGCCTCCGCCCTGCTCACCGGGGGAGTGGGACCGTGGATGCCGTACCAGATGTTCGGCTGCGCCTGGGTCGGCATGTTCGCCGGCCTGCTACCCCGGGTCCGGGGACGGGCCGAGATCGTCCTGCTCGCCGCCTACGCAGCGGTCGCTGGATACTTCTTCGGCTTCATGCTCAACCTGTCGTTCTGGCCGTTCTCGCTCGACCCGACCAGTTCGATCGCCTACCAGCCCGGCCTGCCGGTGCTCGAACAACTGCACCGGTATCTGACCTTCTTCACCGTCACCTCGCTGGGCTGGGACACCGGGCGGGCGATCACCACAGCTGTCCTCGTCACCCTGGCCGGGCCGGCGGTACTCGGCGCGTTCCGGCGCGCGGCCCGCCGGGCGCACTTCCAAGCAGCCCCAACGTTCGCCGCTGCCACCGCTGCGCCAGCCTCGGCCCACTCTGGAACAGCCTCTGCTGGTCATGAACCTCAGAACTGATTGAGCAGCTTCCGACGATAAGCGGGAAATGGCGGCCCCTGACCTTGCTCGATCTGGAGCCAGATCGGACACGCAAGCACGTCGCAGCGCTGCGAATAGCGGACGGCCACCGAGTATCACGGCGGGCCGACGAGAGGAAGCGCGTCGGCGGTGGGATGCCGCGTATCCTGCATCGAGCATTGGCTACGACACCGTGCTCCAGCAACACGTAGCCCGAGCTGCGTGTGGGGCCAGACCCTTGGCCGAAGGCGTATGCGCCGCAGGCCACGGACCGCGATCGTCCAGGCCCGACGCGCGCGGGCGGGATTGGGATTCGATGAATCAGTTTCAGATATCTGTGCGAGTGGGCTGCTCGGAGTTGGACGCAGATGGTGTGAAGGACCTGACCGCTGGGCTTCGACGAGAGGTTCTCACCACGGACGTAGCCAGCGCCGAGTGGGATACGGCTGCGGACGCACCGGCCGGGGCTAAGTCTGGGATGGTGGTCGCGGCTGGCGCGTTGGCTGTGACGCTGGCGCCGATAGTGGTCGAGAGCCTGATGGGCATCATCGCGTCGTGGCTGAGCCGGCAGCCGGCCGACGTCGAGATTGAGATCGACGGCCGTCGTTTCAAGGGGCGTGTGTCGAAGGCGCAACGCGACGAACTCGTCGCCGCTTACCTGAACCGGATGAACAGCGGGTCATGACAGAGGCGACCCGCCAGCGTAGGGCGTTGCTGATCGGCTGCGGGACGTTCGCCGACTCGTCGCTGGCACAACTCAGATCGCCTCGTCGCGACGTCGAGGACATGACCCGCATGCTGTACGAGGCGGGGTACGCGCAGGTGTTCGCTGACGTCGACTGCACAACCCGTGCGGCGCAACGTGCCATCGAAGCATTCATGCTTGAAGCCCGGGTTGATGATGCCCTGAACTTGATCTACTTCTCGACGCACGGGCTTCAGGACCGGCAGGGCAAGTTGTACTTCGCATTTACTGACACCGAGAAGCAATACCCGAGCGCGACTGGGGTAGGCGCCGAGTGGGTACGCGACCGCATCTACGACAGCCGCTCAAAGTCCACGCTCATCCTCGTCGACTGCTGCTTCAGCGGGAGTTTCATCACGGGCATGCAGGCCCGGTCCAGCGGCGAAGCCGACGTTGACGTACTCGTCCGAGGCTTACCTCAGGGCAGCGGGGTCGCGGTACTTACCGCGTCGGGTGAGCATGAGGCTAGTTTCGAAGACGTCGAATCACCAATGGCGCGAACCTCCTACTTCACCGAAGCGATTGTAGCTGGCGTCGCCACCGGCGCCGCGGACTCGAACCGCGACGGTCGGATCACTGTCGATGAACTCTACGAGTACGTCTATCATCACGTCGTAAACGGGCCGTCGCCCCAACGCCCACGCAAACTCGGAATGGGTGAGGGGATGATGGTGGTTGCTGAGCCACTGGGACATGCGGTGCCCACACTCCAGGCAGCACCCCCGGCGCGCAGAGCCGCCGCGCCTGTCCTTCGAGCGCGAGGTGTCCTCGGCCATGCGGCATTTGATGGCCAGTCCGTCGTCATCGGCAAGGATGGCTTCGGGCCCGTCATGAAGGGCGAGCGCCGCCTACACATCAGCGATGTCGCCGGGGTCTCGTTCAGGCCGGCAACCTCCCTGCACTATGGCTACCTCCAGGTGATCCAGAAAGGCGTCCAGCCAGCACCGATCAGCCGATTCGGACCTGGCGCGGGACGACCTCCCATGGAAGACGGTTCCTCAGTCTCCTTCCCCAGATCCGTCAACGCCGAGATGCAGCAGATGCGAGATGCCATCGAAGCAGCCATCGGTATCCCGCCAAGCGCCCTCCGCGCACCAACAGCCAAGAGCAGCGCCTGGGCGACAATCGGACGCGGCCTACTGTGGTCCCTCGGGATCCTCGCCGGACTTCTCGAAGCCATCGTGATAGCCGTGACAGTAACCGACAGCTGGGACGACCACAGTGTCGGAACCGCCGTCACGGCGAATCTGCTTTCTGGTGCCGCGGTCCTGGCCAGCGGCCGAGTGCTCTACATCAACCGCCGCAAGCAAAAATTTGAGCCATGAACGCCAAAGCTATCTAAGCTCCGACCCATCGGTTGCGCCATGCCGCTGATCGACATCCAGGCATAGCCACGTCAAGGTGTGAGCCCAGTCCCCGCATGGTTGGCATCTTTGTCGGCTATCCGCCACGGGCTGGCGAGCCGCCGCTGTCGACGCTGCGTGTAAATTCAGCCGGCGTGGACAGGCACCGCGTTTCAGGCGGAGCCGACACAGCGGTTCGCCCAGGCGCAGTTGTCACCACGCGTCGGCAAGACCACCTGAGTTGAGTTTTCTTCTCGGACGCAGGTAGTCATGAGTCTTTACCGCCTACGGCTTGCTGAGAGTGCCTGAGGAGCGGGTCGGCAGTCACTGTCGTAGGGCACGAGGTTTCCGTCTGCGACGTGGGATGGTGTGGTTTTGCCAGATATGGGTGAGAGTGACGTCCTGGAGGCGGTCTATATGGCCGACTTGAAGGCCCTGCTAACTCGGCACGGGTTGGTCCTCAGCTATGAGCACGACCGAGCGGCGATCGACACGGGCCTGCACCTCTTCCTGGAAGGAGAGGGTGTCAGGCGGACGAGTCAGTTTCGAGTGTGGTTCCAGGCCAAGAGTAAGAGGGCTAAGACGCTTCCGCTGGAGATCTACCAGGCCGCCGACAGCGTTGAGGTCAGAGTGAAGGTGGACCACATACGGTTTTGGGCGGCGGCACCAGAGCCTGTTTATCTTGTCGTCTACGTGGAGTCCGCTGGCGAGTTCATCGCAGAAGACGTGCGGGACATCGTTGAGCGGCAGTGGCCGCGCGGCAACTTCTACTCCGCCATCCCCCTCGGTCAGTGTGAGGTTTCGCTTCGTGTCGCCACTTCGAAGAAGCTGGACGAGGTGCGTGCTGTAGAGATGCTGCAACATCGAAGTATGCGCATCGACGGACCCGCCTTCCGGGGGCGGCCTCTTGGGCATCATTATGACCCAATCCGATCTCAAATCGCGTGCCCGGCATCCCCGGCGTTCGAGCGCCTCATCGAAAGTCTGCTCGCCGCACATGACTTCCGCGTCTCAGAGAGGATCGATGTTGCACAGGACATAGGGGTCTTCCGAGGACGCCTGTACGAGACGCTGAGCTGGCAGTCGCCCGCGTTCGCCGAGTATGGTTACGGACCCGACGACGACTTTCGCAGTGAGCCGTCATACGAGACCTTGCATGGCAAAGTGTTCCTCATCGTCGATCGCGCCATCGGACGAAAGAGGCTTGCCGACGCCGAACGGGCCATGATTGCCGAGTTGGCCGAGCAGCATGGCGAACCTGACACCAGCTTTGCCGTCATCTTCAACGGTTGTGACCTCAGCGGGACCGGTGGCCTTTGGCGCAGCGCGCTGCGCGACTTGGGAGTCCACGACTCCTACGCGCAGGTCCGGCAGGTCGGCGTCGAGGCCGTCACGTTTCTGTTGCTCGTGACCACCCTCGTGTACCTCGACTTCGCTCCTGAAATTGCCTGGGACCATATCAATTACCTTTACACGGGCTAACCCGCCCGCCCGCCGAGCACCAGTCGTACTGACTTCGTTCATGTGCCGGTCGTGCGCGCTCCGCCTCATGGAAATCCCCGTCAAAAGCGGCTGCGGCTTATCCGAGGAAGTTGACAGAGTCCTCCGGGTGGCGTTTCGCCGTACGTCAGGGCGGACGCCTAGGCCCACTGCTCTTGCCGCCCATCATCCTTGCGTCTCGCCCCAACCCACCGAGCAGTAGGGCTGGCCTGGACGGGGTTGAAGACCGTCCAAAATTTGGTTGCGACGAGGCACAGCGTTTCGGGGTGGCGCGGGTCTGCTGTCAGGGGAAGGATCTGCGCGTGCTCATCACGCCACTGCCCGGCAGCAGCCGCGAAGCCCTCCGCTCCGCCCTGATCAACGTTCACGAGACGGTCGCAAACCTCCGTGGGGGCGGCTCGCCCGACGCGCTCTCGCGCGCCCTCGCCTACCTCGACTGGTGCCACGAGGCGCAGCGGCGACTTCACAACCAGGTTCGGCCAGCCGAACTTGAGTACCTGGTGCCGTCCAAGAGCTACGAGGTGGTGCTGTCCGCGGCTGGCTCCTTCGGAGATCAGAGTAGGGCGAACCGGCTAATCCATGGGCTGGTCTCGACACAACTGGACGAACGGGTCCGCGTCCTCCAAGCAGCGCTCGACGACCTGGCCGAGCAGATGAAGCGGTTCGAGCGCAACGGGGAACTTCTCGTTCTCGACACCAACGTCTACTTGGAGCACCCCGAGAAGATTGAGGCATGGGACCTCGCCGGAGACCTGCACCTCGGATTCGAGGACGTCCACATCATCGTCCCCATGGCCGTGGTCGACGAACTCGACAAGGGCAAGCGGCAGGGCGCCGAGCGGGGATATCGCGCCGGTTACTCCGTCGCCTACATCGACCGCATCACCCGGGAGCAGGATGGGGTGATTCGGCCGAAGGACTTCGCCGTCCAGGAGGAGGCGCGCGGCACCGTGTCCGTCGAGGTGCTCCTCGATCCCCCGGGCCATGTCCGGCTGGCAAGCAACGACGACGAGATCGTCGACCGGGCTGTCGCCGTGCAGGCCCTCGCCGGCCGGCCCGTCCGGCTGGTCACCTACGACACGAAGATGGCCATGCGCGCCCGACACGTCGGTTTGCGGGTGCACCGGCTGGAACAGCCAGAGAGAGAGGAAAAGCAGCCGCAGCAGCGCCGTGGCCGAGACGCCAAAGGCGGAGATCGAGACGCCGAGGTGAAAAGGATCCGTGACCCCGCAGTACGCGCGGTCCGGGCCGGTGAACTCATCAACGTCCGGCAGGACTCGATCGGCTACCTTTCCCGGATCCGCCGGGAGGCGCTAGAGGACCTAGTTGCTAATGGGTTGAACCGCAGCCAAATCGCCGACAGGACTGGGCTCACCCGGCAGCAAGTGGGGCAGTTCCTCGCCGAGCCGTCGGCGGACGCGACACTGCCGGCCGAGGACTTGGCCGCTTCGGAATGATCATGGCAGCGTCGGACGGGGGATAGGCGATCGATCCCTCGTCCTCCGCTCCGGGAGAAATTGAGCAACGTAAAGTTCGAGGCCGACGGTTCGTCTACGGCGGCGGGCAGCGGCTCGACCAGACCCGTATGCGAAGCAGGTCCTGCCCGCGGCGCACCCGGACGAGGTATCTACTTTGGCAGTCGGCTTCCAGCCCGTTGGCGGCCCTTAGCGACCTCAGAGCCTTCCGTGTCGTCCTTCGCTTCCGGCGCTCGGTGACCAGCGCGCCCGGCAGGTGAACCTTCGCCCTGACATCCTGCTTCTCTCAAGAGCTGAGGACCTGAACGTCATTATCGGTCACCCTCCTTCGCGTCTCGATGCTCGCGACGAGGAGCACGGGCGAGTCGGGCATAGGCACAAGGGGGAGGGGAAGTGCGCAGCGAGTACGTCACCCTCGCTTCCAGGCACTCCACGAGACAACCCATTCCGGAACCGGCCGGACAACGGGCAGTTGTTCCCGCCCCAGGAGCACTGCTTCGACTGCTTCGACGGCTGCCTGCTGTTCAGCCACGTGGTCGCCGAGCGACTCGCACGCCACCATCAGTAGGTCGTCGTGTACGAAGGTCCGACACGGCTGGCCCGTCTGCTGCTTGACCAGCAATCGAATGGCTTTGCGCAGTGCAGAAAGTTGGTCGCCGGGCACCCGCCGCACCTCTGCGTACCCGTGCTGCCGCACCAGGTCGACGACCAGTTGCGCCACGACCGGCACTCGTTCATCGACCGCAGGCTCCGGGAACAGATGGTCCATCAACGCCAGACACCGCCGACACGTTGGCGCAAACGCCGGCTCCCGGTACCGGCTGACTTGTCCGCCATCACCGCCGGCCATCACCAACCAGGCCCGACCGCACATCGTCGTCTGCGCCCAGACCGGTTCCTCAAGCGCGGCGAGGTCGTATCGTCGCTTGACCAGTTCCCGGTCGCTGTCCGCCTGGTAGAAGTGTGCCTCGGACAGGGCGCCGCGGCCTGCTTCAGGCGGGTTGTTACGGCGTACCAGGTGAACGGCCTTGCCTCCACTGACCACGGCGAGGAGAAGCTGCGACGTCCCGGCCGTGATGACGTTCGGTCCGTGTAGCCCTTCAGGCATGCCAGCACCCCTCACGTCAGAAGGTGTATCGGACCGACGTACCAGTAACGGAGGGATCCTGCCAAACAGCAGCACCCGGGTGGGGGCTGTCGACGCTGCTGCGGTCGCGCTACGGCCGTTTGTCGGGATCGAGCGCGTGGATGAGATGCCCGATCCTTTGCTGGTCGGGTGCCGGCCAGTACAGGTAGCGCGGACCGAGGAAGCAATGGAAAGCCCGGCAGGCGAACAGCTCCTCGAACAGGTCAGCGGGCGTCGCGATGAGCAGACCAAACGGCCGCAACGCGTCCGTGGCTTTGAGGATCCCGACGTCGCGCGTCAAGAAGACGTTCGCGCCGACCTGGAGCGCGTCGTGCACCAGTCGGCGGTCGTTCCCGGCTGGAACAGCCGTCAAGGCACGCCTCATCTCCCGCTCGGGCAGGATCAGCAGCCCTTCGCGGGAGGGGCGCTCCTCCAGGTCCCCCCATCCAAAGAGGTGTAGCGCGGCGGTGAACTCCTCGAAGGCAAGCAGCCGCTGCCCACGGCGCTCCTGGGACAGGGTCTTCTTTGCATCGTCGACGGACGCCGCGAGCATGATGAAGCGGATGTCCCGAACCGCCCACAGGGCGAGAACAAGTTGTAGTGATTCCAGGTCTGTCGAGTAATCCTCGCTGGAAACAAGATCAACGACGCTGTCGCCCGTCCAGATCCGATGCCCGTAGGTGAAGTAATCGATCAACAGATTCGTGTCTAAGGCGACATGCAGGGGGCCTCGCCCTCGTCGTCCCGCGAAGAGCCGCACATTTTCCTCGTAGACGAAGTGCGGGCCCTCAGGAGGAGCGAACAGCGCGGCTTGCTCCAGCATCCGCGTCACCTCGTCAGCGCCGAAGGAGACCCGGAGCCGTCGGGTCATCTCGTTAGCTAGGTGGAAGCCCCACGTTTCGTCGTCGCGGTACGCGGCGGTGGTATCGACGTAGAGCAACACCAACTCATCGTCTCAAGCGCCCGCCGCCAATCCAAGCCACTAACGTGCAGGCCGTAGGCGTGTCAGGAGTCGCGACGTTCTGTCGTCATGAGACGACCTACCCGAGTCCTTGAGCAACTCGTTCGTCCGCTCGTCCCTGCTACCTCGCCCGCGCGGCCGAGCCCATGCCCGATGCCGATGCCAGCGCTACCCGCCCGCGTTTGCCCGCCGGCAATCACCGACGCCTCCGGGCTGTTGCTGTGGATGGCTCTCCCCGCTCGCTGCGGCCGGGTGAGTGCCCAGCACCTCCTGCACGCGATGGGCTGGGCGCCGGGGCATAGCCTCGACATCCAGTTGTGCCACGACATGCTCGTCATCACCTCCGCGCAGGACGACCGATATCAGGTGGGCAGCCGAGGCGAACTGCCCCTGCCGGCGAGCGCCCGGCAGATGTGCCAGATCGAGCCCGGCCAGCCTGTACTCCTGGCCGCGTTCATCACGCATGACCTGCTCGTCGTTCATCCCGTCAGCACCGTCGCCCGCCTCCTCACCGACCTGCACCACCAGCTGTCAGGAGGTGACAGTGACCGCTGACCCGTCTGCTGTTGCCGCCGCACACCAGGTCCTGGCCCACCTGGGCGTCACTGTGGCCGACCTCCAAGCCCACCCTTGCGCTCGGGCCGCCCTACCCACGGTCGCGGAGTACCTGCCGCGCGTTCTCGCCGCAGCCGGGCCTGGAGCACGCCGCACGTACGGCACCTACGGGGAACGAATGGCCGCTACCTGGCCCGACCGACCGTTGGACGGCGTCGCCGCCAGCGACATCGAGGCTTTGAAGCAGGTGATGATTGCCAGCGCGGTGTCGCGGCGTAACAGCCGCAGCGGCCGGCATGCCGGTGAGCATGTCGTGGCCGCCGCCCGCGCCTTCTATACCCGGGCGATCGCCGATGGTCTGATCGACGCCTCGGCCAGCCCTGCCCACCGGGTCGCGAAACCCCGACGTCTGCCCAGCACCCGCCGAGCGTTGACCACGAACGAGCTGGAAGAGATCAACGCCGAGGCTCGTACCAGCGGCAACGACGTGATCCTCGACGCGCTGCTCCTGCGTCTTCACACCGAAACCGCCTGCCGCCGCGGCGGCGCACTGGCCCTGCGCCTGGTCGACCTGGACACCATCAACGGACTCGTCCGCCTGACCGAGAAAGGAGCCACCGTACGGTGGCAACCGATCACCCTCGACCTCGCCGAACACCTGTACGAGCACGCCCGCGCTCGCGGCGCGGTCCTGCTCACTGATGCGCTCCTGCGCACCCGTACCAGTCAACCGATCACGAGCCGCCGCTACGACCACCTGTGGAAACGCCTCGGTGAGCGCCTGCCGTGGGTCGCCGTGCAGGGCGTGTCCACACACTGGCTACGCCACACCACGCTCACCTGGGTGGAGCGGCACTTCGGCTACGGCATCACCCGCGCCTACGCCGGTCACACCGACAGCCCCGGATCCTCCACCACCACCTACATCAAAGCTGATCTGCACGACGTGGCCAACGCGCACTCAGCCATGACCGGCCAACCCCATCCGCTGGCCCGTCTGACAGATCACGCCGACCGGTGGTCGCAGGCGAGCGGCGCCGTCTCGCCGACGACCGAGTAAGGGGTGGGTAGCCGCGTGCGGTGCTCCGGCCAGACGGCTCCGGGGTCACCGCACGCGGCGAGGCCCGGCGAGTCAAGCCCTACCTCGGTCGCGGCACCTGCCGGGTGAGCCGTCCACGCTCGGAGCTATTCGAGTGTTTCCCAGGCCAGCGCGGGGGGCGTAGCCCTCACCGCCGAACACCCCGCCTGCAGCGTCGGCTGTCGGATATGCCCATTGCTGCGGATGGCACAAATGGCACAGCTTTCCTGGATGGCACTGTGCCATCTGTGCCATTGTCGGTTCATGACTCCGATCCCGCTGTCCCAATGGGCCGACCAGAACGGCGTTCCGCGCCGTACCGCCTACAACTGGGCGAAGAACGGCAAGCTCAACGTGCCGATCCATCGCACCCTCACCGGCCGCCTAGTCGTGCTCGACGACGACGAGACACCCGGCGATGCCCATCCGTTCGTGGCCGCCTACGCCGAGGCGCTAAGCCTGCCCGTCGGCGTGCACTCCGGCGACCTGCACCACTCGCCGGTCCTCGAGGCCTGGGGTGTGGACCTGTACGACACGGTCGCCGACGACCTGCGTCCCGTGGTGCTGCAGCTGGCCCTCGCGGCGGCGTGCGCCCGCCCGAAGCGGGACGCGTGGTGGCGACTGACTGACTGGCTCGGGCGCGTCGAGCTGGCCGACTGGTACACCTCGACCGGCTTCCCCGAGGTGGCCGCGCTCGTGAGCGGGCGGCAGCCGATCACCGACCAGGACAGCTACCTCGACTGGTGGCCGTGTGGCGTCGGCTCGCACGAGTTCTGGCAGGACTTCGACGCCGCGGCGTCGCAGGCCGTCGCCGCTGCCGGGCTCGGCCCGTCCGAGCACAATGACGCCGTCTCGTGGCTCACCGAGTCGGCCCTGACGGACAACATCGCGATCGCCGGGCGCCGCGAGAGCCTACGCAACCGGCTCGACAAGCTGGCCGGCACCACCACCGACCACGAACAGATCCCCACCATCCCTGACCGCAGCGACCTGTGGAGCCTGCGCGGTATGTACCCCGAGCCGGCCTGGGCCATCGCCCGTCCCCACGCCCGGCGCACCGCGCAGAGCATCTGCGCCATCGTCGGCTGGGATCCCGAGAGCCCGGCACCGCCCGACGGACACCCGCTGCGCGAAATCGGCTACCGCGCCTGCCTGCACGCCGCCGAGGCCGCTCTCGTTCCATACGTGCACGACGCCCACCTGCGCGAGATCGACGCCTTCCGTCGCGTCGCCTTCGGCAAGCCATGGCGCCTCATCACGACATGAGGAGGCGGCGACGGTGGGTGTCTCGGTCAGCGACAGGGGGAAGTGCGTCGCAGTGCAATCCATCGGTTTCGCGGTGCCGCTGATCGAGATCCAGGCATAGCCACGTCAAGGGTGTGAATCCAGTCCCGACCGTGGTTGGTGTCTCTGTCGGCTATCCGCCACGCGCTGGCGAGCAGCACCTACTCGTAGTGCGATGACCATGTGGGGCGGGCACTAGGGGAGTACCGTCGCGAGTCCGGTGCCCTGCTGGGCACGATCGCCGTCGGCCTGGCCATCAACGTCGTGACGGCGCGCACGGACAGCTGGCGCGGGCCGTGGCGGTTTGTCCTTGACTACGCCTACCTCTGGCTCCCACTCTGCGTCGTCCTGTGGCTCAGCTGGCGTTTCTTCGTCCATCGCCGCACCGCGGTCACGTGGCGCGGCGCGGAAAGCCCTTACCCCGGCCTAGCCCCGTTCACGGCAGAGCGCGCCGGTGTCTTCTTTGGGCGCGACCGCGAAGCAAGGGACGTACTGAACCGACTGGAGCGCTCGGGGCCGGCGCCGGCGACCCGGATAGTTACGGTCGTCGGCCCGTCTGGAGTGGGTAAATCTTCGCTGATCCGCGCGGGTGTCCTCGCTCGACCACCACGGCGTTGGACCGTAGTGGGTCCATTACGTCCTGCCGCCGACCCCTTCATGAGCCTCGCCGCGGCTCTAGCGGATGGCCCAAAGGTTGTGCTGGAGACAGCGCGACTGCTGCGCGAGGAGGCCGCCTCTCCGGAAGCTCCACTCCAGGTTGTGCCAAGCTTCCTCGCCGCCGCCCGCGGCCCTGCACTGCTCGTTGTCGACCAGGCCGAAGACCTGTACACGATGACCGGCGAACACGACCGGGCCCAGTGGTGGACCCTGCTGACCCGAACACTGACCGTGCTGCCGGAACTGCGCCTGCTGGTGGCGATCCGGCCCGAATTCCGCCGCCGGCTCACCGATCAGAAGGCCGGCTTCATCACCCGACCGGTAGCCATCGGTCTTCTGGATCCGGCCCGCATCCGACAGGCCATCGCGGGACCTGCCCGAGCTGCCGGACTCACGTTCGAGGACGACCTCATCGACCGCATGACCGCCGACGCCACGGTCGGTGACGCGCTTCCCCTGCTCAGCCACCTCCTGCAACGTCTGCACCTGCAGTCCGATCGTCAACACATCACGGTGGCCCAGTACGAGCAAGCGGGGGAGGTGGGTGGTGCCATCGCAGCTCACGCCGAGCAGATCTACGAAAACCTCACCCAGCGGTACCCCCAGCGCGCCGTCGACTCTGCTCTGCTGCGCGGCATCGCTGTGGAAGGTAAGGAAACCGCACGAAGGACGATCCGACGATCTGACCTCGACACCGCCGCCGCCCGCATCCTTGAGGAGTTCAGGGCGGCCCGACTGATCACCGATGTCGAGGATGGCACCTGCCTTGAATTGACCCACGACGCCCTGTTCCGCCAGTGGCGACGACTCGCCTCTTTGATCAGCGCCAACGAGGAGCGACTGCACCGCACCACCAGGCTCGAGCACCGCGCGGCAGCATGGCAAGCGGACCCTCACACAGACGACCTCTTGCGCGGGCGAACCCTCGCCGATGCCCTCGCGCTCGCAGCCGAGGTACCCCTCTCCACCGCAGCCCGACACCTGCTCGACGCCTCCCAAGAGTTCGATCACCAGGACCGCGCCCGACAGTCCGAGCGGCTCGCCGAGTTGGCACAACAGGTGCGCCGGCAGGACCCCGAACTGGCCGTGGCACTTGCCCACACCGCGCTACACGAATTGCCACCCACCCCCGCAGCGACAACGACGCGCTGGGCCTTAACCGCCACCTCACGAACACAGCGCCTGACCATCGGGCACACCACCGGCATCACCTCCGCAGTCTGGCTGCCCGACAGGGAGGCCCTGCGCACCGCCGACAAGACGGGGCGCGTCTGCACCTGGGACGACGCCGGTCGCCTTGCCGAGGTTGCCTTTGCCGCTGATGCGGGAGCGAGGGGGCAAACCATTTTGAGTGCCAGCGGGGCCCTCGCCCTCACCGAGCACGATCGAGGCGCCATGCTGTGGCGCGTCGCAGACGGCCGTAACCTGGGCACCCGGAGGGGGAGTCCTCCAGCATCGTTTGACTCATTCTCGTGGCACGGCGATGTCTGCTTTGCAGGACAGTTCGACTACCGAACCGTCGACGTCTACCGCTTGAACGATGACGTCCCACAGTTTGTCACCAGCATCGCGGCCACACACGTTCGCGCCACAGCATGGTCTCCCCAGGGTGACCGGCTGGCCATCGCCTCCAACGACCTGCTGCTCGTCGTCAGCATCGACGAGCACACGCCGGAGGTCCTGCGACAACAGGTAGCGTGGTCGCGCCCGGTGCTGTGCTGGGCACCCGACGGAATCCGGCTCGCCGTCTCAGCCGATCCGGCATTCACAACGCGGCGCACCGACTTCCTCGCGCCGAAGGCCCGCACGCTGTGGATCTACGACACCGACACCGGCCAAGCCGCCGAAAGCGCACCACCCGGCATGACCGAAACCATGGCATGGTCACCCGCCGAGGACGTCATTGCTTGCTCCGTGCGTCGAACACGCCACCGTGACCGCGTGGCGCTGATCGACGTCGCCACCGGCCGCACAGTTGAGCGGCGGGCACGCCCCCACCAAATCAGCGTGATCGCGTGGTCCTCCGATAGCAAACGAATAGGCTTAGGAACCTCACTTCACGACGTCGAGATTTGGGACGTTACCGGCCGAAGCTTCCGTCGCCTGCCTACCGGAAGCCTGCAAAGAATCTCCTGGTCTCCGGACCTTAGACGAGCCGCTGTAAAAAGGATCGGGAGGACGCCGGAGATCATCGAAGCGGACAAGATGGCACCGCCGCTGCGACTCGGAGACGACGATTGCCTGTCAATCGCGTTCTCACCACTAGGCGACCTGGTCGCAACCGCCAGACAGGAACAGGTCACCCTGTGGGACGCGCGATCCGGTGGGCTCCGGGTGCAGTGGGGCGCTCACCCGCGACGAATCCCGAAACGCAAACCGACACTGACGCCGCTACCATGGGTTTACGGACTCGCCTGGTCCGGCGACGGCTCACGGCTGGCTGTCCATACACACTGCTTCTTCGATAGAACCGCACCCGCCCTCTCGGTCTGGGACGTGGCCAAACCGCAGCGTCTAGCAGTTCTCGACGGAGGCGAAGACAGCACCGGGACGATTGCCTGGTCCCCGGACTCAAGCTTAATAGCTGCAGTCACCCGCGAACACAACGTGAGCTTGTGGCGAGGAGACGACTACACCCTCGTCCACCAATGGCGAACCGAAGGGCCCGACGAGGTAGCAGCCCTGGCCTGGTCGGATGACTCCACCAGACTCGCCGCCGCCGTCGGCAACCACGTCGAAATCTGGAACGTAGCGCAGAAGCAAGTCGGCTCACGCTGTCTCGGCCATACGGGCAACGTCGAACACCTCACCTGGGCAACCGACGGGCACCGTCTCGCGACCATCGGCAATGACAACATGCTCTACATCTGGCGCGCTCAAGAGGGACGACCTCTCGGCGTACTCGACATACCTCGTGGGGTAGTGCGCAGCCTGTCGTGGCAAGACGCCCTCATCATCGCCTACGACGACGGCACGATCATGAGCTGGGACGTATGCAATAACCCTGCGCAGGTTACGGCTACAGGCAGTGAGCCCCGTGCGCTCAACACTGAAGAACGCGAACGATATGGCTTGCCACGAAAGCCAGTCGACTGAGAGTTCACCAGCTTCCAAAACGGCAATCGTGGTGGCCTGCCGATGTCAGACAGAGAGGCCGTGGCGGACTGAGTCCAAATTGTCGGCTGTACACTTACAGATGGTTATGGCGGCCAGTATTGAGCTAGTCCTGGCCGTACCGTAACCTATGAGCATGTGCACCCCAGAATGGTGCACATATGATGCGTACAAGAGTTCGAATCCCCCTCGGACACAAACAATTGCCCCACGGTGCGCGCTGAGATCGGTTTCAGCGTGCACCGTTTGCGCTTCCGGGTGGTATGTCAGCCGCAGGCCCAGCTGGCGGTAGACCTCGGCTTTGTCGGCGGGGTCCGCGTCGCGGAGCACGGTGACGATGTCCCCTAGGGCGTGAACCAGCGCGGTGATCTCTGCCTGGGTCATCCGGCGTGGTGCGGCGGAGTTCCCTGCGTGCAGCTGCGTTTCGGCTCGGGTCCGTTCGGCCTGTGTCTGGGCTATCCACTTACTGACGACCGAGGGGTCGGCTCCGGCGTCGAGGGCCGCCCGGTAGCGCTGAAGTTGGCCCCTTGCAGCAGACCAGCGCGTGCTGGCGCCTGTCGGTCGCCCCCGTCATCACTTCCACACGGTCGCGTGGTTGCCGCCCGGTGTGTTCGTCCACCCGGCCAGCATTCCCCGATTGTTGAGTGCCATCACGGCGGCCGCCGGATCGCCGGTGACCATCCGGCGGTTGCGCAACAGGAAGGCTCGTCGTGGGTCGCCTGCGGTGGTGCCAGCGATCCAGCCTCGTTCGTTGATGCGGGCGTCATACCCGGGAAACTCGGTGCGGACACCCTGGTACCAATGGAAGACCTGGGCCGCCCCGTCCGCCGAGTTGCTCCACCCGACGACCTGACCATGGTCGTTGATCGCGAGTGCCCCGCTGATGCCGGACGGCGTGCCAAGGTCGATCATCCGGCCACGCTGCCAGAGGAATGCGTGCTGGACGCCGTCCGCCGTGGTGCTCGTCCCAACGATCTGCCCGCGTTCGTTGATGTCGGCTGGCACCGTCTCGTTGCCGCCGAGGGTTCCCAGGTCGGTCAGAGTGCCCCGCTCCCACAGGAAGGCCCGTTGTCCGTTGGACGAGTAGTGCACGCCGATCACCTGGCTGTGGTTGTTGATGCCGGTGGCGCTGCGGTCGCCGACGCCTCCGAGATCGGTCAGGACGCCGCGCCGCCAAAGGAAGGCGCGGGTCAGGCCACCACCGATGAACGTCTGATTGTCACCGACGACTTCGCCCTTGTCGTTCACCGCCAACGCGGTGCCCGTACCTCGTTCGTCGAGCGTGCCCAAGTCCCGCGGCCGGCCCTGCCGCCACAGGCACGGGCGTGCCGCGTGAACCGCGGACTGACAGAATCCGACGACCTCGCCGCGCTCGTTGACGTCCCGCGGGAGGCTGCCGTTGCCGCCGGGCAGCGGACGCAGCACCGTGTGTTTCCCGGCCTGCCAGAGGAATCCGAGCGGCGGTTGGATCTCTCCGTTGACCGTGTTCGTCGCGGTGACGATCACTTCGCCGTGGCTGTTGATGTCCGACGCAGAACTCGACATCCATCCCGCCGGGTGGATGTCGACCGCTGTCGGCCTCCTCGGCCCGGACGCCCACGCCGGCGCCGCCGTCAGCAGCGGAAACGCAATGAGCAGCGCGCAAACGAGCCGTCCGATCAGACGGAACATGGGCTCTCCCAACCACACCGCAGGAATGACCGAGGGTCCGGGGCCGATTCACCATTTCACCCGTACTCCGGCCAAGGCAAGACAGAGGGGGCATGCAACCAGTATCTGATAGACGACGCCGTTCACCTGGCGTGGCTAACCAGGATTCGGTTTCGGTTGTCCACCGAATCCTTTGCCTTACGAAGCACCAAGATCACGTTCACTGATCTGCCGCTGACAAGGCGCGGTGATCGTGGGCATGCTTCCCCGATCGACCGATGCGGCTGCGGGAGCCAGCGCTAGTGCCAACCGCAGCACTGGGCCGGCAGCTCAGGAGTGGTCGGCGGCCCGGCGCGAGCCCGGTCTAGGGGGAGCAGGCTGGGAGCAGCGGGGTGCCCTGAACAGCTTTGAAGTGCGCCCAATGGCATCGAACGGCGTTCAACTGCACCCACCCCTGACTGCGGCTCCACGTTCTCCCAGGTCAGAGTGGGTGTGGCGTCCTGTTTCCCGCGGAGTGCTCTGCGGTTCTGCACAGCGGTCGAAGTGCTCTATGTCGGCTGGCAGGGGAGTGTGCGAAGGTCAAGGCGGTAAGGAGCTGTTGGTGGGCCTGGGATCCGAAGAGGTCACCACGTGTCTAGATTTGCGCGAGCTTCAGGGTGGTACCGAGCGTCATCGGTGGTTTGGCAATGGTTCGTGTCGATCCTCGGACACAAACAATTGCCCCACGGTGCGCGTTGAGATCGACTTCGGCGTGCACCGTCTGCGCTTCGGGGTGGTATGTCAGCCGCAGGCCGAGCTGGCGGTAGACCTCGGCTTTGTCGGCGGGGTCCGCGTCGCGGAGCACGGTGACGATGTCCCCTAGGGCGTGAACCAACTCGGTGATCTCTGCCTGGGTCATCCGGCGTGGTGCGGCCGACTCCGGTGGGTGCAGATCGGTTTCGGCCCGTGCACGTTCAGCCTGCGTCTGAGCGATCCAGCTGGCGACGACCGAGGGATCCCGCTCCGGGGTCGAGGGCTGCCCGGTAGCGCTCAAGTTTCGCGTCGCACTCGGCGATGGTTGCGCGAGCGGCGGCAATGGCCGGGGAGGGCTGGTTCCCCGACTGGGCGTCGACCATCGCGGTGATCGTCTTCTCAAGGCGGTCGGGATCAAACGCGGTAGCGAGGGGGTTGGTGAGGGCGTCCTCACGGAGGTAGACGTTGCGGGGATGCTCAACTTCGTTGGGTCGCCGACCTGACCTACGGGCGCACCAGTGTGGGCTGGGTGTACGCCGCGTTCGTCCTCGACGTGTTCTCCCGCATGATCGTCGGCTGGCAGGTCTCCACGTCGCACTACACGGATCTGGCTTTCGACGCGTTGAAGATGGCTATCTGGCGCCGCGAGAGTCAGGGAGCTGTCCTGCGTAAACTCGTCCACCACTCGGACCGAGGAGTCCAGTATCGAGCGATCCGCTACACCCAACGGCTCGCCGAGGTCGGCACCGTCCGCCTCGGTCGGGTCCAAGGGCGACTCCTATGACAACGCGGTGGCCGAGGCGTTCAACTCGCTCTACAAGACCGAACTCGTCCGCAACCAAGGTCCCTGGCGCGGCCTCGACCCTGGAGATGGCCACCGTCGAGTACATCGACTGGTACAACGACCGCCGGCTGCACGGCGAACTCGGGCTGTAGCGGGAGCGTCTGGCAACCAATGATCCGTTGCCTTGTGGCGGCGCAGCAGCGGATAGCAGGCTGCGATTTGCCCGCGGTAATCAGCTAGCCACAACGGGCCGCCGGACTGCCGGCGGCCCGTTCCGCTTCAGGACCGGTGCGCGGGGTCAGCCCTCCCAGGTGACGGGGGCGGTGTAGCAGCGCTGCCAGCCGGACGAGGCCGATCCGTTGTAGTACAGGTCTACGCAGACCCGCCCCTGGGCGCCGTCGGCGCTGGTGTATCCCGCCCAGTTGTCCCACCACAATCCGATTCCTGTCCCGGCCTTGGTCAGAGCGCCTTCGCAGGTGAAGGTGTTGCGAGGACCCTCCCACGTCGAGGTCGAGTTCCAGTACTGCAGGATCAACCAGCCTGTGATCTTGCAGCCGGTGGCGGACGTCGCGTTGGCGCCGAACATGACGTTCGTGCTGAGGGAGGCGTGGTCGTCGTAGAGAGAGACTCTCGTGGCGAGGCTGATCATGGTCGGCCCGTTTATTGTGCCGCCGGCCAGGTACTGGTCCTCGCGAGACTGGGCGAGCGCCGGGGCGTTCTGGGTCAGGATCACTGACCCAGCGACGAGGACGGCAACGGCGGTCCTGGCAAACCACGTTTTAAGCATACGAAGGCCTCTCCGGGTGACGGATCGGGCGGATGACACTGATCAACCTAGCCGCTCGGGCTCCCGGCGATCCGTCCACGAGGGAGCACAGCGAGTGAACTTCAGGTAGCCGGTGAGTACCAGGAGTGGCGTGGAGCTGATGGCTCGCCCGCCGGGTAGCCATCGGCGCACCGGCCGACGAGCGATCAGCAAGAGCCGCTTCCACCACGCGTGGGTGTGCACCCGGCGGACCTCGGTCAGCGGATCCACGCTGGAGGTGAAGCGTCGCGGTGAGCTTGCTGGGAGTCCCCGCGGTTCCGTCGTTTGAGACGCCGATTCCACGGGCAACGCCGTGACCAGGCCCTTCAGGCTGGTGACCTCTTCGGCGACAGCGAAGTGCACATCGTGTGCTGATCTACGCGGGGCTCGGTTCGTCAGGGCTGGCCCCCGGCACTGCCCTGCAGTCAATGCGCCGGAATTCGGGCCAGATTGGGCCTCGTCGGCACGTGTCCGAGGCCACCGTCAAGGGCCATGTCTCGCGGCTGTTGGTCAAGCTGGGCTGCAGCACCCGTACTGAAGCCGCCCTGCTGGCCCACGAAGCTGGCCCCAGCACGCCACCCTGAAGCCGTCAAAGAGACGTCTCCCAGCCCTGGCTCGTGTCCGTTGCGGACGGTCACCGGAAATGCGCACCTCGTTGATCGGCGATCCGCCGCCGACGATCTCGGTGACCGTGGCGGCGACGAGCAGGCCCGGAGCAGCGCTGCTGGCGTCCAACGGGTCAGTCCTCGTCGCCCTTTTTCTTGTCGCGGTCCAGGGCCAGGTCGAGCGCGAGGACGCTGCCGATGATGAGTAGTGGGTCGACATCGGGAGTGACCTGCACGGCGTAGGTGTCGCGGATCGTCAGCCACCGTTTGGAGACCACGGCAACCTCGGTGCCGTCGCGTTCGATCACGTACTCGTGGTCGAGCAGGTCGCCCTTCATCTCCAGGTCGTTGGGCCCGGGCACGTCGATGGTGAACTTGTCGCGAAACGGCGTGAGGAGCTTCTTGCGGACTTCTGCGGCCTTCTCGCCGCCGATCCGGATCTCGTAGGTGGGACGCAGCGCCACCAGGTGCCGGTGCAGCGTGGCGACCTCATGGCCGGAGGCGTCCTCGATGACGACTTTGTTGCGGACGCTGAGCACCTTGCCGTCGACGTGGAAGACCTTGGTGCCGTGCTCGTCGAGGACGTCGAAGTCGTCGCCGATCGAAAAAAACCGCTCCCTGATGACAAGCATTCTTCGATTCTCCCTCACGGTGGGCGAAAGGGCTGGCCGGCGGACCGGTCTTCCGAAGTGGCGGGCGGGTAGTTGTGGTGTTTGTTGGCGATGGCGCCACCGAGGCAGGGGGCCGGACCATGGGTGAGGCATGTCGAAGCCGCGAAGCTCGGACTAATGGCCGCTCCCGTCAGCTGAGACGCCGATCCCACCGGCAGTGCGGATACCGGCGAGTCCTTTGTGGTGACGGTTCTATATCTCCGATCGGCCGCGTCAGGGCATCGTGAACGCCCGACCGCCCCCCTTGCCTCGGGCGATCACCGATCCAGGCCAGACCACCTGCCTCAACATGCGTAGCCACAAACCCGTCGGGTGGCATCCTTCACGAGTATGAATATTCTGCGTGACCTGGGCGGACGAGGTTTCTGCCAGGGTCAGGGTCAGGCGGGCCGGGCGCGGGCGTAGACGTCGCCCGAGTTGGCCTCGTGGGGCAGCGCCCGCAGGTACGCCGCCACCTCGTCCGCCGGCCGCCAGCCATTGAGTGCGAACGCCATCTCGTCGCCGAGCGCCACGGTGAACCTGGTGAAGCCCAGGCGGGTGAGCCGGTCCAAGCAGTGCGCGGCCAGGTCCCGTTCGATGGTGGTGAACTCGAAGGACAGCGCCGGCAGGGGGCGGCTCAACCCGGCCAGCACGGCGTCCTCGAATCCCTCCACGTCGATCTTGACGAAGCCCGGCACGCCGTGCGCCGCGACCAGGGTGTCGAGTGTAGTTCCGGCCACCTCGATCTCGACGTCCCAGATCTCGTCCTCCCAGCCGCCGGCTCCCTCGGCGGCCTGCAGGAAATCCGCCGACGCCGTGGAGATCGTCGGGTTCGCCGAGTTGACGTGCAGACGCACCGGCCCGGTACGCGCCCCGCACGCCGCCTCCACCACGGTGACCCGGTCGTCGTCCGCGTAGAGGGCGCGCAGGGCCTGGGTGCAGAGCGGTTGCGGCTCGACGGCCACCACGCGTGCGCCCAGCCGCCGGAAGCTGCCGAGCCGGTCACCCACGTGCGCGCCGACGTCGAAGACCAGGTCCCCTGGGCGAACCAGGGGCGCGTAGAACGCGTCCATCGCCGCCTCGCGGGCCGGGTCGCCGTAGTACGCCTCCAGGGAGCGGCGCAACCCGGACAGGGTCGGATCCGCCTTGAGTGCCTCCACCGCTCTGGAGTCGTCGACCACTGGTCCAACCGTAGTCGCGTCCGGAGCAACGCGAGGGCGATTCGCGCGCATCTCCTGGGCACTGCCGGACCTCCGGCCTCCAGCTACCAGAAGTCCGCTCCTGCCGCTGGCCACGCGCGCAATCATGAGCGCGTCCTGGATCGATGCGGCTGTGAGAGCCAGTGCTGGTGCGAGCCAAAGCACGGGCAGGCTGCTTGCGGTCGGTCCGCCGTCGGCATTCCGGTGCGGTGGCGGCTTGGATAGCGCAGACGGATACGCGAAGCTGCCCACCCCACCAGGGAAGGGCGGCGTTTCGTTACCGAAACACCTCACAGGGGCGTAGCTCGGAGCACCGGTCTCCAAAACTGAAGGTTGCAGGTTCGGATCCTGTCGCCCCTGCTCTCGTCCCGGCTACGGCCACCGCTGATGATTCTCAACTCCACGTGGATGGCATAGCAAGACTCCAGCCGGCGCCTGCACGCCCCGGCGGGGGCAGCACCTCCGCGACGAGGGAGACGCCTGACCCGCTCGCTTTGGAAGCGAGAGAACGGGGTTTGACACCCCGGTTCCGGACCACGGGGTTGTAGCTCAACTGGCAGAGCAGCGGTCCGGCAGGCCGCAGTTTAGGGGTTCGAGCCCCCTCTTCTCCACGTACCGATGCCTTCCTGGCGTAATTGTGGCGCACGGGAATGAAGTCTCCGAGGACCGCACATCCTCGACCTGCCCCACCCGGACCGGAAGACGTACGCCGACGTGCTCGAACCGCCGGCCGACTTCGACGGCTCGCCGGACAGCTGGCTCGCCAGCGCCCCCGAGCGGCAGCGGGCGCTGTTCGACTACGCCCACGCCGAAGCGCGCGGGCGGCAGACGGAGATTCCGGCCAAGCTGAGCATGCTGCGCGCCCGCGCCGAGCTGACCGCGCTGCCGGTCGCCGAGCGGCACGCCGTACTCACGGGCCCCGGCGGGCTGCGACCTACGGCTGGCATTGCCAGCTATGGCCATCGATCACTACCTTGTGTGTACGCATGACTACCGTGTAGGGAGGCTGGTTGCGGCGTCTGAGTGCTCTAGTTCCGCTGCTCCTGTTGTCGGCGGCTATTGCTTCATGCTCGCGAGCCACCCCCCTCTGCGACTACGCGGACGGCCTGGTCAAGTCAGCGCAGCTAACTCAGGCGGCGGACGCCTACGCCACCGCGGAGCGCTCGGACGAGGGCGATTGCGCCGACGACGGCCTCAAGCACGTCGGCGAGCTGCGAGCGAAGGCCAGCGCCTACGTCGCCAAAGGCCGCGCCGCGCGGCGGGCGGGACAGCTCCCGGCCGCCACCGCGTCGTTCCGGGCCGCCCTGGCCATCGACCACAGCGACACCGAGGCGGCCGCCGAGTTGCAGGGCCTCACGAGTGTCTCGGCGACTCCGGCGCTTGCCCCGTCGGTCGTTCCCATCCTGGTCAAAGGCCCGCCGGGCCGGGACGCTGGGCGCGGGCTGGCATGGCTTGCCCTTGTCCTCACCCTCGTCGTGATCATCGCCGCACTTGGCCTGGCGATGTGGATACGGGCGACCCGCCTGGCGCTCGACCGGGTGGCCGCATCGCTCGATGCGGCGAAGAGCCGCGACGACGATCTTCGGGCCGACGTGGTGCGGTTGATCGAGGCCGGCCGGGCGACCACGGATGACGTGGAGGAGTGGTACGGACCAGGGGGAGACCGATGACCAACCGCATCGACGTTACCCTCTATTGGCTCCGCACCGGCACCACCGGCCGTCTGGTGGCGCGGCGGCGGATGACCTGGTCCGGCGGCGACGAACCGGTCGACGAGATATGGGCGTCCGGTTCAGTCGACGGGATCCAGATCGCGACCGTCGATCATGCGGCACAGTCCACGGTTGAATGGCAGCGGTTGCTCGCCGGCATGGCAGTCCTGAAACTCACCGTGGTGACGGCCAAAGCTCAGCTCGTCCTGCGCCTCCTGGACGCCGATGCGCTCGAGAGCCTCGCCGGTACCGCCGCTCCCGCGACTTTGTTCGCCCGCGTGACCACGCAGTTCGAGGAGACCGACGGCGTGCTTCAGGCGGCCGGTGGCCACCTGAACGCGCCGGGGCGCCACCTGGTCGCCCAGCCGCTGCTGCCAGTGCTGCGGGCGGCGCTGCAGAGCGTCAACCTGGCGAAGACCGACGTGCCACCGCCGGCCAGACCCGCCGAGGAGCCGGCGCCAGCGCTGCGGGAGTGCCTTCCGCCTGCGATCAAGTTTGAACGGACCCGGGGCGCCCAGGTCGGCCACCACAACGTTCAGATCAACCGCTTCGAAGTCCGCGGCCCGACGCCGAGCCTCGACCTTGAGCGGGTGCTGTCTCGTCTCGAAGTCAAGGCCGCCCGGACCGCGCTGCTGGCCGACCCGACCAACGCGGCGCGACGCACCGATTTCGTCGAGTCGCTCCAACGGATCTCGGGCTGGGCGGTCAAGGCGAAGCCGCTGGTGCTTTCGGCCACGAGCCGACCGCCCAGCTTCCTCGAGCGGGTCTTCTCCGTCGAAGGATTGCAGGTCGGCAACGGCAACACCCAGCGGAACACTTTCAAATGCTGCGTGACCGACGTCCCGGCGGCCCAAAATCTCCTGAACAACGACCGCGCACTGGCCAGGAGCCTGGCCGACTATCTCTGCCCACGTTCCGGCACCGTCGGTGATTTCAGCACCTTCCGCGAAGACCTGCAGCGCACGATGCGCAACCTGCCGATCACCCTCACCAATCCCCACAGCGTCCGCCTGCCGATTCCCGAGCCGGGCCAGACCCTGATCGTCCGGGACATCGACGGAGTGTCCATCGGCCCGAAGAGCGCCGTCACCCCCATCTTCGTCAATCGCAGCGAGGCGCCGAAGCCGTACATACCGCCGAGCCCAGCGCCGCCGCAGGTTCACCCGCCGAATCCAGCCGACGAACTGTCCACAAGGACCCCAGAGCCTCCCCATCGAAGCATCCCCGGGCCAGGATCTTTCGGTTTCTGAGCCGAGCTGCCGGACCGGATCGTCGGCACATGTGCGCCGACGCGCGCCGACCAGCAGGTTGCGACAGAACCCGTCTGCAAGCTGCGAGATCCGATACCGGCGCTCGGGACGTTCCCGGCCAGCCCCCCGCTTCTTCACCGCTGTGACTCCCAGTAGAGGTCGAAGTGGTCAGGCGTTTCCGCCTCCGGGGATGGCTGGCGCCGGCAGGCGTCTCGGTTCGCCTGAGGCCACGTCTGCAGGCGTGCAGCAGGTCGATGTGGAGCGTCGCGAATAAGCTTGACGGACTCCGCCACGGTTCCGTCATCTGAGACGCCGATCCCACGCGCAATGCCCTGACCAGCCCTTCCGGGCGGACGACACCTTCCGGGGAGTGGCGGGCGAACCGGGCAGCGTCGGCCAGCAGCGGGGTGAACCGTTGCGCCCACCGGAACATGGTGACGTGGTCGACCTCGACACCGCGCTCAGCCAGGAGTTCCTCCACGTCCCGGTAGGAGAGGTTGTAGCGCAGGTACCAGCGGACCGCCACGACGGTCACCCCCGCGGGGAACCGGAACCCGGTGAACGCCGACTTCGGCGGCGACCAGGGACGACGAAGACTCGACCGCTGCACCCGTCAAGCCTGCGTCGATCCCTGGGCACGAGCAACGCAACAGACCGGTTCCGGTTGACCCTATCGAGCTGCGAGACCATCAGGACCAGACCAGCCAGTTAGGCCGCGTGACTGACACTTTCATTTGTTCGTGCAGCAGACCCGTTTGTGGGTTAACGCGGGGTGGGCTCTTGAGGTTAGGTGGTCCGGCGTTCGAGCTCACTTCGCGCGGTGAGGAAGTTGACGGTGGGGTCGCCCTGTGGGAGGTCGGAGACGAAGACAACGAGCCCGGCCGTTTGACTGTCCGCCCAGCCGCAGATGGTCATGTAGCCGCCGCGTTCCCCGCGTCCTTTCCCGCAGCGGGCTTCTCCTCCGAATTGGCCTGTGTCAACCGCCTTGGTCTCGACGCGTCCGTAGAGGGTGAGTATGCGTTTGAGGGTTGCTGCCGGGTCATCGACGGTTCCCGACGCGCCGGTGACGAGCACCGCGTCGGCGGTTTCGGTCTCACCCCCGTACGCCCAGGCGACCGCGCTGGTGGGTGTTCCCACCTCCTGCTTTAGCTTCTCGATCAGCGAGATTGGTCTGTTAGTCAGACCTCGGCTCATATTCTTGGGCTTCCCGAGGAGGGTTTCTGGTGTTTGCAGCTGGCGAGGCGATGGCGTGCTGGCCGGTGCCGGCACGGTAGGTGCTAGTGCAGTGCATGCGGTTGACAGCAGGAGTGTTGCTGCTGCGGCTAGCGACAGTGCTGCGGCGGCTATCCGGGCGCTCCCGTTGCGGCGGATCGTCGCCATGGTGCTCCTCTGATCAAGAAGATGTCGCGGAAGCCTAGCCCAGTCGATCTCCGAGCGAGGGCGGGCAGTTGGTCGGTTTTCTCACTCCCCAGGGCTGGTACGGCTTCGGGCGGCGGGCGTGCTGAGTTCGACTTGTACCCGTTGGCTCTCCTAAGACCAGGGTCGCCATCGACCGGTGCCCGACCGCCTCACGGGGGCAGAGTCCGGCGGTGATAAAACGGGGCATGGAGATCGCGCGGCTAATCCAGGCGTTGGATGACGTCTTCGACGGCGCGATCGTGCATCACGGGTACACCGACTACATTCGCGATTACGAAGTCATCGTCTACGTCACCGCAGACCCGTGTACCGACATCCCACCCGTCCCCTCCGGTACCTCTTCAAGTACTGCGTTGCAGCCGAGGTGCAAACGGCGGTGACTCCCGACACCTGGCGGCGCTCCATCCTGGCCAACGACACCACTGCCGCGTTCCGATTTCGCCAAATCCGGTCAGGCGAGGACTGGATCGACCTTGAGGACTTGGAGCGTTACCCAAAGGAATTCGCCGTCGTCATCGACAGCCACCCGTGACTCTCGTGCCGTTGGCACAACCAGCCGTACATCCACACCCGAGCCGACGTGCAAGACAGCGAGCGACCGCAGCCGACGAGCCGAACAGCCTAGCGGCGATGCTCAGCGTCAGCCCACAGCAGTCGCGATCGGGCGAAGAACGGGCAGCAGCCGCACCGTCAGCCGTCGCACACCTCGTCCGCGTAGCGAGCGAAGTCCTCGGGCGTGTAGAACGCGGCGACGAAGCCGCCGCGCGCCTCGCCCTCCCACCGCTTGCTGAGGATCACGGCGGAGCCGGTCCGACCGCGCAGTTCGCTGATCCGGAACGGGAAATCATCCACTGTGCCGCCACCTCTGTTCCACGCGCGCAAATCGTAGATCCTGTGGTCGTCTAAACCGGACGGAGCCGGCGTCGTCTGCCAGCCGGCTCCCGGGTCGAGTAGCGTGATTTCCTCTGCGGCGCGGGCCCGGCCAGGACCCCGCTCGAGATCGATCACGCCGTCGCCGACCGAGCCGTCGTCCTGGCCGAGAAAAAGGGCAATTTTGTCGGTCCCGCCGTGGCACCAGTCGAAAACCCCGACCAGCCGGCCGTCGGCGTCCAGCCGTACCCCGACCGCACCCTCGGTGGCTGGGCTGCAGCCTGTCAGCCCGGCCAGCACCAACGTGCAGATCACTCCCAGCAGCCCTGTCCGTCGCATCCAATCAGCGTGAGCACCGACGGTCACTTACCGATCACGGCGAGAGATCGGCTTGACGACATCGAGGATCGGCGAAGCAGATCCAGCAAGGCCACTGCTTGAAGGCCGGCGGCAGCTCGCGGTGCAGGTTGTGATGGCCTGCTCTACTGACAAAGTGCGTGCCCGTCTACTTCTCTACCTTGCGTTGATGGCTGCGGGCGTCATGGCGACAGGAGCCGGACTCTTGGTCGCCCTGGGATACGTCGAGCAGCCAGGGCCCTTTGGCGAGGGGGCATTGGGCGCGGTTGGCGGAGCTATGGCCTCGGCTGGGTTTACCGATGGAGGAAGTGCCGCTCCTCGGGCTCGGGGCAAGCGTGAGATCGCGCGCCGACGCCAGCGTCGAAGCATGTCACCGGCAGCACCTGGGTGACCTCAGGCGTTAGCAGCGCCGACATCATCGGTAGCCGGCGTCGCAGCGAGCAGGCGGTCGCGTCGCTGACCGCTGTGGTCCCGGCCGGCGCCGTCGATGCCGCGTTGACCGAGCCTGCGGGTGTGCAGTGGTTCCTTTCGGGCTGGGGCGTCCTGCTGGCCTGCTGCGGCCCGAATGCGTCGGGCCTGCGATCCCTATCGGCACCATCGCTGAACCTGGAGCTGATCTGCGCTTCGGCGACCAACTGGGCACCAGCGCGGAGGTCCCACTTTGATCACCTGTTCGTACGGACTGCACTACGTATGGGCAGTCGCGGCCTTGGGCGCTCGGCGGGTGGTACCTTACCGACCCCTTTGTTGACGAGAAACGAGATTTGGCGTGGTCGACTCCCAAACCGACACCGGTTCCTCCGCTGGCTCCACGTCTTCGCGTCGATGGGTTTGGGTGGCGGCCGGGTCTGTCGTGCTCCTGGCCCTGCTAGGCGGCGGAGCAGCTTATTGGCAGTTCGCTAACCGTGGGGATGAGGATCCGGGATTGACGGGGTGTCGGTCGGCTGGGGTGCTGGTTCGGGCAGAACAAGGGAAGGTTGTGCCGGCCGACGAGGTTCAGCGGCTGGGCGCCCTGTTCGAACGCTCGGCTCACGATGACTTGAAGTCCGCTGGCGTAACTGCGGCGGGCTTGGTGGAGAGGGTGCAAGATGCTCGCAACACCGGCCCCGGTGGTGACTTCTACCGTGCCCAGTTGGCTCAAGCTGTTCCGCGGATGACCTCTGCCTGCGAGAACCACCAGGTCAGGGTCAAGGCGTAGTTCGGATCGTCTGCCGCGGCCCGATATATACCGAGGCCCCGACCTGCGTTTAAGCAGGTGGGGGCCTCGGTAGCGCTGGCGGAAGTCGATATGGACAGAGGCTGGGCTGTTCGCCGGCCTCCCGACCTCAGTCGGCCGAATCAGCTGAACGGCTTGCGGTGCGCTGCCGGGCGGCAGAGCGCCTCGGGAGGTCAGGCAAGCAGCTGGGCGCGAGTGGCGGTGACCGTCGCGGTGCCACTGGTCGACAGGCCGGAGATCCCGACCGGAAGATCGGCAACGGTCAACGTCAACTATTGTTCCGCGAAACGGACTACATCAGCAGAGGCGGGTCCAGGCTCGGGTGTCACGCTCACCGGCGGACGGAGGACTCGATTCCTCCGATCGTGTCCGGATCTTGCCAGGCACTTCGACGGTCCAGCAACCCTGCGCCGGTCGTGCTGATGTCAACGCGCATTCGATGCCTCGATGACGGTTGCCGTTCCTACCGCGGGCCGGCCCTCGTGCATGGTAATCGTCATGCCCGGCCGCGGGTCACGCCAGAGGGCGGGGGACAGTGGGCCAAGCGGACCGACCCGGTTGCGCCGGGTGGCAACGCTGGCGCGGACTCCACCCAGATGCGTGCCACGAGCAGATCGGGGTCGCCTGCGGCCCTACGCCGGCCGAGGTCCTCAACTGCACCCACCCCTACCTGCGCCTACACGTTGTCCCAGCTTGCCGACCTGCGCACTCGCTTGGCGGAAGTCGGCAATGAACGCTGACCCGGCCCGGACCGGGGTGCGCGGGCGGCGCCGGTGCTCGTCCCGGCTCAGCTCCGCCGGCCGGGAAAGTTGACGGTGAACGGCGAGGTGCCCACCCGGATGGCGGACGCGTCGACCTGCCGGACGTAGTCCGGGTAGCAGCGGTCGGGGTGCAGGCAGAGCCGGACCCGCTGGCCGGGCACGAGTCGGGCGTCGTACCGGCCGTCCTCGACGTTCTCGTCGACCGCGACGATGTCGCCGGTGTCGGCGTTGTAGACGTGGACCGGGTAGCCGTAGCCGTACACCGGGAGGCCGTTGGCTTGGCCGGAGATGGCGGTGCCGGCGCTCATCCGCTCGTTCGCCACGGTGGTGCCGCCTGCGACGACCTTGATCCGGGTCGCCTTGACGCTGTTCGGCGCCCCACCGGACCACTGGGTGGCGTAGACGCTGTTGGCGCCGCCGTTGCCCGGTGGGATGAACGCCAGTGACCACTCGTACGGGCCGAGCCCGCTGAAGGTGTACGAGCCGTCGCCGGGAACCTTCCGGGTGGTCTCGTACCAGAACGGATCGTAGGTCGTCAGCGCGACGGTCACCGACACCGGCTGGCCGGTGACCGCGTCGGTGATCGACCCGGTGATCGACCCAGCCCGGTCCAACAGGATGTCGGGCAGCGTGGTGATCCCGGGCCCTGGCGCGACCGTCAGTGCCTTGGTCCGGTCGCCGGTGCCACCGCTCGGGCCGACCCACTGCGCGCCGTGCCCCTCGGCCGAGCCGCCGGCCCAGAGGTTGTACCGGTCCGGGTGGAGGCTGTGGAACCGCACCACCCCGTTCTCGTCGGAGATCTCGTTGGCGTCATAGATGTCGGGGAACCGCTTGTCCACCGAGATGGCGATGATTCCCGCGTTGGGCACCGGCGTGCCGGTCGCCCGGTCTCGCAGTGTCACGCGCAGTTCGTTACCGGGTGGCTGGACCGGCAGCGTCGCGTGGGTCACCCGCCCGGCGACCGCGGTCGCCTCGACCATCCCGCCCTCGTGTACGCCGTCGTTCGCGGCGCCGGTGAATCGGTAGTGGCCGGGCGGCACCTCCAGGTCGACGTACCCGTTCGGGAAGGTCCCGGTGGGGCTGGTGCAGATGAGGCCGAGTTCCATCGGGTCCTGCACACAGAAGTTCCGCACCTCGGCGCCGGTGGCCGCGTCGGCCGCGACGAACCGGATCCGACCGGCCGGAGGAAGCACGTCGTCGACGACGAGCCGGCCACGGGTCGGCACGGTCACAGCTCCCCAAGGGAACCCGAGCCGGCTCGGGTAGTAGCGGGGCCGGAACACGCCGGGCAGTTGGTTGGTGATCCGGTAGCGCCCGGCCGACACGCCGGACACCCGCCACCGGCCGGCCCGGTCCGTGGTGGTCGAGTAGGTCGGATGCTCGGCGCCGGAGTCCGGCGCGAGGGTGACCCTGACCTGGCCGGCCGGTCGGCCGGACCGTTCGGTCAGAGTGCCGCTGACTGTCGCGGCGGCGTTACCGGCGCGGACCGGCGCGACCGTACCCAGCACCGCGTCGACGCCGAGCAGCAACAGTGCGCACAGCGCCGCCAACAGGAGAGTCGCGGGACGTGCTACTCGGCTGTCCATCGTGGTGGCACCTCCGGAATCGGCAAAGCTCGTTCGCTCGCGCACGTCAGGGCAGCGTAACTTTGGCCGTCATCACTTGAAGTCATGTGATGAACACGGACAGCGTCGGTTTTCGAGGCATCTGCAACTCGCTACCGACGGTCCGGGCACTGCCAGCCGCTCGTGCAGCCGGACGGACTCGTGTCTGCGGGCCTCTGCGGTTCGGACGTTTCCATCGACGACCCGACCTGTACGGCCGAGACACCCTGGCCCCGCCTGCGCCACTCGATCAGAACGCGTGGGACCCCCGGTACGGGAAGCACCCCGCCGCGGGTGCGCCAGGCGGGAGGCGCCGCCGCTGAACCCCGTGCCGACGGCCAGCATTCTGGCCTTGGCCAGGGGCGCGTCGCGGCACTGATCGTGCGCCGCCGGATCTCCGTGACCACGGTCGCCCGGGCCCGCAGCCGGTGGGTGCCTGCCCGCTGCGAGCGTTGAGTAGCGCCGAGAGTCGGCGTCCCCGTGGGTGTTGCCGAACTCACGGGACAGACACGCCCGACCGCGAAGTGTCGGCCCGGCCGCTCAGGCGGGGCTGAACTGGATGAGGACCGACGCGGTCGGCAGCTCGTCCGGAGCGGGTGGTGCCTCGGTGCGCCAGGCCAGCCGTACGCGCCATCGGCGGCCCGGCGGTAGGCGGTAGGCGTCGGCGATGCCGCCGGCCGTGCCGCTGGCGAACCCGAGGATGCCCGACTCGAAGACCACCTCGAGCACGTGGCTGCGGTCCCAGCCGCCCGGATCGAAGTCGGCCGGCCCGTCCCAGGTCTCCAGCCGGGTGTCGCTACCCAGCACCACGGCGTCGTCGATGTTCTCGACCACCACGAAGCCCGGCGCCGAGCTGACCCATTGATCGAGCTCGTGCGGTGCGGGTGGAACGTTGCGCCGGTCGTTGCTGTCGTCGATCATCGCGAACAGTCGATAGTCGACATTGACGTACAGCTCGGTGTGCTCGACCAGCGCCGCCATGCTGGCCCCTCCCCGCTCGGTGGACTGCGAGGGTAGCGTTCTCCCGCTGACCGTGAGTGTCCGCATACTTGCTCAGCCGTGCATCGGCAGCAGCGAGTGTCCCGAGTGGGCCGCCGCTTGCGGTGTGATGGCGGTGGTGATTGCAGGCGTAAGAGCCAGGCGGGTAGGGCCGCTCGTCGGGCGGTCTCGGATCGGTTGGCCCGGTCGCCGCGCCAGAATCGGGCGAGCCGCAAGTCTCGGCGCCCCTGGCAGCCCCATCGAGAACCAGATCCAGCCCTGAAACGGCGGGGAGACTGCCGATGTGGGCTGGGAGCCTCGCTGCCGCTACCTCCCAGCTTCGACTCCCGGCCCTGGCCTGGGCCCCACGCTTGGGCCCCACGCTGACAGCGTCGCAGCCGCTCATGCCGCCGAGAGGTCGCTATTGGGCGACCGCTTGCCGTCGGCCCTCGGCGCCTGAACACTTTCCCGCCTGATCGGCAATGTCAGGGTGAAGCGCGAACTTTGCCGAGGAGGGCCATGGCTTCGGATGCGGATTTGATAGGCCGGTCGCTGGATGGCGATGTCGACGCCTTCGTAGAGGTGGTCGAGCGTCATGAGGCCGCCGTCGGTTCGTACCTCGTTCGCCGGGCTGGGCGGGATGCGGCTGAGGACCTCCTGGGCGAGGTTTGGGTTGCGGCGTTCGAGTCGCGGCGATCGTACGACCGGTCGTACGACGATGCGCGGCCGTGGCTGTACGGCGTGGCATTGAATCGCTTGCGGCGCTACTGGCGATCCCGGCCGACCGAGGACCTGGTGGCGGACGTGCCGGACGTGGCTACTGGATGGGATCCGTGGTCGGCGGTGGACCTCGGCGTGGACGCCCGGGCGGTGCTCCGGTCGGCCCTGACGCGGCTCAAACCCGAAGAGCGGGAGGTCCTGAGGCTCGTCGCCTGGGAGGACCTGACCGCAGCCGACGCCGCGCGGGCCCTCGGCATACCGGCCGGCACCGCGCGGCGGTTGCTGAGCCAGGCCAGGGCGGCATTGCGCGACGCCCCGGGGGTGTCCGCGCTTCTGAAGGACCGCAACAGCGCGAAGGAGAGACACCGATGACCGACGAGCTTGATCTGGTCGGTGCGTTGGGCAGCGCAGAACCACTGCGCCCGGAGGCGTATCAGCGGGCGCGGGCGGTGCTGCGGGCGGCTATGGCCGACCCCGGAACCGTGCGGCTGCTGGGCGCGATATCAGCGGAAGACACAACTATGGAGGCGACTTCAACCATGGAAACGACGACAACCACGCGGGACCACGAATCCAGCCCGGCGCTTCAGCGCCGCCGCAGGATCGGTATCGCGGGTCGATTGGGCATCGGTGCCGGAGTTGCGGTTACCGCCGCCGCGGCAGCTGTCGCTGTGGTGCTCAACTTGTCGGCGACCGGGGACACGGAGGCCGGCAACGATTCGGCGGCCGCCGCCTCGGGCTCGACCACCGTCAACGGGTCCGCCGAGCCCGCGCCGCTGATGATCTTGGCCGGGTCCATCAAGACGGTCACCCCGTCGGGGGGCGACGCGTGGCTGGTGAAGGCGACGCAGGTCAACGGCACCAAGACCATGCAGGTCGTCTACACGCTGTACACCGACGGTCACGCGATCTATACGGGCAACAGCGTGAAGGACATCAAGCGTGCGATCGCCCGTCACCAGGACCAGATGACGGACGGTGGCTACGCTCCGCTCCTCAAGGCGGCCGTCGCCGCAGCGGACAGCAGCCCGGCCGATGGCCGGACCCAGATGCTCAAGGCAGCCAACGATCCGCTGGTGGGCCTTGACCCCGCAGCGCAGAAGGCGGTGTGGGACAAGCAGCAGGCGGATGCCCAGGTGATCATCAGGCAGAAGGGCGGTAACGCCGAGCCGAAGCCGTACAGCCCCCAGGCCGTTCAGCGGCACTTCGACAACGCCCTGTGGACGTACAGCACCGAAGCACTGTCCGCTGGCGACGGCAACACGCAGGTCCGGGCCGGTGTGCTGCGTCTGCTGTCCACCATCTCCGCGGTCAGCGTCAAGAACTCGACCACCCACGGCAAGGCCACACTGACGATCACCGCCGGCCCCGAGGTGTTCGGCGGCGAGGGCAGCGAGGTGCTGACCATCGACGCCACGACCGGCATGCTCGTCAAGGACGTCTCCACCGTGCCGGGCCTCCCTCAGGCCTCTACGACGTACGAGTCCTCCCGCGTGACGAAGGCCGACCTGTAGGCCGGGAGTTCCCATCCACCGTCGCTGACTACCTGGTGCGATCCCGCCGCAGGCACCGTGACCAGCGGGTCCGTGGTGGTGACCTCTTCGGAGGTCACCACCACGGCTAGGCTTGTGCGAGCTTCAGAATCGCACTGAGCGTTATCGGCGGTGGGGCAACGGGCCGTGTCTCGGACACGTTTGCTGCCAGGTGAACTCGCGTGAGCGGGCGAGTTGTTGCACGTAGGTCAGGGCGTCGCGGTAGCCGGTGATGACCTCCCAGGTTTGCGGGTTGGTCTCTACCGGTTCGTCGCCGGCGACGGCCGCGGCGGCGTCGTCCAGAGGCACCTGGTAGCCCTCGATCGAATTCGAACCCTGGATGGCGCCGCTCCTCAGCGACGGCCGGTGCGGGCCTCGGGTGACGTGCCGCCGTAGGTGGACAGTTCGACGCTGATCAGGGCCGGGTGGATGGGACTTCGCTGCCGGCGGGCTGACCGTGCGGGCCACCGTGGGCATGGGGAATCTCCCGGCGGCCAGGTCCCGGGATCGGCCGGGGCGGTGGTGGCGCCGTCGAGGCGCGGACGACGAGCTCGACCGGTTGGTCGGCCGCCGGTGGAAGCTCGACGTCCGGCTTCTCGATGACCTGTACCAGCAGCGCGAGGCCCTGCCGCGCGACCTCGTCGAACCGCTGCCGCACGGTGGTGAGCGGGGGAGTGACGTAGGCGGCGACCGGGATGTCGTCGAATCCGACGACGCTGATGTCCTCGGGCACGCGGCGCCCGGCCTCGAGCTGCGCGCGGATGAGACCGATCGCCATGTCGTCGTTCGCGGCGAACACCGCGGTCACGGTGCCATCGCCGGCCAGTTCCCGGCCCGCCGCGTAGCCGGACGTGGCCGACCAGTCGCCCTCGACGACCGGCGGCTCGTCCGCGCCATGGGCTCGCAGCGCCTCGCGCCAGCCGGCGAGACGGTCCCGTGCCGAATACCACCGCTGCGGGCCGGCCAGGTGATGGACGGTCGCGTGCCCCAGCTCCAGCAGGTGCTCGGTCGCGGCCCGCGCGAGCCGGCCCGCGCCGACCCTGGCGGTCACCACCTGCGGCGCGGCGAAGGTGGGCGGCGCGCCGAGGACCAGGACCGGCACGTCGACGCTGATGAGGCCGACGCCCTCGTCGATCGGCTCGGAGATGACGACGCCGTCCACGCCCTGGTCCAGCAGCGACGCCAGGGCGCTCGCGATGCCGCCCGGGTCGCCCTCGATCGTGTCGGCCAACCGCAGCGTGTAGCCCACCTCCCGGACCGCCCGCTCGATGCCCATGAGCCACGACGCCGGCCCGTACAAGGCGCTGCCGAGCGTCACCACGCCGATCGACCGGGTCCGCCCGGACGCCAGCGCCCGGGCCGCCTGGTTGCGCCGGTAGCCGAGCTCCTCGGCGGCGTCCAGGACCCGCCGGCGCACGTCGGCCGAGACATACGGCTCGTCGTTGAGGACCCTGGACACCGTCTTCTGGGAAACGCCGGCCAGCCGCGCGACGTCCACGCTGCGCGGCGTCGGAGGGCTTCCACCCGGCCTCGCCAGTCGCGTCACGGCAGCTCCCATCGTCGGCCATAGTCCTGTATGATTGCGTAGTCATGTCTACGCAGTCAGACACCCGCCATCAAGAGCCCGTAACCCGCCCGTGACGCTGGCGAAGCACGTTCCTCACCAACACCCTAACTTCCGTTTCGAACCGAACAAGTCAGGCCGCGCCGCCCGCCGACGTCGCCGAGGGCCACAGTGCCGGCCACGCCTTCAGCGTGTCACGCGGCCGGGGGTCACGGGGGCGAATCGGTTCGCTACTCGATCAGCGCAGCGTCGGTGGGCCGGCGACACGGAATGTCTGAGCGCGATGCCCTAGCACTCCGGAAGGGTCGTACTCGTCGGCGGCCACTCGGAGCTTGCGAGGCGTCAGGAGCAGGAAGTAACCGTCCTGAAACCTTGACTTCACGCTCGATGCACCCATTAATGCATATCTATGTATTCGGGCCGCAACCATCCTTCCCGGGTGGTCGGCGACGCCGGCAGACTTGTCGAATCGATTCGTGCATCGGCCTTGAGTCCATGCCCTGAACCGGTGTTGCAGAGCTGGCGGATGAGTCACAGGAGGTAACCGTGCATCACACGAACGTCCACTGGGGTGGCCGATTGTCGGCGTTGGCCAGAGGGCTGGCCGCGACTGTGGCGCTCGGCCTGCCTCTGACGCTGGGTGGCCTGACCCTGGCGACCCCGGGGCCGGCCCTGGCCGCGCCGGTCGTGACGCAGAGTGTCGCGGCCGCCGGACTTGATGGTGTGGCGGCCGGTAACGGCGCGATCGCCTCGGTCGATCTGGCCGGGACGTGGGCCTTCACGCCCGCGGGTCGGGGAACGACCTCGATCGCGGTGCCTGGTGGTGGCTGGTACAAGCAGGGCTTCACCGACGTGACCGAGGCGGTGTACTCGCGCAGCATCACGGTGCCGGACTCGGGGCAGCCGCAGTCGACCTGGATCGAGTTCGGCGCCGTCAACCACCAGGCGACACTGTCGGTCGACGGCCGCGTGGTCGCGACCCAGACGACGGCGTTCACCCCGTCGAACTTCGACATCAGCGCCTACGCGGCGCCCGGCACCACCCACACGATCACCGTGAACGTGAAGGGCCGCGGCGCGTTGAAGGCATCCAACGGCCGGTACCTGGTGCCCGACGCCGCCACGTGGTCCGAGGCGGTACCGCAGGGGATCTTCGGGTCCGCGTTCCTGCGGGTGTACCCGGCGGTGTACGTCAGCGATACATTCGTGCGTACGTCGGTGGCGAACAAGACGCTGACCTACGACGTGACGGTGCGCAACACGTCGGGCAGTTCCCGGTCGGTGACGTTGACCGGGTCGCTGGCGTCCAAGAACGGAACGGCCTTCAGCTACCCGGAACTGCCCAGCCGTACGGTCACCGTGGCGGCCCGCTCGACCGTGACCGTGACCGTCGGGCCGGTCGCGTGGAACCTCGACAGCACCTCGTACTGGTGGCCCAACGTGCCGTACCGGTCGGGGTACCGGGCGCAGCTGCACGGGCTGACGGTGCGTGCCGCCACCGACGACGGCCGGACGAGCGACGCCGAGTACCGATTCGGGTTCCGGGAGGCCACCCAGAACGGTGACTACTACTACCTCAACGGCGTGCGGGTGAACTTCCGCGGCGACAACCTCCAGGGTGCCGACTATGACCGGATCAACAACGGCGGCAAGGGCGACGCGTACCACACCCTGCCCGGCTTCCTGCCCCCGTCGTCCGGCAACGGCGGCTGGCCGCAGGCGGTGGACAACTACCAGCGGCTGAACTACAACGTGGTGCGCATCCACCAGGAGCCCGGAAGCCCGTACATGTTGGACGTCGCCGACGAGATGGGCCTGATGATCATCGACGAGGTCGCGATTCGCGGCTCCCAGTCCTCGCAGGAGTGGAAGGAGTCCGTCGGGCACGACAACATGGTCAACCACGCCCGTGCGCTGGTCCTGCGCGACCGCAACCACCCCGCGATCATCCGCTGGAGTCAGAACAACGAGCCGAACCAGAGCGGCCAGGATTCCGAACAGTTCGAGAAGGAGCTGTACGCGGCGATGAACGGCGCCGACGGCACCCGGCCGATCATCGCCGAGGTGGGCGTCGGCGGGAATGTCAGCCTGTATCCCGGGATGACGTACGCCAACTTCGCGGTGGTCCCGCACTACGTCGACGGCTTCGGCAGGTACGGGGAGGGCCTGATCACCGTGAACGGGCGGCCCGACGGCGAGGGCGAGTACATCTGGCCGGCGTGCAACAACAAGCAGGGCTTCGAGTGGTTCGCCACGGCGACCCTGGCCAAGCGCGGCAAGGGCGCCACCGACCTGCGTCCGTACACGCTGCTGTCCGCCTGGGCCAGCGTCGTGCCCGGCGTGCGGAGCACCGACTTCACCCCGGAGGAGGGTGGTCACCCCATCTACGGTGCGGACAACCTGCCCGACCCGTGGAGCAACCCGCAGATCCAGCGTGTGCAGGCGGCGTTCAACCCGGTGGCCGCGGTCGACCTCCCGTACTGGTCCGCCTCCGGCAATTCGGACTCCAACGGCAGCTTCCCACTACCGCAGGCGGTACCCAGCTACGCCCGCAACGCCACGGTGACCCGCACCATCACCGTGTTCAACGACG
>NZ_JBNCKQ010000011.1:91173-190789 GCF_049841615.1 Micromonospora sp. DT63 | reverse complement strand
CATGACCCTCGGCTGGGCCACCCCCGGTGAGAAAATGGCCCAGCTACTCGGTGTTGCAACCACCGGTTGAGCCCGCCCTGCTAACGGAAACTGTCCAAGATCTGGAAGCGGAATGCCGGTTTGCCGTGCCGTGCCGTGGCCGGGAGGCCGGGAGGCCACCACATCGTTTGACGTGGTGGCCTCCGGGCTGCGCTGTCGTGGTGGGTCAGTGGCCGGTGGAGGCGAGGTAGCGGTCCTCGTTGGGCATGAGGACCCAGAGGATCAGGTACACGATCACCTGGGTGCCGGGCAGCAGCAGCGACAGCAGGAACAGCAACCGGACCATCCCGGCGGACATGCCGAACCGCTGACCGAGGCCGGCGCAGACACCGGCGAGCATGCGCCCCTGGCGGGGCCGAACCAGTTTGCGACTCATCGTCGTACTCCCACTCTGCGGCTGTGCGCCGCGTCTGCAATCCACGGTACGAAGGGGTGGCCATCCCGCCCTCGGTCCCGAGGAGGATCGGCGACCCGTGGACCCGTAGGTGCATTACCCGGGCCAACCCTCCCCAACTCCTCCCACACCGCCCCGCGATCTTGCACTTTCTGTCGCGACAGAAGGTTCATACCCACCCGTATCGACGACCGAAAATGCGAGATCGGCGCGAGGGTCTGGCGGGGTCGGGGCTGGGGGTGGGCGGGTAGGCTCGCTGGTTGGGCACCCATACCCCGGGTGACCGACGGCCCCCCGACCGGGCGGCCACGAGCGGGGCCGCCTGACCGGTGGCCACGAACCGGGCAGATCCCGTACGACGGGAAACGCCGAGGAAGCGCAGCCATGATCAGTGTTTTCGACCTCTTCAGCGTCGGCATCGGGCCGTCCAGCTCGCACACGGTGGGGCCGATGCGGGCCGCCCGTACGTTCGTGCTCGGGCTCAAGGCCGACGGGCTGCTCACCGAGACGGCGCGGGTGCAGGCCGAGCTGTTCGGTTCGCTGGGCGCGACCGGCCACGGGCACGGCAGCGACCGGGCGGTGCTGCTGGGGCTGGCCGGTGAGGCGCCGGAGACGGTCGATACCGACACCGTCGGTCCGCGCGTCGAACGGATCCGCGCCGAGCGGCGGATCAGCCTGCTGGACGCGCACGAGATCGACTTCGACCCGGACCGGGACCTCACGCTGCACCGTCGCCGGTCGCTGCCGTACCACCCGAACGGGATGACCTTCGTGGCCTTCGACGCGGCCGGGGAGCAGATCAGGGCCCGCAGCTACTACTCCGTCGGCGGTGGCTTCGTGGTGGACGAGGCGGCGGCGGGCGCGGACCGCATCAAGCCGGACACGACGCGGGTGCGGTACCCGTTCCTGACCGGGGCGCAACTGCTGGAGGTCACCACCCGCACCGGCCTGTCGATCAGCGAGGTGATGCTCGCCAACGAGCGCTCGTGGCGCAGCGAGGCGGAGATCCGGGCCGGCCTGCTGGAGATCTGGTGGGTGATGCGGGAGTGCGTGCAGCGCGGCTGCGAGCGGGACGGCGTACTCCCTGGGGGTTTGAAGGTTCGGCGGCGCGCGGCGGAGCTGCGGCGCGGCCTGGAGGCGGACGCCGGGACTGCCGACCCGCTGCACGCGATGGACTGGGTGACGCTGTTCGCGCTCGCGGTCAACGAGGAGAACGCGGCGGGCGGCCGGGTGGTCACCGCGCCGACGAACGGCGCGGCGGGGATCATCCCGGCGGTGCTGCACTACTACGCCCGGTTCATTCCGGACGCGGATGACGACGGTGTGGTGCGGTTCCTGCTGACGGCCGGTGCGATCGGCGTGCTGTTCAAGGAGAACGCGTCGATCTCCGGCGCGGAGGTCGGCTGTCAGGGTGAGGTCGGCTCGGCCTGCTCGATGGCGGCGGCGGGGCTGGCCGAGGCGCTGGGCGGCACTCCCGAACAGGTCGAGAACGCCGCCGAGATCGGGATGGAGCACAACCTCGGGTTGACCTGTGACCCGGTGGGTGGCCTGGTGCAGATCCCCTGCATCGAGCGGAACGCGGTGGCTAGCATCAAGGCGATCACGGCCGCCCGGTTGGCCCTGCGCGGCGACGGCGTGCACAAGGTGTCGCTGGACAAGGTCATCAAGACCATGCGGGAGACGGGCGCCGACATGAAGGTCAAGTACAAGGAGACGGCGCGTGGCGGTCTGGCCGTCAACGTGATCGAGTGCTGAACCCGTAGATTCGGGGCATTCGTTCACCGACTGCTAGCCTGGCGTCCGTTTCAGGAGGCGGGAGGCTGCGGTGACCTCTGGCGTCGCGGCCCTGTGGTCGCACCGCAACTCGCTGCGCATCCTGGTCCGACGGGACCTGGCGGTCAAGTACCAGCAGTCGGTGCTGGGCTACTTCTGGTCGCTGATCGAGCCACTCGGCATGGGCGCCATCTACTGGTTCGTCTTCGGGGTGCTCTACTCCCGGGACACCGGTCGGCACCTCGGCGAGGCGGCCGGGTCGTACCCGCTGTTCCTGATCACCGGGATCTTCGCCTGGATGTGGACCAGTTCGGCGCTGAGCGAGGCCACCAACGCGCTGACCGGCCAGTCCCGGCTGATCACCACGATGAACGTGCCACGGCAGGTCTTCCCGATCGGCCGGGTCACCGGGCGGTTCGCCGAGTACGCGGCCGGCCTGCCGATCCTGATCGCCATCGCGGTGATCTACGCGGCGCACGGCCGGATCCATCCCGGCTGGTCGCTGCTCGCCCTGCCGCTCGCGGTGGCGGTGCAGGCGGTGCTGCTGACCGGGCTGGCCCTGCTGCTGTCCGCGTGGAACGTGCTGATGCGCGACGTGGAGCGGTTCCTGCGACTGATCATCCGGGTGCTGTTCTACGCCACGCCGATCATCTATCCGTTCAGCCTGGTCCGGGAGTCCAACCTGCCGGGCTGGCTGAAGGTGGTGTACGAGCTGAACCCGCTGGTCGGGATCTTCCAACTGCACCACGCGATCTGGTACCCGGACGAGTTCCCGGACGCTCGGCTGCTCACCACCACTGTCGTCGGCAGCCTGCTGGTGCTGGCCGCCGGCTGGTGGTCGTTCCGCCGGTTGGAACCCGCTGTGCTCAAGGAACTCTGAGATGGCCACGCCGATCATCGAAGCGGACGGTCTGGGCATCCGGTTCGTCCGCAACCGTCGCCGCCAACTGCGGCTGCGCGAGCTGTTCATCCACCGGGGCGGGCGCGGCGCCCTGCCCGGTCAGTTCTGGCCGCTGCGTGACGTGTCGTTCACCGTGGCGCCCGGTGAGACCGTCGGGGTGATCGGCCGCAACGGCACCGGCAAGAGCACCCTGCTGCGGTTGATCGCCGGGGTGCTCATCCCCGACGAGGGCGACATCCGGGTGCACGGCGCGGTGGCGCCGCTGTTGGAGTTGTCCGCCGGTTTCTCCAACGACCTGACCGGGCGGGAGAATCTGCACCTGGTCGGTGGGCTGCACGGACTGTCGACGGGCTACCTGAAGCGGCACTTCGACGAGATCGTCGAGTTCGCGGGTAAGCAGGTGGAACGAGCCATCGACACGTCGGTGCGGCACTACTCGTCGGGGATGAAGGTGCGGCTCGGCTTCGCGATCATCTCGCGCCTGCCGCACCCGATCCTGCTGATGGACGAGGTGACCGCGGTCGGGGACGCGGAGTTCCGCGAGAAGTGTTACGCGACGATTGATCGTCTGCTCGGAGAGGGGCGCACGCTGGTGCTGGTGTCACACAACGAAAAGGACCTGACCCGGTTCTGCCGTCGGGGGTTGTACCTCGACGCGGGCCGGTTGACGCTCGACGGCACCATCGCCGAGGCGCTCGACGCGTACAACGCCGCGGTTCCGCGGTGACGCTCGCGATCGTGCTCGCAGCCGGGACGCCCGCGGCGGGCCTGACCACCGCGTCCGGCGAGCCGCTGGCCGACCGGCTCGCCGTCCAGCTGCGCCGGGCCGGGGCGACCGAGGTGCGCTTCGCCGCCACCCTCGACGAACTGGCCGCGCTTGCCGATGACGCCGACGGGCCACTGCTGATCAGTGGCACCGACCTGGTGGCGCACACCGCAGTGCTGAGGCACCTCGCCACCAGTCCGGTGGGACCGACAGTGGCGCTGGTGCTGACCGACCCGCCGGTGCCCGGACGGACGGCCGTGCGCGAGGAGCGCGGCCAGATCGTCGACGCCGGCCCCCTGGATGCCCTCGACGGCGACGCCACGGGCGTGTTCGGTGGCGCGCTCCGGGTCGGCGTGGACGACCTGCCGAATCTCGCCGCCGCCGCCCGCGCCGCAGCGTCCGAGATGCTGCCCGTCGCCGCCCCGATCGGCCCGGCCGGTGACGTGTCGCCGCTGCCGGTGGCCGGCGGTGTGGGCTCGGCGGGCTCGGCCGCCGCCGGTGGTCCCGGGTCCGCCGTGGACCGGCTCGTCGCGGGTCTCGCGGCGCTCGGCACCCTGATCTTCGCCCAGCGGGTACGCCTGCTCGTGGCGCACCGCGTCGAGGACTCGGCCGGGTTGGTCGCCGCCGAGGCGGCGGTGACGGCTGTCGACGAGGACCGCGCCGAGCTGCGGCTGTCGGTGAAGGAGAAGGACGACTTCTTCTCCACGTACTTCGTCAGCACCTGGTCGCCGTACGTCGTGCGGCTCGCCGCCCGGCTGCGGCTCACCCCGACCGGGGTCACGGTGATCTCGGTGCTGTTCGCGCTGGCAGCCGCCGTGCTGTTCGGAGTCGGCGGGCGGCCCGCGCTGGTGGGCGGCGCGGTGCTGCTCTACCTCGGCTTCGTGCTCGACTGCGTGGACGGCCAGTTGGCCCGCTACACCCGGCACTTCAGCGCGTGGGGCGGCTGGTTGGACACGATGGCCGACCGGGCGAAGGAGTACCTGGTCTACGCCGGTCTGGGCTTCGGAGTCAGTCACGCCGGGCTGGGCAACGGCTGGGCCCTCGCCATCGCCGCGATGACGTTGCAGACCGTCCGGCACATGACCGACACCTGGTACGGGGTACTGCACGACGAGGCGGCACGCCGGCCCCGGACGGCGGCGGGTGCCAGCGGCGGCATCGGCGACCGGCTGAACGCCGCGTCGACGCGGGTGCAGGCGGACACCGGCTCGCTGTCGTACTGGCTGAAGCGGACCGTGGTGTTCCCGATCGGTGAGCGGTGGGCGCTGATCGCGCTGACCGTGGCGCTGTTCAACCCGCTGGTCAGCCTCATCGCGGTGCTGGTCTGGGGTGGGTTGGCTTTCGCGTACACCGGTGCCCTGCGCACGTTGCGGGCCCGCTGGATGCGGGTGCCGGTGCTGGACACGGTCGACGCGACCCTGCACCGCGACGACGGCCCGCTGGCCCGCCGGCTGCCGGTGGTCCGCCCGATGGGGCCGCTCACCCTGGCGGTGATCGCCGCGCTCGCCCCGGCGGTGCTGCTGGTCGCCGCCCTGCTGGACGACTCGCCGACGGGACTGCGGTGGGCGGTGCCGGTGGCGTTGCTGGTGCTGCTGGCCGGTGGCCTCGGCGCCAGGGCCGCGCACAACGGCCCCCTGGACTGGCTGGTGCCGGCGGCGCTGCGGGCCGCCGAGTACCTGTTCGCGATCGCCGTCGGGGTGGTCGGCGACGCGCCGGGCTGGCTGATCTTCGGCTACGTCTTCGTGCTCGCCGTGCACCACTACGACCTGACGGCCCGACTGGAGAAGCGGCAGACGGCGCCGCCGCTGCACCTCGCCACCCTGGGCTGGGACGGACGTTCGGTGCTGCTGGCCCTCGCGGCGATTGCCGGCATCGTGAGTATCGGCATGGCTACACTCGGTGCGTACCTTCTCGTGGTTTTCGTGGCGAGCGTCGTCCTGGCCTGGTTTGTCCGGCCGGCCCGTAGCGCGCGGGCGTCGGCCGCGCCGGTGGGCGCGGGAGGTGTCGCGCCGCGCTGACGAAGGGACGGCCGGATGACCCTGATCAGTTTCGTGGTGCCGGCCTTCCGGGTGCAGGGATATCTGCGCGAGTGCCTGGACTCGATCCTCGGCCAGCCGGAGACCGACCTTGAGGTGATCGCCGTCGACGACTGCTCGCCCGACGCCAGCGGCGAGATCATCGACGAGTACGCGGCCCGCGACCAGCGCGTCCGGTCGGTCCGGCTGTCGGAGAACGTCGGCCTCGGTCCAGCCCGCAACATCGGGCTGGACCGGGCTGTCGGCGAGTACGTGTGGTTCATCGACGGGGACGACTGGCTGGCGCCGGACTGCCTGCGGGAGGTGGCCGACCGGCTGCGCGCGACCCGGCCGGACGTGCTGCTGGTGGACCACGTCCGGACGCACTGGAACGACACCGCCACCCGCAGCGCGATGGCCGAGGTGTTCCCGGAGTCGCCCCCAGTTGCTACCTTCCGGCTGCGGGACCGGCCGGAGGCGATGCGGCTGCTGCACACCGCCTGGAACCGGCTGGTCCGCCGGGAGTTTCTGGTCGAGCTGGGATTGCGCTTCTCGGACGGCTGGTACGAGGACGTCTCGTTCAGCTACCCCGTGCTGATGGCGGCGCAGCGGATCGGCGTACTGGACCGGGTCTGCGTCAACTACCGGCAACGTCGGGCGGGCGCGATCACGAAGACCAGAGGGGACCGGCACTTCGAGGTGTTCCCGCAGTGGCACCGGGTCTTCCATCTGATGGACGCCTGGTCGCCGGCGGTGGACGAGCTGCGCCCGGCGGTCTTCGAACGGATGATCTGGCACTACCTGACCGTGCTCGGGAACGGTCAACGGATCGCCCCGGAACTGCGGCCGGCGTTCTTCGCGCAGATCACCGCCGACTACGCGCGGTGGCTGCCGGACGGCGGGTACCCGGTGCCGGAGGGCGTCGAGGGAATCAAGCACCGGCTGGTGGCGACCGGCCGGTGGCGGACGTTCAGCGCGCTGCGGGCCGCCAGCCGGGCCCGCGACACGGCACGGAGGCAGGCACGTACCGCCCGCCGTCGGGTCGGGCCGGTGGCCCGGCGCGGCGCGCGGCTGACCCGAGACGGGCTGCTGCGCGAGTACTACCGGGCCGAGCTGCGCCGGCCGGTGGACCCGACGCTCGCCGTGTACGCGGCCTACTGGTACCGCGGGTACTCCTGCAATCCGGCCGCGATCTACGAGGCGGCCCGCCGGCTGGCCCCCGAGGTGCGGGGCGTGTGGATCGTGCGCCGCGACCGGGTGGACGCCGTACCGGCCGGGGTGGAGTACGTCGTCGCCGGCACCCCGGCGTACTACCGGGTCCTCGCGCGGGCCCGGTGGTTGGTCAACAACGTCAACTACCCGGACTTCGTGCGCAAGCGGCCGGAACAGGTGCATGTGCAGACCCACCACGGCACTCCGGTCAAGGTGATGGGGCTCGACCAGCAGCGTTACCCGATCGGCGCGGGCCGGATGGACTTCGCCGGCCTGCTGCGCCGGGTGGACCGCTGGGACTACAGCGTCAGCGCCAACAGCTTCTCCACCCAGATGTGGGACCGGGCCTATCCGGCCACCTACACGACGCTGGAGGTGGGCTATCCGCGCAACGACCGGCTGGCCACGGCCAGTCCGGACGACGTACGCCGGCTACGCGCCGAGTTCGGCATCGGGCCCGACGAGCAGGTGGTCCTGTACGCCCCGACGCACCGCGAGCACCTGCCCGGCTACCGGCCGCCCTTCGACCCGGACCGGCTCGTCGCCGCGCTCGGTGACTCGGGGCGGCTGCTGATGCGCAGCCACTACTTCCACGACCGGGAACGCCGGCCCGGCCGGCCGCTGGACTTCCAGCGGGTGCGCGACGTGAGCGGCTACCAGCGGGTGGAGGACCTCTATCTGGTCGCCGACGTGCTGGTCACCGACTACTCCTCGGCGATGTTCGACTATGCGGTGCTGGACCGGCCCATCGTGCTCTACACCCCGGACTGGGAGGCGTACCGCCTGGCGCGGGGTGTCTACTTCGACGTCACCGCGGAGCCACCGGGGGCGGTGGCCGCCACGTTCACCGACCTGCTCGACCTGTTCCGCACGGACGCGGTGCGCTCCGACGCGGCGCACAAGGCCCGCCAGCACTTCCGGGGGCGGTTCTGCCGGCTGGACGACGGGCAGGCGGCCGAACGGGTGGTGCGCCAGGTGTTCCTCGGCGAGCAGCCCGAACCGTCGCCGGGCTGCTGACCGCAACGACGTCGCGTGCCGCGTAATAGCGGTGTCATGGGCCGAACATGAGACGTTTACCCGATGTGCGAAACGAATGATCCTGGTCACAGTCTTCTGGGGGTTCGGCCGACGACCTGGGGGAGGTGACGGTGAGCACCGTCGCGCTCAAAGATGTGAGCAAGGTTTTCAAGGACGGCACGTTGGCCGTCGACAGCATAAATCTGGATGTGAACGACGGCGAGTTCATGGTGTTGCTGGGGCCTTCCGGCTGCGGCAAGTCCACAGTGCTGCGCATGATCGCCGGTCTGGAGGATCCGACACAGGGCGCGGTGCTGCTGGACGGGGAACTGGCGAACGACCTGCCGCCACGCGACCGCAAGATCGCGATGGTCTTCCAGGATTTCGCGCTTTATCCGCACATGACAGTGGGCGACAACATCGCCTTTCCGTTGCGGCTTGCCGGTATCGAACCGGAGCCGCGCGGTGAGCGGGTCACCGACGTGGCGAGTGCCCTCGGCATCAATGACGTCCTCGCCCGCAAACCGGGCCAGCTCTCCGGCGGCCAGCGTCAGCGGGTCGCCATGGGCCGCGCAATCGTCCGACGACCGGGGCTGTTCCTAATGGACGAGCCCCTGTCGAATCTGGACAGTGGGCTGCGCGCCGAGCTGCGCGCGGAGATCTCCGGGTTGACCCGCGAGCTGGGTGTCACCACCGTCTACGTCACCCACGATCAGGCCGAGGCGCTGACCATGGCCGACCGGGTGGCCATCATGCGCCGCGGCGTGCTCCAGGACGTGGGCACACCCACCCAGGTGTACGGCCGTCCGGCGACGCTCTACGTGGCCGCCTTCCTGGGCAGCCCCCGGATGAACCTGCTGGAGGCGTCGGTCTACGTCCACCTCGACCGGTACGTCACGCTCAACCTCGGTGAGCAGTCGCTCTACCTGCCGTGGAACGACATCCGGAGCCGGGCCGTGGCGCACTACCACGGTGAGCGGATCGTGGTCGGGATGCGTGCCGAGGCGCTCACCCCGGTCGCCCCGGACAGCCCCGGTGACGTCCTGCGTGGCCGGATCCGCTACCTGGAGCACCACGGGCACGAGTCGCTGGCGTTCCTCGACATCGGGGCGACCGCGATCATGGTGGACGAGATGGGTGCGCCACTGGACCCGCCGCCCGTGGGCCAGCGGGGCCTGCGCCGGTTCGGTGCGGTGATGCAGCGGCTCACCGGCAAGCCGGTGGAGGCCGAGGACGTGCCGAACGGCGCCGCGCGCAGCACCAGCGTCCTTCCCGACCCGGGCCGGCACCACCGCCGCCCGGCGGAGTTGGCGGTGCGGCTCGCGCCCTACCCGGCGGTCACCGCCGGTCATCCGCTCGCCGTGTCGGTTCGGATGGACGCGCTGCACTTCTTCGATGAGCGCGGTGCCCGGATCGACGTGGGTTGGCGGTGACGCCACGCCGTAGCGGGGTGGCGGGAGGTCCGTCCGGTGTCCTACCGTCTGCCCACCTAGTCCAGTATGTGACACACCGAGAGGGGAACACCCGTGTCGGGTGACCGTCCCAGTCCGCTCGTCATCGAGCGCATCCTGCGCGACCGGCAGGGCATCTGGCAGCAGATCGTGGCCGAGGGCGACCTCAACGCGCTGACCGGGCGGATGCTGGCCAGCTCCGCCATCGCGCTCGCCTGCTACGGGGCGGTGCTCGGGGCGTTCCACAGCCCGCTGATGGCGCTCACGTCCGCGCTGAAGCTGCCGCTGCTGTTCCTGGTCACGCTGGCCATCTGCCTGCCCACGCTCTACCTGTTCAACCTGGTGTTCGGCGCCCGACTGTCGGTGCGCCAGTCGCTGGCGCTGGTGATGGTCGCGATCACGGTCACCTCGATGCTCGCGGTGGCGTTCGCGCCGATCAGCCTGTTCTTTCTGATCACCGCGCCCGACTACGGCTTTTTCAAGCTGCTCAACGTCGCCATCCTGACGCTGTCGGCACTGGTCGGGCTGCGCTTTCTGACCGGCGGGATGCAGGTGCTCAACGACCACGGCCTGCTCGCCCCGGCGGTCCCCACGGCCGCGACCGCGGGCGAGGTCAACGCCCAGACGCCGGCGGTGCCGGCTGCGGTGCCCGCCGGTGCGGTGCCGGTCAGCGTGCCCGCCGGTGCGGCCCCGACCGCCGATGCGGGTGCCGAGCCGGTCGCCGTGTCGGCGGGAGCCGCGGTGGCGGGGTCGGCCGCGAACGGTGCCACGCCCGCCGCGACGCCGACCGCGCAGCCCGCGGCTCAGGCGCCGGCGCACGTCCCGGCCCAGTGGGGCGGCCAACCGGCCCCCGGCTCGTTCCCGCCCGGCATGATGCCGCCCGGCTACCCGGCGGCGCAGCGCCCGTGGGCCACCCCGCCGGCCCGGCGCGGCGAGCCGACGCAGCGGCCGGCCAGCATGACGCTGCTCTACATCTGGATCCTGCTCTTCGGGTTCGTCGGCACCCAGTTGGCGTGGACGCTGCGGCCGTTCTTCGGTGACCCGGGTCAGGACTTCTCGCTCTTCCGCAGCATCGACGGCAACTTCTACGCGGAGATCCTGCGGACGATCGCCAACCTCTGACCCCACGACAACCGGGAAAACCCTGGTTGCCGCCCTTGGTTACCGAGAAGTAACGTCGGGCTATGACCATCGACTCCCGCCAGGTGGCGGCCGGCATCCTGGAAGCGGTGCCGTTCGCCCGGACGCTCGGCATCGAATTCGTCGAGGTGGCACCGGAGGCGGACGGCGGGGTGCGGGCCGTCGTCCGGCTTCCCGACACGCCGGCCACCCACAACCACATCGGCGGCCCGCACGCCGGGGCGATGTTCACGCTCGGCGAGACGGCCTCCGGCACGGTCGTGCTGGCCGCCTTCGGGCAGCTGCTCGACCGTTGCGTGCCGCTCGCCGTCCGGGCCGAGATCGCCTACCGCAAGGTGGCCCGGGGGCCGGTGCTGGCCACCGCGCGGCTCGCGCGCCCCGCCCCGGAGGTGATCGCCGAGCTGGAGTCCGGTCGGCGGCCCGAGTTCGCCGTCGAGGTGGAGATCGCCACCGAGGACGGCACGCCCACCTCCGCACTGACGGTGATCTGGACGTTACGGCCGAACTGAGCCACGCCACGGGCGGCCGAAAACGGGTTTGCGGGCCCGGCCGGGTGGTTAGATTCGTACCGTGCTGGGCCTACCTGCTCATGTGACCGCCTGTCTCTTCGATCTGGACGGTGTGCTGACGCAGACCGCCCGGGTGCACAACGCCGCCTGGACGAAGACGTTCGACGAGTTCCTGCGGCAGCGCGCCACGACGACCGGAGAACCCTTCCAGCCGTTCGATCCCGGCCCGGACTACAACCGCTACGTCGACGGCCGGCCCCGCGCCGACGGCGTCCGGTCGTTCCTCGCCTCCCGGGGCATCGTGCTTCCCGAGGGCAGCCCCGACGATCCGCCGGACGCCGACACCGTCAACGGTGTCGGCAACCGCAAGAACGTCCTGCTGCTGGAACAGCTGCGCACCTCCGGTGTCGAGGTCTACCCGGGTTCGGTGCGCTATCTGCGGGCGGCGACCGCCGCCGGGCTGCGTCGGGCGGTGGTCACCGCGAGCGCGAACGGGCGCGAGGTGGTCGCCGCGGCCGGCCTGGAGGACCTGTTGGAGGCGCGGGTCGACGGGATTGTGGCCCGCGAGCAGAAGCTGCGTGGCAAGCCGCAGCCCGACACCTTCCTGGCCGGGGCCAGGATCCTCGGAGTGGACCCCACCCAGGCCGCCGTCTTCGAGGACGCGCTCTCCGGGGTGGCCGCCGGCCGGGCCGGCGGTTTCGGGTACGTGATCGGTGTGGACCGGGTCGGACAGGCCGACGAACTGCTCGCACACGGCGCCGACATCGTGGTGAAGGATCTCGCCGACCTGCTCGACGCGTTCGACGCCGACCCGCCGGCACCACGTCCCGCCGGCGACACCGCTGGCCGGACGCCAACCGGCGACCGGGGTCTCGCGTGATCCGGGAACGGGCCTATCCCGTCGAGCCCTGGCACATCCGGGAGACCCGGCTGGACATGGACGTGCTCGCCCAGTCGGAGTCGGTCTTCGCGCTCTCCAACGGGCACGTAGGTCTGCGCGGCAACCTCGACGAGGGCGAGCCGCACGGCCTGCCCGGCACCTACCTCAACTCGTTCTACGAGCTGCGTCCGCTGCCGTACGCGGAGGCCGGCTACGGGTTCCCCGAGTCCGGGCAGACCATCGTCAACGTCACCAACGGCAAGCTGATCCGGCTGCTCGTCGACGACGAACCGCTCGACGTCCGCTACGGCGAGCTGCTGTCGCACGAGCGGGTCCTCGACATGCGGGCCGGCACCCTGCACCGGGAGCTGCATTGGCGCTCGCCGGCCGGCCGCGAGGTCAAGGTCCGCAGCACCCGGCTCGTGTCGTTCACCCAGCGGTCGGTCGCCGCGATCAGCTACGAGGTGGAGGCCGTCGACGGCCCGCTGCGGCTGATCGTCCAGTCCGAACTGGTCGCCAACGAGTCACTCCCGGCGCAGAGCAAGGACCCCCGGGTAGCGGCCGTGCTGGAATCGCCGTTGCAGGCCGAGGAGGAGCTGACCACCCCGGACGGCGGGCAGCTGATCCACCGCACCAAGGTCTCCGGGCTGCGGGTGGCCGCCGCCATGGAGCACGAGGTGCACGGCCCGGACCACACCACAATCGAGTCCGAGGGGTACGAGGACTGGGTACGCACCACCATCGGTTGCGTGCTCCGGCCCGGCGAGAAGCTGCGGGTGGTCAAGTACCTGACGTACAGCTGGTCCAGCCGCCGTTCGCTGCCCGCGCTCCGCGACCAGGTCGGCGCGGCGCTCGCCGGGGCCCGGCTGGACGGCTGGGACGGCCTGCACCGGGAGCAGCGCAACTACCTCGACCGGTTCTGGGACGCGGCCGACGTGCTGGTCGAGGGCGATCCGGAGATCCAGCAGGCCGTACGGTTCGGTCTGTTCCACGTGCTCCAGGCCGGTGCCCGAGCCGAGCAGCGGCCGATCTCGGCGAAGGGGTTGACCGGTCCCGGCTACGACGGGCACGCCTTCTGGGACACCGAGATGTTCGTCCTGCCGGTGCTCACGTACACCCAGCCGAGCGCGGTGCGCAGCGCGTTGCAGTGGCGGCACAGCACGCTGGAGCAGGCCCGGGAACGGGCCGAGACGCTCGGCTTCAAGGGCGCCGCCTTTCCCTGGCGGACCATCGAGGGGCCGGAGTCCTCCGGGTACTGGCCGGCCGGCACCGCGGCGTTCCACATCGCCGCCGACATCGCCGACGCGGTCCGCCGGTACGTGCTGGTCACCGGGGACACCGTCATGGAGCGGGAGATCGGGCTGGAGCTGCTGGTGGAGACCGCCCGGCTGTGGCGCTCGATCGGGCACCACGACCGGCACGGCCAGTTCCACATCGACGGTGTCACCGGCCCCGACGAGTACACGGCGGTGAAGAACGACAACGTCTACACCAACCTGATGGCCCAGCGGAACCTGCTCACCGCCGCCGAGGTCGTGATGCGCTACCGCGACGAGGCGTTCCACCTCGGGGTCACCGACGAGGAGGCGGCGAGCTGGCGGGACGCGGCGACCTCGATGCACGTGCCGTACGACCACGAGCTGGACGTGCACCAGCAGGTGGAGGGGTTCACCCGGCTGCAGGAGTGGGACTTCCCGCACACGCCCGCCGAGAAGTACCCGCTGCTGCTGCACTACCCGTACTTCGATCTGTATCGCAAACAGGTGGTCAAGCAGGCCGACCTGGTCCTGGCCATGCACTGGCGGGGGGACGCGTTCACCCCCGAGCAGAAGGTGCGCAACTTCCTCTACTACGAACGACGGACCGTCCGCGACTCGTCGCTGTCGGCCTGCACCCAGTCGGTGCTGGCAGCCGAGGTGGGCCATCCCGACCTGGCGCACATCTACCTGCGCGAGGCCGCGCTGATGGACCTGCACGACCTCAACGAGAACACGCGCGACGGCGTGCACATGGCCTCGCTGGCCGGCGCGTGGCTCGCCCTGGTCAGCGGGCTCGGCGGGCTGCGCGATCACGACGACGAGCTGTCGTTCGCGCCCCGGCTCTCCAGCCGGCTGACCCGCCTGGAGTTCTCCCTCCAGTGGCGCGGGCTGGCGCTGCGGGTGGACGTCCGGCCGCACCAGACGACGTACTCGCTGCGCCACGGTGGCCCGGACGACGTCGTGGAGCTACGCCACCACGACCAGATGCTGCGCGTCACCTGCGACGAGCCGGTGACCGTGCCGGTGCCGCCGGCCGAACCCTCGGGACCGCCGCCGGAGCAGCCACCGGGTCGGTCGCCGCTGTTGCGGCTGCCCGAGCACGAGCAGTGACGGCCGGGGCGGGAGTGTTCCCGCCCCGGCCGCCACGCGCGTACGTCAGACCGGCTCGCCGGTCGAGGGCCGTCCGATGGCGTCCCGCGGCGCGGCCGCCTTGGGATCGTCGGGCAGCCGGGCCGAGGCGGCCTGGTCCCCGAAGTCCTGGTTGCGCTCCGCGTCCTGTTCACGCTGGGCGCGCTCGGCCATCTGCTGCTGCCGGGAGATCTGCTGCTTGGCCATGGTGATCCTCGCGATCCGTCGGGGCGCGGGTGCGCCGACACGGTCTGCGGTCGGTCGTCGCGTACCCGGCGGCCCACCCGGCAAACGCCGTCCCTGTGGTGCGACGCGGCGGCCTGCGTGCGCGTGCGACGCGGCGGCCCGCGGGCGCTGCGGCGTGGCGGGCGCGGGCTGCGTGCGCGTGCGATGCGGCGGTCTGCGGGCGCGCGTGCGACGCAGCGGGCGGGGTAAGCGGGCCCAGAGGCGAGCACGCGGAGGTGCGGCATGGACGAAGAGCGCAGCACGGTGAGCATTCCGGTCCGGGGCGCCGAGCTTCCCGCCGATCTGATGCTGCCCGCACGGCCCGTCGGCGTGGTGCTGTTCGCGCACGGCAGCGGCAGCTCGCGGCACAGCCCGCGCAACGTCGCGGTGGCCCGGACGCTGACCGGTCGGGGCCTCGCCACAGTGCTCGTGGATCTGCTCACCCCGGCCGAGGACGAGCTGGACACCCGCACCGCCGAACTACGGTTCGACATCGGGATGTTGGCCAGCCGGCTGGCCGGGATCGTCGACTGGTTGGCTGCCGAACGCCCCGCAGGTGACGTGCCGATCGGTCTCTTCGGTGCCAGTACCGGCGCCGCCGCCGCGCTGGTCGCGGCCGCGTCCCGGGCCGACCGGGTGGGCGCGGTGGTCTCCCGGGGCGGCCGACCCGACCTGGCCGGCGCCGCCCTGGCCCAGGTGCGTACCCCGACGTTGCTCCTCGTCGGCGGCCTCGACGAGGAAGTGATCACGCTCAACGAGCAGGCGCTCACCGAGCTGGGGGAGGTCGGCAAGCTGTGGGTGGTGCCGGGTGCCACCCACCTCTTCGAGGAGCCCGGCGCGCTCGACCAGGTCGCCGAACACGCCGGGACCTGGTTCACCACCCATCTCGCCCGGACGACAGCCGCGCCGCGCCGCTCATGAGAGTGCCGGCGCGTCCGGGGTGGAGCGGTGGCGCAGGACGGTGTCGATGACCCGCCAGAGGACAGCGGTGATCGGAACGCTGACGAAGGCGCCGGCGATGCCCGCGATCAGGGTGCCGGCGGTGACCGCCACCAGGATCACGGCCGGGTGCAGGCGCACCTGGCGCTTCATGACCAGCGGCTCCAACAGGTTGCCCTCGATCTGCTGCACCGCGACCACCGCGGCGAGGGTGAGCAGGGCCGTCGTCGGCCCGTTGGCCGCCAGCGCCACGAGCACCGCCACCGCGCCGGCCACCGTCGCCCCGATGATCGGTACGAAGCCGCCGAGGAAGGTGATCAGCGCCAGCGGCAGGGCAAGCGGCACCCCCAGCAGCACCAGGGCCAGCCCGATGCCTATCGCGTCGATCGCGGCGATCAGCATGGTGCCCCGGCTGTACGCGCCAAGCGTCTGCCAGCCACCCCGGCCGGCCTCGGCCACCAGCGACCGGTTGGGACCGGTCATCCGGGACAGCACCCAGTGCCACATCGACCGGCCGTCCTTGAGCAGGAAGAAGAGCAGCACCAGGGCGAGCAGCGCGGAACCCAGCACCTCGGTGGCCGTCCGGGCCCCCGACACCGGGTCCGGCGAACTGCCGCTGAGACCCTCGCGAGCCTGGTCGATCAGCTTGTCGAGTTGGGCGTCGCTGACCGGCAGGGTGGACGTGACGAAGTCGCGGCTGCGGTCCAGCCCCTGGGTCAGCTCCTGACTGAGCTGATCGAACTGGCTGGCGGTCAGGTTCCACACCAGCGCGCCGACCCCCACCAGGATGCCGAGCAGCAGCAGGACGGTGAGCAGCGCGGCAGGTGCCGCCGGCAGACGCAGGCGACGCAGCCGGAGCAGCACCGGGTCGAGCAGCGCGGTGAGGAAGATGGTGGCGGCCAGGGCGATGGCCAGCGGGGCCAGCAGGACGGCGATCCGACCCAGCAGGTAGAGCCCGGCGATGATCACCACCAGGCAGGCGCTCCACAGCACCGCGGTCCGGACCAGCCAGGGCAGGGTGGCCCACGCCTGGCGCGGCCCGGTGCCGCCGGTCGTCGCGGCGGTGCCCGTTGCGGACGCGGTGCCCGTTGTGGACGCGGCGCCGGTCGTGGACGCGGTGCCGGTTGTCGGCGCGGCGTCCGCCCCGGGTTCGTCTGCCGTCATGTCGGCCCTCCTCGATCTCGGCGAGGTCGGTACCCGGCCGGCGCTGCGCCGACACCCGAATCGCGCCAACGCTCGGCTCGCCCTCGGAAGTGACGGGCGCGTTCCGGACGGTCCGGGGCGTCCCGCCCGCGCGGATCGTACGTCGGCGCGGGCCGATCGGCCGGGCCTTCACCATCCCCGTCCGGACCGTCGGTGTTTGCGCCGACAGGCCCAGGGAACGCGAATGGGAACGACCCGAGGAGGAGGAGCGCCGTGGGTGACTTCATGGACAAGGCCAAGGACGTCGCGGACAAGCACGACAAGCAGGTCGACCAGGGCATGGAGAAGGCCGGCGACATGGCCGACAAGCGCACTGGCGGCAAGTACGACGACCAGATCGACAAGGGCGTGGACCAGGCGCAGGCGCGGACCGGTGAGGGTGACCAGGTCCGCTGACGAACCGGACGTCTCCCGGGCCGCCGAGGTGTCGGCGGCCCGGGATCGTCCCTGTCGGACGGTACGTCGGTCAGCGCTGCTGCTTCTCGCGTAGCTCGTCCATCGACGTCGGCCGGTCGCGCAGTGCGTCACGCATCCGGTCGACCATGCCGGTGCCGGGGGCGAGCAGCTTGTTCGCCGGGGGGTGGTCCGGCGCGCTCGGGTGGGGCCGGGTCGGCGCGATCTTCTTGAACGCCGTCACCTTCCCGGCCAGCTCGACCAGCTCCTCCCGAGCCGTGGCGGCGCGCAGCCGGGGGAAGAGGTCGTTCTCCTCGTCCTGCACGTGGTGGCGGATGGTGCTGGTCAGATGGGCGAGAAGTTCGTCGAAGCGGCTGTCGGACGGGTCGACCGATTCCAGGTCCTTCATCGTCCGTTCGGCGTCGGCGTGCTCGTCGATCTCGTGGTCCGCGATCTGGTCGCCGTCGGGCAGTGCCTTGCGCGCCGTCGGATAGACGTACGCCTCCTCGGCCACCGCGTGCCGGACCAGCTCGGCGATTACCACGTCGGTGAGCTGGCGGCGGTACTCGGGCGTGCCCTGGCGCGTCTCCAGCTCGACGAAGAGGGTCTCGACCTCGCGGTGGTCGGCGATGAGGATGTCGACGACATCCTCGTCGCCGGTGGTCTGTGGATTGTTCATCTGGGCCCCTTACCGGTTGCGGTCGGTGGGTGTGTGGCCCCTGGTACCCCGCAGCGGTCGGGCAAACCTACGGTCGCCGATGGATTTGACGGCGCGATCCGTGGTCGGTGGTCGCCCTGACGGCTGGTGCCGGCGGTGTCCTCTGGTGCGCGCGGGACGGAGGGGCACGATTGGTCGGACGTCCTCGGGGTAACCGCCGCCATGGCCGACGACCGCCCACCAGCCGACCGGGACCGGTCGCGGCTCGGCGAGGCCGCCGAGCGGAGCGGGCAGGCGGTCCAGCGGGTACGCCACCGCGGCGGGCAGGCCGGGCAGGTCCGTGCCCGGCAGTGGGAGATCACCCTGATCATCTCGATCCAGGCCGGGCTGGCCGCCACGCTCGCCGCCCTGATCGCCCAGCACTTCCTCGGCCCCGGCGCACACGTCTTCGCCCCTGCCGCCGCCGTCGGTACGATCGCGACCGCCATCGGTCAGCGCGCCCGCCGTACCTTCGAGCTGCTGTTCGGCGTGGGCCTCGGCATCACCATCGGTGACACGCTGCGTTTCTTCCTCGGCTCCGGGCCGTGGCAGACGGGTGTGGTGGTCGCCCTGGCCATCGCCAGCGCGCTGCTGGTGGCCGGCAGGGGCGGCGCGCTTGTCGGTCAGGCCGGTGGTACGGCGGTGCTGATCGCCACGCTGGCCCCGATGCAGCGTGGCCTGGAGCTGCCGAGGATCTTCGACGCGCTCGTCGGCGGCGCGGTAGGTCTCGTGGTGGTGGCGCTGCTGCTGCCGATCAATCCCCTTCGGGTGCTGGACCGCGCCGCCGCGCCGATCTTCGCCGTTCTCTGCGAACAGCTCGCCGAGCTGGCACAGGCCGTACGGCAACGCGACGGCGACCGGTCGCAGCGCGTCCTGGAGCGGCTGCGGGGTACCGAGGGTGACGTGGGACGTCTGCACGACTCGCTGAGTGGGGCCGAGGAGGTCGTCACCATCGCGCCGGCACGCTGGCACCGCCGCCAACAGTTCCACAGGTACGCCCGCAGCGCGTCGCACCTGGAGCGGCTCCTGCTGGACAGCACCGTCATGGCCCGCTGGTCGACGACCGCCCTGCAGTACGACGAACCGCTCCCGTCGGAGCTGGCGGACGCGATCGCCCGGCTGGGACGGGCGGTGGCGGAGATGCGGACGGAGTGCCGGGTCGGCGAGATCCCGCAGTGCACCCGGAAGCTGGTCGAGGAGACTGCCGAGCTGGCCGGACGGGCATCCGCGGTCGGGGTCAGGTCGTTCGGCGACGCCCTCGTCACCGCCCTGCGCACCGCGGCCAGCGACCTGCTCCGGGCGGCAGGATGCGACCCCGACGACGCCAACCGGATCGTGCGCAGGGCGGCAGGTGCCGGCGAGGCGGCCATCTCCCCACCGCCCCGGCGTCATCTGCACCGCGCCCGGGCGACTCGGGCCACCCGGGCGCGTCGGCGAGCGAACCAGGCGGCCCGCAGGCGCGACGACAGGGCCGGCCTCTCCGCGAGGAAGAGACCGGCCCGGTGAACCGTCAGGATCAGGAGGAGTAGCCGCGCTCGGCGATCCAGTTGGCGACCTTCGGCAGGCTCATCCAGTACTCGCCGAGCGCCGGGTCGGCCGGGTCGGCGACGCGGATGTCGTCCCCGCCGTCGCGGTAGCCGACGAGCGTCAGGTAGTGGCCGCCCTCGTACGAGTGCGGGTTGCCGTCGGTGTCCACGGTCGTGCCCTTGATGTTGGCCACCACCGGTCGGCCGGCGTCGATCGCGGCCAGGACGTCCCGGCGCAGCTGCTCGACCTGGTCGGGTCGGGCCACCGAATCACGGATCTCGGTGGTCCGATAGCGACCGCCGGTCAGCTCGTTGAGCACGCGGGTGGTGTCCAGGGCCGACGGTGTGCCCGCCTCCGTGGTGCCGAGCCGCTTGGCCACCTCGTCCTGGGACAGCGCCTTGCCCTGCGCGGAGAGCGCGATCCGGGTCGCGGCGGGGCCGCAGTAGAAGAAGTTCGGCTGGGCCTGGTAGTCGACGTCGAGAATGCGCTCCGCGCTCCGGTTGGACTGGCTCGACGAGGCCGGGGCGACCTGCGCGGGGGCCGCCTGCGCGGCGACGGCGGGGCCGAGGGCGCAACCGCCGGCGACCAGCAGGCCGACGACTGACAGACCACTCTTCTGCACGATCGGGTTCATGGTCGAGTCTCCGTTCGGGGGTGTGCCGCCTCCGTGGCGGTCTCGGCCGTGCGTACCGGGGACGTAACGGCCCTGCTTCGGCCGGCATTCCGTCGCCGGCTGCCGCTGGGGCGTCGTGACCAGGTGTAACGGCTACCGGCGGTGCGGGATTCCGCGAGACGGCATGCGACAGCGAGCCGGCCCGAAACGGGCATGGCGTCGCAAAGCGGGCAGTGTGCCGGTGTGGCTCAGAGGCTCCCGAGCAGCCCGGTCACGGTGATCTCGATGACCACGCGCTCCGGATTCGGGCGCGGGGTCCGATACCGCTCGGCGTAGCGTCGTTCGGCCTCCGCGACTGCGGCTCGATCCGACCGGAGCACCGCCCGGCCCTCGATCGTCAACCAGCGGCGCCCGTCCACGTGGCAGACCGCCACCGGAGTGCCGTCGGCGCCGGCGGCGGCCACCTGGCGGGCCTTGCGGGACGTACCCGAGGTGATCACCCGGGCCAGCCCGGCCGCCGCGTCGAGAGTGACCCCGACGGGCACCACGTGCGGGGTGCCGTCGGCGCGCAGGGTGGTAAGTGTCGCCAGGTGCCGTTCCGCGCAGAAGGCGGCCACCCGGTCGTCGCGGATGTCCAGCCGATGATCGCCCGCCACGCCCGTCCCCCGTCCTGCGCACCAACCTCGATCATCGTACGGAGCGGGCGCGGTCCGGATCCGGCGGTGCGTCCGGCTGCCCGGGCAGTCGACGGCCAGCCGCCCGGCGCTTGTGCACGAGCCGCGTGAGATAGATCAGCGCGCCGGCCAGAACGCCCATGTCGTCCAGGTAGATCGGGTCCGGGAGGATGTCCACCGGGAAGATCGTGTAGATCAGCGCCCCGTAGAAGGCGACCTTTCCGCCCGCGCCCAGCCCGGTCAGCAGCCGCCTCGTCCGCACCAGCCGTACCGCCAGCACCACCGCGCCGACAAGTGTGGCGAGGGCCAGGATGCCGGCGATCACCACGAGGACCCACGCCTGTCGGGACATGCCGTCACGCTAACCCACAAGCGCCGGCCCGGCCCGGTTCGCCGTGTCGCGGCGAACCGGAACCACCCGGCCGCCGAGTCAGAACGCGGGCACCGCCGCCCTACCCCGGGCGACCACCGCGTTCTCCCGGGTCTGCTCGGTCGACGGCCGGAGCACCTCGCTGAGCGGCAGCACCGACGCCGACTCCGCCACCCGCCGCCCGGCCGCCGCGTGAGCCTCCTCGCGGAGGCTGCGAGCCGCCGCCACGGCCAGCTCCGCGGCCCGCCAGGCCGCCTGCTCCCGCTCCTGGGCGGCGACGTGCCGGGCCGCCAGATTGTCGCGGATCGCCCGCTGCAGCACCAGCTCCTGCTCGACCGGGTGCAGCCGCGGGTCCCAGCCGTCGCGGTGCGCGAAGACGTCGCTGAGCTGCTCCACCGACAGCTCCCGCCGCCAGTACGCGTCCAGCGCGGCCCGGTGCAGGTAGCGCTCACGGTCGGCGTACTCGGCGGGGGTCCGGACGGTCTGTGGCAGCGGCATCGCGGCTGCCCCACCGAGCCGCCGTACGCCCGCCTCGGCCGCCTCCAGCGCCTGCCAGGCGGCTTCGACGGTCTCCTGCGCGGCCACCCACTCGGCCCGCCGACGCTGGGCGGTGGTGGTGGCGCGTTCGGCGGCCACCGCGACCTCCTGCGCGTAGCGGCTCTGCTCCCGCTCCTGGAGCGCCTGTTCCAGTTGGCTGGGCATGGCGGCGTTGCGGATCCGGACGGCCGGGTCGAGGCGGAGCCGGCCGGGTCGCAGCAGGAGCGCGGCGACGGCGACCACCACCACCCCGAGCAGGCTCAGCCAGATGGCGGCGGCCCGGGGCACGTCGGGCAGGACGGCGGAGAGGACGGTCTGCATGATCAGCACCTCGCGGTCGAACGACGGTATCGACGGATGGGTCCTGACGGCACCGGGCCGGTCGCTCGACTGGTGTCGACGCGCCGGGCTCCGAGTGGTCGGGGTGAGCTGCGGATGGCCGCCCCAGGCTCGGGCCGATCCCCGCTGGGCGGGAGGTCGGGAGCCGGATCGGGTCTGGCTGCGGGTAGCGCCGGTCGGCGGCGACCCGGGCACCCGGACGCACGACCCGGAGCCGGGTCGCGGGGAGCGTCGGGTGGCCTGACGGCCTGGGTTCAGCTGGTGGGAGGGCCGCGTCGGGGCGGGGTGCCGCGGCCGGGCTCAACGGCCGGCGCGTGCTGCGCGCCCGCGAGGACCCGGCGGGTCGGCGCGGCGACGACTGCTTCGCTGCCCGGCCGGGGCGCGGCCGGCTGGCTCGTACGCTCGGTGGCCGCCACGGCCTCGGGTCGAACGGCGTCCACGCGGCTGCTCACGGCGCTGGGCCGCAGCTGGGCCTGGGCGGACGGCGGGGTCGCGGCGAGCGCGCCGCCGAGACCGACAGCGAGCACCAGTGCGGTGACCGCCAGCCGGGTCAGCTCCCGCAGTGACCACAGCACTGCCCACCGGGCTGGGCGGACCAGGGCTGCGGACAACACCCGACCAACCTATCGCCCGAGCCGCCGTGGCGCAGCACGACAGCGGGCGCAACGGTGGTGACCGCCACCACCGTGAACACTGTGGACGGTGGTGACCTGCGGCGACACCGCCTCCGGGTACGACGGCCGGGGGCCGGAACACGGTGACCCCCGCCGCGACAGGCGGCAGGGGTCACTCGGGTGTCTCGTGCGGCGTTGGGCGCCGTCGGCGGGTCAGCCGGCGGTGCCGAGCACCGGTGGCGCGGCGTCCCCGCCGTCCTGCCACACCATCTCGTCCTCGGTCAGCCAGGTCAGCCGCTCGTCGGACTCGTCGTCCTCGGGGCGACCGTGCCCGCCGAGCACCCCGGGGCGGTTGCCACCCCGGCCGTTGCCCGTCAGACCCTGCCGCCCACCCGCTGCCGCCCGACCGGTCTCACCGCGGCGGCCGTCGATGCTCCGCCCGACGCCACTGGCGGAACGGTTCTCGGCGGCGGCAGCGCCGCCGGTCGGCCGGGCCGCCGTGGTGGGCGTGCTGCTCGACCCGGCGAGCGCGGAGGTGCGCAGGACGCCACCGGCCGGCGCCCCGCCCGGTGCCCCGAAGAGCAGGCTCGGCCCGCCCGAGGCGCTGGCAGCCACGGTGGTGGCCGGCCCGGACAGCCCGGCCAGGCCGGCCGCCCCGCCGGTGAGCAGGGCCCCGCCGAGCAGCGGGTCCGCGCCGGCGAGGGAGGTGGTGCCGCCGGGGTCGCTGCCGGAGCCCTCCGGCCCGATGACGACAACCGAGGTGCCGCCGTCGTGGCCGGGGACGGAACCGCCCCCGCCGGCCGGCGGAGGTGCCACCCCGTCGGGCGTCGTGACCGTGGCGCCGCCCGTGTGCGCGGTCAGGCCGGTGGCGGTCGGAGCGGCCGACGGCGTCGTGGTGGCCGGGCCGCTGCGCGGCGTCGGCCGGTCCTGGTTGGTCGTCCGCGGAGTCTCCGGGTGGGGGTGGGGCGGGTCGACCACGCGGTCGTAGGCGGAGAGGTCGTAGCCGGCGGCCAGTTCGGCCACCACGTTCACCATCCGCTGGTGGGCCTTCTCCTGCTCTTCCTTGTCCTGCTGGTGGCCCATGATGCCCCCGACCACGGCACCGGGCAGGCCGAAGGCGGCACCCTTGAGCGCGCCCGAGACGGCCTTGTCGTTGTCGTCGGTCTCCTCCGGGCTCTCGGCCTGCTTGTGCGCGGTGCGCAGCTGGCCGGCCATCATGGTGAGGCCCTGCTTGACGCCGGCCATGCCTTCGCCCAGCGCGTCGGAGTGGTCGACGATCAGCGTCAGCCGGCGCTGGAACTCCCGACCTGCCGAGCCCGTCCAGGTGTGGCCGAGCTTTTCGAGGTCGCCGCTCAGCTCCCGGCCGAGACCGTCCAGGATGCCCTTGAGGGCGGCCCACTGGGCGGCGATCCCGTCGATCTGCTCCGGCTTGCCGGCCATCACCGCGTCGTACAACTCGCGGTGGCTCTTGTCCTGGTAGCGCTGGGTGTACTCAGACACTGCCGTCCCCCTTCGGCTGCAACGCCCGGTCGACACCGGTCAGCGCAGCCGTGATGTCGGTGGCGTTGGCCGCGTTACGCGCCTCGGCGGTGCGGTAGTTGGCCAGGATGGTGCTGGTCGCCTGCTGCGCGGCCACCACCGCCTGCCGGAGCCGCTCGGCCTGCTCCACGTACGACTGGTGGACCTCGCTGTAGCGGCGCGAATTCTGGGTGGCATCGGTGAACGATCCCAACGCCGGTGGGCTGCACTGCATCTCGGTGTTGAGCTTGCGCAGCACCGACTCGGCCTGGCTCAGCCGCGACGTCAGGTGTTGGTGGAAGTCCTCAAGGGACAGCAGGTCGACTTCCGTACGCCCGGTCATGGCAACATCCCCGTCGTTCTGGTTGACAACCGTCAGCGAACCAAGGTTAGTCCACTGCTGCGACACGGGGCGACCCGTCCGAACGGGTCAGTCGTCGGCGCCGGTCGATGCCCCGGGCGACCCGCCGCCCGTGCCCCCGCTCGTCGGGGCGACAGTGGCCGACGTGGACGACGTCGGCTGCGGCACGGACGCGGACGCCAACGCGTCACCCGGTGCGAACTGCACGAGCGCGTCCTCCCGGTTGAGCGTGGGCCCGGTCGGGATCAACGCGAGCAGCGAGCCGGGAACCGCCAGCGGAGTGACCCCTTCGTAGCCGAGCGCCCCCAGCGTCTCGGCGGAACCGAGCGGGTACCGGACACCCTGCGGGCTGATCAGGTAGACCGTCGCGCCGGCGGCGCCGGATCCGCTGGTGCCGGCGCCGGGCGCGGCCTGGGCCAGTACGCCCTTGCCGCCGGGCAGCAGCACCGATTCGGCCGTACGCACCGTGTCCCGGTTGGTCTGGCGCACCGGCACGGAGCCGGGCTCGTCCGCCGTCAACTCCGCCGGAGCCCGGTCGAAGACCTCAAGCGTGGTGGTCGGGGGACCACCGGCGGCGCCGGCCCGGTACGTCGCGCAGAGCAGCGTCTGCCCGGCCCGGGCCTGGTACAGGGTGGGCAGGGTCCGGGGCATGCCGTCCGCGTCGAGCCGCTGCTCGGTCAACAGTCGACCGGCCTGGTCCGGCGTGATGTCGGTGATCTGACCGCCGCCACTGATGAGCAGCAGGGCGGTGATCTCACTGATCGAGACGAGACCCTCCCGCGCGAGCACGTAGTGCTGCCCCGCGGCCTGGAAGACCTGACCGATGGTCGCGGGCCGGCCGGCCACGCTCAGCCCGCTGCGCTCGCCCATGTCGGCCAGGGACGGCTTGCGCAGCGGTGGCCCGGCCGGTATGGCGTTGAGCAGTTGCTGCCCGACCGGCAGCGGCGCCGTGCCGGTCATCCGCAGCGCCGCGACCGCCTGGTCACCGCCGCGCACCTCCAGCCGGGAGTTGCCGGTGAGCAGGTGCCGCTGACCGTCCACGGTGACCAGCACCGCCCGGTCACCGAGCGGCGCACCGCCGGGCAACGCACGGTCGATCACGACGCGGGTGGTGGAGTGGCGCGGGTCGGCCGGGTCGGGCACGTCGCAGACGGACCACGGCAGGCCGGTCAACGACTTGCGGTCCGGCAACGCGTCGGGTGCGCCGACGATGCCGACGGTGTGCCCCCGTGGCCGGTCGCGCAGCGCGGCCTGGGACATGGTGCGCACCGCGGGGTCGGGCTCGTTGAGGATCAGCCGTGCGGAGGCGTAGTTCAGCGTGGGATGCAGCTCGCCCTCGGCGAACACGTACGTCGCGCCGGTTTCCCGCTCGATGACCAGGGTGTTCTCTTCCAGCGGCGCGGCATTCCCGGTCAACTGGCCGTACGCGCCGACGCCACCGAGCACCACCGCCGCGGCGATCACACTGCCGAAGACCGCCATGCCGAGCCGTCGCATCGGCAGGTTGGTCGTCTCCGGATCGCCCGACACGAGCGCGGAGACGATCCGACGGGTGACGAAGCGGTACGCCTGCACCTGATCGCGGCGGGTCCGCATGACTTACCTCCGGCGGGGTGGATCCGCGACGATGTCCTCGGGGTGCCGTCGCGGGCTTCCCTACGATAAGGGGCCGACGGCGGGTCCTCGGGGCCGCCGCCGGATCGGTGCCGGGCCGACCCGGCGCAGAGTCGTACCGTCCAGGAGGGACTGTCAGCGATGACGCAGGTTCAGGCGCCACCCGCCCGAGCGGTCACGAGGCCGTCCGACGTCCCGGCGCGGGTCACCCCGGCGGCCGACCGGCCGGTCCGGGGTCGCATCGGTCCGGTGCTGGTCGGCCAGCTCGTCGTACTCGAGGTGTGCGCCATCGCCGTCTGGGCCGCGACGGCCGGGCCGAGCTGGCTGCTCGCCACGGTCGCCGCCCTGGCGGTGGCGGTCGTGGTGGCCGCGTTCGCCCGCCGTGGCGGTCGCTGGTGGTTCGACGACGTGCTGCTGCGTCGCCGGCTGCGCCACCGCCGTGAGCGGGCGGCGGTCGCGCTGGCCGACGGCACCGCCGTGGACCCCCGGCTGGCCGCGCTCGCACCCGAGCTGGGCGTCATCGAGTTGACCGACCGGGGCACCCGGCTCGGCATCGGGCAGGACGACCAGGGCTGGTTCGCCGCGGTCGCGCTGCAACCGGCCACCGGTGACGCGGTCGGTTCGGTGGACGCGGCGACCGTGGACCGCGCCCTGCGGGTGCTCGCCGACTTCTCGGCCCCGGTGTCCAGGGCCCAGGTGGTCGCGCACACCCTGGTCTGGTATCCGGCCCCCGGTGCGCCGCCGGCGGCGCACCGGACCGTCTGGGTGGCGCTGCGGCTCACGGTCCACGACGCACGGATCGAGACGGTGAGCCGAGGCGGCGGACTGGCCGGTGTCCACCGCACGCTGGCCGCCGGCATCGGCCGCTTGGGCAAGGCGCTGACGGCAGCCGGATTGGCCCACCGGCCGCTGGGTCGCGACGAGCTGCGCGCCGCAGTGGTGTCGGCCGCCGGGCTGGACCTGGTGCCCGAGCCGCCGACGGAGAGCTGGCGGGGGCTGGGCGGCGGCGGCTGGACGCACCGCTGCCTGACCCTGCGGGGCCGCCCGGACGCGCCGTTGGGTCCGCTGGTGGACGCGATCACCGCAACGTCGGCCCCCTCGCACACGGTGGCCGCCGCGGTGGCGCCCGGCGGGCGCATGGCGACGCCGCTGCTCCGGGTCGCGGCCATGGACAACCACGTCGAGGCGCTGGTCAAGGTCGTCCGGGAGGTCGCGCACCGCGCGGGCACGCCGGCCCGGCCGTTGGACGGGCAGCACGGCCCGGGCGTCTACGCCAGCGCGCCTGTCGCGTCGGCGCCCGTGGGCGCCGGCCGGCGGCAGTCCCGCTGACGGCGAGCTGACTGCTCCCCGGTCAGGGCCGCAGGTTGACGATCCAGCCGTACAGGCCGCAGACCCAGACGGCCAGCGGCACCAGCGCGATGATCAGCATGATCTCGACGATGTCGAGCAGCCGACCCCACACCGGCGAGATGCGCTTGCCGGCGACGGTCAGGCCGTAGATCAGGCTGACCACTGCCGCCAGCAGCAGCCCACCGAGGACCAGGCCGAGCCGGACCGCGAGCGACCCACCGGCGAAGGTCGCCGCGGCGGCCAGGCCCAGCCCGACGGTGCCGGCGAGCAGCACCGGAACGCGCTGGGCCCGACCCAGGAGCGGTCGCGCCCGCAGCAGCGACAGCAGGGCCAGCACCAGGCACAGCAGCACCGCCGGCAGGCGGCCGTCCAGGGCCAGCACCAGCTGCGCGCCCAGCACCAGCACCGCCACCGTCCACAGCAGACCGGTGAGGAACTGGTCCGCCCGGTCGCTGCGCTCGAGCACCTGCCGCCCGTTCACCGACTCGCTGTCGGTCTTCAGATCGTCCGGACCGGTCGGGATCGACGGCACCGGCAGCCGGGCCAGCCGGTAGGCCACCATCGGCAGCGCCGGCACCACGCCGAACGCGACAGCCGCCACGATCGCGGCCCCGGCGGCGGCGTCGAGGTCGAGGGTCAGGCAGAGCAGCGCGCCCAGACCCGTCCCCGCGCCCACCCCGATCGCGGCGAAGAAGAGGGGGTACCGGTCACCGACGGCCACCACGGCCACCGCCCCGGCGACCACCACGGCCGTGGCCGCGAGCAGGACGTGCGGACTGGCCAGCTCGGTCAGCTTGCGGTCACCGGCGAGCAGCAGCAGGCCACCGGTGCCCGCGTACACCAGCCCGACCATCGCCAGCACCGAGCCCGTGCCGCTGTCACCCGCCGCCCGGGCGAGCACCGCGGCGCCGACCAGCAGCGCCACCGCGACCAGCACGGCGGCCAGCGCGCCGGGCAGGTGGGGAGGGCCGGTGAACAGAGCGGCCAGGGCGCCGGCGCCGAACGCCGCCGCGGCGAACAGCACCGCGAACGACCTGGTCGCCCCGACCTGCCAGGAACCCGGCCGCTGGGTGGTCGCGGTGGCGACCGCGTCCACCACGTCGTCGAAGACGACCTCCGGAGCGGAGGCGGACCGGGGGTTGAAGTACAACACCTCGCCGTCGCGGACACCGAGCTGCGCGGCCGTACGACCACCGTCCAGAGGTGCACCACCCAGGCGGGACAACGCCCAGCCGCCGTGCCGCACCCCGTCGTCGGCCAGGTCTTCACCGGCGTAGCGCAGCAGGGTCGGCAGAAGGTCCGCCATCGGCACGTCCGACGGCAGGGCCAGATCCATCCGCGTACGGGGGGCCACAATGGTGATCCGGCTCAGACCACCGGTCGCCGTCTTCGTCGCCACAGTGGCCTCCTGGTGTCCATCTACGATCGGCGGGCCGGGATCCCGCGGTGCGGGTGCACCGCGCCCACGGGAGATTACCTACGATGACGGGCACGTACAGTGCCCACCCGCGGGCTTCGGGCCGCGCCGGCACGACAGCAGGGCCGCTTCTGGGGAGGAGACAGCCGTGAGCACGGTCGTGTTCCGCCGACCTCCGCGCCAGCCGGGGCCGGCCCTGCCGCGCGGCGAGGTGGTGCTGGAGTCCCCGCCCGAGCTGCCCGAGCCGACGCCCCGCGGGATGGGGCAACTGCTCATGATCCTGCCGATGGTCTGCGGTGTCGGTGCGATGGCGTTCCTCTACGCCGGCCGGGGCGGCGGCATGATGACGTACGTCGCGGGTGGCCTGTTCGGCGTCTCGATGCTCGGCATGGCCATCGGTTCGCTCAGCAACGGCGGCAATGACAAGGCCGAGCTGAACGCCGACCGCCGCGACTACATGCGCTACCTGGCGCAGATGCGCAAGCGCACCCGGCGAGCGGCGGCCCAGCAGCGGGACGCGATGAACTGGCGGCACCCCGAGCCCGACGCGCTCTGGTCGATCGCGGCGTCGCGCCGGCTGTGGGAGCGGCGGATCACCGAGCCCGACTTCGGTGAGACCAGGATCGCGCTCGGCCCGCAGCGGCTGGCCGTGGAGATCGTCCCCCCGGAGACCAAGCCGGTCGAGGACCTGGAACCGATGAGCGCCATCGCGCTGCGTCGGTTCGTCCGCGCACACACCACTGTGCCCGAACTGCCCACCGCGCTGTCGGTGCGCGCGTTCAGCCGGGTGGTGCTGCGCGGCGACCGTGAGCCCGTGCTCGACCTGACCCGGGCGGCCCTGGGTCAACTGGCGACGTTCCACGCCCCGGACGACCTGGTCGTCGCCGTGGTCGCCGCGCCCGACCGGCAGCCCGCCTGGAACTGGGTGAAGTGGCTTCCCCACGCCCACCACAGCGGCCGCACGGACGCGGCCGGCGCACGTCGGCTGGTCTTCGCGAGCCTGGCCGAGGCCGAGGAGTCCCTCGCGGGCGAGCTGGCCGGGCGACCCCGGTTCGCCGCCGAGGCCAAGGCGCTGACCACCGCGCCACACGTGGTCGTGGTGGTCGACGGTGGCGAGATCTCCCCGACCTGCCAGCTGGTGGGCCAGGGGCTGCTCGGTGTCACCCTGATCGACCTCTCCGGGACGGTGCCGCGCGACGCCGGCCGCTGGCTGCTCTGCCTGGACGTGGGCGACGGCACCACCCTCGACCTGATCCGGGGCAGCTCGTCCTCGCGGCTCGGCCGGCCCGACCGGCTCACCGCCGAGGCCGCCGAGGGGCTGGCCCGGCAGATCGCGCCGTACCGGCTGTCGCAGCAGCAGACCAGCAACGAGGAGCCGCTGGCCCGCAGCACGGAACTGCCCGACCTGCTCGGCGTCGGCGACGCCGCGGCCGTGGACGTGCACCAGACCTGGCGGCCGCGCGGTCACCGGGACCGGCTGCGCATCCCGCTCGGCGTCGGCCCGGACGGCAACGTCGTCGAACTCGACTTCAAGGAGTCGGCGCACGAGGGTATGGGCCCGCACGGCCTCGTCATCGGCGCGACCGGCTCCGGCAAGAGCGAGCTGCTCCGTACGGTGGTGGCGGCGCTGGCGGTGACCCACTCGTCCGAGGAGCTGAACTTCGTCCTGGTGGACTTCAAGGGCGGTGCGACGTTCGCCTCCCTGGAGGCGTTGCCGCACACCAGCGCGGTGATCACGAACCTGGCCGACGAGTTGCCGTTGGTCGACCGGATGCGTGACGCGCTGGCCGGTGAGATGGTGCGCCGGCAGGAGTTGTTGCGGGCGGCGGGCAACTACGTGTCCCGGTTCGAGTACGAGAAGGCGCGGGCGGCCGGTGAGCCGTTGGCGCCGATGCCGAGCTTGTTGATCATTTGTGACGAGTTCAGTGAGTTGCTGGCGGCGAAGCCGGACTTCATCGACCTGTTCGTGATGATCGGCCGGTTGGGTCGGTCGCTCGGTGTGCACCTGTTGCTGGCGTCGCAGCGCCTGGAGGAGGGCAAGCTGCGTGGTCTGGACACGCACCTGTCGTACCGGATCGGGTTGCGGACGTTCTCGGCGGTGGAGAGCCGGATCGTGCTCGGCGTGCCGGACGCGTACGAGCTGCCGAACGCGCCCGGGCACGGCTACCTGAAGACGGACACCAGCACCATGCTGCGATTCCGGGCCGCGTACGTCTCGGGGCCGTACCGGGCGCCCGGCCAGCAGGCCTCCGCGTCGCAGGCCCTGGTGCAGCGCCGGATCGTGCCGTACGGCGTCAATTTCATCCCGGCGCAGGCCACGCAGGTGTCGGTGGACGCCATGCCGGAGCCGGAGCAGCCGGCCGACGGCAAGGCCGTCGCAATGCTCGACGTTCTGATCGACCAGCTCAAGGGCCGGGGCCGTCCCGCGCACCAGGTGTGGCTGCCGCCGCTGGCGGAACCGCCGGGCCTGGGCGAGCTGCTCGGCCCGCTGGCCGTCGACCCGACCTACGGGTTGTGCACGGCGTCCTGGCCGGGCCGGGGTCGCCTCACCGTGCCGGTGGGCGTGGTCGACCGCCCGTACGAGCAGCGCCGCGACCCGATGATGGTCGAGCTGGCCGGCGCCGGCGGCAACGTGGTGATCGTCGGCAGTTCGCTCAGCGGCAAGAGCACCATGCTGCGGTCGCTGCTGGCCTCGCTGGCGCTCACCCACACGCCGCGTGAGGTGCAGTTCTTCTGCCTGGACTTCGGCGGTGGCGCGCTGCGCAGCCTGGAACGCCTGCCGCACATGGCCGGGGTGGCCGGCCGGCGCGACATCGAGGCGGTGCGGCGCACGGTGGCCGAGGTCGTCGCGGTGCTGGACGAACGGGAGACGCGCTTCGCCCAGTACGGCATCGACTCGGTGGCGAGCTACCGCCGTCGCCGGGCGGCCGGCGAGTTCGCCGACGACCCGTTCGGCGACGTGTTCCTGGTGGTGGACGGCTGGAACACCCTGCGCCAGGACTACGAGGAGCTGGAGCAGACCATCACGACGCTCGCCAACCGGGGCCTCGGCTTCGGGGTGCACGTGGTGCTCACGGCGGTGCGCTGGGCGGAGATCCGGATCAACATGCGTGATCTGCTCGGCACCAAGCTGGAGTTGCGTCTGGGCGACGCGGCGGAGTCCGAGATCGACCGGCGCTCGGCGATGAACGTGCCGGAGAAGTCGCCCGGTCGCGGTCTGACCCGGGACAAGCTGCACTTCCTCACCGCGATCTCGCGGATCGACGGTCGGCGCGACATCGAGGACCTGAGCGAGGCGTCGGTCGCGCTCGCCGGGCACGTGGCGGCGAACTGGCCGGGGCGCCCGGCGCCGAAGGTGCGGCTGCTGCCCCGCCGGCTGCCGGTGTCCGAGCTGGCCCGGATCATCGACCGGTCGGCCCCCGGCCTGCCGATCGGCGTCAACGAGTCGGCGCTCGCGCCGGTCTACCTGGATCTGGCGAACGAGCCGCACCTGACGGTCTTCGGCGACGCCGAGTGCGGCAAGACCAACCTGCTGCGGCTGATCGCCCGGGGCATCACCGAGCGGTACACGCCGGCCCAGGCGCGGCTGGTGATCGCCGACTACCGCCGTGGGCTGCTGGGCGCGGTGGAGGGCGATCACCTGCTCGACTACGCGCCGTCCAACCAGGCGTTCGCGCAGGGGCTCGGCTCGATCCGCAGCGCGCTGTCCAACCGGCTGCCGGGCCCGGACGTGACCACCGCCCAGCTGCGGGACCGCAGCTGGTGGAAGGGCCCCGACCTCTACATCCTGGTGGACGACTACGACCTGGTGGCCTCCGGTGGCAGCAACCCGCTGAGTGCCCTGCACGAGCTGCTGCCGCAGGCCCGGGATATCGGTCTGCATCTGATCGTCACGCGTCGGGTCGGCGGGGTGTCCCGGGCGCTCTACGAACCCGTACTGCAACGACTGCGCGAGCTGGACTCGCCGGGCCTGCTCATGTCCGGCAACCGGGAGGAGGGCGCGGTCTTCGGCACGTTGCGTCCGAGTCCGCAGCCGCCCGGGCGGGGCACGCTCGTCCGTCGACGCGACGGCCAGCAGTTGATCCAGACCGCCTGGTCCGAGCCGGCCTGACCGAGCCGTCAGACAGGGGTTGGCGGAGTCGGGCGGTCCAGTGTCGACGGCGGCGACGCGCGGTCGCGGGGCCGTTCGGGTCGGATTCCCGTCCGAACGGGTCGCAGGTGCGACGCGATTCACCGCCATCCATCGAACACGACCAGCCAGGGCTGCGGTGGCTGGACGGATTCCGCTACGGTCTTAGTTGGAGTGTCCGTCGGTGGGGTGTTGCTGCCTTGCCGCGGGGGAGGGGCGCGGCAAAGCCGCCGCCACAACATGACGGAAGGGTGTGAAGCATGGCGTTCGAGGTCGAAGCTGCGACTCTGCATACCGCCGCGAGTGACGTGCGGTCCACGCGCAGCGAGGTCGACGGCGAGCTGAAGAAGCTGTGGAACGTAGTCGACGACCTGGCCATGGCGTGGAAGGGTCAGGCGTCCACGGGGTTCCAGTCGTTGATGACGCGCTGGAACGAGGACACCGTCAACCTGCTGACCGCGATGGACAACATCGCGGACCTGCTCGACAAGTCGGGTACGACGCACCAGGTCAACGACGAGGAGCAGCAGCAGATGCTGGACAAGTTCCACTCTGCTCTCAACCCGTGATCCATAGCCAGCAGAGGAGGAAGTCGTGACGATCAAGGTTGACTACGCGGTCCTCGAGAGCAGCAACCAGCAGATGCAGGCCATCTCGAAGACCATCGACGAGAAGCTCGACACGCTGCGGTCGATGCTGTCCAAGCTGCAGTGGGAGGGCGAGGACCGGACCGCCTACGAGCAGCACCAGGCGAAGTGGGACTCGTCGGTCCGGGACATCAACCGGATCCTGAACGAGATCGGCGGCGCCGTCGGTATCGCCCGCGAGAACTACGTCTCCACCGAGATGAGCAACTCCAAGGTGTGGGGCTGACACAATCACCGGTGCGGCTCCGGTCCGGCTTCGACCGGGCCGGAGCCGCACTGCGTTGGCGTCGGCGAGGTACTGGGAGAGCGATGCGTACGGGGAAGCCTTTCCGATCGACACGGGCCATGGGCGCGGCAGTGCTGGCGTTGTGCGCCGCGCTGGCGCCCGCGGTGACTGTCGCGCCGGCGCCGGCCCAGGCCGCCGACACGGTCCGGGGCATTCAGCAGTGGTACCTGGACTACCTCAAGATCTCTGCCGCCCACAAGATCACCAAGGGTGCTGGCGTCGTGGTCGCCGTCGTCGACACCGGCGTCGAGGCCAGCCATCCCGACCTGCGCGGGCAGGTGCTCGCGGGGCACGGCACCAACGCCATGGCTCCCCCGGACGGGCGGCGTGACGACGACAAGGTGAAGGGGCACGGCACCGCGATGGCCGGCATCATCGCCGGGCGCGGCGGGGGCGAGATGCACGTGTTGGGCATCGCCCCGGCCGCGAAGATCCTGCCCGTCGCGATGGGCGCGAACTTCAACGAACAGGACATGGTCCTGGGTATCCGGTGGGCCGCGGACAACGGCGCTGACGTCATCAACCTCTCGCTCGGCAGTGGCAACAGGGCGGCTTCCCCGGATGTGGTGGACGCCGTCAACTACGCGTTGAGCAAGGATGCCGTCGTGGTCGCCTCCGCGGGCAACGTCGAGCAGGGCGACCGACAGGTCACCTCGCCCGCCAACATCCCCGGCGTCGTCGCCGTCTCCGGGTTCGGCAAGCAGGGTGGCTTCTTCGCCGGGTCGGTGCAGGGGCCGGAGACCGTCATCGCCAGTCCGATGGACAGCATCATCGCGCCGGCGCCCGAAGGCGTCTCGCCGAACGGCTATGGGCTGGGCAGCGGCACCAGTTCGGCGGCCGCCCTCATCTCCGGGGTGGTGGCGCTGGTCCGCTCGGAGTATCCGAAGCTCGACGCGGCCAACGTCGTCAACCGGCTGATCAGAACCGCCCGCGACGCCGGGCGGGCCGGGCGGGACCCGCAGTTCGGCTTCGGCAGGGTCGATCCGGTCGCCGCGCTGACCCGATCGGTGCCCGCCGTCACGGCGAACCCGCTCCTGGAGGGCGCGGGCCGCCCGGCCGGCCCGACCCGCACCGGCAGCGCCGCGCGCCCCGGTGACGACGACGGGCCGGCGGTCGAGTTCGGGGTCTCGAACAAGGCCGGCGCGATCGTCCAGGTGGGGCTCTGCCTCGGCGTTCCGATCATCGGGCTGATCGTGCTGCTGGTGGTGCTGCGACGCCGCAGGCGGCGCCCATCGCCGGCCGCTGTCGGCCCGTACCCAGGCGCACCCGGCATGCCGCCACCAGGCTGGCCCGCCACCCAGCCGACACCGGCCGGGTACGGTCCGCCGCCGCAGCCCGTTCCGGGCTACGGTCCGCCGCCGGGCCAGCCGGGGCAGGGGTACCCGCCGGGCCATCCCGCGCCTGGTTATCCGCCGGCACCGACCGCTCCGGCGTCACCGCCGGGCCCGTCCGGCTGGCCGGGCTCGGGCCCGCCGCCACCCGGCCACCAGCAGCAGTGAACGCAGGCCACCAGTCAGGGTTTCGGGGAGGGGACCGATGACGGACGACAGAACCACCCAGCCGGAACGGTACGTGAACGACGACCTCTACATCCCGGTCCCGGTCGGCGGGGTGCCGACGGCGGGTCTGGCCGTGACCGGCTTGGAGATCGACAACGTCAACCACGCCGCAACGCCGAAGGGCCTGGTCACCGCGCCGGGTGAGGCCGGCGTCAAGACCGAGTGGGACGCGACAAGCCTGGACTCGGCCATCACCTGGCTGGAGACCCACGCCGCGTACCTGAACAAGCTGTCCTACGACATGGTCGACATCCAGGACCTGATGGGTGGCGCGGCCAGCGGCGTGGCAGGTGGGGCCGGAGGCCAGCCGAGCCCGCTCGGCGGGTTCGACTGGGCGGCCCGGTTGGCCGCCAAGCACCAGGGGCTCTACCAGGGCACCGAGTCAGGTGTCCGGAGGCTCTCGCAGAACCTGTACGACGCGGCGGAGGCGCTGCGCCAGGTCAAGCAGAACTACGAGACGGCGGAGGAACAGAACAGGATGTCCGCCGCCGACATGCAGCGTGTCTTCGGCGACGTGGCCGGCAACGGCGACGGCCGCTAGGACGGGGGAGGACGAAGGTGGGCCTGAGCTGGGAAGAGATGTGCCAGAAGGTCGTCATCGACGGCCGGCCTGGTGACGTGGAGAGCGCCGCCCTCGGCTGGGAACAGCTGATCAAGAATCTCAACAACGTCAAGCAGAGCCTCGACACCAACATCAAGGACCTGGGCACGACCTGGAAGGGTCCTGCGTACGAAGCGTTCAAGGGCCACATCGAGCAGATCTCCAAGGACACCGGGCAGATCGTGGCGGACGCGGAGAAGGGCACCGGCATCGTCCAGTCGCTCAAGACCGCCGCCGACAAGCTCACCGCGGCCCAGCGGGACTTCCCGATCCCGGCGACCTGCGTCAACGACGTCCTGGAGGCGCGCAACGCGAAGCTGACCCTCGGGGTCGGCTTCTTCGAGGCGAAGGTCTCGCCGGACTTCCTGGGCTGGCTCGACCCGGTGACCGCGATCGCCGACTGGATCAACGACCAGTCGGACGACGCGGCCCGCGTCTACGAGCAGGTGAGCGGCGACTACCAGGCCATCGCGCCTGGCACCCCGGGCGATGCTGGCCCGCTTGGCACGAAGGAACCGACGCACGAGATACCCAAGCTGGACAACGGCGGCGGTGGCGGTGGCGGTGGTGGTGGTGTGCCGAAGCTCGGCGGCAGCCCGTCCACCGGGAGCCTCGGTGCCACGCCCTCGATCGGCGCCACAGGCATGCCGGACACCGGCAACCTGCCGGGCGGTTCCAGCGCCCACCCCGACCTGTCGAGTGGTTACGACCCCGGCACCGGTAACTACCCGGGCACCGGCGGCGTCCCGGGCGTCGGCGGTGCGGACGACCAGTTCAGCAGTGGCCTCGCCGGTGCGGGTGGCGGCGGTTCGCCAGGTCTCGGCTCCGGCCTCGGAGGCGGCGGCCTGGGCTCGGGCGGCCTGGGCTCGTCCGGCGGGGTCGGCGGCGGCGGTGGCGGCCTGGGCAGCGCCGGTGCTCTCGCGGGTGGCGGCGCGCTCGGCCGGGCGGTCTCGCCGGGCATGGGCCCGATGATGGGCGGCGGCGCGGCAGGTGCCGGTCGTGGCGGTGGCCGGGGCGCCGGTGGCCGACTCGGAGCGGGCGGCAAGCTGGGCGGCGGCGGCATGGCACCCGGGATGGGTGGTGCCGCCGGTGGCGCCGGCGCCGGTCGGGGTGGCGCCGGGCGTGGCGCTGGCGCTCGCGGTGCCGGTGGCGTGGCCGGGACGGGCGGCGGTGCCGGCTACGGCGAGGAGGACACCGCCCGCAACACCTGGCTGGAGGAGGACGAGGACGTGTGGGGTGCCGACGGCGGTGGCACCTCCGGCATCCTGCGCTGAGCCTTTCGCGTCACGGCGCTGCTGCGGTCGACCGCAGCAGCGCCGTGACGTGTCTCAGGGGCCGACCGTTGCGGCGGCGGAGCCGACGCTCAGCCGGTGACCGGTTCGTCGGTACGTCGGCCGGGCCGCCAGCCGCGTCGGCGGCCACGCGCCATGATCGGTCGCGTGATCAGCAGCAGCACGGCGAGCAGAGCCCCCACCGCGGCGGCCCAGATCGCGACGGAGCGCTGCCAGCTCAGCGGATCGGCCGCCGGGGCCGGTGCGGCAAGCACGTCAACCGGCGGGTTGGTGCGGGTGCCCAGCAGGCTCGACACCGCCCGGTACGGGTTGACCACGCCGTAGCCGACTTCGGCGTTGCGCCCCTGCGGCGGGTTGTCCGCCGTCCGCTCCAACCGGTCGGCGACCTGCTCCGGCGTGAGATCCGGGTAGGCGGCCCGAACCAGCGCGGCCACCCCCGAGACGTACGCGGCGGCGAAGCTGGTGCCACCCGTCGGTTCGGCGCGGTAGCCGGATCCACCCGGCGCCGGGCCGACGATGTTCAGTCCCGGCGCGGCGACGTCGACGAAGGTGCCGCTGACCGAGGTGCCCACGTGCCCGCCCTGCTCGTCCACGCCGCCCACGGCGATCACCCCGGGGTACGCCGCCGGGTAGGCGGGCCTGTCCTCCTGGGTCTCCTGCCGGTTGCCGGCGGCGGCGACCAGCACCACCCGCTTGGCGAGGGCGCGTTCGACGGCCTGTGCCAGTTCGGGGCGGGGCAGGGTCACCAGGGACAGGTTGATCACGTCGGCGCCGTTGTCGACAGCCCAGTCGATGGCTGCGGCGATCTGCCCGGGTAGCCCCTCGTCGTTGGTGCCCTTGGCGTCCGGCAGGACCCGGATGGGCAGGATGCGCGCCGCCGGGGCGATACCGCTGAACGGCACCCCCGTGCCGTCCTTGCCGGCGATGATGCCGGCGACCATCGTGCCGTGACCGGCCAGGTCACACTGCCCCCGGTTAGCCGGCAGGTTGTTGAAGTCGCGGCCCTCCAGCACCTGACCCTTCAGGATCGGGTGGATGGCGGAGACCCCGGAGTCGATGACCGCTACCGTCACCCCGGCGCCCCGGGACAGCGGCCACGCCGAGGCCGGATCCACCCTCCGCAGCGCCCACGGCATCTGCACCAGGCCGTCCTCGCCGGCCGGGCCGCAGGTGGGCGCCGCCGCTAGCGCCGGAGAGGAGGGGACCACCAGGGCGGCGCCGAGCAGGACCGCCAGCGTTCCACTGAGGACAGCTCGGACGCCACGGCGGGACGGATGGGTCGCGCTCGGCGGCAGGCATTCGCGCACCCGCAGAGATTACCGCTGCACCGCGTCGGGCAGCGCCCGGCGACCGCCGTTCGGGGCGGGAACGGTGACCTCGCTCAGCTTCGGGCGCGACGACGCCGGCCGGGCGGGTACGGCTCGCCGTTCGAGGCCGGCGTGGAACGACGTCAGGGCTCGCCGTTCGGGGCCGGCGTGCGACGCGGGTCCGGGCTCGCCGTTCGACGCGGGCGTGCGACGACGACGGTCAGGGTCGGGAGGAGACGTCGTCGGCGGGTGTTTCGGCGAACAGGGCGAGCAGGTGGCCGACCTGACGATCGGCTTCGGCGGGGTGCCGGAAGTGGCCGGCGGGGTTCAGGGTGTACTCGTTGCGGCGCCCCACCCGGGTGCGGTGCAGGTAACCGCCGGCCTCCAGGTCGGCGACGATGGCCTGGGCGGCCCGTTCGGTGACGCCCACCTCGGCCGCCACGTCGCGCAGTCGTGCTGTGGGATCGCGGGCGATGGCCAGCAGCACATGCCCGTGGTTGGTGAGGAACGTCCAGTTCCGGCCGCCTCCGGCCGTCGCCGCGCTCGTCATCGTGGAGCCGCCTCTCCGGTTGTCCGCTTCACCCGCGTGCCCGCCAGAGGGGTCGGGCCAGGTGCCGACGGGCCGGCCCGGTCCCAACGACCGAAGGGCCGGTTCGGGGTCTACGTATGAAATCTAAATCACGCATATCTTGACGCATCTTGCGGTGCGTGTGACCGTTGAGCCCGAGCCAGCGCCCACCGCCGGCCCGGCTGAAGAGCCTCTTGAGCAGGTAAAACGCGTGGAGACGAGGTGCGGGAATGAGCCGTTCCGGTACGCCTGGAGGGCAGCCCGGTCCGCAGCGGGCCGCCGATCGAGCGTCGACGCCGACCGAGCCGGCCCGAGCGTACGCCGAGCTGGCCGCCGGCAACCGGCGCTTCGTCAGCGGGGCGCCGCGCCACCCCAACCAGGACGCCGGGCACCGGGCCGCCGTGGCCGACGGGCAGCACCCGTTCGCGGTGGTCGTGGGCTGCTCCGACTCCCGACTGGCCGCTGAGATCATCTTCGACCGGGGGCTTGGCGACCTCTTCGTGGTCCGGACGGCCGGCCACACCGCGGGCCCGGAGGTGCTGGGCAGCGTGGAGTACGCCGTGACCGTGCTCGGCACTCCACTGGTGGTGGTCCTCGGCCACGACTCGTGCGGTGCCGTGCAGGCAGCCCGCGAGGCGGCCGCCACCGGTGTCGCGCCCCCGGGGCACCTTCCCGCGGTCGTCGACGCGGTGGTGCCCAGCCTGCGACGTGCCGCCGCCGAGGGCGTGGACGACATCGACGGCATCGTCGACATCCACATCGCGCAGACCGTCGAGACGCTGCTCGGGCAGTCGCCCGTGCTGGCCGGCGAGGTGGCGCAGGGGCGGTGTGCGGTGGTGGGCATGTCGTACCGGCTCGCCGCCGGCGTGGTGCGCCCGGTGACCCCCGTACCGGCCGATGCGGCGACCTCGGACGACCCGGCAGCCTCCGCCGCCGCCTGACCCGACAACTGCCGCCCGGCGGCTTTCGCCGCGCCTGACCCGACGAGGGCCGTCCCGCCTGATGCGGGACGGCCCTCGGACTTCGTCGGGTGGATCAGAGCATCGACATGTGGACGTGGTCGGTGTGGTTCGACGGCCCGCTGTACGACTTCCAGCCGGTCGCCGGGAACCAGATCTGCCGGTTCCAGATCACGTAGTAGATGCCGAGGCGGTCGGCGTTGCGGATGAGGAACGCGGCGACGTTGTTGCCGTACATGCGGGTGTCGTTGTTGTGCCACGGGCTGAAGCCGCTCTTCTGCAACGACCAGTCACAGGCGCGGCCCTTCGGGTGCTCGTACGGGCCACCGTTGCGGTGGCAGCCGACGAACCGGTTGAAGCCGGCCCGCTTGACCTCCTTGTACGCGTGCAGGGTGCGCGGGGTGACGCAACCGGAGGTGGTGGGGTCGTCCTCGCTGCACGACTGCGGCTTCCAGTCACCGTCGGCGGTGCGACCCGGGCCGATCCGGGCGACCGGCGAGACGGCGTCGACCAGACCGCCGGTGAAACCCTGACCGCCGACCAGCGCGAGCGCCTTGTCCGCGTCGCGCTTGTCCTTCGCCATCAGGGCGGTCTGCTTCTGCTGCTCGCGGATCTCCGCGTCGAGGGCCAGCTTGGCCTGCTCGGCGCGGGACTTGACCGCGTTGACCTCGGCGAGCTTCTTCTCGTTGACCATGTTCATCTCGTCGAGCGCCGCGGCTCGGCGGACGAACGAGTCCGGGGCGTCGCTCTCCAGCAGCATCGCGATCGCGCCGACCCGTCCGGTCCGGTACGACTGGGCGGCGATCTGCGCGACCTGCGGGGCCAGCGCGTCCAGGTCGGCCTTGGCCCGCTGGACCTCCACCGCCAGCTCAAGCTGCCGCTTCTTGGACTTGTCCAGTTTGGACTTGGCCGCCACGTAGTCCCGGTTGGTCTGCTCGATGACGTCGGTGAGGAGCTTGGGTTCGTCTTCCTCTTCGTGCCCGGACGGTGTGGGGGTCGTCGGGGCGGCGTGGGCCGGGAGGGGGCCGGCGAACACGGTCAGCGCAGCGAGCACGGCCACCACGGGTGTCAACCAGCGGCGTAGGGGTGCCGTCACAATGTTCCCTTCCGTCGACCGCCGACCGGGTTAGCTGACGGGTTCGGGGCGGAAGTGGCCCCTACCGCTGTCGCGGATTCACCCCACGTACCTGGGTCCCCGGCTCGCCGGTTGGCGATTGGGCGGTGGCACCGCAGGCGCCGCTGCGCGCCTTCGTCGGTGGCCGGCAGCGAGGTTACCCGAGAATCCACCGCCTGAGCTACGTCCTGATGCCGACTAAAAGTGTCATTTCGCCATGGCGTTGAGTGACCAGTGACGCGGTTCTCAGGGCGAGTGCCCGATCCGGTCACGCTGAGGAGTGTCACCATGCCGTATCAGTGCTCCTGTTCGGCTCTGGCCACCCGGTGGTGGCGGTGGATGGGGGTGCGTTCCGCTCCGGGTCGGGTCCGTCGGGCCGACCCCCTGGCGGGGAGCTGAGAGCGGCCAGTGTCTCCGTCCGGTCCCGACGGGGGCGCGGTGTCAGGACGTCGGCGTCCGTGTCCTGCGTCGGCGTCGCCCCGGCCGCGGTCACCACGGCGGCCAGCCCGGTGGTGAGGGGTACGGCGGCGATCAGGCCGAGTGTGGCGACCGCGCTGCGGACGATCTCCTGGGCGAGGAATTCGCTGGTCAGGATCTGCCCGAGGGGGCGGGTGTCGGCGGTGAGCAGGAGCAGCAGCGGTAGTGAGGCGCCCGCGTACGCCAGGACGATGGTGTTGACCGTGGAGGCGATGTGCGCCCGGCCGACCCGGGTGGCCGCCCGGTAGAGCTGTAGCCGGCTCAGACCGGGGTTGGCGTTCGCCAGTTCGGTGACGGTGGCGGCCTGGGTGACTGTCACGTCGTCGAGCACCCCGAGTGAGCCGATGATGATCCCGGCGAGCAGCAGGCCGCGCAGGTCCACGTGGGCCTGGAACATCGACAGCGTGGTGGCGTCCTCGCTGCCGAAGCCGGTGAGCCGGGTGGCGGCCGTGGCGATGGTCGCGAGCACTCCGGTGAGCACCAGGCTGCCGAGGGTGCCGAGCACCGCGACCGAGGTCTGCGCGGTCACTCCGTGTGTCAGGTAGAGCACCACGAACATGATCAGGGCGGCGCCGACCACCGCCACCAGCAGCGGTGGCCGACCGGCGCTGATGCCCGGCAACACGAAGGTGAGCAGGATGGCGAAGCTGGCGGCCAGCCCCGCCAGCGCGGCCAGGCCCCGCCACCGGCCGAACGCGACGATCGCGGCGGCGAAGACCACCGCGAGCCACACCAGCGGCGTTCCGCGCTGATGCTCGGCGATGTTCCAGCTGCTGGTGGTGGGATCGGTCGGGTCGGTCAGCTCGACCAGGACGACGTCGTCGCCGACCTCGACGCGTGGAGCGCCGGGTCCGGCGGGGACGGGCGTCCGTACCTGCTGGCCGGCGCTCGGCCCGTCCTCGACCCGTACGTCCACCGTGCCGCACGGCCCGGTGGCCGGTGTGCCCTCCGGGCTGGCCGACGGCGGGCAGGGTTCGGTCACCACCCGGGTCACCGTGCCGTGGTGGCGCGGCGCGTCAGTGCCACCGCCGGCCTGCGGCGCCCCGTCCCGTGGCCAGAGCACCACGGCGGCGACGACGGTGGCCACGAAGAGCGGCACCACCGTCGCGACGAGGATCCGCCGGACCCGGGGCGGGGCGGGGCGGGCGGTATGGCTGTGGTCGGAACCCAATGCGAGAACTCCCAACGATCCGGTGCGGGGTACGTGCGGACGGGCCGGGCGGTTCACCTCCGCCGGACGAACGCGGTGACGAGCGCATCGAATTGCTGGTTGACGACCCGTTGGTTACCCAGGGTGATCCACTGGGCCGGCCGGTCGGCGCAGGCGCCGCGCCGTGGCGGCGCCGGTGCCCGACTGGGCGGCGGAGTCCGGTAGGCCATCGCCGGAGATGCTAGCCAGCCCAACTGGGTGTCGCAGGTCGTGGCGGAGTGTCGGATGGTCGAACCGCTCGCGCGGCCTGGGCCGGAGCGGCATGTTGGAGTCATGTCCGAGCCCGTCCCCGAGCAGGCCGCCGACCGGAACCGGCACGCGACGCCGGCCGCCCACGATCAGCACGCCGCCCACGATCAGCACGCCGGCCCGGAGAAGCGCGCTGGCCCGGAGAAGCACGCCGGCCCGGAGAAGCACGCCGGCCACGACAAGCACGCCGGCCACGACCCGGCGATGTTCCGCCGCCGGTTCTGGGTCTGCCTGGTGCTCACCGTGCCGGTGGTGCTGACCAGTCACCTGGTGATGGACCGGCTCGGGCTCCGATGGGACGTTCCCGGTCGCTCCTGGATCGGGCCGGTGTTCGGATCGGTGGTCTTCCTCTGGGGTGGCTGGCCGTTCCTGGTCGGCGCGGTGCGCGAGATCCGGGACCGGGCGCCGGGAATGATGCTGCTGGTCGCGATGGCGATCACGGTCGCCTACACGGCGTCGTTGGCCACCAGCCTGGGCGCCTTCGACCTGGATTTCTGGTGGGAGCTGGCCGCGCTGGTCACCATCATGCTGCTCGGGCACTGGCAGGAGATGAAGGCCATCGGGCAGGCCCGGGGGGCGTTGGCGGCGTTGGCCGCGCTGCTGCCGGACGAGGCCGAGCGTGTGGCGCCGGACGGGCGGCCCGAGCCGGTGCCGCTCAGCGCGTTGCGGGTGGGCGACGTGGTGCTCGTCCGGCCCGGGGGTCGGGTGCCGGCGGACGGCCGGATCGTCGACGGCGACGCCGAACTGGACGAGTCGATGATCACCGGTGAGTCGCGGCCGGTGGCCCGGTCGACGGGCGAGCGGGTGGTGGCCGGCACTGTCGCCACCGACTCGGCGATCCGGGTCCGGGTCGAGGCGCTGGGTGACGAGACAGCGCTCGCCGGCATCCAGCGCATGGTCGCGCAGGCGCAGCGCTCGGGTGGGCAGGCCCAACTGCTTGCCGACCGGTTCGCCGCCGCGCTGTTCTACGTGGCCGCCGGCACCGCAGTGGTGACGCTGGCGGTCTGGACCGCGCTCGGTGAGCCCGACCAGGCGGTGGTCCGTACGGTCACGGTCCTGGTGATCGCCTGCCCGCACGCGCTCGGCCTGGCCATCCCGCTGGTCGTGGCACTGTCCACGGCCCTGGCGGCGCGGCGCGGGATCCTGGTCAAGGACCGGTTGGCGCTGGAGCGCATGCGGACCGTCGACGCGGTGCTCTTTGACAAGACCGGCACGCTGACCCGCGGTGAGCACGCGGTGAGTGACCTGGTGACGACTCCGGGCCTGAAGCGGGAGGAGGCGCTGCGGATCGCCGCCGGCGTCGAGTCCGACAGCGAGCATCCGCTGGCCCGGGCGATCGTGACGGCGGCCGGGTCCGCCGGCCCGGCGCGTGGCACCGGCTTCCGGTCGCTGCCGGGCCGCGGCGTGCGGGCCACCGTCGACGGTACGGAGTACGCGGTGGGCGGCCCGGCGTTGCTGCGGGAGTTGGGTCGGCCGCTCCCGGACGACCTGGAGGTGGCGACCGGCCGGTGGTCGGCGCGCGGGGCCGTGGTGTTGTACCTGGTGCGGCTGCCGGGCACCGTGCTCGGGGCGTTCGCGCTCACCGACGAGGTGCGCCCGGAGGCCCGGCAGGCCATCGCCGAGCTCCGTGCCGAAGGCGTCCGCACCATCGCCATGATCACCGGCGACGCGCGGTCGGTGGCCGAGTCGGTGGCCGCCGATCTCGGCTTCCAGCCGGGGGTGGACGAGGTCTTCGCCGAGGTGCTGCCGGCCGAGAAGGACGGCCGGGTCGCGGACCTCCAGCGGCGAGGGCTGACCGTGGCGATGGTCGGCGACGGGGTGAACGACGCGCCGGCGCTGGCCCGCGCCGACGTCGGCATCGCCATCGGGGCGGGGACCGACGTGGCGATCGAGTCCGCCGGGGTGGTGCTGGCGTCGTCCGACCCGCGCGGTGTCGGTGCCGTGGTCCGGCTCTCGCGGGCGTCGTACCGCAAGATGCGGCAGAACCTGGCCTGGGCCGCCGGTTACAACGTGGTGGCGCTGCCGCTGGCGGCCGGCGTGCTCGCCTGGGCCGGGGTGGCGTTGAGCCCGGCGGTGGCGGCGGTGCTGATGTCGGCGTCCACCATCGTGGTGGCGCTCAACGCCCAGTTGCTCCGCCGGGTACGCCTCGACGCGGAGCCCGACTGACCGGCTCAGCCGCGCTTCATGAGCCGGCCGACGGCAGCCATCATCTCGGTGGCCATCTCGTCGGCCCGACCTTCGGCCGCCCCCTCGTGCATGCAGTGGCGGGCGTGCCCGTCGAGCAGGCCCAGGGCCACCTTGTCGAGCGCGGCCTGGATCGCGGAGATCTGGGTGAGCACGTCGATGCAGTAACGGTCCTCGTCGACCATCTTCTCGATGCCCCGGACCTGCCCCTCGACGCGGCGGAGCCGCGCGAGCAGTTGGTCCTTGCTGGCGGTGTAGCCGCGGATCGGTGTGGGTGTGGTCATGGCGACGAGAATAGCGTACCCCTGGGGGGTATGGTAACGTCCCTCGTGTCCGATACCCCCACCGGGTACCGGTACCTGACGGAGTACGAGTCTGCCTCGGCCTTACCCCTGGGGGGTATAGGCTGGCAGAAGACGAAGGGAGCGGTTCGATGGTCGACACGACGTACCAGGTGCGGGGCATGACCTGCGGGCACTGCGTCAGCGCGGTCAGCGCCGAGGTGGGCGCCATCGCCGGGGTGCGCGACGTGCAGGTGGATCTCGCCACCGGCCGGGTCACCGTCACCAGCGAGCAGCCCGTGGACACCGATTCCATCCGGGCCGCGGTCGACGAGGCCGGTTACGACCTCGTCGAGGCGTGAGCGGGAGGCCCGGGATGAACACCGTGACCAGAATGGGCGGGTTCGCCCTCGGTCTCGCGGCGGTCTTCGGCGCGGCGTACGGGGTCGGCCGGGTGGTCGATCCGATCGACCCGGTCGCCGAGAGCCGGCCCGGCGGCGGCGCCGCCCACGGCCCGGGCCCCACCGTGCACGACGAGGCGGCCGAGCGGGTTCCCGGCGGCCTGCTCGTCTCCGATCGTGGCTACACGCTCGTTCCGGTCGCTGCCCCGGCCGGCGAGTTCGCCTTCCAGATCGGCGGGCCGGACGGCCGCCCGGTGACCAGGTACGACGTGGCGCACGACAAGCGGATGCACCTGATCGTCGCCCGGCGGGACCTGTCCGGCTTCCACCACGTGCACCCGGACCTCGCCCCGGACGGCACCTGGCGGGTCGACACCCCGCTGGACGGCCCGGGGCAGTGGCGGGCGTTCGCCGACTTCACGCCCACCGGGGGTGAGGCGCTGACCCTCGGCGTGGACGTGACAGTCCCCGGTGAGCTGACCGAACGGCCGCTGCCCGCCCCGGCGACCAGCACCACGGTCGACGGCTACACAGTCACGCTGGCCGGCGTGCCGCAGCCCGGCCGCACCTCGTCACTGGCCCTGAGCGTCAGCCGCGACGGGCGACCGGTCACCGACCTGGAGCCCTACCTGGGGGCGTACGGGCACCTGGTGGCGCTGCGCCGGGGCGATCTCGCGTACCTGCATGTACACCCGGACGGAACACCCGGCGACGGACGCACCCGGCCCGGTCCGGAGATCTCCTTCTCCGCCGAGGTGCCGTCGGCCGGCAGCTACCGGCTCTACCTCGACTTCCGGCACGGCGGGCGGGTGCACACCGCCGAGTTCACAGTCGTCGCCGGCACCGCCCCGACCGGGGGCGACCCCACCCCGAGCGGGCCGGCGCCGACCGAGCACGGCACCCCCGGCCACGGGCACAACTGACGGGACCAGACGATGACCACCACCAGCAGACCACTGCCCGAGGCGCCGAACCGGATCGAACTGGCCATCGGGGGGATGACCTGCGCCGCCTGCGCCGCCCGGATCGAGAAGAAGCTGAACCGGATGGACGGGGTGAGCGCCACCGTCAACTACGCCACCGAGAAGGCCACCGTCCGGTACGTCGACAGCGTCACGCCTGACGACCTGATCGACACGGTGCAGAAGACCGGCTACACGGCGGCCCTGCCGGCTCCGCCGACGACCGAGCAGCCGGTCGACCCGCTGCGTGGGCCGCGTACCCGTCTGTGGGTGTCGGCGGTGCTCAGCGTGCCGGTGGTCCTGCTGGCCATGGTGCCGCCGTGGCAGTTCGACTACTGGCAGTGGCTCTCGCTGACCCTCGCCGCCCCGGTGGTGGTCTGGGGCGGGCTGCCGTTCCACCGGGCCGCGTGGACCAACCTGCGGCACGGCGCCGCGACAATGGACACCCTGGTCTCGCTGGGCACCCTGGCCGCGTTCGGCTGGTCGCTCTGGGCGCTCTTTCTGGGCGACGCCGGGATGCCCGGGATGACGCACCCCTTCCGCTTCGACATCACCCGCACCGACGGCGCCGGCAACATCTATCTGGAGGCGGCCGCCGGGGTGACGGTGTTCATCCTGGCCGGGCGCTACTTCGAGGCCCGATCCAAGCGGACCGCCGGGGCGGCCCTGCGCGCCCTTCTCGAACTCGGCGCCCGGGACGTGGCGGTGCTGCGCGACGGCGTGGAGACCCGGATCCCGGTGGACCAGCTCGCCGTCGGTGACCGGTTCGTGGTCCGCCCCGGCGAGAAGATCGCCACCGACGGGGTCGTCGACGAGGGCACGTCCGCAGTCGACGCCAGCATGCTGACCGGCGAGTCGGTGCCAGTCGAGGTCGGCCCGGGCGACGGGGTGGTCGGGGCGACGATCAACGCGGGCGGCCGGCTGGTCGTCACCGCCACCCGGGTCGGCGCGGACACCCAGCTCGCCCGGATGGCCGACCTCGTCGAGCAGGCGCAGAGCGGCAAGGCGGCCGTGCAGCGACTGGCCGACCGGATCTCCGGCGTCTTCGTTCCGATCGTCATCACCCTCGCGGTGGGCACCCTCGGCTGGTGGCTGGGCACCGGCGCTGGTCCGACCACCGCGTTCACCGCCGCCGTGGCCGTGCTGATCATCGCCTGCCCGTGTGCGCTCGGCCTGGCCACGCCGACCGCACTGCTGGTCGGCACCGGTCGGGGCGCTCAGCTCGGCGTGCTGATCAAGGGCCCGGAGGTGCTGGAGTCGACCCGCCGCGTCGACACGGTCGTGCTGGACAAGACCGGCACCGTGACGACCGGCCGGATGACGTTGGTGGACGTGGTGCCGGCCAACGGCGAGGACCGGGCCGAGTTGCTTCGACTCGCCGGTGCGCTGGAGGCCGCCTCCGAGCACCCGATCGCCCGGGCGGTCGCCGCCGGCGCCGCCGAGGCCGCAGCGTTGCCCCCGGTGACCGACTTCGCCAACCTCGAAGGGTTGGGCGTCACCGGCACGGTCGACGGTCGGAGCGTGCTGGTCGGCCGGCTCCGGCTGCTGCGCGAGCGCGGTGTCGACGTACCGCCGGAGGTCGATCTGGCCGTGCGGGACGCGGAGGCCGCGGGGCGTACGGCGATCGTCGCCGGCTGGGACGCACGGGCGCGGGGCGTGCTCGCGGTCGCCGACGTGGTCCGGCCGACGAGCCGGACGGCCGTGGCCCGGTTGCGCGCCCTGGGGCTCACCCCGGTCCTGCTGACCGGCGACAACCCCACCGTGGCCGCTGCGGTCGCGGCCGAGGTGGGCATCGACGAGGTGATCGCCGAGGTGCTGCCCGCCGGCAAGGTCGACGTCGTCCGGCGGCTTCAGGCGCAGGGGCGGTCGGTGGCGATGGTAGGTGACGGGGTGAACGACGCGCCGGCGTTGGCCCAGGCCGATCTGGGGTTGGCGATGGGCACCGGCACCGACGTGGCGATCGAGGCGTCCGATCTCACCCTCGTCCGGGGCGACCTGGACGCGGCGGTGGACGCCATCCGGCTGTCCCGGCGCACGCTCGGGATCATCCGGGGCAACCTGTTCTGGGCCTTCGGCTACAACGTGGCGGCCCTGCCGCTGGCCGCCGCCGGCCTGCTCAACCCGATGATCGCCGGTGCCACGATGGCGCTGTCCTCGGTCTTCGTGGTGGCCAACAGTCTGCGCCTGCGCCGGTTCCGTTCGGCAGCCGATCGCGGATTGTGACGACGGCGATGGTTGGGCGGCGGACGGCGGGGGTACTGCTGAGGTCGTAGCGACGCTCGCAATGGAGGTTGGCACATGGGTATCGATGACAAGATCAACAACGCCAGCGAGGACGCGGCCGGCAAGCTCAAGGAAGGCGCCGGTCGCGCCACCGACAACGAGCAGCTCGAGGCCGAGGGTCGCGCAGACCAGTCCACGGCCAAGCTCAAGCAGGCGGGCGAGAAGATCAAGGACGCTTTCAAGAGCTGACGTACGACGTAACCCGCACGCCGGGCCGGTGATCACTCACCGGCCCGGCGTGCTGTGTGTCCGGGGTCGTGAACCCTGAGATCCCCCTGATTCCGCTCGTCGTCCACGCCGCCGTGCGGCCACACCTGCTAACTTCTGTTGGCATGTGCAAGGGCTGGTTATGAGTGCCGCTCCACCGCCGACCGGCGACGACCTGGTCCGGATGCTGGCCACCCTGGCCAACCCGCACCGACTGCGGGTCGTCGCCGCGCTGGCGCGGGAACGTGCCTATGTCAGCGGGCTGGCCCGGCAACTGGGCATCAGCCGAGCGCTGTTGCAGGTCCACCTGAGGAAGCTGGCGGCGGCCGGGCTGGTCACCGCCCGCCTGGAGTTGTCGGAGGACGGGAAGGCCATGAACTACTACGAGGTGGAGCCGTTCGCGCTCACACTCACCCCCCAGGTCATCGCGGCGGCGGTCGAGACGCTTACCGTGCCCGACTCGACCGAGCAGCCCGGAGCGGACCGATGAGCGAGCACGACTGGACCGAGGTCGTCGGCGCGATCGGCATCTTCGGCTTTCTGATCAGCGTGGTCACGGTGACAGTCGTCCAACTCGCCAAGACCCGGCGGGCCCGGTACGAGACGGCCCGGTCGGACGACTACCGCCGGCTCGCCGAGACGGCAGCCCAGGCCCAGGCCGAGAACGCCCGCCTGCTCACGGCCATGGACGGCCGGCTGGGCGGGATGGAAACCCGGATGGCCACGCTCGAACGCGTCCTGCGCGAGGTCGACTGACCGCACCGGACGAAGGTCCCGGGCCGTCGAGCGGCCACTCGACGGCCCGGGTGGAAGCAGCATCACCTCGCCCAGTGGGCGAGTTTCACCGGTAACGCTCCTTCGGGGAGAGGACAGCACCTCATGCCGCACGTACGCAAATCCGCCCTCGCCTGGGCGGTGGCCCTGGCCCTCACGACCGCCGGCCTGACCCCGGCGAGCCCGGCCGCCGCGCGACAGGCCATCGACTGGCAGCCCTGCCCCACGGACGCCACGGCCGACTGCGGCACCCTGTCGCTGCCTGTCGACTGGAACCAGCCCCGGGGCGAGCGCTTCGACCTGGCGTTGGCCCGCCGTGCCGCCACCGACCCGGCCGCCCGCACGGGTGCGCTGGTGTTCGGTCCCGGTGGACCCGGCGACAGCGGGGTCGACCGGGTGGTGACCGGAAGTTCCCGGTTCAGCGCCGAGCTGCGCCGCCGGTTCGACGTCGTCAGCTTCGACCCGCGCGGCACCGGCCGCAGCCATCCGGTGCTCTGCGCCCGGGAGTTGCTCGCCCGGCAACCGCAGCTGATCGCCGACCAGGCCCAGTTCGACGCCACGCTTGCCGGCAACGCGCTGCTGCGCGCCGACTGTCGGGCTCGCACCGGCCCGCTCTACGACCACGTCGACACGACGAGCGCCGCCCGCGACCTCGATGCCGTCCGCGCCGCCCTCGGCGAACGGCGGCTGACGTTCCACGGCAGCTCGTACGGCACCCTGCTCGGTCAGCGCTACGCGGAGCTGTTCCCCGACAAGGTCCGGGCCGTGATGCTGGAGGCCGCCGTGGACCACAGCCTCGGCGTCCGCGCGTTCGTCGACACCCAGGCGGTCACCGCCGAGGACGCGTTCGACGAGTTCGTCGCCTGGTGCGACAGGTCCGCCGACTGCGTCCTGCACGGTCGGGACGTCCGGGCGATCTGGGCCGGGCTGCACGACCGGGCCCAGCGTGGCCTGCTGACCGATCCGGACCGCGCCGGGGCCGCACTGCCCCCGTTCGAGCTGAGTCGGCTCGCGCACAAGCAGCTCTACGACACGGGGCGGTGGCCGGGCCTGGCCGAGTGGATCGGGAAGCTCCAGGGCGCCGCGACACCGGGCGTCAGCGCGCGTACGGCGGATGCCGTGGCGCCGTACCCCTTCGCGGTCTTCTGTCAGGACTGGGACCTGCCGGTCCGCGACTACCGCGAGTACGCCGCACACGTGCGCCGGGCGGCCCGGCTCGCGCCCGACCTGCGCTACCCGCCGGCGCTGTTCGCCCTGGTGACCTGCCTGGGCTCGCCGACCCCGGTCGCCGACCCGCAGCACCGCCTGCGGGTCCGCAGCGACGTGCCGCTGCTGCTCGCCGCCACCGTGCACGACCCGGCCAGCGGCTACACCTGGGCCACGAACGTGGCGCGGCAGCTGGGTCGGCACGGAGTGCTGCTGACGTACGAGGGTTGGGGCCACGGCAGCTACACCACCAGCCCCTGCGTGGGCCGAGCCGTCGACGCGTACCTGATCGACCAGGTGGTGCCCGCCCGGGGCGCCCGCTGCCCGGCCGTCGACGTGTCGAGCTGACCGACACCCGGTCGCCGCGCGGCAGCCCCGTGCGGCGACCGGGCCGTGCCGTGGTCAGTGCAGGACGCGGTACGTCAGGCGCGGGACGGTCGGCCCGCCAGCCGGGCGGCTCTCCGCTCCAGATAGCGCTGCTCGGGAAGGCTCGTCGTGCCACGCGCCGCCGCCAGGTACGCCTCCCGCGCGGCGTCCGGCTCCCCGGCCAGCTCCAGCAGGTGCGCCCGGACCGCGGCGAGCCGGTGGTGCCCGGCCATCCGCTCGTCGGCGTCCAGCGGCGCGAGCAGGGCGAGGCCCGCGCGCGGCCCGTCCACCATGGCCACGGCCACCGCCTGGTTGAGGGTGACCATCGGGTTCGGGGCGAGCCGGGCGAGCAGCCGGTAGAGCGCCACGATCTGCGGCCAGTCCGTCTCCGCCGGCGTCGGCGCCTCGGCGTGCACCGCCGCGATCGCCGCCTGGAGCTGGTACGGGCCGGGTGGCGACCAGGTCAGCGCCTCGGTGACCAGGGCGACTCCCTCCGCAATGGCGCCGCCGTCCCACCGGGTGCGGTCCTGCTCGGTGAGCGGCACCAGCTCGCCGTCCTCGCCGACCCGGGCCGCCCGGTGCGCGTCGGTGAGCAGCATCAGCGCCAGCAGACCTGTCACCTCACCGTCGTCGGGCAGCAGCCCGTGCAGGACGCGGGCCAGCCGGATCGCCTCGCCGGTCAGCTCGGCCCGTCGCAGGTCCGGTCCGCTGGACGCGGTGTACCCCTCGTTGAAGATCAGGTAGAGCACCCGGAGCACGGTCCGCAGCCGCTCGGCACGCTCACCCGGCCCGGGCATCAGGAACCGGGCCCCGGCCGCCTCGATCCGCTGCTTGGCCCGCCGGATCCGCTGACTCATCGTCGCCTCGGGCAGCAGGTGCGCCCGGGCGATCTGGGCGGTGCTGAGCCCGCCGACCGCCCGCAGGGTCAGCGCCACCTGCGCCGAGGGCGCCAGCGCCGGATGGCAGCAGAGAAAGAGCAGGGTGAGGGTGTCGTCGGCGTCCGCCACCGCCGGCTCCGCGTCGGCCGCCGGCGCCACCTGGGCGTACGCCGGCTCGCGCCGCGTCACCGCCACCTCGCGGTCCCGGCGGGCGCTCTCGCTGCGCCACTCGTCGGTGAGCCGGCGGGTGGCCACGGTGAGCAACCACGCGCGCGGGTTGTCCGGTACGCCCTGTCCGGGCCACTGCGTCGCGGCGGCGAGCAACGCCTCCTGGACGGCGTCCTCGCACCTGTCGAACTGGCCGTGCCGGCGGACCAGCAGGCCGAGGACCTGCGGCGCGAGCGTGCGCAGCAGATCCTCGACCGTCCGGTCGTCGGTCACATCTCCGTCCCGGCCTGTTCCATGACCGGGCGGACCTCCATCGCCCCGCCGAAACGCACGTCCGGCCACCGGGCGGCGATCTCGGCGGCCCGCTGCGGGCTGTCGCAGTCGACTGTCAGGTAGCCGGCGAACTGCTCCTTGCTCTCCATGAACGGCCCGTCGACGATCTCCGGGTGACCGCCGGCGAGCCGGACCGTCTGCGTCTGCGACGGATCGGCCAGCGCCTGGCCGTCGACCAGCTCGCCGCTCTCGGTCAGCTCCTTCATGATCGCGTCCACCTCGCCGAACAGGGCGTTGCGGTCCTTCTCGGTCAGCCCCTCGGTGAAGCCGGGCCGGTTCCAGATCAGCAGCATGTACTTCACGGCGATGCTCCTCGCTTGGCTGGTCGCTCCCCGGGCGGGGTGCGGCTCACCGGAGGGTCGGAGCCGACGCCCCGTTCCCTACCGCGTACCGAAGAAAATCGCAGAAATACTCTCCGGCGGTGGTCCCACGCCGTGCGGATCAGGGCCGGCCCGGCACCTGTCGAGGCCGCTGGCCGCCGCCGACGTCCAGCGCGGCCCGGTCGGCGGCCGAGGTGCCGGACGACCAGCCCTCGGCGTCGCGGACGCTGAGCCGGTGCCGGGTGACGCCCGGAAAGAGGGCGCCCAGCCGCTCCTGGACCGCCTCGCCGCGTGCGGCGAGCACCGGCAGCAGGCGTTCCGGCCCGGCCGTCTCGGCAGCCGCCTGGTCGGCCGCCTCGGTGGCGGCGCGCAGCCGCTCACCGATCCGCAGCGCGAACGCGTTGAGGAAGGACTCGTCCCACACCTTCGTCCGCCGGCCGGACCCCGGCCGGCGTTCGGCGCGACCGCGCAGCATGGCGGCGGTGGCCTGCACCAGCAGCGAGGTGTAGAGCAGCTCCACCGCCACGAGATCCGCCGGCCACCCCAGCACCGTGGTGAAACCGAGGTCGTCGGACCAGACCGCCTCGCACCGGTTCGCCGCCGCCACCTCCTGCACCAGCAGCGCCTTCGCCCCCGCGTACGGGGTCTCGGTGCCCAGCCGCACCCCGCCCGGCAGGTCGCCGCGCTCCGCCCCGGCCGCCAGCAGCGCCTCGTCGATGCTGTGCCGGGCGATCAGCTCCTGCGCCTTCCCGGTCAACGCCTCCGCCTCGGCCGGGAAGGTGGTCGACTCGGCCTTGGCGAGCAGCGCGCGTACCCGGTCCAGCATCGGCGACCCGCTGCGGCCCGTACCGGCGGTGCGGGGGACCGCAGCCCCGGTCGAGCCGGGCGGCGGGCGCAGCACCGCGATCGGCGGCAGGCTCTCCACCAGGGCGAGCACGTCGACCGCGGCGCGGAGTGCGTCGACCCGGTCCAGTCCCTCCGCGGCGGTCCAGGCGGCCAGCAGGTCGTGGCCGTCGTCCCGGCCCTCGGCGGCCAGCGCGCGCAGCTGGTCGTCCCACCAGTCGGGGACCGGCCCGGCCTGCTCGCGTCGCTGGGCGGCCAGCGCGTCCCGGACCAGCCGGGCCGCCCGCGCGTCGAGCCGCTGCGCGGCGATCCGGTGCACGTCGACCGGCTGCCAGCCGCGGGGCCAGAGCTGCCCGAGGCCACGGACCAGCCGACGCCGCAGGGCAGCGTCCACCACAGTGGCGCTGTCCGTCGCGCCGGTGCCGACCATCAGCCGGTCCAGCTGCCGTTCGGCCTGTCGTACGTCGGTGCCGCGCACCGCCGCGAGCGCGTCGGCGACGAGTTCGTCCGCGTCCGGCACAGGCACCTCCTCCGGTCTCCGTTGCCGGCGAGGCATCCGGCCCGCCCACCCAATGATCATGCCGGCAGGGCTCCGGCGGGCATGACTCGGCCAGTTTGGGGTAGTTCGGCCCTGACCCGGGTGGATGCGAGGTGTGTGGTGGTCGACAGCAGCCTGCCGCGGGAGCGTCCGGTCGCCGTGCCGGACGGCCGGTCGTCCACGCTAGCGGGCGTCCTGATCGGCGTCGCGATCATGGCCGCCGTGGACGAGATCGTCTTCCACCAGGTGCTGGCCTGGCACCACTTCTACGACCGGTCCACCCCGTCGGTGGCGCTGCTCTCGGACGGGCTGCTGCACGCCGCCGAGGTGATCGCCTTGGTCGGCGGGTTCTTCTGGTTCGCCGATCTGCGCCGACGGCTGGTCCTGTCACCACGGCTGGCCTGGGGTGGTTTCCTGCTCGGCGCCGGGGGATTCCAGCTCTTCGACGGGCTTGTCGACCACAAGGTGCTCCGGGTGCACCAGATCCGCTACGGCGTACACCTGCTGCCGTACGACGTGGTGTGGAACGTGGGCGGCGCGGTACTGCTGCTGGCCGGCGCGGCCCTGGTCTGGTGGACGCGGTCCCGCCGACCGGGTGACGGCCCCCGGTGACGGCAGCAGCTCCGGGCCCGGCGGCATGGGCGCACGGAGGCCACCCGGCGGACGGGCCGGGCTGGTTGCCGCTGTTCCCGGTCGCGGTGCTGGCCGTCGGCTACCTGCTGGCCGCCGTACGCGACACGCGCGGCTGGGACCATCGGCGAACCGCCGCCTGGCTGGCCGGCTGTGCCGTGCTGGCGGTCGCGGTCGGGCCGCTGGCCCACCTCCCGGACGACCCGCGCGGGCACATGGCGCAGCACCTGCTGCTCGGCATGCTGGCGCCGCTCGGGCTGGTCCTCGGCGCACCGGTGACGCTGCTGCTGCACGTCGCGCCCACCTCGACGCGTCGGCGGGTGGGCCGGCTGCTGCGCGCCCGAGGGCTGCACCTGATCGCCCACCCGGTCACCGCGGCGCTGCTGAGCACGGGCGGGCTGGCGCTGGTGCTGCTCACCCCGCTGTACGCGGCGGCGGAACGCCACCCGGCCCTGCACCACGGCGTGCACCTGCACTACCTGGCCGCGGGCTACCTGTTCGCCTGGTCGCTGGCCGGGCCGGACCCGGCGCCCCGCCGCCCCGGGCTCGCCGTGCGGGTCGGCGCGCTGCTCGGCGCGTCAGCCGGTCACGCCGCGCTCGCCAAGTATCTCTACGCGCGGGCCGGCAGCCTGCCCCCGGGGCTGACCGACCCGGACGCCGCGGCGTTCCGGTCGGCCGCCCAACTCATGTACTACGGCGGTGACATCGCGGAGCTGCTGCTGGCGGTGGCACTCTTCGCGACCTGGTACCGCCGCCGCCCACCCCTGGTGAGCAGGAGGTTCGCGTCACGACAGGATGCTGCCGTGACGCGAACCTCTTGATCAACTCTGCGCGGACGGGGCCGCCAGGGCGGCGGTGAGCCGCCGGAAGAACGCGCGGATGTCGTCCTCGCTGTGCGGCGTCTCGGCCTGGTCGTTCAGCGGGCCCGAGTAGCGCAGCGCCTGCTCCAGCGCGTCCCGCGTCACGGCCCGGTCACCCGGGTAGAGCCCGGCGGCCACCCCGTCGGCGACCCGGGTCACCACCGAATCGTCGAGCGTCCTGTCGAACTGGACCCCGTACAGGATCCCGTTGACGTGGCCCTTCCAACTGTCCGTACCCATGCTCGTCGACTCCCCTAGAAGATCCGGCCGCCATCCCAGCCCAGAATCGGAACCCCGTTGACGCCGTTGCGTTTGAACTCGGCGTCGAGATTGGCCATGTGGCTGGGCTCGGGCTGGTAATGACCGCTGCGCGCCGTGGCGTACTGGACCCTACCGTCCTTCACGACCAGCTCGCCGGCCGCGGCGACCGGGTTTCCGCCGCCCAGAGTGGAGTGGTGGAAGTCGCCGACCCGCTGGTAATTGGACGCGTAGAGATTGCCGTTGCGGTCCATCACGAAGATCGCCTGACCGTTTCCGCTGAACACGGTCTGCGCGCTCGACGTGTCGAACGGCTCGCCGTTGCGTGCGCTGCGCAGCACTCCGTCGCTGTCGAAGAAGACCCGGTGCTGTTCCAGCTCCTCGGGGCTGAGCCGGCGTACGGCCGTCGGAAAGTGTCCTCCGGGCAGATGCTCGTTGCGGTACTTGTCGAGCATTCCCTTGGTGTTGGAGTAGCGCGGGGTGGTGTGCGGGCCGGGCACGCCGGGCCGCTTCGGACCGCCCCGCTTCGCGCCCTTGCGGGCGAAACGGCGCAGCAGCGTCTTCGCGCGCTTCAACAGCTGCGGAATGATCTCCTTGACGACCCGTTCGATGACCTCCTTGATGACCCGCTGGATCGCCATCCGGGCCAGGCCGATCGAGACGGGGATCTGGGCCAGCGACGCGCCGAAGCTGGGTGCCGCCGCCGCCAACGCGATCGCCACCTGAATGACCAGGATCGTCAACTGGACGATCACGATGATCTTCTGCGTCAGGGTGATGATGGCCATCACCAGCAACGCCATGCCGATCAGTTCGGCCGCCTGCGCGCCGTCCTCGATGCGGCGCGGCGCACCCTCCTCGCCCTGCCACGCCTGCTCGAACGCGCGGATGTCGTCGCCGCTGTTGGTGGTGCTGACCTGCGCCGCGCCCGCCTGGGCCTCCCCGGCGGCCGTGCGCAGCCGGCCGGCGAACGCGAACCACAGTTGGGACGCCTCGAACAGCAACTCTTCGTCGGCGGTCGGCCAGGTGAAGCCGACCCAGCCCAGCGCCTCGGCGAGTTCAGGAGGTAGCTGCATACCCACTGGGCAGCTCCATCCTCGTGAAGAGTTCCGCGTTGGCGAGGTCGGTCGCCTCGTGCGCGTCGGCACCGAGGTCGAGGTTCTCGGCGGCCTCCAACAACTGGTCGGCCATCGACCGGTACACGTCGAGCGCGTGCGTCAGGACCTCGACGTACACGGCTCCGAAGAGGGAGCCCGCCTCGTCGGCGCCCCAGGGGTTACCCGACCCGTTCACCGTCGACTCGAGGCCGCTGACCGCCTCGCCGAGCTGCTGGCCGGTTGTCGCGATCGACGCGGCGGCGGCGTGCAGAGCGTCGACGTCCACCTGGATTCCGTCGGACATGGCTCAGCGACGATCCATCCGGCGGGTGGCCGCGTCCAGGTCACCGATCATCTGGTGGAAGCCGCGGAACGCCTCCGCCGAGACCCGTTCGAGCTGCTGGGTGAGGGCGGCGCTGTCGACCTGGGCCCCGGCCGTCAGGTCGGCCCGGCGAGCGCGCTCGTCGGCCTGCGCCGCCTGGACCGCCTCCAGGACGTACTCGGCGATCGTGCTGGTGCCGGCCCGGGACAGGCTCGGGTCGATCACCAGCGTCTGGAGCGCACCGAACGCGGAGACCTCCGCCTCGACGAGACCGTCACCGCCGGTGCCCCGCCCCACCATCTGCTCGGCGTCCGGCACCTGCCCGTCGGCGTCGCCCGGCTGCGCCGTGACAGCACCCGATGCCTGGCTCAGCAGGCGCATCGCCTCTTCGAGCGAGCCGCTCAGGCCGGACGGATCAATACCGCTCGCCATGCTCGTCCCCCCACGTCCGCAGTCCACCGTCGGTGCACGACGGTACCAATGCGAAACGCGTACGCGTGTCCCGGAAGTCGGCTGTGGATCAGTCCCAGGTGGACAGAACCGCGTCGACCGGAGCGACGTCGCGCTCCGGGGTGGGCGGGCCCGCCGGAGTACGGTCGAAGCGAGGTGCCGGAGCCGGTTGGATCCCGCCGTCCACCTCGACGAACGTCCCCCGGGCCGCGTTGTGCGGATGCCGGTGCGCCTCGCCCGGGGCCAGCACGGGGGCGACACAGGCGTCCAGGTCGGCGAAGACCGCCGTCCACTCGTCCCGCGTCCGCTCGGCGAACCGTTCGGTGAACCGCCTCCGCAGCTCGTCCCAGCCGCTCGGGTCGTACTGGTCGGGCAGGTCCGCCTCGTCGGCCAGGCCGAGACCCGCCAGCAGTACGGCGTAGAACGCCGGCTCCAGCGCCCCGACGGCCATGAAGCCGCCGTCGGCGGTGGCGTACGTGTCGTAGAAGGGCGCTCCTCCGTCGAGCAGGTTCCGCCCGCGCGGGGCGGCCCACAGGCCGGTGCCGAGCAGCCCGTGCAGGAACGAGGTGAGCAGCGCCGATCCGTCCACCATTGCCGCGTCGACGACCTGACCGAGGCCGGAGCGTTCCCGTTCCAGCAGCGCGGCAAGCACGCCAACGGCGAGCAGCATGCCGCCGCCGGCGAAGTCACCGATCAGGTTCAGTGGCGCGTGTGGACGCGCGTCGGCTCGACCCAGGGGCTCCAGCGCCCCGGCGACAGCTATGTAGTCGATGTCGTGGCCGGCCCGAGCCGCCAGCGGGCCGTCCTGGCCCCAGCCGGTCATCCGCGCGTACACCAGCCGGGGGTTGCGGGCCCGGCAGACGTCCGGGCCGAAGCCGAGCCGCTCGGCGACCCCCGGCCGGTACGCCTCGACGAGCACGTCCGCCCGCTCGACGAGGCGCAGCAGGTCGGCCACGCCGGCCGGGGACTTCAGGTCCAGCGCGGTGACCCGCCGGCCGCGCTGCAAGGGTCCACCGGTCGGCGCAGCGAGGCGTCCGGCGCCCGGGCCGCCCGGCCGGTCGACGCGTACCACGTCGGCCCCGAGGTCGGCGAGCACCATGCAGCCGAACGGGGCCGGCGCGAGGCTCGCCAACTCGACGACCCGCACCCCGGCCAGCGGTCCGCCGCGCGCGGCCGTCACGCGACGCCGGCCGGTTCGGCGGTACGGGCGGCGAGCCGGTCGGCCAGGTCGGCGGGAGGCGTGAACCGGTCGCCGTACCGTTCGGCCAGCTCGGCGGCGCGGGCCGCGAAGCCGGCCGGGCCGCCCGCGTACTGCCGGACGTAGCGGATCACGCCGCCGGTCCAGGCGGGGAAGCCGATGCCGAAGATCGAGCCGATGTTGGCGTCGGTCTCGGTACGCAGCACGCCCTCGTCGAGGCAGCGCAGCGCGTCCAGCGCCTCGGCGAAGAGCATCCGCTCCTGAAGGTCGGTGAACGGCACCGCCCGACCGGCGTCGGTGACCAGGTCGGCGAGGCCGGTCCACAACCGACCCCGGACGCCGTCGTCGTAGGAGTAGAAGCCGCGTCCGGCCGCGCGGCCCGGCCGGTCGTACGCGTCGACCAGCTCGTCGACGAGCCGGTGCGCGGGCAGCGGCAGGTATTCCGCGCTGGCCGCCTCGAACTGACGCCGGATCCGCTGGATCAGCGTGAGGCTCACCTCGTCGGCCAGCGCGAGGGGCCCGGTCGGGTAGCCGGCCTGCAACGCGGCCTGCTCCACCGACGCGGCCGGTACGCCGTCGGCGACCATGCCTACCGCCTCGTCGATGAACCGGCCGATGACGCGGCTGGTGAAGAAGCCCCGCCCGTCGTTGACCACGATGGGGGTCTTGCCGATCCGCCGGCCGAGGTCGAACGCGCGGGCCAGGGCCGGGTCCCCGGTCTGCTCGCCGACCACGATCTCCAGCAACGGCATCCGGTCCACGGGGGAGAAGAAGTGCATGCCGATGAAGTCGGCCGGCCGGTCCACGCCGGCGGCCAGCTGAGTGATCGGCAGGGTGGAGGTGTTGGAGGCGAGCAGCGCGCCCGGCGCGAGCACCGGCAGCACCTCGGCGAAGACTGCCTTCTTCAGGGCCGGGTCCTCGAAGACCGCCTCGATGACGGCGTCGCAGCCGGCGAGGGCGTCCACCTGGTCGGTGGTGGTGATCCGGTCCAGCACCGCCCGGGCGTCGGCCTCGGTGGCGCGGCCCTTGCGGACCCGGCGGGCCAGCAGTCTTTCGGCGTGCTCCCGGGCCCGCCCCGCGGCCTCCGGTGACACGTCCCGGACCACCACGTCGAGGCCGGCGCTGGCGCAGGCGTACGCGATGCCGGCGCCCATCATGCCGGCGCCGAGCACCGCCACCCGCCGCACCGGCGCAACGTCCACGGACGGTCGGGCGGCGCCGCCGTTGACGGCTTTCAGGTCGAAGAAGAACGCGCCGATCATGTTCTTGGCGACCTGCCCGGTGAGCAGGCCGATCAGGTGCCGGGTCTCCACGGTGAACGCGGTGTCCAGGTCGACCTGCGCGCCCTCCACGGCCGTGGCCAGGATCGCCTCCGGCGCGGGCAGCCGGGCGCCCTTGAGCTGCTTGCGCAGCGTGGCCGGGAAGGCGGGCAGCTGCGCGGCCAGGGAACGGCTGGCCGGGGCGCCACCGGGCATCCGGTAGTCCGGCCGGTCCCACGGCTGCAACGGGCGCGGGTTGGCGGCGATCCAGGCCCGCGCGCGATCCAGCATTTCCGCCTCGGTGGCGACGACCTCGTCGACCAGACCGGCCGCCAGGGCGTCGGCCGGGCGCATCCGCCGGCCGGTGAGCAGCACGGTGGTCAGCGCGCCGGCCAGGCCGAGCATCCGTACGGTCCGGGTGACGCCGCCGGCCCCGGGCAGCAGACCCAGGGTCACCTCGGGCAGCCCGAGCCGTGAGTCGGGCGCGTCCAGCGCGACGCGGTGGTGGCAGGCGAGGGCGATCTCCAGGCCGCCGCCGAGCGCGGAGCCGTTGACCGCCGCGACGACCGGGCTGCCCAGCGTCTCCAGCCGGCGCAGGTCCCGCTTGATGGTGCCGAGCAGCTCCGCCAGCGCGGGCGCGTCGGCGCGGGTCGCCCGGATCATCTCGGGCAGGTCGCCGCCGGCGAAGAACGTCGACTTCGCGCTTGTCACGATGACACCGGTGAGATCGGGCTCGGCCTCCAGCCGGTCGAGCACCGCGCTCATCGAGGTCACGTACGCCCGGTTCATGGTGTTGGCGGACTGGTCGGGGTCGTCCAGGGTGAGCGTGACGATGCCGTCGGCGCCGCGGTCGTACCGGATGGTGGTGGTCATTGGTCTTTTCCCCCGGGTCAGCAGCGCTCGAGAACTGTGGCGACGCCCATGCCGCCGCCGATGCAGAGGGTCACCACGGCGCGGCGCAGGTCGCGGCGCTCCAACTCGTCCAACGCCGTGCCGAGCAACATGGCTCCGGTGGCGCCGAGCGGGTGGCCGAGAGCGATCGCGCCGCCGTTGACGTTCACGCGGTCCGGGTCGAGGCCCAGGTCGCGGACGTACTTGAGCACCACTGCCGCGAACGCCTCGTTGATCTCGAACAGGTCGATGTCGTCGACTGTCAGGCCGGCGACGGCGAGCGCCTTGTGGGTGGCCGGGATCGGGCCGGTCAGCATCAGCGTCGGGTCGGCGCCGGTGACTGCCGCGCCGACGATCCGGGCGCGCGGGGTGAGGCCGAGGTCCTGCCCGACCTGCTCCGAACCGATCAGCACCAGCGCTGCGCCGTCCACGATGCCGGACGAGTTGCCCGCGTGGTGGACGTGGTCGATCGCCTCCAGCCAGTGGAACTTCTGCAACGCGACAGCGTCGAAGCCGGCCGCCTCGCCCATCGTGGCGAAGGACGGGGTGAGCCGGGCGAGGGCCTCCCGGGTGGTCTCCGGGCGCGGGTGCTCGTCGACGGTGAGGATGTCCAGCCCGTTGCCGTCGCGCACCGGCACCACCGAGCGGGCGAAGTGCCCGCCGGCCCACGCCTTGGCGGCCCGCTCCTGGGACCGCAGCGCGTAGCCGTCCACGTCGTCGCGGGTGAAGCCCTCCATGGTCGCGATCAGGTCGGCGCTGACGCCCTGCGGCACGAACGACGTGGCCAGCGCGGTCTGCGGGTCGGTGGCCCAGGCCGCGCCGTCGGAGCCCATCGGCACCCGGGACATCGACTCGACCCCGCCGGCCAGCAGCAGGTGCTCCCAGCCCGAGCGGATGCGCGCGGCGGCCGAGTTGACGGCCTCCAGCCCGGAGGCGCAGAACCGGTTGAGCTGCACCCCGCCCACCTCGTCGGGCAGCCCGGCCAGCAGCGCGGCGGCCCGCGCCAGGTCGCCGCCCTGCTCGCCGACCGGGGTGACGATGCCGAGCAGCAGATCCTCCAACCGGCCCACGTCCAGGCCGGGGTTGCGGTCGCGCAGCGCGTCGATCAGGCCGACCACCAGCGAGATCGGCTTGACCCCGTGCAGTGCGCCGGTGTCCCGGCCGCGTCCGCGCGGGGTGCGGACCGCGTCATAGACGTACGCCTCAGAGGGCACGGGCGATCAACTCCTTCATGATCTCGTTGGTGCCGCCGTAGATCTTCTGGACGCGGGCGTCGGCGTACATGCGGGCGATCGGGTACTCCGTCGTGTAGCCGTAACCGCCGAACAGTTGCAGGCACCTGTCGATGACCTCGCACTGCCCGTCGGTGAGCCACGACTTAGCCATCGCCGCCGTGGCGACGTCCAGGTCGCCACGGGTGTGCCGGACGATGCAGTCGTCCAGGAAGACCCGGCTGACCCGGGTGCGGGTGGCGCACTCGGCGAGCACCATCCGGGTGTTCTGGTGCCCCATCAGGGTCTTGCCGAAGGCGGTGCGTTCCTTGGCGTACGCCACGGTCAGCTCGACCGCGCGTTCCATCGCGGCCACCGCGCCGACGCCGATGACCAGCCGTTCCTGCGGAAGCTGCTGCATGAGCTGGATGAAGCCCAGCCCCTCGGCGCCGCCGAGCAGGTTGGCCGCCGGCACCCGGAACTCGTCGAAGAACAATTCGGCGGTGTCGTTGGCGTGCAGCCCGATCTTGGACAGCAGCCGGCCCCGGCGGAAGCCCTCCGGGTCGCCGCCCACCTCGCACACCAGCAGCGAGACGCCTGCCGCCCGCTGCTCGGGGTCGGTCTTCACGGCCACCAGGATCAGGTCGGCCAGGCCACCGTTGGTGATGAACGTCTTCGCGCCGGTGACCAGGTAGTCGTCGCCGTCGCGGACCGCCCGCGTGCGCATCGCCTGGAGGTCCGAGCCGCCGTCGGGCTCGGTCATCGCGATAGCGCCGACCAGCTCACCGCTGCACAGGCCGGGCAGCCACCGTCGCTTCTGCTCCTCGCTGCCGTACGCGACGAGATAGCCCGTGACGATGCCACTGTGGACGGCCAGCCCGAGGCTGCTCTCCCCGGTGTACGCCTGCTCGTGCAACAGCACGGCCTCGTGGGTGAAGCCGCCGCCCCCGCCGCCGTACTCCTCGGGGACCGACAGGCCGAGCAACCCCAGCTCACCGGCCCGCCGGTAGTGCTCGCGGTCCGGGTGACCCTGGGCCAGCAGGCGGTCCGCGTGCGGCAGCACCTCCTTGGTGAAGAAGGTGCGGGCCAGGTCGGCGAGGTCGTCGTGCTCAGGTTCGCGCCAGGGCGAGGGGGAGCCATCGGGCGTCGGCATGTGCACCACCCTCGCGCGCTGTTGGCGGCATGTCAATAAGTCTGGATCAGCAGCCGGGCACAGGCTTGCGGGCCGTCCGCGAAGGGCAGATGTCCGCAGCCCGCCAGCGGCACGTGCCGGGCCGCCGGCAGCGCCGCGCGGGCCCGCCGGGCCTGAGTGGGGTACGGCAACACGAGATCGCGCGTACCCCAGGCGACAGTCACGGGGATGTCGTCGAGCGCGCCGGCCGTCTCTCGACGGACCTGCCAGCCGGCGAACGCGGCGCGTGCCACCGTGAAGCCCTGCGCGTCGGCCAGCGCCGCCGCCGAGTCGACGCACTCGTCGGGGTCGAGGTGACCCGGGTGGCCGTAGAAGAGGCCGCAGAACGCCACCCGCCCGGCCCGGCTCGCCAGCAGCCGGGGCAGCGCCGGCCGCAGCCCGCCGGCCGCCGACCGGGCCCCGCCGACCGCCAGTTGACACCAGCGCCGCCCGACCGACCCCCAGAACCCAATCGGCGAGAACGCGGTCACCGAGGAGGCCAGCCCGCGTCGCCCCAACTCCAACGCGATGCCGCCCCCGAGCGAGTTGCCGGCAACGGCGGGCCGGCGCACGCCCAGCGCGTCCAGGAACGCGGCGACCCGATCCGCCAGGTGTTCCACCGACCCGGGGGCCGCCCGCGCCAGCGCCTCGGGTGGCGTCGGTGGCTCCGACGGCTCCGGTGGCTCGGGCCACGGTGGGGAGGCGCCGAAGCCGGGCAGGTCCAGCGCGATCACGTCGTGGTGCCGGGCCACCTCGTCGAGCACCGGCTCCCACACCTGCCACCGACTACCGATGCCGTGGATGAGCACCAGCGGCGGCCCGTCACCACGCCGCGAGTGAGCGAGCCAGTCCGGGTCCCCACGGTGCATCCACCCACCCTCACACGCCGGATAGTCACCTCGGCAACCCCGATCACGTCGCGGTCGTGCCCCCAGTCGCGTCGATCATGAAGTTGTGGTGCCCGACGAAAGGGAAGCGCGCCACCATATCGCCCACCATTAGTCCATGATCGACGCAGGCTGGCGAGGCGGGGAGGGGAACTACTCGGGCTCGTCGCCGTCGGTGGGGCGCGGTGGGCGGTGCTCGGCGATCCACGCCTCCACGTCGGCACGCAGCCAGACCGTGGTGCCGTGCAGCCGTTGAAACGGCGCGGGGAAGGTCGGATAGCGGATGAGCTGGCGCATCCGCGTCCGGCTCACGCCGCCGAGCAACTCCTGCAGCTCGTGCGGGCCGACCAGCGGACCCGGTACCTCACTCATTGCGTCATCGAGAAGTTGAGTGTGCTACTCGGGCTCGTCGCCGTCGGTGGGGCGCGGTGGGCGATGCTCGGCGATCCACGCCTCCACGTCGGCACGCAGCCAGACCTTCATGCCGCGTAACTCTTGGTAGGGCTTCGGGAAACTCGGCCGCATAGCGATCTGCTGAAACCGGCTCCGGGAAACGTTCAGCCGTTGACCGATCTCGTACGGCCCCATCAGCTCGCCCGGCCCCTCGTCACCCACACCCGGAGACTAGGCACGTTCGCGTATCCCCAATCGGGGGTCCCCGAAAAGGGGTCCCCGTCTTGACAGGGGGCCGGTTCTCACTGAGAGTGGTCAGAGCATTGCTCTCGCTGTCGAGCCGAGCAGTGGGGGCGTCGTTCAACGAAGGGCTGGCCGATGGATCAGGCGACGGAGTTGGCGTGGCTTCGGGAGCGGGTCGGCGGATTGGAGACGGCGCTGCACTGCGCACGGAGAGAGTTGTTCGATCTCCGTTGTCGGCTGACGTTGATCGGCCGGGTCGTGCAGGACGTCGACCGGGTGCAGCGCGCTCCCGGGGTCGCGGTTGGTGCGATCAATGCGGCGCTCTACGCCGAGACGTCCAACCTGCGGCATCTCGGCCGGCACCTGATCCGGCGTCGGCGCGGAATTCAGTGATCACTTGATGCTCAGCAGCTCAGGAGCGGCACCGACAACTCGTGAGCATCAAGTGATCACGGTGAGGGTGGCGGCTTGCTAGTTGCGGGCCGACTCACGTCGTGCCGAGGCCGCCAGTCGCTCGGCGAGTGCGACGACGCGGTCGCGGAGTTCGTCCGGGCGTTCGATGACGAACGGCAGGTCGAGCGTGGCGAGCACGCCGGGCAACCAGTCGAGGCTCCCCGCCCGGATCTCCACGTCCTGCCAGCCTTCGTCCGCGCCCTCTCGCACCTCGGCGATGCTGGCCGGTAGCCGCCTGCGGATCTGCTCGACTGTTCCTTGTATCCGCAGCGATACCGCGTGCGGGTACGGCGCTCGTGCCATCGAGCTGAGAAGGTGCCCGGCCGGATCGTTTCCGGCGGGCGGCTCGAACGAGCCCGGCAGCGGTCTCGCGTCCGCGATGCGGTCGAGTCGAAGGGTTCGTTCCTCGCCGATCTCCGGATCGACCCCGGTGACGTACCACCGGCCGGCATGGTTGACCAGCCCGAACGGATGCAGCACGCGGACGCTGCGCCGGCCGTCGCCCGAGGTGTACTGCACCGAGATCGGCCGGTGATGGCGGACCGCCTCGGCGACGGCGAGCAGTACCTCGGTCTGCGGCGCGGGGAAGTCACCGGGTTCGGCGGTGAAGGCGAGGGACTGGAGTGCGGCGTCCAGTCGGTCCGCCGTCCGTGGCGGCAGGACGCGACGGATCTTCGCGGCGGCTGTCTCGCCCGCTGTGCCCGTTGCCGTCGCCAACCCGGCGCGGCGGCCGGCGATCAGGCCGAGGAGGACGGCCAGGGCCTCGTCGTCGTTGAACATCAGCGGCGGCAGGCGATAACCGGCGGCGAGCCGATACCCGCCGTAGCGACCGCGCACCGACTCGACCGGCAGGTCCAGGTCGACCAGGTGGCTCACGTAGCGCCGCACCGTGCGCGGTTCGACACCGAGGCGCTCGGCAAGCTCGGCCATCGTGCGGACGCCGCCGGACTGCAGGAGCTCCAACAGTGCGAGCACCTGCGCTGTCGGTCGTGCCACGGTCCGAACTTTATCAAGATACTGGCCCAAATCTGTCCAGTATTCGCTCTAGCGTGATCTCGACGGACCGTTAGCGACCGCTTTGAGCAGGGAGAAGACATGGACTTCGTCTCGATCCGCATCATCACCGACGAGATCAACCGCCTGGTCGGCTTCTACGAGAAGATCACCGGCGTGCAGGCGACCTGGGGCAACGAGGACTTCGCCGAATTGCGCACCGCCCACGGCACGCTGGCGATCGGCAGCACCCGCACCGTCCCACTGTTCGCGCCCGGCTCGGCCCGCCCGGCCGACAACCACAGCGTGATCATCGAGTTCCTCGTGGAGGACGTGGACGCGCTCTACGAGAAGCTGAAGAGCGTGGTGGACGACTTCGTGAACGAGCCCACGACCATGCCCTGGGGTAACCGGGCCCTGCTCTTTCGCGACCCCGACGGCAACCTGGTCAACTTCTTCACTCCGGTGACCCCGGGCGCGATCGCGAGGTTCCGCCGTTGACCGGTCGGCGGCGGCGAGGAGGTACGGGAGACCTCGATGCCGAAGCTGGCGGTGTGAGCTGCCGATAGGGTCGGGCAGATGAGTGTCGAGACGGCTCCGCGCCGCCGCAGGTTGGAGCCGGACGCCCGGCGCGGCCAGATCCTGGCCTGCGCGGTCCGGCTGTTCGGCGAGCGGCCGTACGCGGATGTGTCGACCACCGATGTCGCGCGGGAGGCGGGCGTCGCCCGGGGCCTGGTCAACCACTACTTCGGCACCAAGAAGGACCTTTACCTGGAGGTCGTCCGGGTCATGGTGACGATCCCCGAGGTTGCCTTGGAACGGCTGCCCAAGGGTGACCTGCGGACCCGGGTGGATGCCAGCGTCACCTGGTTCCTCGACGTGGTGTCCCGGCACAGCACCTCGTGGCTGGCGGCGGTCACCGCCCGGGGGATGGGCGGCGACGCCGACGTGGAGCGGGTGCTCGCCGAGGCGGAGGAGGTGGCGGCCGACCGGATGCTCGTCGCCGTCGGGCTGGCCGAGAAGGCCAAGGACCACGAGGAGCTGCGGGGGATGGTCCGGGCGTACTGCGGGCTGGCGACCTCCACCGCCCGGGAGTGGCTCCAGCGCGGCGCGTTGACCCGCGCCCAGGTGCACCTGCTGCTCACCACCACCCTGCTGACCATCGTGGAGCAGGTAGTCCCGCAGGTCATCGCGGCCGGCGACCCGTCCTGACCACGGCCGCCGGAGGCGCTTTCAGCGACGCCAGAACTGGCGGGGCGCGAACCCTTCCCGTCGCAGCCAGTGCTCGGTGTAGACGATCCGCTCCGCCTCGACGACCACGAGGGTGTCCTCGGGCGGCTCGGACAGCGGTCGCCCCCGCTCGGCGTGTTCGTTCTCCCAGCGGAACGCCGACCAGTAGTGCGCTCGGTCCGGATCCTTAGGACCGAGCACCCGGGCCGTGCCGAACAGTTGGGCCCCGCGGCTGCTCGCCAGCCCGACCAGGGGCGCGAAGATGCCGACGGACACGCGTGGATCGGCAGCGATGTTGCGCATCTTCGGCGAACGGGGTGCGGCGGTGAAGAGCACCGCGAAGTCGAGCGGGTAGTACCGCACCGGCGTGGCCAGCGGCCCGTCCGGACCCGTGGTCGCGAGCACGCACATGTTCTGCGACGACAGCAGGTTGCGGATGCGCTCCTCGAGCCGCTCGCGGTCGAGCCGCTTCGCCGGCGTGGGCCCGGCAAGCCACGGATTCGTCACCGGCAGGAAACCGTCGCGACCATGGCGAGCACCCTACCCGCGTGGGCCGCGTGGACGGCCGCGGGCTCGGCGGGTGCGGGCGCATCGTTGGCGGGCCGCCAACAAGCTGTTACGGTCGGCCGCACCGCCGAGGGAGCCCGCCATGACCGACAGCGCAGCGACCGCCCGACCTCCCCGTCGGGTGCGGGTGGCGATCATCGGCTCCGGGTTCGGCGGGGTGGCGGTGGCCGCCGCGCTGCGTCGCGCCGGCGACGCGGACGTGGTCCTGCTGGAACGGGCCGACCGGATCGGCGGCGTCTGGCGGGACAACACCTACCCGGGCTGCGCCTGTGACATCCCGGCGCCGCTCTACTCGTACTCCTTCGCGCTGAACCCGGACTGGTCGCGGCGCTTCCCGCCGCACTCCGAGATCCTGGACTACCTGCACCGCTGCGTGGCCGAGCTGGGGCTGGCCGACAGTGTGCGGTTGCGTACCGAGGTCACCGACGCGTCGTGGGACGAGGCCGGCGCGTGCTGGCGGCTGCGTACCGCCGATGGCGCGGAACTGACGGCGGACGTCCTGGTCCCGGCGGTCGGGCAGCTCTCGCGGCCGGTGATGCCGGCGCTGCCGGGCGCGCAGCGGTTCGCCGGGCGGGCGATGCACACGGCCCGGTGGGACCCGGCGGTACGGCTGGACGGCGCCCGCGTCGCGGTGATCGGCACCGGTGCCAGCGCGGTGCAGCTGGTGCCGGCCATCGCGGACCGGGCGGCCCGGGTCACCGTCTTCCAGCGCACTCCGCCCTGGACGCTGCCCAAGCCGGACCGCCGGCACGGGCGGCTGGGTCGGGCGCTCTACCGGCGGGTGCCGGCGCTGATGCGGGTGCCCCGGGCCGCGTTCTGGTCGGTCACCGTGCTCACCGGGCTGGCGGTGACCGGCAACCGGGCCGCCGCGGCGGTGCTGCGGGGTGTCTCGCGGGCGCAGCGGTGGTGGCAGGTACGCGACCCGGAGCTGCGCGCCCGCGTCACGCCTGTCGAGCCGATGGGCTGCAAGCGGGTGTTGTTCACCAACGACTGGCTGCCGGCCCTGGGCCGCGACGACGTCGAGCTGGTCACCGAGGCGATCATCGAGGTGACTGAGGACGGCATCCGCACCGCCGACGGCCGCGCCCACCCGTGCGACGTGCTGGTCTACGGCACCGGCTTCGCGGCCACCGACTTCCTGGTGCCGATCCGGGTCACCGGACGCGCCGGCCGTCAGCTCAGTGCGGAGTGGCGCGACGGCGCGTACGCGTACCTCGGGATGGCCGTGCCCGGCTTTCCCAACCTCTTCCTCATGTACGGCCCGAACACCAACACCGGCAACACGTCGGTGATCTACTTCCACGAGGCGCAGGCCCGGCACATCGCGCAGGCGGTCAGCCTGCTCGCGGCCGGTGGCGAACCTCTGGAGGTACGCCCCGAGGTGGCCGCCGACTACGACGCGGAGCTGCAACGCCGGCTCGCCGCGAGCGTGTGGACCGCCTGCCGGAGCTGGTACCGCACGGCCACCGGCCGGATCGTCACCAACTGGCCGGGGATGGCCGGCGAGTACCGCCGCCGTACCGCCCGGCTGGATCCGGCCGACTACGGCCGCACCCGTTGAAGGCTGCTGCTCAGGCGGCTCGCCGGTCGATGCGCGCGGCCGGGGCGGCGTTGCGGTCGGCTGCCTGCGCCGGGTACGCCCCGGAGTGCACCACCCGCAGTGGCCGTTCGGTCTCGTCCGCGCCGAACCGCCAGCGCGACGGCGTCGGTTGCCGCTGCGGCGCGGGCCCCCCGGGACGCAGTCCGGGCCGCGACAGCAGCACGGTGATCAGGTAGCCGAACACCAGGAAGCCGTGGCTGACCAGGCGCTCCCCACTCACCGAGCCGGTGGCGAGGTCGTTGACCGACAGCAGCAGGAGCGTGCCGACGAACGCGCTGAGCATCGGCAGGAGACCCGCCGGAGGGCTGCGGCGTACCGCCACGAAGAGGAAGCCGGCCCCGACCGCCACGTTCCAGGCGGCCGACTCGTGCCACAGGTGCTGCCCGGAGGCGTGCAGATGGTCGGCGGTCGCTCCCCGGCCCACCTGGGCCAGGCCGAGCACCAGCTGAACAGCCCCGAGCAGGCCGAGCGCCGCGCGCAGCCCGACGACCAGCCGGCCGCGGCCGGGCAGGCGGGGCCGCCAGCGCGACCGGCGGGCCGGCGGCGTGTCACAGGCGTCGGCGACCGCGTCGCCGGTGGCGCTGCCACCGACGGCGGCCAGGATCGCGTCGGTCCGGTCGGGCACATCGGTGACCAGTCGGGTACGAACCCGGCGCGTCACCGCGACCGCCGCCGCGAACCAGGCCCGGCACTTGGCGCACTCGTCCAGGTGCCCCTGCGCCGCCGCCCCCTCGGCGGCGGTCTCCTCCCCGTCCAACTGCGCGGACAGGACCTCCCGCCACTGCTCACACCCCATGTGTGGGTAGTCGGTCCGCAGGCCGCTCCGGTTCCCGGCGACCGTCACCCGTTGTGGAATACTCGCCGGATCATGACGCGCTACGGCCTGCTGATCCTGCCCGCCACCAACCGGGTGTACGCCCGCTCCGCCATCGACCTCACCCGGGCCGAGCTGGAGATCTTCGGCCGGTCGGCGCTCGACGGCCGGATCGGCGAGCTGGACACGGAGGTCGTCGGCGGGGCGACCTACGTCACGTTCAGCGGTGACGGGCTGACCGAACGGGACCTGGCCGTCCTGGGCAACCTCTCCGCCGGGTACGCGCTGTTCGAGATCGTCGGCGACCTGCTGCGCCCGGTCGAGTGGAGCCGGCTGGACCGCTACGACGACGACCTGCTCACCATCCAGAAGTACCCCGGCAAGACCAACGAGCAGTTCACCAAGCTGCTGCTCAACGTCACCCTGCTCGCGTCGGACTGGGCCGGCGAACTGACCAGCCGCCGGTTCCGGGTGCTCGACCCGCTCTGCGGTCGGGGCACCACCCTCAATCAGGCGCTGATGTACGGCTTCGACGCCGCCGGGATCGAGCGCGACCAGAAGGACGTCGAGGCGTACCGCGCGTTCGTCACGACCTGGCTGAAGCAGAAGCGGGTCAAGCACCGGGTGCTGGAGTCGGGGCCGGTGCGGCGGGAGCGCAAGGTGGTCGGCCGCCGGGTGCGCATCGAACTGGCGCCGACCCGCGAGGAGCACAAGGCGGGTCGTACGCAGTTGCTCGACGTCGTCAACGCCGACACCACCCGCGCGGCGGAGTTCTTCCGCCCCGAGACCGTCGACCTGGTGGTCGCCGACGCGCCGTACGGCGTGCAGCACGGCAGTCGTACCGCCGATCAGGGTCTGACGCGTGACCCGCTGGCGCTGCTCGCGGACGCCGCGCCGGTCTGGGCGCGGCTGCTGCGCCCGGGCGGGGCGCTGGGCATCTCGTGGAACACCCACGTCGCCAGCCGCGAGGACGCGGCGGCGGCACTTGCCGACGCCGGCCTGACAGTTGTCGACGCGGAGCCCTACCGCGCGCTGCGGCACCGGGTCGACCAGTCGATCATGCGCGACGTGCTGGTGGCCCGCCGCCCGGCCTGACCCGCCTGGCCTGACCCGCCGCCCATCCCCTTCGGGCCCTTTGCTCTGCTTCAACCGGCGCAACAGTGTCGGTGCCTCGCTGTCGCCTCCGCTGAAGCAGAGCAAAGGATGGACAGCCACCCCGCGTCTCCCCGGGCTGACGCGCCTTTGTGCCGCATTTCACCTGTTCAGTGGGCAGGTGTGAAAACCGCGTCAAGAAAAGGTTCGCCACCGTCATGGTCGCGTTATGACCCCTGCCGTCCGGCGGGTGGTGGGGCTTTGCTTGCCCCGGCGCGACCGGAAGGCGGTCGCGACGAACCTTTCCGGTAAGAGGAGTCAGCGTGTCTGACGTGGTGTTCGTGGTCCTCACGGTGGCGCTGTTCGCAGTGCTCGCCCTGGTGGTCCGGGCGGTGGAGAAGCTGTGAACGCGGTAAACGCCGTCGGTCTGGTGCTCGCGATCGTCCTGGGCGCGTTCCTGGTGTTCGCCCTGCTGTTCCCGGAGCGCTTCTGATGACCATGACAACAGCGGGCGTCATCTTCGTGCTGACGCTGGTGGCGGCCCTGGTCGCCGTCTACAAGCCGTTCGGCGACTACATGTTCCGGGCGGTCTCCGGTACCAGACAGTCGCGGGTCGAGCGGGGGATCTACCGACTGGTCGGGGTCAACCCGGCCGCCGAGCAGACCTGGGGCGTGTACGCCCGCAGCGTGCTCGCGTTCTCGGCCGTCTCGCTCCTGTTCCTGTACCTGTTCCAGCGGGTGCAGAACCACCTGTGGCTGTCGCTGGGTTTCGACCCGGTGGTGCCGCACGGCGCGTGGAACACTGCCGTGTCGTTCGTGACCAACACGAACTGGCAGTCGTACTCGGGTGAGTCGACGATGGGCCACCTGGTGCAGATGGCCGGCCTGGCCGTGCAGAACTTCGTCTCGGCGGCGGTCGGCATCGCGGTGGCGGTCGCGCTGGTCCGCGGCTTCGCCCGCAGCCGCACCGGGCAACTCGGCAACTTCTGGGTCGACCTGACCCGGATCGTGCTGCGCATCCTGCTGCCGATCGCGGTCCTCGGGGCCATCGCGTTGATGATCGGCGGGGTGGTGCAGAACCTCTCCGCCGGCACCGACGTGAGCACGCTGACCGGCGGCACCCAGACCATCACCGGCGGCCCGGTCGCGAGCCAGGAAGTGATCAAGGAGCTGGGCACCAACGGCGGCGGCTTCTACAACGTCAACAGCGCCCACCCGTTCGAGAACCCCACGACCTGGACGAACTGGTTGGAGATCTTCCTGATCCTCCTGATCCCGTTCAGCCTGCCCCGGGTGTTCGGCCGGATGGTCGGGCAGAACCGGCAGGGCTACGCGATCGCCGCGGTGATGGGCATCCTCGCGTTCCTCAGCGTCGCCATCACCAACATCTTCGAGCTGGCCGGCCACGGCACCGTCCCGCAGGCGGTCGGCGCGGCGATGGAGGGCAAGGAGGTGCGGTTCGACGTGTCGAACTCGGCCACCTTCGCCGCCGCCACCACGCTCACCTCGACCGGCGCGGTGAACTCCTTCCACGACTCGTTCACCTCGCTCGGCGGCATGATGACGATGGTCAACATGATGCTCGGCGAGGTCGCGCCGGGGGGCACCGGTTCGGGCCTCTACGGCCTGCTCATCCTCGCGGTGATCACGGTGTTCATCGCCGGCCTGATGGTCGGCCGCACCCCCGAGTACCTGGGCAAGAAGATCGGGTCGCGGGAGATCAAGTTCGCCTCGCTGTACTTCCTGATCACGCCGATCCTGGTGCTGGTCGGCACGGCGGCGGCGTTCGCGACCGGCAACAACTCGACGGCGCTCAACGTCGGCCCGCACGGCCTCTCCGAGGTGCTGTACGCGTTCACCTCGGCCAGCAACAACAACGGTTCCGCCTTCGCCGGCATCACGGTGAACACCACCTGGTGGGACACCGCGTTGGGGCTGTGCATGCTGCTGGGCCGGTTCCTGCCGCTCATCTTCGTGCTCGCGCTGGCCGGCTCGCTGGCCCGCCAGGCACCCACCCCCGCGTCCGAGGGCACCCTGCCGACCCACCGACCGCTGTTCATCGGCATGGTCGTCGGCGTCACTGTCGTCCTCGTCGCGCTGACCTTCCTGCCCGCGCTCGCGCTCGGCCCGCTGGCAGAAGGGCTCTGACCATCATGAGGAACGAGGACATGTCCGTCACGTCCGCCCCGACAGAGCAACTGCCAGGCACCCCGGCGACGCAGGGCAACCGGGTCGGCGGGGGCCTGCTCGACCCCCAGCAACTCATCCGGTCCCTGCCGGACGCCGTACGCAAGCTCAACCCCACCACGTTGTGGCGCAACCCGGTGATGCTGATCGTGGAGATCGGCGCGGCGTTCACCACGGTCCTGGCGGTGACCGACCCGTCGGTGTTCGCCTGGGCGATCACCATCTGGCTCTGGCTGACCGTGATCTTCGCGAACCTGGCCGAGGCGGTCGCCGAGGGCCGGGGCAAGGCCCAGGCCGCCGCGCTGCGACAGGCCAAGCAGGACACCATCGCCACCCGGCTGGTCGACTGGAAGCCGGGCGCTCGGGCCAACACCTACCGCGACGAGGCGGTGCCCGCTCCGCAGCTGCGCCAGGGCGACATCGTGCTGGTCGAGGCGGGCGGCATCATTCCCGGCGACGGCGACATCGTGGAGGGCATCGCGAGCGTCGACGAGTCGGCAATCACCGGCGAGTCGGCCCCGGTCATCCGGGAGTCCGGCGGGGACCGCAGCGCGGTCACCGGCGGCACCAAGGTGCTCTCCGACCGGATCATCGTGAAGATCACCCAGAAGCCCGGGGAGAGCTTCATCGACCGGATGATCGCCCTGGTCGAGGGCGCCAACCGGCAGAAGACGCCGAACGAGATCGCGCTGAACATCCTGCTCGCCGCTCTCACGATCATCTTCCTGCTGGCCGTGGTCACCCTCCAGCCCTTGGCGATCTTCTCCAAGGCGTACCAGGCCGCCGCGCCGGACAGCGGGGCGATCACCGGTTCCGGTGTCACAGGTGTCGTCCTGGTCTCACTGCTGGTCTGCCTGATCCCCACCACCATCGGCGCGCTGCTGTCGGCCATCGGCATCGCCGGCATGGACCGCCTCGTGCAGCGCAACGTGCTGGCCATGAGCGGCCGGGCCGTCGAGGCGGCCGGCGACGTCAACACCCTGCTGCTGGACAAGACCGGCACCATCACGCTGGGCAACCGGCAGGCCGCCGAGTTCGTACCGGTCGAGGGGGTCGACGCCGCCACAGTGGCCGACGCCGCCCAGCTCTCCAGCCTGGCCGACGAGACCCCGGAGGGGCGCTCGGTCGTCGTCCTGGCGAAGAACGAGTTCGGGCTGCGCGAACGCGAGCCCGGGGTGATGCCGCACGCCACCTTCGTGCCGTTCACCGCGCAGACCCGGATGAGCGGCGTCGACCTGACCCCGGACGCCACCGTCGACGGCGGCGCGTCGGGCACGGCCCGTCGGGTCCGCAAGGGCGCCGCCGCCGCGGTCATGAAGTGGGTACGGGAGAACGGCGGCCACCCGACCGAGCAGGTCGGCGAGATCGTCGACGCGATCAGTGGCACCGGCGGCACGCCGCTGGTCGTCGCCGAGCACGTCGACGGCGAGCCCGCCCGCGCCCTGGGCGTCATCCACCTCAAGGACGTCGTCAAGTCCGGCATGCGGGAGCGGTTCGACGAGATGCGCCGGATGGGCATCCGCACCGTGATGATCACCGGCGACAACCCGCGTACCGCGAAGGCGATCGCCGACGAGGCCGGGGTGGACGACTTCCTGGCCGAGGCGACGCCGGAGGACAAGCTCGCGCTGATCAAGCGGGAGCAGGAGGGTGGCCGGCTGGTCGCGATGACCGGTGACGGCACCAACGACGCGCCGGCGCTCGCCCAGGCCGACGTCGGGGTGGCCATGAACACCGGCACGTCGGCCGCGAAGGAGGCCGGCAACATGGTCGACCTCGACTCCGACCCGACCAAACTGATCGAGATCGTGGAGATCGGCAAGCAGTTGCTGATCACCCGCGGTGCGCTGACCACGTTCAGCATCTCGAACGACATTGCGAAGTACTTCGCGATCATCCCGGCCATGTTCGCCGGCCTCTACCCGAGCCTGGACACCCTGAACATCATGCGGCTGGCCAGCCCGGAGTCGGCGATCCTGTCCGCGGTCATCTTCAACGCCCTGGTGATCATCGCGCTGATCCCGCTCGCCCTGCGCGGCGTGCGGTACCGGCCGGCGGCCGCGTCGAAGCTGCTCAGCCGCAACCTGCTGGTGTACGGACTGGGCGGCATCATCGTGCCGTTCATCGGGATCAAGCTCATCGACCTGCTCATCCAGTTCATCCCGGGGATTTCGTGATGCGCATACCCACCTGGATCGCCCAACACCTCGCCGCCCTGCGCGCCGTGCTCGTCTTCACGGTGCTGCTCGGGCTGGTCTACCCGCTGGCTCTGGTCGCGCTCGGTCACCTGCCCGGCCTCGACCACAAGGCCGACGGCTCGCTGATCACCTCGGGCGGGACGACTGTCGGCAGCTCGCTCATCGGCCAGTCCTTCACCGACGCGGACGGCAACCCCGTCCCGCGTTACTTCCAGTCCCGCCCGTCGGCCGCCGGCGACGGCTACGACCCGACGTCCACCTCGGCCAGCAACCTCGGCCCGGAGAGCGTTGTCGACACCATCGCCACCGACCCGGAAGAGTCCAGCGAGAGCCTGCTCACCCAGGTCTGTGGGCGCAGCAAGGCCGTCGGCGAGCTGAACGGCGTCGACGGCCGCCGCCCCTACTGCACCGACGACGGGGTGGGCGCCGTGCTCGCGGTCTTCCGCGCCGACGGTCTGACCGGCCCGGTGACCCGGGTGGTAAGCGTCAACCAGGTCGCCCCGGCCACCCCGTTCGTGTCCTCGTACCAGGGGGTGACAGTGGAGCTGGCCCAGCCCGGCGTGGACTACGTCGCGGACGGCGGGGTCATCACCCCGATCCGGGGCGACGCGCCGGCCAATCCGGCGGTGCCCGCCGACGCGGTCACCGCCAGCGGCAGCGGGCTCGACCCGCAGATCAGCCCCGCCTACGCCGATCTGCAGGTGAACCGGGTCGCGCGGGAGCGCGGCGCGGACCCGGCGGCCGTCCGCAAGCTGGTCGAGGAGCACACCGACGGCCGTGGGTTGGGCTTCATGGGTGCGCCCGGCGTCAACGTGCTGGAGCTCAACCTCGCCCTCGACAAGCAGTTCGCCGCACGCTGAGTGCACCTCGGGCGGGGCCGTGCCGACCGGGCACGGCCCCGCCCGCCGATCTGACCAGGGAGGATGGTTCCCGTGCCACGCGGAGAACTGCGCATCTATCTCGGGGCCGCTCCCGGCGTCGGCAAGACGTACGCCATGTTGGAGGAGGCCCAGCGGCGGGCCGCGCGGGGCTCCGACGTGGTGATCGGCTTCGTGGAGACCCACGGCCGCCCGCACACCGCCGCGATGCTCGGCGACCTGGAGCAGGTGCCCCGCCGTGCGATGACCTACCGGGGCGCCGAGTTCACCGAGATGGACGTGGACGGCGTCCTGGCCCGCCGGCCGGAGATCGCGGTGGTCGACGAGCTGGCGCACACCAACGTGCCCGGCTCCCGGCACGACAAGCGCTGGCAGGACGTCCAGGAACTGCTCGACGCGGGGATCGACGTGCTGTCCACGGTGAACGTGCAGCACCTGGAGTCGGTGAACGACGTCGTCGCCCAGATCACCGGCACCACCCAGCGGGAGACCGTGCCGGACGAGATCGTCCGCGCCGCCGAGCAGGTCGAACTCGTCGACATGACCCCGGAGGCGTTGCGCCGCCGGATGGCGCACGGCAACATCTACCGACCCGACAAGATCGACGCGGCGCTCGGCAACTACTTCCGGGTCGGCAACCTCACCGCGTTGCGCGAGCTGGCGCTGCTCTGGCTGGCCGACAAGGTCGACGAGCAGCTCGACAGGTACCGCAGCCAGCAGGGCATCGCCGCCACCTGGGAGGCCCGCGAACGCGTCGTGGTGGCACTGACCGGCGGCCCGGAGGGCGAGACGCTGATCCGCCGGGCGGCCCGGGTCGCGGCCCGCAGCAAGGGCGCCGACCTGCTCGCCCTGCACGTGGCCCGCAGCGACGGTCTGGCCGGCGCCGATCCCGCCCAACTGGCCCGTCAGCGGGTGCTCGTGGAGAGCCTGGGCGGCACGTACCACCAGGTGCTCGGCACCGACGTGCCGGCCGCCTTGCTCGACTTCGCCCAGGGCGTGAACGCCACCCAGCTGGTGCTCGGGGCCAGCCGGCGGGGCCGCCTCGCGCAGATCTTCGCCCGGGGCGTCGGGGTGACCACCACCGCGCTCTCCGGCTCGATCGACGTGCACCTGGTCAGCCACAAGCAGGCCGGCAAGGGACGCCGGGCGGCGGCCGTGCCGGCGGCGCTGTCCCGCCGCCGCCGGCTGCTCGGCTTCGGCCTGGCGGTGCTCGGCATGCCGCTGCTCACCCTGCTGCTCAGGACCCTGCCCGACCTGACGCTGACCAACGACATCCTGCTGTTCCTCGCCGGGGTCGTCGGGGTCGCGCTGGTCGGCGGGGTGTGGCCGGCGCTGATCGCCGCGCTCGGCGGGTCGCTGCTGCTCAACTGGTTCTTCACCCCGCCGTACCGCACGCTGACCATCGCCGAGGCCGACAACCTGCTCGCCCTGGCCGTCTTCGTCGGTGTGGCGCTCGCCGTGAGCTGGATCGTCGACGTGGCCGCCCGACGTACGCGCGAGGCCGCGCGCGCCGCCGCCGACGCGCAGACCCTCGCCGCCGTCGCCGGTGGTGTGCTGCGCGGCGAACGTCCCCTGCCCGCCCTGCTGGACCAGCTTCGGGAGACCTTCGGGCTGCGCGCGGTGAGCGTGCTGGAGCTGGCCGAGGAGGCCAGCGGCCGCCCCGACCGGGCCCGCGAGGAGCACGCCTGGTGCGTCGTGGCGAGCGTCGGCGAACAGCCCGCCTGCACACCAGACGGCGGCGAGACCGCGGTACCCGTCGACGACCGGATCACCGTCGTGCTCAGCGGCCGGCGTCTGGAGGCCGCCGACCGGCGGATCGTGGAGGCGTTCGCCGCCCAGGCCGCCGTCGCGCTGCGCCAGGAACGGCTCGCCGAGGAAGCCGCCACCGCCCGGCCCCTCGCCGCCGCCGACCGGATGCGCACCGCACTGCTCGCCGCGGTCAGCCACGACCTGCGTACGCCACTGGCCTCGGCGAAAGCGGCCGTGACCAGCCTGCGCAGCCACGACATCGAGTTCGACGAGGCCGACCGCGAGGAGTTGCTGGAGACCGCCGAGGAGTCGCTGGACCGGCTCGCCCGGCTGGTCGGCAACCTGCTGGACATGAGCCGCCTCCAGGCCGGTGTGCTGGGCATCTCCGCGACCGCGATCGGCCTGGAGGACGCCGTACCCCTGGCGTTGGACGAACTTGGCCCGGCGGCCGCGACGGTCGCCACGGACATCCCGGCCGACCTGCCGGCGGCCACCGCCGACCCGGGCCTGCTGGAACGGGTGCTGGTCAACGTCATCGCCAACGCGCTGCGCTACAGCCCGCCCGACCAGCCCCCCACAGTCACCGCGAGCGCGCACGCCGGCCAGGTGGAGCTGCGGGTCATCGACCGGGGGCCGGGCATCCCGGAGGACCAGTGGGAGCACGTCTTCCTGCCGTTCCAACGCCTCGGCGACCGGGACAACCAGACCGGCGTCGGCCTCGGGCTCGCCCTGTCCCGGGGGTTGGCCGAGGCGATGGGTGGCAGCATCACCCCGGAGACCACGCCCGGCGGTGGGCTCACCATGGTGCTGCGGCTGCCCGCCGCCGCGCAGACCAGCCCGGAGGAGCCGCAGGAATGACCCGCATCCTGGTCGTCGACGACGAACCGCAGATCCTGCGGGCCCTGCGGATCAACCTGCGCGCCCGCCGGTACGACGTGGACGTCGCCGCGACCGGGGCCGCCGCGTTGAAGGCCGCCGCCAGCCACCCGCCCGACCTGGTGGTCCTGGACCTCGGCCTGCCCGACATCGACGGCGTCGAGGTGATCCGTGGCCTGCGCGGCTGGACCGCCGTGCCGATCATCGTGCTCTCCGGCCGGGCCGGCAGCGAGGACAAGGTCGCCGCGCTGGACGCGGGCGCGGACGACTACGTCACCAAGCCGTTCGGGGTGGAGGAGCTGCTGGCCCGCATCCGCGCGGTGACCCGGCGGCTCGGCGGCCCCACCGAGGCCGTGCCGGCGCTGCGGATCGGCCGGCACACCGTCGACCTGGCCGACCACCGCGTCTGGCGTGACGACGACACCGAGGTCAAGCTGACCCCGACGCAGTGGGCCGTGCTGGAGAAGCTGCTGCGCCACCCCGGCAAGCTGGTCAGCCAACGTCAGCTCCTGCAGGAGGTGTGGGGCCCCGAATACCAGAACGAGACCAACTACCTGCGGCAGTACCTGGCCCAGCTGCGACGCAAGCTGGAGGACGACCCCGCCCGCCCCCGCCACCTCATCACCGAGCCGGGGATGGGCTACCGCTACCGCCCCTGACCCGTCGACACCCGCCGGCGGAGATTGAAGAATTTCGTACCGCAGCGGCAGCGGCGTGCTTCTGTAACCGTCCCCCTCCGGTTACCCCTGATGGAGCCCGCCTGGGTGCCGCTGGGGACGTACCCGTTCACGGCGGGCAGCGACGGGAGCGTGCTCATCCGTACGGAGAACACCGACGGCTACGTGGTCGCCGACGCGGTGCGCTTCGTGCCGGCCTGAGCGGGAGGTGCGGTCGGGTCCTCCCCGGGCGGCGTGCCGACGAGGACCGCCGGCGCGGTGGGTGCCGCCCGGTCGCCGACCCCGGGGTCGAGCGCCGGTGCCACCAGCAGCGGGTCGACCTGGATCCGGTCGATGCCGAGCGGGCGCAGCATGCCGCGTAGTGCCGACTCGCAGAGCGTCTCCCACGGCTGGTCCGCTCCCATCGCGGCGACCAGCAGCTCGGGTCGGGTGAACGCGATGCCCACCCGCTGTCCCTGTGGCGACCGGCCGGTCCGCACCGTGCCGATCATCCGTCCCGGCAGCTCCCGTACCGGAACGGCGTAGGTTCTCGGCACCGCGTGCCCGGTCGCGGTGATCTCTTCCACTCGTGCGCCCGGCACGGCTCGTCGGGCAACGGAGTCGCGGCTCATGCGGCGGATGCGATCCACGCCGGGGCGTCGTCCGGGGTACTTCGACCCGGCGGCGCGGCCAGGTCGAGCGCGCGCAGGATGGAGTGCGCCACCACCACCTCGACCCCGGCGCGGCGGCGCAGGTCGGCCACCGCGCGGTGCAGCACCGTCATGCTGTCCGCCGAGAGCCGCACCACCGCGTCGACGTCGGCGGCGATCCACCACGCTGCGACGGCGCACGGCTCGTGCCGGAGGTATTCCACCAGGTGACTGCCGGGGGCGGACGGGCCGAGTCGGACGCTGACCAGCGCTTCGTGTCGTCGTTCGGGCTCGGCCGGCCCGGTCGCGGGCTCAGCGAAGCTGTCGTCGGTGCGGGGTGGCAGGTTCCCGCGTTCCCAGCGTGTCATCCGCCAAGGACTCATGGGCCCATCGTGTCCGCCGGACCGTGGCGCAGCGCCCGTCGATACGCCGTTTCGACGGGCCACCGCCAATTCTTGACGCCGCCTTCACACGCCCGGACCCCGTTCAGTTGGCGGGGAACCGCACGCCCACCAGCTGTTCGGAGACGGCCCAGAGGCGGGCCGCGTCCTGCGTGCTGCGCGCCGAGCGGTAGACGGCCAACTCGGTCGGCGCACCGGTGAACTGCCCCAGGCCGTCCGGACCGTAGAACCGGCCACCCTGCGCCAGCGGACTGGTCGCCGCGTAGAGGGCGGGCCGCAGCCCCGCGTCCACCGAGTGCACCAGGAGACCCCAACGGTTCAACCGTTTCATGACGGCGTGGTGCGGTGAGGGCCTGCTGCGGCCCAGGTTGGGGCCGGACGCGTACAGGTTGGTCATGGTGGTGCCGGGGTGGGCGACGTTGCTGACGATGCCCCAGCCGCCGGCTCGACCGCGACGCTCGAGTTCCAGCCCGAAGTGCAGCGCGGCCAGCTTCGAGGCGTTGTACGAGCGGACCGCGCCGTAACGGTGGGTGCTCTGCAGGTCGTCCCAGTCCAGGCGACCGGAGCGGGCGGCGCTGCTCGACATGGTGGTGATCCGGGCCCGCCCGGCCGTCAGCAGCGGCATGAGCCGCCCGGTCAACGCGAAGTGGCCGAGATGATTGGTGCCGAACTGCAGCTCGAAGCCGTCCGCCGTGGTGTGTCGGGTGGGCGGCGCCATGACACCCGCGTTGTTGATCAGAATGTGGATCGGCCGCCCCTCGCCGAGCAGCGCGTCGGCCAGCGCGGCCACCGAGTCCAGTGAGGCGAGGTCCAGCTTCCGGGTCGACACGGTGGCGTCCGGCACGGCGGCCCGTACGGCCTCCAGTGCGGCGTCGCCCTTGGCCGGGTTGCGGACCGGCAGCACCACCTCCGCGCCGGCTCGGGCCAGCCGGGTGGCCAGGCCGAGGCCCAGCCCGTCACTGCCGCCGGTCACCACGGCGAGCTTCCCGGTCAGGTCCCCAACTGTCTCGTCGAGCACGACAACCTCCAGGTCGACGGTGTCCTTCATCGGTCACGCACAACCCTGGGTCGATCGTCGCCCGGCGCCCAGGGTGACCTTGTCCAGGGATCGGCGGTCCCTGGCTGGCGGACCGGTGTCGGGCACGCCGGCGTGGCGAGTAACGTTCCGAACGGACCAAGATCGGCGTACGAGGAGGCTCGATGCAGACGACGACGGTGGACATCTCGACCGGCGACGGGATCGCGGACGCAAGCCTCACCCGACCGGACGGGGACGGCCCGTTCCCGGCGGTGCTGCTGTTCATGGATGCCTTCGGGCCTCGGCCCCGCCTCGCGGAGATGGCCGAGCGGATCGCCGAACGCGGCTACCTGGTGCTGACGCCCCACCTGTTCTACCGGGCCGGCCGGGCACCCCTGTTCGACCTGTCCCGACTCGGCGATGCCGACCAGCGCGGCGCGATCTTCGAGAAGATCATGCCGCTGATCGGCGCGTTGACCCCCGAGGTGATCAGCCGGGACACCGCCGCGTACCTCGACTTCCTGGCGGCCCGCGACGACGTGCGGCCGGGCCCGGTCGCGATCACCGGCTACTGCATGGGCGGCACCAACGCGCTCCGGGCCATCGAGGCGCACCCGGACCGGATCGCCGCGATGGCCAGCTTCCACGGCGGGCGGATCGTCACCGACGCGCCGGACAGCCCCCACCGTGGCGTCGGCTCGATCACCGGCGAGGTGTACTTCGGCCACGCGGACGCCGACCAGTCGATGACGCCCGAGCAGATCGCCACGCTGGAGAAGGCGCTCGACGCCGCCGGGGTGCGCTACCGCTCCGAGGTGTACGCGGGCGCGCACCACGGCTACACCATGGCCGACACCCCGGCGTACGACGAGCAGGCCACCGAGCGCCACTGGGCGGCCCTGTTCGACCTGCTGGACCGCACCCTGCCGGCGAGCTGACGCAGACGTCGCGCTGCGCCCCGGTCAGCCGCGCCCGTCGAGGTCGTCGCGCGGCCGGCCGGGCGTACGCGTCGTGACGCTGAACCGGCCGTCGGGCTCCATCCGCACCTCGCGGACGTGGGAGAGGTCGGCGACACCCTGCTGTCGCAGCAGGGTGTGCAGCTCCTCGTTGGTGATCAGCTCGCGGCGCATGTTGGCCCGGACCACCTCCCCGTCCCGCACCAGCACCAGCGACCCGGGCCGGATCAGCCGGGCGGCGGCCTGCCAGCGGTAGGCGACGGCGTTCAGCAGGTACGACCAACCGATGATCACGCCGACCAGCAGCACCCCGTCGGTGACCGAGTGGTAGCCGCCGGACATGCCGTTCTGCGCGGCGTCCGCGAGCAGCACGATGACCAGCAGGTCGGTGACGCCTGTGGTGCCGCTCTCCCGCTTGAGGATGACCCGCAGGAGGATGAACAGCGCGAGGTACATGACGCTGCCGCGGACCACGATCTCCAACAGCGGGGTGTCCGGGACGAACACCTCTTGCCAGTCGGCCACCAGGCACCTCTTGCCAGTCGGCCACCAGGCGGCCTACCCGCCGCCCGGGCGGGCATGCCTACCCGCGGCGCAGCAGCACCGGGCCGGCGTCGATGCGGGTGCGGAACAGGGCGTACGGCTTGCGTCGCAGGTCCTGGCCGCGCTGGTACTGCGGCTGCCGGTGCAGCTGGTTGGCGGTGACGTAGAGGTACCCGTCGGTGGCCACCGACATGGTGTCCGGCCAGAGCAGTCGCGGGTCGTGCACCAGCGTCTCGTACGCGCCGTCCGGCAGTCGACGCAGCACCGCGTTCTGCTCGTACGCGGTGAGGTAGAGCCGCCCCGCGTCGTCGGTCTCCAAGCCGTCCGAGGCGCTGCCCTTGTCGCCCTCGTCGACGACTGTCGCGGCGACCGCCTCCTGGGTGGCGCTCGGGTCGGCCAGCGCCTCGGTGGAGACGCTGTGCAGGCGCCGGGACGCCAACGGGCAGTAGTAGAGCCGGGTGCCGTCGGCGGAGATGGCGATGCCGTCGGAGCCCATGCCCACCGGCTTCGGTGGCCCGTCGGCCGGCCGCTCCAGGAACGGCCGGCCCTCGACCACCGGGCGGAACGACGTCAGCGGCTCCGCCTTGGTGGACGGGTGGTCGTGCAGCCTCCGCCAGGAGGCCCCGCTGGCCAGGTCCACCACGATGATCCCGTTCGGCCCGGCGAACGCGGAGTCGGTGATGTAGGCGACCCCCGCCTCGCCCCGGCGCAGGTCGAAGCGGACGTCGTTGAGGTACGTCGTCGGCAGCGCCACGTCCGCCGGGAAGGTGATCACCTGGGCGACCGTGTCGGTGTCCAGGTCGATCCGGACCAGCTTCGGCCCGCCCGGCTTGGTCGGCTGCAACATCGGGCTGCCGGTGTCCAGCACCCAGAGCCGGTCGGCCGGGTCCACCACGATGCTCTGCACCGAGACGAACGCGCCCGCGTCGTCGTCGCCGGACGGGTCGTTCCACGCCTGGTCGGGGTAGGGCGCCTCCCGGCCGTCGCGCAGCTCGACGACGGTGGCCGGCACCTCGTCACCCCACTTCGGGAAGTTGACGAAGATCCGACCCCGGTGCGAGACGCTCACCCCGGTCGGCATCGGGCCGGTGAACGTGTGCACCAGCTCCAGCTCGCCGAGCGGCTCGTCGCCGACCGGCCCGTTCATGACGTCCACCCAGCGCTGCTCATCGGCTCGCTCCCCACCCGTCGGCTGTTACCGCACTCGGGTGCGGTTCTTCCCGCCCGGGCGTCCGATATGCCTCCGATCAGCTCACTGGTGCGCCGGCCCTCGCGGCGGGCAGACCGGGGACCTCGACGTCCACCGCGAGCAGCGCGCCGTCCTGCGGGCCCGCCGCGTCCAGCCCCACCCGGGCGGTGCCGATGAAGAGTCGCCGCAGGTCGGGGCCGCCCAGGCAGATGCCGGCCGGCTGCCGGACCGGCAGTCGGATCTCCGTGTCGAGGGTGCCGTCGGGCCGGTAGCGGCGTACCGCCGAGCCGCCCCACAGCGCGATCCAGAGGTGGCCGGCCGCGTCGAGCGTCATGCCGTCCGGGCCGCCGTCGGCGGAGGACAGCCGCAGGAACGGCTCGCGCCCGTGCAGGGCACCGGTGGCCGGATCGACGGTGAACCTGTCGATCTCGCCGCGCGGGGTGTCGGCCAGGTACATGGTGGTGCCGGCCGCGTCGAACGCCGGCCCGTTCGGGATGGTCAGCCCGGTCACCGCGGGGACCGGCGCGGCGCCCGGGGTGAGGCGGTACAACGTGCCACCGCCGGGCACCATCGCGTACGTCATGCTCCCGGCCCAGAAGCGGCCGTGCGGGTCGGCGACCGCGTCGTTCATCCGGGTCGGCTCGGGCGCGTCGTCCACCAGCTCGGCCACCGGTCGGGGGTCGCCGCTGGCGGGCAGCACTGTGACGCCGGTCCCGGCGGCGGCCAGCCATTCGCCAGGTCGGTCGACCACCGGGGCGACCGCGCCGAGCGGCACGTCGAGGCGGCGCAGCTCCCGCAGCGGGGTCGGAGCGTCGCCGTCAGTCTCCAACAGTCGTCCGGCCAGCAGGTCGACCAGGACCAGCCGGTCGTCGACCCAGCGCAGGCCCTCACCCAACTCCAGCCGGTCGGTGCTCCAGACGGTCGGCTCGGTCAGCTCCATGGTGCTCCTTAACGGGGATCGTCAGCGGACCGTACCGCCGGGGCCGTGGTCGAGCAGCCCCAGCTCGGCCCGGTCGGGCAGGCCCTCCCAGTCGCCCCTGGTGGCGACGGCGAACGCGCCGGTGGTGACCGCCCGGTCCAGCCGGGCCGAGGCGTCCGCGCCGTCCAGCCAACCGGAGAGCAGGCCCGCCACGAAGGCGTCGCCCGCGCCGACGGTGTCCACCACCGGCACCGTCCGGGCCGGCCGGTGGATCGAGCCGGTCGCGCGGTGGCTTGTCGCTCCGTCGCCGCCGTGCTTGACGACGACCTCGCTCACGCCGGCCGACAGTAGCGCCGGGACCGGGTCGGACGCGTCGGTCAGCACCGGCAGTTCGTCGTCGGAGGCGACGACCAGGTCGATCGAGGGCAGCAGCTGTCGCAGCGCCGCCGCAGCCTCACCTGTGGACCAGAGCCGGCTGCGATGGTTGACGTCCAGGCAGACGGTGCTGCCCGCCGCGCGCGCCAGGCGTACGGCCGCCACGACCGCCTGGTACGGCCCGGCGCCCAGCGCGCAGGTGATGCCTGTGACGTGCAGCAGCCGGGGCGGCGGCCCCGGCGCGTCGAAGGCGCGCGTGACGTCGGCCGGGCCCAGCCGGGAGCCGGCCGAGCCGGCGCGGTGGTAGGTGACCCGGTTGATGTCGGCGACGCGGTTCTCGAAGAGGATCAGCCCGGTCGGCGCGGCCGGGTCGACGCGGGACCAGGTCAGGTCGACGCCCTCGGCGCGCAGCGTCCGGCGGACCAGCTCGCCCGGTTCGTCGGCGCCGGTGACACCGATCCAGGCGGCTCGGTGACCGAGCCGGGCCAGCCCGATGGCCACCGTCGACTCACTCCCGGCGACGGAGATCCCGGCGGTGCCGCCCAGCCGCAGCGGGCCGGTGGTGCGAAAGGCCGCCATCGTCTCGCCGAGCGTGAGCAGGTCGGTCATTGCCGTACCGCCGCGAGGAAGGCGGCGGCACGCTCGCGCAGCGCCGCCGGGTCACCGCCGCGGACGGCGTCGCCGAGCAGCGGTGAGCCGACGCCCACCGCCACGGCCCCCCGGTCGAGGTAGCGTCGCGCGCCGTCGGCGTCGACCCCACCGACCGGCACGAACGCGGTGCCGGGGAAGGGGTCGCGCAGCGCGCCCAGGTAGTCGGGCCCACCGTGGGACGCCGGGAAGAGCTTGACGGCTGTGGCGCCGGCGCTGTCGGCCTGCACGACCTCGGTGGGGGTGAGCGCCCCGGCGAGCACCGGCAGCCCGAGTCGGGCGGCCTCGGTGACGCTCGGTGCCACCGCAGGGGTGACGAGGAAGCCGGCGCCGGCCTCGGCGGCCGCCCGGGCGTCGTCCGCGCTGACCACGGTGCCCGCGCCCAGGCCGAAGTCGGGCCCGAGGGCGGCCCGGGCGCGTCGGATGATGCCGAGCGCGTCGGCGCCGGTCAGCGAGACCTCGACCAGGGCGACGCCGCTCTCGGCCAGGGTGAGCACGGCGGTCAGCGCCGCGGCCGGGTCCGGGCCGCGCACGATGGCCAGCAACCGGTGGGTACGCAGCTCGTCGAGCAGGTTCATCGCGAATGTCCTCAGTGGATGCGGTGGGCGAAGATGGTGAGTCGCCAGGCGACCTCGCCAGCGGGTGGGACGACCGCCGCGTCGGCCGGACCGGCGTCGGCCAGGTCGAAGGCGCTGCCGAGCATCGGCTCGACGCCGATGCTGCGGTAGGGGCAGTCCTGCGGCCAGCCGCCCAGGTTGCGCCAGAGCGCGGTGCTGCGGGGCTGGCCGTCGCACTCCAGCTCCATCCTCAGCCGGTCGTCGCCGTCGATCACCTGGACCCGTGGGCAGTCGAGCAGCACCGCGCCGACGGCCGTGCCGTCGTCCGCGCCGAAGGTGTCCAGCGTCAGCCCGGCGGGAGTGGGCCACGGCCCGGTGAGCCACGGGGCGTCGGTGGGCCAGGTGCCCGGCGGCAGGAGTGCGGCCGCCTCCGGGTGCAGCCGGGTGGGCGTGCCGGCGGGCGCGTCGAGGTAGGCGTCGGGGGAGAGGCCGAGCAGGGCGTGCGCGGCCCACACGAAGCGGTAACCGGGGTCGGCGGTCAGGCGGTAGTCGGCCACCACCACGCCACCGTCGTCGGTGAGCCGCCGGCTCAGCGTGAACGTCGGCCGTTCGATGACCACGGTGTCGGGGCCGACGGTTCGCCACGGGCGGGACCAGACCTCGCCGTGGTCGGGCTCGCCGCGCACGGTGGGCAGGCACTCCTCCAGCCCGCCGGCGTCGACGAACGCGTCGCCGGGGCGGACCTCGTGGCGGCCCGGCTCCGGGCCCCGCCACAGCCACTGCCGGTCGCCGCCGCGCAGGCTGGTCCACCGGCCGCCGTGCGCCGCGTCGTACTCCACGCGCAGCGGGACCGACCGGGTCACCATTCCGCGAACGATCCGTCGGCGTGCTGCCAGACCGGGTTGCGCCAGGTGTGCGGGGTCTGCGCGGCCTTGCGGACCGCCGCCTCGTCCACGGTGATGCCCAGGCCGGGCCGGTCGAAGCGGGCGATGTGCCCGTCGACGAACCGGAACGGCTCCCGGTCGACGAGGTAGTCCAGCAGTTCGGAACCCACGTTGTAGTGGATGCCGATGCTCTGTTCCTGGATGAGGAAGTTCGGTGTCGCGAAGGCCACCTGGAGGCTGGCCGCCAGCGAGATCGGGCCGAGCGGACAGTGCGGGGCGAGCAGCGCGCCGTACGTCTCGGCCAGCGCGGCGATCCGGCGGACCTCGGAGATCCCACCGGCGTGCGACAGGTCCGGCTGGACCACGGCGACCCCGGCCTGCAACGGGGTGAGGAACTCGGATCGGCCGTACAGGCGTTCACCGGTGGCCACCGGGATCGGCGTGCCGGCCACGATGTCGCGCAGGTGGTGGGCCTGGTCGGGCAGGACCGGCTCCTCCACGAACATCGGGCGCAGGGGGGCCAGTTCGGGCAGGACGCGACGTACGGCGGCCATCCCGGCGCGGCCGTGGAAGTCGAGGGCGATGTCCCGGTCGGGGCCGAGCACCTCCCGGGCGGCGGCGACCCGGTTGATGATCGCGTCGACGTCGGCGGAGGTGGGGATGGCCGAGAGCCGCCCGCAGGCGTTCATCTTGACCCCGGTGAGGCCGGCGGCGACCTGCGCGGCGGCGTGGTCGGCGACCTCGTCGGGCTCGTCCCCGCCGATCCAGGAGTAGATCCGCACCTTCTCCCGGACGGGGCCGCCGAGCAGGGCGTGCACCGGAGCGCCGTACGCCTGCCCGGCGATGTCCCACAGCGCCTGGTCGAGGCCGGCGACCGCGCTGGAGAGGATCGGGCCGCCCCGGTAGAAGCCACCCTTGGTGAGCACCTGCCAGTGCTGCTCGATGCGCAGGGGATCCGCACCGATCAGGTATTCGGAGAGCACCTCGACCGCGCTGCGCACCACCTCGGCGCGGCCCTCGACGACGGGTTCACCCCAGCCGACGAGCCCGTCGTCGGTCTCCACCCGGCAGAACAACCACCGTGGCGCGACCAGGAACGTCTCGATCCGCTCGATCTTCACTGACTGCCCCTTCGTCCCCGTGCCTTCTCGACGTCGCGGACGGCCTTGTCCAGCAACTCACGCATGGCGGTCTCGGCCGCCGACTCGTCCCGCTCGCGCAGCGCGTCGACCACGGCCCGGTGACTCGGCACCGGGTCGTCGTGCGCGGCGCCGCCGTGCACCAGCCGGTCCCGTTCGGCGAGACCCGTCTCCATCACGACCTCCATGCGTTCCAGCAGCTCGTTGTGGGTGGCGGCGAGCAGCGCGCGGTGGAAGGCGAGGTCGGCGGCGACGGCGGCGGCGGGGTCGCCGTCGGCCTCGGCCATCTCGGTCAGCGCCTGGTCGAGGGCTGCCACGTCGTTCTCGGTCGCGCGGCTGGCGGCCAGCCGGGCGGCGGCGGGCTCGATGATGGCGCGTACCTCGTGGAGCTGGTCGAGCAACCGCTGGTCGGCGCCCTCGGCGAACTGCCAGCGGATCACGTCGCCGTCGAGCAGGTTCCAGTCGGCCCGAGGCCGGACGAAGGTGCCGCGCTTCTGTCGGGCGTCGACGATGCCCTTGGCGGAGAGGACCTTCAGCGCCTCGCGCAGGGCCGTCAGGCTGACGTCGAACTCCTCCTGGAGCGCGACGATGTTCAGGGTCGCGCCGGCGGCGATCTCGCCGGTGAGGATGCGACGGGCGATCGCCTCGACGGTCTGTCCGTGGACACCGCGGCGTGCGTACTGTGCCAATGCTCTCCTGGCCTTCTCGCTGGTCGGTATCGATCTCTCAGGCCGAGGCTTTCACCGCGGTCCATCCACCGTCCACCACGAGGCTCGCGCCGGTGACGTAGGCGGCGTCCGGCGAGGCGAGGAAGGCGACGGTCGCGGCCACCTCGTCCGGGGTGCCGAAGCGTTTCGCCACAGTCTCGGCGATGCTGCGCGCACGGTCCTCTTCGGACACGTCGGCCCAGGCGGCGGTGAGGATCGGGCCGGGCAGCACCGTGTTGACCCGCACCTGCGGGCCGTACTCGACGGCGAGCTGGCGGCCGAGCGCGACCAGGCCACCCTTGGCGGCGGCGTACGCGGGCCGGCCGGGCAACCCGACCAGCGCGTGCACCGAGGAGATCAGCACCACCGCGCCCGCGCGTGCCCGCAGGTCGTCCAGGCAGGCGCGGACGCCGAGGAACGAGCCGGTGAGGCTGACGCCGAGCTGGTGGTCCCAGGACTGCCGGCTGGTCTCGTGGGCCGGGGCGACCCGCACGGCGTAGGCGGTGCTGACGAGGATGTCGACCGGGCCGAGGTCGGCCCGCACGGCGGTCACCGCAGCTGCCCAGTCGGCCTCGTCGCTGACATCGCCCACTACGGACAGTGCGCGGTCGCCACGGGCGGCCAGTTCCTCGGCCAGCGGGGTCGGGTCGGCCACGTCGAGCAGTGCGACAGCCGCCCCCTCGCTGGCGAGCCGTCGGGCGATGGCCGCGCCGATCCCACCCATCGCACCGGTGACCAGCGCGTTCTTGCCCTCAAGCCGGCGCATAGGCTGAACCACCTGACCCTCGCCTTGGTCTCGTCTAATCATTAATTACGAAGATATCTTGACAGCCGGCGACGGCCGATGCAACCTTCTGGTCACACACATTCACCTGGCCGACACATCGCGTCGTAACGCTGCGTGTCGTAGAGGAAGGACACCACCGTGAGCGACTTCGACCCCGGTCGCCGGCGATTCCTTGGCCACCTCGGGCTCGCCGGCCTGGGTGCGCTCGGCGCGAGCTCGTTCCTCAGCGCGTGCGCCAGCTCCGCCAGCGGGCCGGCGGCGGGCAACGGCTCGGGCGCGGTCACCATCCAGTCGAACCTCTCCTCGCCGCAGGCCAAGGCGGCGATGGAGAAGCTGATCGCGAACTTCAACGCGCAGGGCAAGGGCACGGCGAGCCTCAACACGATCGCCTCGGAGACCTTCCGGACCCAGCTCCCGACGTACCTCACCTCGGCGAACCCGCCGGACCTCTACACCTGGTACGCCGGTTCGGTAGCCAACGACTACGCGAGCCGCAACCTGCTGCTGGACGTCTCCGACGTCTGGAAGTCACTGGGCGACTACCCGCAGTCGCTGCGTACGCTCTCCACCGACGCCAGCGGCAAGCAGATCTTCGTGCCGATGAACAACTACTGGTGGGGCTTCTTCTACCGCAAGTCCAACTTCGCCAAGTGGGGCGTGCAGGAGCCGAAGACCTGGACCGATTTCCTGGCTCTCTGCGAGACGTTGAAGAGCAAGGGCGTCCCCCCGATCGGCATCGGTCTCGGCGACACCCCGTGGGTCGCCTCGGCCTGGTTCGACTACCTCAACATCCGTATCAACGGCGCCCAGTTCCACCGCGAGCTGCTCGCCGGCAAGCAGCGCTTCGACGACGCGAAGGTCAAGGCGGTCTTCACCCGCTGGCGCGAGGCCCTGCCCTACTTCGACCCCAAGGGCAAGGCGTACCCGTTCCAGGAGGCGACCACAGCCCTGCTGGCCGGCAAGACGGGGATGTTCCTGATCGGCACGTTCTTCGCCGACGCCGCCCCCAAGGACGCCCTCGGCGACCTGGACTTCTTCCGGTTCCCGATCATCGACCCGGCGGTCCCACTGGCCGAGGAGGCGCCGACGGACGGCTTCTTCGCCAGCGCGAAGACCGCCAACCCGACCGGCACCAGGGCCCTGCTCACCTACCTGGCCTCGACCGAGGCGCAGGAGGCCTACGTCAAGGCCAGCTCCGGCATCGTCCTGCCGGCCAACCCGAAGGCCAAGGCGTCCGACTCGCCGCTGGTGGTCAAGGGCAAGGCGATGCTCGACGAGGCCAAGGAGCTGACCCAGTTCTTCAACCGCGACTCCAGCGACGCGCTCCAGCCGACCGCGGACACCGCGCTGACCAAGTTCATCGACAAGCCGGACCAGATCGACGCGATCCTGCGGGAGTGGCAGGCCGGCGCCGAGAAGGTCTTCAAGGGCTGACGTGACAGCAACGATCTCCACGACTTCGGTCACCCCCATCCGGCGGCGGCGGCGGTCGGCGCGACTGTCGCCGCTGCTGGTGGCGTTCGTCCTGGTGCCGTTCCTGGTCGAGAGCATCTGGGTGTTCTGGCCGGCGCTCCAGGGCTTCTGGTTCTCGCTCACCCGCTGGGACGGCATGTCGCCGCCCTCCTTCGTGGGCACCGACAACTACGTCGAGCTGGCCGGCGACGCCACCTTCCGGGGCGCGCTGGTCAACACGGTGATCTGGCTGGTGCTCTTCGGCGGCCTGTCCGTGCTCGGCGGCTTCGGCATGGCGCTGGTCCTGCAGAAGGAGCGGCGCGGGGTCGGCTTCTACCGGGCCGCGCTGTTCACTCCCGTGGTGTTCTCGCTGGTGGTGACCGCGCTGGTCTGGCGGGTCTTCTACCAGCCCGACGGCATCGCCGACACGCTGCTGCGGGCCGTCGGGCTGGAGAGCCTGATCCGGCCCTGGCTCGCCGACCCGCAGACCGCCCTGTACGCGGTGATCCTGCCCGCCCTGTGGCGGCAGATCGGGTACGTCATGGTGCTGTTCCTGGCCGGGCTCAAGGCCATCGACCCGGCGCTGCACGAGGCGGCCCGGATGGACGGCGCCAACTCCTGGCAGCGGCTGCGGCACGTGACAATTCCCCAGCTCAAGGGGGTCAACGCGGTGGTGCTCTCGGTCATCGTGATCGACTCGCTGCGGTCCTTCGACATCGTCTGGTCGCTCACCAAGGGCGGCCCGTACCACTCGTCGGAGTTGCTGAGCACCTACATGTACTCGACCGCGTTCCAGAGCCTGCGGCTGGGCTACGCCTCCGCGATCGCCGTCGTGATCTTCGTGCTCGCGCTGGCGGTCATCCTCGGCTACCTGGTCCGCGCGTTCCGGGAGGAAGCGTGATGAACAAGCTGCGCACCGGGGCCTTCCACACCGGCATGATCCTGCTGTCGCTGCTCTGGCTCGGGCCGGTGCTCTGGGTCGTGGTGATGTCCACCCGCTCGTTCGACGACATCGCCGCGCACGGGGTGGGCAGTCTGCCCCGGTCGTTCACCCTGGACACCTATCGGCAGGCGTGGACCGACGGCGGCGAGTTGCGGGCCCTGATCAACAGCATGGTGGTCACCGTCCCGTCGGTGCTGTTGAGCCTCGGCCTCGCGGCGATGGCCGCGTTCGCGCTGAGTCGGTTCCGGATCCCCGGCCGGCGGACGATCCTGCTGTTGATGCTCGCCGGCAACCTGCTGCCACCGCAGATCCTGCTGATCCCGGTGGCCAAGTTCAGCGAGCTGACCGGCCTGTACGACACGCTCTGGGCGCTGATCGCGGTGCAGGTCGGCTTCGGGCTCGGCTTCTACACGTTCGTCCTGCACGGGTTCATGCGGGACCTGCCGGGCGAGATCCAGGAGGCGGCCACGATCGACGGTGCCGGCACCGCGCAGATCTTCACGAAGGTGATGCTGCCGCTGACCCGGCCCGCGCTGGCCGCTCTCGGCGCGCTCTCCTTCACCTGGATCTTCAACGACCTGCTCTGGGCGATCACCGTGCTGCGTACCGACGACAACATGCCGGTCACCCCGGCGCTGCTCGGCCTCCAGGGCCAGTTCGTCTCGTCCTGGAACGTCATCGCCGCCGGCACGGTCATCGCGGCCGTCCCCACCGTCGCGGTGTTCCTGCGCTTCCAGCGGCACTTCGTCTCCGGTCTGGCGCTCGGAGCGGTCAAGTGACCGCCGCGACCGGGCAACGCTGGACGTTGCGCGGCACGCACACCGAGTACACGGTCGCCGTGCCCGCGCACGGCCGTTGGCTGGAGCTTGTCGCGTGGGGGCCGCACGGCGTCTCCGACGGCCCGTCGCCGGTCGCCTACGACGGCCCGGTGCCGTTCCTCACCGCCGGGGACGCCGCAGCCATCGAGTACGCCACCGACGCCGACCGCCCGTTCACGGGCGCCGACCTGGTGGTGGAGACCTCCGCCGGGGCTCGTCGGGTGGCCTTTCGCCACACCGAAGCGGTGGCCGACGCCGACCAGCGGGAGCTGGCCGTCGGGTTCGCCGACCCGGTCACCGGGCTGCGCGCCACAGTGCACTACCGGGTGCCCTCCGGCACCGACGTGGTGCAGCGGTGGGTCGAGCTGAGCAACGACGGCACCAACCCGCTGCGGGTCGTCCGCGCCGGGTCGGGCGGCTTCTGCGTGCCCACACCGCACGGCGCGCTGCTCAGCCACCAGTGGGGGCAGTGGGCGCAGGAGTTCCAGCTCTCCCACGTCGAGCTGGGCCACGGCACCTTCACCATCGGCAGCTCCCAGGGCGTACCCGGGCATCTGCACGTGCCCTGGCTGGCCGTGCGGGACACCGCCGAGCCGGCCGGCCCGGCCTGGGGGATGGCACTGGCCTGGACCGGGTCGTGGGAGATCAGCGCCGAGCGGGACACCGGAGGGCTGACCCGGGTGCGGGCCGGCCGCCAGCTGGTCGACGGCCCGCTGGAGCTGGCCGCCGGCGAGTCGCTGACGCTGCCGGTGGTCACCGGCGCGTACAGCCCGGACGGCCTGGACGGGCTGGCCCGGGTCTGGCACACCCACCAGCGGTTGCTCGCCGCCGACCGGCTCACCCCGCGCCCGGTGCTCTACAACTCGTGGGAGGCCACCTACTTCGCCGTCGAGGCGCAGAGCCAGTTGGCGCTCGCCCGGATCGCCGCCGAGTTGGGCGTGGAGACGTTCGTGGTGGACGACGGCTGGTTCGTCGGGCGCAACGACGACACGGCCGGGCTGGGCGACTGGACGCCCGACCCGGCGAAGTTCCCGGCCGGGTTCGACGCGTTCATCGCCGAGGTCCGGGCGCTCGGGCTGAACTTCGGGCTCTGGGTCGAGCCGGAGTGCGTCAACCCGAAGTCCGCGCTCTACGCCCAGCACCCCGACTGGGTGTACGCCGTGGACGGTCGTCCGCTCACCCCGGTCCGCAACCAGTACCTGCTCGACCTGGGCCGGCCGGAGGTCGCCGAGTTCGTGCACTCCACTGTGGACGGTCTGCTGCGCCGGTACGACATCGACTACCTGAAGTGGGACTTCAACCGTCCGCGTACCGAGCCGGGACGGCCGGGCGGGGTGGGCCCGCTCGACCTGGACGGCGCGCACGTCGCCAACCTGCACCGGATCTACGAGCGGCTGCGCCGGGACCATCCCGGCGTGCTGATCGAGGCGTGCGCTGGTGGCGGCGGGCGGACCGACCTGGCGATGGCCGCCCGGGCCGACGTCTTCTGGCCCAGCGACAACACCGGCCCACTCGACCGGCTGGCCATCCAGTACGGCTTCCTGCACGCCAACGCCCCGCACCTGCTCAGCTCCTGGGTCACCGACGCGCCCGGCCTGTTCGATCCCCGGCCGCGCACGCTCGCGTTCCGGTTCGTGCTGGCGATGGCCGGGGTGCTCGGCATCGGCGCGGACATCCGGGCGTGGACCCCCGCCGAGCGGGTCGAGGCGGCCGGCTGGATCGCCCGGTACAAGGAGATCCGGGACGTCGTCACGACCGGCGAGGTGCACCTGATCGGCGGCCCCGACCAGGCCCGCTGCGCCGTGCAGTACACCGCGCCGGACCAGCGGCGGGTGGTCGTCCTCGCCTGGCACACCGGCCGGCTCGACGGCGGCGGCCTGCTGCCGTCGCGCCCGGTGCGGCTGCCGCTGCGCGGCCTCGATCCGGCGGCCCGCTACTCCGACGGCGAGCGGCACTACTCGGGCAGCCACCTCGACGCGGTCGGCCTGCCCGTGCAGTGGAGCGCGACCCACGACGCCGACCTCATCGTGCTGACCCGCGACTGAGCTCGGAGCACCACCACCCCCACCCCCGAGGGACAGGAGTACCTCCATGCGCCTGAACCGACAGCTGACCGCCGCCCTGGCCGTGCTCGGCCTGGGCCTGGCCAGCCCCATGCCGGCCATGGCCGGCCCACCGCAGGCCGGCTCTTCGCTCGCTACCTCTCCGCTGGCCGACCCTTCGCAGGCCGGCCGGCCGCAGGCTGGTCACGGTCCCGGTCGCCCCGGCCACACGCCGGCCAGCGCCGGGACCGAGGACCAGGGCGCACCCACGTTCTTCGACAGTGGGCTCGCCCCGACGCCCTACCAGGGCTGGAACACCTACTTCGGCCTCGGTGGCGATCCCACCGAGGCCGAAGTCAGGTCGGTCACCGACCACATGGTCAACAGCGGCCTGCGCGACGCCGGGTACACGTACGTCTGGATCGACGGGAACTGGGCCGCGCCCACCCCGCGCGACGAGGCCGGCAAACTGGTCGCCGACCCGGCCCGCTTCCCGGGCGGGATGGCCGCGCTGGCCGCGTACATCCACAGCAGGGGCATGAAGGCCGGCATCTACACCGACGCCGGGCCGTACCTGCCGGGGCAGTGTGGGCTCGGCAGCAACGGCCACTACCGGGCCGACGTCGCCCAGTTCGCCGGCTGGGGCTTCGACGCCATCAAGGCCGACTGGCTCTGTGGCCGGGCCGCCGGTCTCGACCCGGAGGCCACGTTCCGCGAGCTGGCCGACGCGGTACGCCAGTCGCCCCGGCCGATGCTGCTCAACATCTGCAACCCGGTCAGCTCGGACTGGGGCGGCGGCCCCTACACCCCGGAGCAGCTCTCCACCTGGAGCTACACGTACGCGCCGACCATCGCCGACTCCTGGCGGACGTACACGGACGTGGGGCTCACCGACCCGACGCCGCAGTGGGCGTTCCCGTGGGTGCTGCGCAACATGGACGTCAACGCGTACCACCCGGCGGCCACCGGGCCGGGGCACTACAACGACCCGGACTACCTGCTGCCGATGCGCCCGCTGCCCGACGGCGGGTACGAGCTGAGCCTCCAGGAGTCCAAGACGCAGCTCGGCATGTGGGCCATCATGGCCGCGCCGCTGGTGATCGGCTCCGACCCGCGTGGTCTGCCGAACGAGATGATCTCGGCGTTGACCAACCCGGAGATCGTCGCGGTGGACCAGGACCCGCTGGTCCGACAGGGCGTCAAGGTCGCCGACACCGGCACCGACGCGCAGGTGTGGAGCAAGGTGCTCACCGGGCCCGGCAAGCGGGCGGTCGCGCTGCTCAACCGGCACGACACCGCCCAGAAGATCACGGTGACCTTCGCGGATGTCGCGCTCGGCGGCGCCGTCCGGGTCCGTGACCTGTGGGCCCGCGCCGACGTGGACGCCCAGCCCGGCACCGCTGGCGTCCAGCCGTTCACCGGCTCGTACACCGTCGACGTCCCGGCGCACGGGGTGGCCATGCTCGGCCTCGCCGGCACCGAGCAGGTCGCCGGCGCCAACCTCGGCGGCACCGCCAGCGCCAGCCCCGCGCTGGTGCGGGTGGACGACACGCACGCCACCGCCTTCGTCCGCGACGCGCAGGGCGCGTTGGCCGTCAACACCCGCTCCGGTACGACGTGGGGGACCGCGTGGACGTCGCTCGGCGGCCCGGTCGGTGGCCGGATCCTCGGCCAGCCGGCCGCGTACGCCTCGGCCAACGGTCGGATCGACGTGTTCGTCCGCGGCACCGACAACGCCGCCTGGCAGCGTAGTTACGTCGGCGGCTCGTGGGGGCCGTGGCAGAGCCTCGGCGGCACGCTTACCGACGGGCCGACGGTGGCGTGGACCAGCCCGACACAGTGGACGCTCGTCGTCCGTGGCGCCGACGGCAAGCTGTGGACGCGTACCCCGACCAGCGGCTGGACCGGCGTCGGCGCTCCCGACGACCGGCCGGTCTACGGCCGGCCGAGCGCTGTCGTCGACGACGCGGGCGTGCTGCACGTGGCCGTGCGCAGCCGTACCGACGAGGTGTGGTGGCGCAGCCGGACCGGCGCCACCTGGTCGGCCTGGACCAACCTCGGCGGCACCACCAGCGGCAGCCCGACGCTGCTCGCCACCTCCGGGCGGGTCTATCTGTTCGCGCTGGCCGCCGACAACCGGCTCTGGCAGCGCAACCTGACCGACGGGGCGTGGGGCGGCTGGTTCCGTCGTGGCGAGTTCGCCACCGACGCGTTCCGGGGCGCCCCGGGGGCCGCCGCGGGCGCCAACGGCAGCGCCTGGCTGGCGGTGCGCGGCGGGGACGACCGGGTGCACCAGATCGTCCTCTGATCCGACGGTGGCGGGGCCCCCCCCCGCGGCCCCCCCCCCCCCACAGCCCCCCGGAAAGGTGAAGCAAAGCCGAACCCAACCCCCGCGGAACAAAAAAAAA
>NZ_JBNCKQ010000011.1:0-91163 GCF_049841615.1 Micromonospora sp. DT63 | reverse complement strand
GCCGGGGGGGGGGATTCCGTGGGGGCCCCGCCGCCCGGGGTGGGCCCGGGGGTCGGGGGGGGGTGTGGGGTGGGCGGCGGGGGGGGGGCGGCCGCCGGGCGCCCCGCCACCTCCTACGGCCACGATTACAGTTTCGCCATGGACGACACCACCCGTGGCGTACGAATCAGACGCGGTGGCCCGGCGGACGCCGCCGCCGTACTGGCCATGCTCGATTCCGCGGTGGTCTGGATGAACGCGCGGGGCAACACCGAGCAGTGGGGCACGACCCCGTTCTCGGAGAAGCCCGGCGGGGTCGAGTTGGTCGACCGGTACCTGACCGAGAACCTTCCGTACATCGCGGAACTGGACGGAACGCCTGCCGGCGCCCTGGTGTTGGACTCCGGGCCTCCTGCGCAGTCACCGATCACGCCCGCCGAGGAGCCCGAGCGGTACGTCCGTCTCCTGGTCTCCGACCGACGATTCGCGGGTCGGCACCTCGGGTCGGCCCTGCTGGCACACGCCGTGCAGGAAACCCGGCGGGCCGGCGTGCGGTTGCTACGGGTCGACTGCTGGGCGGGCGGCGATGGCGAGTTGGTGGCCTTCTACGAACGTCAGGGGTTCACCCGCACCGAGACCTTCCGCTCGGGAACCTGGCCGGGGCAGGTGCTGGCCCAGCGGGTCGGCTGACCGGTACCCGCTGGCCGGCGGCCTGGCCGGGGTGTCAGGTGCGGCGGATCAGGCCCGGCCCGGCGGTGATGTCGATGTCCCCGCTTCCGACCTCGTGCCCGGCTGCGCAGCGGAGCACCGCACGGACCGGTTCGCCGCAGTCGTGGTGGGTGGCGAGGACGCCGGGGCCGGCCTCGTCGGCGCTCCAGGTGTCGCCCCAGTTGCGCAGCGCGGTGATGACCGGCAGCAGTTCCTGACCCTTGCGGGTGAGTTGGTACTCGTGGCGGGTGCGCTGTCCCGGCTCCCGGTACGGGATCCGTTCGAGCAGACCGGCGGCGACCATCTCCTTGAGGCGGGCCGCCATCGCGGGCTCGCCGATCCCGACGCGGCGGACGAAGTCGTCGAAACGGCGCGTGCCGAGCAGTGCCTCGCGCATGATCAGGATCGTCGAACGGCTGCCCACGATGTCCATCGCCCGGGCGACGGAGCAGTTCTCCATCGACCAGGATTCGCGGTCGTCCCGAAGGTCCTCCATGCACCCAGCCTACCTGGCTTGCGCCGAAGCTAGCCAGGTGATTCACTGGGGCACCGCTGACTTTTGCATAAGCAAGTCAGCGGGACTCCAACCCGAGGACGCCTTGTGACCACCAGCAGCACGGCCCCGCCCGGGCCGGCCGTCACCACCCGTACGTCCGTTCGCGGCTCCCGGCCGGTGACCCTGATCGCCATGTGCCTGGGCGCGATGATCACCTTCCTGCAGATCACCGCGACGGTCTCCGCCCTGACCACCATCCAGGCCGACCTCCGGGTCGATCCGACCACCGTGATCTGGATCCCCAGCGCCTACACCCTGGTCGTGGCGAGCCTGGTGATGTCCGCCGCCACGCTCGGCAACCGGTACGGACGCAGGCGCATGTTCGGCGCCGGAGTCGTCGCGATGATCGCCGGCGGTGCCGTGGTGGCCAGCGCCCCGACCGTGGCCTGGGTGATCGCCGGTCAGTTGGTAGCGGGCCTCGGCGGTGCCCTGATCCTGCCGAACAGCCTGGCGATCCTCGGTGCCACCTTCACCGACCCGCACCGCCGCACCGAGGTCATCACCGCCTGGTCGGCCGCCTCCGGCATCGGGCTGGCGATCGGCCCGCTCATCGCCGGTACGCTGCTGCGCCAGCACTCCTGGCACAGCGTCTACCTGTCGGTGATCGTGCTGGGCGTGGTCACCCTCGTCGTCGCCGCGATCGGGGTGGCCGAGTCCCGGCCCAGCGCCGGACGGCTCGACCTGCCCGGTCTGCTGCTCGGCACCGTCGCCATCGCCGCCGCCGTCTACGCCATGATCCAGGGCGGGCGCGACGGCTACGCCAGCGGTGTCGTGGCGACCGCGTGGGTCGTCTCGGCCGTCGCGCTTGTCACGTTCGTGCTGGTCGAGCTGCGCACCAGCACACCGATGCTGGACGTACGCCTGTTCCGCTCGCCGTCGTTCAGCGCCGTCATGGTCGTCGCCGCGGTGTCACTGTTCGGGTTCACCGGCGTGGCGATCCTGCTCGTCCTCTTCCACGAGCGTGCCCAGTCGCTCAGCCCGCTGGACACCGGCTGGCGCATGCTGGTGCTCTTCGGCGCGTACGTGCTGGTGGCCTTCGCCGCCGGTCGGACCATCCGGCGCACCGGGTTCAAGGCGCCACTCACAGTCGGTCTGGTGCTCGGCGCGGTGGCCAGCTTCGGGCTCGCGACGCAGGGGCCGACGACGGCGTTCGGGCACCGCTGGGCGTTGTTCGCGTTGTTCGGCGCCGCGAGCGGGCTGGTGGTGGCCCCCGCGACGGCGGCGGCGCTGGCCAGCGTGGCGCCCGCCCAGGCCGGCATGGCCTCCGGCGCGGTCAACGCCTCCCGTCAGGTCGGCTCGGTGCTGGGCTCGTCCCTGCTGGGCACGCTGCTCACCACCACGATGGTGGCCGACCTGCCCGACCGCCTAGCCGCCCACCAGGTCGGCGAACCCGTCCGCAGCGCCGTGCAGGCGGCGGTGGCCTCCGGCGCGACAGGCGACCAGCCGCTGCCCGCTCCGGTCCGGTCGGCGCTCGCCGAGGCGATGACCTCCGGGGTCCAGGCCGGTTTGCGGGTCAGCGGCATCGTCTTCCTCGTCACCGCCGTCCTCGCGCTCACCCTCATCCGTAACCGCCCCCACCAGCACTAGCGAGGCCCGGGGCCGGCGAGCGTCCGACTCCGTAATCAGGCGCCGATTGTGTTCAGATCCTCGATTGCGTCGGCCGGCAGCGTCAGGTCGGCCGCGGCGAGGTTCTCCCGCAGGTGTGCCAGCGTCGACGTGCCCGGGATCAACGCCATGGTGGGGGAGCGTTGCAGCAGCCAGGCCAGGGCGACCTGCTGTGGCGAGGCGCCCACCCGGGCGGCCACGGCGTTGAGGGTGTCGGACTGCAACGGGGTGAACCCGCCGAGCGGGAAGAACGCCGCGAACGCGATGTTCTCCGCCGCGCAGCGGTCGACGAGCGCGTCGTCCTGCCGATTGGCGAGGTTGTAGAGGTTCTGCACCGTGACCACCGGCGCGATGGCCTGGGCCTCGGTGAGCTGGTCGAGCGTGACGTTGCTGAGCCCGAGATGCCGGATCAGTCCCTGCTGCCGCAGCTCCGCGAGGGCGCCGAACTGCTCGGAGAGGGGATCGTCGCCGGTGCCCTCCGCCACGCCGACCCGCAGGTTGACCACGTCGAGGACCTCCAGGCCGAGGTGCCGGAGGTTGTCGTGGACCTGGGCCTTCAGCTCGTCCGGCTGGAGCGCGGGGAGCCAGGAGGCGTCGTCGCCGCGGCGCGCGCCGACCTTGGTGACCAGGTGCAGATCCTCGGGGTACGGGTGCAGCGCCTCGCGGATCAGCTCGTTCACCACCTTGGGGCCGTAGAAGTCGCTGGTGTCGATGTGGCGCACGCCCCGGTCGACGGCCTCTCGCAGCACCGCGAGGGCCTGCGCACGGTCGCGCGGGGGGCCGAAGACGTGGGGGCCGGCGAGCTGCATCGCGCCGTAGCCCATCCGGCTCAGGGTGAGGCCGTCGGCGGGGGTCAGGGCGCCGCCAGGAAGGTTGTCGCTCATGTCATTCCTCTATCCGTTGTCGTCGTGGATATGCGGACGGTCCGGAGATCGGCCTGCGACGACTGTCCGTCGGCGTCCGTCCGGGCGGCAGGGCGAGGTGTTCCTGGTAGTGACACAGCCAGTCACCGGGTCGTGGGGCGATCTACCGTCGACGGTATGGACGCCACCAACCAGCTCGGCGACTTTCTGCGCGCCTGTCGGGAACGGATCCGGCCCGAGGACGTCGGTCTCGGGCCGGGCGTCGGCCTGCGCCGGGTGCCCGGCCTGCGGCGCGAGGAGGTGGCGATGTTGGCCGGCATCAGCGCCGACTACTACCTGCGGTTGGAGCAGGGTCGTGAGCGGCATCCCTCGGTGCAGGTCCTCGACGCGCTCGCCGGGGTGCTGCGGCTGGACCCGGAGGCGACCGCGTACATGATCGGGTTGACCCGGCCGCGGTCGCGCCGGGCGGTCCGGCCGGCCGTCGAGCGGGTGCCGGCCAGTGTCCTGCACCTGGTGCGGGAGCTCCCGATGCCGGCCTTCGTGCAGAACCGCTACCTCGACATCCTGGCGTCGAACCGGATGGCGCGGGCACTGTCGCCGAATCTCGCTCCGGGCGCCAACCGGCTGCGCGCGGTGTTCCTGGACGCGGCGGAGCGGGAGTTGTTCCGCGACTGGCGGCAGGCGATGCAGAGCGTGGTGGGCCAGCTGCGCGCCGATTCGGCCGCGGACGCCGACGACCCGCGACTGACGGCGCTGGTGGGGGAGTTGTCGCTCAAGAGCGACTGTTTCCGCCAGTTGTGGGCCCGGCACGAGGTGCGGCGGCGCGAGGGTGTGGTGAGCCGGCTGCACCACCCCGAGGTGGGCGATCTCGACCTGTACTGCGACAAGCTCGCGGTCGCGGGCGCCGAGGGGCAGCTCCTGGTGATCTACCACGCCGAGCCCGATACGGAGTCGGCACGTTCGTTGGCGCTGCTCGGCTCGGTTGCGGCAAGCACGCCTGACGGCGGCGTGGACAGCCTGCGGCCCGGCGATCCGGCACGCCTGTACCCCGGCCCTTGAGGAACATCGAACGGCCGCCAGGGCATACCCGCGGGGTGGCGCCCGTTACGCGTTCCGCGGTGTCGTGGCCCCGCGATGACAGGCCCGGAACTCGACGCGACCAGGCGGTCGGAAGGTTACTTACGCACTTCAAGGTGCCTACTTCCCGACGGAGAGCTACCGAGCCACGATAGAGAAACACCCGGCCAGGGAGCCGATTTACCTGGCCTTTTACGAGAACGAGGTACGACATGTCGACTGCTTCCCTCCGCGGTGGTACGTGGAAGCTGGGAGACTCGACGGTGACCCGATTCGGTTACGGCGCCATGCAGCTGGCCGGCCCCTGGGTCATGGGACCTCCCGCGGACCATGACGGCGCTGTGGCCGTACTCCGCGAGGTGGTCGAGCGCGGTATCAACCACATCGACACCAGCGGCGCCTACGGGCCGCGAGTGACAAACGAGCTGATCCGGGAGGCGTTGCACCCCTACCCGGAAGGGCTGTTCATCGCCACCAAGGTCGGAGCTACCCGCGACGCTCAGGGTGGCTGGCCCGTCGCCCGGCAGCCCGAAGACCTCCGTAAGCAGGTCCACGAGGACCTCGAAGTCCTCGGTGTCGAGACGCTCGACCTGGTGAACATGCGTATGGGCAACGCCGAAGGCCCCCAGCCCGGATCGCTGGCCGACGCGTTCGGCACGCTCGTCGAACTGCAGCGGGAAGGCCTGATCCGCCACTTGGGCGTCAGCAACGTCACCGCCGAGCAGGTCGCCGAGGCGCAGGCCATCGCGCCGATCGTGGGCGTGCAGAACATGTACAACCTCGCTCACCGCCACGACGACGAGCTCATCGACCGGCTCGCGGCCGAGAACATCGCATACGTGCCGTTCTTCCCGCTGGGCGGCTTCTCGCCGCTGCAGTCCGAGGCGCTCTCGGCGGTGGCGGAGCGGTTGCGGAGCACGCCCATGTCCGTCGCGCTCGCCTGGCTGCTGCAGAGATCGCCCAACATCCTGCTGATCGCGGGTACCTCGAAGGTCGCCCACCTGCGGGACAACGTCGCGGGCGCCGGCCTCTCCCTGTCCGCCGCGGACCTCGCCGAACTGGATCGGATCAACCGATGAGGAAGAGCGTCTCCGGCTGACCGCGGGACCCGCTCCATCGAGGGGCAACTTCCCGATGGGAAGCTAGGACTACAAGGGGATGTGACGCACCCTGCGGTCCGAGGAGGGCGTGATGGCAGCACCGACGACGGCGGCCCAGCAACGAACCCAGAACAGGGACAACTACAACGCCTTCCTGGCCGCCTGCCCGAGCCACAAGATGCTGGAACGCATCTCCGGCAAATGGGTCACGCTGATCCTCTCCGCACTCGGCAGCGGCCCCGACTGCACCGGTGAGCCCAGACCGATGCGCTACTCGGAGCTGTCTCGCCTCCTGGCCGGCGTCAGCCAGAAAATGCTCACCCAGACCCTGCGCTCCCTCGAACGCGATGGCCTCGTCAGCCGCACCGTGACACCAACAGTGCCCGTCACGGTCTCCTACGAGCTGACCGAGCTGGGCCTCTCCCTGCACCACATGATGCGTGGCCTCAAGGTGTGGGCTGAAGCACACATGGACGACGTCGACACCAGTCGCGCGGCATATGACCACGCCACTGCCGTGAACTGAACAGGGACCCACGGGGGCAGCCGAGCACCGAGCCCCACCAGGGCGTTGCCGCGAGACGCGGCCACGGTCGGCCCAGCGGGGTTGACGGGGCTTGTTTGTGAGTGCACACTTACAAACATGCGATCCACCGCCGAGGCCCGCCGGGCCACCGTTCTGAACGCCGCCGTGTCGGCGTTCGCGCGCACCGGCTTCCACGCCACCCCGGTCACCGCCGTGGCAGCCGCCGCCGGCATCTCCGAGGCGTACGTCTTCCGGCTCTTCGCCGGAAAGCTCGGGTTGTTCGTGGCCGCCGCCGGGGCGTGCTTCGAGCGGATCGTCGTGGCGCTGGAGGCCGGGGCGGAGCGTGCCGGAGACGTCGGCCCGGAGGGGGTCCTGGAGGCGATGGGCGACGCCTACGCCGAGCTGATCGCCGACCGTGACCTCCTGCTGTTCCAGGTGCAGGCGCAGGCAGTCACTGACGTCCCGGAGATCGCCGAGGCGGTGCGCGCCGGCTACCGGCGGGTCGCCACCTTCGTCGCGAGTCGGTCCGGCGCCAGCGACGCGCAGGTCCAGCAGTTCTTCGCGTACGGCCAGCTCTGCCATTTGATCGTGACCGCCGGCCTGGAGCAGGTGCCCGAGCCGTGGGCCCGCGCGCTGACCGCAGGCATCCGTCACCCCTGATCCCGACATCCGCACCACCGGGCCGCTTCCGGGCGGCCCACTTTTTCGACCTGATAGGTGTGTGAGTGCACACTTACAAACAAGAGGAGACCGCGATGACAACCGACAGGATGATCACCGAAGTGGTCCTGCCCGGCGTGGTGGAGCCGGACGGGCTCCAGGTCAGCCGACGCGCGATGCCCGTTCCCGCCGCAGGTCAGGCGCTCGTCGAGGTCGAGGCCACCGGCATCTCGTACGCCGAACAGAGCATGCGCCGCGACCTCTACCCGGGCCAGCCGGCCTTTCCGTTCGTGCCCGGCTACGACCTCGTCGGCACCGTCCGGGCGGTGGGACCGGGAGGCGACGGCTCGCTGGTCGGCACCCGGGTCGCGGCGGTCACCAAGACCGGCGCCTGGACCACGCACGCAGTGGTGGGCGTCGACGACCTCACCCCGGTGCCGCCCGGTCTGGACCCGGCCGCGGCCGAGACAGTAGTCGTCAACGGGGTGACCGCCTGGCAGATGCTGCACGGCGCCCGCCTGCGGGCCGGGCAGACGGTCCTGGTGCACGGCGCGAACGGCGGCGTCGGAACCGTGCTCGTCCAACTCGGACGCCACCTCGGGCTGCGGGTCATCGGCACCGCCGCTCCGCGACACCACGCGGCGCTGCGCGAACTCGGCGTCGAACCGCTGGACTACCGAGACCCCGACCTGGCCGCGCGGGTGCGCGCGCTGTCTCCCGGAGGCGTCGACGCCGTCTTCGACCCGGTCGCCGGCCCGGGCGTCCGCACCTCGTACCGGCTGCTCGCCCCCGGCGGCACGCTTGTCGTCTACGGCACCGCCTCGGCCACGGGCTCCGCGCGCTCGATCGTCTGGGTCTTCGTGAAGCTGCTGGCCCGGCTCTACACCTGGAACGCCCTGCCGAACGGTCACCGGGTCCGGTTCTACAACTTCTGGGCCGGCCGTCGCACCCGGGCCGCGGCGTTCCGGCGTCGGCTGCGTACCGACCTCGGCATCGTGCTCGACCTGCTCCGTCAGGGCGTGATCGTGCCGCAGATCGCCGCCCGCTACCCGCTCACCGAGGTCTCCGCCGCGCTGCTCTTCGCCGAGGCCCGCAGCCGGCCGGGCAAGGTCGTGCTGGAGCCCTGACCGGGTATCACGTCGCCGAGGGACCCGGACGCGGGGCGGTGGCCAGGATGTCCGGCGCTCGCCTGCGGTTGGCCGGATCCGCGGCGGCGGTCATCGCCCGCGCGGCTGCCTCCGGCTCGGTGTCGGGTGGCACCACGAGCAGGTCGACCTGGTCGTCCCTGCCCGTCGTGGCGACCAGCACGGCAGGGTCGAGGGTGCGAACCAGCCGATGCGTACCACGTGCGGTCCGACGGCCAACCGATGTGAGCCGAGGGGCGGTCGGGGCCGGGACGGAGATCGTGGCGGCGGTTCGCGCGGTGGCGGGCATGACTCAGCCGTCCTGGCGGGGCGCCGGCGGAGCCGGGGCGACGCCGGTCCTCGACAGGGGGACCGAACTGGACGAGGGCCATCCCGGCGGGGGCGTCGAGGAACGGCGGCTGCGCATCCTGAGCTGGAGGATCCGGGCAGTGCCGGGAAGGGCGACGAGAAGGACGCCGATCACCGCCGCCAGCAGCAGCGCCACGCCGGTGGGAAGGGCCGCGTGCGTCCCGAAGAAGGACACCTCGGCCTGCTGCCCATTCTGAAGTACGAAGATCAGGAGCAGCAGGAGCATGACCGCGAACACCACTGCGACGATCCACAGATCCCCGATTCGCGATCGCTTCACCACCGGCGGCAGGGGAGCCGGGCGAGAATCGACGGGACCCTCGTGACCGTTGATGGTGGAGGGTTGGATGTGCCTGTTCGGGGGTGCGGTCATGACGATCCGCCGCCTTCCGATGGGTGCCCGGCACGGCTGACTGCCAGCGTGGCGGGCTGAGGGCGGGCCGTCGACAAACCGTCGCGGCCCGGCGAGCCGGTGCGGGGGGAGGGGCCGGCCATCGGTGCCACGGGAAGTCGGCGACCGGGTCGAATGGGTGTGCGGCGGCGAGTACTCCGAGCGTACGCCGCAGCGGCCGGGACCGCCGCGGCAGCGACCTCCGCCGGGTGGCACGGCCGGTGCGCGTGCAGCCGCACTGGCCGGGGCGTACGCTGGGCATGTCGCCCGGGGCCCCCGGTGGCCGCCGGATGTCGCCGCCACCAGCCCGTCAGGGCATTACCGATCGTCATCCCAACCGCTGCCGCGTGCTGATCGTCCTCGACCTTCGGCCCGCCAGTCGGATGCACCGGATACCGCACATTCGGTCTCCGATGACGGCAGCGGATGGCATCCCACCCGCGCTCGCACACCGCCGTCCAGGCACGATTCGGACGGCTCAACCAGGGGAGCACCAGATGAGGATCGCCAAGCACAGGATCGTCAGCGCGTTGCGCGATCGGGGTCAGCAGGCCCGGGCCGACTGGGTCGAGCGTGAGCTGCCGGAGCGGGTCGACCCGGCCAAGCACTCCGGGCTGCTCGCCACCCTGAACCTCGACCCCGCCGACCTCGCCGACGCGCCATCGGTGTGAAGGTTGCGCTGCTCGGGCCGATCGCCTGGCGCACACCCCCGCACCACTACGGTCCCTGGGAACAGGTGACCGGCCTGCTCGCCGAGGGACTGGCCAGACGAGGCGTGGACGTGACGCTCTTCGCAACGCTGGACTCGGCCACCTCCGCCCGCCTCGACGGCATCGCCCCGCGGGGGTACGCGGACGACCCGGACCTGGACGGCCGGGTGTGGGAGGCGATGCACGTCTCCCACGCGTTCGCCAGATCGGCGGAGTTCGACCTGGTGCACAGCCACCTCGACTGGCTGCCGCTGGCGTTCGCGGAGCACTGCCACGCCCCACTGCTCACCACCGTGCACGGCTTCTCCGGGGCGGGGATCCTGCCCGCCTACGCCCGAGCGGCATCGTCGTACGTGTCGATCTCGGACGCCGACCGGGCCCCGGAGCTCGACTACGTCGCCACGGTCCACCACGGCGTGGACCTCACCGGTCTGCCGTTCACCCGGGACGCCGGCCCCGGCCTGGCCGCGTTCGGTCGGATCCACCCGGACAAGGGCATCCACACCGCCATCGAGATCGCCCGCCGCGCCGGCCGGACGTTGACCATCTGCGGCATCGTGCAGGACGAGCGGTACTTCGCCGAGCAGGTGGCCCCGCACATCGACGACGACCGGGTCGTCTTCCTCGGTTCGGTCGGCCCCCGACGACGCGCGGAGGTGCTGGGCTCCAGCACCGCCCTGCTGCACCCGATCGCGTTCGACGAACCGTTCGGCCTGTCGGTGGTGGAGTCGATGGTCTGCGGCACGCCGGTCATCGCGTACGCGCGGGGCTCCATGCCGGAGGTCGTCGACGAAGGGGTGACGGGTCGCCTCGTCCACACCGTCGAGCAGGCCGTCGACGCGGTGACCCAGGTCGCCGGCCTCGACCGGGCCGCCTGCCGGGAACAGGCCCGGCAACGCTTCGGCGCGGACCGGATGGTCACCGACTATCTCGCCGTCTACGAGCGCCTCATCCGCCGTGGTGCCGCCGCACCCGTGGAGCGACAGGTCGTTCCCGACCGGGCGACACTTGTCTGATTCCCACCCGTAGCTGACCACCCCCTCCCGAACACGTTCCGCCGGTCACACACGCTGACCGGCGTACGCCGTCACCGCGTGAGGCTGCCCCCGTACCCGGGTGGCGGCCGACAACCGGAAGGCCCGACGTTCATGCCCAGCTACGGATTCCTCAGCACTCACCCGCCGACGCGGTGTGGACTGGCCACCTTCAACTCCGCCCTCGCCGCCCAGCTCACCGCGGACGGCACGCGCGGTGGCATCGTGCGGGTCACCGACCACGGCGACGACCAGCGGCCCGGGCCCGGCGTGGTGCACACCTGGTCGGCGCGGACCCCGGCCGGGTGGCGGGACGCCGCAGCCGTCCTGAACACCTTCGACGTGGCAATCGTCCAGCACGAGTACGGCATCTACCCGGGCACCGACGGCGAGGACGTCCTGCCGTTGCTGCGCCGGCTCACCGTGCCGAGCATCGTGGTCCTGCACACCGTGCTGCGCGAGCCCTCCGGCCGGCAGAAGTCCCTGCTGGAACAGATCGTCGCCACCGCCGGGGCGGTCGTCACGATGACCGACACCGCCCGCGACCGGCTGCTCATCGGCTACGACGTGCCGGCGGAGAAGGTGACGGTCATCCCGCACGGCGCCGCCGAACTCGCCGGCGTGCCCGTCGACAGGCGTACCCGTCCGCACCTGCTCACCTGGGGACTGATCGGCCCCGGTAAGGGCATCGAGTGGTCACTGCGCGCCCTCGCCCGGTTGCAGGACCTGGAACCGACGCCCACCTACACCGTCGCGGGCCGGACCCACCCGAAGGTGATCGAGCACCACGGCGAGACGTACCGGGCGGGGCTGCACCGGCTCGGCGCCCAACTGGGAATCGCGCACGCCGTGGACTACCAGGACGTCTACCACGACCAGCAGGCCCTCGGCCGCCTGATCCGCTCCGCCGACGTCGTCGTGCTGCCGTACGACTCCCGCGAACAGGTCACCTCCGGCGTGCTCATCGAGGCGGTGGCCGCCGGAGTGCCAGTCGTGGCCACGGCGTTCCCGCACGCCGTCGAGCTGCTCACCGGCGGGCCGGGCCTGGTCGTACCCCATCAGAACCCGGCGGCGCTCGCCCTGGCGGTCCGGCGGATCCTGACCGAGCCGGGCCTCGCGGCCCGGCTGGCCGGCCGGGTGCGGCCACTGGCCGCGGATCTGCGCTGGCCGGCGGTGGCAGCCCGCTACGGCACCCTCGCCGAGCGGCTCACCGCCGTCCGCCCGCCCGCAGTGAGCGTGGCGTCCGCATGACCGCGACCGCCGGCCGCTCCCGGGCAACCTCCGGCAGGCGGTGGATGACGGCGCCCGTGCCGAGCTTCGCGCACCTGGTCCGGCTGAGCGACGACACCGGCCTGTTCGAGCACGCCCGGCACGCCATCGTCCGCCGCGAGCACGGCTACTGCACCGACGACGTGGCCCGTGGCCTGGTTGTCCTGTGTCGCGAGCCGGAGCCGACCGAGGAGTTGCTGCGACTCGCGGAACGGTACCTCGCCTTCCTGACCCACGCGCAGGACGCCACCGGCGCCTTCCGCAACCGGCTCGGGCACGACAGGCGCTGGGCCGACGAACCCGGGCTCGGCGACTGGTGGGGCCGAGCGCTGTGGGGGCTGGGCACAGCCGTCGCCCGCAGTCCGGCCGCCTGGGTACGGGAGGAGGCGCTGGTCGCCTTCAGCCGTGGTGCGGCGCGGCGCTCCCCCGCGCCGCACGCGATGGCGTTCGCCGGGCTCGGCGCGGCCGAGGTGCTGCGTCGCCACCCGGGCCACGTGGCCGCGGCGGCGTTGCTGGCGGACGCGGCCAGCGCTGTCGGCCCACCGGACCCCGACTCGCGGTGGCCCTGGCCGCAGCAGCGGTTGACCTACGCCAACGCGGCCCTCGCCGAGGTCGTCATCGTCGCCAGTCAGCTGCGCCACGGTGGCCCGCCCCTCGACGAGGGTCTGCGGATGCTGGCCTGGTTGCGGGACGTCCAACTGCGCGACGGGCACCTGTCCGTCGTACCCGCCGCCGGGTGGCGACGTGGCGCCGTACGGTTCCACCACGACCAGCAGCCGATCGAGGTCGCAGCCCTCGCGGACGCCTGCGCCACGGCCGCCACGGTCACCGGCGACCCGGCCTGGGATGACGGGCTCCGGCAGGCGATCGGTTGGTTCCTCGGTGACAACGACCTCGGCACGCCGATGTGGGATCCGGGCACCGGCGGCGGCTACGACGGGCTGACCGCGCACGGTCCCAACCTCAACCAGGGCGCCGAATCCACCCTCGCGCTCATCTCCACCCTCCAGCACGCCCGGCGGTGGTCGTGACCGACGTCCTGGCCGTCCGGCAGGACGTCACCCTCACCCCCGATCCCCGCCGGGTCGTCGTCAAGCTCTTCGTCCCGGGCGAGGACGCGGCTGTGGTACGTACCCGCGCGCGGGCGCTCATCGAGCGTGTCGCGCACCTCGACGACGAAGAGACGGCCCGCCTGCTGCGGGACACCCTCGAACGGTTCGGTGCCCGGCACCGCGACCTCGCCGCGACGTTCCAGCATCATTACGACCTCGTGCGGCACCGCGCCGCCCGGACCGGGCACCTCTCGCCCACCAGCCGACTCCTGGTCGGCGCCTACTTCAGCCACGAGTACGCGGTCGAGGCCGCCGCCCTGTGCAACCCGTCGATGGTGGCCCACCCCGACCAGAGCGGGTTGAGCGCCGGGCAGCTGCGCGTGGCGGTCAGTCTCCGCCAGATCGGCGAGGGTCACCTGTCGTCAGTCGGATTCGCCAGTGCGGTTCTCGGGCCGGGCCGCCAGCTCACCGTCGCCGACCGGTCCGGCCCGCTGGTGGTCGGACAGCGCACGGGAGTGCGGCACCGCCGGGACCTGCTCGTGGCGGGTCTGGCCGAGAAGGACTGTGACAACGAGGTCACCGCCACGGTGCTGGACGCGCTGCCCGACCGGTACGACGAGGCGACGTTCGAGCGGGTCCTCGGTGATCTGCCGCCGGACCTGCTGTCCCGCAGCACCGGGCTGGACACGTTGGAACACCTGCGGCGCACCAACGCCGGCAGCTACGCCACTGCCTTTCCCGCCGGGACGGCTCTGCACGAACGTGTGCTCTGGCCGGCCACCCCGGCGGAGAGCAACGGCATGGAGGACGCCCGGTTCGTCCTGTTCACCGGTGGGTCGCGGCCGGTGTACCGGGCCACCTACACCGCCTACGACGGCCGGAGCATCGCCACCCGGGCGCTGGTGAGCCCCGATCTGCGCCACTTCGAGATGACCCCGATGCGGGGGCCGGGAGCCCGCAACAAGGGGATCGCACTGTTCCCCCGTACCGTCGGCGGTCGGCACCTGGCGCTGTGCCGCGCCGACGGCGAGACCATCGGTCTGACCGTCCTGGACGCCGACAACCGCTGGCAACACCCGGTCCCGTTGCACGGGCCCCGGGACAGCTGGGAGCTGATCCAGGTCGGCAACTGCGGCTCTCCGATCGAGACCGAGGCGGGCTGGCTCGTGCTCACCCACGGCGTCGGCCCGATGCGCCGGTACGCGATCGGCGCGCTCCTGCTCGACCTGCGCCGACCGGATCGGGTGATCGCATATCTTCCCGGTGTGCTCCTGGCCCCCGAACGGTCCGAGCGGGACGGCTACGTGCCGAACGTCGTCTACTCCTGCGGCGGACTCATCCACGACGGCGAGCTGTGGCTGCCGTACGGCGCCAGCGACGCGCGGGTCGGCTTCGCCACCGTGCCGGTGTCGGCCCTGCTCACCGCGATGGCGCACGCTCCGCCCGAACACTGAGGGAGGGACTGAACGCCGACGGGCGGACGCGCCGCGGCGGTCGGATGGATCAGGCGAAGTCGGCGGCGAGGTGCCCGCGCAGCGTGGCCAACGATCGGGTGATCAACCGGGAGACGTGCATCTGGGAGACGCCGATCTGCTCGGCGATCTGGGCCTGGGTCAGGTTGCCGTGGAACCGCAGGCTGAGGATCCGGCGTTCCCGTTCGGGCAGCGTGGCGAGCGCCGGACCGAGAGCGACGCGGAGGTCGACGAGGTCGAACTCGTGGTCCCGCTCCCCGAGGGTGTCGCCGAGTTCCATGCTTCCGTCGATGCCGGTGGGTGTGGACAGAGAGGTCGCCCGGTACGCCCGGGCTCCCTCCAGCCCTTCCAGCACGGTCTCCTCGGAGACGTCGAGGTAGCTCGCGATGTCGGCGACAGTCGGCGAGCGGCCCAGGGTGTGCGTCAGCGTGCTGTTGGCGGCGCTGATCGACAGCCGAAGCTCCTGGAGGCGGCGCGGCACCCGCACCGACCAGGTGCGATCCCGGAAGTATCGCTTGATCTCCCCGACGATGGTCGGGATGGCGTACCCGCTGAAGTCGACGCCCCGCGTCGCGTCGAAGTGGTCGACCGCTTTGATGAGGCCGACCATCGCGGTCTGCGTCAGGTCCTCGTCGGGGGCGCCGCGCCCCGAGTAGCGCCGGGCCAGGTGGCGGGCGAGCGGCAACCACGCCTCGATGGCGCGGTCCCGCAGGGCCGGTCGGCGCGGGTCGTCGGCCGCGGTGGTGGCCAGCTCGACAATCAGTTCGTCCGTGCCGGCGTTCCGTCGGCTGGCAGCGGTGCTGACCGTGGGTTCGACAGTCGTGAGCATGGGCTGGTCCTCTCCGTGTCCGCCCGTCGACCAGGACGACCGGAGAGAATCCGATGTGCTGTCGACAGGACCACGACCACGGGCCTCGCCGCCGCGTCATGTCGTTTCAGGTGGTGCGGTGTGCACGTTACCCGAAAGTGCGGTCCATTACTAGCCGAAAGTATGAGATTGGGCAGCTGGATGCGCTGCAGCGGCGCGTCCTGGGGGTGCCCCGGCGGTCGGTCATCCGGCCGCCGGGGCACCTCGGTCAGGACTCGAGCTGTCGGCGTCGACGCAGAAGGAGCAGCAGGGCTGCGCCGCTGGCGATGGCGATACTGCCGACCGCGGTCAGGGCGGGCAGCAGGCCGCCGCCACCCCTACCGCCGGTGACGGGCAACTCGGTGCGAGTGGGGACCACTGTCGGCTGGCCGGTCGGCGTCCCGGTGGGCTGGCCGGTCGGCGTCCCGGTGGGCTGCCCGGTCGGCGTGCCGGTCGGGGTGCCGGTTGGCGTCCCGGTCGGGGTGCTGGTGGGCGTGCCGGTCGGTGTCCCGGTCGGGGTCGACGTGGGGGTTCCCGTCGGCTGGAGGCAGACGGGCGCGTTGATCGTGTTGGTGTCGAGGGTGACCGCCCCGGTCTGCGCCAGGGCGCGGCCCTGGAGGGTGGCGCCGGTGTTCATGGTGATCGACGTCTGGGCCAGGATGTTGCCCATGAAGCGGGTGCCAGTGCCGATCGTGGCCGAGCTGCCCACCTGCCAGTAGACGTTGCAGGGCGAGGCGCCGTTGATGAACACCACGCTGCTGTTCGAGGCGGTGATGAGGGTGGAGTCGATCTGAAAGATGAATACCGCCGCCGGGTCGTTCTGACTGTTGAGCGTCAACGTCCCGGTCAGCTGTGCGGCGCCGATCCGGTAGACGCCCGGAGTCAGTGTGGCGCCGCCCAGCTCCGCGGGCAGGTTGGTGAACGGCGTTCGACCGGCGGCGTCGTTGTACGCCGTGGTCAGGTCATTCTTGGCCTGCAGTGCCACGGCGTCGCCGAGGTGGATCTCCCCGCCGACGATGCCGGGCGGAAAGCCGGGTGCGGTGTTGCCGGGGCTGACGCCGAGGCTCTGCGCCAGGAAGCTCGGCCCGGTGTTGGTGGCCGTTGAGCCGGCCAGCACGGAGAAGTTCGCCGCCGTTCCGAGATTGACCGGCGCCTCGGCCGCGCTCGCGCCGGTGCCGCTGAAGATGAGGACGGCGACGGCCGCGCCGCCGGCGGCGACGGCCGTCAACGCGGACATGACCGCGCGCCGAGGTCGGCGCAATAGTGTGGTTGTCACGATGTGCCCTTTCACGAATGCGTCTCACCGGACGTCGGCCGAGTCGGCAGGTGACACCCGCACTCCGAACCGCAGATGGGACGTAATCGGACTTTTTAATATCTAATACCTCAAAACTGACCTAAACCCAATATCGCTTTAGCTGACCGGTATTCGCCTTTCGGCGGGCAGGGGCCGCCGGCAGCAGGGAGTCCCTCGTCTCCTGCACCCTTCGTACGTTGGCAGTTCGCCGTCGGGCTTCTACGGTGGTCAGGACACGGGAGGTGGAGCTTGGTCGACGCCGGCGATGCGTCGCGTTGGTTGCAGCTCAACGCACCCCGGGGCGGGCCGGACGAGTTGTCGCTTCTGGTCACCCGGGCCGCGCCGGCAGTCGGCGCCACCGAGATCGTGATCTATCTGGCCGACTACAACCAGTCCTGTCTCGTGCCACTGCTGGGCGCCGGTATCGCCCGGGACGAGCTGACTATCGAGACGACCCTGGCCGGTCGGGCGTTCACCACCCTCGACGTGCAGCGTGCCGCCGACAATCCGGACCGCCTCTGGGTGCCCCTGCTGCTCGGCTGCGAGCGGCTGGGCGTGCTGGAGGTCGTGTCGCCGGCCGCCGCCGACACAGCGTTGGACGGGCCGGCCTGGGAGTTGGCGGTGAATGTCGCCCAGGTCCTGGTGAACCGTCGGCTCTACGGCGATGTCGTCGAGCGGATGCGGCGGCGCCTGCCGATGCAGGTCGCCGCCGAGATCGTCTGGGGGCTGTTGCCGCCGCTGACCTTCGCGACCGACGACCTGGTGATCACCGCGATCCTCGAACCGTGCTACGACGTCGGCGGCGACATCTTCGACTACGCGCTGAACGGCGACGTGCTCAGCCTCGGGCTCTTCGACACCTGCGGGCACGGCATCAAGGCGAGCACCCTGGCCTCGCTGGTGGTCAGCGCGTACCGCAACGCCCGCCGGTCCGGCCTCGACCTCGTCGACACGGCCATCAGCATCGACCGGTGGGTGCGCTCCGAGCACCCCAGCTACTTCGCGACAGCGCTGCTCGCCGAACTGGACCGGCGCACCGGTCAGCTCCGGATCATCAACGCGGGTCACCCCGGCGCCATGTTGCTGCGCGACGGCAAGGCCATCCGGGAGCTGCCGGGGCCTACCGCGCTGCCGCTCGGTCTGGGTCACCTCTCCGAGGCAAGACCCCAGGTGTACGAGGAGGAGCTGCACCCGGGCGATCGCATCCTCGCCTACACCGACGGCATCACCGACGCGAGGAGTGCCGACGGTGAGCGGTTCGGGCGGGACCGCCTCGTCGACTTCGTCAACCGCGCCCTCAACGACGGGCTGCCCAGCCCGGAGACGATGCGCCGCCTGGTGCGCGCCGTCCTCGCGTACCAGGACGAGCAGCTCGACGACGACGCCACGGCCCTGTTCCTGGAGTGGCAGCCTCCGCACCTGCCGTTGGGGCATCTGCGGCACATCACCGCGCCCCAGCCCTGACCGCCGAGTGGGATTTTGCACTCCCAGTGCACTTGTCTCCTCATTCGAGGCTGTCTAGCGTCACACCATGGCTGACTCGTGGACCTTCGCCGTGGCCCGTGCCGACCTGCGCCACACCACCATCGCCGACTCCGGGGAGCCCGCGCCGCCCGACGGTGCGGCGCTGCTGCGCGTGGATCGCGTCGGCCTCACCGCCAACAACGTGACCTACGCGGTGCTCGGCGATGCGATGCGCTACTGGGAGTTCTTCCCGCCCGGCCCGCGAGGGCTCGGGCCGCAGTGGGGTCTTCCGCCGCTGTGGGGCTTCGCCGACGTGGTCGCCTCGACGGTCACCGGGGTCGAGGTCGGCCAACGGGTCTACGGTTACCTGCCGCCCGCCGGCCACCTGGTGGTCCGCCCGGACCGGGTGGACGCGTCCGGCTTTCGCGACGCGAGCCCGCACCGGGCCGAACTGCCCTCGCCGTACAACGCGTACCGGGCGACGGCCGGAGACCCGGTCTACCAGGCCGATCAGGAGGACCTGCTGATCCTGTTCCGGCCGCTGTTCTTCACCTCGTTCATGTTGGCCGACCAGGTCGTCGACAACGACTTCTACGGCGCGCGGTCGATAGTCCTGTCGTCGGCGTCCAGCAAGACGGCGTACGCCGCAGCGTCCGAGCTGTACGGTCGCGGCCCGCGACTGGTCGGGCTCACCTCGCCCGGCAACGTGGCGTTCACGCGGTCACTCGGGTGCTACGACGACGTCATCGCGTACGACGACATCGACGCCCTCGACGCGGTCGCCACCGTGTACCTCGACCTGTCCGGAGCGCCCGCCACCCGGGCCGCGCTGCGCGCCCACCTCGGCGACCGGCTCGTCCGGGACATCGCTGTGGGGCTCACCAACCAGACGCCCAACGCGGAAGCCGCCGGGGAGGTCTTCTTCGCGCCGGTGCAGATGCGCAAGCGCGGCCGGGACTGGGGTCGCGACGGGCTCGACAGGCGGTTCACCGAAGCCTGGCAGCGGTTCGTCCCGGCGGCGAGCGGGTGGCTCGACGTGCGGGTCGGCAACGGTCCCGAGGCCCTGCGGGACGCGTGGCTCGACGTCCTCGCCGGTCGTACGCCGCCCCGGGTCGGTCACGTCGTCCAGCTGTGAGCCGGCCGCTACGGGACGATCGCGTCCACGTAGCCGCCGTCGACCCGGACCGCCGCGCCGGTCGTGGCGGAGGCGAGCGGAGAGGCGAGGTAGGTGACCATGTTGGCGATCTCCTCGGGCTCGATGAGCCGCTGGAGCAGCGACTGCGGCCGGTGCAGCCGCATGAACTCCCGCTGCGCCTCCTCCCAGGGCAGACTGTCGCCGACGAGTTCGGCCACGAAGTCCTCCACGCCCCCGGTGTGGGTCGGCCCGGCCAGCACCGAGTTGACTGTCACTCCGGTGCCGGCGGCGGCCTTCGCGAACCCGCGTGACACGCCGAGCAGAGCCGTCTTCGAGACGCCATAGTGGATCATCTCGGCGGGGATGGCGACCGCCGAGTCACTGGCGATGTACTGCACCCGACCCCAACCGCGTTCCATCATCTGAGGCAGGTAGGCGCGGGTCAGCCGGACGCCGGCCAGCACGTTCACCTCGAAGTAGCGACGCCACTCGTCGTCCGAGATCTCCAACGCCGGGGTGGGGCCGAAGACGCCGAGGTTGTTGACCAGGATGTCGACGTCGGGCAGGAGGTCGAGGGCGCGGGCCGTACCCTCGTCGGTCGACACGTCGGCGTCCACCTCGACGACCTCGGCGCCGGGGACCTCGTCGCGCAGCGCCGTGGCCGCGCGCCCGACCGAGGCGGCGGTACGGCCGTTCACTGCCACCCGGGCCCCCGCGCGGGCGAGCCCGACCGTGATGGCGGCGCCGATGCCCTGGGTCGAGCCGGTCACCAGCGCGGTCCTGCCGGCGAGATCGATCTGAACCGTCATGTCTGTCCTGTCCGTTCGCACCACACCGAACCCTGGTCGGGGGACGGCTTCCGCAGCCTCGACCGTAGCCGCGCCGACCCGACCCGGCAGGACGAGTCGGTCAGCTCAGCGTCACGAGTCCCACGATCCGGGTCGGGGCGGAGGAACCGCCCGCGGGTTCGTTCGACACCCCGAACGCGCCGGCGGCAGCGACCGGACCGATGACCGTCGTCGGCTCCCGGGCGCCGGCGGTCAGCAGGCCCACCGAGCGGGCCGGCTCGGCACCCCGGATGAGCCACAGTTGGTAGGCCCGTCCCGCACCGGGGTCGGGCAGGTCACGCAGCAGGATTCGTCGCCGGCGCCCTGCCGGATTGGTGCCGGCCAGAAATGTTTCCGCGCAGCTCTGACCTGCCTCGATGACCGCAGGTCCGCTTCGCCGCGCCCTGACGACGCCTGGGGCGCTAGGCTGTGGGTGCGGGCACCGATGGCCCATCGCCGGGCCCGCCCCTCCGCCTCCCCACGGCTTCGAAGCTGCCGATGACTGAGTCGAGCGCTGCCGTGCACATCTCCTGGAGCACCTTGTGCCCGATATGACCTCCGCCCGGAACCCCTTCACCATCGAGGGGGGAAGGGTCGTCGACGACGAGCGCAGTCCGGCCGCGGACGTCAGCGCAGCGTCCATGACCCGCCTGCGTACTCCGTTCGCGGCCGGGACCGAGGCCGGCGCGTCGGCCGACCGGCCCGACGGACCGGAGGAGAAAACCGTAATCTGACCCGCCGCCGCTCGTCTCCGATTCAGGAGGCGGTCAGCGCTCACGCGCGCCGACCGGACCGAGCGCACAAGGAGTGGGATCCATGTCGTCAACCGGTCGGGCAGCACCCGAACCCGGGCTGGTCGTCGCGGCTCGACAGGGCGACCGGCGCGCTCTCGACGACGTCGTGGCGGCCTCGCTTCCGCTGGTCTACAACATCGTCGGGCGGGCGCTGCGCGGCCATGCCGACGTCGACGACGTGGTCCAGGAGACCCTGGTACGGGTGATCCGGCACCTGCCCGCGCTCAACGATCCGACGGCGTACCGGTCCTGGCTCGTGGCGATCACCATCCGCCAGGTGCGCGACTGGGATCAGCGTCGCCGTGTCGCCCTCAACCGCGACGCCGGGCTCGACGCGATCCATAACGTGCCCGATCCCGCCTCCGACTTCGCCGGGATGACGATCCTCCGGCTCGGCCTCACCGACCAACGACGTGAGGTCGCCGAGGCGACCCGCTGGCTCGACCCGGACGACCAGGAACTGCTCTCGCTCTGGTGGCTGGAGGAGACCGGTGAGCTGACGCGGGCCGAGATCGCCGAGGCCGCGAGCCTGTCGCCGGGGCACGTCGCGGTGCGCATCCACCGGATGAAGGAGCAGATCCAGAGCGCCCGGGGCGTCGTCCGCGCCCTGCATGCCCGCCCCGGCTGCCCGGACCTGGGCGCGGTGGCGGCCGAGTGGGACGGCACTCCCAGCCCGCTGTGGCGCAAGCGGCTGGCCCGACACATCCGGGACTGCGCGTTCTGCGAGCGCCCGGGCGCCACGTTCCTGCCGATCGACAGGCTGCTCGCCGGGATGCCGATGCTGCCGCTGCCGGCCGGCCTCAGCGCCCACCTCCCGAGTGCGACGGTGCCCCCGGCCGCCGCCGCGCCGGCCGTCGGACCGCATCCCCCGGGCGTCGCCGAGCTCGCGGGGCACGCGCCCCGTGCTGTGGTTCCCTACCTGGCCGCCGCAGTGGTTGCCGCGGTCCTCGCGATCACCACGTTGGTGGTGGCGCTGCCGGACGATCCGGCCGCCGAGCCCTCCTGGGCCGTCCCGCCGCCCGTCGCGCCCACCACTGTCGCCTCCGCGTCCGCCTCCCCGAGCAGCGCGCCGTCACCGAGCGCGCGCCCGACGTCGAAGGCGCCAGTCGCACCGGCGGTCAGCTCCGCGCGCAAGGGCGTCGGGGTGTGGAACTTCGCCGGAGCGAGCCAGGCGTTGGCCAGCTCGAAGGCCGGTTGGTACTACACCTGGGGCACCCAGCACCCGGGGATCAGCACTCCGCGCGGCGCGACATTCGTACCCATGATCCGCAGCGCGGAGAACGTCACCGCAGCGGAGCTGGCCCGGGCCCGGGCCGCCGGGCCGCACCTGCTCACCTTCAACGAGCCTGACCTGCCCGAACAGGCGAACATGACAGTCGAGCAGGCACTGGACCTGTGGCCGCAACTGATGGCGACGGGCAGCAGGCTGGGCAGTCCGGCGGTCGCCTGGGGCGGCGCGGACCCGCGGGGTTGGCTGGACCGGTTCATGACCGGCGCAAAGGCCCGGGGTCACCGGGTGGACTTCATCACCCTGCACTGGTACGGCGCCGACTTCACGACCGCCGCGGCGGTCAACCAGCTTCGGCAGTACCTGCAGGCCGTCCACCAGCGGTACCGCAAGCCGATCTGGCTGACCGAGTTCGCTCTGATCCGCTACGACGGCGGGCGTCAACAGTTTCCGAGCCAGGAGCAGCAGGCGGCCTTCCTCACCGCGGCGGCGGACATGCTCGGCCAACTCTCCTACGTGCAGCGCTACGCCTGGTTCGGCCTCCCCGCCACGGACAAGGACCGGTCCGGGTTGTTCAGCGACGGCACCAGCGCGACGGTGATCGGCCGCGCGTTCCAGGCCGCGCGGTGAACGGGCGGGCCGGGCGGATCGTCGGCGTCGTCGCGACGCTGGCCGCGACGGCGCTGGCCGTCGGCCTGACCCGGGATGCGGGCCGCACGGACCGGGCCGCAGCGCCCGCGTCAGTCGCTCCCGCGCCGACTCCGTCCGTGCTGCTCAACGGCACCGACGACGCCTTCATCCAGCTGCTGCTCCCGATGAACGAGGGTGCGCTCGCGGTGATCGACGACCTCGACGACAGTCCGTCGGCCGCAGACCCCGCGCTGCGCGCCGTCCTCGGTGACATCCGGGCTGCGCACCGGGCCGAATCGGTGGAACTGCGCAGGCTGCTGGCTGCCGGCAACATTCCGGAACAGAACATCCACGCGGGGCATCAGATGCCCGGCATGGTCACCGACGCCGCTCTCGCCGAGCTGCGCGCCGCTCCCGAGCCCGAGGTGCGGTCCCGGGCGGTCGGTCTGATCCGGGCGCACCTCGCGCAGTCCGTCGTGCTGTGCCGGGGCGAACAGACCGCAGGGGGCAGCCCGGAGCTGAAGATGCTCGCCGGCCGGATCCAGGCGTCGCGAGCTGCCGAACTGGACGCTCTGGCAGGTCAGCCCGGCGGAACTGCTGCCCCGCCGGCCGACTGAGCCGGCGCTGCCCCGGTCAGATCGACGCCCGGTGGTCCGACTCGAACCGGGAGCGGGTGAGGAACGCCAGTTGGGCGCGCTTGCCCGGCATGTCGATCTCGGCATCGAAGGTGAAGCCCTCGATCTCCAGTCGGCGCAGCGCGAGGCGGTTACGAACGTCCGGCTCGACGACGATCCGCTGGGCGGCCGGGTCGCGGAACAGGAAACGGGCGAGGGCCGGGCCGACGGCGTCGGTCAGGCCGCGGGCCAGCTGCCGAGGAGGGTTGAGCAGCAGGTGCATCCCGACGTCCCCGGACTGCACGGCGTACCGCTCGCCGACCGGGTCCGCCTCGGGCTGGTAGCTCTGGAACAGACCGACCGGCTCCCCGTCGATCATGATCAGGTACGCGTGGTGCGTGGGCAGGCCGTCGACGAAGGCGTAGATCTCGCGGACCTCATCGAGGGTGTGTGACCCCATTCCCCAGAACGAGTTGCGGGGCAGGGTGACCCAGCCGTGCAACAGCGCGGCGTCGCGGTCGGGCGCGACGGGTGTCAGCGTCAGCTCGCCGAGTCCGGTGATCTTCTCCTGGTGTGTCATGTCGCGGGTCCTTTGCTGGTTGGGGTGATCGCGGCCGAGGTGACGTGAGGAGGACACGCGTTCCGCCGGCGAGGGAGTTAGGTTACCCTCCCCTAACAAAGGCTGGCCTTACCTGGAGGGGTGCGTGAAACGGAACTGGGAAGCCCTGGTCCTCAAGGCCATGGGAGGTCGGGACTTTCAGTTGACGGTGCGGGCCACCGAGTCGGTGGACGGGCACTACCAGCGGCTGCTCCTCGACGACGGCGGCCTGCTCGAGGCGTGCGGAGTCCACCCCACGATGTGGGTACGCCTGTGGTTCGACAACGACGGCCGGGCGCACCAGCGGGCGTACACGCTTGTCGACCCCGACCCGGCCAACGGCCGGTTCAGCCTCGAATTCGCCATCCACGACGGCTGCGCGGCCCGCTGGGCCACCACCGCGCAGGCCGGCGACACCATCGTCGCCACCGTCCAGGGCAGCGCCTTCCAACTGCCCGACCCGGCGCCCGAGCACCTCTACCTCGTCGGCGACGCGGCGTCCCTGCCGGCGGTGAACAGCCTGCTCGACGCCGGCGCCGACATCCCGGCGACCGTCTGGCTGGAGTACGCCCACGAGGGCGAGAAGGCCCTCGCGCCGCGCGCCCGGGCGCACCACGACGTCACCTGGGTGCCCCGCGACGCCGACCGTCAACACCTCGTCGAACGAATCCGCACCGACCTGCCCGCCAACGACGCCGCCCACTACTGGGTGGCCTGCGAGGCGGCCACCACGCGCGGCATCACCCGGCACATCCGCCGGACGCTGGGCGTCGACAAGGACCGGCTGACGTCGCTCGGCTACTGGCGAGCCCCGTGAGAGGCCGACTCGGCACCCTGACCGCGCTGTACGTCACCCAGTACCTCGGCATCGGCTTCATCACCGTCGGGCTGACCGCCATCCTGCGCGACGGTGGCACGTCCCTGGACACCCTCGCGCTGTTGCAGGTCGTCGGCCTGATCTGGCCCATCAAGTTCCTCTGGGCGCCGATCCTCGACAGGTACGGCTCCCCGCGCCGCGGCCACTACCGGTCCTGGCTCCTCATCCTGCAGAGCGCGCTGGTGCTGGCCCTGCTGGCGCTGCTGCCGTTTCCCCGTCCGGCCGACGCGCTCGGCCCGGTCATCGCCATTTGCGCCGCGTACGTCTTCTTCTCCGCCACCCAGGACATCGCCGTGGACGCCGTCGCCGTGCGGATGCTCGGCGAGACGGACCGGGGGACCGGCAACGGCATCCAGGTGGCCGCGAGTTACCTCGGCAACCTGCTCGGCGGCGGCGCCTGCGTGCTGGTCTACGACCGGTTCGGCTGGGTGCCGGCGGTCGGCCTGCTGGCCGCGTTGACAGCTGCCGGGCTGCTGGTGGTGTGGCGGTTCTCCGAGCCCGCGCGGACCGATCGGGTGGACCGCGTCGGCACTGCCTACCGGGCTCTGCTGTCGGTGTTCGGCCAGCCCGGCTGCCGGTGGTGGACCTTCGGCGTCGTGCCACTTGTCTACGTCGGCGCGGGCATGGCGTACGCGCTGGTGACGCCCGCCCTGGTGGACGCGGGGTGGTCGCTGGGCCGGATCGGCGTGGTGACCGGCGTGGTGACGAGTGCGCCGGCCATCGTGGCGGGTCTGGTCGCCGGGGTGGGCATCGGCCGGTTCGGGCGCGGCCGGGTGCTCGTGGCGGGCGGCGTGGCCCTCGCGGTGTCGACGGCGATGCTGCTGCCGTTGCTGAACGGCCGCGCGTCGCTGGGCGGGACTGTCGTCGCTCTCTGCTGCTTCATGGTGGCCTACACGATCGCCAACGTCGTGCTCTACACGGTCAACATGGACTACTCGCGACCAGGCACCGGCGGCACGGACTTCACAGTCCTGTCGTCGTTCGGCCTGGTCTGTTCGTTCGTGGCCGCCTCGGTGGGCCTGGCGGCGGCCGACCGGTTCGGCTACCCGTCGGTCGCGATCGCCGCCATCGTGCTGGTGGCCGCCGGGGTCGCGGTCGGCCTCGCGCACCAGCGGCGCTTCCCCCGTACGCCAGGTGCCGTTCCCGGTTCGGCCGCCGAGCCCCTGCCCGCCGACGGCGTACGGACAGCGGTGTGACAGTCGTCCAGCCGGTCGCCGTCCAGGCGGCGGCCCGAGCGCCACACCGCTGGCTCATCCTGGCCGTGCTCTGCGTCGCCCAACTCGTCGTCGTGCTGGACAACACGATCCTGACCGTGGCGGTGCCGGTGCTCACCACCGAGTTGGGCGCCAGCACCGCCGACGTGCAGTGGATGATCAACGCGTACGCCCTGGTCCTGTCCGGGCTGCTGCTCACCGCGGGTGCCGCCGCCGACCGGTACGGCCGGCGGCGGATGCTGCTCGCCGGCCTCGTCCTTTTCGGACTCGGCTCGCTGGTGGCGGGTCTCGCGAGCACCAGCGGTCAGCTGATCGCCGCCCGGGCGGGGATGGGCGTCGGCGGGGCGCTGCTGGTCACCTCGACGCTCGCGGTGGCGATGCAGGTCTTCGACGGCCCCGAACGGTCCCGCGCGATAGGCATCTGGGCGGCTACCAGCGCGTTGGGCTTCGCGGTCGGACCGCCGATCGGCGGCACCATCCTGGCCCACCTGCCGTGGGGCGCGATCTTCCTGCTGAACGTCCCCATCGTGCTGGCCTGCCTGCTCGTGGGCCGGGCGCTCGTGCCGGAGTCCCGTGGCCCGGCCCATGGCCGACTCGACGTGTGGGGCGCCATGCTCTCCACCGCGGGGCTGACCGCTGTCGTCTTCTCGATCATCGCCGGGCCGGAGCGGGGCTGGGCCTCGACCGAGGTGCTCGGCACGGCTGTCGTCGGCGTGGTCCTGCTCGGGTTGTTCGTCAGCTGGGAGCGGCGGATCAGCCACCCCATGCTGGACATGCACTTCTTCCGGGACCGCCGGTTCGTCGGTGCGGTGTCCGGCGTCGTCCTGATCACCTTCGGGGCCACCGGCGCGCTGTTCCTGCTGACCCAGCACCTGCAGTTCGTCCGCGGCTACCCGGCCTGGGAGGCCGGCCTGCGCATGGCGCCCTTCGCCCTGTCCATCGTGCTGCTCAACGTCAGCGGCGTCGCCGCCGCCGTGATCCGCCGTCTCGGCCTGGCCGCCGCCATCGCCGTCGGCATGGCGTTGCTCGCGACCGGCCTCGCGGCGGTGACCCTCCTGTCCTCCGACGGGTACGGGGTGCTGCTGGGCGGCCTGCTCGTGATGGGAATCGGGTGCGCCCTGGCCAACCCGGCGATCGTGGAGGCGGTGATGAGCGCGATCCCGGCCGAGAAGGCAGGTGCGGGTGCCGGGGTGGACGGGACCATGACCGAGGTCGGCAGCAGTCTCGGCATCGCCGTCCTCGGTGCCGTGTTGAACGCCCGGTTCGCAGCGCTCCTTCCCCCCGCGCTGGCCGGCGCGGAATCGTTCCCCGCAGCCCTCGCCGCCGCCGACGAGGGGCCGCAACGGCAGGCGGTGACAGGTGCTTTCGCCTCCGCGTTGGAGACCGGGCAGTTGGTGGGCGCCGTTGCGGTCCTGGCCGGCGGCCTGCTCGCCGCCGCGCTGCTGCGCCGCGCGGGCTCCTCGCCGGCCCGGCGACGGTGACCCGCTAGGCCGGTGGCTCGACCGCCTCGACGAGCACCTGGAGCACGTGCCGGTACGGCTGCCCGGTGGCCCGGCTCATGCCCATCTCGCAGGTGCGGTTGCAGGACGCGTACGCGTCGTGGTCGCGTTGGTTGACCTCGGCGGCCTGGGCGGCGGTGGCGCCGCTGGTGACCTCGGGATGCAGCAGCCCCCGGTCACCGGCGAACGCGCAGCATCCCCAGCTGTCCGGCACGGTCACGGTGTCGGCGACCGCCCGGGCCACGGTGTGCAGGTCGTCGATGCCGCCGAGGTGGACTGTGGAGCACGTGGGGTGCAGGGCCAGCGAGCCCAGCCGCCGGGGTTCGGGCAGCTCCGGCAGGAGGTGTTCGGCGGTGAAGGTCACGCTGTCGACGAAGCGCAGCGCGGCGTACCGTGCCCGGTCCTTCTCGGCCAGCGCGGCGGTCAGCTGGGTCAGCCCATGGGTGCAGGAGGACGCGTCGCACACGATGGGCAGCCGGCCGTGGTTGCTGGCCGTCCACAGCGCCGCCAGGGTCCGCTCGGCCATCTCGCGGTGGCCGGCGGGGTAGCCCTTGGACTGCCAGGGCGTCCCGCAGCACAGGCCCGCCGTCCCGGCCGGCACGACGACAGGCACCCGCGCCAGCTCGCACAGGCGCAGGAACGCCGCCGCCGAGCCGCCGGACGGGCCGTCCTCCGGCGCGAAGACGCTGCCGATGCACGCCGCGAAGAACACCGCCCGCGCGTCCGGCGCGCTGCGCGGCTCGGGCCGAGGGCCGCCGCCGCGCGGCATGTCGGCGCTCCACTGTGGTACGAGTTCGGTGGCGCCGAGGGAACGGAGCACCCCGGTGGCCGCGCGGGTCAGCGGTGTCGGCACGGCGTGCGCGGCGTTCAGCCCGACCCGGACGCCGGCCACGGCGCCCTTCCAGTGCCGGGCGACACCGCGGGCGGTGCGCTGGGCGAGTGGACTGTGCCGCTCGGCGCGCAGCCGCTTCATCGCCGCGCCGGTGTCGATGCCGACCGGGCAGGCGGTGACGCAGAGGCTGTCGGCGGCGCAGCTGTCCACCGCGGCGTACTCGTAGTCGGCGGTCAGCTCCCGGCGGCGTTCCTCGTCTCCGGCAGCAGTGGCGAGGGCGATCTGTCGTTGCAGGACGATGCGCTGTCGGGGAGTGGTGGTGACGTCGGCGGTGGGGCAGACCGGCTCGCAGTAGCCGCACTCCACGCACGCGTCCAGCTCCGCGTCGACGGTCGGGACGGCCTTGAGCTGCCGCAGGTGCACCGTCGGGTCGTCGTTGAGCAGCACACCGGGGTTGAGCAGGTCGCTCGGGTCGCACAGCCGCTTCAGCTCGCGCATCACGTCGTACAGCTCATCGCCGTACTGTCGCCGGACGAAGGGCGCCATGGCGCGACCGGTGCCGTGCTCGGCCTTGAGTGTGCCCCCCTCGGCGAGCACGAGGTCGACCATGTCCTCGGTGAACCGGGCGTAGCGGTCGATCTCGGCCGGTGTGTCGAAGGACTGGGTCAACATGAAGTGCAGGTTGCCGTCGCGGGCGTGTCCGAAGATCACCGCGTCGGGATAGCCGTGCCGCTCGAACAGGCCGATCAGGCCGTCGCAGGTGCCGGTCAGGCGCGGCATCGGCACGGCGACGTCCTCCAGCAGGGCCGTGGTGCCGGGCGGGCGAGCGCCGGCGACCGCCGTGTAGAGGCCCTTGCGCAGGTGCCAGAGCCGGGCCCGCTCGCGCGGGTCGTGGGTCAGTTCGGTGCCGGCGACGGCGGGCAGCCGGTCGAGCACGGGCTGGGCGTCGGCAAGCGTCGCGGCCAGCCGCTCCGCGCTGTCCTCGGCGAACTCCACGAGCAACGCGGCGTGCCCGACGACAGTCAGCCCGCGCAGGGCCGGGCTCGCGTCGGGGTCGCGCTGGCTGACCCGCAGCGCGGCGGCGTCGAGCAGTTCGGCGGTACGCGCGCCGGCGGCGAGCAGGGCCGGCAACGCGTCGGTGGCGGCGCTGAGACCGGGCAGGATCAGCAGGCCGGTGGCGGCGTGTTGGTGGATCTCGACGGTCCGGAAGACGGCCTCGGCCACGAACCCGAGCGTGCCCTCGCTGCCGATCATCAGGTGGGCCAGCATGTCGACCGGGCTGTCGTGGTCGAGCAGCGAGTTCAGTCCGTACCCCATGGTGTTCTTCATGGCGAACAGCCGCTCGATCGTGGCGCGCGACCCCGGCGTCGCGCGCACCCGGTCGCGCAGGCGCAGCAGCCCGGCGTGCAGGTCGGGCTCGGCGGCGCGCAGCCGGTCGTCGGCGTCGCGGGCGGCGGAGTCGACGACGGTGCCGGACGGGAGGACGAAGCGCAGCGACTCCATGGTGCGGTACGCGTTGTCGGTGGTGCCGCAGGTCATCCCGCTGGAGTTGTTGGCCACCATGCCGCCGACCGTGCAGGCGGCCTCGCTGGCCGGGTCCGGTCCGAGCCGGCGGCCGTAGCGGGCCAGCCGGGCGTTGGCCTGCCGGATCGTCAGGCCCGGCTGGAGCCGGATGCGGCGGCCGTCGTCAAGCACCTCGGCGTGCCGCCAGTCGGTGCGTACGTCGACAAGCACGCCCGCACCGCCGGCCTGCCCGGCGAGGCTGGTGCCGCCACCGCGCAGGGTCAGCGGCACGCCGGCCTCCCGGGCGCCGACCATCAGCGCGCCCACCTCGGCCGCCGAGGCCGCGCGGACCACTGCCTGCGGCTCGAACAGGTACGGCGAGGCGTCGTGCGCCGCCGCCAGCCTCCGGGGCAGCTCGGCGCTGACCCGGGTCGGATCGTCGAGGTGCGGGCGCAGCAGGTCGGCCACCTCGCGGGCACGGACGCCGGCGGCGTTCGGCGCGGGAACGACGGTGCTCATGGGCGGATCCTCCCGGGAAAGGTGGTCAGTCGGCGATGATCAGCATCCGCTCGGGTGCGGTGTCGACAGGCGCCGGCAGCCGCAGCGGTTGGCGGCCGGGGGTGATGCTGCCGAGCACCGAGGCGTGCCGCGCGCCGGTGCCCGAGGGCAGGGCGCCCGGCAGCCCGTGCACGGTCAGGTAGCCCAGCAGCGCGAAGGCCAGCGCCTCCTTGGCGTCCGAGGCGACACCGACCTCGTCGCTCGACGTCAGGTCGACGTCGGGCAGCTCGTCGACGAGCAGGCCCATCAGGGTCGGGTTGTGTGCCCCGCCGCCGGAGACGACGAGCCGGGTGACGCCGTGGGCCCGGCAGGCGTCGGCCACCGTGACCGCCGTCAGCCGGGTGAGCGTGGCAAGCACGTCGTTCGGCTCCGGCGTGGGGGCGTCGGCGAGGGCGGCGAGCAGGTACGGCAGGTGGAACAGCTCCTTGCCGGTGCTCTTCGGGCCGGCCTGCCGGTAGTATGGCTCGTCGAGCAGCCGCCGCAGCAGGTCCGGGTTCACCTGCCCGGCTGCCGCGCCGCGCCCGTCCCGGTCGTACTCCTCGGTGCCGCCGCTGAAGTGGCGGACGGCGGCGTCGAGGAGCGCGTTGGCCGGCCCGGTGTCGAACGCGAGGGGATCCGCGTCCGGCGCGACGACTGTGATGTTGGCGATGCCGCCCAGGTTGAGTGCGGCGGGGACGCCGGGCAGGCCCCGCAGCAGCAACGCGTCGAACAGGGCGACCAGGGGAGCGCCCTGGCCACCGGCGGCGACGTCGCGGCTGCGCAGGTCGGCCACGACCGGAAGGCCGGTGGCCTCCGCGATCCAGGCCGGCTGACCCAGCTGGAGGGTGCCGCGGACCGTACCCGCCTCGACCCAGTGGTGCATCGTCTGGCCGTGCGAGACGACCAGGTCGGCGTGACCGTCGCACAGTTCCGCGACCGCCCGCACGCCCGCCTCGGCGAAGGTCTGACCGATGCCGGTGTCCAGCACGCAGATCGCCTCGGTGGTGGTCGCCGCGGGTGGCAGGGCCGCGGCGATCCGGGCGCGCAACCACTCGGGGTACGGGTGGCTGAGCCGGCCCAGCGGTCGCATCCGCAGGGTGTCGCCGCTCCTGTCGAACTCGGCTGCGGCGGCTTCGATGCCGTCGTAGGAGGTTCCGGACATCAGGCCGATCACGCGCATCGCGTCCTCCTTCACGCCCGGCCGGCGGGCGTCGCTGCGGCGTCGTCGTCGATGTCGTCGTCGCGCCGTCCATGGTCGTACGGCGTCTCCGGGGCCGGGTGGAACCGGCTCGACACCGCGCCGACGACCAGGGTGATCAGGACGCCGATCGGCACCAGCCACTGCGCGGCGATGGCGGTGGCGGTGGTGGTGCCGGCCGTCGTCACGTCGATCTTGACGAAGCGGACGATGTAGGTCATCACCGCCACGGTGACGAGGAAGGCGATGAACGCGTCGACCTGGTTGGCCCGCTTGACCAGGCGGCCGAGCAGGAACGCACCGAGCAGCGCGCCGTAGGTGTAGCCGGCGATGGTCAGACCGGTCAGGTAGACGTTTCCGGTGCTGGAGCTGAACGCGCAGGCGAAGACCGCCATCAACACGGCCCAGACCAGTGTCATCACCCGGGCGAGCCGGAGCATCGCGTCGTCGGACGGGACCTTGCGGAAGAAGCTGTGGATGAAGTCGGCGACCGTGGAGTTCGACATCGAGTTCAGCGCCGACGACAGCGAACCCATCGCGGCGCCGAGGATGCCGGCCACCAGCAGGCCCGAGATGCCGACCGGCAGGGCGTGCAGGATGAAGCTCGGGTAGAGGTTGTCGCTGCTGGCCAGACCGAGTTCCTTGAACGTCTGACCCTTGTTGTACGACCACAGCAGTGCGCCGACCAGGGAGAACGCGGCGAACTGGATGACCACGAAGACGCCCGAGGAGATCATCGCCTTCTGCCCGTCGCGCAGCGTGCGGGTGGACAGGATGCGCTGGACGATCAGCTGGTCCGAGCCGTGGCTGGCCATCGCGAAGATCGCACCACCGATGATGGCGGTGGGCAGGGCGAACGGGCTGGTGAGCACGTGCGCCAGATCGAAGTTGGTGTCGAAGAGCTGGAACTTGCCGGCGTTAAGCGCCTGCGAGTAGCCGTCGAAGCCGACGGCTTGGCTGAGCACCGCGATGGCCAGGATGGCCCCGCCCAGGTACAACCCCATCTGGATGGCGTCGGTCCAGATGACCGCCTTGATGCCACCGAGGTAGGTGTAGACCACGGTGATGAGCGTGAGGACCACGATGATGGCCTGGTAGCCGACGTGCAGGCCGAACTCGTCGAGGAGCAGCTTGATGGGGATGGCCGAGGCGAACAGGCGTACGCCCTCGGCGAGCAGGCGGGTGAAGACGAACGTGACCGACGCCAGACCCTGAAGTTTCAGGCCAAACCGCTCACCGAGGTACTGGTAGGCGCTGACGAACCCACCCCGTTTGTAGAGCGGGATGAGCACCGTGGCCACGACCACGCGACCGATGACGTAACCCAGGGCCAGCTCGACGTTGCCGAACCCCTGACCGCTGTAGGCGCCACCGGGCACGCTGATCACGGTCAGGACGCTGGTCTCGGTGGCCACCACGGAGAACGAGACGGTCCACCACGGCAGGCGGCCCTCGCCCACGAAGTAGTCCTTGGCGGATTTCTGCTTGCCGGACAGGCGTAGACCGACGAAGGCGATCACCACGAGGTACAGCACGATCACGACAAGGTCGAGTTGGCGCACGGTTCACTCCCCACGCAGCGGGTTGTCAATAAGTGACGTTGGCCCACAGTAACGCGAAACTTTTTGCCAGCGCCCGTCCGGGCTGGTTACGCTGTGGTTTCAGCCTGCTGATAGAGGGCGCGTCGGCCCAGCAGGACGCGCCCGTCGGCGCTCGGCGGCTGAACATCAGCGAGAGGAACGAACACCTGATGGACCTCAGCACCCTCGGCACCGAGACCCGCAACGACAAGACCAGCGACCTCGACCGGATGTCTCCCACCGAGTTGCTTCTCGCGATGAACGACGAGGACCGCTCGGTCGCGGACGCCGTTCGTCGGGCCGTGCCGGACATCGCCGCCGCCGTCGACGTCATCGTGGCCTCGCTCCGCCAGGGCGGACGGCTGATCTACGTCGGCGCGGGCACCAGCGGCCGGATCGGCATGCTCGACGCCGTCGAGATCCCACCCACCTTCGGTACGACGCCCGACCGGGTCGTCGGTCTGCTCGCCGGCGGGGCACGAGCCTTCGGCGTCGCCGTCGAGGGCGCCGAGGACGACCCGAACCGCGCCGTCGCCGACCTCGACGCGGTAGGCCTGACCGCCCGCGACACGGTGGTCGGGCTCGCCGCCAGCGGCCGTACCCCGTACGTGGTCGGCGGGTTGGATCACGCCCGCGCGCGCGGCGCGGCGACCGTCTCCGTGGCCTGCAACACCGACGCCGTGATCAGCCGGCACGCCGACGTCGCCATCGAGGTGCCGACCGGCCCCGAGGTGCTCACCGGCTCCACCCGACTCAAGGCCGGCACCGCCGAGAAGCTCGTCTGCAACATGCTCTCGACCGCCGCGATGGCCCGGCTCGGCAAGGTCTACGGCAACCTCATGGTGGACATGAACGCCACCAACGCCAAGCTCGTCGACCGGGCACGCCGGATCGTCGCCGAGGCCGCCGACACCGACCTCGACACGGCCGAGCGGGCGCTCGCGGCGGCGCACGGGCACGCCAAGACGGCAATCGTGCTGCTGCTGGCCCACTGCACCGCCGAGGAGGCCGCCGCCCGGCTGCGCGCCGCCGACGACGACGTCCGGGCGGCCGTCGCGGCCTGACCACAAGGCGTCGCCAGTCGACGCTGCGGTGCTCCGGTAAGTCAGCGGTTGACGTAGGCGGCCAGGCCGCCGAGCTCCTCGCTCGCGATGAACACCGACCGCACGTTGAGGATGGCCTCCTCGACGTGGGACTCACAGCCCCACGCCGCATCACCCCACGAGTCGGCGATCTTGACCTTCGCCGGTGCGGCGCACCCCTGGGCGCCGCCGAGCTGGCAGTGCTCGGGATGCGGTCGGGCGGCCTGTGCGGCCGCCGCGGCGCGCATCCGGTCGGCGAGTTCCGCCGCCGCGGCGGCGCGCTGCTCTGCCTCGGCGCGCAGCTGCCGCTCGGCGCGTACCGCCTTGGCCAGCTCCTCGTGCGCGGCCTTGGCGCGGGCTTCGGCGGCGACCTTCGCCTGCTCGACGTGGTGGCGTTCGATGGCCAGGGCCGCGGTGTCGGCGAAGACCCGGGCCAGGGCGAGGTCGGTGTCCTGCGGGACGCGCGGGGTGCGGTGGTACATGGCGAAGGTGCCCAACAGGCTGCCGTCGCGGGCCAGGACCGGCATCGACCAGCAGGCGGCGAGCCCGGCCCGCTCGGCCAGGTCGCGGAAGTCGTCCCAGAACGGGTCGGTGGCGATGTCGGTGACGATCACCGGTTCGCGCCGGTGCGCGGCGGTGCCGCACGAGCCGACACCCTCGCCGGTGGCGATCCCGTCGATGGCCTGGTTGTAGAACTCGGGCAGGCTCGGTGCCGCGCCGTGACGCAGGTGCCGGCCGTCCGGATCGGCGAGCAGCACGGAGACGAGCACCTGCTCCGGCGCCAGATTCTCGATGCAGCGGGCCATCCCGTCGAGCACCTCGGCCAAAGGCGCCTGGCGGGCGATCTGCTCCAGCATGGCGCGGTGCTCGACCATGAGCCGCTGGGCGTGCTTGACCTGTGTGGTCTCCACACCGATCACGCGGATCCCCGTCACGGTGCCACTGGCGTCACGGCGGGGCTCGTAGGTGAAGTCGAAGAACACCTCCCGCGCCTGCGGGCCGGTCCCCAGCACGATCCGGGCGTCCCGACCGGTGTAGGGCTCACCCGTGCGGTAGACCTCGTCCAGCAGGGCGACGAAACCCTGACCGGCCAACTCCGGCATCAGCTCGGAGAGCGGGACCCCGGTACGCGCCCGATCTTCACCGATGGTGGCGAAGAACGCCGGGTTCGCCGTCTCCACCACGTGCGTGGGCCCCACGAGCGACGCGAAAACGGCGATGGACTGCCCGAACAGCGCCCGCAGGTCCTCCTCGGCCGACTCCCCGGCACTCACCGCAGTCGACCGCTGGTCCGATACCGCCGTCATGCCGTGGTCGCCCCTCTCACGTACGACTTCGTCGGATGGCTCATGGTTCGCCGCCCGCTGACCGTCGCCAGAGTACGGGGGAGACCGCGACGCCGCCGTGCAGCGTACCGATGGCTGTCGTACCGGGGCGGTGGCGGCTCAGCCGCTCTCGTCCACGAATTTGTAGTAGCTCATCCGGAAGCGTTGCAGCAGGGCGCGCATGAAGTCGGGGCCGGCCTCCGGCGGCACCCGCTCCGCGCCGACCGGCACACCGTTGTCGTAGAAGTCCTGTGCGAGCGCACCCCACTCGGGGTCGAGGATGGTCAGCGACACCGCCTGGCCCGGCTGCCAACGGAACTCGGCCACCCGCCGGTTCGTGTGCTGGGCGAACGTGTACAGCGCCACGCGAGTTGCCGCCTGCTCGGTCATGCCTGCCTGCTCGGTCATGCCTGCCTCCTGGTTCACCACGGCTCCTTCGCTCACCACGGGCTCGGCGGACGGAACGCGTTCCACGCCTCGCCCGTGATCGTGCCTCGGCTGCGGATCTCGTTGAAACGGTCCATCGCACCGGACAGCGCCTGCTCGCTCAGGCCGGTGCCGCGCAGCCGGTCGGCCAGCACGGCCGGGTCGGTGGCCTGGATCCGGGCCATCGTGTCCGGACTGAGCGGCTGGTTCATCTGCTGCGCAACGAAGTCCGACCGCAGCGACTCGCCGTTCGACTCGGGGAACGAGTAGCCGTGATCGATGGCGACCAGGCGGCCGTCCGGGCCGGTCAGGTAGTTACCCATGTGCCGGTCGGTGTTGCCGCTGACGTAGTCGAGCACCGCCATCCGCTCGCGCTCCGCGACGGGGTAGTCGCTGGCGGGACGACCAGGGCTCGCGTTCTCCACGAACTCCTGCATCGACCCGGCCCCGTGCGGACCGTCCCACCGTGCCGTCGTGGGCACCAGGCCGAAGCCCAGATCCTCGTCCAGGCGCGAGGCGGCGACCTCCCGGGCGGCCAGTTGATTCTCCGGGATGGTGGAGCGCACCTGGACGAACTCGTTCTCCGGCACATTCGGCTTGTAGACACCGTGCGTGCCGTCGGTGAACGTCACGTCGTACGCGTCGTTGACGTGCCCACCGGGGTCGAGCTCGGTCATGCTGTGCACCTCCCTGCCGAGCAGCCGCAACTCGGCCTCGCTCGCATGATCGGGCACCAGCGGATCGGCTGTGGACCCGGGCTCCGCCGCGTCGGACCCGTCGGTGTCCGGTGGATCGTCGGCGCCGTGCGCCGTACCGCCGTCGTGCGGTGACCCGGCGTCGTGCGGTGGCCCTCCGGCCGGCCCGGGCGGGCCGCCGTGCGCCGGGCCGCCGCCGGCCGGTCCCGGCCCGTGGCCCGCACCGGCCGGCCCGGGCCCGTCCTGCCAGGCCCACGGCGGCGCCTGCCCACCCCCGCCCGCGGGATCGGTGTAACCCCGCGCGCCCGGGCCGGGAGCCGGCATGTCGGAAGGACTCGACCCGCCCGGGGTACGCCGCAGACCGCGCAACGCCGTACGCAGGGTGTCGAGCAGTTCGCCGAGCTTGGACAGGATCGGCCGGAGCCGGCTGACGCTGCGGGCCAGCGCCGTGAGCAGCCCGGCGACCTTGGCGGCCCACTTGGCGACCAGCGTGGAGACCTGCGCCGCGACCAGTGGGGTGGCCGCTCCCAGGGTCAGCCCGGCCTCGGCGAGCCACTCCCACAGCCGGACGGCGAGGACCGAGACGAAGTCGGCGATCAGGTCCCGGACCAACTCCCGGACCAGCGCCACCAGCAGGCCCGCGCCCTCGACGACGGTGCCGATCAGCCCGGTGGCGTCCGCCAGGCCGGCGAGGTGGCGCACGTGCTGGTCGCTGTAACGGCGGTACGCCTCGGACGCGGGGCCCGTCCAGGTGGCGATCTCGGTGCGTACCGCCTCGGACAGGGCGGTGACCTGACCGGTGACCTGCCGCGAGACGTTGTGCCACGTCTGCGCGTACGCGGTGATCTGGTCCGGGTCGCCGGCCAGCCAGTCGAGGGCGTCGGAGAGCGGCTTGACGTGCTCGATGAGCCAGGCGACCCCCCACGAGACGATCGACCCGATCGGGTCGACGCAGGTCGCCAGCACCTCCATCGACGTACCGAAACCGCCGATTGTCGTGTCGATCCAGGACCCGCTCTCGATGCCGTGGCGCAGGTCCACCAGGCTCTCGACGAGGCCGACGCCGCTGTACGCGGCGGTGGTGTCCTGCCGGGCGGCGATCAGCGGGTTCGCCACGTCGGTGCTCATCGGTGCATCCGCCCGAGGGCAGCGGAGATCGTCCCGTCCGTCTGGTGGTAGGCGTCCACCGTCCCGTCGAGCGCTCCGGCCGCGCTGTGCAACGCCTCCTGCGCCGCGGCGAGCGCCTCCACCGCCGGCCCCTGCAGGAAGTCCAACAGGAAGGGGATCGCCTGGCAGACGGGCAGATGCCCGTACGCGCCGGCGCCCATCCGCACGTACGCCCCCGCGTCGTGCGCGGTGCCGATCGCCTCGGCGATCCGGTCGACGGAGCGGGCGTGCCCGGTCACCGCCGCAGGGGTGACCTCGAACCCGGCTGCCTCAGCGCCCACGGTCACCCCAGCCGGCGTACCCCTGCTCGTCCTCCTCCTCGGGCACCTCCGGGAAGCGCCGCTCGTAGCTGCCGACGACGGCGCGGGCGGTCTCGGAGTCGGCGCCCACGGTCTCCGCCGCGGCGTCCGCGACCTGCGGGGCCAACCGCCCCTGCGCCCGGCGCATGACCGCCAGCACCTCGGCGGCGATCTCGTCCGCCCGCCACCGCGACACCCGGTCGTCGAGTCGAAGGTCGGTCATGGCGCCGGACGCGGCGACTGTCACCTGGACCGCGCCGTCCGCGCCTTCGGCGGTCGCCGACAGCGCCGCGACCCGCTCGGACAACTCCTGCGTCCGGGCGGCCCGCTCGGAGATGTCCGCCGACCAGGAGGCGACGAACCGCTCGGTCGCCGCGCCGAAGTCGCCGCTGGGAAACTGCGCCATCAGACCTCCCCGTGTGACGGCTGCCGGCCGGCCGGGATGAGCCCGTGCGGCGCGGCCAGCACACGATACGCCCTGATCCTCCGACGTGGAGTCCGCCGACGACTGTGGTCAGGGGACGGTGGCCGATCGGGGCTTCCGCGTCCGGGTCGTGGTCGGAGGCCGTTCCGGCAAGCCGGAGGTCACCGTGATCATGTATGCGACCACGATCAGCGCCCGGTTCCCGGACGACCCGGGTTTCCTCGACCCTGACCCCGGCGGTCTGACGTCCACCGCAGCCGTGGGGATCCCTGGCGACGTCGGCCGCCCGCACGGACGGCGGCCGGCCGCTCAGTTGAGCGGCCGGCCGTCGCGAATCGGGTAAGCGTCAGGTCAGCTACGAATCCACTGCTGGTTGCTGCCGCCGGTGCAGGTCCAGATCTGCACGGCGGTGCCGTTGGCGGTGCCCGCGCCGTTGACGTCGAGGCAGAGCCCCGATCCGACGCCGGTGATCGTGCCGTCGGCGTTGACCCGCCACTGCTGGCCGCTACCGCCGTTGCAGGACATGATCCGCGCGCGGCTCCCCGCGGCCGTGCCCGGCACGTCGAGGCACTTGTTGCCGTAGACGGTCAGCTGGTTGCTCGCGGTGAGCGTCCACTGCTGGTTGGCGCCGCCGTTGCAGTCCCAGATCTGCACGACCGACCCGTCGGCCTGGCTGGCCCCGTTGACGTCCAGGCACCGGTTGGAGCCCGCGCCCCGGATCGCCCCGGTCGCGCCCGGCTCACCGGAGTTGCCGACCGGCGTGATGGAGAGGTTGTCGAACTGGGCGGTGACCCCCTGACCCGTGCCGTACCCGATCTGGCCGGCGACCCAGGTCGAGTCGGAGACCGTCCCGACGGTGTTGCCGTCGATGGCCCCGGTGAGGGTGCTCCCGTTGAGCGTCAGCGACAGGGTGTGCCAGCGCCCGGTGCCCAGCGCCGAGGTGTTCCCGCTGGCCAGCGTGCGCCAGTTGCCGCTCGTGTTGTTGCTCCGGATGGACCACGCGCCACCGTCGGTCACCCGGAAGTAGTAACCGTTGAGGTTCTGCGGCCCCTGGTGGTTGTACGTGTTGGCGCGTCCGATGAGCTGCGCGTAGCCGGACTTCTCCAGCATCACGTCCGAGGAGACCGTGTAGTTGCGCCACGACAGATCACCCAACAGCGTGTACGGCTCGGCCTGACCGGACGTCCAGAAGATCGGCGTCTGCTCGGACATCTGGCGTACGCACTGGCCTGCGCGACCGCCCCCGCAGCCGGCGATCTCGAACGAGCCCTGCTGGTCCATCAGGTACTTCGCCTCGCGCCCGACGGCGTAGCTGTCGAAGGTGTCGCTGTACGGCAGCTTCAGGTTGCCCGCCGCCGGGCTGGTCGCCGTGCTCTTACCCTGCCCGGTGGTGGTGGTGATGCTGTAGACGTAGCCGGGCTGGACGGTGAGCGAGAAACGACCGCCGCTCGGCGTGATGTCGCTGCCCCTGACGAAGTGGTCGGCGGTGTTGTTCGACCTGACGTTCGTCGACCAGACGTGCACGGCGCCGGTGGACAACCCGCCGGTGACGGTGAAGTCGAGGGTCTGCGCGGAGCCGGCGTCCATCGTCTCGATGATGGTGCTGTAGTCACTGTTGTTGGTGGACTTCAGCGAGACGTAACTGCCGTTGTTGCGGTTACCGCCGAGGTAGCCGGTCGACCCGTCGAGGTAGCGCCAGCCGGGAGCGGTGAACTGCGTGGTCTGCGCCATCACCCACGTGCTCTTGCCGATGGAGTACGCACCGGACCAGGGCTGCTGGGCCACCGCCACGCCCGTGGTCGCCCAGGGGATGTTGGGCGTGATGGCGGCGATGGCGGGCCAGTTGATGTAGCCGGTCATCTTGCCGTCGATGTAGCCACGGTTGATGCCCCGGGCGAGGGCCTGCGCGCCGGCGTTGTAGTCGTCGGAGCCGTTCTCGCTGGCCCAGAGCGACTTGCCGGTGGATATCGCGTTGCTGGAGCTGGGGCAGCTGGTCTGGGCGCTGCGGTAGCCGCAGACGTAGTGGCTGCCGAAGACCTGCACGGCGTTGGCGAACGCCGGGTCGCGCAGCGATTCGTCGGCGGCGCCCCACCCGAAGTCGTCCGAGGCGACGATCTTCACGCTGCTGTAGCCGTGGGAGTTGAGGGCCGAGCGCAGGTTCTTGTACCAGGTGGCGTTGTAGCCCTTCTCGTTCCACCCGCCGAGGTAGTTGATGGTGAGCCCGTGGGTGGCCGCGCAGTCCAGCCAGGCCACCAGGTAGTCGATCGAGTCGTTGGACCAGAAGTTGCCGTTCCCGATCCAGCCGGGCGCTCCCCAGGCCAGGCCCGCCAGGGCGATGTTGGCGTTGCGCGACCGCGCCTGCTCCATCAGCCACCACTCGTAGCCCCGGTTGCAGTTGATGTTGCCCCGGGTGTGCTCGTGGCTGGGCTCCGCGCCGGAGGTCGAGTTGGTGTCTCCGCCGATCTCCGTCTTCAGCAGCTGCATGGCGGCGCCGCGGCCCGGCTTGAACAGGTAGTCCAGGATGTCACTGCGCTGAGGCTCGGGGTAGTCGATCAGCAACCTGCTGTTGCCGCCGCCGCCACTGACCGCGCCGATCCCGTCGAGCGCCCGTCCACCGGATCCGCCGTTGATGGTGATGGCGGTCGCCGCCTGGGCGGGGGAGGCGAATCCGGTGAGCACGGCTGCCGCCAGGACCACCCCTCCCAGCACCGAAGCGGTCAGCCGACGCGGAGGTCGTGTGCTTCGCCATGCCCAGCGGCGCGGCCCGCCCTCGCCAGTACTGCGCCGATGACTCCCTCTACCGAACATCTGACTCGCCTCCCCAACCGCTTCCGACCCCAGACGCCGTACGGCAGGTGTCGAGCTGTCGTACCGCAGAAGGCCGTTAATCGAAGATCATTAATAACTAGACGTCATATGTTAGGCACCGCATGGATCGCCGGTCAACGGGTTCGACCAACCACAAATGCCGCGATCTTGGGCGGCGGGATCACCGGGCACCCTCGAAAGATTTGATGAATGCCGCGAGCACGCACCGGCAGGGCGGGCCGGCTCGGCTGCGGAACCGGGTGGTTCCGCAGCCGAGCCGGCCCCGTGGTGGGCTCAGCGATCCCGATCGGTGCGCCCCGAGGCGTTCGCCGGGTTCAGCTCCGACTCCATCGCTGGTTTGCCCCGCCGTTGCAGTCCCAGATCTGGATGCGCGTGCCGTTGGCCGTACCGTTGCCGACCACGTCCAGGCACCGGCCCGAACCAACTCCGGTGATCGAGCCGTCGGCGTTGAGCCGCCACCGCTGGTTCGACTGGCCGTTGCAGTCCCAGATGATCACCGAGCTGCCGTTCGCGGTGGCGGCGCCGTTGACGTCGAGACACTTGCCGCCGAAGACGCGCAGCTCCTGAGCGGCGGTCGAGGTCCAGCTCTGGTTGCTCTGGCCGTGGCAGTCCCAGATGATCGCCGCCGTGCCGTTGGCCTGCGAGGCGCCGTTGACATCCAGGCACCGCCCGGAGGCCGTGTTGCGCAGGGCCGACGTGCCGCTCGGAGGCGGGGTGGTCGGAGCGCCGGTGGGTGACACGGTCGGGGTCGGCGTCGGATCGGTGCTGCCGAACTGGGTGAAGAACCGCCACACCTCGCCCTTGGTCCAGGTCCGGGCTCCGCTGTCCCCGCCGCCGTCCACCGGGCCGGGGGTGTGCCCGCCGTCGAAGGCGGCCCACACCACGGGATAGCCGGCACGGCATCCGGAGTAGGTGGTGGTGATGTGGGTCAGGCTGCCCGCTCTCGGCTCGGGCGGACTCTGTGGGGTACAGCCGTTGTTCCGCACGAACGTGTCCCGCAGGGACCGTCCGGCCGAGATGTTGAGCACCGGGTCCCCGATGCCGTGGATTCCCATGTACGCGATCGGTTGGGTGCCGCCGCCGCACCCGCTGAGCTGCCCGCCGGAGTAGACCGCGACCGCGCGGAAGACACCCGCGCGCGAACAGGCCAGCGAATAGCTCATGCCTCCGCCGTAGCTGAAGCCGAGGGCGAAGAGCTGCGTCGTGTCGACGCAGAGGTCCGCCTCGATCAGGCTGATCATGTTGTCGACGAAGGTGACGTCCTGGCCGCCGGGGTTGGCCCAGCCGTTGCCGTTGCCCTGCGGGGCCACGAAGATGGTGCTGTTGTTCGCCTGCTGCCGCAGTCCGTAGTAGGACCAGGCCGCGCCGTCCGAGCCGCCGCCGTCGACGTCGTTGGCGGTGCCGCCGTTCCAGTGGAATCCGAAGATCAACCGGTACGGGTGGTTCCGGTCGTAGTTGTCGGGGATCCTCAGGATGAAGCTGCGGTTCTGGCCGCTGCTCTGGATGGACCGTGAACCGCTTGTCAACGTGGGCGCCTTGCCGCATCCGGCGGTCGCCGCGGCCGCTGTGACGTTCGCGGTCGACGCGTTGGCGCTCAGGCCACCGGTCATTCCCGCCACGCCCACGGTCGCGACGACGAGTGCGGCCGTCGCAAGAGAACCAAGGAGGGGTCTACGTCTTGTCATGAGGGGGCTCCCGCCATTCGGCACGAACTGATTCAGGTCAGGGGGCGCGCGACGACCACCCTCGGTCACCCCGCCGACTCCGCTCGTCGTCGAGGAACGTGGAAGACGCGATCTGCCCACGACGACGGCCGGCTCATCGCCACAGGTTTCCGCCCCTGGCCTCGCCGCCCATGCGGGACCAGGTGGTCGTCGAATCGTCGGTGGCCACGTCGTTCGCCCGAACACCACACGGCCCGCCGCCGAAGGACGCCGGAGGTGTTCGGCAGGTGGCCGAACCGATTCGACCCGACGCTAGATCGCACAGTGAAATATGTCAATGCCGTGTCCGGCGGGTTGCGATTCGGTCAGCCGGGGCGTCCGCACTGCGGTGCGGGGCCACTCGTCGGTCGGCGAGGCGCCTGGCGATGCGGCGCGGCACCGGCCCCGTTGGGTCGGGAGCGAAGACGACCACGTCGGCGAGTGCGCTGGTCAGGGGCAGTCCGCGGCCGGCGATGGCCGACGGCGGTTCGCCCCTCGGCGAATTAGGGTAAGGGTGAGGTCAACGGCGTGGGGAGGCTGTAGTGGATCTAGGGTTGTCGGTCCGGCCGGGCCGCGGCTGCACCGTTCTCGAGGTGCGCGGCGAGCTGGACATGGCGACGTCCCCACAGTTGCGCGAAGGCCTGCAACGGCTGGTTGAAGCCGGGGAGCGTCTGGTGGTGGTGGACCTGGCCGAGGTGGGGTTCATGGATTCCAGCGGGCTGGGCGCGCTGGTGGTGATGTTCAAGGCGTTGCGCGAGGCCGGGGGTCGGCTGTGCCTGGCCACTGTGCAGCCCGCCGTCCGCAGCGTCCTGTCGGTCACCTCGGTGGACCGGGTCATCGGCGTCTACGACGACGTGCCGGCGGCTGAGGCGGATCTCCGCCCCGCCGACGCGACCGGCCGCTAGTCACCCCAGAGAGCTGGCGCGTTCCTGGTCGGCGCCGGCGCTGGTCCGCCGGTCCTCGCTGTGCCCGCCGTGCCAGTCGACGACGAACAGGGTGGCGTCGTCAGCGAGGGTCGGCCCGCTGACCTCCAGCACGGCGTCGGCCAACGCCCGGACGGCCTCGCGGGGGTGCAGACCGGCGATCGACCGCAGCATGGATGGCAGATCCAGGCTGGCCGCGTTGCGCTCGCGCACCCCGTCGGTGACCACCACCAGACGGTCGCCGGGGCGCAGCGTGACCTCGCCGGCGCTGTACGTGGCCTCGGTGAACATTCCCAGCGGGAAGTTGCCCGGCAGGGACAACGCCCGGGTGTCCCCGTTGCGTACCAGCATCGGCGGGACGTGCCCGGCGTTGAGCAGCGTGCACACCCCGGTGCGCAGGTCGAGACGGCCCAGTAGCGCGGTGACGAAACTGCCGGGCACGGCTGTGTGCCCGGCCACGTCGGCGTTCGCGGCCTCGGCCTGCTCCACCAGGCTCACCCCGCGACGTCGACCGTTGCGCAGACTGCCCACCCCCAGAGTGGCCGTCAGCGCGCTGGCCACCCCGTGGCCCATCGCGTCGGTGACGCTGAAGTGCAGCACGTCGCGGGCGAGGCTGTAGTCGAAGGTGTCCCCGCCGACGCTCGCGGCGGGCTCCAGCCAACCGGACAGGGTGAACGCGCTGGCCTCACACGTGAACGAGCCGGGCAGCAGGCGGCGTTGGATCTCTCCCGACAGGGTGAACGGGGTCGTGCGTTGCCCCCACTCGAAAAGGTCGGTGTGCCGCCGGTTGGCGATCACCACGAACGCCAGCACGTGCGCCGTGCGGCCGATCTCCTCCAGCTCCCGTGAATCCGGCTCCCTCGGCAGGACCATCTCGAGCAGGCCGATCGCCTCACCACGGTCGGTCACCGGTGCCAACACCGTCCAACCATCGGGCTGCCCGAAGACCCGCACCGTCTGGCTCCGCAACGCCTGCTCCACTGGGCCGCTGTCGAACGGCAGGACCGTGGCGAACTCAGCGCCGTCCCGGCGTCCGCCACCGGCGTCGGCCCCGGCGAACGGCACATGGGCCAACCGGACCAGCGCCCGGCCGCTGAGGTCGGCGATCAGAAACGCGACGCTACGTGCTCCCAGCGCCGCACCGAGTTCCCGGGTGACCGCCTCGACCGCGTCGACAGGCGAGGCGTTCTCCGCCGCATCCAACATGTGAGCCATTATCTGGCTCCGACTGCTCTCCACCATCCGAGCCTACGAGAGGCCCGAGCTGCCGCGCACAGGCGGCGAAGGTCCGCGCTGAGCCGAGACGTCACGACCGGTGATCGCACAACTACTTCTTTCGGCGTGCAACTTCCCGGGCGACCGGCTCCGTTCTACCTCCGTCACGAGGAGGCAGTGGACTTGAGAGCCGAAGACGAGCAGGCGTTCCGCGAGTTCGTGACGTCCGAGATGGCGTCGCTGCGCAAGCTGGCGTACGTGACCTGCGGCGACTGGCACACGGCGGAGGACGCAGTGGCCAACGCGTTGGTCAAGCTCTACCCCCGCTGGCGCAAGCTGGACCGACCCGATCTCTACGTCAAGACGATGGTCTATCGGGCAGCGGTCGACGAGACCCGCCGGCCCTGGCGGCGCGAGCGGGCGGCCGGCGACGCCATGCCGGACGTCGCCCTGCGGGACCCGACCGGTGCGACCGACGAGCGGATGCGCCTGCGGGCGGCGCTCGACGCCGTACCGCCCCGACAGCGGGCCGCGGTCGTGCTCCGGCACTACCTGGGTCTGAGCCTGGAGGACACGGCCGGCGTCCTCGACTGCACGGTCGGCACCGCCAAGAGCCAGGTCTCCCGGGGCCTGGCGAAGCTGCGCGTGTCACTGGCCGCCGAACGCATCAATCTCACCGGAAAGCCGATCGAGGAGTGGACAAATGCAGTTGCATGAGTTCGTGGACGCCGTGACGGGCGAGGAGCCACCGATGGCCCGCACCGCGGACGACATCATCGCGGCAGGGCGGCGGGCCGAGCGGCGTCGCCGGGCCGGGTTCGCGTCGGCCGGCGCGGCCGGTCTCGTCGTGGTCGCGGTCGCGGGCGCGTTCGCGCTGCCCACCCTGGGCGCCGAGCGGAACACGCCGGCCCCGGTCGGCGCGGCGACGTCCAAGCTCGCCGCGGCCACGTGGTCCGACGCCGCGCCGTTCACCTTCACCTTCCAGGGGTACGACGCCGGCACCCTGCACGTGCAGGACCCGATCGTCGCGTCCACCGCCTACCAGATCGCCTCCGTCTACTCCGACGGTCACACCTCGAACGACAAGCCCCTCACGGAGGAAGAGGCCGCGGCGCTGGGCGGCGCCACCGAGCAGGACAAGAAGAAGGCCGCCGGGGGAAAGCCGAGCCTGTGGGCGTACCTGACCGTCTACCGGCCGGGCGTCTTCGACCCCGCGAAGATCAAGGACGGCACGGACGTCACAGTTGCCGGGCGCAGGGCCGTGCAGGCGCTGCTGCCGGTCGGCCTCGACCCGCGCAACGATGCCGACGCAGGCAACAAGCTGTTCGCCTGGGAGTACGCCGACAACGCCTGGGCGGCTGTCACGTCGATCTCCAGCGACGAGGCCACGCCGAGCTTCGAGAATCTGGGCGGCCTGGTCGAAGGTCTGAAGCCCAGCAAGCCGACGCCGGCTCTGGTGCCGTTCACTGTGGGCTACGTGCCGGGCGGCTACGCGCCGTTGCAGATCGGCAGCCACGCGATGCCCGGCCTCAGTGGCATCGCCGCAGCCCGTGCCGGTGACTACGGCGGCGCGACGTACACCAGGCCAGCCGCGCCCACGACGGGCCTTTCCGCGCCGTACGACACCGTCGAGGGCGCCATCAAGGACGGGTTCCACATCTTCGTCACGCCGAGCACCAGCTCGAACCAGTCGCCGGAGCCCGGCGCGACGACGTGCCACAACGTGTCCGACCAGCGCGGCCCGGACGCCGGCACCGGAGATGGCGGCTTCTGCAACGTCTGGAGCGCCGACGGGAAGGTCGTCGTCCAGGTGAGCACCAGTGGCCTCGGCAACGGCCTGCCACGGGCCGAGTTGGAGAAGATCGCCAAGGGCATCACGGTCGCCGACGTCGGGAACGAGTCGACCTGGACCTCGGCCGCGGACGCTCTGCAGCCGTAACGATCAGCCTCTGCCCGACCGCGCACCACCACGGCGGTGATCGCACAGACAGGCGCGGTCACCGCCGTCGCGCGTTCGGGGGTCGTCAGCGACAGCGGGCCGGCCAGCCGCCGACCGCGTCCCCGTGTCGCTGCGCGAGGCCGCGAAGCCCGCGCCCACCGCCGCAACGACGAGCCCGCACGTCTTGGCAGCGACGCCCGCCTCCGCTACCGTCTTGGGAACGCTCCCATGAACTTAGATACATCAATGTGATCAGGAGGAAACACGTCGTGGCTATCCTCTCCCCCCGGCGCCGTAGATCGGTGGCCCTCAGTGTGGCGGCCATCGCGGGCACCGCCGCCGCCAGCATCTGCTACGCCGTCGGCGGCGCGTCCGCCGGCACGGTGTCCGGGTCGCTCTACCGCGACCCGAGTTCGGCAGTCGTCCGCTGGGTCGCCGCCAACCCCGGCGACTCGCGTGCCGGCGTCATCCGCGACAAGATCGCGAGTCAGCCGCAGGCCCGCTGGTTCGCCAACTTCAACCCGTCAACCATCCAGTCCGAGGTCTCCGGGTTCGTCGGCGCTGCCAACGCGGCGCAGCAGATCCCGGTGCTTGCGGTGTACGAGATCACCAACCGGGACTGCGGCGGGGCCAGCGCCGGTGGCGCCCCGGACCTCAACCAGTACCAGACGTGGGTGTCGAACTTCGCCCGAGGTCTGGGTAACCAGACGGTCCTGATCATCCTGGAGACCGACTCGCTCGCCCTGCAGACATGCCTGAGCAGCAGCGAACTCAACGCCCGCAACCAGGCGATCTCGACTGCCACCCGGACCATCAAGTCGGGCAACCCCAACGCCAAGGTGTACCTCGACGCCGGCCACTCCACCTGGAACAGCGCGGGTGAGACGGCCAACCGGCTCCGGGCAGCGGGCGTGCAGTACGCCGACGGCTTCTTCAGCAACGTGTCGAACTTCAACTCGACGTCCAGCGAGGCGAACTTCGGCCGGGCGGTCATCTCCGCCCTCAACGGCATGGGCCTCTCGGGCAAGCGCCAGGTCATCGACACCAGCCGCAACGGCGGTGCCAGCGGAGACTGGTGCGGCGACGACAACACCGACCGGCGTATCGGGCAGTACCCGACGACGAACACCGGCGACAGCAACATCGACGCGTACCTCTGGGTGAAGCCGCCGGGCGAGGCCGACGGTTGCCGCTACACGGCTGGTTCGTTCCAGCCGGACCTGGCCTACAGCCTGGCCAACGGGGTGCCGAACCCGCCGACGACCGCGCCGCCGACGACGGCCCCGCCGACCACGGCTCCGCCGACCACCGCGCCGCCGACGACGGCCCCGCCGACGACCGCTCCGCCGACCACCGCGCCCCCCACCACTCCGCCGCCGACCGGTAACGGCTGCTCCGCGTCGGTGGCGGTCAACCAGTGGTCCGGCGGATTCACCGCCAGCGTGACGGTCACCGCCGGCTCCGCGGACATCAACGGCTGGACCGCGACCATCACGCTGCCCAGCGGCACCGCGATCACCGGTACCTGGAACGCCCAGGCCAGCGGCACCAGCGGAACCGTCCGGTTCACCAACGTGGGCTACAACGGACACGTCGGCGCGGGACAGTCGACCAACTTCGGCTTCCAGGGCACCGGCACCGGCCCGGCATCGGTCATCTGCGCAGCCAGCTGACCCCCCCCGAGGCGACGGCCCGGCGTGGAGGACCACCCTCCACGCCGGGCCCGACCTCGTGCTCAGTGGCGGCCACATCGACGCTGGCACACCGGCCATCGTGGCCCGGCGAGCGGCCGCACCGGTGCGACCTTCGGCGACACGTCGTGGACCGTGCCCGGCGGGGTGGTCGTGATCCAGGAGCCCCGTGGAACAAGGGGATCAAGCATGAGCTGCGCGATGTCCGACCGGTGGTAGCTGGGCATCGATCCGGGCAGCCTCATCGCCGCGCCTTCTCCTGCGGGACATCTCGTGGCAGGCGAGCAGGGCGAACGCCGCGGCCGTCAGCAGGCCACCGAACAGCGGGATGACTCGTATCCCGGCCGTCGCCAGCAGGCCCGCGCCGATGAGCGAGCCGGCCGCGAGGCCGACGTTGAACGCGACGCTGAGACCGGCCGACGCCATGTCGGTGGTCGACGGGGCCACCTGCATGATGCGGTGTTGGATTCCCGCGATCAGCGAACTGAACGACATGCCCGCCACGGCGAGCAACGGGATCGTCAAGGCCTTGCTCGTGCCGAGCCCGTAGAGGCCGAGCATCGCTGCGGTGATCAGCCCGAGCAGACCCAGCACGACACCGAGCGGGAACCGGTCCAGCACCCGGCCGACCGCCCAGGTGCCGACGACGCCGAACGAGCCCTGCACGAAGAGCAGTACGCCGAGAGACGCCGCGGCGAACCCGCTGACGTCGAGGAGGAAGACGGTCATGTAGGTGAACGCCCCCATGGCGCCGGTGACCGCGAGAATGGTGGCGACGAGGAGCACCACGAAGCGGTGCCGGTCCGGCATCGGCCCGACGTCGCCCGCACTCTCTTGCGGTGTGACTCTCGGCAGGAGCAGCGCGACCGCGATGCACGTGACGAAGCCGAGGACGGCCATGGCGACGAAGGCGGCCCGCCACCCGGCCTGCCCGCCCAACCAGGTGCCCACCGGCACGCCGAGCACCGGCCCCAAGGCGCTGCCGATCGACAGCCGCGCCACGATGCGGCCTCGGATGTTCGCGGGGAACATCGAGATCGCCACCGGAAACACCACCGCCCAGAAGACACCGTTGGTGGTCGCGGCCAGCAACCGCGCGGCGAGCAACACCTCGTAGGAGGTGGCGAAGGCCGACACCGCCGTCGCCGCCGCGAACACGCCGAGGGCGCCGGCGAGCAGTGGGCGTCGGGGCACTCGCCGGGTGACCCGGGTCAGCGGGAGCGCCACGATCATGACCACCACGGCGTACCCGGTCACCAGCAGGCCGGCCTCCGACCTGGACCGGCCCAGGTCTGGCGCGATCAGCGTGAGCAGCCCGATCGGAAGCACCTCGGTGGTGACGTAGCAGAACGTGGCGGCGGACAACGCGGCGAGGGCATAGACCGCGCGTCGGTGGTGCGCCATTGGCTACCTCCAAACCTCGAAGCCGCTACGCGGGCGCTGTGCAGTGAACGCCCGACCACGCTGCCGAGCAGTGATTGCAGGCCCGTCCGCGTGATGCCGGCTAACTGAGCTTTGACGGTAGCATGTGATCATCGAAACATCTCAGCGTTTCCTGTGTGGAAACTGTCCTGCGCTCATGCCGTGGCGGCCTCGGTGCGCGCACCGGCCACGATAGAGCAACCGCCTTCGGCGGGTTGGATGGTAGCCTTGCTCGCATGCCACCCGATGTGTGCCAGTTGCCGTTGGTCGGCGGGCACCCTGCACTCGATCTGGCCAACACCCTCGAACGAGGGGGCTCGTCGCCGCACGACTTCCTGTCCGACAGCTCCGCCCTGCTGCGCTGGTCGGTTCTGGCGGGCGTGATCAGCGACGCGGAGGCGGACCAGGTCGGCCGGGCGTGGGGCGACGAGCCCGCGGCGGCACAAGCGGGCCTGGTCGCCGTGCGGGACATCCGTGAAGGGCTGTACCTCGTGATGCTTGCGGTGATCACCGACGCGGACGGTGGTACGGCGGGCGATCCTGTCGCCGCCCGCGCCGCGCTGGTCGCCCTGCACCAGCGCTGGTCCAGCGCCGCCGCCCGCGCAAGATTCGTGCTCGACCCGTCGCGGGTACGGCTGGCGTACGGCACGGTGCCGGCCATGCTGGTGCCCGACCGGATCGCCGAGGCCGCCCGCGACGTCATGCTGAACGCCGACCTGACCCGGGTGCGCCGCTGCCCGGTGCGTGAAGGTGGCTGTGGCTGGCTGTTCCTCGATCAGAGTCGCAACGGCTCCCGTCGCTGGTGCCGCATGGCCGACTGCGGTAACGCGGTGAAGGCGCGACGGCTCACGGAGCGCCGTCGCGCCGCCCGACCCCCGCTCGGTTGACGCGGACCGGCATCGATACGCGCCGGTACCATTCGGGAACTACCCCTATCGAACGGGATTGCCGATGTCCTGTCGGGACGCGTCGTGAGCGGTGCGGTGGTCGGGCAGGTCGCCGTGTGTGTGGCAGTTGCGGTGTTTTCCGGCGGGATGTATCGGCTGGGTTCTGGGCTTCGGCCGATTGCAGTTGCCGTGTGGGTGGCGCCGGTGCCGCTGCTCGTGCTCGCGCCGAGGGTCCCGTGGATCGCGGCGGTCACCGTGGCGGCTGCTGCCTGGCTCATCGGTCAGCTCGGGCTGTGGTCGTACTACACGCGCGATGTGAAAATGCCCAGCCCGCTTGTCGCGGTGCAGTTCGTCGGCGGCGCCGCAGGGGTCGCGTCCATCGTGGGGCTCGCGCGGGCGCACCTCGTCGGCGGTCACGTCGCGATGGCCGCGCTGGCCCTGCCCGTGGCGTGGGTGGCAATGGAGTTTCTCGTGGCGCGCGGATCGCCGCATGGTGCGTGGTGGAGCCTGGCCTATTCGCAGGCGGACGTTCCGACCATCACCCAGGTGGCCTCGCTGACCGGGGTCTGGGGCATCACCGCGTTGCTCGTGCTGCCGGCCAGCATCGCCGCTGCGGTGACCGCGCCGGTGGGCACGGACGGCGAACGGGTGGTGGTGCTCCTCGTCGCCGCGACACTGGTCGCCGCGCTCATCGGGTACGCCGCCCGGCGCGGCAGACGTGCCGTGGTCGGAGAGCCCACGCACGTCGGACTGGCCGCGGTTGAACAGCCCGATGGTCCGGTGCCGATCGACTCGCCGGACGGCACGGTACTGCTGTCACGGTATATCGAGCGGGTGCGGCTGCTCGCGGGTCGGGGGGCCGGTGTCATCGTCCTGCCCGAGCTGACGTTCAGCGTCGACGAAGCCCGGATGGTTGAACAGATGCGGCCCCTCGCGCGGGCGGCGGTCGACCTGAGCGTGGACGTCGTGGTCGGCGTGGCACGCCTAGCTGAGACCGGGGCGGCCAACGTCGCGGCGGTGTTCGGCGCCGGCGGCGACCCACCGAGCATGTACGAGAAGCATCACCTCGTGCCGGGGTTGGAGGCCGCCTACCGACCAGGTCGCGACCTGCTCCACCTGCCCAGTGACCGGCGCATCGGTGTGCTCATCTGTAAGGATCTTGATTTCCCCGGACTGGTTCGCGCCTACCGGCGAGGTGGCGCGCAGATGCTCCTCGCGCCGGCGTGGGACTTCGCCCGTGATGGTTGGTTGCACAGCCGGATGGCGGTGGTGCGAGGTGTGGAGTCGGGTGTCGCAGTGGCACGCGTTGCCCGCACTGGCCGAGCCACGATAAGCGACGCGTTCGGCAGGGTCCTCGTCGATGTCGACACCTCCGAGGACGAGACCGTTGACGCCACATTCGCGCTGGCCGCGACCCCGACCGTCTACAGCCGAGTCGGAGACTGGTTCGGGTGGTGCTGCGTTACAGCTGCGGTCCTGACCACGGTGACGCTGATCTGACGCAGGCGGCCACCGACCTCACCCGTTTTGATCGATCTCTACTTGCGGCCTGTTACCACCGCCGCCGTACCCGCCGACGGTCGGCTCTTGATGTATCGCGCGACACCGCGCACCGGCTTGGCGTTCATGCTGCTGCTGGATCGGCACCGCAGCCCGGACTTCACCGGCGCCGCCGGTCTCGGGAGGCGACGCTGCGTTAACAGGCGGCCGTCCGACGAAACGACGTCGGCTTCCGGATCTGCCGGGAAGCGGATGTTGGGCAAGTGGGCGCTTGGTGCAGACCGCTACGCTGCGCACCTGAGTTGTGAACTCGACTCTCGACCTCCCAGGCTTTGGGGGTGGTGGTGCCGGTCGTACTTGGGCCATACCCGCTGTGTTTGCTGTGCCAAAAGACCAACGGCGGTCTGATCGCCGTCAGACACCGCCAGATTCACCTTCGAGCTCACGGCAAGGAGGCGTGTGTAGATGGTGGCCTTGCCGGACTCTTGGCCAGCCTGTGGGCGGTCTGCGACACGCGGAGCTGTTGCGAGAACGACGGCGGGCGCGCGTACGTCGTGCCGACCGCGGATACCTGTGACGCAGCAGTACGTCTGCTAACCAAGCTTGGACTGCACCCGACGGTCCTCGACGGGACCATCTATTTCCAGACGCCCAGCTCATTGCGGTTGGACGACGTTGACCAGGTACGACGAGTGCTCGAACAACCAGGCGGTGCACGCTCACGCTGGCGGGTGAACGAGAACGGGGTGTTCGAACCCGTCGGACCTGTCGACGGGTCTGCCGTCCCTGACGCCTGAACATGAGGAGCGTCTGCCGCGTCCCGTGCGCGGATGTGTCTGCGATGGGGTAACCGGGCGTAGTCGGACAGAGTGCTCCGCCTGAGTGGCGAGGGGGCACTCGGGTCGGCCGTCCTGGGCTCCGTCGTCATGTGGATCTTTGTACGTAAGTGCGTACCTACCTATGCGCTCCGACAGCGGTCAGCCGCACACGATCTTCGACGATGCGCGGGTGTGTGCTCTCCAGCGGATACCAACCCGGGTCCCCGGTGCCAACGCGGGCCACCGCGGCCGACCGCCGGTCGCAAACCGGGGTCCGTGTGCTCGGCGCGTGGTCCTGGGCTGGGCGAACGGCGGTCCGGGAAACGTGGGTGAACGTGGGCCACTCCCTGCCATCCCAGGCGAACCTCAGGTCGTTAGACTGGGCCCTCGCGCCCTCGTAGCTCAGGGGATAGAGCATCGGTTTCCTAAACCGTGTGTCGCAGGTTCGAATCCTGCCGGGGGCACCTCGAAGATCAGCCAAAGCGCCATCTGACCTGCGGATACGCTCGCACGTCGATCGGTTTGGCACGCGCAGCCCTCCACGCAGATGCTGCATTGATGGATCAACCGCAAGTGCGACGCGACAGGTTGTGGCAGCGCGCTGACCGGTCGGGAGCAGGTCAGGGCGTGTAGGTGGTCTCGGCGACGGTCTCGGCGATGCGGGTCAGCCAGTGCCTGTCATTGGCCTGGGATTCTGGACTGGACTCGGGGCTGAGGATGCTGGACAGAAATGCGGCGACGTCGTCGAGCTGCCGCTCGGCGCGGTAGTAGCTCAGCATGGTCTGGTCTGGTTCCAGCGGCCCGTAGCCTCGGCGGAAGAGCTCCGCCCGGTGGGCGTTGACCGGGTGGTCGCCGAAGTCCTGGCTGTAGACGAACATCAGGTCCCGCTCGCGCGGTGCCAGGATCGGCGCATCCCAGTCCACGACGTGCAGCGGACCGTCGCCGTCAGCGAGCAGGTTGCCGGGGTGGATGTCGGCGTGGCAGATCACGTGGTGCGCGTGCGTCACTCGGGAGGCGAGCTCATCGACCGTTGCCGACAACCGGTGCAGCGCCGCACCGTACCGGTCCCAGAAGGCGCCGAGGGCCTCGCTCGCCGCAGCCTGCTTCCCGAGGACGCGTAGCCGCTCGCCCGCGTTCGATCGGTAGGTCTCGACCGGCAGGACCCCGGCGAGGTCGGCGCTCGGCCTGACCGCGTGCAGCCGACCCAGGAACTCGCCGTACTCGACCCACTGACGGTCGGTGAGACCGCGATCCCACAGACTGCCGCCGTCGTGGAACGGATAGAGCAGCAGCTGGTAGTGCCCGAACCCGCGACCGGCTCCGCCCTCGGGAAGGTCGATCGGCGCGACGACCTGCCGGACGCCCTGCGCTCGGAGAAAGCGGGGCAACAGGACTGCTGCCTCGGTGAACTCACCGCGGCGCATCTTCAGGAAGTAGCGCTCGCCGGTAGCCGTGTCGACCCGGTACGCCCACGCACTCTCGTCGAGCCCGACCGGCAGAAAGACGAGGTCGGTGACGTCCACGGCCCAGGCGGCGGCCACCTCAGCGGCCAGCAACCGCTGGTCGACGCGAGGCTTGTCGAACATCGACGGAGCGTCGCAGAGTGCAGTCCGGCCGGCAACAGATTTGCCATCGGTAGGCGGATTCAGCGGAAAGCGTCCGGCTCGCGGCCGGAACGGCTGTCGACAGCAACGTCATGGGACGGCGGCGCTCTGACGAGCGTTGGGACGGTAATGCTGGCCCGGCCGCTGGGCCAGCATTACCGTCGGCCGCATGCCCGAACTGATCCTGCCGACCATCGACCTGCATGCTGCCTTCCTGCGGTGCCGCGACGACTGGGGCCCCGGCGTGCACGAGGACGGCTTCGGTCTGGGCGCTGACGACGACGTGGATTCGCCGGATGGCTTCGCCGACTGGGTGCGTCAGCGGACCCGGCTGGTCCATCCCGCCGGAACTCCGTGCCCGGACGAGGAGCACGGCTCGCCTCGGTGGATCGTCGCAGACGGTCAGGTTCTCGGTGCAATCGCGCTGCGGCACACGTTCGACGACGCCCTCGGGCAGATCGGCTACGGCGTACGCCCGTCCGCGCGTGGACGCGGCGTGGCGAGTTGGGCGCTGGGCGAGATGCTCAAGGAGGCCCGGGCTGCGCTGGGCCTGGACCGTGTCCTTGTCATCTGCCTCGCGGACAACCTTGCCTCGGCGCGAACCGTCGAACGCAACGGCGGTGTTCTTGACGGCATCCGCGACACCGGACATGGCCCGGTGAGGCGCTACTGGATCAACCTGGTGGGGTGATTCCGCCGGTCAGGGGATGATGACCACGCCGCCGCGTACGCCGCCCTGGGCGAGCCGTTCGTGGGCGGTGGCCGCGGCGGCGAAGGGGTACACGCCGGCGACCCGCAGCGGGATGTCGCCGCTGGTGACGAGCTTGACCAGTTCTGCCAGCCGGGATCCGTCCGACTCCACCTCCAGCGCGAAGGTTTGGATGCCCCGCACCGGCTCCGGGCGCAGCGGAGGTGACGCGGCCACGTAGCCGCCGCCGTCCCGGACGCGGTCCAGCAGCGAGGAACCGATCACCGCCAGGTCGATGACCGCGTCGTACGTCCCGGTCGGTTCGTCGGAGCGCGACAGGAACGCCGCGCCCAGCGATTCGACGAACTCGCGGTCGTCGGGGCCGGCGAGGCCGGTGGCCCGCAGGCCGGCCGCCCGCGCCAGGGCCAGGACGAACCCGCCGACCTGCCCGGCGGCGCCGGTGACGAGCACTGTCGAGCCCGCCGGGAGCGCGAGCAGGTCGAGAGCCTGGGCGGCGGCGAGGCCGTTGGTCGGCAGGGTCGCCGCCTCGGTGGCGGGGACGCCGGTGGGTGCGGGGGTCAGCGAGGTGGCGTCGAGCACCACGTACTCCGCGTGGGCGCCGGTGGTGGTTTGCAGCCACGGCGAGAAGCCGATGACCTCATCGCCGATCGTGTGCTCGTCGACCGATGGCCCGACGGCGTCGACGGTGCCGACCACGTCCCACCCGGGCGTGTACGGCAGGCCGGTCGGCAGCGGCGCCGGGAACCCGCCGGAGCGGACGATGAGGTCGACCGGGTGGACGACGGACGCGGCGACGCGCACCCGCACCTGTCCCGGGCCGGCTTCGGGCGTCGGTACGTCGGCCACGTGCAGGACCTCCGGGCCTCCGAACTCTTCGTAGCGGACTGCGCGCATCGTCGTCTCCTTCGTAGCTGTCGTGATCACCTCGACCGTACGAAGTGGCGGGCACCATAAGGAAGTAGGTACCTTGGAGTGCCTAGGGCACCGCAGGAGGGCAAGATGGCGACGACAACGGCGGCGCAACGCCGCGAGCAGGCAAAACGTGATTACGACGCGTTCCTGGAGCGCTGCCCGACGCGGGAGCTGCTGAGCAGGCTCACCGACAAGTGGGTGGCGCTGGTGATCCCGGCGCTTGCCAACGGCCCGCAACGGCACGGCGAGCTCGCCCGCCGCATCGCCGGCATCAGTCAGAAGATGCTCACGCAGACCCTGCGGACGCTGGAGCGCGACGGCCTGGTCACCCGCACGGTCACGGCGTCGGTGCCGGTCCGCGTCGACTACGAGCTCACCCCGCTGGGCCATGAACTGTTCCCGGTCATGATCTCCATCAAGGACTGGGCGGAATCACACATGGACCGGGTGTTCGAAGCCCGAGCCCGATTCGACGCACTCCCCTGAGGAGTCGCGGTCCAGCGGCGACCGTGGGGCGTCCGGGCAGTCACCAGCGGTAGGCCAGGTGAACGGCGAGCGCGGCCAGCACGGTGACGAAGAAGACGGCCCATCCCACGAGATCGCGTGATCCCACCCGGAGGTGGGCGATGAGCGCGCCGACGAAGTAGAGCACCAGCCCCGCCGCGGCGAGCGTCCCCAGCAGCGGTACGGCGAAACCGGCAAGGAGCCCCACGGAGCCGGCCGCCAACAGCAGGCCCAGCACCGGTAGCCAGGACCGTGGCACCCGCTTCATGTCCGCCTGGGCCTTGGGATAGTCGTGGCCGATGAGGTAGGTGACCGCGGCGGTGCCGGTGAACACCGAGGCGATGATGGTGACTGTCACGTAAGCGGCGAACATGCACCCTCCCTGTGGTTGTCACCTCAGGGACGGGGCAGCTCCGCGAAACGTTACGGGCGCGCGCTCAGCAGAAAGCGGTGCCCTCCGGGTCATCCCGGAGGGCACCGCTTCGTCGCAGGGTCAGAGGAACTTGTACATGTCCGCGGAGGCGGGCTCGGTGTCGCCGGCGGGCGGCGCGGTCACCGAGACCTTCTCGCCGAAGCCGCTCATCTTCATGTCGGTGACGAGATCACCGAGGCTCTTCGTGGCGACCGTGTAGGAGAGCGCGGTGAGCCGGCCGTCGGCGTCGACTGTCGCCTCGAAGGGGACCGCCGCCGGGTCCTTCGCCAGCTTGGCGGTGGACTTGAGGCCGTCGCGCATCCCACCGTCGGTGCCGGCGGCCTCCGCGGCCTTGTTCAGGTCGGCGGTGCCGCTGTAGCGGCCGGGGCTCACCTCCTGGGCGGTCACGATGCCGCCGATGATGCCGGTCTGCGCCTTGAGGTCGAACGACTGGCGCAGCGAGCTGGTCGGCCGGAGCTTGTTGAGGTCGATCTTCATCCAGGGCTTCTCGCCCTCGAGCGAGTCTGACTTGATGTAGGCGGCATCGCCGATCAGCCGGGCCTCGATCGGCTCCGGGGCGTTCCCGGTGACGTGGATCGCCTTGGCGGCGGGGTCCATCTTGCCGCTGAGGGTGATCGACTGGTTGCCGGCCTTGACCGAGGCGTCCATGGTGACCGTGCCAGCGAGACTGCGGTCCATGGCCTGTCGCACGGCGGCGACCGGTTCGACCTTGGACGTGGCGGGGGCCGCGGAGGGCCCGGCCCCTCCGGTGCTGTCACCGGAGCTGGTGCCGCAGCCGGCCACGAGGGCGGCGGCGAGGGCAATCGAAAGGGTAGGGATCAGTCGACGCATAGACGTGACCCTAACCGCCCACCGCTACCCGATTTTCACGAGTGGCGGACGCCGCGCGAACAGGCCGAGGCGACAGGTGCAGGAGCCGGACGGTTTTCAGCTGTCCCGCTCGGCTGAGAACCTGGTCGACGAGGCCGTTGTCCCTCGTGCGAGCTACCCGCAAGTGTCCACCGCGCGGTGACGATTCCTGACCGGCGGCTCCATAGCGTTTGACGTGGCCGCGGCGCTACCGCCGCGGACCTCGTTGAAGGAGTCATCATGCGCCTGTTGAAGCAGCTCGTGACCGTTGCGGCGGTCGCCTTCGTCGGTGGCCAGGCCATCGCCGCGGTCGAGGGAAACGACTTGCTCACCCTGCTCCTCGGTCTGTCGACGGCCGTGGTCGCCGTCCTCGTCTACGGGTGGGTGGTACGGCGTACCGAACGTCGCCCGGTCACCGAGTTGGCGCGGTCCGGGGCAGGCGCTCGGATCACCCGAGGACTTCTGATCGGGTTCGCGATGTTCGCGGCGGTGATCGTCAACATCGCCTTCGTTGCCGACTATGACATCGACGGACTGGGGTCGGTGACCGGCGCGGTGGCGCTGCTCGGGTTCATGGCCGCCGCCGCCGTGACCGAGGAGTTGATGTTCCGGGGTGTGCTGTTCCGGATCGTCGAGGAGCGTACGGGCACCTGGATCGCGCTGGCGCTCACCGGCGCGGTGTTCGGCCTGATGCACCTGTTCAACCCCGACGCCAGCGTGTGGGGTGCGATCTGCATCGCGGTCGAGGCCGGGTTCATGCTCGCGGCCTGCTACGCCGCCACCCGCAACCTGTGGGTGCCGATCGGCCTGCACTTCGCTTGGAACTTCGCCGCCGGCGGTATTTTCAGCGTGGTGGTCTCCGGGAACGGCGAGTCCGAGGGCCTGCTGGACACCTCGCTGTCGGGCCCGGCCCTGGTCACCGGCGGCGACTTCGGACCGGAGGGCAGCCTGTACACGGTGGCGGCGGGCGTGGCGCTGACCGTGGTGTTCATGTGGCTGGCTCGCCGCCGGGGTCACATCGTCCCGCGTCGCCGCAAGGCGGTCGTCGCCGAGCCGGCGCCAGTTACGGTTTCCTGATGATCGACCTTCGGATGGTCCCGGGCTCGTGGCGGCGGTGGCCCGTCACGGTCCGGGATCTACCGTTGGCGCTGCTGCTCGCTCTGGCGTCGGTGGTGCCGCCGCTCCGCAATCACGGTACGCAGCTCGGCGACCTGCCGGGGCGTCCCTTCGACGCGCTGACCGTCGCGGTGATCGCCCTGGAGTGCCTCCCACTCGCCGTCCGCCGGCGCTGGCCTGCCCTCTGCCTCGCCCTGGTGTCGGTCGGTTTCGTGATCGACCAGCTGCGCGCCTATCACACGGTGGCGGGCTCCGCGTTGGCGATCGCGCTGCTGAGCGCAGGGGCACACGTGCAACGTCATCGACGTGCCACCATGGTGCTGGGCTCCGCCGCGTACGTGGCGCTGGCCGTCGCTCTCGACCGACAGGGGTCGACCGAGGGCGTGCTCGGCTTCGCCACGTTCTACCTGTTGCTGGTCCTCGCGTGGGGCGTCGGCGCGTGGTTGCGGGAGGCCCGGGCCGTCGAAGCCGAACGCCGTCGCCATGTCGCGGCGACCGCCCGCGCCGCCGAACGCACCCGCATCGCGAGCGAACTCCACGACATCGTGACTCACCATGTGACGGCGATGGTCGTGCAGGCCGAGGCGGCCCGCTACCTGACCGCCGCCCCGGAGCGCCTCGACACGACCCTGACCGCCATCACCGACACCGGCCGCCGGGCCATCACCGATCTGCGGCACCTGCTCGACCTGCTCAACCCCGACCACAGCACCGACCCGCGTACGCCGGCCGTGGGCGAGCTGCACGCCCTCGTGGCGCAGACGCGGCAGGCGGGTCAGCCGGTGGATTTCACCGAGGTCGGCAGCCCCGCGGAGACGACAGGCGGTGCCGAGGTGGTCGCCTACCGGGTGGTGCAGGAGGCGCTGACGAACGCCCTCAAGTACGCGCGCGGCAGCCGCACCACTGTTCACGTACAGCACGGCGAGAGGGAGACCACTGTGCAGGTCAGCACCGAGGGTTCGGGTTCGTACTCCGAGGGTCCCGGCGGGAGCGGGCGTGGCCTCGCGGGACTGCGCGAACGGGTCGACGTGCTCGGTGGCGACTTCAGCGCGGGACGGCAGGCGGACGGCAGCTTCGTCGTGCGTGCCTGCATTCCCACCGGCAGCCCGTCATGACGACGCCGATCCGGGTGCTGGTCTGCGACGATCAGGCGTTGATCCGCACCGGCTTCGCGACGATCATCGGCGCTCAGCCCGATCTCGAGGTGGTGGGTGAGTGCGGCGACGGGCGTGCCGCGGTCGACCTCGCCAGGCGGCTGCATCCGGACGTGGTCGTGATGGACGTACGGATGCCGGTGCTCGACGGCATCAAGGCGACGCGCCTGCTGGCCGGTGCCGGGGTGGCCCAGCCCGTGAAGGTGCTGGTGGTGACGACGTTCAACCTCGACGAGTACGTGTACGAGGCGCTGCGCGCGGGAGCGAGCGGGTTCCTGCTGAAGGACGCCCCGCCGACCCAACTGCTGCACGGTATCCGCACCGTCGCGAGCGGTGCGGCACTGCTGGCGCCCGAGGTGACCCGACAGCTCGTTGGCAGGTACGCGGCGCGGATCCGCCCCGCCGAGGGCACGCCGGACGACGTCGGGCTGACCCCACGTGAGCTGGAGGTGTTGCGCCTCATCGCGGATGGCCTGTCCAACAGCGAGATCGCCGCGACGCTGGTGATCAGCCAGGAGACCGTCAAGACGTACGTGTCACGCATCCTCACCAAGCTCGACCTGCGCGACCGAGTACAGGCGGTGGTCTACGCCTACCGCGCGGGCCTGGTGACGTAGGAGTCCGACGTCAGTCCGCCGGCAGTTGATCGGCGCGGGTGAGCACCCGGTCGACGAGGCCGTACTCCCGGGCCTGCTCGGCGGTGAACCAGCGGTCCCGGTCCCAGTCCCGCTGGATCTCGTCGAGCGTCCGTCCACTGTGCTCGGCGATCAGCTCCTGCATGGTCCGCTTCACGTGCAGCATGTTCTCGGCCTGGATGGTGATGTCCGAGGCGGTGCCGCCCATCCCGCCGGAGGGCTGGTGCATCATGATCCGCGAGTGCGGCAGCGCGTACCGCTTGCCGGCCGCGCCCGCGCACAGCAGGAACTGCCCCATCGAGCCCGCGAACCCGAGCGCCAGCGTGGCCACGTCGTTGCGGACGTAGCGCATCGTGTCGTAGACCGCCATTCCGGCGCTCACCGAGCCACCCGGCGAGTTGATGTAGAGGTAGATGTCCCGCTCGGCGTCCTCGGCCGCGAGCAGCAGGATCTGCCCGCAGATCTGGTTGGCCGACTCCTCGGTCACCTCGGTGCCGAGAAAGACGATCCGCTCCCGCAGCAGCCGCTCGAACACCTGGTCACCGAATGTCGGTTGCCCACTGTCCCGCATCTGTACGCCGTACCCGATCATTCGTCGCCGCCCTCCGCCGTGCCGGCGGGCGGGGAAACCACCCGGGGGACCGGCACCTCCAGCCTGCGGCGGTGACCGGCGGCCGGCCAGGGATTCTGCCGCCGGCAGATCCGCCGACGGCAGAACCCGGCGGGCCTACACCAGGGTCAGCCGCCGCCGGCCCGCCACGGCCCGACGGCAGGCCAGCATCTTGGAGGTACGCGGGCCGGGGCGCCCGGCCGGCGCGGAGGCGATCAGCCGGACGCGCAGCCCCGCCCCGCCAACTGTCGACCCGACCGGCGATGCCGGACCGCCGACGTGCAGGATCGGCCCGCCCAGCCGCAGCACCGGCCCGGCCGGCTGCCGGACGGGGGCCGGGACGGCGGCCACGGGTGGCGTGGACCCACCCGGCTGGAAGCCGATCCGGAAGGTTGAACCGGTCTCGGTGCGCGCCGAGGGCACCCGCTCCAGCCGGGCCAGCGCGGCCCGGGGTGCGGCGGGGAGGCGACGTTCGACGCGGCGCAGGTCGTCGCGGGCCGCTTCGAGCAGGTCGGAGAGTTGGATGCCGAGCGCCCGGCAGATCGCCGCGAGCACCTCCGAGGATGCCTCCTTGCGGCCGCGCTCGACCTCGGACAGGTAGGGCACGGAGACCCCGGCGGACGCGGCCACCTCGCGCAGTGTGCGGCCCTGGCTCTGGCGCAGCCGGCGCAGCACCCCGCCGATCACTCGTCGCAGCAACGACATGCCGACCTCACTCTCGCGGTCGTCGGAGGAACACCTCCATCATGCCGGTTGTCGGACCGGTCGGCGGTCCCGTGCGGTCGCGCGCCGCAGCCGTCCGCCGCTCGTCACGGATCCCGGCTGCCGGCCCGCACCGGGCTCGGTGGTGTCGTCCGACAGTGGCGTGCCGGGGGCGGTGCGGTGTCCGCTGCGCGACCCGGGCGTGCGGCGTGCGGCGTACCCGCTATGTTGTGCTCGTGCAGGCGACGGCGGCGGAGCAGGTTCGACGGTGATCCATTTTCCCGCGCAGCGCCGGGGCCCGCTGAGCGCGCTGAGCCTTCGGCTCGCGGCCGCCCTGGGTCTGGTCTTCGCCGTGGTGGCGGCGGTCTATCTGGACCGGGACGGCTACCGCGACGTCAACGAGGACGGCCTCACCCTGCTCGACTGCTTCTACTACGCGGTCGTCTCGCTCTCCACGACCGGTTACGGGGACATCACCCCGGCCGCGCCGTCGGCCCGGCTGGTCAACGTCCTGTTCGTCACCCCGGCCCGGGTGCTCTTCCTGATCATCCTGGTCGGCACCACCCTCGAAGTCCTGACCGAGCAGTACCGGACCGGCCGTCGCCTGTCGCGGTGGAGGAGAGTCGTGAAGGACCACGTCATCATCTGCGGCTACGGCACCAAGGGCCGCAGTGCGGTCAACGCCCTGATGGAGAACGGCCTGGACAAGTCGAGGATCGTGGTGGTGGAGCGCAGCAGCGCCGCCCTGCGGCAGGCCACGTCGGCCGGGCTGGTGGCGATCGAGGGGTCGGCGACGCGGTCGTCGGTGCTGAACGAGGCGCACGTGCGCAACGCGAAGGCAGTGATCATCGCGACCGACAGTGACGATGCCTCGGTGCTGGTGGCGCTGACCGTACGGCAGCTCACCGCCGGGCAGGTCCGGATCATCGCGGCGGCACGGGAGGCGGAGAACGCCCCGCTGCTCAAGCAGAGCGGCGCGCACCACGTCATCGTCTCCTCGGCGACCGCCGGCCGGCTGCTCGGCCTGTCCACCTCGGCGCCGCCGTTGATCGACGTGGTGGAGGACCTGCTCACGCCCGGGCAGGGCATGGCGCTGGCGATGCGCTCGGCGGAGCGGGACGAGGTGGGTCGCTCGCCGCGCGAGCTGGATTCCCTCGTGATCGCCCTGGTGCGACGCGGCAAGGTGGTCACCCTGGCCGACCGGGCCGGTGCGGTGATCGAGACCGGCGACATGCTGGTGCACGTCCGCGACGACCGCCCGCAGTCCACGGCGACTGTCTGACGCTGGCACGTCAGCAGGCGTCGGGCTCCTCGATGAGCGCTTCGCCGCAGCTGATCGGTGTCGTGGTGGCGGCCCGCCTGAGCAGCTCGTAGAGCGTTTCCCGCTCGGCCGGCTCCAGCGCCCCGAACACCTCGTCCTCGGCGCCCGCGAGGGCGCATTCCGCCTCTTTGAGGCGTTTCGCACCATCTTCGGTGAGTTCGACGACGTGTCGGCGGCGGTCCTGGGGTGACCGTCGCCGCTCGACCAGGTCTTTCGCCTCGAGATCGTTGAGCAGCCCGACGATGTTGGTGCTGTCCATCTCCAGGGTGCTGGCGAGCGCCTGCTGGCTGGTGCCGCCGCCCGCGCGCAGCACCGTGAGCGCGACCAGGTGTCGGGGCCGCAGGCCCAGTGGCGCGAGCACCGACTCGGCCCGCAGTCGCATCCGCCGCGCCAGGTGATCCAGCAGGGCTCCTGAGCGGTGCTCCGAGGGATCCAGCGGTAGGGCGGACATGTGACCCAGTCTACCGAGCCGTCGGAACATCTGCCTGCTATAAATAGTTGGCGCTACACAGACGATCCTTGGAGGAGAAATCATGAACCTGCTGCATATCGATTCGAGCATCCGGGGTGACTGGTCGGTCAGTCGGCGGCTCACCGCCCGTGCCGCCGCGGCCTGGCGCGCGGCACACCCCGACGGCACGGTGACCTACCGTGACCTGGGCGCCGAGCCGCTGCCGCACCTGGACTCGGAGGGCGGGCTGGCGCGGATGACGCCGCCGGAGCAGCACACTCCGGCCCAGCGCGAGTCCTGGGAGCTCAGCGTGCGGTTGGTCGACGAGGTGAAGCAGGCCGACGTGGTGCTGCTCGGGCTGCCGCTCTACAACTACGGGGCGCCGAGCAGCGTGAAGTCCTGGGTCGACCACCTGATCGTCGCCGGCCTCACCTACGACCCGACGACGCAGGAGGGCCTGCTCAGCGGCCGCGAGTTCGTGGTGCTGGCCACCCGGGGTGGCGGCTACGGCGAGGGCACCCCGCGACACGGCTGGGACCACGCGGAGCAGTGGCTCCCGCACGGCCTGTCGATGACCGGCCTGGAGCCGCGTTTCATCAGCACCGAGCTGACCCTGGCCCCGTCGGTGCCGGCGATGGCCGAGCTGATCCCGCTGCACGAGGCGAGCCTCGCGGCGACCGAGAAGGAGATCGACAACCTCTGGCTGCCGGCCTCCGCCCAGCGCTGAAGCAACGCCGGAACGACGAGAGCGGCCGCCCCCGAACTGGGGACGGCCGCTCTCGTCAGGTACGCCGAATCAGAGGATCGTCCAGGTGTCGCCACTGCCCAGCAGGCCGGCGAGCTGCTGCTCGGGGGTCTCGGTGACAGTCGCCTTCGCCGCCGCGAGCTGGCCCTGGACCACGCTGTCGTAGGACGGCCGGTCCACCGACCGGAACACCCCGATCGGGGTGTTGCGCAGGTCCAGGCCGGGCAGCCGGGACAGCGCGAAGGCGTACGCGGGGTCGGTCACCGTCGCGTCGTGCACGACGATCTCCTCCGGGCGGACCGAGGCGGTCTCCCGGACCTCCAGGCCGAACGCGCCCGGCGGGTGCACCACGCAGAACCGCCCGTCCGCGCCGAAGGTGATCGGCTGCCCGTGTTCGAGGCGGATCAGGTAGTCGTCCCGGGTGGACGGGTCCTTGAGCTGTTCGAACGCCCCATCGTTGAAGATGTTGCAGTTCTGGTAGATCTCCACGAAGGCCGAACCCTCGTGCTCGGCGGCGGCCCGCAGCACCGACTGCAGGTGCTTGCGGTCCGAGTCGATGGTCCGACCGACGAAGCTGGCCTCCGCGCCGAGCGCGAGCGAGAGCGGGTTGAACGGTGCGTCGGCCGAGCCGGCCGGGGTCGACTTGGTGACCTTGCCGACCTCGGAGGTGGGCGAGTACTGACCCTTCGTCAGGCCGTAGATCCGGTTGTTGAACAGCAGGATCTTGAGGTTGACGTTGCGGCGCAGCGCGTGGATCAGGTGGTTGCCGCCGATGGACAGCGCGTCGCCGTCACCGGTGACCACCCAGACCGACAGGTCCGGCCGGGACACCGACAGGCCGGTCGCGATCGCCGGGGCGCGGCCGTGGATCGAGTGCATCCCGTACGTGTTCATGTAGTACGGGAAGCGGGACGAGCAGCCGATCCCGGAGACGAACACCGTCCGCTCGCGGGGGATGTTCAGCTCCGGCATGAACTGCTGGATGGCCGCCAGGATCGCGTAGTCACCGCAGCCGGGGCACCAGCGCACCTCCTGGTCGGACTTGAAGTCCTTCGCGGTGAGCTTGAGGGCGACGGGCTCAGACATTCTTCAGGACCTCTTCCAGCGTCGTCTCCAGCTCGGCGGCCGTGAACGGCAGGCCGCGGACCTGGTTGTAGCTGATCGCGTCGACCAGGTAGCGGGCCCGGATGACGTGGGCCAGCTGGCCCAGGTTCATCTCCGGGATGACCACCTTGTCGTAGGAGCGCAGCACCTCACCGAGGTTGGCCGGCATCGGGGCCAGGTGCCGCAGGTGCGCCTGGGCGATGGACAGCCCGCGCTGGCGGACGCCACGGCAGGCGGCGCCGATCGGCCCGTACGTCGAGCCCCAGCCGAGCACCAGCACCCGCGCGTCGCCGTCCGGGTCCTCCACCTCGATGTCCGGCACCGGGATCGTCTCGATCCGGGCCGCCCGGGTGCGGACCATGAAGTCGTGGTTCGCCGGGTCGTACGAGATGTCACCGGTCTTGTCGGCCTTCTCCAGCCCACCGATGCGGTGCTCCAGCCCCGGGGTGCCGGGGATCGCCCACGGCCGGGCCAGGGTCTCCGGGTCACGCAGGTACGGCAGGAAGGTCGTGCCGTCGTCGCCGTTGGGCCTGGTGGCGAACTCGACCCGCAGGTCGGGCAGCGACTCCACGTCGGGCAGCAGCCACGGCTCGGAACCGTTGGCCACGTAGTTGTCCGACAGCAGGATCACCGGCGTGCGGTAGGTCAACGCGATCCGCGCCGCCTCCAACGCCGCGAAGAAACAGTCCGACGGCGACTTGGGCGCGATCACCGCGACCGGCGCCTCGCCGTGCCTGCCGTACAGCGCCATGTTGAGATCGGCCTGCTCGGTCTTGGTCGGCATGCCCGTCGACGGCCCGGCCCGCTGCACGTCCACGATCACCAACGGCAACTCCAACGCCACCGCCAGGGAGATCGTCTCGCTCTTGAGCGCCACACCCGGCCCGCTGGTGGTGGTCACCCCGAGCGACCCGCCATAGGACGCGCCCAGCGCCGCGCCGACCGCGGCGATCTCGTCCTCGGCCTGCATGGTCAGCACGCCGAAGCGCTTGTGCTTGCTCAGCTCGTGCAGGATGTCCGACGCCGGAGTGATCGGGTACGCCCCGAGGAAGACCGGCAACCCCGAGCGCACCCCGGCGGCGACCAGGCCCAGCGAGAGCGCGGCGTTGCCGGTGATGTTGCGGTAGGTGCCGGGATGCATCTTCGCCGGCTTGACCTCGTAGCGGACCGCGAAGTCCTCGGTGGTCTCGCCGAAGTTCCAGCCGGCCTTGAAGGCGGCCACGTTCGCGGCGACCAGCTCGGGACGGGCCGCGAACTTGCGCTCCAGAAAGCGCAGGGTCGACTCGTACGGCCGGGAGTACATCCAGGAGAGCAGACCGAGGGCGAACATGTTCTTCGACCGCTCGGCGTCCTTCTTGGACACCTCGTACGCGGCGAGCGCCCCGACCGTCATCGACGTCAGCGCCACCGGGTGCACGACGTAGCCGGCCAACGAGTCGTCGTCCAGCGGGCTGGTCTGGTAGCCGACCTTGGCCAGGTTGCGCCGGGTGAACTCGTCGGTGTTGACGATGATGTCCGCGCCGCGCGGCAGGTCGGCCAGGTTGGCCTTGAGCGCGGCCGGGTTCATCGCCACCAGCACGTTCGGCGCGTCGCCCGGCGTGAGGATGTCGTAGTCGGCGAAGTGCACCTGGAAGCTCGACACACCGGGCAGGGTGCCGGCGGGAGCCCGGATCTCAGCGGGGAAGTTCGGCAGCGTGGAGATGTCGTTGCCGAGCTGCGCCGTCTCGGAGGTGAACCGGTCGCCGGTCAACTGCATGCCGTCGCCGGAGTCGCCGGCGAACCGGATGACCACCCGGTCGAGTTGACGGATCTGCTTGGTCACTGTGCCACCTTCGTTCGCGACTGCGGGCCCGCAAGCGCTGTCGTTCCTCCCCCAGAGCCTACGTCGAACGGACCCCCGACCCTCCCCGGAGGTCCGCCGACTGAGACCCGATCGACCCGATATTTGCCCAAGTTTGCGGGGTTTCGCCCTGGCCGCCGTAATTCAGATCACCGTCCCCGGCCGGCCGCGACCCCGGCCGGGGACGGCCAGGGTCGTCGATCGGTCATTCGGTGGGCGGAGCCGTGGGCTCTGCCGGCGGCCCGCCGAGGCGGCGGCGCAGCGAGGTGGTCGCCAGCGTGAGGGCCAGCACCACCAGCAGCGCGGAGACCGCGATCAGGATGACCGCGGTCCGCTGCACCGAGGACATGCCGCCGTCGTCGTCGGTGGTCGCGCCCGCCGGGAGTACGCCCTGCGAGCCGGTCGGCGCGGGCGGCGAGACGACAGGCGTGGCCATCGCGGCGGCCGCGGTGATGCGGAAGCTCATCTGCACCCGCCGGGTCGCGCCGTTGCGCGGGTCGAGTTGACCGATCACCGCTCCGGACAGCGGCGCCTCCCGCTGGGCCTGCGGAGTCGCCTCCACCGGCAGCCGCAGCTCGCGGGTCTCGCCGGCCGACAGCAGGCCCGCGTCGCACCGGGTGCGGGACGCCTCGACCGGCAGGCAACCCGCCGGTGGGGTCGGCACGTTCACCCCGGCCGGCAGGATCACCTCCACCAGGCCGGCGGCGTCCACCGTGCCGGTGTTGACCAGCCGCACCGCGAGGGTGCTCGCCGCGCCGCTGATGTCGAACGCGACCTCGTCGGCGGCCAGCGAGATGCCGGGCACCGGCGGGCCGGGTGGGAACAGCACCGCGAAGCCCTGGTCGTCGGCCACCTCGCCGGACACCCCCGGCGCGTCCGCGACGACCCGCACGGAGCCACTGAGCGGCATCCGCTCCCAGGCGTCGCCGGCGACCCGCAGCCGGATCAGGCTGCTGAACCGGACGCCCGCCTCGGCCGTCCAGGCACCGCACTGGTACGCGTCGCCGCCCGCTGCGGCGCACCCCTTCGTTCCGGCGTCGCTCAGCCCGGCCGGCAGGGTGTACGAGAGCCGGACGCGCTGCGCTGCGGTGCCGGTGTTCGCCACGGTGACCCGCAGCGTGGTGGTGGTGCTGGCCGCGTTCCAGTACGCCTCGGGCAGGGTGACGTCCTCGGTGGTCACCTGCACGCCGAGCGGGCTCGGCACCGGCGCCGGCGTGCCACCCGGCGCGGGCGGCTGAACCGGGGGAGGCGGCGGCCCGGGCGTCGGTGGTCGCGTGCTGCCCCCCGGTGCGGGAGCGGTGGTGGTGGGCGGCGGCACGTTCGGCGGGGTGGTCGGCGGAGGCGCCGGGGGCGTCGTCTCCGGCGGCGGCGCGGTGGTCTCCGGGGCCGGGTCGGTAGGTGCGGGATCGCCGCCCGGATCCTCGGTGGGGGTGGGCTCCTGGGCCGGGGTGGTCTCCGGGTCCGGATCGGGATCGGGCGCCGACTCCGTCACGGCGGCGATCGGGTGGGTGTGCGGCACCGCCGCGCTGGCGAGGGCCGGAGCGCCCGCGAGCGCCGCGAGCAGCCCGAGCGCGAGCGACGCCGCCAGCAGGGGCGCGGGATGTCGCCCCGCAGCCCGGCGTTCGGGCGATACCTTCACGCGGGCCATCTGTCCTCCGGTGCCATGGGTGGAAGTCCAATGTTCGTAACAGTTGTCTCAGTGCACTAGTCCCACGCGGAAACAAATCCGTAACGTGTTTGGGACGGCCTGTCCGTCTGGGCGGTAGGCTCCCGATGTGACCGGTTACCTGGGCTCGTACGCGACGCTCGGGCTCTTGCTGCTCGCCAGTGTCCTGTTCTTTGTGACGGCGTTCTCGGCCAACCGGGTGTTACGTCCCGCCCGTCCGGCCGACCCGTTCGGCAAGCGGACCAGCTACGAGTGCGGGCTCGACCCGGTCGGCGCCGACTGGGCGCAGATGCAGATCCGCTACTACGTGTACGCGTACCTGTACGTGCTGTTCGCGGTCGAGGCGGTGTTCCTCTTCCCGTGGGCGGTGGTCTTCGACCGGCCGGGCTTCGGCCTGGTCACGGTGGTGGAGATGGCGGTGTTCGTGGCGGTGCTCGCCCTCGGCATCCTCTACGCCTGGCGTAGGAACATCCTGCGCTGGACCTGAGCGCCCCGTCCTCCGGCGATCGTGCCGCTCCGCCGACCGTTCACGGTGGTCGCCGCACCGACCGGACGACTCAGGCCAGACCCCGCCGGGTCGCCGCGGGCGGTCGGTCGCCGCGGATCGAGGCGACCATGTCCAGCACCCGACGGGTGGGCCCGACCTGGTGGGCCCGGAACACCCGAGCGCCCAACCAGGCGGAGACCGCCGTCGCGGCGAGCGTGCCCTCCAGCCGCTCGGCCACCGGCAGGTCCAGCGTCTCGCCGACGAAGTCCTTGTTGGAGAGCGCCACCAGCACCGGCCAGCCGGTCGCGGTCAGCTCGTCCAACCGGCGGGTGATCTCCAGGGAGTGCCGGGTGTTCTTGCCGAAGTCGTGCGCCGGGTCGATGAGGATGCCGTCGGGGCGTACCCCCGCCGCCACCGCGCGCTCGGCGAGCCCGGTAACCGTCTCGACCACGTCGGCGACCACGTCGTCGAAGGCGGCCCGGTGCGGCCGGGTCCGGGGGACCAGCCCGCCGGCGTGCGAGCAGACCAGGCCGGCGCCGGTGCTCGCCGCGACCCGGGCGAGCGCCGGGTCGGCGCCCGACCAGGTGTCGTTGAGCAGGTCCGCGCCGGCTGCCACGGCCTCCGTCGCCACCTCGGCACGCCAGGTGTCGATGGAGATCACCACCTCCGGGAACGCGGCCCGTACGGCGGCGATGGTGTCCACGGTGCGGCGGATCTCCTCCGCCACGTCCACCTCGGCGCCCGGTCCCGCCTTGACCCCGCCGATGTCGATGATCGCCGCGCCCTCGTCGACCGCCCGCTCGACGGCACGCAGCGCGCTGTCGGCGGCGAAGGTGGCGCCCCGGTCGAAGAACGAGTCCGGTGTGCGGTTGACGATGGCCATCACCACCAGCTCACCCGGGGCGAACGTCCGCCCACCAAGCCGAAGTGCCCCGGCCATCACGCCTCCCGACTGTCCGCACCGTCGCCGCCGCTCCGGCCGCCACCGACGCTAGCGGGTCGGCCGGCCGGTGCGCGGGGCGGGCGTGGGCGTCGATCGCGATCGGGGTGGTGGGGTCGCTCCCAGCCGCCTGTCGTGCCACGATCAGTGCATGGGTCAGCTTCTGCTCCTCCTGGTCGTGGCATTGACGGTCGCGGCGGTCGTTTTCGGCGTGACGGTGTTGGTCAGTGGCCGGGATCCCGGCCTCGCGCCGACCGAACCGGATTCGCAGGCCATCCCGCTGCCCGGCACCCGACCACTGCGGGAATCCGATGTTGGCGCGGTCCGGTTCGACACCGGTTTGCGCGGGTACCGGATGGCCCAGGTCGACCAGGCGATGCGCCGTGCCGCCTACGACATCGGCTACAAGTCCGAGCTGATCGGCGTGCTGGAGTCGGAGGTCATCGCGTTGCGTGAGGGCCGCATCGACGACGCGGACGCGCTGCGCCAGGCCCGCGAGCAGGCCGCGACGGCGGTGCCGGCCGCGGCCACCGCGGAGTCGGATGCGGACGGATCGCCGGCCGACGCCGTGCCCGCTCCCACCTCGTCGGCTGCCGATTCGGACGGCGTCGCACCGGGGGACAGCGAGCCGACCGACCGCACGCCTACCGACAGCGAGCCAACCGCCCACAAGCCGGCGGACGGCGAACCGACTGACCGCGAGCCGGCCGCTGACGAGCCGGCCGCTGACGAGCCGGCCGCTGACGAGCCGGCCGCTGACCAGCGGGCCGGTGGCGCCGGGCAGCACGGCGCGGTGGTCCGGTCGGAGTCGGCGTGACCGGTCCGGAGGGCGCCGACGATCTTCAGGAGGCGGCGCAACCCGGTGCCGGTGAGGTGACCGCCACCGTCATCGTCAACGCTCCGGCGGCCCGGGTCTTCGCCGCGTTGCTCGCCTGGGAACGACAGTCGGACTGGATCCCGTTCACGCAGGTCCGGGTCGTCGAGGGCGACGGGCGCGAGGGCAGCCGGATCGAGGCGGTGACCGCGCTCGGCCGGGCGACACTGCGCGACGAGATGCGGGTGGTCCGGGTCGACGAGCCGTACGAGATCGGCGTCGTGCACCACGGCCAGGTGCTACGCGGCCCGGGTGTCCTGCGGTGCACCGCACTCGGCGAGGCCCGCACCCAGGTCGTCTGGCACGAGTGGTTCCACCTGCCGGGCGGCCGGGCCGGCCGGCTGGCGTGGCCGGTGCTCTGGCCCGGCTCCAAGCTGGGCCTCACCCAGGCGCTGAAGAGGTTCGCCCGTCTGGTCGAGCAGGGCCGACTGCCCTGACCACGCCCGGCGCCGGCTGCCAGCCCGGCGCGCGGAGGAGATGCCCCAGGCGGTGCCGCCACGTCCCGGCGGCGCGCAGGTCCCGGGCGATCGAGACGTACTCGTGGAAGGCCACGCGCACCGGGTTGTAACTGCCCACGTTCTTGGTCAGGCCGTAGACGCAGCGCTCCCGCTCCGCCGCGAAGGAGCCGAACAGCCGGTCCCAGGCGATCAGGATGCCGCCGAAGTTGCGGTCCAGGTAGCCGCCCTGGGAGGCGTGGTGGACGCGATGGTGCGACGGGGTGTTGAAGACGAACTCGTACCAGCGTGGCATCTTCTCGATGCGCTCGGTGTGGATCCAGAACTGGTAGAGCAGGTTGACCGAACCGCAGAACGCGACGACCGCCGGGTGTACGCCGGCCAGGATCAGCGGGACGTAGAAGACCCAACTGGTCAGCCCGGTCCACGGCTGCCGCAGCGCGGTGGAGAGGTTGAACCGCTGCGACGAGTGGTGCACCACGTGCGAGGCCCAGAGGATCCGGATGACGTGGTGGCCCCGGTGTGACCAGTAGTAGCAGAAGTCCTGCGCCAGCAGGATCAGCGGCCAACTCCACCAGATGTCGGCGATCCGCAGCGGGGTGAGCGCGTAGAGCAGCGCGTACGCGGCGGCGATCGGCACCTTCCAGAGCAGGTCCGTGAAGACGCTGCCGAGCCCCATCGCCAGGCTCGTCGCGGTGTCCGCGCCGCCGTAGCCGACCTCGTCGTCGTCGCGGTGCAGCAGGTAGGAGACCCGTTCCAGCACGATGAGCAGCAGGAAGGCCGGGATCGACCAGGCGATGACGTCCGGAAATTCCTTCATCGCGCCGCCTCCACTCGCCGTCGTCGGCCGGGGACGCCCCGCTGGGTGACCCCGACCTACCGGTCGGTAACAAGCACGATAGGCAGTGGAGCGGCAGGTGGCAATGGGCTGTCGGTGCGATGGCCTAGCGTGTGCGACGTGAGTGACCTGGTGATCGGCGCCGACGGGCTGGCCCGCTGCGCCTGGGGGGCGAGCACCCCGGACTACGCCGTCTACCACGACACCGAGTGGGGGCGGCCGCTGCGCGGCGACGACGCACTCTACGAGCGGATGACCCTGGAGGCGTTCCAGTCCGGCCTGTCCTGGCTGACCATCCTGCGCAAACGCCCGGCGTTCCGGTTGGCCTTCGACGAGTTCCACCTCGCCACCGTGGCCGGCTACGGCGAGGCCGACGTGACCCGGCTGCTCGCCGACGCCGGCATCGTCCGCAACCGGGCCAAGATCGAGGCGGCGATCGCCAACGCCCGCGCCGCCCTGGAACTGCCCGACGGGCTGTCCACGCTGCTCTGGTCGTTCGCTCCGGAGCGCCGGCCGGCCCGCCCCGCCTCGTTCGCCGAGCTGGCGCCGATCACCCCGGAGTCGACGGCGATGGCCAAGGCGCTCAAGAAGCGCGGCTTCCGGTTCGTCGGCCCCACCACCGCGTACGCCCTCATGCAGGCCACCGGGATGGTCGACGATCACATCGTCGGCTGTCACGTCACCCGCTGACCGGCGGCGTGATGGGATGGCAGGCATGACGACCGAGACCGCGTACCGGGCCGGTGCGGCCGGCAACACCGACGGGCCGGGCACCTGGGCCGTGCTGCTGCCCCCGGAGCGCTACGAGGCAGAGCGGCTCGTGCACCACGACTCGCTGGAGCTGACCGGGCTGACCGACGTCGGTCGTCCCGGCCCCGGTGACCGGGTGGCGGTGCTGGCCGACGCGCCGCCGCGACTGGTGGCCCTCGGCCGGGTCACCGCGCCGACGCAGCGGCACTCCGAGGATCCGGACGATCCGCAGTCCGACATCGAGCCGGGGACGCTCGTCGTGACGTACACCCGCAGGGCCTTCGACGAGCCGGTGCCGACCGACCTGCTCACCCTCGACGGGCCGGTCACCGCACTGGAGCCGGCCGCCTTCCGGGCGTTGGCCGACCGGCTCGGCCCGCCCCCGGCGCGGCGCACCTGGCTGGTCAGCCTCGACCTGCCGATCGAGGCCGGCACGCCGGCCGAGGCGGTGCGTCTGTTCTGGTCGTACGTGCAGGAGTTGGGGCCGCGCGAGCTGCCGGCGTTCGTGTCACCGGCCGGCGACGAACTCGCCATGCAGGCGTTCGTGCTGGGCGCGGAGGCCAACCAGGACCCGGAAGAGGACGACTAGAACAGCTTGTCGAGGCGTCCCCGCCAGTCGGCCAGCACCGGCCCCGGGTCGGTGTCCAGGACCCGTTCCAGCAGCGTGGCGTAGACGTCCCGGAAGTCCGTGGTGTATTTCAGGTCGCCATCGTCGAGGTCGGTGAGGCTGGGCGCGTCCCCGTGCCAGCCGCCGCGCACTCCCGCGCCGAGCAGCAGCATGTCGGAGGCGGTGCCGTGGTCGGTGCCGTCCGAGGCGTTGGCCTTCACCCGGCGGCCGAACTCGGAGTAGACCGCCACCACCACCTTGCGGCCCGCCTCGGTGCGACTCATCCGGTCGGCGAACGCGGTCAACGCCCGGTCCACCTGCCCCAGCAGGACGGCCTGCAACTGCTTCTCGTCGGCGTGCGTGTCGAAGCCGCCCAGCGACACCGAGAAGACCCGCGTGGACACGTTCGCCTCGACACACTGCGCGACCAGGTCCAGTTGGGCGTCCAGCGGGGTTCGTGCCCCGCCGGTGGCCGTGGCGGGCGCCTGCTCGCCGTCCGGGTCGTCCGCCTCCGTGGCGGCGGAGTCGCGTACCTGGTGGATCATCTCGTCCACCGACCGCAGGTCGGCGAAGCAGGCGGCGGCTCTCGCCCGTGCGGCTGACTCACCCGGCTCGGCCGCTTCGAACGCGGTGAGCGTCTCCGCCGGCAGGCCCTTGGTGGCCTTGCGGTCGGTCACCGGCACGGCAGCGCCCGCGCTGCGCGCCCCGGCCAGCAGCGGCGGCAACGCCGGCTCGAACGACACGGCCAGCCGGGGGTCGCCGCCCGTCCCGTCCAGCCAGCGGCCGAGCCAGCCGGTGTTGCCCGGCCGGTCGGGCTGCGCCGTGTGCCAGATGTCCATCGACCGGAAGTGGCTGCGGTCCGGCTTCGGGTAGCCGACCCCGCGCACGATCGCGAGCCCACCGCCCGACCAGCGCTGGTGCAGCCCGGCCAGCGCCGGGTTGAGGGCGAAGTCGTCGTCGAGCCGCCGCACCTCGCCGTCGGGGTACGCCAGCTCCGGGCGGGCCGCCCGGTAGGCCGGGTCGCCGTACGGGATGACGGTGTTCAGGCCGTCGTTGCCGCCGTAGAGGGTGACCAGCACCAGCGTGCGGGACTGCGGATCACGGTCTCCGGCGGTGTCCAGGAGGTCCCGCAGGCCGTACGCGCCGGCACCGGCGGCCAGCGCGCCCGCGCCGACCACCCCGCTGGTGAGCAGGAACCTGCGTCGGGTCAGGGTGTCCACTTCTCGACTCCTCCGCTCAGCTGACGGTGTATTCGGGGCTGACCAGCCCGGCGGCCAGCAGCTTGCGCGGCTCGCCGGCCAACGGTGTGAGGGCGGCCCGGGTGCGGGCGCCCCAGCCGTAGACGACCAGCAGTCGGGCCAGCGCGTCCGGCCGGCCGGCGACGGGCGCGGCGGTCAGCCGGGCCAGCACCGCCGGGGTGGCCGCCGCGGCCAGCATCCCGGCCATCCGGAGCCGGGCCTGCAACGACGAGGTGGTCAGCCATGCGGCGCCGGCCGGCCAGCCGCCCACGCTGGGCGGCCGCAGCGGCACCTGGTCCAGCGCGTTCAGACCGGAGAGCAGTTGCTTGCGCTGCTGCTCGGGCAGGGCGGAGGGCCGGACGCCGAGCTGTCGCAGCGCACCGACCATCCACTCCACCGGCTGCTTCACGAGGGTGCCCCGGGTCTGGGCGAAGGCCGGCGACGTGAACAGCGCGCGCAGGGTGGCGACGCTGTCCGCGCCGGCCAGGCCGTCCGGCGCCGGGACGTCGGTGCCGGCGTAGCGGAACCAGAGCCGCCCGGCAACGAACGTCGCCGCCGTCGGCTGGGTGGCCAGCAGCCCGGCGTACGCCTCGGCGTCGAAGCGGCCGGTCTGTCCCAGGATCGTCTTCTCCCCGGGGTCGTGCCGTTTGGCCTCCAGACGGGCGACGCCGGTGCGCCGGTCCACCACCCAGCCGGTCAACGCCCGCGCGCCGGCCTTCACGTCGGCCTCGGTGTAGCCGCCGATGCCGAGAGTGAACAGCTCCATCAGCTCGCGCGCCAGGTTCTCGTTCGGCGCCTTGCGGGTGTTCTTCTGCCCGTCCAGCCAGATGATCAGGGCCGGGTCGCGCACCATCGCGGCGACCAGCGGGGCCAGCGGCCCGCGCCCGTGGCGGCGCAGGGTCTCCAACTGGCCCAGCATCACGCGCGCCGACTTGACTTTCTGCGCGCTTGTCGCCCAGTGCCCGTGCCAGAAGAAGAGCAGCTTCTCGGTCAGCCCGTCCTCGGCGGCGACCATCCGGTCCAGCCACCAGAGGGTCACCTGCTGGAGCTGCTCGCGGCGCTGGGCGTTGGCCTTCTGACGCTCTTCGCGGGTGGATTCCTTGGTCAGCGCGGCGTACGGGTCCGGGGGCAGCGTCGGCGGTGGGGTGGCCGCCGCGCCCCGGTCGGCCCCTTTCGGGGCGAGCAGGTTGTCCAGGGTCGCCGCCGGCCCAACCCGCTCGGCCGCGTCCACCTCGTCGGCGGTCGGCCCGAAGGTGGCCCGCCGCAGCAGGTGCGCCACCGCTTCACGATCGCTCATGCGGCCCGACGCTAGGCGGCCCGCGTACGAGGACGGTAAGGGCGGGGTGCGAATCGCGTTCAGTGTCCCTCGAAGACCGGTTTCTGCTTGGCGACGAACGCGAGGGTGGCCGCCCGGTGGTCGGCGGTGGCGCCGCAGATCGCCTGAGCCTGCGCCTCGGCCGAGAGGGCGTCGGCGAGCGTGCCGGCGTCGGCGATCGAGAGCTGCCGCTTGATGGCCCCGTACGCGACGGTGGGGCCGGCGGCGAGCCGGGCGGCCAGGTCCTGCGCGACAGGCAGCACCTGCTCGTCGTCGTCCGTCAGTCGGGTGATCAGCCCCAGCCGGCAGGCCTCCTCGGCGCGGACCGGCTCGGCCAGCATCAGCAGCTCCACGGCCTTGGCGTGACCGACCAGCCGGGGCAGCGTCCAGGAGGCGCCGGTGTCGGCGGCGAGGCCGACCTTGGCGAAGGCCATCAGGAAGCTGGTGCTCGGGCCGCCGATCCGGATGTCGGCGAGGAAGGCCAACGACGCGCCGGCGCCGGCGGCCATTCCGCGGACCGCTGCGACCACCGGCTTGGGCAGGTTGGCCAGCCGGGCGGCGATCGGGTTGTAGTGCGCCCGCACGGTGTCCAGCGGCGGGCCGGAGGAGTTGCCCAGGGTGGCCACGTGCTCGCGCAGGTCCTGCCCGGCGCTGAACGCTCCACCGGCCCCGGCCAGCACGACCGCCCGGCAGGACCGGTCGGTCTCCAGCTCGGCCAGCGTGTCCCGCAGGGCCTCCTTGAGCGCCAGGTCGAGCGCGTTCATCGCCTGCGGCCGGTTGAGGGTGAGGGTGACGACGGCGTCGGTCCGGTCGACGAGCAACGGCTCGGTCACGTGTCTAACGACCCTTCTGTCGAACGATGCGGTTGCCGGCGTCGAGGCACTGCTCGACGTACCGGTCGGCGGCCGGACGCAGGCGGGCCGCGTGCCGGTCGAAGAAGCTGGCGGCGGCGGTGCCGGGCCAGCGCTCGGGCAGCAGCGCGGGGGGCAGCTGCGGGTCCCGGAACAGGAAGGTACGCCACGCGTGCACCAGCCGGAATCGGGCCGCGTACGCCTCCTCGTCGCTGCTGCGCACGGTGACCGCGCCGAGGAGGGGGCGCTGGTCGGCGACGAACCGCTCGTACGCGCGGCCGATCTCGGCCAGGTCCCAGGCGCGGCGGACGACGCCCATCGCACCGGGGGTGCCGGAGAAGTGCGAGGCCGTGAACCGCTCGAACCGGATGCCGGCCTCGGCGAGCAACAGGTCGACGTCCTCGGCGGGCCGGGTGGCCACCCAGGTCTGCTCGTCGAGCGTGCCGTAGCCGAGGAAGCTGAGGGTGGCGGCGAGTCGTTGCCGGTCCCGCCGGGAACCCGGGGCGTCGAGCACGAGCAGATCGAAGCGCCCGTCCCAGGTGACCCGGCCGGTTCGGTAGATCCGGGCCGCCGCCTCGTCGAGTCGTCGGGCGGCTTTTGGTGTGATCGAATATCCCGGTCCGGAGGCCAGCCGGAGCGGGTCGAGCCAGCCTTGACGCACCATCCGGGACACGGCGGTGCGAACGGCGGGCGGCGCGATTCCCAACGGCGCCAGTAGCTTGACCAGGGCGGCGACCGGTGCCCGGCCACCCCTCGGCCGGAGGTGGTCGCCGTACAGGTCGAAGAGTGCCGACCGTGCCTGCATGACCGCACATTGTGACAGGCCTTCTCAAGATAAGCTAGATGCTGTTACATCAATGCTGCTCCGGTTTGGGTCCGGCGGTGTTCATCAGGGAAAATCGTCTGTCGACACCCCCGCGAGAGTTGCGGGAGGTCGTGACGAAGTGGCTGTGGGGCAACCCACCGACCCTGGTGTAGGTCTGAGGGGAGACAACATGGCGGCGATGAAGCCGCGGACGGGCGACGGTCCGCTGGAAGTCACCAAGGAGGGTCGGGGCATCGTCATGCGGGTCCCGCTGGAGGGCGGTGGCCGGCTCGTCGTCGAGATGACTCCCGACGAGGCCAACGCGCTCGGTGACGCGTTGAAGGCAGCCGCCGGCTGAGTGAGGAGCGACCCGGACGGCGTACGCCGCTCGGAGCGTTTCTTGGACCCTGAGCCACCGGGATCGCCGGTGGCTCAGGGTCTTCATCGGTGTGGGCGGGCGATGGCCCGGTCCCACTCTGCGACATTTCCTGGAGGTGCGGTTCCGCGTGCTCGCCATCCGTCCGCTTGCCGAGCCCGATCGGCTCGACGTCCTCGTCCTGCCCGTCCGCCCCACCGATCCGGCGGCGGGAGGTGACGCCCCGGCGGAGTTGGCGCCCACCGCCGTGACGCCGCCGGACGGCACCGCCGAGGAGGCTGCCGCGCTGGTGCCGGTGGCCCGAGTGAGCGGCCGGGCCGGTGAGATCGCCACCCACCTGCGCCCAGGGCGCAGCCCCGGTCGGCTGGTGCTGCTCGGTATCGGCGACGGCGGAGAGTCGTCCTGGCGGGCTGCCGGCGCTGCTCTGGCCCGCTCCGCGTCCGATGAGACGCAGATCACTATCGCGCTGCCGGCCGAGGTGACCTCCGAGGCGGTCCGTGGGTTGACCGAGGGGCTGCTGCTCGCCTCGTACCGGTTCCGGCTGACCGAGGCCGGCGACCCGCCCGCGCTCACCGGCGTCGACCTGCTTCTCGACGACCCGGAGGCGTACGAGAGCACCGTGGCCACCGCGCGGACCACCGCCGCGATGACCCGCCTCGCCCGCGATCTGACCAACACCCCCTCCTCGGTGAAGACCCCGCAGTGGTTCGCCGACCAGGTGGCCTCCGCAGCCGCCGACCTGCCGGACGTGCGCCTGACGGTGCGTGGCCCGGCTGAGCTGGCCGCGGAGGGCTTCGGTGGGATCCTCGCCGTCGGCGGCGGCTCGGCCAGCGGGCCGCGGCTGGTCGAGGTGGACTGGCACCCCGCGAACGCGCGCACCCACGTGGTGCTGATCGGCAAGGGCATCACCTTCGACACCGGCGGCATCTCGATCAAACCGGTGCCGGCGATGAAGCTGATGCGCAAGGACATGGCCGGCGCGGCGGCGGTCGTCGCCGCCACCCTCGGCGCGGCGGCGCTGCGCCTGCCGGTCCGCGTCACCACCCTGGCCCCGCTCGCCGAGAACATGGTCAGCGGCTCGGCGTTCCGCCCGGGCGACGTGATCCGGCACTACGACGGGACGACCAGCGAGACGACCAACTCCGACGCGGAGGGCCGGCTGGTCCTCGCCGACGCGCTGGCGTACGCGGTGCGGCAGCTCAAGCCCGACCTGCTGATCGACCTGGCCACCCTCACCGGCGCCAACGCCGTGGCGCTGGGCAAGCGCACCGCGGCCCTCTACAGCGAGAACGACGACCTCGCCGCCGACCTGCTGACCGCGATCGAGGCGGCCGGCGAGGCGGCCTGGCGGATGCCGCTGCACACCGACTACGTCGAGTACCTGGGCAGCGAGATCGCCGATCTCTACAGCGCGCCCGCCCAGGGCGCCGGATCGGTGACGGCCGCGCTCTACCTGCGCGAGTTCACCGGCGACCTGCGGGACCGCTGGCTGCACCTGGACATGTCCGCCCCGTCCTGGGCGGACGGCGACCAGGCCGAGCTCACCCGCGGTGCGACGGGCTGGGGCGTCCGCTCGCTGCTGCGCTGGCTGGCCGCCGTCGACTGACCGTCAGCACTTCACGGCGGCGAGCACCCCGTGCCCGACCGGGAGCAGCGCGGGAATCCAGTGCTCCGACTCCCGGACCGCCTTGATCGTTTCGCGGACCGTTACCGTCTCCGCGTCCCGGGCGGCCGGGTCACCGATCCGACCGTGCGCGAGCATGCCGTTGAGCGCGAGCACGCCGCCCGGGCGCAGCAGTCGCAGCGCCGCCTCCACGCAGGCGTGGAAGCCGGTCGCCTCGGCGTCGACGAAGACCAGGTCGTACGCCCCGTCGGCGAGCCGCGGCAGCACGTCCAGCGCGCGACCGGTGATGATCCGGGTGCGGCCGGCGGCGAAGCCCGCCTCGGTGAAGATCCGCCGGGCGATCCGCTGGTGCTCCACCTCCACGTCGATGGTGGTGAGCACGCCGTCGGCGCGCATGCCTCGCAGCAGCCAGACGCCGCTCACGCCCGTGCCGGTGCCGATCTCCACCACCGCGCGGGCGTTGCCGGCCGCGGCCAGCAGCCGCAGCGCCGCCCCCGCTCCGGGGGTGACCGCGTCGAGGCCCACCTCGTGGGCCAGGCTGCGGGCGGTCCGTAGGACGAGATCCTCGGTCACGTACGACTCGGCGAACTGCTGAGCCTGGGTCGTCGAACTGCCGGAACCGGCGACCGTGGCGATGGGGCACCTCCGGGCGGTGCGTGGTGCGGGGGCGGGTTGGCACTGTGAGCGTAGAGGCGACCCGACCGAGGCGCAGCCGCGCCTCCGTCCCCTCGCGATCGCCGGGGGCAACCGCTGACTCCACCGCGCGCATCCGTGCAATCCTGGAAGCGGTATTCCGTCAGCCTCGACCGCGCCGAACCGTGGCCGGGCGACGCCGCGCGGGATCCGGGGATGGACTGGGAGGCACCGACGTGACCGACGGCTGGGATTGGCGCCGGGGCGGTGAGACTCCGGCTCCGGCGAGCCCGCCCGGGGCAGGAGCCCCGCCGGCGGGGGCGCCGACCACGCCGGGGAGCGACACCGCGCCTGCGGCTGCGGCCGGCGCGTCGCCCTGGTGGTCCGACGCGCTCGGTGATCCGTGGCGTGATCCGGCGACGCCCGCCGCAGTGGTGGTGCCGGGGGTGGTGGCGGCCGGCACCGAGCCCGAACCGGTCACCGACCCGGACGCGCCGGGTCGACCGACGCTGCGTCACCTGCTGCTCATACCGGTGATCACCGCGCTGCTGGCGGGCACCCTCGGTGGCGCGCTGGGCTACGCGTTCGCGGTCCGTGGTGGCGCCGCCGGCACGGTGCTCGGCGCGCAGGCCGCGGAGCCGCCCGCGCTGGCCCAGCGCAAGCCGGAGTCACTTGCCGGAGTCGCCGAACGTGTCCTGCCCAGCGTGGTCACCGTCCGGGTGAGCAGCCTGGGCGGGACCAGCGAGGGCTCCGGCTTCATCGCCAGCGCCGACGGTCATGTGATCACCAACGACCACGTGGTGTCCGGCAGCAGCGGCAAGGCCTCGGTGATCTTCAACGACGGCACCTCCGCCCCGGCGACAGTCGTCGGTCAGGACCCGGAGTCCGACATCGCGGTGATCAAGGTGAACCGGACAGGGCTGCGACCGGTGGAGTTCGGCGATTCCGACGCGCTGGCCGTCGGCGACCCGGTGCTCGCCATCGGCTCGCCCCTGTCGCTGGCCAACACGGTCACCGCCGGCATCGTGAGCGCCCTGGACCGGACGATGCAGGCCGGTGAGCCGGGTGGCCCGGTGCGCTACTACGCGGCCATCCAGACCGACGCCGCGGTCAACCACGGCAACTCCGGCGGCCCGCTCGTCGACGGCGCCGGGCGGGTGGTCGGGGTCAACTCCACGATCAAGTCGCTGGTGGCCGAGGGCCAGGAGGCCGGCAACATCGGGCTCGCCTTCGCCATCCCGATCAACCAGGCCAAGCGGGTCACCCAGGACATCATCGGCACCGGCAAGGCCCGGCGTACGGTCATCGGCGCCCAGGTCGGTGGCCCCGGGGCGGGTGCCAACGGCGGCGTCCGGCTGGCCGCCGTGGAGCCTTCCGGGCCGGCGGCCGGTGCCGGGCTGAAGGTCGGCGACGTGATCCTGAAGCTCAACGGCCGGCCGATGACCGAGCCGACCGACCTGATCGCCCTGGTCCGCAAGTTCGCTCCGGGTTCGGTGGTGACTGTCGAGTTCCGGCGGGGTGCCGCTCGGCAGAACACGTCGGTGACCCTCGCCGCGGATGCCAAGTGAACAGCGGGTCACCCCCTGCCGGAAAGCCGTCCGACGTGCGTAGTCTTGCTGCTGACGCCGAGAGGAGGCCCACGGGATGTTCGAGAACCTGAACATGTGGGAAGTCGGGGCGCTGCTGCTCCTGGCGCTGTTGATCTTTGGTGACCGGCTGCCTGCCGTGATCAACGACGGCCTGCGGATGGTGCGCAATCTGCGCAACATGGCCCGCAACGCCACCGGCGACCTCAGTCGCGAGCTGGGCACCGACATCCAGCTCGAGGATCTGCACCCGAAGGCCTTCATCCGCAAGCACCTCCTCAGCGAGGAGGACGAGGCGGCGATCCGCAAGCCCATGCAGGGCGTCTACGACAACCTGCGCGCGGACGTCAGCGGCGTGCACAACGAGCTGAAGGACGTGGCCAACGCCGTGGACCCCCGCGCGAACGGCTCCCGGCCCGGCACGGCCACCGGCGCCTCGCCGGCACCGGCTCCCCGGCCCAGCTACGACGACGCCACCTGACTCGTACGGCACAGCGACGACAACGCCCCGCAGGCCCGAGTGGGCCGGCGGGGCGTCGTCGATCGGGGGGTCAGCGCCCGGCCGGCTTGAGGCCGAGCGGCTTGCCGAGCAGCGACTCGCGGCGCAGCGCGAGCCGGTCGGCGATCGTGCCGAGCGCCTGCGCGGCCGGGGACTCCGGCTCGGCCAGCACGATCGGGTTGCCGGCGTCGCCGGCCTCGCGGACCCGGGTGTCCAGCGGGATCTGACCGAGCAGCGGCACCTGGGCGCCGATGGTCCGGCTCAGCGACTCGGCGACGGCCGTGCCACCGCCGGCGCCGAAGACCTCCATTCGGGAGCCGTCCGGCAGCTCCAGCCAGGACATGTTCTCGATGACGCCGACCACCCGCTGGTGGGTCTGCAGGGCGATCGCACCCGCCCGCTCGGCCACCTCGGCGGCGGCGGTCTGCGGGGTGGTCACGATCAGGATCTCCGAGTTGGGCAGCAACTGGGCCAGCGAGATGGCCACGTCGCCGGTGCCCGGGGGCAGGTCGAGCAGGAGCACGTCCAGGTCGCCCCAGTAGACGTCGGCCAGGAACTGCTGCAACGCCCGGTGCAGCATCGGGCCGCGCCACACCACTGCCGCGTTGCCCGAGGTGAACATGCCGATCGAGATGACCTTCACGCCGTGCGACTGCGGCGGCATGATCATGTCTTCGACGCGGGTCGGCCGGCCGTCCGCGCCGAGCATCCGCGGCACCGAGTGCCCGTAGATGTCGGCGTCGACCACGCCCACGGAGAGCCCACGGGCGGCGAGCGCCGCCGCCAGGTTGACAGTCACGCTGGACTTGCCGACACCACCCTTGCCGCTGGCCACCGCGTACACCCGGGTGCGCGAGCCGGGCTGGGCGAACGGGATGACCGGCTCCTCGCTGGCGCCGCCGCCGCGCAGCTGCGACTGCAGCGACTGCCGCTGCTCGGGGCTCATCACACCGAAGTCGATCTCCACGCCGGTCACGCTGGGGACCGCCGCCACGGCAGCGGTGATGTCCGTGCGCAGCTTGTCCTTGAGCGGGCAGCCGGCGACGGTGAGCAGCAGCTCGACCCGTACGACGCCGTCGGCGCCGATCGTGGCGGAGCGGACCATGCCCAGCTCGGTGATGGGCCGGCGGATCTCCGGGTCGTTGACGGTGGCCAGGGCGGCCTGGATCGCGTCCTCGACGGTGCTCACGGGTGCTGACATGCCCGCAATGCTACGTCGCGGGGCATCCGCTCCGACCGCTGGCCGACGGTGGTGTGAGCCATACGATTACCGAACCCGACCCGCTGATCAGCGGTCGGGCCGGGCGTCGCGGGCGAAATCCCCGTCCAGGTCGTCGCGGGGCTCGTCCAGACCCAGGCCGTCGGTCGCGCGCTGCGCGCGCCGCTCCTGCTGGCTGTCCTTCTCCTGCTGCCGGCGCTCCAGGCGTTGCCGGCGCTGCCCCGCCTCATCCAGCTCCTCGGCCAGCCGGGTCAGCTCGGAACGCAGGAAGTCGCGGGTGGCCACCTCGCCGAGCGCGATCCGCAGCGCGGCGATCTCCCGGGCCAGGTACTCGGTGTCCGCCTTCTGGGCGGTGGCCCGCCGCCGGTCCTCCTCCAGCGCCAGGCGGTCCCGGTCGGCCTGCCGGTTCTGGGCCAGCAGGATCAGCGGCGCGGCGTAGCTGGCCTGCAACGACAACACCAGCGTGAGGAACGTGAAGGTGTACGGGTCGAAGCGCAGCTCGGCCGGGGCGAGGGTGTTCCAGCCGAACCAGATCGCGATCACCACGGTCATGACGACGATGAAGTTCGCGGTGCCCATGCCCCGGGCGATGCCCTCCGACCAGCGACCGAACGCCTCCGCGTCGAACCGGGGGAGTTTGATGCCCCGGGGCTCGCGGGGCTGGTCGAGCCGCTCCGTGCGCCGCTGCTCAGCCACCGTCGCCGTCCAGCACCGCGTCGGAGGTGCCCGGGGCGGCCAGGGCGTCCCGGTCGCGCCAGTCCCGGGGCAGCGAGTGGTCCAGTACGTCGTCGACGGTCACGGCGCCGACCAGCCGGTTGCTCCGGTCGATCACCGGCATGGCGACGAGGTCGTAGGTGGCCATCCGGCGGGTGATCTCCGGCAGTGGGGTGGTGGGACGCAGCGGGTCGATGTCGTTGACCACCACCTTGCCCAGCAGGTCGGCCGGCGGTTCACGCAGCAACGCCTGGAAGTGCACCATGCCCAGGTAGCGGCCGGTCGGGGTGTTCTGCGGGGCCCGGGTCACGAAGACCTGGGCGGCGATGGCGGGGGAGAGCTGCGGCTCCCGGATCCGTGCCAGCGCCTCGGCGACCGTGGCGTCCGGCGGCAGGATGACCGGCTCCGAGGTCATCACGCTGCCCGCCGTGCCCGGGGTGTACTTGAGCAGCTGCCGGACCGGGTCGGCCTCGTCCGGCTCCATCAGGTCCAGCAGCACGTCCTGCTCCGGTGGGGGCAGCTCGTTGAGCAGGTCCGCCGCGTCGTCCGGGTCCATCTCCTCCAGCACGTCCGCGGCCCGTTCCCGGTCCAGCGCGGCGAGGATCTCCACCTGGTCGTGCTCCGGCAGCTCGCTGAGCACGTCGGCCAGCCGCTCGTCGTTCAACGCCGCCGCAACCTCGTTGCGCCGCGCGTCGGGCAGGTCCTGCAGCGCGTTGGCCAGGTCGGCCGGGCGCATGTCCTCCAGGACGGCGAGCAGGTTCGCCGTACCCCGGTTGTCGGCGATGCCGCTGAGCCCGCGTACCCGGTCCCAGTCGACCTGGTGCAGGTGGCCGCGGCGGCTGAGCCGGCCGGTCTGCTCGCGGACCGCGACCCGGCTGAGCGACCATTCGCCGCCGCGCGTGCACTCCATCGCGACGTCCACCACCGCGCCGGGCTGGCCGCCCGGTTCGAGCTGTACGCGCCGGTCCAGCAGCTCCTGGAGCACCAGCAGCTCGTTCGGGCGCTTCTCGAAGCGCCGCAGGTTGAGGGTGCCGGAGCCGAGGACCACCGCGTCCGCGTCGATCGAGGTGATGCGGTTGATGGACAGGAAGATCCGTCGGCGCATCGGCATCTCGGCGACGAGACCCACCACCTCGGGGGGCCGCTTGGTCGCCCGCAGCCGTGCCACGGCGTCACGAACCCGCCCCACCTGGTCGCCGTTCGGATCGAAGACGGCGACTCCGGCGAGACGGGCGATGTAGACCCGGGTCGGCGTGCTCACGGGCACCAGCCTAAGCGCCTAGTGTTTATCAACATGTCGACCTTGGCCTACGAGATCGTTGACGTCTTCACCGACCGCCCGTTCGCCGGCAACCCGCTGGCCGTGGTGTTCGGTGCGGAGGCGTTGGCCACCGAGCAAATGCAGGCGCTCGCGCTGGAGTTCAACCTCTCCGAGACGGTGTTCGTGCTGCCGCCGACGCAGGTGGGGGCCACCTACCGGGCCCGCATCTTCACGCCGGCCGAGGAGTTGCCGTTCGCCGGGCACCCGAGTGTCGGCGCGGCGGTCACCGCGAGTCGGCGCGGGATGTTCGGTGTGGGGCAGGTCACCCAGGAGTGTGGCGCGGGTGTGCTGCCGATCGAGGTGACCGCGACCGGCGCGACGCTCACCGGAGGCAGCCCCACCCTCGGTCCCGAGCTGGATCCGGAGCCGTTGCTGGAGATCGCCGGGCTGGTCGCGGACGACCATGACCAGGCCGGACCCGCCCCACGGGTGGCCGGCTGCGGGCTGGAGTTCCCCTACCTGCCGGTCCGTCCGGAAGCGGTGGCCAGGGCGCGGGTGAACCCGGCGGCGGCGGAACGGTACGGGGTGGCGCACGTCAGCGTCTTCTCCTGGGACGCCGGCACGCAAACCGCGCACGCCCGGGTCTTCGTGCCGGGGCTCGGCGTTCCGGAGGACCCGGCGACCGGCTCGGCGGCGCTCGGGCTCGGAGTCTGGCTGGTGGCGACCGGCCTGCTGCCGGGCGATGGCCTGGCGCACTACGCGGTGCGCCAGGGCATCGAGATGAACCGTCCCTCCGCGCTGGCCTGCACGGTGACCGCGGCGAACGGTGTGGCAGTCGGCGCGACAGTCGCCGGTCAGGTGATGCCGGTGGCCCGGGGCGAGATCGCCGTGCCGCCGTTCGTGGGCTGACCGACGGTGCCGATGCGGGAGAATGCCTGTGTGACGGACGAGAATGCCTCCGCTGGCACGCCGCTGGTCGACGAGGCGATGAAGAAGGCCGCGGTGGCCTGGGTCAGCGTGTCCGGTGGCCCGGCGCTCGCGCTCTGGTGCGCGCCGCTGGAGGGTGCGCTCCTGGTGGTGAGCGGGCCGGGCGAGCAGGCCGCGCCGGGGCTGGCCGACGCGACCGAGGCGCAGGTCACCCTGCGCGGCGACCACGGAGGGCGGATCGTCACCTGGCCGGCCCGGGTGACCCGGCTGGCACCGGGCACCGACGAGTGGGACACCACCGCGCCGCTGGTGGCTGCCAAGCGCCTGAACGCGCCCGGCCCGACCGCCGATCTGGTGGCCCGCTGGGCCGCCGAGGGTTGCGCGGTGAACCGACTCGTCCCGGCCGGTGAGCCGCTGACCGGCGCCGGCCTGCCGTCCGACGCGCAGGCCGAGCAGCCTCGGGAGACTCCGGCGGTCCGCGCCACCCGCAAGCCGTTCCGCCTGCACCGGGTCCGCCGCCGCTGACCACGGGCCCGGCTCGGTCAGGCCGCCGGACCGCCCGCGCCGACGGCAGCGACTCCGGCGACGGTGCCCACCAGGTCGAGCACCTCGCGCAGGGTGCCCAGCGTGCGGCCGCGCCACTCCCGGTCCGCGTTGAACACCATGTGCTCGGCCAGGTCGGGCGCGGCCAGCCGGACGGCAGTCATCCCGGCCCGTTCGGCACCGGTCAACTCCTGGCTGCCGCCGTCGCCCACGTACAGGCACTCGTGCGGCGCGAGCCCGAGCCGACCACACGCGGTCAGGTAGAGCGCCGCGTCCGGCTTGCAGCGTCCGACCTGCACGGAGAAGACCCGCACGTCGAGCAGGGGCGCGATCGGGAGCTGCGGCAGGAACGCCGGCAGTTCGTGCGTACAGTCGCTGACCACGCCGGTGCGCAGGCCGCGCTGCCGCAGCGCCGCCAGCACGGGCACGGCGTCGGCCCGCAGCCGGGTGTCCGCGCGGATCGCGCGGTGCCGGGACGCCACCGCCGCCCGCAGCGCGCTGTCACTCGGGTGTACGCCCGCCTGGCCGCACACCCACCGCAGGGTCGCCTCGGCGTTGCCGAGCCGGCCGGTGGCCCGCTCGTAGTAGGTGCGATTGAGCACCTCGCTAAGTGTCTCGGTGGGGCAGCCGAGCAGTTCCGCGGTGCCGAGGTGCGCGGCGCCGCGCTGGACCGAACGGGTCAGCGTGCCGAAGAAGTCGAACAGCACCGCCTGGAAGTCGGGCATGGGGGAGCGCCTCCGCGCGGTCGAGGGTCGTCGGCGCGAACGCGCGTGATCGTAACGGAGTGCTGACGGTCCGTGTTGCCCGCGATTCGTGTGACCATTGCTTCCCGTGCCCCCTGGATCTCCCCGCCCGCCGCTGGATCCGCTGACCACCGGCGCGGTCGGCCTGGCAGTTGTCGCCGTGTCGTCGTCCGCGCCGCTGATCGCGTACGCCGCCGCTCCCGCGCTGGCCATCGCCTTCTGGCGCAACCTGCTCGCGGTGGCCGTGCTGAGCCCGTTCTCGCTGGCCCGGCGCCGCGCCGAGTTCCGCGCGTTGGCGAGCCGGGCCGGCCGGCGGGAGGGCCTGTTCTGCGTACTCTCCGGGGTCGCGCTGGCCGGGCACTTCGCGACCTGGGTGCCGAGCGCCCAGCTCACCTCGGTCGCCGCGGCTACCGCGCTGGGTGCCACGCAGCCGGTCTGGCAGGGGCTGATCGCCCGGGCCCAGGGGCGGCGGCTGCCCACTGTGGTGTGGGTCGGCATCGCGGTGGCCGTCGGCGGCGCGGTGATCGCCACCGGGGCGGACGTGGGCATCTCCGGCCGAGCCGTCGTCGGTGACCTGCTGGCGGTGACCGGCGGCATGTTCGCCGCCGTCTACACCGCCTTCGGTGAACGGGCCCGCGCCAGCATCAGCACCACCACCTACACGACCATCTGCTACGGCATCTGCGCGTCGATCCTGCTGGTGATCTGCCTGGTCGGCGGGGTCCGGATGACCGGCTTCGACACTCGGACCTGGCTGGCGATCCTGGCCCTGGTGGCGGGCGCCCAGCTGCTCGGGCACTCGATGTTCAACTACGCCCTGAAGAAGATCGCCGCGACCACTGTGAGCGTGCTGATCCTGCTGGAGGCCCCTGGCGCGGCCCTTCTCGGTTGGGCCTGGCTGCACCAGGTGCCCGGCCCGTACGCGCTGCTGGGCATGGCGGTGCTGCTGGTCGGGGTCGTCGTGGTGGTGGTGGGCGGTGCCCGCGCGGGCCGCCGCGCCACGCCGCCCACCCCGCTCCCGGCCGACGCCGCCCCGCTGGAGAGCTGACCGCTCTCACAGGTACGGCGCGAAGTGCTCCTGCACCACGTCGGTCAGCTCCTCGCCGCCGAGCGTGCCGTCGACCCGGATCACCCGTACGCCCAGCCGTTTCGCCTGCGCCGCCGCGTCGTCCGCCACCAGTTCGTCGCGTGCCCACCGGTTGCGCAGCGCCCTTCCCGGGTCGCTGACCCCGGCGGGGACCGCCCGCGCCCGCGGCAGTCGGGCGATCTGCTGGGCACGGAACTCGGCGGTGGGCACCAGCACCACCATCTGCCGTACCGATTCGACGACCGGTGCCACCAGTTCGGGGCGCAGTCCCCAGCCCTCGGCCACCATGCGGTGGCCGGGAACGAGGGCGCTCAGGTCGTCCATGACCCAGTCGAAGCGGCGGGGGAAACTCGCGAGCGTGTCGGCGGCCATCCGGGCCGGGTCGGTGCGGACCCAGGTGGTGTCCGGGTCGGGTCCGGCGGGCGGTTCGCCCCGCCGGACCCGGTCGGCGACCCGCCGGTCGTCGTGGCCGCGGGCGTCGTGTCGGTCGTAGAGGTACGTGGTCAGTCCGTGTCGCAGGGTCAGGTTCACGGCGACCGTGGACTTGCCGGCCCACTGCCCACCGCCGATCCAGAGGGCCTGCCGGGCGGTGGCTGTCGCATCGAAATCCATGCCTCGACCCTGGCCCTCGAACAGTCCAAGATCAAGTCTTGTTCCGGCCCACCACCACGTGATGAAGTAGGGGAAGAGGGGATCTCTGCCTCCGCGCGGCGCTCAGCTGGTTGCCCTACGCCCAACCCGGCTTGCCCTTCCCCGGCCTGCTTCACGCGGCCCGCGCGGTCCGCTTTGCGCGGCCCGGCCGCGAAGCGCGTGCTGAACAGATCTTGGACAGTTTCCGTTAGCCAGGCGGGCTCAACCGGTGGTTGCAACACCGAGTAGCTGGGCCATTTTCTCACCGGGGGTGGCCCAGCCGAGGGTCATG
>NZ_JBNCKQ010000010.1:0-190825 GCF_049841615.1 Micromonospora sp. DT63 | reverse complement strand
ACGTCCACAGCCTTGCCGCTGTTGCGGTTCACCAACACGTACCACGCGCTGGTGTCGACAGTCGCCGCTGACGCGGGTGACGACACCGCCATCGCTGCGGCGCCGGCGACCACCACCGCTGCCGCGCCGGCGGCCACTGCCCGCACCAACCACCCTCGCCGCCGCGAGGGCGGTGCCGTCGACGGAGACCTACCAAAGGCAGACATGATCCTCCTCAATCACCAGGAGCCGAACGGTCACCCGAAGCTGGGCGTACCGCGACACGCGACCGGGTGCATGCGTCGGGAATGTTCGCGCTAACAAGATCCCCTGCATGCTGTGGACGCACGCCTGAACCAAGGTTGGCGGAGCAGGCCCGCCCCGTAAGCCGTAGCCGCCGCCGTCCTTGACCATCGACTGTGAGCGATAACATGCTGTTCGTCAAGTCGTAACATTGGCGCTTCGGTGAGCCGGCGATCCGCGCCCACGCACGGCGCGACCGATCGACGCCGATCATGCGCGGCCGCCACACCGTCCGCGGTCCTCGAACGGGGAAGACGCCTCGGAAGATCCGGGATGGTGGCGCTAACATCGACGTCGACTCATGACCTGGTCACGGCCGCCTCGGGCGTCGGCGCTCCGACAGGCGTGCCGCCGAAGCTCGTATCACCGGGTGCACGGCCCGCCGCGCGAGCGCTGCCCGCCGTGGCGGTGACCGCCGGGTCGAACCCCGACCCGGGGCCCGGAGCTGGTGGCTCCGGACCCCGGGCTCAGTGGTCAGGGGCTCGTGCAGGTGACGTTGCTGGGCGCGGTGTCACCGTTGCCGGTGGCGGTGAACCCGAAGGTGGTCGAGGCGTTCGGCCCCAGGGCGCCGTTGTAGGCGGCGTTGCGGACAGTGACGTTGCCGGTGGTGCCCGTGTTGGTGCCGTTCCAGAGGCTGCTGATGGCCTGGCCGCTGGCCAGAGTCAGGCGTACGGTCCAGCCGCTGATGGAGGTGGCGGTGTTGTTGGCGACGGTGACCTCACCCTGGAAGCCGCCCGGCCAACTGTTGACTGCCCGGTAGGTGGCGGCGCAGCTGCCCGGCTCCCCGGTCGGCGGCGGCGTCGTCGGCGGCGGCGTGGTGGGCGGAGGCGTGGTCGGCGGCGGCGTGGTGGGCGGAGGCGTGGTCGGCGGCGGCGTGGTGGGCGGGGGCGTGGTCGGCGGCGTGGTGGACTGGAACTGGCTGAAGAATCGCCAGATCTCCGCCGAGGTCCAGGTCCTGGAGTCGTTGGGGCTGGACGACCCGTCGACCGGACTCGGGGTGTGGTCGCCGTCGAACGCGGCCCACTGCACGGGGTAACCCGCGCGGCAGCCGGAGTAGGTGGTGGTGATGTGGGTGAGGCTGCCCTGGCTGGGCTCGCGCGGGCTCTGTGCGGTGCAGCCGTTGTTCCGGACGAACGTGTCGCGCAACGCCCGGCCCTGGGAGATGTTCAGCACGCTGTCGTGGATGCCGTGGATGCCGAAGTACGCGACGGGCTGGGTGCCGCCGCTACAGCCGCTGAGGTTGGCCCCGGAGAGCACGGTGACCGCGCGGATGACTGTGGGTCGGGCGCAGGCCACCGCGTAGCTCATGGCCCCGCCGTAGCTCCAGCCGAGGGCGAAACGCTGGGTCGTGTCGACGCAGAGGTCGTTCTCGACCTGCCGGGAGATGTCGTCGAACAGGGTCAGGTCCCGACCGTTCGTGTTGGCCCAACCGGCGTCGATGCCCTGGGGCGCGACGAAGATCGTGCTGTTGTTCGACAACGGCGCCAGCCCGTAGTAGCCGGCCGAGGCGACGTTGTTGGCCGAGCCGTTCAGCCAGTGGAAGCCGAAGATCAGTCGGTACGGACGGTTCCTGTCATAACCGCCCGGGATCTGGAGGATGTAGCTGCGATTCTGGCCGCTGCTGGAAATCGTGCGCGTCCCGCTGGTGAGAGTGGGCGCCTTGCCGCAACCCGCGGTCGCCGCGAGGGTACCGTTGGTGGCAGCCGCCGCCTCGGTGCCGAATCCGCCGCGCAGCGCACCACCTGTCGCCGCGACGAGAACCACCGCGGCCGCGACGAACGAGAAGAGTTGTCTCCGTTTGACCATTGCTCGACTCCTTGCCGTTGATCGTCCGTAGGACATGCACCTCGCCGTCGACGAGTCGGTTCGCACCGGTGTGCGGGCCGGCATGCTCCTGGGGCCGGATGGCGCACACGGGTCGCGTACGGGCCGTACCGTCGCTGCCGGGGTTGTCCGTGACGGGGCAAGGAAAGCGGGGAGTGCAGCCGGACCAGGGTCGTCCGACGACCGCCTGCGGTCGCCTGGCAGTGGCGGAGCGGCCCGGACTGGTCACCGACCGGCGAAGCGGCCCGAGGGCGAGCCCTCGGCGTGCCTCTGCCGATTGACTGAGGTGACTGGGAGCGTGCCCTTCGCTCCCGCGCCGAAAGATAGCATGTTATCGATAACATCCTCAACCGGCCGAGTGCCGCGGAACCGGCCACAGCGGACGGAGCGGCCCGGCCCCGGGTTTGCGGACGCCGCTGGCAGTGCCCTTCGATATCGCAGCGAGGTCATCTTTTCGAGTCCTAGACTGCGAACGTGCACGGCGGGGCCGCCCCTGCCAAACGGGGAGGTGCGGGTGCCATGAATTCGCGGCCGACGCAACAGCAGGAACAGGCTCACGGCGGCGCCAATCGCGACATGCCCCCGGAACTGGGCTCGGACTCCATCGGCATTTTTGAAGGCCGGACCTTCATGTTGTCCAATTCGACAGGTGACGTGCCGGGCGACTCCATCGCCGGTCTGGTGCACGACGACACCCGCTACCTCAGCCGTTGGCAGCTGACTCTCGACGGGCTCGCCCCACTCGTGCTCAGCGCCAGCGCGGTCGATGCCTATTCCGCGGCGTTCTTCCTCGCCAATCCGGAGTTGCCGGGTCTGCAGGCGAACAGGATCGGCGTGCGGCGGGAACGGTTCGTCGGAGACGGCATGCACGAGCGGATCGCGGTGCAGTATTTCGGCACCGAACCGGTCCGCGTACGCCTGCGGTTGGATGTTGGTGTGGACTTCGCCGACCTCTTCGAGATCAAGCGGGCGGGGCGGAGCAGACGGGCCGACATCCGCCGAACCCACCTGTCGGACGGCTCGACCCTGCGCTTCTCCTACCAGAACTCGCACTGGTCGGCCGGCACGACCGTCGAGGCAAACCCACCTGCCGACCAGGTCGAAGGCGACGCGCTGGTCTGGGACGTGCACCTGGGGCGAGGTGACACCTGGAACTGCGAGCTGCGCGTGCTGCTGAACTGCCAGGGCGCGGACTACCGGCCGCGCGGCCGCGCCTTCGGCGAGGCACACGACCCCGACGCCGACGACCTGGCATCGCGGTGGGTGGCCAACAAGCCGGACCTCAGCGCGGATTCGGAACTGCTGCGCAACGTCTATCACAAGTCCGCCGCCGACCTGCTGTCGATGCGCATCGTCAAGGAGATCAACGGCGAGAAGGTCGTCCTGCTGGCCGCCGGGATGCCCTGGTTCCTGACCGTGTTCGGGCGGGACACGCTGGTCACCGCCTACCAGAGCATCAGCTGTGGACCGGACGTCGCGCGGGGTGCGTTGGTGACGCTCGCCGCCCACCAGGGCAACACCGTCGACCACTTCAGCGACCAGGAGCCCGGGAAGATCCTGCACGAGTTCCGCTCCGGGGAGCTGACGCAGCTCGGCATCGCACCGTACGGCCCCTGCTTCGGCTCGGCCGACACCACCCAGCTGTGGCTCATCCTGCTCTCGGAGTACTGGCGGTGGACGGGCGACGACGCGTTGGTGCGGCAGTTGCGGCCCAACGCCGACGCCGCCCTGCGGTGGATCGACGAATTCGGAGACCGCGACGGCGACGGTTACGTCGAGTACGCCACGCGCTCCCCCGACGGGATGCGCAACCAGTGTTGGCGCGACTCACCGGACGGTGTGCAGTTCGCCGACAGCAGGCTCCCCGACCTGCCGGTCGCCACCTGCGAGATCCAGGGCTACACCTACGACGCCAAGCTCCGCGCCGCGGAACTCGCCGACGGGCCGTGGGCCGACGCCCCGTTGGCGCGACGCCTGCGTGGCGAGGCCGCCGATCTGCGCGAGCGGTTCAACCGTGACTACTGGCTGCCGACGCGCGGCGGCTACTACGCGATCGGCCTCGACGCCGACAAGCGGCCCATCGACTCGATGACCTCGAACATGGGTCACCTGTTGTGGAGCGGAATCGTCCCGCCCGATCGCGCCGCCGCGGTGGCTCGGCAGTTGATGTCCGACGCGATGTTCTCCGGCTGGGGTGTCCGGACCCTGTCCACCGAGGATGTGGGATACAACCCCATCGGCTACCACCTCGGCACGGTGTGGCCGCACGACAACTCGATCATCGCGGCCGGGCTCGCCCGGTACGGCCACCGGGACGCGGCCAACCGGATCGCGATGGCGATGCTCGATGCGGCGGCACACTTCGACTACCGCCTGCCCGAGGCGTTCTCCGGGTACGACCGATCGCTCGGACGACGGCCCGTGCCCTACCCCACCGCCTGCAATCCCCAGGCCTGGGCCAGCGGCGCACCCCTGCTGCTCCTGCGGTCGATGCTCGGGCTCGACGTCCGCGACGGCCGTCTCGGCACCGATCCGCGCATCCCCGAGGCGTTGGGGAGCATCCGGCTGACCGGCGTCACTGTGCACGGGACGCGGCAGACCGTCGACGCCTCGGGCTCGCGCCTGCCCTCCTCCGCCTGAGCGGCGCCCGGGGCTGCACAGATCGAAATCGCGGTACGCGCCGAACGCGTCGGTGAGCGGCTCGTGCTCGGTCACGGACGTCCTTCGGGCCGGCCTGACCGGACGCGGCCATGTCCGCCAGCTTGGGGTGGTTGCCGTTGCTCTCGACCGCCCAGGTCTGTACCTGGCTCGGCGCGTCACCCGGCTTCCATTGCCCGCTTTGGCCCTGGCTGTCGAGATTCGGGGAAAACCACTTCTCGCGGAGGTCGCGCTAGCGTTCCGGCATGCTCCTTTCGACCTCGAGACCCGTGCCGGCCGACGACACGGCGCAGCTGGTCCGGGGCGCCCAGCAGGGCGATCCCCGCAGCTTCGCGCTGCTGTTCGACTGTCACTACGCCGGCATGCTCGCCGTGGCCCACCGCATTCTGGGCGGCGGGCCCGACGCCGAGGACGCCTGCCAGGACGCGGCGATCGCGGCGTTCAGCCGGATCGGTGAGCTGCGCGATCCCGGCGCGGTGCGACAGTGGCTGCACGCCATCGTCCGCAACAACTGCCGGACGATGCTGCGCGCGCGCAGGCCCGTGCCGGTCGGAGTGGCAGGTGAGAACCTGCTCGCCTCGGAGCTCGACGACCCGGTCGCCCGCATCGAGCAGAGCGCCATGCGGGACTGGGTCTGGCACGGGCTGCAGCAGTTGTCGCCGGCCGCCCAGACGGTGGCGTTGCTGCGCTACTTCACCGAGAACAACTCGTACGAGCAGATCGCGGAGCTGTGCGGGACCCCGGTCGGCACCGTCCGCAGCCGCCTGAGCGAGGCGCGTCGGCAGCTGGCCGAGGTCCTCCCCCGCGTCCGGGACGCGCGGCACGACGGGGCCGGGACGCTGCGCGCCGAGCGGCGCGAGGAGGCGGCGACGATCCTGTCGGCGGTGGCCGATGGCGCGTCCGTGACCAAGGTGGCCGCGCGCTGGGCCGAGGACATGGTTTTCTGGTGGCCGGACGGCACCCGGACGATCGGGAGGGAACCACTCTTCGCGGTCATTCGGCAGGACAACGACCTCGGTGTCAGCCACAAGATCACCGGAGTGCTGGCCGGCTCCGGCATCACGATCTGGGAGAACGCCTTCATCAACCCGCCGGAGGACCCGTTCCACTGCCCACCCGGCGCGACCTGGCTGCTCCGGGAGAAAGGGGGCCTGGTACGCGAGGTGCGCCTCCTGCACACCCCGCGGCCGGCCCGGCCGGAGATTTCTTCCGCGGCGAATCGAACTTCTGCCAGCCCAGGGATGTCCTGAGGGTATGACCACGTACTCCATCCACGACCTGGAACCGCAACTCGCCGCCAACCGCCGGTACTGGTGTGGCTGGGCGGGCACCGACCCCGACACCGACCTGCCCACCTATCGCACCGACATTGCGCACCCGCTGCTCAACGGGGTCCTTCGCGTCCGCGATCTGCCACTCGACGAGGCGATCACGGAGGCGAGGAAGCACCTGACCGGCTCGCACTGGGGCTGGTGGGTGGGGGCGGACAGCGACGAGGGCACCGCCGAGGGCCTGCTCGACCGCGGCGCGAAGCAGATCGCCGACATGCCCGTGATGGCGGTGGACGTGACCACCGTGGCCGAGGTCGATGCGCCGAGCGACCTGCGGATCCGGCACGTCGCCGACCCGTCCGAGATGCGGGAGTACGTCGGCGCGTACGCCGGGCCGCTCGGCCTCCCCGGGGATCCCGGGCTCGCCGTCGACCGGGAGCTGAACTTCGCCTACCCGGACGTGGTCCGCCTCGCGGGCACGATCGACGGCCGCACCGTCGGCACGTGCACCCTGTCGCTCGGCACCGACATCGGCGCTCTGTACTGCATCGCCACCGACCCCGATTTTCGTCGGCGGGGCATCGCCACGGCGCTCACCCGCGAGGCGCTGCGCCTCACCCGTGCCTCGGGACGGCAGATCGTCACGCTCCAGGCGAGCAGCGAGGGCGAGCCGGTGTACCGGCAGATCGGCTTCGAGACCGTCGCCCGCTACCGCCTCTACCAACTCCCGGAGTGACTCCCCAGCGCTGCCGCCCGGTCCATGACTGTCGGGCGGCAGCGCTGCCACCCGGGACCTCCCGCCCCGGCAAGTACTTGCTCGTACGGAAAGTGAGTGTTAGCTTTCCGTACGAGCAAGTACTTTCCCCACCCCGAGGAGCTGCCTGATGAGCACCACTCCGACGCCCGAAGAGGCACGACGGGCTCTGCAGGACGTCGACCGGCGGCGGGGCCAGACCGTAGCGGCCGCCAGTCGGTCACGGTGGACCTGGCTCGGGGCCGGTGTCCTCGTCGCGGCCTACGGAGTCCTCGCGGACCGGTATCCGGACTTCGTGCGCACGTACGGCACCACAATCGTCATCCTGCTGCTGCTGCTCTCCATGGCGGGCAACACCCGGTGGGGCGCAACCCTGCTGCGCCGGCCGGTGCGCCCGCGCATCGTCCCCAGCCCGGCCAGCCTGCTGTGGTCGGCACTGGTGCTGGCCCTGCTGATCGGCGGCACCGCGCTCGCCACCGCTCTGGACGTCCCGCACGTCTGGCTGTGGAGCGGCGTGATCATCGGTGTCCTGCTGGCCGCCGCCGGCCCGTGGTGGCAGCACCGCGTGCTCACCCGCACGGCCTGACCGGTGGCCGACCCGAAGCTGGACCCGGCCCTGCTCGATCCCACCCGGCTGGCCATCCTGGCGCTGCTGGCGGGGACCGAGTGGGCCGAGTTCGCGTTCGTCCGCGACGCCGTGGAGCTCAGCGACTCCGCCCTGTCGAAGCGGATCTCGACGTTGAGCGACGGCGGGTACGTGGAGGTACGCAAGGGCTACGTGGGCAAGCGCCCACGGACCTGGATCAACCTCTCCACGGCCGGTCGGGCCGCCCTGAGCGCCCACATCGCCGCCCTGCGCGAGATCGCCGCCCGCGTGGACGGCGCCGACTGAGAGCGCTTTCGCCGTTCCCCGGGCGCGTACGGTCGGCGGACGTCGTTGTCGCGGCGCGCGGCCGGGCGGACCTGTTCGACGCCCCGGGTTGGGGCCAGCGGAGCGCCGTGATCACGAAGGCGGGGCGCCCGCCGGCCGGGCCTTCTGCGGATAGACGGTCTCGTGGCGGGCCAGCATGGCGACGAACTCGCCGATCTTCCGCTCGCGGGTCTCCGCCCGTTTGACGGCGTTGAGGCGGTAGATGAGCGCGAACCTGTTGGCCTTGGTGAGCACGTCGAACATGGCCTGGGCGGCGGGTTCGGCGGCGATGGCGGCAAGCAGGTCGGCCGGCGCCTCGGCCTCCGACGGCGGGGCGTACGCGGCGGCCCACCGTCCGTCGGCTTTCGCGGCCTCCACCACCGCGCGGCCCGCGGGCATCATCAGTCCCTGCGCCTCCAACCGGGCGATGTTTTCGACGTTGCGTCGGGACCAGACACTGCGGGCCCGGCGAGGGGTGAACCGGATCCAGGAGGACTGCTCGTCCCGCTTGCGGGCCTGCCCGTCGATCCAGCCGAAACACAGCGCCTCGTCGACCGCATGCTGCCAGGTCAGCGTGGTGACCGTGCCGCCCTTCTTGGTCAGGGCGAGCCAGACGCCGGGCGACGTGGTGTGGTTCTCCAACAACCATGCGCGCAGCGCGCCGGCGTCCGTGACGATCAACTCTTCCAGTTCGGCGCTCGCCATGGCAGCAGGCTATCGCCGCCCTGTGACAGCCAGGGCTGTCGGTGGACGTCCCGACCCGACCGCCGGCCGGGGCAGTCGGAACGGCCAAGGGTGTGACACGTCGACCGGGCCACACCCTTGGCACATCCAGCTGTCTCCTGCCAGGTTCCGGAGGGTCAGCAGCCGATCCGGCTGGATCCGACCGCTACGTCGTCGTACCAGAGGGTGTCGGCCCCGTTGCCGTAGCTCTCCCAGCCGAGCTTCAGGTCGGTGAGCTGCGGACGCCAGGTGCGGTTGTACCACTGGCCGTCGATGTCGTGCGTCGGTACGCCGTCCGCGGTCAGCCCCGCGATCGCCGTGCCGTCCAGCCAGGTACGCAGCTGACCGGCCGAGCCGTCCACCATGAACTCCAGGCAGGTCCACCGGTTGGTGGGAAGCGGCACGCTCTGCGCCACCCCGGCCGGGCTCTGCTCGGGCAGGGTCGCGTCGTCGGAGGCGCGGTTCCATTGCAGGGCAGCGTTCTGGCCGCCCATCCGCAGGTCCCTGTTGCCGTCGGCGGCGTCGGCCATCGCCATCATGGTCGTGTGGTCGGTGGGCTGGGCGGTGGTGTGCCGCACCCAGATCCGGCCGTACCGCACACTGCCCACGCTGCTGAGGTTCTTGGTGGACCTGATGAAGACGTGGTTGCAGTACCCGGCCGCGCCGTTGATCCGGACCGCCCGGCTGCCGCTGTGCGTGGTGGTCGTGTCGATGGTGGCCGTGCCGGCGCCGGAACAGTCCGGGTTCACCACCGTCCAGTCACCCGACGGCGTCGAGCCCGTCTGGTTCTCGAAGCCGTCGCAGAGCACCGCACCGGCACACCCGGCCGGCGGCGGTGTGGTGGGCGGCGGCGTCGTCGGCGGAGGCGTCGTGGGCGGAGGCGTCGTCGGTGGCGGGGTGGTCGGCGGCGGCGTCGTGGGCGGAGGCGTCGTCGGTGGCGGCGTGGTGGGCACGCCGGTCGTCGGGGTCGGCCCGGTGCCGTTGCACGGCACGCCGTTCAGACTGAACCCGCTCGGCGAGCCGCCGCTGGTGCCGTACGTGCCCTGCACGCCGAACTCGGTGGCGCCGCCGGCCGGGATGCTGCCGTTGTACGACATGTTGCGGGCCGTCACCGTCGATCCGGACTGGCTGACCGTGGCGTTCCAGCCGTTCGTGACGCGCTCGTCCCCGGCGTACGTCCAGGTGACGGTCCAACTGGAGACGGCGCTGTCGCCGGGGGTGACCTTGACGTTGGCGGTGAAGCCGCCGGGCCACTGGTTGGGCGTGTAGTCGACCCGGCAGCCCTGGGCAGCCGCGGCGGGCACCACGAGCACTGCCGTTCCGGTCGCGGTCACGGCGGCGGCCAGCGCGGCGACGACCGCCAGGGTCGGGGCGGGGCGGGCGCGGAGAATCGTCATGAGAAGTCCTTCTGCCATCAAGCTGGGGAATCGGCGCGGCAGCGCGCGTCCGTGACGGACGCGGCGCGGCAAAACGCGCCGGGTGCGGCGCGGCGATGCGCCACAGCGACTGGTCGATGCGTACGACCGACGTGCCCGGCTCGGGGTGGACCTGTCAGTCGCCGACGGCCCGGTTGCCCGGACCTCGGCGGCGCCCGCCCTCAATCTATTGACAGATTCCTATTGAATCAAGCGTCACACCTCCGAGTGGGATCACGCCGCCCGCACGTTGTCCGGTGGCCGGGCCGACGCCGGCGCACCTGCGCTTCCTCGTCCAGCCCGCAACAGGTCCGTCACGGTCAGGGACGCGGGCCCAGAAAGAGGCCGCCGCTCGCTTCGATGACCTGCCCGGTGACCCAGCGCGCGGCGTCGGAGGCGAGGAACGCGACCACGTCGGCGATGTCGTCGGGGCCACCCAGCCGGTCGAGCGCCGTCATTCCGGTGATCAGCTCGGCCAGACCGGGCGTCTCGAACACCCCCTGGTTGGTCGCGGTCCGGGTGGCGCCGGGCGCTACCGCGTTCACCGTGATGCCCCGGGCGCCGAGCTGGTTGGCCAGTGTCAGGGTCATCGTCTCGACCGCGCCCTTGGTCATGGCGAACGACGTCTGCGTGGCGTTGGCCATCCGGGTCGCCGCGGACGAGATCGTGATGATCCGGCCGCCGTCGCGGAACATCGGCAACGCCCGCTCGATGAGAAAGTACGGCGCACGTACGTTGACCGCGAACAGACGGTCGAACGCCGCCCGTGTCGTGGCGCCGAGCGGGCCCGCAGGTGGCGCCGCCGCGTTGTTGACAAGGATGTCCAGTGGCTGCCCGGCCAGGCTGGTCCGGACGCCGGCGAGCAGCGTCTCGACGTCTCCCTCCACACCCAGTTCCGCGCCGACTGCGTACGCCGTTCCACCGTCACCCAGGATCTGGTCGACAGTCGCCGCCGCGCCCTCCTCGTCCGCGCCGAAGTGCGCGATGACCGTCGCTCCCCGCGCCGCCAGCCGGAGCGCGATCGCCTGGCCGATGCCGCGTGACGCGCCGGTCACCAATGCGGTCCTACCACTCAGCTCGCTCATAGTGTTAGTCGCTCCCAATGTGATAGCTACTACCAGTGCGATAGTGTCTAACACATGGGCGAGCGACACCCAACACTTCGCGAGCAACGACGGGCCGAGACGCAGCGCATGGTCCAGGCCCACGCGGTCCGGTTGTTCGTCGAACGCGGGTACGACCGCACGACCGTGAACGACGTCGCACAGGCCGCTGGCGTGTCTCCGATGACGCTGTATCGGCACTTCCCGACGAAGGAGGACCTCGTGCTGTTCGACCAGAACGGCATACTGGTCGCCGAACAGATCGCCGCGACGCCTGCCGGGCAGCCCCTCGTGCGCCGCATCGGCGGCGCGCTCGTCGAATCGGCGCGGGCGCTGACCGCCGGCGACGACCGGCTCCTGCTAGCCCGCCTGCGGTTGATGATCTCTACGCCCGCTCTCCGCGCCCGGCACCTGGACAGCCAGTACGTGCTTCAACAGGCCATCGTGGACGGCCTCGGGGACGAGGCCGCCGATCCGGACACGGCCTTCGCGGCGGCAGCCGCTGCCAGCGCCTGCCTGGCCGCGATGCACACCGCGCTGGTGCGGTGGGCGCAGGACGACGGACGCACCGACCTGCCTGACCTGATCGCGACGGCGCTCGCGGCGGCCTTCGGCGACGACGCACCCCGACCGGGGTGAAGTCCGCCGAGAACCCGCGATCCCGCACCTCGGCGGGACCTGAATTCACCCGTGCCGGAGCAGCCCGCGGTTGGCCATGAAGGCCCGCAGCGTCTCGGCATCCTCGGCGGACATCAACCACCGGGGGATCACGGTCGCCGGCATCCGCCCGACGTACACGATCCAGAAGTCCGGGGTGTCCTTCACCTGGGCGACGCCGTCCCACGCGATACCACCGGACTCCGAGCCGCTGCGCATCATGATGTTGTCGTCGGTGATGTCGTAGCCGCCCTCGACGGCGTAACGACCGGAGCGGCGACGTGCGCGCCACCGCACCCACGGCAGGTACAGCATCGACAGCACGCCACCCACGAGCAACGCCATCCACAGCGGTGTCGACCGCTCGCCGGACGCGAACCCGCGCGAGACGACCAGACCGATCGCCCCCACCGCCGCCAGGACCGCGCCGACGTAGCTGTACCGGCGCAGCCGAACACCGCCGAGCGTGGCCGCCACGCGACCCGGGTAGTCGGGATCAGCGGGGACGTCGAAACGGATGTGCACCCCAGCACGATAGTTCCCGGACCGCCCCGGGCACCGCCGGACCCGTCGCCCGTGCGGGATACCCGTCCGGTCAAGAGGCGGGCGGCTCCCAGAGCAGGAGCTCACGGTGGTGGACGAAGCCGTTGCGCAGGTAGAAGTCGACCGCGCGGCGGCTGGAGTGAACGGTGACGTGCAGCAGCCCCCGCGTCCGGGCCTCGGCCAGGATCGCGGCGATCAGCGCACCACCGACACCGCGACCGCGGTACTCCTCGCGGACCGCGACGGACTGCACGTCGCCGTACCACCGGCCCATCGACTCGTTGCTGGGCACCCGCTGGGCGACGAGGAGCCAGGCGGCTCCGACCACACGCCCGTCCAGTTCGGCGACGAACGGCAGGTGCGTGTCCGCGTGGGCGGCCACCCAGTCCGCGTACGCCCCGAGCTTGTGTCCGTCGACGCCGCGTAGTTCCGCGAGCGCCGCCGCGTCCGCCACGCCGCCCTTGCGCACGTTCACCCGTCGGAGTCTAGGCGAGCACGGCACCGGCGGGCGCCCCGAGCGGCCCGTCGTGCCGGGCAGGCCGGCGGAGTTTCGCCGGCGGTCGCTTGCGGGTAGCGGATGGCGCATGAACCGCGATCTCGTCAGGGCTCTCCAGGTCGCCTGGGAGCTGCCGGAGTTCCGCAGCGGGGTGCGACACCTCATCGACCTCGACGAGGTGTCCGTGCTGCTGGCCACGCTGTCCGTCCCGGATCACGACGGCGAGGTCGAGCGCAGCCTGCTGAGCCTGCTGCGCTCGGGCCTGGAAACGGTCGAGATCCGGGAGGCCGTACTGCTGCTGTTGGAGCAGGACGAGGTGCGCCGGCCGCTCGTCGCCGCGGCGGTGGAGCCGCTTGCGGCCCGTCCGGGCCTGGCCGCCGCCATCGCCGCGGCGGCCGAGGACCCTGCGGTACGCCGTGAGGTACGGGCGGCCCTGGACAGCGCCAAGGTGCGCGAGCTGATCTGGCAGGCGATGGAGAACCAGGTCAGCGACAACCGCTTCGGCCTGATCCGCCGGGCGGCGGCACTGTTCGTGCGGCACCCGAGCGTCCGACGCCTCGCGTGGGCCGTGCGCCGCCACGGCGTGCTGCGCGAACTCCGTCGGCCCCGTGTGACCCACTAACGCGCGCGTGGTGCAGGCAGCGGGAGCCTTTCGCCGGACCGCGATCGAGCGATCAGACCAGCGCGTCGCATGGGAACGGACCGACCAGGCGGCGGTGCGCGTGGCGGGCGGGTTGCCGGTCATCCACACGTACGCGCTCTGGAGCGGCCACCTGACGACGGGGTCAGGCCAGCGTCGCCGGCAGGACGAGGAGGGCGAAACGGATCACCCTCCCCACGAGGCAGGCGGCGGCGAACTCCCAGCGGCGCAGGCCCACGGTGCCGGCGGCGACGCTGACCACGGCCAGCGGTGGGACCCCGACCGCGGCGGAGACCAGAACTGTGGGAACCGCGGTGCGGCGGCGGGAGAGCCAGCGCCGGATCGGCCCGGTCCACCGGGCGGCTCGGGCCGCCGTACGACCTGACCCGCGCTGTCTCCCGAGCCGGCGGGCCAGCCGTCCCGTTCCACGGCGCGCGGATTCGAACAGGAGCAGCTTGCCGGCGGTCTGCCCGAGCGCCAGGGCGAGCACGGCGACGACAACGGGGCCGCCACGGCGGCCGGCGACCACGACGTACGCCTCCGCGTTGACGACCGGAACGAGGGCCGACGCGAGGCCGTAACCGAGCGCCACCACGGCCTCGGCGAGGCTGCTCACGCCCGGCCGTCCCGGTCGAGCAGCCGGGCCACCGCGGCGACCGACCACAGCTTGACCACGACGACGGCGACGGCGACGGCCAGCGCGAGCCGGTACTGGCCGAACGCGATGGCGCCGACGACTCCGGCGGTGTTGGCGGCCTTGGCCACGGGCGACCAGTTCCACGCCCATACCCGGCGGTCGACCAGGTGGAAGTAGTTGGGGCTGAGCAACGGCCAGCACAGGAAGGCCAGCGACAGCATGGTGTCCAGCACCAGGAACGACAGCAGGAACACCAGGGCCACGACCGCGACGTCGGGCACGAGGGAGATCAGGCCCACGCAGAGTACGGCGGTGCACGCGCGATCGCTCACGATGTCGAGGACAGCCCCGGCCCGGGTCTCCTGCCCGAGCCGGCGGGCGGCCCAGCCGTCGAGCATGTCCCCGATCCAGTAAATACCGTACGCTACCGCCAGAAATACCACCGATCCCGCGACGAGGGCGGCGACCCCGACGGTGACCGCGGCGACCGTGCGGACGGCGGTGATGTAGTTGGGAACCGTACGGAGAGGGCCGACACTGATGGCGGCGCGGGAGTCGACGAGAGTCACCCCAGAAGCGTCGTGCGGTACGCGTCTCGGCGGAACGTGCCGTGGTGCCGATCTGCTCGCCGGGGCAGCACCGGGGTGCCGCCCGATCTGGTACCCAGGTACTGGCCGGCCTCCGAGCTGGTCGCGGAGACTGTCCAGGTGATGACCGACATCCGGGAATGGTTGCGGGACCCCGAGCGGGTGCGCCGGCTGGCGTACGGCGCGGCGGGGTTGATCATCGCTCTCGTGATCACGACCGCCGAGGGTGGCCTGTCCGTGCCGGCGGGCTGGGCGTGGCTGGTGGTGCCCGTCGGCCTCGGTGCGGCGGCGCTGCGGCAGCGCTACCGCGCCCTGGTCTTCGCGGCCTGCGCCGGGTTCCTGGCGATCGTGAGCACCGGCGAGTCGGTGCAGTTGGGCCTCGCAGCCGCCTGCCTGGTGTTCGTCTCGACGTGCGAAGACCCGGCCCGGCGTCCGTGGCTGGGGTGGCTGGCTGGCCTGCTCGGCGCGGCCGGCGCCCTCGCCACCGCGCTGCTCACGGGGCGCGGCATGTACGAGCAGCCGTTCGTCTTCGTGACGGTCGGCTATCTCCTGGCGATCCTGCTGCGGTCGTGGTCCCGCGGCCGCGCGCTCACCAGGGAGGCGGCCGACCTGCGCGGCCAGGCGGCCTGGCTCGAACAGCGCACCAACCTGGCCCGCGAGTTGCATGACGTGGTCGGTCACCACGTCACCGCGATGGTGGTCCAGGCCGAGGCGGGCCAGCTCAGCGCCGACCCGGGGGCGGCGCTGCGGGCGATCGCGGGCAGCGGTCGCACCGCGCTGAGTGAGCTCGACACGCTCGTCGTGCACCTGCGCGATCCGCAAGCGGCGATCGCGGTGAGCGCGCAGCCCCGCCTGTCCGACATCGACGAACTGCTCGCGCAGCCGCTGCGCCAGCAGGGCGTGACGGTACGGGTACGCGTGGACCCCGAGCCGGGTCTGGACGAGGTCGGCGTGTTGACCGCCTACCGCATCGCCCAGGAGGCCCTCACCAACATCGCCCGCCACGCGAAGGCCACGGCGGCGTGGGTCGAACTGGTCCGCCTCGGCGACCACGCCCGCCTGCGGGTCAGCGACGACGGCGTCGGGCCGCCCCGGACACCCCGGCGTGGTTCGGGCCTGCTGGGCATCGAGGAGCGCGTGCGGGCGCGCGGTGGGAGCTGGGAGCTGACGCAGCGCCCCGGCGGCGGCACGATGGTGCAGGTCAACCTGCCGGTGGCGAACCCGTGATCCGGGTAGCGATAGTCGACGACCAGCAGCTGATCCGCGACGGCTTCAGCCTGATCCTGCGGACCCAACCCGACATCCACGTCGCCGTCGAGGCTGCCGACGGCCGGCAGTTCCTCGATGCCGTGCGTCGTGACCCCCGCATCGACGTCGCCCTCGTGGACATCCGCATGCCGGTGCTCGACGGCCTGCAGGCCACCCGCGAGCTGGCCGCAATCCCGCACGCTCCGGCCGTGATCGTCGTGACCACCTTCGACGACGACGCCTACGTCCTGGACGCCATCGCCTCCGGCGCGCGCGGGTTCCTCCTCAAGCGGTGCGGCGCGGCCGACCTGATCGCCGCGGTACGCGCCGTCGCCGCCGGCGAGGCCATCCTCTCCGCCGAGGTCACCGGCGCCGTTCTCGACCGGCTCCGCGCCACCGGACCGGCCGCCCGCGTGGACCTGGCGGTCTACCAGCTGACGCCTCGGGAGACCGACGTGCTCGCCCTGGTCGGTGCCGGACTCAACAACAACGAGATCGCCGAGCGCCTCTACCTGTCGATGAGCACCGTCAAGACCCATGTCACCAACGTGCTGGCCAAGACCGGCAGCCGGGACCGGGTGGGCGCCGCCATCCTGGCGATCCGGGCCGGCCTCACACCGTGACCCCTCGATGGCCCCCTTGATCCTCCACAAGGGGCCGTCCGCCGCCTAGGATTGCGCGACGCGAACCGCCGCACCCGAGGAGTCGGACCCGATGCGCTCGACGACCGGCCTGCTGGAGCGCCTGCTCCGACCCAGGATGCCCGACATCGTCGCGGTGGAACCGGTGACGGGCGGCCTCGCGGCGCTCGCGGGCATCGCCACCCGACGGGACGCGCCGCAGGTGTTCGTCAAGGCGTTCGCCGAAGCTCCGGCCGACGACGTCTTCGTCGCGGAGGCCGACGGGCTGGCCGCCCTCCGCGAGCTCGGCGGTGTGGCGACACCCGAGGTGCTCCTGGCGGACCGGGAGCTGCTCGTGTTGTCGATGCTGGAGCCGAGGCCACGCAGCGAGGTCTTCTGGGAGCAGTTCGCGCACGTCCTCGCGCACCTGCACACGAGCACGACCCATCCCCGCTTCGGATGGCACCACGACAACTGGCTGGGCCGTCGCCGCCAGATCAACACGTGGAGCGACGACGGGTACGCCTTCTTCGCGCAGCACCGGCTGCTGCGGTGGCTCGGGCAGCCCCGCGTCGAGGCGGCGCTGGACGCCGGCGAACGGGCCGCGCTGGAGCGCTTGTGTCACCGCCTGCCCGACCTGCTGCCGGACCGGCCGGCCTGCCTCACGCACGGCGACCTGTGGGCACAGAACATCCTGGCCACTCCGGACGGGCAGCCCGCGCTGATCGATCCGGCCGTGTCGTACATGTGGGCCGAGGTCGACCTCGCCCACGTGTGGTCCACCGCTCCCCCGCCCGAGGCGCGACGGATGTTCGACGTGTACGCCGACCTGACCTCGCTCGACAGCGGCTGGCAGGCCCGGATGCCGATCGTCCAGCTGCGGCAACACCTCGCCGTGCTGGCCCAGTTCGACGACGACTGGGGCGCGGCCGACCAGATCCGCGCCGTCCTCGCCCCGTTCCGCAAGCGTCCCTGACGACGGAGCGGGTGGCGACGAGCGTCCCACTCCCTGCCGATGCCGCGCCGGGGCAGGCGGGACGCCCGCGACATGAAGACGTCAGACGCCGTCGACCGACGTCGTCTCCCGGCCTGAGCGGTGACCGATGATGAGGGCGGCAGCGGCGCCGAGCAGCTCCCGCTCACGGCCGGTGAGAGCCGGATCGTTGCGCCGGATCGCCAGGGCGCTGTCCAGCACGGTCAGCAGGCCGCCCCCGACGCGGTCGAGGAACGCTGCCAACAGCGTTGCAGCCGGCGCCGCCAGGTGATGGTTCTCCTCGACCGCCACCTGGGCGAGGAGAACCGCGGAGAGCGCGACATCGAGCTCCGCCGGCCCCTCGGTGGAGTTGCGCCAGTCGATGACGACAGGCCCTCGCGACGTCAGCATGACGTTGTCCGGGTGCAGGTCGAGGTGCAGGATCCGGGCGTCGTCGCGTTCGCCGAGCCGGGGCGGCAACGCGTGGAGCCGGTGTTGCAGATCCGCCAGACACGTGGCCGCCTCAACGGCATCCATCTCACCGGCCAGAAGCGCCGACAGCATGGTGCGCCCGTCCAGTCGTTCCATGACGAGATCGGCACCGCGCGCCTGATGGACGGTGGGTACCGGGAACCCGAGACCGGCCACGTACCCCATGACGGCGGCCTCGGCGGCCACGTCACCGCCGTGGCGGTAGCGGCGAAGGACGCGCCGATCGTCGATGGCGAAGACGTCAGCGTCTCGGCCCGATGCCAGAGGGACCGCGTCCGCCACGCTGCGACAGTAACCGACGCAACCAGCCAGCAATGCCCTTGATCGTGGGGAACGCGCGTCAGCGGGGAGTCACGACCCGCCCAGGTCATGTCGGAAGGCGTAGGCGACGGCCTGCGCCCGGTCCCGGGCACCGATCTTCGCGAACAGGTGGTTGACGTGGCTTTTCACCGTCGCCTCACTCACCGTCAGATCAGAGGCGATCTCCGCGTTGGACAGGCCCTGGGCCATCAGTGACAGCACTTCGGCCTCGCGCGGCGTCAGACCGTCGGGAAACCTCGGCGGTGACGTCGACTCGGCCGCGATGGCATCGACGACGTGCCGCTGAACGGCCGGGTCGATGACGGCGTGGTCGTCGACCACCTGCCGCAGCGCCTCGTGGATCTGCTCGCCGCTGGCGTCCTTGGTCAGGTAGCCCCGGGCGCCGGCCCGTAACGCGTCCAGCACCGACCGGTCGTCCGAGTAGGTGGTCAGCACCACCACCCTGACCTCGGGCGCCTCGACGCGTAGGCGGCGGGTGGCCTCGATCCCGTCGCACCGCGGCATCCGTAGGTCCATGAGCACAACATCCGGCCGCGCGGCCTGAACCAGCCTGACCGCCTCGGCGCCGTCGGCGGCCCCACCCACCACCTCGACGTCCTTCATCAGAGAGAGCACCATGCCCAGCCCTTCGCGGACGACCCGCTGGTCGTCGGCGATGAGCACCCGGATCACGCCGGCACCGCCAACTCGACCCGGAACCCCTGGGCTGTCGCGCCCGCGCTGAGGGTCCCGCCGAGCAGCTCGGCCCGCTCACGCATTCCGGTCAACCCGTAACCGTCGGTCTCGTCGGGGACCACGGGCGGTCGAGCGGCGAAGTCCTCGACGATCAGGCGGGTGACCGTCGACTCGTAGGTGAGGTGCAGCGAAACCCGCGCCGGGGACGCGTGCCTGGTCACGTTGGTCATCGCCTCCTGCGCCACGCGATAGAGCGCCAGCCGCGCCTCCGACTGCAGCGGGCGCGGCTCCCCCGATACCACGAAGTCGCACGGTACGGCCTGGTCGCGAGTGAACTGCGCGGCCAGCGCGGCCAGCCGGTCCGGGCCGGGCAGGTCGTCGTCGCGCAGCATGCCGATGGCCCGGCGGGCCTCCTGCAGGCCGGTACGGGCGAGGTGGTGGGCACGGTCGACAACCGCCGGCAGGCGCGGGTCGGTCGGATCCTCGGCGATCAGCATCCGAGCACCCTCCAGTTGCAGCGACAGCCCCGACAATGAGTGGGCGAGCACGTCGTGCATCTCGCGGGCCAGCCGCTGGCGCTCGGCCAGCCCGGCCGCCTCGGCCAGCGCCACCTGACCGGCCTCCAACTCGGCGAGCAGCCGCTTGGTCTCACGCTGCGCCTCGGCCAGGCGGAACGCCAGATACATCAGGCCGAACAGGACGGCGAACCCGGCGAGCACGGCCAGGAAGCCGAAGTCCTGCCCGGTGATCGAGGCCACCATCTCGAGCACCACGAAAGCCGCGATCAACACCGGGACGGCCACCCGTACGGGCATCAGTCCGGTCGCGGCGCACAGCACCGCCACCAGCACCGCCACCGAGGCGGGCCCGCCGGGCTGCACCGCCACCAGCGTCACCGAGCTCACCAGCATCGCCCCGACGAAGACCACGTACGCCGGTCGGATCGGCAGGTCGGCGACCGCGTTGCGGCCGAACACCCCGACCACGAACACGGCGGTGGCCAGCACGACGATCAATCGCCTGCCGGTCAGCCCGAATCCAGGCTCGGCGGTGGCGGCGGCCCACACGAACCACGACAGCATCAGCGGTGTCAGCAGTTGCATCCACCGCACGACCCGCAGGCGGGTCAGCGTCGGCTCCTCGGTCTGCACCGTTAGAACCTAGACCGATGTCGCCACGGCAGCATCGGCGCATGGTTGCAGACCCGTCTGCAACCGTGGGTGGAGACGGAACATCGATCCGCGCGCCGATGCTTCACCCCGGCCTACGGACGCAGGCTGAACGGCATGAGGAACGACCATCTGACCACCGTTGTCAAACTGCTGGCCGCCTTCCTGGTGATCAGCGTGTCCACCGTCGTAGCCGTGGTGCTCATGCGCCACGACCCCGCGCTCGTCACCGCGGCCGTCTGGGTCCGCACACCACTTGTCGCCGCCAGCGCGGCGGTGCTCCTGGTGCTGTCCCGGCGCGCAGCGGCGGGGCACCGCGGCTCCTTCCGCCGCCTCCGCATCATCGCCATGGTGGTGCTGGCCGCGATCGTCGCTGTCGTCGCCTGGCCCGGCGCGTTCCCGGTCTGGCTGCGCATCGAACAGGCCGTGTGCGGCGTGTTCATGGCCAGCGTCGTGGTCCGCACGAACCTTCGCGTGGTCCGGTCGGCCATGGCGGGCGGCTCAGGGGACGCGGTGGCCACTCCCGCCGCCCGCCACTGGCCGGGACCGTGACCGGGCGGCGCCGCTCATTCGGCGCGCGTCGTGGGCGGTCGTGCGCGTGGCGGCCACCCCCAGCGCGGACCCACGACCCATCCCGGCCCGGTCCGACGCGGAGACGACGGGTCAGGGCGTCCAGCGCACGCTCGGGTTCACCCGCCCGGACCAGTCGAAGACGGCCATGTTGTCCCACTGGTTTCCGGTGCCGTTGATGTTGGCCGGATCCCAGCCGTTGCCCCGCACGGCATACCAGGTCGGCTCCCAGTAGAAGACACCAATGGCCCCCGCGTTGCGGGCGGTGTTCTGGACCCAGTCGAACTCCTGGGCCTGCCCGGACCACGTCGCGCCGATGCCGTCACAGGTCGCGTCGCCGATGGCGTTCGGCTCGCTGTCCGCGTTGTTCCGGGTGAAGGGGTACGCGGTCTCCACGATCACCACCGGCTTTCCGTAGCGGCCGCGCAGGTCGACGATGTTGTTGTAGAGGTTCGCCAGGGTCCCGTGCCACATGCAGTAGTACGACAGGGCTGTCATGTCCCACTGCACACCCTGCGCGCGGATGCCGTCGTAGAACCATCGCGCGTTGGCGTTGCTGTCGGCGTCGGCGGTGTGGATCATCACCGGGATGCCGCTGCCACACGCCTTGGTCGCGTTGTAGCCCTGCTTGAGCAGGCCGGCCAGCGGGGCGAAGTCGTTGTTGACGACCTTGCCCTCGTCCCACAGCATCCCGACGTTGATCTCGTTGCCGATCTGCACGCTGTCCGGCGTGGTGCCCTGGCCGCGGAGGCTGGAGCAGACGTCGTAGGTGAAGGTGTAGACGTCGGTGCGCAGTTGACTCAGGCTGTGGCCGACCCAGGCGGCCGGCTTGTACTGCTTGCCGGGGTCGGCCCAGGTGTCGGAGTAGTGGAAGTCGATGAGCACTTTGAGGCCCTTCGCCCTGGCCGCCCTCGCCTGGGCCAACACCCTGCTCTTGTTGTTGTAGCCGCTGACCGGGTTGTTCCAGACGCGCAGCCGGACGTAGTTGACGCCCACGGACTTCAGGATGTCCAGCGGGTCGCGGGCGACACCTCCGGCGTCGTAGTACCTGGCGCCCAGATCCAGGCTCCGCTGCAACGAGGAGACGTCGGCGCCCCGCATGCTGAGCGTGTTCGCGGCCGCGGCGGGCGTGGTCGTACCGCCGAGGGTGGTCGAGACGGCGAGAATGCCGGCCGTGACCGCCCCGAGCAGTGCTCTGCGGCGGCGGTGGGGTGTGCGCACGAGGATCCTCCAATGGGGACGCGTTCAGCCCACCGCGCAGGGAGCGCCGTTGAGCGAGAAGGCGGTGGGTGGCGCGTCGCTGACGCCCCACCGTCCCTGGACGCCGAAGCTCGCGGAGCCGTTCGGCGCGAGGGCGCGGTTCCAGTCGACGTTACGGGCGGTCACGCTGGTCCCGGTCTGGCCGACCGTGGCGTTCCAGGCCGAGGTGACCTGCTGGTCTCCCGGGTAGCCGAAGGTGACGATCCAGCCGTCGATCGGTGCCGCGCCGAGGTTCTGGACCGTCACCGTGGCCACGAAGCCGCCCTGCCACTGCGACTGGTTCCGGTACGTCACCCGGCAGGTCGAGGGCGGCGGGGGCGGCGGAGTGGACGTCGTGGGCAGGGTGACCGTGTTGGACGCGATCGACACGTTGCCCGCCGCGTCCCGGGCGCGTACGTAGATCAGGTTGCGAAGCGGCGTCGACGCGGGCAGCGCCGCCGTGTACGTCGTTCCCGGCACGGTGGCGATCAGTGTCGAGCTGAACCAGCCGTCGAACTGGTAGACGTTGTATCCGAGCACGCCGACGTTGTCCGTCGACGGCGACCAGGACAGCGTGGCGGTCGAGGCGGTCACCTCGCCGACGGTCAGGTTCTGCGGGGCGCTCGGCGGGGTGGTGTCCGGGCCGGTGTCGATCAACGGGGTGACCACGGTCAGCGCGTCCGTCGAGGCCGAGCGGTGTCCGAGGCTGTCCCGGGCGGCCACCCGGAACGAGTACTGCCTGCCCGGCCGGATGTAGTTGCTGATCGTGGCGGTGGTGACGGCTCCGACGCTGGCGCTGTAGATGACGTCGTCGAACGCCTGGTAGTACGTGATGTCGTAGCCGGTGACGGCGCAGCAGCCCGGCTTGGCGGCAGTCCAGGTGAGGGTGACCGACCCGCTGCGGACCTCGCTGGCGGCCAGGTTCGTCGGCGCGCTCGGCGGGAAGGGCGAGGTGTTCGGCGTACTGGGCGCCGTGGTTGGGGCCGGCGGCACGGTGGCGGTCGGCTCCGCGAGGCCGCCGGGGGCCGGGACGATTCCGGGGTACGCGGCCGGCGGCGCGGCCCCGGCGTCGGCTGCCGGAGCGACGCTGAACGCGCTGATGAGCACCGCCGTCGACACCACGACGGCGGCCAGCAGACCCGGCCGCAGGCGGCGGATCAGCGAGGAAGGGAACACGCCTGTCATACGTCGACGATCCCGCCAGACATCGATGATCGCCAACGTATCTCACGCCTCGGTCGGCGACCGCGCTCGGGTCTCACCCGGGTCATTGACGTCTCAACTTTCCCGCAGTAGCTTATCTCCATTCAGGATCATCGATTTAAGAAGGTGAACCATGCTGTTGAAGACCATCGCCGTCGCCGCATCCGTCGTAGGTGTACTGGCCACCGCCCCCGCCGCCTCGGCGGCGACCACCCAGGCGGCGGACGGCCCCTGGGCCCCCGGGAACTGCCCACAGGGCATGCTCTGCATCTGGCCAAACTGGAACCACCCGCCCCAGGGGCCGGTCGAGACGCCGTCCGTGCTGACCAACACCGAGTGGTCCGGCTACGCCCCGGCCTTCAACTACTACAACTACACCTCCCGGAACGCCGAGATCACCTGGTCCTACACGTACCTCGGGACGCCGCTCACCGGCACTGTCTGCGCGCGAGCCAACGGCAGTGGTGACCTGTACGTGCCCATGCACGTGACGAAGGTGAGCTGGCAGCCGCGCTCCTGCTGACCGCCCGCACGCAGGCGGGACGGCGCCGCCGGACGACAGTCACGCCGGCTCGGGTACGCCTGGAGGATCGCCGTCGTCGGGCATCGGCTCGGTGGGCGCCTCCGGCAGGTCGCTCGGCGTACCGGGAAGCAGCTCCTCGGCGGTCTCCGGAACGGGCTCGCGAGGATCGAGGGGTGGATAGACGTCCGGATCGAGCTCTGGATTGGTCATCGGGGAAGTATCCAGCACGACAGTTGTCGCCGCCTCTCGAAGCGGTAGCCGCGGCACCCGGGCGCCAGCGCTCTCGGCGACGACCAGGGCACATCTCCACCTGCACGTGGCCCCGACTTCCGCTATCTGTAAACAACCCTTGCTATTAAGGCGCACCAACGTCAATATGTGGAGGTCACGGGTCGCCGAAGCCGGGGAGTGAGCCATGAGAAGCCGTCGAATATTCGCAGTGGTGGCCGGGGCGGCGATGACCGTCACGGCCGCCATCGCCTTCGTCCCCAGCAGCATGGCGGCCGTGTCCTCGGCCAACGCCGTCGCGCTGGTCGCCTGCACCGCACCGGCCTGGGCCGAGGGCACCACCTACCAGGCAGGCGCCCAGGTGACCTACGGCGGCCGGCTCTACCAGGCGCTGGTCACGCACACCGCGTACGCCGGCGCCGGCTGGAACCCCGCCGCGACCCCGTCGCTGTGGCGTGACCTGGGCGCCTGCTCGGGGAGCACGCCGCCGCCCACCACGCCTCCCCCGACGACCGCTCCACCCACCACTCCGCCACCGACGACCGCGCCGCCGACGACGCCGCCGCCGACCACGGCTCCCCCCACCACGCCGCCGCCCACTGGCGGGACCTGCGCGGTGAAGTCGCGGCCCACCGGCAAGGTGCTGCAGGGCTACTGGGAGAACTGGGACGGCGCCTCCAACGGCGTCCACCCTGGACTCGGCTGGATCCCGATCACCGACAGCCGGCTCAGCCAGCACGGCTACAACGTGATCAACGCGGCGTTCCCGGTGATCCGCTCGGACGGCACGGTCCTCTGGGAGAACGGCATGGACGCCGGCGTGAAGGTGGCCACCCCGGCCGAGATGTGCCAGGCCAAGGCCGCCGGCGCCACGATCCTGATGTCGATCGGCGGAGCCGCCGCGGGCATCGACCTGAGCTCCACCGCTGTCGCCGACCGGTTCATCGCGACGATCGTGCCGATCCTGACGGCCTACCACTTCGACGGCATCGACATCGACATCGAGACGGGCCTGACCGGTAGCGGCAACATCAACACCCTGTCGACGTCGCAGGCCAACCTGATCCGGATCATCGACGGAGTGCTGGCCCGGATGCCCTCGAACTTCGGCCTGACCATGGCACCGGAGACCGCCTACGTCACCGGCGGCAGTGTCGTCTACGGCTCGATCTGGGGTTCCTACCTGCCAATCATCAAGAAGTACGTGGACAACGGCCGGCTCTGGTGGCTGAACATGCAGTACTACAACGGCAGCATGTACGGCTGCGCCGGCGACTCGTACCCCGCCGGCACCGTGCAGGGGTTCACGGTGCAGACGCAGTGCCTGAACAACGGCCTCACCATCGGGGGCACCACCATCCGCGTGCCGTACGACAAGCAGGTCCCGGGCCTGCCCGCGCAGAACGGGGCGGGCGGCGGCTACATGTCGACATCGCTGGTCACGCAGGCGTACAACAGCGTTCCCGGCATCAAGGGCCTGATGACCTGGTCGGCGAACTGGGACGGGTCGAAGGGCTGGACCTTCGGCGACAACGTCAAGCGCCTGCAGGGCCGCTGACGGGTTACTGACGTCGGGCCCACCGCCAGCCGGCATCCCGGCCAGCGTTGGGCCCGACGATCCGTCGCCGATCGTCTCCAGCCGCCAGTCGGCGCCCGGGTGGGCGCGTCGCTCGATGAGTGCGCTGGTGAGGGGACGGCTGGCTGGGAGCGGTACCAGTCGGGGCGGAATTCAACCCTCCCGATCGCTACACTCGCCGCAACCCGGCACCGCCCGCAGACCTCAGCCTGCGCCCGTCCCGATCGAATGGAGACGCCTGTGACCCGCGACAAGGCGGCACCCCCCGGCATCGACCCCAGCATCCCCAGCGTGGCCCGGGTCTATGACTTCTTCCTCGGCGGCAAGGACAACTTCGAGGTCGACCGACAGGTCGCCGAACACGCCCTGCGGATCACACCCGATGGGCCGGCGGCCGGTCAGGCGAACCGGGCCTTTCTGCGTCGCGTGATCCGCTTCCTCGTCGCCGAGGCGGGCATCGACCAGTTCCTCGACATTGGATCGGGGCTGCCCACCCAGGGCAACGTCCACGAGGTCGCCACCGAGCAGAACCCGAAGGCTCAGGTGGTGTACGTGGACAATGACCCGATCGTCCTGACACACGGCCGGGCTCTGCTCGCCGCCGACGGCACCGCGACGGTGATCCAGGCGGACATCCGGGAGCCGCAGGAGATCCTCGACCACCCGGACGTACGTCGGTTCCTCGACTTCGACAGGCCGATCGGCCTGTTGCTCTTCGCGATCCTGCACCACCTTGGCGACGACGAGGATCCGCGTGCGGTGGCGGCGGCGTTGATCGACGCGCTGCCCTCCGGCAGCTATGTGGCGGTCTCGCACTTCCGCGACCCGGGTGAGCGGGACCCCGAAGGCTCCCGCAAGGCCCGCGAGGTCGAGCGGGTCTTCAACGAGTCGCTGGGCACCGGCCGCTGGCGTACCGACGAGGAGATCCTCTCGTTCGTCGACGGGCTGACGGTGCTGGAGCCGGGGCTGGTGCCGCTGGCCGAGTGGCGTCCCGAGCCGGGTACGCCCGCTCCGGCGCAGACCGACACCTATCACACCTTCGTCGGGCTCCTCGCCCGCAAACCGTAGGCCCCGTTCCCGGTGCGGTCCCGGGCGAGAGTTCGCCCGGGACCAGTGCGGGGACGGCTCGGTGACGCTCTCGGCCGCCGAGGCGGACCGCTGCGCTCGTCTGCACGACAGGTGAAAGGCCGCTTCCCGAATCCGGGAAGCGGCCTTTCACCTGCGGAAACTGAGAGCGGGCGACGCCGGTGGGTTGCGGTTCGTCAGGAGGCGGGTTCGAGGGCCCACTGGCTGGTCCACCAGTTGGCGGGCGCGGCACCGTACTGGACGCTGCCGGTCATGTTCTCGGTATGGGCGTAGGTGCCCTTCCAACGGTTCTTCAGGCGCAAGCGGCCGTCGACCGGCTCCTGGGCCCACTGCGCCGACCAGTAGGTGCCGGGAACCGCACCGGTCTGCACGTTGCCGGTCTGGTTCTCCACGTGCAGGTAGTTGCCGGTGGCACGGTTCTTGAACCGGACGTAACCGTCGACGTTCTCGACGGCCCACTGGGCGGACTGGTCGGTGCTGGCAGCGGCGGCGTACCTGGCGGTGCCGCTGCCGTCGTCCTTGACGTACTGGCCGGTCTGCCGGTTCTTCAGCCGCTGATAGGCCACCGGGTAGCCGCCGTCCTTCTTGTACACGCGGAGGTAGTCGACACTCCAGGTCTTGGGCCAGACGTCGTTGTGCTGACCGGAGCCGGCGTCGGTGTAGATGCCCATGATCAGCCCCATCGGCATGTTGGGCGCGTCGTTGATCGTCCGGTAGAGCTGGCCGTCGTAGTAGAACTTGATGTCGGTGGGCGTCCACTCCATGCCGTACGTGTGGAACTCGGTGGTCGGCGACCCGCTGGGCACGGGGGCGATCGACGCGTACGAGCTGGACAGGAAGTTCGGGTCGCCCCAGCTGTGGGCGGCGATCCGCCAGTTGTTCGGCTCGGAGAAGAACGTCTCGACCATGTCGACCTCGGGGTTGCGCGATGCGCTGGAGGTGTCCCCGGTGCCGACCAGCCAGAGGGCCTGGTGGCCGCCCCCGCCGACGTTCGACTTCTTGGCCCGCAGCTCGACGTAGCCGTACTGGAACGTGTAGCCGTTGAAGTCGGGCTCGTGATGGTTCAACGGCATCGAGCCGTTGAACTTGTGCCAGTAGTCCTTGTTGTAGGTCTGGAACGAGGAGATCTTGACCGTGCCGTCGTACTGCGGATTCCACGCTGGGGTGTCGGCGTCGAGCCGCTGGGTGAGCACGCCGTCGGCGATCGTGTAGCGCGCCTTGGCGCCCAGCTCGCGGTTGGCGGGGGAGGTCCAGTGCGGCAGGTAGTAGGGCAGCCAGCGGTTCGTGTTCAGGGTGCTGACGTCGAACTCTTCGGAGAAGTCGAGCGTGTAGCCCGGCTTGGCGAGCGGGCTGGGCGGGGTGTCGCCGGCCTGCGCCGGCGCGGCGGTGACGATGCCGGCGAGGGTGACTCCGAGGATCATCGAGCTGGCTGCGGCGAGAACTCTTCGAAAGCGATGCGCCATGTGGCACTCCCGGGGGTAACGAAAGAAAAGTTCTTTCGGAATATGCCGGCGAGCCCAGCCGCTGTCAAGAGCCGTCGGTGAACAGCTCCGCGCGGACCGTGTCCCGGGCGGTCTCGACCGCGCCGATCGCCACCGCGTCGTCTCCGAGCGCGGAGATCGTCAGGCCTGGCAACTCGTACAGGATCTCGGCGAGGTGGCGCCGCACCGGCTCCATCACCGTCTCGCCGGCGCGCGCGATGCCACCGCCCACCACGACCACCTGCGGGTCCATGGCGAGAACCATGGCGCCCACCCCCTCGGCGAGCGCCCGGGCGTAGTCGTCGACGGCCCGGACCGCACGCTTGTCCCCCCGTCTGGCCTGCGCGAAGACCCACTCGCGGGAATTCATGCCGGGAGCGACCCCGGCGTCGGAGAGCAGCTTTCGGGGGGCTGCCTCCCAGCCCAGGCCCGGGTGCCGACCGATCTCGCCGGCAGCCCCCCGGCCACCGCCGAACGGCCTGCCGTCGACCAGGACACCGACGCCGAGGCGATGCCCGGCGTGCACGTACAGGACGTGGTCGACGCCCTGCGCGGCACCGACCCGGTGCTCGGCGAGGACCGCGAGGTTGGCGTCCTTGACGGCGCTCACCGGGCAGTCCAGGCGGCCGGCGAGTTCCTTGGCAAGAGCCGTGCCGGTCCAGTCCGGGATGGCCACGCTCAGCCGCACCACACCGTCGGCGATGATGCCCGGGGAGCCGGCACAGGCCGCCCACAGCCGAGGTGAGTCGGCCGGGATCGTCCGTCGCAGCAGGTTGACCGCGGCGTCGATGCGGCCGGTCGGGTCCAGGGCCGGGTCGATCGCGGCCCGGGCGGCCGCCACCTGCGCTCCGGCGAGGTCGGTGATCCGCACCGACACCGCGTGCGCCCCGATGTCGAGGCCGGCCAGGATGCCCGCGTCCGCGGCGAAGCGGTACCGCTGCGCCGGCCGCCCCCCGGTCCGGGCGGTGTCGAAACCGTCCAGCAGCAGCAGTCGGGACTCCACCAGGGAGGTCAGGATGCCCTGCACGGTGGGGCGGGACAACCCGGTCTCGCGGGCGACACCGCTGATGGTCAGCGACGGCCCCTCGTAGAGCAGCCGCAGCACACGGCGCGTGTTCAGATGCCGTAGGGCGCTCTGGTCCCCGCCCGGAAGAGCGTCACCTACGGTCATTCGCTGCCCCTTGACGTGGGTTCGTAGACCGCTCACTATAGCGAACGCAACTTTCCTTCGAAACTACTCCTGCCCAGGGAGATCCCCCATGAAGTCATTGCCATCGGTGAAGAGTGCGCTCAGCGCGGCAGCAGTGCTCCTCGCGCTCGGCGCGTGCGCACCCGGCAGCTCCTCCAGCGACGGACCGGCCGCCGACGCGAACGCGGCCGTCCAGACCGGCGTCCCGTCCGGACCTGTGGAACTCAACCTGATCGCCACCCCCGAGTCGGGTGCCGCCATGAAGGACATCATCCCGGCGTTCCAGGCGAAGCACCCCAACGTCAAGATCAACTACGTCGACACCACGTACGACGACTACAACAAGTCGCTCAACCTCGCGTTGTCCAGCGACACCTCCCCCGACATCGTGCTGCTCAACGCGGTGGGCACCACGGTCAAGGACCAGTTGATCCTCAACCTTCAGCCGTATGCGAAGGCGTACGGCTGGGAGACGGCGTACCCGGCCGGGCAGCTCAACCAGTGGCGGGTCGCCAAGGACGGCACCACCCTCGGCTCCGGCGACCTGTACGCGGCACCCGCTTCCTTCTCGCAGGTCGGGCTCTACTACAACAAGGCCAAGTTGAAGAAGCTCGGCATCGCCGCCGCTCCGGCCTCACTCGAGGACCTGGAGGCCGCCCTGGCCAAGGCCAAGGCCGGCGGCGAGACCCCGCTCCAGCTCGGCAACAAGGAGGGCCACGCCTCCTTCCCGGTCCAGCTCATCGGGCAGTCCACGGACGGCCCGGCCGCGTACGCCAAGTGGGTCTTCGGTGAGGGCGGCGCCACCTTCGACACCGCCGGGAACGCCAAGGGCGCCCAGAGCATCACCGACTGGGGTACGAAGGGCTACTACTCCAAGGACGCCAACGGCATCGACCTGCAGGGTGCGGTGGACAAGTTCACCAAGGGCGACGGCGTCTTCTTCGTGGACGGCTCCTGGGACTCGAAGAAGATCGGCGACGCGCTGCGGGGCGACGCCGGCTTCGTGCCCTTCCCCGGCCCCAAGGCCACCGCGATCGGCACCTCGGTGGCGTACGGGATCTCGCGGAAGTCGAAGAACGCGCAGGCCGCCGCCGCCTTCCTGGACTTCCTGCGCAGCCCGGAGGCTGCCAAGGCCTCCTTCGCCCAGGGCTTCCTGCCCTCGGACACCTCCACCGTGACCGCCGAGCCCGGCACGATCTCCGCCGACCTGATCGCCGCGTGGAACAAGGTCAACGCCGATGACGGGCTCATCGGGTTCAACAACAACGCCACCGCGACCATGAACGACACGCTGGTCGCCGAGACCCAGAAGCTGATCGCCGGCAAGGTCGACCCCGCCACCTTCATCCGGGCCGTCCAGTCCGACTGGGCCAAGACGCATGGCTGACAGCCTCGCGAACCGCGTGGCCGTCCGGGACCGCACCGTCGTCGCCCCCGCGACGCCGGTGCGGGCCCGGCGGTCGCGGGCACGACTCGTACCGCTGCTCTACACCGCACCGGCGCTGCTCTTCTACGCGGCCTTCGTGATCGCGCCCTGGCTGCACAGCCTCTGGATCTCGTTCTGGGACTGGAACGGAATCGGCGTCGCCACCTGGGCCGGGCTCGACAACTACCGGGAGATCCTCGCCGACCCGGCGCTGCGGCTCTCCCTGGTCCACGCCTTCGGGCTGATCCTCTTCTACTCGGTCATCCCGATCTGCTTCGGCCTGGTGCTGGCGGCGCTCGTCGCGAACGTGCCCTGGAAGGGCATGCCCTTCGTCCGTACCGTGATCTTCCTGCCGCAGATCCTTCCGCTGGTCGCGGTCGGCAGCGTCTGGAAGCTGTTCTTCGACGACGACGGACCGTTCAACGCGCTGCTGCGCGCGGTCGGCCTGTCCGACCTCACCCGGGCCTGGCTGGGTGACTTCACCTGGGCCTACCCGGCGGTCGGAGTCGTCGGGACCTGGGTCTCGACCGGGCTCTGCTTCCTGCTGCTGTACTCCGGAATCGGCAAGATCGATCCGGCCCTGTACGAAGCCGCCCGACTCGACGGCGCCGGTGCGATCCACGAGTTCTGGCACGTCACCGTGCCGGGTCTGCGCCGGGAGATGTCGGTCGCGGCGACCGTCACCGTGATCGCAGCCCTGGCCAGCTTCGACGTCGTCTACGTGATGACCGCCGGCGGTCCCGGCGAGTCGACACTGGTGCCCGGTGTCGCCATCTACCGGCTGACCTTCACCGCGGGGCAGGTCGGCACCGCCTGTGCGCTCGCCGTCGTCCTGTCCCTGTTGACCTGCGCGGTCATGTTCGCCCTCAACCGCCTCACCCGGGAGAAGACATGATCCGGTCGATGACCCGGTTGTCGCTGCTGGCTGCCACCGCCTCGGTGCTGGTTCCCTTCTACGCGATCCTCGCCGCGTCGCTGCAACCACAGGACAATCTCAGCCCGGGCCTCGCGTGGCCGTCGGATCCGCAGTGGCACAACTACGTCGACGCCTGGTCGACAGGCGGCTTCGCTGACCTCATGCGGTCCAGCCTGATCATCGCGCTCGGCGTCGTACCCCTCGCTCTGGTGCTCGCGACGCTCGCCGGATACGGGCTGGCGATGATGCGGCTCGCCGTCCGGGGGCCGATCTTCGCGTTGCTCATGCTGGGCCTGGCCCTGCCGTACGAGTCGATCGTCATCCCGCTCTACTACGACCTCAAGTCGGTCGGACTCCTCAACACCTACTGGGCGGTCATCCTGCCGCTCATCGGGGCGTTCATGCCGTTCGGGGTGTTCTGGATGCGCAGCCACTTCGAGTCGCTGCCGCCGGAACTCACCGAGGCCGCCGAGATGGACGGCGCGACCAGCAGGCAGATCCTGCGCCAGGTCCTGCTGCCCACCGCCCGGCCGGCGCTCACCACCCTCGGCCTTCTCTACTTCATGTGGGCGTGGAACCAGTTCCTGCTCGCGCTGATCCTCATCCAGGACCCGGCGATGCGGACGGCGCCGTCCGGGCTCGGCAAGTTCATCCAGGCCTACGGCCGCAACATCCCGCTGCTCAGCGCCGGAACGATCATCGTCATCGTCCCCGTGGTCATCCTCTACCTCTTCTTCCAGCGCCACTTCGTCAAAGGCATCCTTTCCGGCGCCATCAAATAGGAGACACCTGATGTCCATCACACTGGCGATCGTCGGTGCCGGAGCGCGAGGCGCCGCCTACGCGCGGCTCGCCGTCGCCACCGCCAACGCCACGATCGCGGCTGTCGCCGATCCCGACCCCGCCCGCCGCAGCACCCTGGCCGACGAGTTCGACGTACCCGCGGAGCGCCGGTTCGCCTCGTGGGAAGACCTCGCCGCACAGCCCCGGCTCGCCGACGCGGTGATCGTGGCGACCCCCGATCGCGCGCATGTCGAGCCGGTGGTGGCCTTCGCCGAACGCGGCTACGCGATCCTGCTGGAGAAGCCGATGGCCCCGTTGCCCGAGCAGGCGGAACGGATCGTCGCCGCAGCCGTCGACAACGACGTCCTCCTCGCCGTCTGTCACGTACTCCGATACACGCCCTATTCCCAGACACTCAAGCGGCTGATCGACTCCGGGCGGATCGGCGCGATCGTCAGCATCGATCACCTGGAGCCGGTCGGCTGGTGGCACCACGCCCACAGCTACGTGCGCGGCAACTGGGCGGTGGAGGCCGAATCCTCGTCGATGCTGCTCGCCAAGTCCTGCCACGACATCGACTGGCTCGGCCACCTCATCGGCCGACCGGTCCGACGGGTCTCCTCCTTCGGCGGCCTCGCCCACTTCCGGCCGGAGAACCGTCCAGCCGGAGCGACCGAGCGCTGCGTCGACTGCCCGGTCGAACGATCCTGTGCCTACTCCGCGATCCGGATCTACGAACGCTTCCTCGGTGACCCCGTCCACGAGGCATGGCCGCTAGGCGTACTCACCGACGACGTCAGCGCGGACGGTGTCCACAAAGCCCTCAGGGACGGCCCGTACGGCGTCTGCGTCTACGCGGGCCGCAACGACGTCGTCGACCACCAGGTGGTCAACCTCGAGTATGAGGGCGGCACCACGGTCGCCTTCACGATGACGGCCTTCACCGCGCTCGACTTTCGCAAGACGCGGATCTTCGGCACGTTCGGCAGCATCGAGGGAGACGGTCGTACCCTGCACGTCCACGACTTCCTCACCGACACCGTCGAGACCATCAACCTGGATCCCGACGGCGACGCCTCGGCCGCGGACGGGCACGGCGGCGCCGACGGGGCGCTCATCGAGGCGTTCATCGCGGCGGTCGCCACCGGGGACCGCTCACGTGTCACCTCCGGACCCGAGGAGAGCATCTCCTCCCACCGAGTCGTCTGGGCGGCCGAGCGGTCCCGCGCCACCGGCAGCGTCGTCGAGCTGACACCGGCCACGTCGATCTAGGGAATACGCCGGCCATCCGCCAAACGGAACCCGGGGCGATCGACGTGCGGTCGCCCCGGGAGGACGAGCGCCCATCCCGGCGAAGATCTCGCCGGACTCCGACCGCGCGCTCCGCGACGTGCCGCAGGCCCTGGTCGACCGGGCTGACCGAAACGCTGGCCCACAGCGCTGCTCGATCCCCGGGCGGCCGATCGTGTCGAGGGTGCGGGGTCGGCCTGGTCGGCCGGAGCCGGGGCTGTGTTCGAATGCAGCCCGTTTCCTGCTGACACCGCACGCGGTGGCGTGAGGATGGGGGCATGACTTCATCGCAGCCCGTCGTCGATCCCGAGCCCGAGCCGGACGCGACGACTGACGAACCGGTGAATACCGCGGGCACCCGGTCCGGGACCCCGCCACCGCACTCCCCCGAGGCTGCGCCGGATCACCGCTACCTGCTCGACAATGCCCGGCGCGAGGCGGGCGAGCGGTTCGGCTGGCTGGCCGAGCTGTTCGACGGTGTCACGCGCGGGCACCTCGACCGGCTCGGGCTGAGGGCGGGCTGGCGCTGCTGGGAAGTCGGTGCCGGAGGTCCCAGCATTCCCGAGGCCCTGGCCGCGGCCGTCGGACCAACCGGTCACGTGCTGGCCACGGACATCAACCCGACCTGGTTGGACCCGCACGGCGGGTACGAGGTGCTTCGGCACGACGTCGTCGCGAACCCGCCGCCGCAGTCCGGCACGTTTGACCTGGTACACGCACGGCTCGTGCTCGTTCACGTGCCCGACCGTGCCCGGGCGTTGGCGACGATGGTGGCGGCGCTGAAGCCCGGCGGCTGGTTGTTGATCGAGGACGCCGACACCGAGTTGCAGCCGCTGGCCTGCCTCGATGAGGTCGGTCCGGCGCAGCGGCGTGCCAACCGACTGCGGCGTGCCGTCCGGGAGTTGCTGACGCGCCGCGGCGCCGATCTGCGCTACGGCCGTACGCTGCCGCAGTCGTTGCGCGCGGCGGGCCTGGTCGATGTGGCGGCGGCCGGTTCCTTCCCGGTCGGCGGGGTGGCCTGCGACCGGCTGGAGACGGCGACGGTGCGCCTGGTCCGCGCCGAGTTGCTCGCCGCCGGGCTGGCCGACGACGCCGAGATCGACGCGCACCTGGCCGCCGTCGATGCCGGCGAACTCGACCTCACCCTCGCGCCGCTGATCTCGGCCTGGGGACGCCGCGCAGCCTGAGCAGGCTGCCTGACCTTCCCGACAGGCTCGCTGAAGTCAACGGGCCAGGTTGGCTCGACGACGTCGGTGCGATCGATGGTGTCGCCCGCTACGACTCGGTGGCGGTTGGACGGAGCTGGTTCCATTGAACGTCGAAGCAGACAAGCCCGCTCTCGGCCGCCAGATGAGCGCAGGCGGCGGAGACCTCGGCGGCCATGCTGTAGCGCATGGCAAGGTAGATGATCGGACCTTGAGCATTGTTCGTCAGGGGCGCGTCCGACCACGGGCTCGTGTCATCGACGTCGCGTGGGTCCCCCATCTCGTACCACCGGTCAAGCAGCGACTCCACGTACGCCGTGATCGCTGGCGTGGGCGGTATCAACGTCGGATCGTCTCGTTCGATGTACTGGTCGTACAGGGCGCTGAAAGTCACCGCCGCGTTCGACTCGTCTGGGCGCTCGCCTTCCCAGACCGCGAGGTCGTACGTCATGAACAGCGAGTATGCCCGGCCGGGAACCGATGATCGGTTACCCGTCGCCGAGCTGTCTCGTGCGGCTGCAGCAGATGACCGTCGCGTCGTCCGGGGCGACGTCGCCGCGAACCTCGGCCTCCCTGACCCGGCCGATGACCTCGCCGGGTCCGGCGGTCTCCGCCAGGTGCAGCAGTCCCGCCCAACTGGTCAGTCCGAGGGTGTCCACCAGCCGGCTCGCGCCGTTGCTCAGCAGAGCGGCAACTGTCACCTCGTCGGTTGGGCAACTGCCGGTGATCGCCTCGTCCACAACCCGCGGGTCGTCCTTGGCCACCCAGAAACCGCCCGGGCTGTTGCGTCGAGCACGCAACTCCAGCAGGATCCGCCGGTACTCGTCAGTGCCCTCGGGCACGCCCTTCAGCCGGGCCTCCACGGGACTGGCGATCATCGCCTCGCGCGGGTCGCGGGTGACCAAGGGATCGGCGCCGGTCCGGCCGATGACCGCCACGGCGTCTCCAAGGACCAGGTGCTCGACGAGGCCATCCGAGAACCGGAGCATCGCGACTGCCGCGTAAGGGCTGATCGAGTTGGTGACATCGCAGGTGTCGCGATGCTCGTCGGTGATCCGCTCGATGCTCTCGGCCAGCACCTCACCTAGGGTCCGGTGCTGGGACAACGCGCCCAGGAGAGCACCGCCGAGACGGGTGGCGTACCAGGTCACTCCGTGGTGGCAGACCTTCTCGGCGCCGGCGATGCCGCCCGCGCCGTCAACCAGAACCACGCCGGACGGCACGGCACCGGCGAAATCCTCATTCGTCCGCCCCGGGTGCCCCGCATCGGTGGCCATCATCACCCGCACCACCCGATCATCACACCGTCAATGGTGGGAGCGGTCGAAGAGCTCAGTGACGCGCAGCTGCGCGGACGCGGGCTCGGCCGATCTGGTACGCCGGTCGCACCTGGTGGAGTTGGAGTTGTGGGACAACGCCTGGGCCGGATCTGCTGGGTATCGTTCCGCACGTCACCGCCCGCCAGGCCGCTCACCGCAGAGGAAGGCAGACGTCATGAGGTTCGTCCTGGTCGTCTACGGCGACCCCGGCGCCTGGGTGCACCCGATGTTCCTGCGCGGTGGCCGGTCCGCGGCCGGCAGCGGAGAGGACCGGCCGCCACCTGTCGAGTCGTTGCTGCACGAGCTCGCCGAATCGGGTGAACTGATCGACGCCACCGCGCTCGCCGACCCGATCAACACGACGACGCTACAGACGAAGGACGCTGCCGACGGCCCGCAGCTGGTTGAGGGGTCCGTCGAGTCCGGCGGCCGGTACGTGGCCGGATTCTTCGTCGTCGACTGCGAGAGCCACGCCCGCGCTGTCGAGATCGGACGCCGCCTGCCCGTGGCCGGTAGCCAGGCGGTCGAGATCCGGCCCGTCCTGGGCCTGTCCGGCTGGGAGATGTGAGCATGAACGACGTTCTGGCCGGGCTGGCGCCCCGTGTGCTCGGTGCCCTGGTGCGGCGGCACGGCTCGTTCGACGCGTGCGAGGACGCCGTGCAGGAGGCGCTCGTGGCCGCGGCCGTGCAGTGGCCGCAGGAAGGCGTTCCGGACAACCCCGTGGGCTGGCTCATCCGAGTTGCCACCCGGCGGCTGGTGGACGCGCGGCGCAGCGAGACGGCACGTCAGCAGCGTGAGGTGACCGTTGCGGCGCTCACCCCCGCCGATCAGATGCACGCGCCGCCAGCCGACGCCCCGGGCTCTCCCGACGACACGCTCACCCTGCTGTTCCTCTGCTGTCATCCAGCCGTCTCGCCGCTGTCGCAGGCCGCGCTCACCCTGCGCGCGGTGGGCGGGCTGACGACAGCACAGATCGCGCGGGCGTTCCTGGTTCCGGAGGCGACAGTGAGCCGCCGCATCACCCGCGCCAAGCAGCGCATCAAGGCGGCCGGCTCCGAGTTCCGCCTGCCGCCGGAGGGCGAACTGGAGGACCGGCTCGCGGTCGTGCTGCAGGTGCTGTATCTGATCTTCAACGAGGGGTACGCCGCGACGACCGGGGCTGAGTTGAACCGTCCGGAGCTGATCACCGAAGCGGTGCGCCTCACCCGGGAGCTGCACCGGCTGCTGCCCGGCAACGGGGAGGTGACCGGGCTGCTGGCGTTGATGCTGCTCACCGAGGCGCGTCGTCCGGCGCGTTCCGGGCCGGACGGAAGCCTCATCCCGCTGGGCGAGCAGGACCGCTCCCGGTGGAACCGCGACTACATCGACGAGGGCGTCAAGCTGATCACTGGAGCGTTGTCGTCGGCGCCGCTGGGGGTCTACCAGTTGCAGGCCGCCATCGCGGCGGTGCACGACGAGGCGGCTCGGGCGGAGGACACCGACTGGCCGCAGATCCTCGTGCTCTATCGACTGCTCGCCCGCATCTGGCCCAATCCCGTCGTGCAACTCAACGAAGCGATCGCGGTGGCCATGGTGCACGGGCCGCACGCCGGGCTCGCCGTGCTCGAGCCGCTGGTCGACGACGCCCGGGTGGCCGACGGTCACCGGCTGCACGCCGTACGCGCGCATCTTCTGGAGATGGCCGGCGAGCACGACGCGGCACGCGACACGTACGAGCTGGCCGCTCGCCGCGCCACAAGTCTGCCGGAGCGCCGTTATCTGGAACGGCGCGTCGCCCGGCTCAGCTGAGGGGTCAGCCGAGCCGGGCGGGCGATCAGTCCGCGTGCACCGCGAACTCGAGTGCCGGATCCCGGGGCTGGGGACGCCGCACGCCCCGCAGCAAGGGCACCGTGACCAGCAGCCCGAGGAGGGCGAAGCCGACGCACGCGACGAAGCCGGCTTGGTAACCCGCCATCTCGGCGGCTTGCGGAGTGCCGCCGGTCGAGTACGAGACCAGGACAGTGGAGACGATGGCCACGCCGAAACCGCCACCTATCTGCTGCGCGGCCGTGTTCATGCCGGAGGCCAGGCCCAGGTCGTTCTCCCGTACGCCGGTCAGGGCGGCAGCCGAGGCGGCGACCGTGCCGAGGCCGAGGCCGGAGCCGAAGAAGAACATGGCCGCGAAAATCAGCAGGAACGGGCCACCGGCGCCCACCGCGAAAATCATCATGCCCGGGCCGACGCCCATGAGCACCAGGCAGACGACCGCCACCGCGCGGGTGCCGTAGCGGGTGACGAACCGCTGGCCGATGAACGAGCCAGCGAACGCCATGAACGGCATGATCGCTTGACGCAGCCCGAATTCCGTCGCCGACCATCCGAGCAGGTCACCCTGGGCGTACTGGGACACGAGCACCGAGACGCCGACGGCCAGCATGCCCATGGTCACCATCGAGAGGTTGCCACCCACCACGAAGTTCGACCGCAGGATCCGCAGGGGCAGCAGGGGCGCCTCCGACCGTGACTCGATCACCACGAACAGGATCAGCAGCGCCACCGCGGCGCCGAACACCGCCAGGGTACGGCCGGCGAACCAGCCCGCGGTCGGCGCGAGCTGCACGCCGTAGATGAGCAGCGCCAGCATCGCGGTGCTGGAGAGCGCGCCGGCCACGTCGTACCGGCGGCGCAGGGTGACATCGGTGCTCTCGCGCAGGAGCAGCGGGCTGACGACGAGCATCACGATGGCCACCGGGATGTTGAGAAAGAAGATCCATTGCCAGCCGAGTACGTCGACGAGAACGCCACCGGCCAGCAGCGCGATGGTGGCGCCGACGCCGGCGATGCCGGCCCACGCGCCGAGTGCCAGGTGCCGGTGCGGGCCCTCCGGGAACTCGCTGGTCAGAATCGACAACGCGGTTGGCGCCATGAGCGCGGCCGAGACCCCGTGCAGCGCCCGGGCGATGATCAGCACCTCACCGTTCCACGCGAGGCCGGAGACCAGCGAGACGATCAGGAACAGCACCGTTCCGGCCATGAAGACCCGACGCCGGCCCAGCAGGTCCGCGGCGCGTCCGCCGAGCAGCAGCATGCCGCCGAAGGTGATCAGGTTCGCGCTCAGCACCCACTGCGCCGCGCCCGGAGTCATCTGCAGTGCCGACTGGATGGACGGCACGGCCAGGATGGTGACCTGCGAATCGAGGATGACCATGAAGTTCGCCAGACACAACACGGCGAGAATGAGCCAGCGGCGGGTGTCCAGCCGGCTCGGTGGCGCGGATGCGGTCTCGGTTATCGCCATCTCAGGGGCCCTTTCGATAGGTGTTCGCGTTTTCGCACGGTGACCCTGGCCGGCGTCGACGCAGGCCAGGGTTCTCAGGGGTGCGGGAACAGGCGACTGACGACGCCGGGCCGCGTCAGCGCCTACGGCGGATCGACCAGCCCGGCGGTGCGCAGAACCGCCTCGGACGACGCCGGATCATCGGCGGCCGCCGTCCGCGGTAGCGGGATGGAGAAGGTGCCCAACCGGGTCTTGACGGGCGTGGGCGAAGACCCGGACCTGGATGTGAGAGTTGTCGTGCCGCGAAAGGGTCCGCGCCGCTGGAGCCCGGGACGACCGCAGGCGATTCGACTCCCCCATGCTGCCTCCACACATTCATGACGGTCGACCAGGTGCAGTCAGAGTAGGCAGCAGCACCGGAGCAGACTTCTCGCAGATTGCGCTCCTTGCGCGCGCCGATCGACCACCGCCAGCGGCCCCCGATAGCATGGCCAGCGCGGGAATGCTTCGCGTGCACCCGCGTTCACCGGGCTCACGAAACTGCTGCCTATGCCATTCCCGAACCATCGCCGCGACCTGTTAGGAGCGCGTTGAAGCCGTTCCGAATCGACGCTCCGCGGACCGCCTGGACGGCCGGGGCAGTCGTCTCGCCGCAGCCCGCCGGCGCGCTGCGGGGCGGGACGTCGGCGTACCCGGCCGTGCCGCCGCTGGTACCGCTCGCCATGGCCGTTCATCAGCGTGACCCGGCACGGCCCATCGGGCGCTACGCCGACAGCGACTTTCCGTCGATCGTCCACTGACGGGAGTACGAGCGCGGTGGGCCACTTCCCCGCACTGGAAACCCCCAACCTCTACGTGGCCGGCCTGCGGGAGTACGCCCGGCGCCGACCGACCAGCGACCACACATCGGCAGCGGGTCGCCGTCGGCGGCCCGCAAGGAGAAGGGAACGCGATGGGACAGGGATTCGTGGTGCGGTACGAGATGCGGCCGGACTCGGCCGAGGAGAATCAGCGCCTGATCGAGGAGGTGTTCGCCGAGCTGACCGCCGAGCGGCCCGACGGCCTGAGCTATGCGGCCTTCCGCCTCGCCGACGGAGTCACGTTCGTTCACGTAGGCGTCTCCGACGGCTCCAACGCCCTCGGCGGCGTGGAGGCGTTCGCGGCGTTCCAGCGAGACTTCAAGGCCCGGGTGGCCGGCGGCCCGGAGGCCGCCGAGGCCGAGCTGATCGGCAGCTACGGCTTCGATGCGCAGCACATGACGCAGTGAGGCGGCGGCAGGGACGGGCGGGGCAAGGGGAAAGCACCCACACCGTCCCTGCCCCCGGCTCAGGCGGCCGCCTCCCGGTCGGTGGCGGCGTCCGCCTGTCCCATGACGCGGCTGTTCAGCACGATCGCCGCCATCAGCGGGAGCAGCCCGGCGAACGTCCAGGTGAGACCGAAGACCGCGGCGAACCAACCGACCATCGCCGGGCCGAGCAGGATGCCGCCGTACGCGAAGGTCGTGGCCCGCGCGACGAACGTTGTCGCGCCCGGTCCGTCGCCACCGGCGTGGCCGACCGCACTGAAGATCAGCGGCAGCAGCACGGCGGTGCCGGCGCCGAGGATGGCGAACCCGGCGATCGCCACGTAGGGCGAGGGTACGAGGACGACCACCGCGATGCCGGCGATGCCGACCAGCCCGCTCACCCGGAACAGAACCGCACCGCCGAAGCGCTCGGTGAGGCGGTCACCGAACAGCCGGATCAACGTCTGGAAGGCGGTGTACGCGGTGAAGGCCAGCGACGCCACGGCCAGCTCGGCACCGCGGATCTCGTGCAGGTAGATGCCACTCCAGCTGGTCACGGCCGCCTCGCACACCATGAGCGTCGCGCCCATCGCGCCGTACATCAGCACCCGGCGGCTCCAACCGGTACGCCAGCTCGCCCGGGGCTTGGCGTCGGCGGAGGCCTGCACCGGGTTGCGGTCGACCGACGCGGGCAGCAACATCGCGGTCAGCGGCAGGGCGGCCGCGAGCATCACTATCGCAACGCCGGCCAGATGCCACGACGGGGCGATGCCGGCCTTGATCAGACCGACGCCGACGAGCGACGCCAGCACGGCGCTGATGCTCCACGCCGCGTGGCAGCCGTTCATGATGGGTCGCCGACCGACGCGCTCGACCACTACGGCATGGCCGTTCATCGCCACGTCGGTCGCGCCGTGCACGATGCCGAGCAGGATCACCGCGACGGCGAGTTGCAGGGCGGTTCGCGCGAAACCGACAGCGGCCAGGGCCAGTGGCATGCACAGCAACATCGTGCGGATCACCCGGGAACTGCCGAACCGTGCCACCATGCCGCCGACGAACTGCATGGTCAGCAACGCCGCGACGCCGAGCAGCGTGAGGATCATGCCGAACTGCGCGTCACCGAACTGGTGAACAGCCTTGATCGACGGGATCCGCGTGATGTACGTCGACAGCAGCAGGCCGTTGACGAAGAAGACCCCGGTCACGGCCCACCGCGCACGAACGGCCGCCGCGACACCTACCGGCTCGCTGACTGCCTCCGGTCGATCCGGCGTCTCCAGCAGCACCGGCACCCCGTCGGGCGAACGCGGCCCACGCTCCTCGTGGTCAGTCATCTGCTCACTCCCCTGTCGGTTGCGGACGGTCTCTATCTGCTCGTCGGACCCCTGGGACACGAACGAGACATCCACAGCCGCATCCGGAACGTGACCCGCGTCACATCCGTAGCTGCCCTGTCGGCCGGGTCGTGCCGGATCCGACGCCTCAGAAGGGGGTGAGCGGCTCCGGCCGCATCCCGCCGCCGTCATCACCGAAAGGAGCAGACCGATGTCCCACGACACCCCGCCGGCCTCGCTGATCATCCCGACCTACAACCGGGCGGACCTGTTACGCCGCAATCTGGCCCAACTGGTTGGGCAGAGCCTGGACACCGATCGTTTCGAAGTGATCGTCGCGGATGACGGATCCAGCGACGACACCGAAGCGGCCGTCGGAGAGTTCCGCGACCGGTTGCGCCTGAAGTATCACCGCCAGGAGGACCGCGGCAACCGGGTAGGCACGGCGCGCAACGCCGGCGCCCGGCTGGCCACCGCACCTCTACTGATCTTCCTCGACACGGGCACGTTCGTGGGCCGCGACTTCGTCGACGCCCACCTGCGCGCCCACCGCGAAGTCCCCGGCCGCTGGGCGATCGTCGGGTACACGTACGGCTACGACCCGGAAGGAGTCGACGCCGGTCTCATGCGGCAACTGGACGAATCGACACCTGACGAACTCGTGGAACGTGCCGGCGCGACGTTGCGGGACGTCCGGCACGCACATCTCGCGGCCCACGAGTTCGACCTGTCCCGGCTGCTGGTGCCGTACCAGAACTTCTTCACCCTCAACTGCTCGGTCGCGGCCGCCGACTTCGCGGCCGTCGGCGGCTTCGATGAGGATTTCGTCGGGTGGGGCTTCGAGGACCTCGAGTTGGCGTACCGCCTGCTGCGCGACGGCGTCGGCCTGCGCATGAGCCGGACGGCGTGGGCGATCGAGTCGCCGCACCCACGGGACCCGGCACGCTTCGACGAGCTGCTGCGCAACATGGACCGCTTCTTCGCCAAGCATCCGTCCCCGCCGCTCGAGGTGGGCTGGGTCCTGCTGATGCGCTACCGCGACGATTACTGGACGTGGGAGGACGAGCTGCGCCAGGTCCTGGAGCAGACTGCGGCCGCTCAGGGCCGCGACGTCACCGGCGAGATCGCCGGAGTCCTGGCCAGTCTGCCCGCCGGCGGGAGCCTGGCGGTGCTCGGCGCCGGCGATCAGGTGCCCCCCGGCCTGCCGGCCGCCGTGTTGTACGACCTCGACGTGAACGCCGTCGCCCGACTCGCCGCAGCGGAACCGGGACGGCACGATGTCCGGCACGGCATCGGGCTACGCACCACACTGGAGGACGGGGCAGTCGACGACGTCATCGTGACCTCCCGGCTCGACGGCCTGTGGAAACGGTGGGGAGCCGACTTGCTCGCCGAGGCGGGACGGATCGGCAAGCGCGTCCACGTGACCGCCACAGCGGCACGCTGACACCACGGTGCGGGCCGGGACAGTCCCGGCCTGTCCCGTCCACTCGGCGCGGAACCCGCTCGGCATACCGCCGAAAATGCCCGCCATTATCGGAGCCCTACGGGAATCGCCCACCACCTCTTCCAGCTCCCCCGTCGGAGGTTGGCGTCGCCGGAATGGCTGGCAACTTCGAGTGTGCGCCGCTTCCTGAGCACGATTGAAAGGTGTCCGACGCGGACGGTAGCCTGCGGCAGTCACCAGCCCAGCACGTCCGACGTTCGGCAGCGGACGACAAACGTGAAGGATTGCCCGTGAGGTACGTGGTATTGATCTACACCAACTCCTCAACCTGGAAGCACCCGCTTTTCCTCCACGACGGCGAGACGCTCTCTGAGCAGGAACGCGCCGATCGGGTCGCTCAGCACGTCAACCTGGTCGAGGAGATCCGTGCCTCCGGCGAGCTGCTGACCGCTGCCGCACTGACCGCCCCGGCCGAGGGCACCAGGCTGTCCGCTCGCGACGGAGTGCCGAGCCCGACCGACGGACCGTTCCCGGACGCGAAGGAGTACCTCGCCGGCGTCTTCTTCCTCGAATGTGGCAGCCCGGAGCGCGCCGCCGAGATCGCCTCCCGCTTCCCCGACGCCAAGGTCGGGGCCGTCGAGGTTCGCCCGGTCGAAGAGGTCTCCGAAAAGGACTTCTGACCGCACCGCCCGCCCGGAACGGCCCGCCGAGGTGCGGCGGCCGGCCGTTCCGGTAGCGAGGATATGGGCTCCAGCCCGCAGAGGTCGAGGTGAACCGCCGTACGCGCCCCTCGGCTTCATCGCCGCCACGCCGAACGCGGCCGTCCCGTAGCCGCCGCCCAGCCCGATGCCACCGCCGGGCAGGTTGTGTGCGCGGCGGCCCCGTAGCCGCCGAAGCGCGCCAGCGCGCGCATCCCGAAGTGGGCGAGCGCGCGCCCAGCTTCGTACGTGTGCTGAGGAATTGCCGGAGTACGACCCTGCCCGGCAGTCGCCCGAACGACGGCAGAAAAGGAGCCGGGTCCCGACCGCGCAATTTCAAAGACGCATGCCACCGGGAGCTTGCCTAAATTTATTGCGCCGATCGGCTTTGCAGGAATTGGTGGGTGGCATGGACGCGGAGTTCGGGCAGGCCGTCCCAATGGTCGGTGCGGCGGACGACGCATACCTGCTGACCGGCCAAGGCCTGCAACCCCTCCCGCACCGGCGCCCCCTTCACCGAACGGAGCACAGATGGACGGCATGCCCGAGGACCCGCAATCAACTACCGTTCTGGTCATCGGCGCGACCGGCTACGCCGGTTCCCACGTGGCCAAGGCCTTTGCCGCAGCCGGATACCAGGTCGCGGCGCTGCAGCGCCCCGACGGCCGGCCGGTGCCGCCGGCTTACCGGCCGGTGCCGGGCGACATCACCGACCCTTCGTCGCTGAAAGCCGCCGCGGATGGCTTCGACCTCGTCATCCAGATCGCCTGGGTCCCGGGGGACGTCGAGAGCCGAAGCGCCGAGGCCATCATGGCAGCCGGGGCACGGTTGATCCACACCTCGGGCACCGACGTCCTCGGTCCCGGCACCACCTACGAGGACACCGTGCCACGACCGCCCGCGGTGGTGGCCTGGCGTGCCGACATGGAGAGAAGGGTTGTCGCCGGCGGCGGGATCATCGTGCGGCCGGCGCTCATCTACGGCAACCGGGGCGGCGTCATCCGGGGAACGATGGTGCCTGTGCAGGAGCGTCTCGGCACCGGCGTCTATCTGGGTCATGCCGGCATCCAATGGCCCGTGGTACACGTCGAGGACCTGGCGCGGCTCTATCTGGCCGTCGCCCAGCGGGCGGCCGGCGGCACCCGCTGGAACGGCGTGGCCGAGAATCTGCCGGTGGCCGACATCGTGGCTGCGGCGGCCGGCGGTCGGGCGATCTGCTGGCCCGCCGACCAGGAACCGCCCGAGGAGATCGCTCCCATCGCGGAGCTCTACCTCATGGACCACGTCGTGAGCGCGGACCGGACCCGGCGCGAGATGGGCTGGGAGCCGGTGCACACGTCGCTGGTGGAGTATTACCGCCGGCACCCGCACGGCTGACCGCAGCGGTGGCGGGCCTCCGGACGGATGCCCGCCACCAGCACGCTCAGTACCTGTCGTGGTGTCGCAACCACGGCCGGCCGGGCTCGAGCGGGCGGCCGTTCGGCGTCAGGTCGAGGTAGTTGAACGTCGTGTGGAACACGTCGATCCCGTCGCCGTACGCGGAGTAGGTGTAGTAGACCTTCTCGCCGTCGCGGGCGAACACACTCATGCCACCCGCTTCGCCCTCGGTGAACCACTCACCCGATGCCGCCAGGGTGGCCTTGTCCATGTAGTCGTACTCGACCGGGGCCACGGTCTCGTCGAGCGTCACGTGGAAGTCGTAGTTGAACGTGCCGCCGTGCGATGAGTACCACGGCACGTTCCACCCCATGCGCTGCCGGAACGCCTCAATCTTGTCGATCGGCGCGCGGGAGACCACCGCGAACGTCGTGTCCAGGGCGTGCAGGTGCGCCAGGTCGCCGATGCCGTCGGTCAGCAGGGAACAGTGCTTGCAGCCCTCGTCCCACGCGGGATCGAACATGAAGTGCTGGATGATCAGTTGCGACCGGCCCTCGAACATGTCGATCAGCCGTGCCTTGCCGTGCCGGCCGTCGAAGACGTACTCGTCCTCGATGGCCATCCAGGGCAGTTGCCGGCGGGCGGCGTTGACCGCGTCGCGCGCCTCCATCGCCCCACGCTCCTGCTCGCGCAACTCTTTGCGCGCCGCCAGCCACTGCTCGGGCGTCACCACATGTGCCGTCATGGTCGAGCTTCCTCTCGTTCTCGGCGGTGTCCTCATGAAGTAGTCGTAGCCCGCCGGCCGTATCGAACACAGCGGCGACGGGCAACTCCCGCCCGGACACCTCACCGACCTGTCCGACGTCTCCCCGAGCCGACGACGATCGCGGCGGTTGCCGACCTGCTCGACATCACGCCTCTCACACGCTGCGCTACTACGAGCGGGCCGGGCTGGTCGAGGTGGCCCGGGACCACTACGGTCACCGCGTCCACGACGCCAGAGCGGTGCGACGCCTGGTGTTCCTCACCAGGATGCCGATGCGCGACCTGCAGCACTTCATCTCGCTCGTGGACGCCGGGCAGGACACGGTGCCCGAGCGGCTCGGCATGCTGCGTGACGCTCCAGCTCGGACGTTCTAGCCGGCGGTCGCCTCACGCTGGATCCGCTCGAATTGAGCGGCCATCGCGGCAGCCAGGGCCTGCGCGGCGGACAGGGGACGAACCATGACCGTCAACTCATCGATCAAACCGTTCTCATCCAGGTGCAGGAAGTCACAGCCCTCGACGGCGACGTCGCCGATTCGCGCCTCGAACACCAGCGCGTGATCGCGACCGCCCTCGCCGCTCAGCTCACGGACGTACCGGAAGTCCTCGAACACCCGCAGCACACCCCGCAGGATCGCGGCGGTGATGGCCTTACCCGGATAGGGCTTGAACGCCACCGGGCTGCGAAACAGCACGTCGTCGGCCAGGGCCGCCTCAAGGGCATCGGCGTCGCGTGCTTCAACGGCCGCGCGAAAGTCGATCATTACGCCAGCGTACGGGCTTTTCCGCTGTGGGGATCCGCCACGGGGCCGGCTACGGCCGGAAGGCGCCGTGGCGAGACCTTCTGATCGGGCTACACCGGCACCCGAACCCGGACGTACGCCGTCGACATGAGCGGAGTACTGGAACGGTCTCCGGGTGGACCGCCTACAGATCCATCGCATAGACCCGGACCCGGCGGCCGGTGTCCGGCTGCACGGTCTCGCGGTCCAGCGTCATGCCCAGCTTGACCATCACTCGCGCCGACGCCTCGTTGCCGACAATGTGGATGCTGACCAGCCGCCGCAGTCCGAGCCCGGCGCGAGCGTGAGCGACCACAGACCGGGCAGCCTCGGTGGCCAGGCCCCGGCCCCAGTACGCGCGGCCGAGTCGCCAGCCGATCTCCACGGCCGGCATGATCTCGGGCAGGAAGGTCGGCACCGCCAGCCCGGTGAAACCGGCCAGATCGCCGGTTTCCTTGACCTCCACCGCGTACAGGCCGAAGCCGTGCTCATCCCAGTGTCGCTGATAGTTGGCCAGGCGCTCCGCGGTCCCCGCCCGGTCCAGGGTGCGACCGTCATGGATGTAGTGCATGACCTCAGGCTGTGCGTTCACCGCGGCGAAGCCGTCCAGATCGGTGCTCTGCCAGCGACGCAACAGCAGCCGCGGAGTTTCCAGGGACGTGGCATCAGGGGAACTCGTCATCTCGGGCACGTCTCTTCGTAGCATTTCGGCCCTCGCAACTGGTCGCCGACCTGGTGCTCGCTGGTGTCGGGCCCGGCGCGCGAGGCCGGTCACCGGCGTTGCTGGCGGGGCGTGGGTGGTCACCCGATGCGAAGGTGGTCCGCACTCTGGGCGACGGCTATGGTTTGGGCATGCACGATCGACGCGGCCTCCGGCGCGTCGGCGAGCGAGCGCCGCTGCCGACGATGCTGCTGCTTGCCGTGCTCGTGCTGGTGCTCTCCGCCACCCGGTCGATCGGGCTGTGCATCGTGTTCCGTTCCGCACGGCGGGCGATCCCCGGTTGTGTGCCCGCCTGGTCGGCGGATCGTGCTCCCCCGCGCCATGCGCGGGGCCTCGCCTGATCCACTCGCCCCGCTCGCGCCGATCCCCATCGTTGCGCCCGGCTGGCCTCCGTGACCGGCCGGCAGCACTGTCACCGCGCCCGCCGCACGTGGCTCGCCACACTCCGTCGGCCTGCGCCGCTGCGCGAATCCGCACCCTGCCCGCTGGAGTCCCCATGATTGTCGAACTGACCCCGCTGCCCGGTATCGGGATATGCCGCATGTTCACCACCGTTGACGGTCGCCGCGTGGGCGTGGTCACGCACCGTCCAGGTGGCCGGCGAGATCTCGTCTACGAGTCCCCCGACGACCCCGACGCCACCTGCTCTCTGACCCTGACCCGCGACGAGGCGGTGACCCTTGCCAGACTCCTGGGAATCCTTGATGTCCTGGACATCGTCACCGTGGCGGAGTCATCTCCTGGGTGACGGTCTGCGGCTGCCGTGCCCACCGGGGCACGGCAGCCACACCGCGAGTCAGCCGTTGTGCTTCGCCTGGCAGGACACGCAGAACTGCGCGTGCGGAAGGATTTCGAGCCGCTCGGCCGGAATGTTCTGGCGACACTTCTTGCAGGCACCGTAGGTGCCGTCGCTGATGCGGCTCAACGCACCGGTGATCTGCTCGATGTTGCGGCGGGTGGCCACCAGCAGTGCGGCCCGGTTGTGGGCCTCGCTCGGGTCGCCGGTGTCCGCGTTGAGCTCGGTCAGTTCCCGCAGCCGAGCCGTCTGCGTGGCGAAGTCTTCCGCCAGGGACGCTCGCAGATCAGCCAGCCAGCCCTGGTCGACGGTTCGATGATCGACGCTCATGGTCTACCTCTACCTTTCAAGGGAAAAAGAAAAGGGCCGAAGCTTGAAAGCTTCGCCCTGGCGGTCGTTTCGTGATGCAACGATTCCGCGGGGGGCCTCGGCCGGTTCGCGCCGGGCTCGACAGCCGGAACGTGGACGCGATGTGCAACTCGCGCACAACCGGCACCCGCATCCCGACCATCCGGCACGCCGCCGTCGCCACGTGGGCAGCCCCGATTGCCGCCACACCGGTGACGGCAGAAGAGCGGAACGTCACCGGGGACATGTCTCCACCATAGGCGGCGTCCGCAGTAATGCCAACGCCTGCGTCGAGGCCCGGCTCCTGCCATGATCAGCCTTGGCGGCCCCGTCCTGGTCGGGCACGCCACCCGCATCCTGCGATCTGGATAAACAGCACAAATCCAGCCATGGCTTCGCCGGTCTTGGGGCGGTCGGAACGGTCGTCGCGACCCCCGGGTGGGTCATTCCTCGGGCGCGATGAGTCGGTCGTCGGTGGCGTCGCGGACCGTGATCGCTTCCACCGGGCACGAGTCGGCGGCGTCGAGGACGACGTCGGCCGGGGCGACGACGTCGGCCAGCGGCTCGGACAGGCCGCCCACCAGGCGGAAATGCTCGGGCGCGGTGCCGGCGCAGATGCTCGTGCCAATGCAGCGACGCGAGTCCACCCCGAGCCGCCACGCCGTACTCACCAGGCCACCGGCATGCCGAGCAGGCCCCGCACCAACATGCCGCGCTTCCACTCCAGCTCGGCTTCCGGTACGGCGAGCCGCAACCCGGGCAGGCGGGTCACGATTGTGGCGACGGCGACCTGCAACTCCATGCGGGCCAGTTGCGCGCCGACACAGTGGTGTACGCCGTGCCCGAAGCCCAGGTGCGGGTTCTGCCCGCGGTCGAAGTCCAGCCGGTCCGGGTCGGCGAAGACGGTGCCGTCACGATTCGCCGACGACAGCGAGCCGAGAACCGGCTCACCTGCCCGGACGAGAACCCCGCCGACCTCGACGTCCTCCTTGGCGTACCTGGCGAAGGAGGAGCCGACGCCGAGCGGCACGTACCGCAACAGTTCCTCGACCGCGGCCGGCACCAGCGACGGGTCGGCCCGCAGCCGAGCGAGCTGGTCCGGATTGTGCAGCAGGACGTAGACGAAGTTGGGGATCTGGGTCACCGTGGTCTCGTGGCCGGCCGCGAGCAGCCCTCCGGCCAGCTCCACCAGCTCGGTCTCGCTGAGCCGATCCTCATTCTCGTCACGGGCCCGCACCAACGCGCCGAGCAGGTCGTCGATCTCCGGCTCGCGGCGGCGCTCGGCGACCAGACCACCGATGTAGCCCCAGAGATTGTTCAGGTACTCCTGGATCGTCTCCAGGGGCAGCGAGGTGGTCGAGACGATCGCCTCGGACCAGACGTGGAAGCGGTCGCGGTCGGCGTACGGGACTCCGAGCAGCTCGCAGATCACCTGGATCGGCAGCGGCGTGGCGACGTGCTCCACCAGGTCGGCCGGAGGACCGAGCCGGACCATGTCGTCGACCAGCGCTTCGGCGATTTCCTGGGTACGGGGTCGCAGCGCCTCGACCCGACGTGCCGTGAACGCCTTCGCCACCAGCCGGCGCAGCCGGGTGTGATCGGGCGGGTCCATGGTCAGCATGCCGCTGTACTGCTGGCGCGGGGTGAGCCTGGGCTCGTCGCGCTGAACGGCCGGCGCGCGGCCGAACCGCACGTCGCCGAGGACCGTACGGACGTCCTCGTACCGGGTGGCGAGCCATGCCTCCTCGCCGTACGGGAGCTGCACCCGGGTCATCGGCTCGTTCTCGCGCAGTTCGCCATAGGTCGGATCGACGACGAGGCGGTCGGGCACACCGAACGGGTACTGTCGCGCGGGCGGAACGGTCCGGCTCTCGGTGGTCTGCGCGCTCTCCGTCATCCGGATTCCCTTCGTCGGAACGGCGTGATCCTCAGGCCGGGCACCACGTTCGTAGCGGCGCCGATTGCCAGCGTCCAGGGCTCACGAACAGCCACGCATTGACGCTCGGTGATGGTTCGATATCGGATCGTAGCGGCATATGTCGATGATCGCCATGAAGTCCGCGTCCGGGGCGAGCAAAGTGCGGGCGAGGCGCGTGGCAGCGGGTCCGGGTCGTCGTACCGGAGAGGCTGTTGACGGTTGGACGGCCGTCAGCGGATGATCCAGCGATGTATGTCGCTCGGGTTAGCGATCCGAGACGCCGACCCTGATGGACGACCTCATCGCCGTCATGCGGCGGCGCCAGGAGAGTGATTTCATGAAGTTCCTTCTCACGTCGTCGGGCATCTGCAATCCGAGCATCGCCGACGCGCTCGAAGACCTGCTGGGCAAGCCGATCGCCGAGTCCACGGCCCTGTTCATCCCCACCGCTGTCTACCCCTTCCCCGGCGGAGCCGAGCGGGCGTGGAAGGCGATTCACGGCCCGGCCGCGATCCCGCTGTCGCAGCTCGGTTGGAAATCCCTGGGGATATTGGAGCTCACCGCACTGCCGACCATCCGAGAAGAGAACTGGGTCCCGGCCGTCCGGCAGGCCGATGCCCTCCTCGTCTGGGGCGGCGATGTGCTCTACCTGACCCACTGGCTGCGCCAGTCGGGCCTGGCCGACCTCCTACCGTCGCTGAGTGACACGGTCTACGTCGGGGTCAGCGCGGGGAGCATCGCGGTCACCCCGTACAACTGCGACGCCGAATTTGACCTTGACTTCGTCCCGGACGGCAGCGACATGGCGCACGGCGCCGACCGGGCGCTGGGGCTTGTGGATTTCACGCTGTACCCCCACCTCAATCATCCGGAGATGGAGGACACCGAGCTGTCCAGCATCGAGAAATGGGCGTCCGGAATCCCGGTCCCCACCTACGCCATCGACGACAACACCGCCATCAAGGTGGTCGATGGCACAGTTGACGTCATCTCCGAAGGCGACTGGAAACTGATCAACCCCTGACCGACAAAGCGGAATTCGAGCCGGCCCACCGAACCGACTGCTACGGCCGACGCATGGTCGCGCTCCTGGTGGACGGACTACGGTCCGGCACATCCCCGTACTGACTGGGTGGCCTCGTCGACGCGGCCGAGTTTGACGGAGACGACTGACCGCGCGTCACGGGCCTCCCGTCCCGAGTGCCGCCCACCACCTGACGATTGAGCAGGTCACGGGCGGGGTAGTGCCCGTCCTCGCGGAAGATCAATCGGCGGCCGTCCCCGGTCCGCTGGGGCGGAAGGGGTGTCACCGGTGCGGACGTGGGGGCGCGACGCCGTCGCGCGGTTGCGGGGCGACGGGGTGACCGTGATCGAACTGACCGCCGCCGCGGTGATCGCCTGGCTCGTGGCAGCGGTGGTGATCCGTCACCCCGACCCGTTCTACGCCCCGACCGCCGCGCTCGTCGTGCTCGGTGAGTCCCGCGGGCGACGGCTGCGGCAGACCGTCGAGATCCTGCTCGCCGTGGCCGCCGCCGTGCTCGTCGCGGAGCTGCTGGTGTACGCGCTGGGCCCGGGCACCGGCACGGTCCTGCTGGTGCTGGTACTGACCACCACGACGCTCGTGGTGATCGGTGCCCGCCGTGCCCTGGTCGTGCAGGCCACCGTCTCGGCCATGTACCTGGTGGTGGTCGCCGCGCCGCACGGGACGCTGATGCCGTTCCGCTTCATCGACGCGCTCATCGGCGGCGCGGTGGCGTTGGCCGCCAGCCAGCTGAGGGCCGCCCGCGACCCGCTGGCGCCGCTGGTGTCGCAGGCCCGGCGCAGCTACACCGACCTGGCCGACCTGCTCGATGAGGTGAACGCGGCGCTGCAGAGCTGCGACGAAGACGCCGCCAGCGCCGCGCTGAACCAGGCCCGGCAGGTGGACGACTGCGTCGCCCAGTTGCAGACCGCCGTGCTCGCCACCGGTGAGACGCTGCGGCTGGGGCTGCGCCGCCGGCACCTGGGCAAGCTCGCCGATGTGGAAGCGACGCTGCGGCAGCTCGACTACGCCGCCCGCAACATCCGGGTGCTGGCCCGGGCCAGTGCGACCCTGACCCGCCGGCACACCGCCACACCGCCGGAGCTGGCCGCCGCGATCGGCGCGCTGACCGCCGCCGTACGGTCGGCCGGGGAGGCGCTGGCCAGCGACCTCAGCGGCGTCGACGCCGACCGGCACGCTCACCACGCCGACGCGGCGGCCCTGGAAGCGGTCCGGATCGCCGCGGGCCTGCTCCGGTCCGATCCGCCGCTGCCGGTCACCATGATCGTCGGGCAGATCCGGGCGACCGCCATCGACCTGCTGCGCGGCGTCGGCCATGACGACATGACGGTGCTGGACCGGGTGGACGAGGCGCTCGGCCTGAGCCGGGCGTGACACCTGTCGTCCGGCCCGGAGATAACAATCCGCGCCACGACGTGATGCCGCGTCACAGCGTCCATCCTGCCAGCACGGGACGGCGACGTCATCGGGACGTGCCCGAGAGGTAGGTCCCGAGACCAGCCAGCAGCAGGCTGATCAGGCTGGCACCGGCGCGCACCGAGTTCCACGACGTCCAGGCGGACGAGTAGGAGGCCCACACCCGGGCCGCCTCCGCAGGATCGGTCGGCACGCCCGCGGCGTCGAGGTTCTCGTTCATCGGCACGTTGACGACCACCGTCGGGATGAACGCGCCCACCAGGTACACCGCCGCGGCCATCAGGAACAGCACACCCGCCGACCGCTTCCCGAGGAGCAACAGCAACACACCGGTCACCGTGGCGGCGACGAGCGGGCCGAAGAACGTGACGAAGAACAGCGGATTCTGGATCCTCTGGTTGATGCTCGTCATGGCCGGGATCGCGGTACCGGGGGCGACGGCGTTCAGACCGGGCATCACCGCCACCGAAAAAGCGTAGTAGACACCGGTGATCGCACCCGTGACCACCACTGTCGCCGCGGCCGACCAGGCAGCCACTGTGGCGTTCATGCCCGGTCTCCAGCGGGTGACGTGTCCCATGCGCCAGCGGCGGCGGCTTCGCGGGCATAGTCGGTGAAGTCGCGCGGCCTGCGGCCCAGCGCCTGTTGCACACCATCGGCGAGCCGCGCATTGCGGCCGTCCAACACCGTGCCGAACAGCTCGGTCAGCACCGCCACGAGCTCCGCCGGCACGTCGTACCCGGCCATCACGGCGGCGTACTCCTCGGGCGAAACCGATCGGTAGCGGATCTCCCGTCCGAGCGCGTCGCCGATCTCCGAGGTCGCCTCGGCGAAGGTGAGAAGCCGCGGGCCGGTCACCTCGTAGAGCTGCCCCGCGTGCCCGTCGTCGGTCAGTGCCGCGACCACGATGTCGGCGATGTCGCGGGCGTCGACGAACGGCTCCGGCACGTTCCCGGCCGGGAGGGTGACCTGGCCGCCGCGTATCGAGTCGGTCAGGAAGTCCTCGCTGAAGTTCTGGTTGAACCAGCTCGCCCGCACGATCGTCCAGGCCACTCCGGAGTCCTGGACGATCCGCTCGCTGAGCGTGGCCTCCTCCTCGCCCCGGCCGGAAAGCAGAACCAGCCGTTCGATCCCGCCGGACACCGCCTGTTCGGTGAACGAGCGGATCGTCGCGACGGCGTCCGGTGCGGCCAGGTCCGGGTAGTACACCAGGTAGACCGACGAAACCCCGTCCAGTACGGGTGCCCAGGTGCGCTGGTCGGTCCAGTCGAACGGCGGCTCGCCGGAGCGGGAGCCGACCCGCACCGGCCGGTCGAGTGTGGCGAGCCGGTCCACCACCCGGCGGCCGGTCTTGCCGGTGCCGCCCAGTACGAGGATTGGCTGCTCATCAACGGTCTTCGTCATGCCAACCAGTCAATTCGAGGGCGAGCGCACCGGGAATGGGCGAGACTCTCGATCGCATGTCCTGGCGTCTCGACGGTCCACGTCGCAGGGCTAACCTGAGCGCATGGATGCGCTCGCGGGGCTGCTGGACGGGCCGAGGGCGCGCGGCGCGTTCCTGATGCGGTCGGTGTTCGACCCGCCCTGGTCGGTACGGATCCAGGATCGCGCGCCCCTCACCCTTGTCACCATGCTGCGCGGCACAGCGTGGGTGGTGCCGGACCAGGGCGCTGCGGTGCCGCTACGCCCCGGCGACGTCGCGATCATCCGTGGCCCGGAGCCGTACACGATCGCCGACGACCCGGCCACGGCGCCGCAGGCGGTCATTCATCCCGGTGAGCGCAGCACCACGCCCACCGGGGACGAGTTGTGCGACGTGATGGACCTGGGTATCCGGACCTGGGGCGAACGCGCCGACGGGGCGGCGGTGCTGCTCAGTGGCACGTACCAGTTGCAGGGCGAGGTCAGCCAACGGCTGCTGAGGGTCCTGCCCCATCTCCTGGTGCTGCCGGCCGGGGCACTGGACAGCCCGCTCATCCCGTTGCTCGACGACGAGATGACCAAGGACGAGCCGGGGCAGGATGTGGTCCTGGACCGGCTGCTCGACCTCCTGCTCATCGCCGTACTCCGGGCCTGGTTCTCCCGGCCGGAGGCGGCGGCGCCCGCCTGGTACCGAGCGCACGGCGATCCGGTGGTTGGCAGGGCGTTGCGGCTGCTGCACGACCACCCGGCAGAGCCGTGGACGGTGGCCACCCTCGCGGCCGGGACCGGTACCTCGCGGGCGGTGCTGGCCCGCCGGTTCACCGAACTGGTCGGCGAGCCGCCGATGGCGTACCTCACCAACTGGCGGCTCGCGCTGGCCGCCGACCTGTTGCGCGAACCGGACGCCACCGTCGCCGCGGTGGCCCGCCAGGTCGGCTACGGCAGCTCATTCGCACTCAGCGCGGCCTTCAAACGGGTACGCGGTCTCAGCCCGGCCGAACACCGGCAGGCCGTCGGGTCACCTGACCTCACTCCAGTGGGATGACCGTGCCGACGCGGGCCGTGTGCACCATTCCCGGCACCCACGCCGTCCGTACCGCCGCTGCCAATGATCGGGCGCTACGCGCCGCCCGCCGGTTCGCCGCGCACGCTATTGCTTCTCGTTCTGCCGGAGGGCTTCCTCGAGTTGGTCTTCGAGAATGATGATCCGGCAGGCGGCCTCCAGGGCGGTGCCCTGATCGACCATCTCCCGCGCCCGGGCGGCCAGGCGCAGCTGGTAGCGGGAGTAGCGGCGGTGCCCGCCGCTGGAGCGGTGCGGGTTGATCAGTTTCGCCTCGTCCAGGCGACGCAGGAAGTCCTGCGTGGCGCCGAGCATCTCCGCGGCCTGGCCGATGGTGTAGGCCGGGTAGTTCTCATCGCCGAACATGTCCTCGGGGTTTTGCCCCATGTCACCTCCACGTCGAGGGCCCCGGCGCATAAGCGCCGGGGCCCAGGGTTACGGGTCAGAACACCATCTTCCGACAGAAACGTCGGCTTGTCGTATCCGCACCAGCCGCCACTGACGGCATCGGGCGCGAGGATCGCATATGCGTGACCGGAGACCACCTCTCGTTCGATGGAAACTGCGGTGTCCGCCCGGCCTGACATGACAGCCGACGGCGGGCGATCCAACGGTGTAAGGCCCTCCCTTTCCTCTGCTACTTCTTCCCCTTGCTGTCGTACGGTCCGCCGGCACCGGAGCCCACGCGACTTCATGGCCCCGACACGTACGGCGAACATCAGCTGGAGCCCCGAAAAGAGCCTTGGCCCCACCTGCAACCGGCGTGCGTCACGCCGTAACTGACGTGCTCCTACTACCTCTCGGGAGGAACGGTGAAGCATGTTCCTCTCCTCGCCGCCCGTCGTGATCCCACGGCCGGACAGCCCGTCTACGTCTTGACGGATCTTTCCCCTCGACTCGAAGAAGAGTATGCCACACCACCGAAGATATCTAGTCGTCGGAACCTAGATTTCCTGACCGCCGGTCACCCACCCCGACCCCGACAGCAATCCCCAGCAGCCGTCTCGCGGCGGTGGCCTGCCGGGGCCTTGGTCGGCGACCAGGGCAACCGCTGACCAGACTCAACCGTTGCCCTGGCTGGTCGCTCCGGTCCCGATCGCCCGCAGGTGGGCCAGCCCTTGCGCCCAGGACTGGATCAGAGTGGTTTCGTGGTAGGCGATGCCATGCTCGGTGCAGAACTGGCGGATCAGCGGCTGGGCGTGGCGCAGGTTGGGTCGCGGCATGCTGGGGAACAGGTGATGTTCGATCTGGTAGTTCAGCCCGCCGAGGAGCGCGTCGAGGAGTCGACCACCACGTACGTTGCGGGAGGTGAGGACCTGTCGGCGCAGGTAGTCGAGGTCGTCGGCCTCGGTGAGGATGGGCATCCCCTTGTGGTTGGGTGCGAAGGAACTGCCCAGGTAGAGACCGAACAGGGCCTGGTTGACCAGGATGAACACGATCGCCTGCGGAACGCTCAGAACCAGGAACACGGCCCCGAGGTACGCGGCGAAGTGCAGGACGAGCAGGCCGGCCTCCACCGGTCGGTGCCGGAGCCCAGGACGGCTGATGATCGCCCGGACGCTGGCGCCGTGCAGGTGCACACCCTCCCCCAACAGCAGAGGGAAGAACAGTGCCGCCTGGTGCCGGACGAAGAGCGCCCGCAGGCCACGCTGCGTCGCAGCCTGGCCCGGAGTGAACGACAGCGGAGCCACCATGAGATCGGGGTCGCGGCCCTCGGTGTTCGGATGGGCGTGGTGGCGGTTGTGCTTGTCGACCCACCATCCGAAACTGATCCCGGTCAGCAGATTCGCACAGACGAGGCCGAGAACATCGTTGGCCCGACGGGATCGGAAGATCTGCCGGTGCCCGGCGTCGTGACCGACGAAGGCCAACTGCCCGAGGAACATCGCCACGGCGGCCGCGACAGCCGTCTGCCACCACGACGGTCCGAGCCGGACGAACACCACGCCCAGGACGCCGAGACAACCCAGCACAAGCGCGATCCGCGTCGCGTAGCGCCAGGGCTGACGGTCGAGGAGACCCGCGCCCCGGACCAGGCGAGACAGCTCGGCGTACGCACTGCCACGGTCACTGCGAGCGCCAAGATCCGCACTACTCACTCTCGCCCTCCTACAGGATGGCCGTTCAGGTCACGGGTCTGCCAACAGCCGCGAGGGGGCAGGCACGCGACCCCTTCGCTATACGACAGACATCGAGCAAGCGAACCGCCGCTTGACCGTCCCAGTCTTCCTCACAGCCGCCTCTCGCAGAAGGAAACGGCAGCTCACGCAACCATGGCGCAAGCACCGTTCACCTAGCCCACGCACCGGCGCCAGAAGGCATCCCAGCGCGCCACGCCGGTGAAGCAGGATTCACAGCACACCATCGGCACGATACGAAGCTCGTTGACAGCCGGCGTGCGGACAACTGGCAAGGCCGAATCCACCCTGACCACCTCCGATGTGCTGAGCCCAGGCGTCCGCGTGCCGGATGACCTTCCAGACGATCGAGCCTTTGGCCCCGACGTAGGCCGGCCGGTCGTGGCGAAACTGCGCCGCCGGTCGGCGTTCCACATCGGCGTACTCGCTGGCGGCCGGGGGATGTGCCCGTAGATGGTCACAAAAGAGCAGCGGGAACTGCTCGGAGAAGCTGCCGAGCTGACGTGCGTTGGTAGTCCCCACCCGAGCCGGTGACCTCGTCATCCTGAAGGTCGTAGACGATCAGGCCGTGCAGCTCCGCGAGGCCCAAGACGACGTCGACCCCCTCGCGGCGAGTAGCTGATGTTCATGCTCACCTGGTCGATGCCGACAGCGAGAGGTGCCGACATCCAGGGCGACTACGGGTCGTATGGGCGTACCCCTGAGGGGACGCCCCGTTTTCGTCACCCCGCCGGGCCGGTGGGCCCGGCGGCGGTGGCATCACTCAATCAACGACCGACCATGTGACGCGACGACACGTCACGAGAAACGAGGAAGCCGAACCGCCTTGTCCACCGTTCGGCAGAGGCCACGGTAAAACTCGACCATCTCCTCGTCTGTCGGCTCCTGCTCCTGCGTCTCCTCCAAGGCCCTGCGGGCGCCCACGGACAGCGCACGCACGAGCCGCTTGGCGGCCTCCGGATCTTCGATCTTCCGGATGTCCAGATATCCCATTGCCCGGCCGGGGCTGAGCCACTCGTCGAACTCGTCGACTGCGGCCACGTCGGCGGGGACCAGCCTCATGACGTGCGACAGCACCCTGCCCTGGATCCACCACTCCAGGTCGTCGTCGAACAGCACCGCCAACACCAGGACCCCCATGCCGAGCAACAGAACTGGTACATCAGAAGCCGATGCGGATGACGTCCTTCCGCCCCGAGTCGTCGGCTCTCTTCGCCATCGCGATCCGCCACTCCATCGGATAGCCCGTCATGTCGACGACCGTGAAGCCGTTTCCTTGGTGAGGCGGTGGTCGAATGACGCGAGCCACCACGCCACAGCTGGCAGCGCGCCAAGCACAACGATGGCGATCACCCATGAAGCATGATCGGTTGATCGCATAACCGGAAGCACCGCTGCTCACCTTGTGTGAAATCTTCACGCGTCGGCACCAAGCTGCCTCTCCTCGGTACCCCTACAGACTTGCCACCGCAGCTCACCATCCCGTATGCCGCCGACTGCTCCCAGCCTGCTCCCCCTCGACCGGGCTCGCACCGGGCCGCCGACCGCTCGTGAGCTGCCGGCCCAGCGCTGCGGTTGGCACCAGCGCTGGCTCCCTCAGCCGCATCGGTAAATCGGGAAAGCACGCCCACGAGCACCGCGCCTTGTCAGCGGCAGAAGAGTGTGTCGACGGCTCCACGCTCTCGCGGCCGCTTGTGATCAGTGTGCAACGACGACGGCGCGTACGACGCCATCAGCAGGTCTCGGATGCTCGGTCGAAAGCCGAACCAGATCACACCCGGTAGTACTGCACGACGCAGAACTCGTTGTCCTCCGGGTCGGTCATCACGAGGACTGCGCCCTCGTGGTAGTCATGCCGTTCACCTGTCCACCGCCCGCCCAACATCCCGATCCGATCGACCGCATCGTCAACGTCGGTAACGGCGATGTCGAGGTGTAGTCGCGTCTTGCCGGCCTTGGGCTCCGGGACCGGCTGGAATGTCAGCACCGGGCCGCCTCCGGCGACAGTGACGCGCCGCCAGCCGGGAAGAGACTCCGTCACGCGTCCTCCAAGCACCACGGACCAGAAGTCAGCCAGTCGCTGCGGATCCCGGCAGTCGACCGTGACTCCGGCAAGTCGGCCCAGTGTCTCCACGACACCGACCATAGCGACGATGTGCCGCCCACTCCCACAGGCCATCAGATCGATGAATTCAGACGCTCATGATCAACTGACATCAACCGTGACAGCGACGCCAGCTCATCACCGCGTCCGCGAGCGCAGCCCACGCCCGGCGTATGGACGAGCTTCCGATGTCCAGATTGGTGACGGAAGATGGAAGTCGCGCACCTTCCGTCACCAATAAGGCGACGAAGGCAGAGGCGACATGACCCTGCAGGCGACGGTCTGGGAAAGGTCGGCGCAATCAGGCTGACCATCGATGACCTGCACGCTCTTTAGCAGCGGTGCCGCTTCCACCTCACCGTCAGGGCAGTTCGATGCCGTTGGACGCAGTTCAAGGCTGTTCTAGACAACCCGCTGGTCCAGCCTGCTCCCGGCCCGTTGCCTTCGTCGGCACCAGCGCGGGCGCCAGCAGCCCCATCGATCGGAGCGTCCCCACTGGCACGTCGCCTTGTGGTCGACGCGGCCGTCCTTTTCGCGCGGTGCCATACTCGCCGACGTGAGCTCGCTGCTGGAAGCCTTCGCAGGGCTGCTCGATCGCTCCATCGGGGAGATCGCCGCAATGGCCACGGACGCCCGGAGCTTCGACGCCACTCGTATCGGCCGCATCGCTGATATCTGGGACAACAACGCCGTACCTTTGGTGAGCGCGGCATGTGCTCCCTGGCCACTTCGATCCAGACGAGCAAGCGCCGGCCTGCGGTGGATGGCTGACCTCGGGGCCGACCGACGCCGGCTGATGGTCGATCTCGACCCGAGCCTGGACAAGGTGCTTCCCACCGCAAGGCCGGAGCGTTCCGTACATCGGGACTACCAAGGACGCGTCTTCCCGGGCGCCTTTCGGCTGACCGCTGGAATCATCGATGCTCTTGTCCACGACTACGACCTCGCCAACGGCAGCGTGCGCTCACTCACCGCCCAACCGTCGGACGAGGGATTGCAGGTACACCTGACCCTGGCCACTCCACGACGGTTCACACCCACTGCCGGACGCATCTCGCGGGACGGATCCAGGAAGCCCTGGCCGGCCGCGCCGCTGAGGTTCACCCTCAACGGGGTCACCAAATTGCAGTTCGACGCCGAGGACCGGATCGGGATGGCCGTAAGCCGCACTGACGCCGGGCCGGCCGTGACAATTGGGCGGACCGGTCGCCTGCTGGCGACCGAGGCTTCAGTCTGGCCCGACGACCCGCGATGGAACGAGTCAACGGCAGGCCAGGCAGCCGACCTCACCACGCCACACGCACGGCCACAACGACGGAAGCCGCTACAGACGTCGACCCTGACCGCACCGCAACGGGCCGCCGCTCAAGCGCTCGTCATGTTGATGAACCATGCTCGACTCGTCCACCACTATCCGAACCTTGCCGCCGGCGTGCCGATCCTCGACATCTGCCGTATCGCGGCCGACGCGGGCAGCGCCATTCTCAGCGCGAGCACGCGTCGTGGAGCAGAGCGTCAGACGGCGTTCGTGGAGCTTGAACGACGGTGGCGTCACATACCGCCCACGGTGCCACCTGAGGCAATCCGCTACGGCCCGGTCGTGCTACGTCACGCACGGTACGACGAGCCCCACGACGACTACGACGTACCTCACGACGGCTGTGCCGTCCTTCTCGCCGCAGTGCCGGGCGCGGACCCCGCAGTACCGTGGACTCTCACCAGCGAGGAGTTCACCCACCCGTCACGGTTCCGAATAACCAGCACCGCGTTCAACGACGGTCAGCACATCCACCACGACGGCGAAGTCCTACGCATCGGCGACGCGCTCGTCGTCCGTTAAACCACAAACGACCACATGGACCTGACCGCCGCTCTCGCCCGCGCGCGGTCGAAGTTGCATCCACGCACCGCATCGGCGGCGACTACCCGACGGGCATGCCACCGCTGCCGCTAAATAATTCAGGCACCGACTACCGGGGGGCGCGGCATCACATGATCGCTGCTGCCCCGGCTGGACGATCCGGCCAGACCCGGACCCGTGGCGAGTCAACGGGTCGGACGAGTTGGCGCCGATGCTCGGTGTCCGGATAGCGTCGCTCACGATCGTCGCGCATTGTCAGCGGCAGTTCGGGACGCTCTCTCAGCCCGGCGGTCTGTCGAGATCGGTCCGCCCTTCACGCCACATCGACTACCCATGACGCCGTAGCGGCGACTTGTCTCCCACGAGCCAGAGATGACCCCATGGGTCGAAGAAGCCGCCCTGGCGGTGCGTGCCCCATGGCGCGGAGTGGTCGCGTACCGGATCGTGGTAGTCGGCTCCTGCCGCAGCAGCACCACCGACGACGGCGTCTGGATCGTCGACAAAGACCTCGACCCGCGCCGAGGTGCTGCCGAGCGCCGTCGGGCTCTCCCAGCCGTTGTTCGCGGGTTCCGCGACGAAGAACGGTGCCCCGTCGAGCTGGAGTCCGACAACCGATCCCAGGTTCCACAGCTCAGTGGCACCAAGGGCTCGCTGGTACCAAGCAGAGGCTGCTGCGGCATCGGGCACCGCGAGCATGACGGAGATGACGGTCATAGGGAAAAGGGTAGGCAATCCGGAGCGCAACGCGAAGCGAACAGCCGCTCATCGGCAGACGCGCGCGCTCGACATTCAGAAGTCACCGTTGGAGGGCGCCGGGCTCAGCGCGTCTCGCTGTGGGTCGTGCTGAGCCTCGCGCAGGCCAGCACGGTCAGGGCGGCTCCGAGCAGCAGCGCCGCGACGGCGACGGCGGTCTCGACGTCGGGCCCGGTCTCGACGGCCACCGACACACTGACACCCGTCTGGTAGAAGGCGTCGCTGCCGCGCGGCTCCGGCCGACTCCGCCAGGCATCGTCCACCGCGAGCCAGGCCGCCGTGGCCAGCAGCGTGACACCCACTGCGGCGATCGGGGCGGTGCCATGGCGCCGGACCGCGCGGCTCACAACCCAGGCATACCCGCCGAGCACGAGCAACGCCGCCACGGCCACATTGGTGAACGAGCCGAGCAGGGCGGTCAGCCCCGACGGGAGGAGGGCGACGAATACCAGGGTGAGCAGCGTGAGCACGCCCACGGCGAAGCCCGTTACCGATTGATCCGGCAACGGGCTTCTGGCCTGCAGAAACTGAGAGTGGGCGATGCTGGTATCGAACCAGCGACCTCTTCGGTGTGAACGAAGCGCTCTCCCACTGAGCTAATCGCCCTCAGCGCCGTTGACTCTACCCGATCGTGGAACGAGACCGGAAATCCGGGGTCAGTGCGTCGTGAGGTACCGCATCGCCTCGGCCACCACGTCGATGCCGAAGCTGAGCTTGAGTGAGAGCCAGACCACAGCGCCCACGAAGAGCAGGCCGACGACCCCGAGCACGAAGCGCAGTGGCAGCGACTGTCGCGTCACCCAGCGGGTCCAGCCGTGGACGTGTCGGCGGGTGAAGCCGAGCAGTCGGCGGGCCCAGTGGAATTCCACGGCCCAGATGCCGAGGCCGGCGATGACCAGGAGCCAGCCCGGCCCGGGCAGCGGGATGAGGGCGATGCCGATGGTGACGACCAGGGCGCCGGCGATGGCGATGAAGATCTTGAGGGCGATCCGGCCGGTGGGGTTGGCGCGGATCAGGTCGAGGGTCGTCGAGATCCGCTGCCGCCAGTGGGGCCGCTTCGGCGGCTCGCCGACGACGAGGACGCCGCCGGTACGGCCCGTGTCGGGCGTCGACCGTCCGGGTCGCTCGGGCTGCTCCATCGGCACGTCGTACCCCCGCTTTTCGGCTGCTCGGACCGCGACTTTCGGCGGACCGGACGCGGCCACCGGATCCACTGAGGATCGGTTCGTGACCATTTCACCCCCCAGTGTCGCTCGGGCCCGTCACTGCAACGGCCGACTGGACGTTACCGGAGTAAGTCGACGACTGAGCCACCCGACGCCGGGCGGAATCACGCACTGGGCAGAACCGGAAATCCTACATGAATGCTCACATTCACGCGGTCTTTCCGTCCCCCTTCCCACCACTGGGTGAAGTCAGCGTATGGCGGAGCGTAGCCAGGAGTAGCACCTGAGTATGGGAAAAGCGGGACACGCGCGTTCCGCAGCGGTGCCGGGGGGAGAACGTCCATGAGTGTCATCCGACCGACGACCGTAGAGGTCGAGACGTCGCTAAGGCTCGTCGCACCTGACGCCACCGCCTTGCCGGTGCGTGCCAGTCTGCGTTACGACCCTGCTGACCCGTATGCGGTCCATGTCCTGTTCCATGCCGAATCGGCCGGGGGCGAGGCGGTGAGCTGGTCGTTCGCTCGCGAACTTCTGGTCACCGGCCTGGACGAGCCGGCGGGCATCGGCGATGTGCGGGTCTGGCCCTGGGCCACACCGCGGGGCGACTTCGTCGCGCTGGCCCTCTCGTCACCGGACGGCAACGCCCTCTTCGAGGTGCCGCGCAGCGTCCTGGTGCGTTTCCTTCGACGGACGTACGTCGTCGTCCCGCGCGGCCGCGAGGCCGAGCACCTGGACGTCGACACGGCGGTGAACCGGCTGCTCGCCGGTCGCTGAGAAAAAGAGCAACACCGGCCAGACAGGGCCGCGCGGATCTGCCGAGTCCGCGCGGCCCTGGCACACCCCGGGGGTACGCGGGCAGCCCGACCGGGGGTGGCCGGCGCTCAGCCGTGGGTGGTGATGCCGCCGTCGACGGGGATGACCGCGCCGGTGAGGTACGCGCCGGCCCGCGAGGAGAGGTAGATGGCGGTGCCGGCCATGTCCTCGGGGCGACCGATGCGGCCCAGCGGCACCTGCTGCTCGATGGCGGCCCTGCTCGCCGGGTCGTCGAGGGCGAACGCCATCATCTTGCTCTCGAACGGGCCGGGCGCGATCGCGTTGACGGTGATCTGCTCGCCGGCCAGTTGGTGGGCAAGGCTGCGGGTGAGCATGTGCACTGCCGCCTTGGTGGCGGAGTACGCGTACACCTCCATGAACGGCACCCGGATGCCGTCGATGGACCCGATGTTGATCACGCGGGCGGGGTCGTCGGCGCTGGCGGCGGCGCGCAGCGCCGGCAGCAGCGCGGTGGTGAGCCGGAAGACGGCCTTGACGTTGACCGCCCAGAGCTTGTCGAACGCGGCCTCCGGGTAGTTGTCCAGCGGGGCGCCCCAGGTGGCGCCGGCGTTATTGACCAGCACGTCGAGGCGGTCGACGCGCTCCCGGACGGCGGTGGAGAGGGCCTCGGCGCCCGCGTCGGTGCCCAGGTCGGCGGGGATGGCCTCGCAGTGGCCCTCGGCGGAGAGTTCCTTGGCGACCGCCTCGCAGACGTCCGCCTTGCGGGACGAGATGATCACGCGGGCGCCGGCGCGGACGAAGCCCTGGGCGATCATCAGCCCGATCCCCCGCGATCCGCCGGTGACCAGGACCGTCTTGCCTTCGACCGAGAACAGCTGCGTCATGCCCATCCCATCGCGTGTCGGCGGGTCCGCCGGGCGGTCGGGCGGACGGCGGGCGCCGGGCGGCCACGGACCGCACAGCGCTACCGCCGGGTAACGTAGCCCGGCCGCGGGGATCGCGACAAGCCTCGCCGCCGCCGCGCACGAGATCGGGATGCGGTGACCTGCGGTTCGGGCTACCGTCGCAGGCGATGGTCTCCACCGATCCCTCCCCCGCGCCATCGATCGGAACGGCGTCACCCGTACCCGACGAGATTTCCACGTTCGCGCTTGCCGACCTGGCCGGCGACCCCGGCTGGCGGCGGCCGGTGTTCGTCGAGCGGGAGCTGTTGATCCTCACCACCAGGGGTCACGGCGACGCCGAGCTGGATTTCCACCTGTTGCCGTGCCGGCCCGGCACGCTGCTGCGGGTCCGCGCCGGCCAGGTGCTGCGCTGTGCCGGCCCACAGTTCGACGCGACGGTGGTCGGCTGGACCGCCGAGGCGCTGCACGGCCTGGCCGTCGATCCGGACGCCCCGCAGACCTGGCGACAGTTGGCCGGCGAGGACGAGGACGCGGTGATCAACGAGGTGAGCCAGTTGGCGGTGGACTGCCAGCGGCACGGCGGCGCCCCGGCCGGTCGTGCGCTGCTGCGCCACCAGCTCGCCGTGCTGCTGCTGCGGCTGACCCTGCCCGGCCTGGCCCGGTCCGGGCACCGGCCGGAGGTCGAGACGTTCCAGCGGTTCGGCCGGGAGGTGGAGCACGGCTACCAGCTGACCCGGCGGGTCGAGGACTATGCCGCCGCGCTCGGCTGCTCGGTGCGGACCCTGACCCGGGCCTGCCTGGCCGTGACCGGTCGCAGCGCCAAACAGGTCATCGACGAGCGGGTCGCGTTGCAGGCCGCCCGGCTGCTCGCCGCGAGCGACGAACCGATCGCCCAGATCGGCCGTCAGCTCGGCTTCTCCGAGCCCACCAACTTCGGCCGGTTCTTCACCCGTGAGATCGGGGTCAGCCCGGGGGCGTTCCGCGCCACCCGTGATCAGCCGGCCACCGGCCGGGTCGTCCGGCCCCGAGCGGCGGCCGAACCGACGGGCGCCAACGGCGGGCGGTTCCGCTCCGGCGCCGCCGCCGAACCGGCCAACGGCGGTCACGCCACGCGGTCCGGGAAGCCCACCGGGGCGGGCGGCGGCACCGGGCGGGCATGATGGCGGAGTGCAGATCTCCGCGCGCGGCGACTACGCGGTACGGGCGGCGCTGAGCCTCGCGACCGCGTACCCCTCGCTGATGTCCACCCAGGCCATCGCCGCCGAACAGGACATGCCCCGCAAGTTCCTGGAGGCGGTCCTGGCCGATCTGCGCCGGGCCGGCATCGTGCGCGCCCAGCGCGGCGCCGAGGGTGGCTACACGCTCGCCCGTCCGCCCCGCGAGGTGACCGTCGGCGCGGTGCTGCGCGCGGTGGAGGGCCCCCTCGCGGGTGTACGCGGCCTGCGGCCCGAGGAGACCCGCTACGAGGGCGCGGCGGAGAACCTGCCCGGCCTGTGGGTGGCGGTCCGCGCGGCCGTACGGCGGGTCGTCGACGAGGTGAGCCTCGCCGAGATCGTCAGCGGTCGGCTGCCCGCGCACGTCCGCAAGCTCACCGCCCTGCCCGACGCCTGGGAACCACGCTGACGCCGGGCGGCGGGGCCGCCCTCAGCAGCCGAAGAGCGCGCCCAGCCAGGTGAGCTGCTCGACCTGCTGGTGCGCCGCGCCACCCTCGTGGTCGTTGAACTCGTACACGCGCACCTCCTTGTCACCGCCGTACCGGTGGTAGGCGGCGAAGCAGGTCGAGGGCGGGCAGGTCCGGTCCATCATGGCGACGGAGAACAGCGCGGGCGCGGTGGCGCGGGGCGCGAGCACGGCGGCATCGACGTACGACAGGGTGTGGAACACCTGGCTGGCCCGGTCGCGGTAGAGGGCGAGGTATTCGGTGATCTCGCCGTACGGGCCCGCCCCGGCGACCTGGACGCCACGCCGGATGTCACAGAGGAAGGGCACGTCGGGCATGGCCGCCGCGACACCGGGGACCAGCGCGGCCACGGCCAGCGACAGGCCGCCGCCCTGGCTGATGCCGGTGACGGCGATCCGGTCGGCGTCGATGGCGGGATGCGCGGCGGCGGCGGTTGCGAAGCGGACCGCGTCCGTGATCAGCCTGCGGTAGTAGAAGTCGTCCGGGTCGGTGACGCCGCGGGTGAGGAAACCTGGGACGGTTCCCGCCGGGTACCGGTCCGGGTCGGCGGTGACGCCGGGCGCCGCGCTCCAGCCCTGACCCCGGGTGTCCATGATCAGGTGGGCGAAGCCCGCCGCGGCCCAGAACAGCTTCTCGTGGGGCAGGCCACGGCCACGGCCGTACCCCAGGTACTCGACGACGCAGGGCAACGGCCCGGTGGCGGTCGCCGGCAGGTGCAGCCAGCCGTGCACGGGCTCGCCGCCGAAACCGGCGACGGTGACCGCGTACGTGCGGATCTGGGTCAGGCCCGTGTCCACGGGCTCGTACGTCGCCGCCGTGGGTTCGTCGGCGCCCAGCGTCCGCTCCCAGAAGGTGTCCAGGTCCTTCGGCACGTCCAACTCGGGTCGGTACGCCCAGCACTCGGCGAGGGTGAGATCGCTCAGAGCCACAGCATGGCCTCCGTGACAGCAGGGTTGTCAGTGTGTGGGGGGGGTTGCGCTACCGGGCGGCCATCGCCGAGGCGAACCAGCCGGTGATGGTGGCGGGGTGGGTGATCGCCGTACCCACGACCACCGACCACGCCCCCGCCCGCAGCGCCTGCGCAGCCTGCGCCGGCGTGTGGATCCGGCCCTCAGCTACCACCGGCACGTCGACGGTGGCGGCGAGCCGGGCGACCAGGTCCAGGTCCGGTCCGGGCTGCTTGGTGGTGTACGCGGTGTAGCCGGCCAGGGTGGTGCCGACCAGGTCGGCGCCCGCCGCGGCGGCGGCGATCCCCTCGGCGAGGGTGGAGCAGTCCGCCATCACCAGAGCTCCGGTCAACTGGTGGACGGCGGCGATGGTCTCGCGCAGGCTCCGGCCGTCCGGCCGGGGCCGCGCGGTGGCGTCGAGCGCGACGACGTGCGCGCCGGCCCGGGCCACCGACAGCGCGTGCTCCAGCGTGGGGGTGATGAAGACGTCGTCGTTCCCGTCCTTCCACAGGCCGATCAGCGGCAGGTCGACGGCCTCCCGGATGGCCGCGATATCCGCCAGGCCCTGGGCGCGGATGCCGGCGGCTCCGCCCTGGGCGGCGGCGAGGGCCACCCGGCGCATCGTGTCCGGGGTGCGCATCGGCTCACCGGGGTACGCCTGGCAGGAGACGACCAGCCGGTGGCGGAGTCCTTCGATGAGCGCGTTCATGAGATGCCCTTCCAGGCGAGCGTGGCGGCCCCGAGAAGTGGGGCGTCCGAACCGAGGGTGGAGGCCAGCACCGGCACGTCGTCCAGGCTGGGCAGGGTCTCCCGCCGTACGGCGGCGCGAAGGGCCTGCCACCAGAGGTCGCCGAGGCCGGCGACGCCGCCGCCGATCACGACGGCGCCGGGGTCGAGCATGTTGACCAGCCCGCCGACCGCCGAGCCGACGGCGGTGCCGCCCAGCAGGATCACGTCCCGGGCCGCCGCGTCGCCGTCCGCAGCCCGCGCGGCGACCGACCGCAGGTCGTCGACCCGCTGGCCGGTGCGCCGCACGTACTCCTCGGTGAGGGCGGGGCCGGAGGCGATCGCCTCCAGGTGGCCCTGGCCGCCGCAGGTGCATTGCAACTGCCCGGCGTACGGCGAGGGCTGGTGGCCGGCGTGGCCGGCCGTCGAGTGGGCGCCGGTGAGCACGTCGCCGTCGACGACGAAGGAGGCGCCGATGCCGGTGCCGACGGCGATGAAGAGCGTCGTGTCGTAGCCGGCCGCGACGCCGTGCCGCGCCTCACCGAGGGCGTGCGCGTGCACGTCGTTGATGACGGACACGGGTACGCCCAACTGCTCGCGCAGTCGTCCCCGCAGGTCCGTACCGGCCCAGCCGGCCAGGGCGTCGGTGGCCGACAGCACCAGGCCCGTCCGGGGGTCGATCACACCGGCACTGCCGACACCGAGGGCACCGACTCGTCCCGCCACCCTCGACCGCAGCCGACCGACGAGATCGGCTGCGTTGTCGAGGATGGCGGTCGCCCCGGCCCGGCCAGGGGTCGGGGCTGTGAGTCGGTCGATGACCTCGCCGTCGCGGGTCACGATGGCGGCGGCCGTCTTGGTGCCTCCGATGTCGAGCGCGGCGACAACCGGGGGCGTGCGTACCGTGGGCATGGCTAGACGAGCCCCGCCAGTTCCAGGTGGCCCCGCACCCGGGCCGCCTCGTCGGCGTCGAGCGGTCGCAGGGGCAGCGACACGGCGTTGCTGTCGATGACACCGAGCAGGGCCAGGGCGGTCTTGAACGCGCCCACCCCGCGGGTGGCCCCGGCCGCCGTCGCCGGATCGGCCGCGTCGACGATCCGGAACAGCCGGGTCAGGCGGTCCTGCTCGGCGCGGGCGGCATCCCAGTCGCCGTCGACGCAGGCCCGGTGCAGGCGCACGTAACCGTCCGGGTCCACGTTGCCCAGTCCGGGGACGGAACCGGAGGCGCCGGCGAGCATCATCGCGTCGACCACCACCTCGTGGCCGGTCAACAGGCTGAAGTCGGCGTTCGGCGAGTGTTCCGCGATCGCCAGCACCAACTGGCGGAAGGAGACGTCGTCGCCGCTGGAGTCCTTGACGCCGGCGAGGACGCCGTCCGCCGCGAGCCGGGTCAGCAGACCCGGCGACAGCTTGGTGTGCACGCAGACCGGAATGTCGTACGCCAGCAGCGGCAGCTCGACCGCCGCGGCGAGCGACCGGAAGTGCCGCTCGACCTCGTGCGGGCCGACGATGGCGTAGAAGGGTGCGGTGGCCACCAGGCCGTCGACACCCAGACGCGTCGAGGCCTCGGCCCGGTCGACGACCCGGCGGGTGGTGGGCTCGATGCAGCCCGCGATGACCGGGACGGTCCCGCCGACGGTCTTCACGATGGTTTCGAGAGCCTGGTCCCGCTGGCTGTCGGTGAGGAAGACCGTCTCGCCGGAGCTGCCGAGGGCGAAGATGCCGTCGACGCCGGCAGCGAGCATCCGCTCGACGAGCCGTTCAAGGGAGGCGACATCGACAGCACCCTCCTCGGTCAGGGGGGTGACGACCGGCGGCACGACTCCGGCGAACCGCGGGGCAGGGGTGGTCACGCTGTCTCCTCGACATGTAGGGGGGTGTTGCGGCCGGTCGCTGCTCTGGCGAGCTCGACCAGCTCCGTGTTGCTCGATCCGGCGGGAACGGGGTGGTAGCACCGGAACTCGTGGAGGCCGGCACCGCCGTCGCCCGTCGTGGGTGGTGGCATCTCGATGGCGCAGCCGTCGGTGGCCTTCCAGCAGCGGGTGCGGAACGGGCAGCCGGTGGGCGGCCGGGTCGCGAGCGGGACGGGGCCGACGAGCGGGATCGGATCCAGCGGCGAGAGCAGACCGGGCGTCGCGGAGAAGAGCGCCCGGGTGTACGGGTGCTGCGCGACCTCGGGCAGACCGGCGGCGGGGGTCTGCTCCACGATCCGGCCGAGGTACATGGTGACCACCCGGTCACTGATCCGCTTCACGGTCTGGATGTCGTGCGACACGAAGACCATGGCCAGGTTCAGGCGCTCCTTGAGGTCCAGGAGCAGGTTGAGGATCTGCGCCCGTACCGACACGTCCAGGGCGCTGGTGGGTTCGTCGGCGATGACCAGCCCCGGTTCCAGGGCCAGGGCCCGCGCGATGGACACCCGCTGGCGTTGGCCGCCGGAGAGCTGGCTCGGCAGGACGTCGGCGACCGACCGGGGCAGCCCCACCAGGGCCATCAGTTCCCGCACCCGCTCCTCGCGCTGCGCCTTCGTGCCGCGACGGTGCACGTCGAGCGGGTCGCGCAGGATGTCCCGGACCGGCATGCGCCGGTTCAGCGACGTGGCCGGATCCTGGAAGATCATGCCGACGCCGGCACCGATGTGCATCCGGCGTTCCGCAGCGTTCATCGACCAGACGTCCTTGCCGGCGAAGGCGACAGTGCCGCTCGTCGGCCGCTGCAGACCCACCAGCACCTTGGCCATCGTGGACTTGCCGCAGCCGGATTCGCCGACGACGCCGATGGTCTCGCCGGCACGAACGTTGAGATCGGCGCCGGTGAGGGCGTACACCCGCTCGCGGCCGAACATGCCGCCCCCGCCGGTGCGGTGGACGACGTGCACGTCGCGCAGCTCGACGATCGACTGGTGTGGGACCGACTCGCTCATCGGGCCAGCTCCTCTTCCCTGACGGTGACGGCCGGGTGGTGACAGGCGTACCGGTGGCCGGCGTCGCCTTCCAGGTGGGGCGTCTCCTCCCGGCAGATCTCCGTCGCCATGGGGCAGCGGTCGGCGAACCGGCAACCCGACGGGAAGTCGGCAGGCGACGGCACCACACCGCGGATCTGGGTGAGCCGCTCCGCGCCGGCCTCGAGGGAGAGCACGGAGCCGAGGAGGCCCCGGGCGTAGTGGTGCGCGGGCGCTCCGACCACGTCGGCGGTGACACCGCTCTCGACGATCTGACCGCCGTACATCACCACGACGCGGTCGGCGACGTCGCTGACCAGTGCCAGGTCGTGGCTGACCAGGATCAGCGCGAAGCCCAACTGGCCGCGCAGCCGCATCAGCAGCTCCATGACCTGCGCCTGGACCGTGACGTCGAGCGCGGTGGTCGGCTCGTCGGCGATGATCAGGCGTGGGTCGCGGGACAGCGCCATCGCGATCACCACACGCTGCCGCTGGCCGCCGGAGAGTTCGTGCGGGTACGCGGACAGGGTGCGCTGCGCGTCCAGACCCACCAGTTCCATCAGCTCCTCGGCCGACCTGGTGCCGCCCCGACTGATCATCTGGGCGAGCTGGGGCCCGATGCGCAGTGAGGGGTTCAGGGCCGAGAGGGCGTCCTGGTAGACCATCGCGATCTCGCGGCCCATCAGGGCGCGGCGTCGTTTCGCATTCAACGTCAGCAGGTCGGTGCCCCCGAAGTGGACCTCGCCGCGAACCCGGGCACCCTGCGGCAGCAGACCCATCACGGCGAGCGACGTGAGGGACTTGCCCGAGCCGGACTCCCCCACCAGGCCCAGCACCTCACCGGGACGCACGTCGAAGGTCAGGTTGTCGACGATGTCGACGCCCCGGTGACGCCCCTGGAACCCGATGGACAGGTTCCGGACCTCCAGGACGGGCTCGCCCTGCGGGAGCGGACGGGCCCGCTCGCGCAGCCGCTGCGCCGCCTCGGGCAGGCCGGGCAGTTGCACCATCTCACCGGAGCCGGGCTGCGCCTCCTCCTGTGCGTCGCCGGCCTTCGTCCTGGTGGCCCGCCGCGCCGCCGGGGCGGCCCAGGCGTCCGACATGCCCTCGGAGAGCACGTTCAGGGCGAGCACGGTCAGCAGGATCAGCAGGCCGGGGAAGAACGTGGCCCACCAGCCACCGATCTGGACCATCTCCTTGCCGAAGGCGATGACCGAACCCCACGAGGACGCCGCCTCCTGGGGAGCGAGGCCGCCGCCGATGAAGGAGAGGGACGCCTCGAACACGATCGAGTCGGCCACCATGACGGTGACGAAGACGAGGATCGGTGCGGCGCAGTTGCGCAGGATGTGCCGCCACAGGATGTGCGGCCGGCGGGCGCCGATGATGCGTTCGGCGGCGACGTAGTCCTCCCGGTACTGCGAGAGCACGTTGGCGCGCACGATGCGGGCGACCTGGGGGACGAAGACGAAGCCGATCGCGATCACCAGGACCAGGAGGCTGTTCTTGCCGAAGGAGATGATCAGCAGGGCGGACAGCACGATGGCGGGGAATGCCATGACGACGTCGAGGCACCGCATCACCACCTCGTCGACCGCGGGCCGGCTGGTTCCCGCCAGCGCGCCGAGGATCGCGCCGACCACCAGGGCGATGCCGGCGCTGCCGAAGCCCACGATCAACGAGCGTCGGGTGCCGGCGACCAGCCGCGAGAACACGTCGCGGCCGAGCTTGTCCAGGCCGAACCAGTAGTCGCCGTTCGGGCCGGTCAGCGCGGGACCGAGCCCGGCCTGCGCGGGGTCGTGCCGCAGGATCAGCGGCGCGAAGACGCCCACCACGAGGATGAGCAGGATGAAGCTCAGGGCGATCCGGGACGTGACGCTGAGCCGTTTGAAGGCGATGCCGGGAACCGACAGCCGGGCGGTGAGTGTTCGACGCATCAGTGGGCTCCGCGCAGTCGAGGGTTGGCGAAGAGGTAGAGGATGTCGACCACCAGGTTCACGAAGACGAAGCAGATGGCGATCGTCAGCACGGTCCCCTGTGCGAGGGCTGTGTCGTTCTGCTGCACCGCGCTCATGATCTGGGTGCCCATGCCCGGCAGCGAGAAGATGGCCTCGATGACGACAGTGCCGCCCAGCAGGTAGCCGATCCGCAGGCCCAGCACGGTGAGCGGGTTGATGAGCGCGTTGCGCAGCACGTTGCGTCCGACCACCACGCGCGGCGGCAGCCCGGCGCCAATGGCGGTACGGACGTAGTCCTTGTCGAGTTCCTCGACCATCGACGTCCGCACGATCCGGGCCAGTGAGCAGCCGACCGGCACGGCGAGAGCCAGCGCGGGCATGGCGAGGGACTGGAGCCACATCGAGAACGAGTCACCGGGGTTGACGTACCCGCCGGTGGGGAAGATCGGGCGGCGGACCGACAGCTCCTGGATGAGCAGGAGGGCCAGCCAGAACGACGGCATGGCGATACCGGCCATCGAGACGAACCGGATGACCTGGTCGGGCCAGCGGTCGCGGTACAGCGCCGCGGTGATGCCGAGGGCCAACGCGATGACCAGCGCGCCGACGATGCCCAGGGCCGTGAGCTGGATCGTCAGCGGCAGCGCGGTGGCGATCTTGTCGGCGACCGGAACGGACGGCGGGAAGGTCACGCCGAGATCGCCCCGGAGCAGGTCGCCCAGGAAGTGCAGGTACCGCAGGGGCAGCGGGTCGTCCAGGCCGTTGGCGGCCTTGAACGCGGCCACCTGCGCGGGCGTCGCCTGGTCGCCGAGGACGGACAGCGCGGGATCGATCGGCGAGAACTGCATGATCACGAAGACGAAGATCGTGATGCCCAGAACCAGCGGTATCAGGGTCAGGAGTCGTCGCGCGACAAGACTCAGAACGCTCAGCATGGTGTCTTTCTTTCGTCGAGGGCGCCGGGGCGTCCCGCCCAGCCCGAGGGGCGAAGGGCTGGGCGGGACGCGGAGGGGCCGGATCCGGGGCCCCCGGGGGCGGGCTCAGCCCTTTCGGCTGCTGCCCAGGAAGTACAGGCCGGTGGTCGCCGCGCCCGAGAAGTCGCTGAGCTTCGCGGGGTCGTACGCGGTGACGACCTTGGTGTGCAGGATCGGGTACAGGGGGACCTCGTCGGCCACCTTGTCCAGAGCCTGCTTCCACAGGGCCTTGCGGGCCGCCTCGTCGGAGGTCTGCGCGGCCTTGTCGAGCAGGTCGGCCATGGCCTTGCGGTCGGCGGCGTCCCACCGGTACCGCAGGCCCGGCCAGGTCTGGCCGTAGTAGAACCAGCGCAGCAGCAGGTCGGTGTCGACGCCGAAGACGCTCGGGTCGCCGGTGGCCATCAGCACCCGGAAGGTGTCCTTGGGAACGATGTCGCCGTAGATGGCCGACGAGGGCACCGTGTTGAGGGTGGCGTTGACGCCGATCTTCTTCCACTGCTCGATGACCAGCGGGGCGACGTCCTTCACCGCGGAGTTGTCAGTGGTGTCGAGCTGGAACGACAGGTTGGTGACGCCGGCCTCGGCGAGCAGGGCCTTGGCCTTGTCCACGTTGTGGTCGTAGACGGTGGCGGCCTTCTGGTAGTCCTTGTTGCCCTCGTCCAGGTAGCTCGTCGCCGGGGTGCCGTAGCCGTTGAGCGCGGTCTTGATGACCGCGTCCTTGTCGATCGCGTAGTGCAGAGCCTGGCGTACGCGCTTGTCGTTGAACGGCGCCGCGGACGAGTTGAACATGAGGAAGACCTGGTTGAAGGCCTGCTTCACGTCAACCGTGTACTTGCCCTTGAGCGAGTCGACGTTCAGGTACGGCACCGACTCGATGGCCTGAACACGGCCACCCTGCAGGTCCGACACCCGGGCGGAGGCCTCCGACGTGGTGTTCCACGTCATCGTCTCGACCTTGGCCGGCTTCGGGCCGTTGTAGTTCGGGCTCTTGCTGAGCTTGACGCCCGACTCCTTGGACGCGCTGTCCAGCTTGAACGGGCCGGAGCCGATCGGCGCGGTGTCGAAGGACTTCGACGCGGCGGGGTCCGCGGTCTTCGCCTTCGGCACGATCTTGATGACGGAGATCCGCTCGGAGAACAGGGCGAACGGGTACTTCAGCTTGAACTCGGCGGTCGTCGCGTCCTTGGCGGTGACCGAGTCGATGAACGACACGAACCCCTGCATCAGCGGCGGGGCCTTGGGGTCCGCCGGCTTCAGCACGCGCTGGAAGGACCAGGCGACGTCCTCGGCGGTGACTGGCGTGCCGTCGGAGAACTTCGCGCCGTCACGAACGGCCACCGTGTAGGTGAGCCCGTCCGGGCTGGCCACCGGGTCTTCCTTGGCCAGGGCACGGTAAGGTTCCCGCGTGACCGGGTCGAGATCGATCAGACCCTCGAAGATGTGCTGGTTGACCGCGGTCGCCACCGCCGACGAGGCGTTCCCGGGGTCGAACCCGCTGGAAAGGGTGAACGCCAGAGTGGTCTCGATCGAGGTCGCACCCCCGTTACCGCCTTCGACGGCATTGGTCGAGGCGGGGCCGCCACTGCACGCGACCAGCCCGAGTGCGAGGGTTGCCGCGGTGGATGCGACGGCCAACGAGCGGAACCGGCGCGGGGGGAAGCGCCGACTCTCCTTTGGCTCAACGGTGGTGCTCACGTAGCTGCCTCCATAGGCTCTTCATGCGCTCGCGTACCGCTCGCGCTGAGGGATTCGAAGGTAATGGGGTCTGACGTCAGACATCTGATGCCGATAGGGTGAGCGTGTCAGATCCGTGAACGAAGGGCAAGTGGCAGATGACGACCATTGACGCGTCCCCGCTGCGCGGTGCGGAGCGCCCGGGTCCCCGCCGGCAGGAGGTGGCGACCAAGGTCAAGGATTACATCCTGCGCAATCGCCTCAAGCCGGGAGACATCCTGCCCACCGAGGCGGAGCTGTGCGAGGCGGTGGGCGCGAGCCGCTCCAGCGTCCGTGAGGCCGTCAAGATCCTCTCGGCCCTCGACATCGTCGAGGTACGGCACGGTCACGGCACCTTCGTCGGCCGCATGAGCCTCGCCGCGCTCGTGGAGAGCCTGACCTTCCGCGGCCTGCTCAGCGGCGAGGAGGATCACCACGTGCTGGGGCAGGTCGTCGACGTCCGGCAGACCCTCGAACAGGGGCTGGCAGCCCAGGTCATCGCCGTCCTCGACAGCGGGCACCTGGCGGAACTCTCCACCCTCGTCGACGAGATGGAGACCCTCGCCGCCCAGGGGACGGACTTCCTCGACGTCGACCGCGCCTTCCACGTGAAGCTGCTGGAGCCCCTCGGCAACGACCTGATCCTCCAACTGACCGAGGCGTTCTGGCAGGTGCAGGCCATCGTCGCCCCCACGCTGCGCACCGAGCCGGAGGATCGGGTGATCACCGCCCAGCGGCATCGGGCAATCGTGAACGCGGTCGCGGCCGGGGATGCGTCGGAGCTACGCGCCGCCATCGCCGATCACTACGCACCCATCCGGGCCAGCATCGCGCGCGTCGTACAGGCTTGAAGCGACTCCGCCAACGCCGCCGGATTCGTGACCGCACCGATACGCCCCGGGCCGGAATCGCGCCCGGATGAGAGGGGCCGGACGCCCCACGGCCCGTCGTGACGCGGGTTCCGGGGCCCCCGTTCACAGCGTCCGGCGGAGCCACTCCTCGACACCGGCGACGTGCACGGTGGCCCAGGAGCGCGCCAGCTCGGGCTGCCCGGCCGTGATCGCGTCGACGATCGCCTGGTGCTGCTCACGGGTCCGGGTGACGGCGCCCTCCTGCGTGACCCCGCGCCAGATGCGGGCCCGGGTGGTGGGGCCGGAGAGCCCGTCGAGCAGCGAGCACAGCACCGCGTTCCCGGCGCCGACGGCGATCCTGCGGTGGAATTCCAGGTCGTTGGCGACCAGCGCCTCGACGTCGCTGGTGTCGCCGACGTCGTCGAGGACGGCCTGGAGGCCGGCGATGTCCTCGGCGACCATCCGCTGCGCGGCCAACGCCGTGGCGGCGGGCTCGAGGATCCGCCGGACCTCAAGGAACTCCAGCACGGTGTCGTCGCGGTGGAAGTCCACGACGAAGCCGAGCGTGTCGAGCAGCAGGTGCGGGGCAAGGCTCGTGACGTAGGTGCCGTCGCCCTGGCGGACGTCCAGGACGCGGATGATGGACAGCGCCTTCACGGCCTCGCGCAGGGAGTTGCGGGACAGGCCGAGCCGCCGGGCCAGGTCCGCCTCCTTGGGCAGTCGATCGCCGGGGCCGAGTTCGCCCGAGGTGATCATGCTCTTGATCTTGCCGATCGCCTCGTCGGTGAGCGCCATCGCTACCTCCGCGTCGGTTCGAGCCCGTTGCCGTGACCGCGAGGATTCCATTCCTAGCTGATGGATGCCGACAGCGACACCCGAAGAGCGTCTGGGAGCCATACATCGGATGTTTTTTGCCTCCGGAGCTCTGACATCGGACGTCTACCAGGAGACTGCCCCTTCGGCGACAGGCCGATGAGCTGATGATTGGCCACCAAGCCCGCGATCTTCCTCCTCGAAGGCCACAGTAGAACTTAAGTATCCGGTCCATTGACAATAATAAACATCCCACGTTAACTCTCCTCTACATAGAGGAGGTCCTATGTTCGGGAACAGCAGTCTCCGGAGGATCCTGCGGGCGTCAGCCGCGCCCCTTCTCGTCGCCGCGTGCCTGACCTCCGTGTCCGTCGGCACGCCTCCCGCCCGTGCCGCAGCCGACCCGAGCCTGGCGCTCTGGTACGACGAGCCCGCCGCCGCCTGGGAGAGCAACGCGCTGCCGCTGGGCAACGGCGCGCTCGGCGCCATGGTCTTCGGCGGCGTCCAGACCGAACACCTCCAACTCAACGAGAAGAGCCTCTGGACGGGCGGACCGGGCGCCACTGGCTACAACCACGGCAACTGGGCGTCACCACGGCCCGGTGCCCTGGCCGGCGTACAGGCCCAGATCGACCGGGACGGACGGATGGCGCCCGGCCCGGTGGCGACCGCGCTCGGGCAACCGGCCACCGCGTTCGGCTCGTACCAGAACCTCGCCGACATGTACCTCGACATGACCGGCACCCCGACGACGGTGAGCGGCTACCGGCGCGAGCTGGACCTCGCCGAGGCGACCGCCCGCGTCGCGTACTCCCACGGCGGGGTCACCTACCAACGCGAGTACGTCGCCAGTTACCCCGGCAACGTGATCGTCGCCCGGCTGTCGGCGAGCCAGGCCGGGAAGGTCTCCTTCGTCCTGCGGACCGTCCCGGCCCAGCCCGGCAGCACCGTCACGGTGGCGAACAGCCGGATCACCGTGCGGGGCACCCTGCCCGGCAACGGGTTGATCCACGAGACGCAGTACCGGGTCGTGACCACCGGCGGCACCCGGACCTACGGCGGCGACCGGGTCACCGTCACCGGCGCGGACTCGGCGTTCGTCGTGCTGTCGGCCGGCACGTCGTACGCCGACACGTACCCCACCTATCGCGGCGCGGACCCGCACACCCGGGTCACCCAGGCGGTCGACGCCGCGGCGACCTCGACGTGGGCGGCGCTGCGCGCGGCTCATCTCGCCGACTACCAGCGGCTCTTCGACCGCGTCCGGCTCAACGTGGGCGGGCAGATGCCCAACGTTCCCACCGACGAGCTGCGGTCGGCCTACACCGGCGCCGCCGAACGGGCCCAGGACCGGGCGCTGGAGTCGCTGTACTTCTCCTTCGGCCGGTACCTGCTCATCGCGTCGTCGCGCGACGGCTCCCTGCCGGCCAACCTCCAGGGCATCTGGAACAACTCCAACAACCCGCCCTGGCAGGCCGACTACCACACGAACATCAACGTGCAGATGAACTACTGGCCGGCGGAGACCACGAACCTCACCGAGACCGCCGCACCGCTGTTCGACTTCATCGACGCCCTGCGGGCGCCGGGCCGGACCACCGCGCAGACCATCTACGGCACGACCGGCTGGGTCACCCACCTCAGCACCAACCCGTACGGCTTCACCGGTGTCCAGGACTGGGCCACCGCATTCTGGTTCCCGGAGGCCGCGGCCTGGCTGTGCCAGCACCTCTACGAGCACTACCGCTTCACCCGCGACACCGCGTTCCTGCGCGACCAGGCGTACCCGGCGATGAAGGAGGCCGCCGAGTTCTGGCGGGCCAACCTGCGCGTCGACCCGCGTGACGGCAGGCTGGTCGTGACGCCCAGCTACTCGCCGGAGCAGGGTGACTTCTCGGCCGGCGCGTCGATGAGCGAGCAGATCGTGGGGGACCTGCTCACCAACACCATCGAGGCGAGCACCACGCTCGGCGTCGACGCCACCCTGCGCGCGCAGTGGCAGACCACGCTGAGCAAGCTCGACCCCGGCCTGCGGGTCGGCTCCTGGGGCCAGTTGCAGGAGTGGAAGGCCGACTGGGACAGCCCGACCAACGACCACCGGCACGTCTCGCACCTGTTCGCCCTGCACCCGGGCCGGCAGATCTCGCCGCTGACCACCCCGGCGCTCGCCGACGCCGCCCGGGTGTCCCTCACGGCGCGCGGCGACGGTGGCACCGGCTGGAGCAAGGCGTGGAAGATCAATTTCTGGGCTCGGCTGCTCGACGGCGACCACGCCCACAAGATGCTCGCCGAACAGCTCAAGAGCAGTACGCTCGCCAACCTGTTCGACACCCACCCGCCGTTCCAGATCGACGGCAACTTCGGGGCCACCGCCGGCATCGCGGAGATGCTGCTGCAGAGCCAGAACGGCGTGGTCGACGTGCTGCCCGCCGTGCCGGCGGCGTGGCCCACCGGCTCGGTCAACGGCCTCAGGGCACGCGGCAACGTGACAGTGGACGCCGAGTGGCGCAACCGCCTGGCCAGCCGGATCACGCTCACCGCCGGCAGCGGCGGCGCCCTCACCGTCCGCAACCCCATGCTGGCCACCGCCTCGCTGGTGGACCTGAACACCAACCAGACCGTGCCGGTGACCCGCAACGGTGACCGGGTGACGTTCACGGCCGTGGCCGGACACCGCTACCAGGCCGTCTCCACGGCCGCGACCGGCACGATCGCCGGTGTGGCGAGTGGCCGTTGCGTCGACGTGCCGGGTGCGGCCACCGCCGACGGCACCGCACTCATCCTCTGGGACTGCTCCGGCGCCGCCAACCAGACCTGGACCCGACAGGCCGACAACACCATCCGCAACCGCGGCAAGTGCCTCACCGCCGCGAGCACCACCAACGGCGCCGCGGCGACCATCACCACCTGCGGCACCGCCACCAACCAACGATGGACGTACGACACCACAGCGAAAACCCTGCGCAACCAGGCCACCGGCACCTGCCTCGACGCCAACGGCGGCGGCACCACCAACAACACCGCGGTCATCCTCTGGACCTGCACCACAGCCACCAACCAGCAGTGGCTGATGTAGCACCCGCCACCCACCCGTACCGCCCCTGCCTGCCCGTTCCCGGGAAGGACGCCCCCATGACCCGTACCCTGCGCCGTCATCGTCCGCACGCGAGCGGGGCCGTCCTGGCCGCCGTGGTCCTGCTCGCCACCTGCCTGATCCAGCTCACCCCATCGGCAGCGCCGGCCGCCGCGGCCCCGGGGGACGGCACGATCACGGGCGTGGCCAGCGGTCGCTGCGTCGACGTGCCCGGCGGCGCCACCGCCGACGGCACCGCAGTCATCCTCTGGGACTGCACCGGCGCCGCCAACCAGACCTGGGCCCGACAGGCCGACAACAGCATCCGCAACCGCGGCAAGTGCCTCACCGCCGCGAGCACCACCAACGGCGCCGCAGCCACCATCACCACCTGCGGCACCGCCACCAACCAACGATGGACGTACGACACCACAGCGAAAACCCTGCGCAACCAGGCCACCGGCACCTGCCTCGACGCCAACGGCGGCGGCACCACCAACAACACCGCGGTCATCCTCTGGACCTGCACCACAGCCACCAACCAGCAGTGGCGGGTGGCCGCCGCGGACTACCAGCCGCTGCTCGACGTGGGCTTCAGCGGCACCTTCACCTCCGCCACCGGCTACACCCCCTCGACCGGGGAGCTGGTCGACGGGCAGCTCACCCGGCTGGCCGGCAGTGAGGCGATCAGCGGGACGTCGGTCACGCTCACCGGCGGGGGCACCGGCATCGGGTTCTCCCCACGGATCCCGGTGACCAGCACCAAGTACGTCAACCGGAGCCTGTTGGCCGAGGCGGTGGTACGCCGCCAGAGCGGCGCCACCCTGACCTTCGACACGGTGCTCAGCCTCGCCGGTGGCGGCTACTTCCGGTACGCCAGCGGCTCGCAGACCACCACGGAGTTCGGCATGTACGGCCCGGACTCGCCGTACCACGACACCCGGCAGAGCGGGCCCAACCTGTCCGACACCCAGGACACCCACGTGGCGTTGGCCTACGAGTACGTGAGCGACACCTCGGCCCGGCTCGTCGCGTACGTCAACGGCTGCCAGGTGGGCAGCACCGTCACCACTCCGGTCGCCGCGGCCAACGCGTCGCAGGGCCTGCTGGCCTTCGGCAACGACGCCGGAACCCGTAACCGTGGCTGGCACGGCACCGTGGACGCCATCGCGCTGGCGACGATGACCGGCGCCGCCGGCCCGGTCGACTTCCAGCTCGACGCGCCGGTCTGCGGCGGCACCCCGCCGCCACCCGGTTGCGCCGGCAATCCCGGCAGCAGCGGTCCGGTCACCCCGGCCACCGTCATCACCGTCGACAGGTGCGACACGCTCGACCGGATCCGGCAGAAGGCCGCCCAGGTCGTCCCGTCGGCCGCCCAGCTGGCCTGGCAACAACGGGAGCTGACGGCGTTCCTGCACTACGGCATGAACACCTTCACCGACGTCGAGTGGGGCAGCGGCAACGAGGATCCGGCCCTGTTCAACCCGACGGCGGTCGACCCGGCACAGTGGATGGACGTCCTCAAACGCAACGGGTTCAAGCAGGTCATCCTCACCGTCAAGCACCACGACGGCTTTCTGCTCTACCCGTCGCGGTACAGCACCCACTCGGTGCGCAGCAGCCCCTGGTGGGGTCGTACCGGCCAGAGCGACATCCTGCGGGCCACAGTCGACGCCGCCCGCTCGGCCGGTCTGGCCGTGGGCTTCTACCTCTCCCCCGCCGACGGCGCGGAGATCCCCGGCCGACGCGGTGGCGACCGGTTCGGCAACGGCAGCGCCAAGCGGGCGGTGAGCATCCCGACGCTCGTCGCCGGCGACACCCGCACCCCGACGCAGACGTACGCCTACCAGGCCGACGACTACAACGCCTACTTCCTCAACCAGCTCTACGAACTGCTCACCGAGTACGGGCCGATGGCCGAGGTGTGGTTCGACGGCGCCAACCCGTACACCGCGTACCCGCAGCCGTACCAGGTCGGCGACTGGTACCGACTGATCCGGGCGCTGCAACCGAACGCCACGATCGCGATCAACGGCCCGGACGTGCGCTGGGTCGGCTCGGAGTCCGGGGCGTTCCGGGCCGACGAGTGGAGCGCGCTGCCGTTCCGGGGCACCGATCCCGGCGCGCTGAACCGCGACGACGACCTGCTCGCCGGTGCCTCGTCGAGCGACCTGGGTTCCAGTGCGCTGATCGGCCGGAACCTGGGGACGGTCACGTACCTGTCGTGGTATCCGGCCGAGGCGGACGTGTCGATCCGGCCCGGCTGGTTCTGGCACTCCGGGCAGAACGGCTCGGTGAAGCAGCCGGCCGCGCTGATGCAGCTCTACGAGAACGCGGTGGGCCGCAACGCCAACCTGCTGCTCAACGTCCCGCCGAACCGGGCCGGTGTGATTGACGCGCCGGACGTCACAGCCCTCGACGGGTTCGGCACCGCCCAGCGCGCCCGGTACGGCCGGGAGCTGTTCGCCAGGGCGGGCGCGACCGGCACCCCCGCCGCCCTCACCGACACGGCACTGAACACGTACTGGTCGCCTTCGGGGGGTGCCACCACCGGCGCGGTCGAGCTGACCGCCTGCCGGGCCCGCACGTTCGACCGGCTCCTGGTGCAGGAGTCGGTCGGCAACGGCCAGCGCATCGAGGCGTTCGCCGTGGACGCCTGGATCAACGGCGGCTGGCAGCAGGTCGCCGCCGCCGGAACTGTCGGCTACAAGCGGATCGTGCCGCTGTCCACCGCCGTGACAAGCGACCGGCTGCGGCTGCGGGTCACCGCCGCGCGCGGCGTACCGCAGGTCGCGACGCTCACCGCGTACGCGACCGACAGCACCGCCAACCCGGCGTCCTGCTGAATTCCCCGCCCTATCCCGAGAGGAACGGTTCATGCGTCTTCGACGTATCAGCGTCACCGGAGCAGTGGGGGTCCTCGCCACCGCACTGCTGACCGTGCCGGCGACGCCGGCCTCGGCCGTACCGGGTGACCTACAGGTGATCCCGGCGCTGAAGCAGTGGACGGCGGGCACCGGCAGCTACACCTTCGGCGCCGCGACCCGGATCGTGGTGGACCCCGCCTACACCGCCCAGCTCAACGACGACGCGGCCACCTTCGCCGCCGACCTGCGGGACCTGACCGGACGCACCGTGCCGGTCGCCACCGGAGCCGCCGCCACCGGCGACATCCGGCTGACCCTGGGCGGCAGCCAGCCCGCCGAGGGCTACACCATGACCGTCGGGTCGAGCATCGCCATCCAGGGCTCGACCGACGCGGGCGCCTTCTACGGCACCCGCACGGTGCTGCAACTGCTCAAGCAGTCGACAACGGTCCCGGCGGGAACGACAACCGACTCCCCGACCAAGTCCGAACGCGGTCTGATGGTCGACGTGGGCCGCAAGTACTTCACCGTCGACTGGCTCCGCCGGCACGTCAAGGAGCTCGCCTACCTGAAGATGAACCGGTTGCACCTGCACCTGTCCGACTCGCAGGGGTTCCGGCTGGAGAGCACCACCCACCCGGAGGCGATGTCGGAGCAGTACTACACCAAGCAGCAGATCCGCGACCTCATCGCCCTGGCCACCCAGTACCACATCGAGGTCGTGCCCGAGATCGACATGCCGGGCCACATGAACGCCATCCTGGAAGACCACCCGGACCTGCAACTCGCCGACACGGCGGGCAACCGCAACCCCTACTACCTCGACCTGTCCAAGCCGGGCGCGTACACCCTGGCCCGCGACCTCATCACCGAGTTCCTGCCGCTGTTCCCCGGCCGGTACTGGCACATCGGCGCGGACGAATACATCGGCAACTACGCCGCCTACCCGCAGCTGTTGACGTACGCCCGCGCGACGTACGGGCCGAACGCCACCGCCAAGGACGCCTACTACGGCTTCATCAACTGGGCCAACGACATCGTCCGTGCCGGTGGCAAGACGACCCGGATGTGGAACGACGGAATCGGCACCGACGGCACCATCCGTCCGGCGTCGAACATCCACGTCGAGGTCTGGTACAACTACGGCATCTCGCCGCAGGCCCTGCTGGACCGCGGGCACACGATCTCCAACCAGGCGTGGAACCCCACCTACTACATCCTCGGCGTCGGGAAGCCGAACGTGACGTGGGGCTACGAGACCTGGAACCCGGATCTGTTCCAGGGCAACAACACCATCAACACCCCCTCGCGCAATCTCGGCACTGTCGTGCACGTCTGGTGCGACAACCCGAACGCCGAGACCGAGGAGCAGGTCACCGCGGGCATCCGGACGATCCTGCGGGTGGTGGCCCAGCAGACCTGGGGGTCGCCGAAGCCGGCCGCCACGTACACCGCCTTCAGCGTCATCATGGACCGCATCGGTCGGGCTCCCGGCGGCCCGGCGGCGACGACCGGCAGCCTGTCGCTCAACCGCCCGGTGACCGCGTCGTCGACCGAGACTCCCAGCTTCCCGGCCTCGGCGGCGGTGGACGGTGACCTCAGCACCCGCTGGTCGTCGGCCTACACCGACCCGAGCTGGATCCAGGTCGACCTCGGCAGCAGCCAGGAACTCTCCCGCGTCGCACTGCGCTGGGAGGCCGCCTACGCGAGGGCGTACCAGATTCAAACGTCGACCGACGGCACCACCTGGACCACCGCGGTGACCGTCACCGCCGGGGACGGCGGCCTCGACGAGCACGCGCTCAACACCACCGCCCGGTACGTGCGCATGCAGGGCACCGCACGGGCCACCACCTTCGGCTACTCCCTCTGGGAGTTCGAGGTCTATGGGCCGAAGAAGGGCATCATCACCGGCGCCGCCAGCAGCCGCTGCATCGACATCCCGGGCAGCAACACCACGAACGGCACCGCGGTGAACCTCTGGGACTGCAACAGCGGACCCAACCAGACCTGGACCCACCGCAACGACGGCACCCTCACCGCCCTCGGCAAGTGCCTGGAACCGGCGAACGGAAGCGTCGCCGACGGCACCACGATCGTGATCAACGCCTGCACCAGCGCCACGACCCAGCGCTGGACCTACGACGCCACCTCGGGCAGCTACCGCACCGGCGGCAAGTGCCTCGACGCCAACGGCGGCGCGACCGCCAACGGCACCCGCCTCATCCTCTGGCCCTGCACCAACGGCGCCAACCAGCGCTGGAGCACCCCCACCGTCTGACCACCGATGGAGGCACGATGCAGCACGCCATGCCCCTGCCATCCTCATCGACAACACGGCCACGGCGGTTCGTCGTGCACACCATCGTCCTGGGTCTGATCGCCGGAGCCGTCGCGACGGTCGGGGGCCATCCGGCCCCGGCCGGCGCGGCGGTCCCGGCGGACCCGACCTACACCGACGCCGCCGGCCTGGTCTTTCCCGGCGTTCAACCGGGCGCGGCGACGGCGTCGCTCTCCGGCGGCAGCTTCACCCTGGCCAACGCGGCGCTCTCGTCCACCTGGAGCGTGCAGGGCAGCACTGTGTCGCTGACCCGGTTCGACAACCGGGCGGCGAACGCGACAGTGCCGATGAGCCTGCGCGGGCTCTTCACCCTCACCCTGGCCGACGGCAGCACCATCACGACGGCGAACACGAGCGTCTCGGCCGGTCCGGTGGTCAGCGACCTGGCGGCGAACGCCGGGTCGGCACGGCTCGCGGAACGCTTCGCCGGCAAGGCGGTCACCACCACCTTCCGGTACGGCGGCGGCACCCGGACACTCGACGTGCAGTGGCAGGTGCGGCTGCGCGGCGGGGCCAACTCCGTACAGCACAGCTTCACCGTGCGTTCGGTGGCCGGCACGTTCGACGTGACCTCCCTGCGCCTGGTGGAACTCGGCCTCACCAACGCGCGGGTCCTCGGCAGCGACGACGGCAGCCCGGTGGTGCACGGCGCGGCCGGCAGCGAGACGGTGTTCGTCGGCATCGAGAACCCGATGGCGAAGGCGACAGTGAACGGGTCCGCCGTCGACATCGCGGTGCCGCGCGCCGGTGACCTCACCACCGGCGCCTCGTGGGTCTACACCGCCTCCACCGGCGTCTCCCCCGCCGGGCAGTTGCGCCGCTCGTTCCAGTACTACCTGCAACGCGAACGGGCCCACGACCGCCGGACGTTCCTGCACTACCAGAGCTGGCTGGACCTCAAGCCACCCGGCGAGGTCATCAACAGCGCCGAGCTGACCCGGGCCATCAACCTGTTCGGCACCCAGTTGCGCAACCGGGGGGCCACCATCGACAGCTTCTGGGTCGACGACGGCTGGGACTATCTGCGTACGCCCCAGGTCGACGAGACGAACCTGAACGTCTGGTCGTTCGACCCGACCCAGTTCCCCACCGGCTTCGCCCCACAGAAGGCCGCCGCCGCGCAGTACGGGGCCTCGATGTCGGTGTGGATGTCACCGTTCGGCGGGTACGGCACCAGCGCCGCCACCCGCCAGGCCATCAACGCGAGCAAACCCGCCGACCAGCGGTTGGAGACGCACAGCGGCGGCCAGTTCAAACTCGGCGGCGCCCGCTACCACGACCGGTTCCGGTCGGTCGCCTTCGACATGATGGACAACCAGGGGGTACGCGGCTTCAAGCTCGACGGCATCGGCGGCGGGCTCTACCAGTCCGGCCCGAACGCGAACTACATCGCCGACTACGAGGCCCTGCTCGGGCTGACCGGCGACCTGCGCGCGCACCAGAAGGACGTGTTCGTCAACGCCACGGTCGGCACCTGGGGCTCACCGTACTGGTTGTGGTTCACCGACTCGATCTGGCGCGACGGGCACGACGCCAGCCTGGTCGGCGCGGGCAGCGCGCAGCAGCGCTACGTCAACTACCGCGACTCGGAGACGTTCCGCAACAACGCCACGCAGAACCCGCTGTTCCCGATCCCGAGCCTGATGAACCACGGGATCATCTTCTCCGACCGCACCCCGCAGTTCACCGCCGACTACGACCTGACCAAGCCCAGTGTCCAGGCCGAGGTGTCGCAGGACATCCGTGCCTACTTCGCGCTCGGGCTGAGCCTTCAGGAGCTGTACGTCCGCAACACGCTTGTCGACGCGAGTCGGCCCGGCGCGGCCTGGTTCTGGGACACCGTGGCCGCCAACGCGAAGTGGGCCCGCGCCAACCAGGGGCTGCTCAGCGACGTGCACTGGGTCGGCGGTGACCCGGCGGCGGGCGCCGTCTACGGCACGGCCGCCTGGAACTCCTCGGCCGGCGCGTCGAAGGGCATGCTGATGCTGCGCAACCCGTCGGCGTCCGCGCAGAGCTTCACCGTCAATCCGCAGACGGTCTTCGAGCTGCCCGGTGGGACCCACCAGCGGTACCGGTTCACCGAGCGCGACGGGCGGCGGGCCGGCTTCGTGTCGGGTCCGGCCGCACCGGTGAGCATCACGCTCGCGCCGTTCGAGGTCGCGATCTTCCAGGCCAACCCGACCGACGAGCCGATCGGTGGCGGGGACAGCCCACAGCTGCCCCGCACCCGGTGGACCGCGACGGCGGACAGCGTCGAGACCGCCGGCGAGAACGGCGTCGCCGCCAACGCCATCGACGGCAACCCGGCCACCATCTGGCACACCCGCTACGTCGGCGGGGTCGCACCCATGCCGCACCAGCTCACCATCGACCTCGGCGGCAGTTTCCGCGTCGACAGACTCGACTACCTGCCCCGTCAGGACGGAGGCACCAACGGCACCATCGCCGACTACCAGATCCTGACCAGCGTCGACGGCACCACCTGGACGCAGGTCACCGCCGGCACCTTCGGCGCCGGCAGCACCCTGAAGACAGCGGTCTTCGCGCCCACCACGACCCGGTACGTGCGCCTGCGCACCACCCGCGCCGCGAACGGGGCCGGGTACGCCTCGGCCGCCGAGATCAACCTGTACGGATCGACGGCCTGACCGAATTCGCCGTCCCGGGGCGCCCCCTGTCGACGCCCCGGGACGGCAGCACCTGTCGCCCTCAGCGGGCGAGGACGTGGGCGAGGATCGCCATGCCGCCGACCGCCACCAACGCTCCGGCAGCAGCCAACGGTGCCGCGCCGTCGGGACGCCCGAGCCCGGTGGGCAGCCGCACGGTGCGGTACCGGCGTCGGGCCACCGTGACCACCGCGACGGCCAGCGGCGCGCAGGCCAGCACGATCCCCGCGGCGAACGGACGAGTCGGCAGCAGCTCCCGGCCGACGGCCACCAGCACGGCGGCCGTCGCCAGCGCCGTGCGTAGCCACGCCAGCAGGGTGCGTTCGGCCTGCGCCCCCCGGTCGGCGGGACGCGGTGGTGGATCCGTCACCTCAGCACCACGACATCAGAGCAGCACCACGACGGCGATCGTCACGCCGGCCGCGACCACCCCCACCGCCGACACGGCCACGACAGGTGTGGACGGCAGCGGCATCTGGAGCCGCAACGCCCGTTCGTTGCGGCTCCAGCGGGGGAACGCCTCGGCGGCCACCCCGACGGCGAGCACCGCGAGCACGACCGCCGCCCACTGCGAGCCGTCCGTACCGAAGGCCTTGACCGCCGCGGCGGCCACCATGAGACCCAGCGCGGTCCGCAGCCACGCGAGGAACGTGCGCTCGTTGGCGAGGGTGAACCTCGGGTCCGGCTCGGTGCCCACCCCGTAGACCCGGCGTGGCCAGCGGCGGTCGGCTCGTCCCGCCGACTCGTCAGTCACCCGGTGACCGCTGCCGGCGGCTGCCAGGGCGTGTCACCACACTCCTGCTGGACGCGGGCGAGCTCGGCGGTGAGGGCCGCCCGGATCGGCGCGTACGCCGGGTCGTCGTAGACGCTGCGCATCTCCCACGGATCGGCCCGCAGGTCGAACATCTCCCACTCCGGCTCCTGCGCCGTGTCGGAGGTGCCGGGCAGACCCAGCCCGTCGGCGTAGTAGTAGACGAGCTTGTGGTCGTGGGTGCGGACGCCGTAGTGCGCCCACACGTGGTGCTCGTCGTCGTCGTGCTCCCAGTAGCGGTAGTACACCGACTGCCGCCAGTCGTCCACGTCCTCGCCGCGCAGCAGCGGGCGCAGTGAGCGCCCCTGCATGCGGCTGTCGGCCGGGACGCCGGCGTAGTCGAGGAACGTCTGGGCGAAGTCGACGTTCATGGCGAGCGCGCCGGTGGTGGAGCCGGCCGGGATCTCCGCTGGGTAGCGGATGAGGAACGGCATGCGCAGCGATTCCTCGTACATGAACCGCTTGTCGTACCAGCCGTGGTCGCCGAGGAAGAAGCCCTGGTCGGACGTGTAGACGACGATCGTGTCGTCGGTCAGCCCGTGCTCGTCGAGGTAGTCGAGCAGGCGGCCCACGTTGTCGTCGACGCTGGCGACGCAGCGCAGGTAGTCCTTGATGTACCGCTGGTAGGTCCAGAGCGCCGCCTCGTCCGGGTCGAGGTGCGGCGGCAGCATCTCCTTGATGTCGTTGGCGGTCAGGTCCCGGTCCACCCGCATCCGGGCGGCCCGGGCGGCAGCGGCGTGCCCGGAGTGGTCGTCGTCGAACGAGCCCGGTACGGCCACGTCGTCGACGTACATGTCGCGGTGTTTGTCGTCGGGCTCCCAGTTGCGGTGCGGCGCCTTGTGGTGCACCAGCAGGCAGAAGGGCCGCTGCGGGTCGCGCCTGTCGAGCCAGTCGACGGCCAGGTCGGTGATGATGTTCGTGCAGTAGCCGGGGCGGACCTGCTCGGTGCCGTCCATGCCGATGAACACGGGGTCGCGGTAGTGGCCCTGACCGGGCACGACCTCCCAGTAGTCGAAACCCCGGGGGTCGTGCTCCGGGCCGTGCCCGAGGTGCCACTTGCCGACCAGCGCGGTCTGGTAGCCGGCGCCGCGCAGCAGCTCCGGGAAGACGAGCTGGCGGTTGTCGAACTCGGTCGACAACGTCTGCACACCGTTGACGTGGTTGTAGGTGCCGGTGAGGATGGTGGCCCGGCTGGGCGCGCACAGGGAGTTGGTGCAGAAGCAGTTTTCCAGCAGGGCGCCACCGGTCGCGATGCGGTCGATGTGCGGCGTCTCGTTAATCTTGCTTCCGTAGGCGCCCACCGCGTGCGCGGCGTGGTCGTCGGCCATGATGAAGACGATGTTGGGCCGCACGGGTTGATCCCTTCTCACCGGACTCAGGACGCGTACGCGGCGGCGTCGTAGTAGGTGCCCGGGTCCACGACGTCCGGCAGCTTGCCGAGGTCCTTGAACAGGCCGTTGAGGCCGGTGAGCCAGCCCGCGACGGTACCGTCGGTGGACTTGGCGGCGAGTTCGGCCGACGGCAGGAACCTTGCGTTGCTGGCCTCGGCGCGGAGTTGCTCGACCGGCGCCGACTTGAGGAACTTCGCGGTGACCTCGACGGCGCGGTCCACGTTGGCCGCCCGCTCGTCGTTGGCGGCGCGCAGCACCGCGAGCACCTTCCTGACCAGCTCCGGCTTGCCGGTCACCACGTCGTTGCGCCCGACATAGGCGGACGGGAAGCTGATGTCCGGGTAGAAGTCGTCGTTCTTGGCCAGCTCGGCGAGGTTCGGGACCCGCTTCTTGATCGTGCCGATGAGCGGGTACCAGATGCCGGCGGCGTCGATCTGGCCGGACCCGAACGCGGTGACGACGGTGCTGGGATCCATCGTGACCTTCCTGACGTCGTCGATGGAGAGTCCGGCGCGTCGCAGGGCCAGCCGCACCATCATGTCGCCGGAGGTGCCCTCGGGTACGCCCACCTTCTTGCCCTTGAGCGCGGCCATGGAGGTGATGCCCGGCTGGGCGATGACCCGGTCGGCGAAGCCGAGCGAGTTGATGGCGATGACCCGGGCCTTGCCGGACGCCGGCAGCCACAGCGCGCCCGGACCCAGGTAGCCGAAGTCGAGGTCGCCCGCTCCGAGGGCCTGCACCTGGAGCGGCCCGTTGGTGAAGACCTTGAGGTCCGGCTTCAGGCCGTGCTGCGCCCAGAGCTTCTTGTCCTCGGCGATCGCCATCAGGCTCGCGCCGGTGAAGTCGGCGATGTAGCCCAGCCTCACCGGTTCGGTGGCCGAGCCGCCCGAACCGGACTTGTCGTCGTCGCCGCAGGCGGCGAGGGCCGCGGTGGCGCCGAGGCCGGCGATGCCGGCGAGCAGGGCGCGACGGGAGAGAGTGCTCATCGGGATGCACCTTCCTGAGGGGTCTGGTGGTAGACAGCGCGCCAGACCCGATTGCGGATCCGGGAGAATTCCGGGGAGAGGCGGACCGCTTCGGTCCGCGGGTAGGGCAGGTCGACGTCGATGACCTCGTGCACCCGGCCCGGCCGGGCCGCCATGACGACGACCCGGTTGGCGAGGTAGACGGCCTCGTCGACGTCGTGGGTGATGAACAGGACGGTCCGTCGCTCGGAGCCCCAGGTGGCCAGCAGCTGATCCTGCATCTGCACCCGGGTGAGGGCGTCGAGGGCGCCGAAGGGCTCGTCCATGAGCAGGACGCCCGGGTCGACGGCGTACGCGCGGGCGATGGCGCACCGCTGCCGCATCCCACCGGACAGCATGCGGGGCAGCGCGTCGGCGAAGTCGGTCAGGCCCACGAGGTCGATGAAGTGCTGCGCCCGTCGGCGCCGTTCGGCCCGCCCCACCTTGGCGATCCGGAGACCGAACTCGACGTTCTCGCGCACGGTGAGCCAGGGGAACAGCGCGTACTGCTGGAAGATGACGCCGCGTTCCGGGCCGGGCCCCCGCACCTGTCGTGCGTCGACGAGCACCTCGCCGCCGGTGGGTTCGACGAGGCCGGCGGCGATGTTCATCAGCGTCGACTTGCCGCAGCCGGACGGCCCGACCACTGTGACGAACTCCCGGTCGGCGATGTCCAGGTCGACGTCGCGCAACGCGTGGAACGGCTTGCCGCCCACCTCGAACGTGCGGCTGGTGGAGCGGAAGGAGATCTTCTCGGTCATCGGCGTTCCTGCCATCCGGTGAGGCGCTTCTCGGCGGCGAGCAGGAGCCGATCCATGACCAGGCCGAGCACACCGATGGTGATCAGGCCGACGAAGATGCTCGGCAGGTCGTAGTAGATCTGCGCCTGCTGCATCCGGTAGCCGAGGCCCTCCTGCGCGGCGATCAACTCGGCGGCGACGAGTGTCGCCCAGGCCGCGCCGAGGCCGACGCGCATGCCGACCAGGATGAACGGGGTGGACGCGGGGACCACCACCCGGCGGAACACCACCGCGTCGTTGGCGCCGAGCACCCGGGCAGCGTTGATCATGGTTTTGTCGACGTTCACCACGCCCTGGAACGTCGACACGACGCAGGACAGGAACGCGGCGAGGAAGATGACGAAGATCTTCGGGGTCTCCCCGATGCCCATGAGCAGGATGGCCAGCGGGATGACGGCCAGGGGCGGGATCGTGCGGAAGAACTGCACGTAGGGCTCGATCAGCCCGCGTGCCGTCCCGTACCAGCCCATGAGGAAGCCGACCGGGATCGCGAGGGCGCTGCCGAGCGCGAAACCGATGAGCACCCGACGCAGGCTGGCGAGGCTGTCGTCGAGGAGGGTGCCGTCCATGGCCAGCTCACCGGCGCGGACGGCGACCTCCTGCGGTCCCGGGAGGCCCGAGACCCCGATCTGTGCCAGCACGGTCCAGATGCCGATGCCCAGTACGACGGCGATCACGTTCCACACCAGCAGCGGTACGGCGCGGCGCGGCGGCGACGCCGCAGCGGTGGTCTCCGGCCCTCGGGGTGGCGAGGGTTGAACGTCTATCGCCACGGTGGTGCTCCGTAGCCCAGCTCGGACATGGGGCCCCTTTCCGGTTGGCGGCGCTGAAGATAAGCGAATCTTTGGGGACGCGGCGAATCATGTCAACCCTTCGGACTAAAAAGCCCGAGCTGGGAGCGGTGCGGTGGTTCATAAGATGTCAGATCTCTGGCCCGCAGCCTAGGGCTGGCCGCGCCACGTGACAACGCCCGGCCGGCATACCCGTTTATTGTCCGGCCCATTGACTAAATTGAACGGCTTGACCAGACTGCGGCTACCCGAGCCACCAGTCTCCCGGCGAGCCGGGCGACGGACGAAGGAGTCCCATGTCGATTCCGCGCTCCCGCCACATCCCTGGATCCCGACGCCGCCTGAGCGCGGCGAAGCTCGCCGTGCTGGTCACCGCGTCGCTGCTCGCGCCGCTTCCGGCCGGCACGCCGGCCGTGGCCGCGCCGGTGAACCTGGCCCGCACCGGCACCGCCACCGCGTCGAGCGTCGAACTCGACCGCGCCGACTTCGTCGCCGCACACGTCAACGACGGCGACCGCGGCACCAGGTGGTCGTCGAAGTACCAGGACGACAGCTGGGTCCAGGTACGGCTGGCCAGCGCCGCCCGGGTCGACCACGTGACGCTGACCTGGCCCAACGCGTGCGCCCGCGACTTCTCCCTGCAGACGTCGACCGACGGCGTCGCGTGGACCACAGTGACCCGCCTCCAGCGCGACACCTGCCCCCGCACCGACGTCGTCGCGGTCAACTCGTCCCAGCCGGTGTCCTACGTACGGATGCAGGGCCACCAGCGATGGGCCGGTTACGGCTACTCGATCTCCGAGTTCGAGATCTGGGACGGCACCGAGCCGGCACCGGCACCCTCGCTGGGCCTGCTGCCCAAGCCGGTGTCGCTCGCGGAGAACGGCGGCACGCCGTACACCCTGAACCCGAGCACACCGATCGTCGCGGTCGGATCGCCGGCGACAGCACCCGCCACCTACCTCGCCGGGCTGCTCCGCCCCGCCACCGGGTACGCCCTGCCGGTGGTCACCCAGAGCACCGCGCCCGCGCCCATCGTCGTGGAGGTGGGGGCCGGCAAGGGTCCGGCCGGCCACGCCGCCGAGGGGTACCGGTTGGTCGTCACCAGCGGCGCGGTCCGGATCAGCGCCGACACGGCGAACGGCGCGCTCAACGGGGTGCAGACGCTGCGGCAACTCCTGCCCCAGTGGGTGGAGTCCGACACCGTCGTGAGCACCGCGTGGACGGTGCCGGCGGTGACCATCACCGACTACCCGCGCTTCGCCCACCGCGCGATGATGCTCGACGTCGCCCGCAGCTTCTACCCGATGAACGAGATCAAGGCGTACATCGACAGCGCCGCGCAATACAAGATCAATCGTCTGCACCTGCACCTGACCGACGACCAGGGCTGGCGGATCGCCATCGACAACCCGGCGAGCAACCCGGCGGGCATCGACTACGGCCGGCTCACCTCGGTCAGCGGACGCACCGCCATGACCTACAACGACAGCGGTCAACTGATGGGCACCGAGCTGGGTGTCACCGGCTTCTACACCCGGGCCGACTACGCCGAGATCGTGCGCTACGCCGGACTGAACGGCATGACGGTCATCCCGGAGATCGACATGCCGGGGCACACCAACGCGGCGCTGCACGCCATCCCCCAGCTGAACACCGCCGGCGCCCAGCCCAAGCCGGCGTCCGGCCAGCAGACCGCGCCGGCCAACGGCACCGGCAACGTCGGCTACTCGACGCTCGACTCCGCCAGCGCGACGACGTACGAGTTCGCCACGCAGGTCCTGACCCAGATCGCCGCCATGACGCCGGGGCCCTACCTGCACATCGGCGGCGACGAGGCGCACGTGACCAGCCACGCGAACTACACCACGATGGTCGACGCCTTCACCGCGACTGTCGCGTCGCTCGGCAAGACCGTGGTCGGCTGGAACGAGTACGCCGGCACGGCGCTGCCGCAGGGCAACGCGGTGGTGCAGTACTGGAACGGCGACCGCACGGCGGTGGCCAACGCGGTGAACGGCCGCGGCGCCCGGGTCGTCCTCTCCCCCGCCGCCCACACGTACGTGCCGCAGAAGCAGGATTCCCGCCAGCCGCTCGGCGGCACCTGGGCGTGCGGTGGACCGTGCGGGCTGGACCGCCACTACAACTGGGACCCGGGCACCTTCATCCCGAACATCGCCGAGACCAGCGTGCTCGGGGTCGAATCGGCCCTGTGGGGCGAGTTCATCCGCCGCGTCGGCCAGGCGCAGTACTACAGCTTCCCGCGCCTCATCGCCACCGCCGAGGTGGGGTGGACGCCGCAGGCGCAGCGCGACTACGCCGACTTCACCACCCGCCTGTCCGTGGCCGGGGGACGGTTGACCGTCGAGGGCGTCAACTTCTTCCCCACCGCCGACGTGCCGTGGCGCCACCACGCGATCGGCCGGCCCACCGCCGTCGTCGTCGGCGCACCGGCCGGCGCCACCTGGACGATCACCGCCCCCGGGCTCCGCAGCACCGACCTGGCCGCCACGATCACCTGGAGCGACGGCCGGGTGGAGGCGTTGACGCCCACCGCGACGCGCGAGCCGAGCATCCCGGCGATGCAGATCAACAGCGCGTTCACCGTGGTGTCCCGGCGCACGTTCGGCGCGGCGGGGACGTACACCGGGACGTTGTCCGTGCGGTCGGCCGGGCTGGCCCCGGTCCAGGCGGCCCTGAGCGTCACCGTCCGCGCCAGCTGACCGCCGGCCGGCGCCGCCACCTCACCACGTGGCGGCGCCGGCCACCGCGCCGTACGTTGCCGCGACGACACCCGGAGGCAGGCGTCGGTCATGATGGTGCCGTGATCGAACGCCCGGATGCCATGCAGCGCGTGCGGCTGGCGCACACGGAGGCCCTGCTGGCCCAGCTCCGCAGCGCCGGCCCGCTCAGTCGGGCCGACCTCATCCGGCTGACCGGGCTGTCGCGCACCACCCTCTTCGACATCATCGCCGACCTCATCGCCCGCGGTGTGGTCGTCGAGCGGGAACCCGCGCTGTCCGGCCACCGGGGCCGGGGACGGCCGTCCACGACAGTCAGCCTCAACCCGTCCGCCGGCCGCATCGTCGGCATCGACCTCGGCCGGGCGACGATCACCGTCATCGTCGCCACACTGGGGCACGACATCCTGGCCCGGGGCAGCCGCCCCGTCGCGCTGGCGGCGGGGCCGGCCCGGCGGGCCAACGCCGCGATCAAGCTGATCGACGACCTCGTGCAGGAGCACGACATCGACCTGCGGGCGCTGGAGGCGATCGGCCTCGGCCTGCCCGGCCTGGTGGCCGGCCCGGCTCGTCCGGCGGGCGGCGCCAGCCCGTCGGCGGCCGCCAAGCAGGTCCGCACGCGGATCCAGGACCGGTACGGCGTCGCCGTCGTCACCGACAACAACTCGCGGCTGGCCGCGCTCGCCGAGGGCACCTGGGGAGCGGCCCGCGACGTGCGGGACGCCATCTACGTCCGGTGGAGTGACGGCGTCGGTGGCGGCCTCATCGTCGATGGCCGGCTCGCCCGCGGGGCGAACGGCGCGGCCGGCGAGATCGGCCACGTCAGCGTGGATCCCGACGGGGACCCGTGTCCCTGCGGTGGCCGCGGATGCCTGGAACTGCTGATCCGTCCGTCGGCGCTCATCGAGCGCTGCGCCGCCCGGGGCGTGACCGTCAGCGACCCGGCCGACCTGGTGGCGCGGGCCCGCGCCGGCGAGCCGACAGTCGAGGACGTGGTGCGGCACGCCGCGACGCTGCTCGGTCGCGTGCTGGCGGGCATGGTGGTGCAGGTGGATCCGGGCACGGTGGCCATCGGCGGCACCCTGGCCCACGCCGGCGAGGTGGTGCTCGGGCCGGTCCGCGCGGCGATCGCCGAACTGGCGATGCCCCGACACACCCGCCACCCGGACGTCGTGCCGGCCCAGTTCGGCGACGAGGGCGGTGCCCTCGGCGCCGTCGCGGCCGCCCTGCGGCTCAACCTGTCCGAGCCGGCACCCGCCTTCCCCGCCTAGAAGCGGGCCCTGGGAAGGAGCGTGAGCAGCCGCTCGACGTTGTCGGTCACCGCGTCCCGGCCGGCCGCGAGGTATCGGCGCGGGTCGCGGGAGTGCGGCACGGCGGCGCGGACCGCGTCGGTGAACGCCACGTTGAGGGCCGTACCGACGTTGATCTTCACCATGCCACGGGTGACCGCGGCGCGGATCTGCTCCAGCGGCACCCCGGAGGAGCCGTGCAGGACCAGGGGCACCGGTACGGCGTCGCGGATCGCGGCCACCAGGTCGAGATCCAGCGAGGCGGTCCGGTCGGCCATCGCGTGGGAGCTGCCCACCGCGACCGCGAGGGCGTCGACGCCGGTCTCGGCGACGTAGCGGGCGGCCTCGGCCGGGTCGGTGCGGACCCCGGCGGTGTGGGCGCTCGCCGGGGCGTCCGGTTTACCGCCGACGTAGCCGAGTTCCGCCTCCACCCACAGCCGGTGGTCGTGCGCCCACTCGGTCGCCTTGCGGGTGGCGGCCACGTTCGCGGCGTACGGCAGCGTGGACGCGTCGACCATCACGGAGCTGAATCCGGCGTCGGCCGCCTGCTCCAGCAGGGTGGTGTCCTCGACGTGGTCCAGGTGCAGCGACAGGGTGGCGCTGGAGCGCCAGGCGACCTCGGCCGTCGCCGCCGCGATGGCGGACACGCCGGAGTGGTAGCGCGCGGCGTTCTGACTGATCTGCAGGATCGCGGGACGACCGGCACGCTCCGCCGCGGCGGCGATCGCCTGGGCGTACTCGATCGTGATCACGTTGAACGCGAGCACGCCGGTACCGGCGGCCCGGGCCGCCGCTACCAGGTCGGCGGTGGGAACGAGGGTCATCTCGGGTCCTCAGGCGACCGGCGCGGTCAGGACGACGGACCGGGTGAGCAGCCGGGGCTGGTCCGGATGCAGGCCGCGACGCACGGCGAGTTCGACGGCGACGCGCTGCGCGGTCGTGAGGTGTGCCATGGCGTCGATGTCCTCGTGCACCACGATCGCCCCGGTGGCGGCCAGGTCGTCGAGGAGGCCCGGCACCACCGGCCCGAAGATCCAGACCACCGACCGGTGGTCCACCACGCTGATCGGACCGTGCCGGAACTCCATCGCCGGGTACGACTCGGCCCACATCTGTGCCGCTTCCCGCAGCTTGAGGGCCGCCTCGTGCGCCACGCCCACCGTCCAGCCGGTGCCGAGGAAGGTGAACTGGTCCCTACCGACCACTGCCGGGTCGAGTGGTGTGGCCAGCTGGGTGCGCGCCTGGTCGATGGCCTGGGTGAGGTCCTCGCCGAGACCGGCACGCCAGAGGGCGAGCGCGGTAGTGGCGAAGCGGGTCTGCACCACCGACTGCTCGTCGGCGAAGTCGAGGACGACGCAGTCGCTCACGAGCCGGGTCACCGGCCGGTCGGCGTCGGTGGTGAGCACTGTCGAGCGGCTGCCGGGCGGCACCTGCTCAAGGAGCCGGATCACCTCGGTGGTGGTGCCGGAACGGGTGATGGCAACCACGCGGTCGTACCGTCGCCCGGTGGGGAACTCCGACGCGGCGAAGGCGTCGGTCTCACCCTGGCCGGCCGACTCCCGCAGCGCCGCGAAACTCTGCGCCATGAAGTACGACGTGCCGCAGCCCACGACGGCGACCCGTTCGCCCGGTTGGGGCAGGGCCCGCGCCACGGCCGGTCGGGCGACCAGATCCACGGCGCGACGCCACGTCTCGGGCTGGGAGGTTATCTCGGAGGCGACGTGCGACACGGTTCCTGCTCTCTGTCGGTGTGGTGCTCGTGCAGTTCGTCGACAGTGGTTCCGGGCAGCAGCCGGGAAGCCACGGCGTCGTCGTACTCGCCTGCCCACGGGCAGGCGACGGCGGCCGCCGAGACGGCCGCGCCTCGGGCGAGGACGTCCCGCCAGGGCGCGCGGGTGAGGAGCCCGTGCGCGAGCACTGCCGCGAGGGCGTCGCCGGCGCCGGTCGGGTTGCCGGCCACCCGTTCGGGCGCGCGGGCGTCGTAGGCGGTCCCGCCGTTGACCGCCACGAACCCGTCCGCGCCACGGGACACGACGCCGGCGTCGGCGCCGAGCCGGACGAGCCGGTGCGCCACCTCGACGGCGTCGTCGCGGGTGCGCACCGGGCGGCCGAGCAGATCCGCAGCCTCGTGGGCGTTGGGTTTCACCAGCGTCGGGGTGGCGGTGAGCGCGTGGCGGAGCGCGGCACCCTCGGTGTCCACGATGGTCTCGGCACCGCCGGCCCGCGCGATGGTGACGAGATCGCGGTACGCGGTCTCGGGGACGCCGGGTGGCCGGCTGCCGGACAGCACCACCACCCGGGCCGCCCGGACCCGCTGGGCGAACACGTCCCGGAACGCCACCCACTGGGCGGCGGTGACGTACGGACCTGGTTCGTTGAGGACTGTCGCCGTATCCCGCCCGAGGACGGTGACCGTGCGGCGGGTCTCCGCGTCGAGGCGGGTGAACTGAGCCGGTACGCCGGCGGTCGCCAACTCGGCCTCGATCTGCTCGCCGGCGGCGCCGCCGGCCAGGCCGAGGACCATCGTCTCGGCGCCCAACTGCCGCAGCACCCGGGCGACGTTCAGGCCCTTGCCGCCGGCGCGGGAGACCACGTCCGTCACCCGGTGGGAGGTGTCCGGCACCAGGTCGGGCACGGTGTAGGTGACGTCCAGGGCCGGATTGAGCGCCACCGAGATGATCAGCTCGCCGGGCATCCCGGACTCCGGCGGACCGCCGTCCAGGTCTCGTTTCATGTCCGCCTCTTCCGACGATGCCGGCAACACGAGCGCGCATGATCTGTCATGACGTCCAAGCGCCAGAATCACTCACGATGTTGCAGACACTAGGATCTGGCATCGGCGGCGTCAAGGTCGGTCCCGAGCGCTCACACGCGCTCACGGCCTCCGTTGGCACCAACATCCAGGAAGCCACAGCGTGCTGGCAGGTCCGCGTGCCACGCTCGAACCCCAGTCAAAAGTTGCACCAACTTGCACGGCCCCGCGAGACCGGCGGCCGGAGCGCCGCCGGTAACGGCGGCCGAGAGCCGGGAACCCCTCCCTTGACGGGCGTCGATATCCCTCGTAAGTTCGTCCGACATCAGACGTAGGACAATCCCCCCGCTGTCCGAAGGACCACCCATGACCACACGACTCCCCCGCCGCGCGGTCGCACTGGCGGGCGCCGCCGGTGCCCTCGCCGCAGTCGTTCCGCCCGGCCGCGCCGATGCCGCGATCGCCTCGACGTCCCTCCCGGTGCTCGGCGTCTCCGACGACTGGAACGCCGTCCTCGCCCGTACGCCTCAGGTGCAGCTCGCACCCGGCGCCACGTACACCCTCACCGCGCCGGTCGCCCTGCCCGACCGCTGTCTCATCGTCGGCAACGGCGCGACGGTGACCGTTGCCAACGACCAGAGCGGCGCACTGTCCATCATGGGCCGCAGCGGTGTCACCATCAGCGGCGTCCACTTCCTCGGCCGCCAGGCCAGCCCGGTCGGCACCGCGCCACAGTTCGCGCACGTCGCCGTCCGGATCAGCCGCAGCACCGGCGTACGCATCCTGGACTGCGACTTCACGAACTGGCGCGGCGCCGGCCTGGCGATCACCGGCTCGACCGCCGACGACTACTTCGGCTACCGGCTCAAGGTCAGCGGCAACGCCTTTCACCGCTGCTACTTCGGCGTCTCGCTGGCCGACCGCAGTGAGTACTCGCAGTTGACCGCGAACAGCTTCACCTCGTGCCGACTCGCCATCTGGAACTCGTCGGGGAACTGGACGATCAACGGCAACATCACCGTCGGCTGCTACGGCGCCTACTACTCGTTCGCCCAGACCAGCCCGTACGGTGCGCTCGCCGGTGACAACTGGGGGCACGGCAGCCTGACCGGCAACACCTTCAACCACTGCAACGGCGGCGTCCCCGTGCGCTGGAGCACCGCCCTGTCGTTTCCGATCGGCGCGACAGTCCGCGACCCGGGCACCGGTGTGGTCGTCGACGGTGTCCTGCCGCCGACCTTCACCGGCAACACCCTCTGGTACAGCGACATCCGCGCCACGAACCTGCTCGGCACCCGATGGCTGCTGTCCGGGTGCACGCTCTCCAACCTCGCCGTCACCTGCGCCGGCACCGCGCCGGTGCACCTGGTCGGCACGCAGTCCAACAGCGGCACCGCGCCCCTGTTGCAGGGCAACGTCAAGGACCTCCTACCGCTCTGACCGATCGGGGTACGCGACAGTGATCTCATCCCGCAAGCGGCTTCCTTCTCTCGTACTCGCCTCACTGCTGGCCGGCGTGGGGCTCGGAGTCCCGACGCCGGCGCAGGCGGCAGCCAACCCGGCACCCCAGGTCGCGCCGAGCGTCCGGGAGTGGACCGGCGGCACCGGCACGTACACGCTGACCCCGTCGTCCCGGATCCTGGTGGACCCCGTGTCCGGCGCCCAGTTGTCGTCGGCCGCGACGTCGCTGCGCGTCGACCTCGGCGCGGTGAGCGGCGTGGACGTACCTGTCGTCTCGTCGGCGACGCCCGGGACCGGCGACATCCTGCTCACCCTGGCGAGCACCGACGCCGGCATCGGCGACCAGGGCTACCTGCTGACCGCCGGCCCGACAGTCGTGGTCCGCGCGAACGCGGCGGCCGGCGTGTACTACGGCACCCAGACCCTGCTGCAAATGATCAAGCAGAGCGCGACGAGGACGACAGTGCCGGCGGGAACGATCCGGGACTATCCGCAGTACCGGGACCGGGGGGTGATGCTCGACGTCGGCCGGCACTTCTACGAGATGGACTACCTGGAGAACCTGCTCCGCCGGATGGCGTGGCTACGCCTGAACACGTTGCGCCTGCACCTCACCGAGTGGAACGGCTTCCGGCTGCGCAGCGACAGGTACCCGGGTCTGGCGTCGGCTCAGTCCTACAGCAAGGCCGACCTGCGCCGGTTGCAGGACGTCGCCAAGCGCTACCACATCACCATCGTTCCCGAGATCGACCTGCCGGGTCACGCGACCGCGATGACGAGGTACGACCCGACGATGCGGTTCAGCTGCGCGTCGATGGACTACGCGCCCTGGCCGGGCGGGTCGAACGGCGGCTGGACGCTGAACCTGACCAAGGACTCCGCCCGGACGTTCGTCATGAACCTGCTGTCGGAGTTCGTGCCGCTGTTCGACGGTCCGTACTTCCACATCGGCGGCGACGAGTACCAGACCGACAGCGCCAAGAACGCATGCCCCGAGCTGGTCAGCTACGCGCAGGCGCGGGGCTTCGCGTACCCCGGTGACGTCTTCACCGAGTTCATGAACCTGATGAACGACAAGGTGCGCTCGTACGGCAAGACGGCCCAGCTGTGGAACTGGTGGGAGACGAACGGCCAGCAGACCAGCATCAAGCCGGCGACCAGCATCGTCCTCACCCCGTACACCGGGTCGCTCAGCTACTTCTACAACCTGGGCTACACCGTGGTCGGCGTGCCGGAGGGCACCCTGTACGTGACGCCCGGCCTCAACCTCTACGTCAACACGAAGAACGTCTACGAGAGCTGGACGCCGGACACCAACGCCAAGGTCAACGGCTACCAGATGGCCCGCTGGTCGGACGCCGTGGAGTACCAGAGCGACGAGTGGTTCGACCAGTACGCCAAGCGGCCGGCCGAGGTCCTGGCCGAGCGCCTGTGGGGCGGGCCACGGTCGAGCACCGTGGAGGCGTTCTTCGCCCGCGTGGACGCGATCGGGGACGCCCCGGGCGTGCCGAGCGTGGTCCAGGTCAACGACAACACCGTGGGGACCGGCGACAACCAGTTCAGCTACTCGGGCACGTGGTCCTACGGGGCCGGCGGCACCCAGCAGTTCCAGCGCGACGACCACTACAGCAGCACGCTCGACAGCGCCTACCAGGTGCGGTTCACCGGCAACAAGATCAAGCTCTTCGTGGCCCGGGCGCCGAACCACGGCCGGGCGGGCGTCTCGATCGACGGCGGTCCGGAGACTGTCGTCGACCTGTACTCCCCCACCCGGGTGGACCAGTCGATGGTCTTCACCAGCGGACCGCTCGCGCAGGGCTCGCACGTCCTGAAGGTGCGGGTGCTGAACAGCAAGAACGCGAACTCATCCGGTACGGCGGTCACGGCGGACAAGGTCGAGGTGTCCACGGCGGCGATCCCGGTGGCCGCCTTCGACCCGTCGACCGAGTACCGCGTGGTCAACCGCAACAGCGCCAAGGTGCTCGAGGTGCCGGCGGGCAGCGGGGACGGCGGCGGTGCCGTCCAGTGGTCGGGCAACGGCGGGGCGCACCAACGCTGGACGCTCGTCGAGGCCGGCGGCGGCTACCACCGCATCGTCAACCGCAGCAGCGGCAAGGTGCTGGACGTCTCGGGCTCGTCCACCGCCGACGGGGCGAGCGTCGTGCAGTGGACCTACCACGGCGGCGCGAACCAACTGTGGAGCGTCATCCCGGTCGGCACGTACTTCAAGATCATCAACAGAGGTTCCGGCAAGGCGCTCACCGTCGCCAACGCCGCGACCACCGACGGCGCGGCCGTCGTCCAGTCGACCTACCGCGGAGGTACCGAACAGCAATGGACCATCACCCGATGAACTGCCGATCGAGGGCGCCACGGGGCGCGCTGGCCCGGACCGGTACCGCCGCCACCGCCGCGCTCGCCCTCCTGCTGAGCCTGCTGATGCCGGTGTCCGCCGCTCAGGCGGCCACGGCGACGCTGAACTACGCGGTCAACCAGACCTTCAACGGCAGCAGTACCTTCCTCGACAGGTCGGCGGACCTGCCCGCCGTCGCGAACCTGACCCAGGGAGCGATCGCGGTCCGGTTCCGGTCCACGAGCACCGCCGTCGCGAAGAGCTTCTTCAGCGCCTCGCACACCGCCGACGACTCCAGCAACCTGTCGTTCTCCCTCAACGGCGGCGCGGTGTACTTCGAGAACCGGGAGAACGGGGCGTACGCCACGCAGGTGACGTCCACCGGCGGCCCCTACAACGACGGGGTCTGGCACACGGCGATCCTGACCGTCGGCAGCGAGGGCACCCGCCTCTACGTCGACGGGACGGTACGCGCCACCAACCCCTCCACCCGGTTCTTTTCGAACGTCCGGGACCTCACCGGCATGTGGGTCGGCCGCAACGTCGATGCCCAGGGACCGCAGTGGCACTACAGCGGCGACCTCGACTACGTGCGCGTCTACGGCACACCGTTGACGGCGGGTGAGATCAGCGACCTCAGCATGCGCATCGACTACACGATCCCGTTCCTGGACCTGAAGGACGACACGCGCCGCCAGGTGCTCACCGACCGTCAGGCCGGCCAGTACCTCGGGCACCCCGACACCGTCCTGCTCGACGACGGGCGCACGATGTTCGCCGTCTACCCCATGGGCCACGGCACCGGCCAGATCATCCTGAAGCGCAGCGACGACGGTGGCCGCACCTGGACCGGCCGGCTCCCCACGCCGGCGAGCTGGGCCACCAGCAAGGAGACGCCGACCCTCTACAAGGTGGTGAAGCCGAACGGGACGACCCGGCTGCTGCTGGTCAGCGGCCTCCCGGCGAGCCCGGGCGGCTTCAAGACCGCGTACTCCGACGACAGCGGCCGGTTCTGGTCGGAGTTCACCCACCACTTCGCCGATGCCGGCTTCGCCGGGTTCGTCGCCCACGCCACACTGGTGCGCCTCGAGAAGGCCGACGGGTCCTGGGACTTCCGGTACCTGGGCGTCTTCCACGACGGCGGCTACAACAACTGGAAGACCTACCTGAGCTTCGACGCCGCCGGCAACGCCGTCTGGAGCACCCCCACCCGGCTGCTCGCCGCGCACAACGCCATCGAGAAGTACGCCGGCCTCTGCGAGATCGAGATCATCCGGTCGCCGGACGGTCGCCAGCTCGCGCTGCTCGCCCGCGCACAGCACAAGCGCACGAACGCCATGGTCGCGTTCTCCAACGACGAGGGCAACACCTGGACCGAGCCGCGCGAGATGCAGGGCGCGCTGATGGGCGAGCGGCACGCCGCCACGTACGACCCGGCCACCGGGCGGCTCGTCATCACCTTCCGCGACATCATCCGCAACAGCGTGAGCAACACCGGCGCGTGGGTGGCTGGCGACTGGGTGGCCTGGGTCGGCACGTACGACGACCTGGTCAACTCCCGCGAGGGCCAGTACCGGGTGCGGCTGCTGGAGGACTTCACGCCCTCGGTCAAGAGCGGCGACACCGGCTACGCCGGCAACGTGGTGCTCCCCGACGGGACCTTCGTGCTGACGTCGTACGGATACTTCGACCCGGCGGACACGAGCTACCCGTACATCATGACCGTCCGGTTCAGCCTCAAGGAACTCGACGCCCTGAACGGCTCGTTCGACCCGAACGCGAGCTACACGCTCACGAACCGGGCCAGCGGGAAGGTCATGGAGGTCGCGGTCGCCGCACCGGCTGACGGCGGCGACGCCGTCCAGTGGGCCGACAACGGTGGTCTGCACCAGAAGTGGTCGGTAGTTCCCCTCGGCAACGGCTACCACCGCATCGTCAACCGCCGCAGCGGACGCGCCCTCGACGTGGCCGGCAGCTCGACGGCGGACGGCGCGGACGTGATCCAGTGGACGTACTCGGGTGCGGCCAACCAGCAGTGGCGGATCACGCGCGTCGGCACCCACGTCACCATCACGAACCGCAACAGCGGCCAAGTGCTCGACCTCGACGGGACGATCACCGACAACGGCGCGGACGTCGTCCAGCGCACCGCCACCGGCGCGACCCGCCAGCAGTGGTCACTCTCCTAGGACCGTCGTCGCAGGACGCCGCGGGCTGCTCCAGCAGCCCGCGGCGTCGCTTGCACAGGGGTACGGAGTCAGCTCCCCGACGCTGACGCCACAGCTCTGCCGGTGACCGTCAGGTCGGCCACCGTGGTCCACGGCCCCCGGCCGCCGGCCTCGCTCAGTGCCCGCAGGCGCACGTACCGGCCGCTGCGGGCGGCGGTGAACGGCACCACCTTCTGCGTCGACGTGTCGGCGAAGGTTCCCGACGCCACCGGCGTGCCCCAGTTGCTCGGGCTGTCGGAGACGTACACCTCGTAACCGCCGATCCGGCCGTTCACTCCCCCGTCCTGCCGGGGCAGGTACCGCAGCCCGTCGACCTGGTACGTGGCACCCAGGTCGAGCTGGATCTCGTGCGGCAGGGGCGCGGGGGTGGACGACCAGGCGGTGTGCCAGAAGGTGGCCGTACTCCCGTCGAAGGCGTTGGTGGCCGCGCCGTTTTCCGCGCTGGTCTCCTCGCTGTCGGCATACACGAGTCGCCAGTTGTCGCGCGGGATCGGCGGCGGCGTCGTGCTGGTGCCAGCAACGGGCAGCACCGCGCTGTCGATCCGGGTCTGGAACGCGGCGCTCCGCGACCCGGCCTTGATCCGCAGCACGCCGTCCGCGTAGAACCAACCAATGCCCGCCGAGTCGTAGGCGGTCCGGGTGGCGAGCGACGGCAGGGTCTGCCCGGCGACCGTCACCGCGCGGGGAGCTGCCGCCAGGTGCGCGGTGAACTCGTAGGAGCGTGACGACGGCTTGCCCGCGTACGTGCCGGTGGAGGCGCCCACGTCCACGGTGACCGTCCCGGTGCCGGACGTCGGTGCCGTCATGCCGACCTGCTGGGTGGCGTACGCCCCGCCCTGGTAGGCGCGGGTGACGCCGTCGTCCTCGTAGAGCGTGAAGCTCGACGAGCCGCGCGGATACAGGTCGTAGGTGAGCGTGGAGACCGGCTTCTCGCCGGTGTGGTTCATCTGCGGCCACATCGGCACGATCGAGCCGCCCTTGACGAACAGCGGCAGCCGGTCGAGCGGTGCCGCGTACCCGTTCAGGGTGAGCGGGCCCTGGTACACCCGCCCGGTCCAGTAGTCGGTCCAGGTGCCGGCCGGCAGGTAGATGCCGTCGCGCAGCTCGGTGTCGGAGACCACCGGCGCGACCAGGAACGCGTCGCCCGCCATGAACTCGCCCGACGTGGCGTTGCCCCGGGCTACCGGGTCGTTGGGATACTCCAGCACCAGGGCCCGGGTCGCCGGCACGCCTGTCACGCTGGCCACGCGGCTCATTGTGTAGTGGTAAGGCATCAGCCGCATCTTGAGCTGGAGGTACCGGCGGTTGATCGACAGGTACGGCTCGGCGTACCGCCAGGGCTGCTTGTCCTGGTAGCCGGCCGCCGGGTTGGTAGCACCCCAGCCGGACATCGTCATGAACGCCGGCGTGAACGACTTCCACTGCAGGTCCCGCACGTAGGTGTTCGGGCTGCCCCCGAAGATCCCGTCGACGTCACCGGTGGCGTAGTTGAGGCCGGACAGCCCCGCGCCCGCGACGGCCGGTACGGTCCACCGCATGTCGTCCCACCGCCCGTACGTGTCACCGGTCCAGACCACGGCGTTGCGCTGGGTGCCGGCCCACCCGTCGACGGTCCACACGTAGCGACGCGCGTCGGAGTTGCGCTCGATGCCGTCCACCGCCTGCTGAACGCCACGGAAGGCGTTCTGGTAGCCGCCACCCACCCACGCGACGTCGGTCTTGACGCCACGCGTACCGGCGGTGCCCACCTCGTAGTCGATGGACGACAGGCCGCTGGAGGTCCACAGGCCGGTCTGGAAACCGAGCGCCTTGGCGCCGGCGACGGTCGCGGGCAGGTCGCTGTAGCCGCAGCCGTACCCGTCGTTGGGCAGGAACCAGCCCGACGGCATGTCCTTGGCGCGGGCCTCCCGCGCGTACGACAGCACGTCGGGGGTCCGCTGGTGCCCGGCCCGGTTGTGGTCGCCCTGGTAGGCCGGGTTGGACGCGTTGAAGCAGTCGGCGTTGCCGAGTTCGAGGCCCCACATCGGGCTCAGGAACGGTTTGCCGGTCACGTCGGTGTACGCGCCGAGCACGCCCTTGAGCGAGTCACCCACGAAGTAGTACGCGTCGAACCGTTCCTCGTTGTGGGTGGTGGTCACCGGCGCGGTGAAGCCGTACGAGCCGGACGCCCACGTGTTGCGCAGGACGCCGTAGCCGTTGGTGGACAGGTAGAAGGGCGCCGGACTGGCGTTGGTGTTCTCCCGCCACTGGTTGTCCACGGCGATCGGCACCGTCCTGTCGCGCAGCGCCCACTCGCCCAGGCGCAGGCCGGTGCCGTAGAACTGCTCGTCCGCGGCGCGGGCCAACCGTTGCGTCGTGCGGCCCGAGCCCCAGTCGAGCGGTTGCGACTCCCGCCAGATCAGCCTCCCGTCCGGTCGCTCGACCTGCATCGTCAGAGGGCTCTTGACGATCCGGATGACCACCGCCGCGGTGGCGATGCGAAAGGCGGTGCCCTCGTCGGTCGCCGTGCTGGTGACCGCACCGAAGTCGGTCCGTACGGTGATCTCGTTCGCCGCCGGTTCGGTGAAGGTGCCGTTGGGCGCGACCCAGACGCGGAAGATGTCCGCGCGGGCCAGGGTGAGCCGGATGCGGGCGGCCGTGCTGGTGGTGATGGTGTACGTGTTCCCGGCCCGGGTGAGGCCGGTCGCGCTTCCCGGTGTGCTCGCCCGGGCGGGTACGGCGTGCAGCATCGCGGCGAGCAGGATGAGGACCACGACGGCGGCCCGGGCGGACGTACGGCGGGTGGGCGCGGGCAGCGATGACCAGATCATCGTTTTCTCCCGGTGTGGTGAGGACGACATTCACAGGGACCGATGAAATGGAATGCTGCACCCGCTTGACTCAAGATGCAATAAGTAGCCCGCGATTTTGCATCGAGTTACATCTTTGCCCGGTGCCCGTGCTCACACGAGTGCGCCGGCCGACGATCCAGGCAGCCGACCGTCAGACCTGGAGGACCGTGACCCCGGCCTGCTCGACGAGGCTCACCTGCCGCGGGTCGGCCGACCGGTCGGTGATCAGGGTGTCGATGTCGCCCAACGGGCAGATCCGGTTGAAGCTCCGGCGGCCCAGCTTCGAGGCGTCCGCGACGACTATCGTCCGCGCCGCGCTGGTCACCATGACATGGTTGACCGCCGCCTCGCCGTCGTTGTGCGCGCTCGCGCCGTGCTGGTGGTCGATCGCGTCCACCCCGAGCACGACGACGTCCAGCGCCACGGACGCGAGCATCGTCTCCGCGATCCGGCCGACCAGCTCGTACGACTGGGTTCGGGCCGTCCCGCCGGTGAGCACCACCCGGATGTGCGGACGCACGATGAGTTCGTGGGCGATGTTCAGCGCGTTGGTCACCACCGTGGCCGCCGACAACTGCCCGTCGGGGTCGGTGCGCAGCGCGAGCGCCCGGGCGACCTCGGTCGTCGTGGTGCCGCCGTTGAGCCCGACCGTGCTGCCCGGCGGGATCAACGCGAGGGCGGCAGCGGCGATCCGCTGCTTCTCCGATGCCTGCCGTACCGCCTTGTAGCGCAGCGGCAGGTCGTAGGAGACGTTGGTGACGACCACGCCGCCCCGGGTGCGCGTCACCAACTGCTGGGTGGCCAGCTCGTCGAAGTCACGACGGATGGTCGCCGTGCTCACGCCCAGCTCACGGGCGGTGGACTCGATGTCGAGCTGGCCCTCGACCGCGACCATCTCCAGGAGCCGGTGCCACCGCTCGCGCTGGTTCACGTCCCACTCCGGTCGCTCCGCCTGCCCATGCGGCCATCTTCGCATCTCCGGTGCGTGGGCAGTTCACGGGAACGACTGCGTGGGCAGTTCCCGGGAACGACGCGGGGCCGGTGGGCGACCTGCGCGGCCGCCGCACCGCAACAGGTCGCACACCGACCCCCACCACCCCGGGCCGACCGGTGGTCGCCGCCGGGGTCTGGCCGCCCGGGCGGCGTCAGGACGGCGTGAGCCGCCAGTGCTGGGAGGCGCTGCCGGTGTCGGTCTGCTGCACGATCGTGGCTCCGTTGGTGGTCGCGCCGCCGGCCACGGCCAGGACCTTGCCGGTCTGCACGTTGACGAGCTTCACGAACTCGCCGGACGCCGTCACGACCCGCCACTGCTGGTTGCCGCCGCCGGTAGCGGTCCACTGGATGACCCGCGCCCCGTCGGCCGTGGAGCTCGCCTCGACATCCGCGAGCAGACCCGAGCTGACGCTGGTCATCGTGGTGACGGCACCCACCGCGCCGGCCATCAGCCACGCCTGGTTGGCGCCGCCGTTGGGGGTCCACTGGATCAGCTGCACGCCGGTGACCCGGGACAGGTCCGGCACGTCGAGGGCCTTGCCGCTGGCCCGGTTGACCACCGTGTGGCGGACGGCGCCCGACTGGCCGCTCAGGCTGGCTTCGAAGGAGATCGGCTGGGCCTGCACCTGGTGCAGGTCGAAGACGACGATCTCGTTCGCGCCGACCCGCAGCCACGGCGCCGGGCAGTAGAGCCGCTGCTGTGGCCCCACCTTCCAGTAGCGACCCAGGTTGCGGCCGTTGACCCAGACCACGCCCTTGGTCCAGCGGGACATGTCGAGGTACGTGTCGCCGGTCTGGGTGAGGTTCACGGTGGCCTTGAAGAAGATGCCGGGCCGCGAGCTGTTGGTGAGCACCGGACGGAGGCCGGCCACGAACGCCTCGTCGACCGGCAGCAGGTGCGTCTGCCAGTTGGTCAACGTGCCGGTCAGGGTGCCCGCGTCGATGAGGGACACGCGTTCGGTGATGCCCTTGCGGTCGACGAGCGCCTGGCCGTAGTTGTTGCGGCCCATGCCCTCGACCAGGATGTCGAGCGTGGGGCTGCCGCTCGCCGAGGTCTTCAACGCCAGTGGCGCGTCCTGCACCGTCACGCCGAGCGGCGTCGTGTAGGCCGCCGGGAGGTTGCTCCGGGACATTCCGCCCTGGTAGACGCCGTCGAGGAACACCGTCGCGTAGTCGCGTACCGACCTGATGTCCAGCGTCGCCCGGGTGTAGCCGGGCAGGACCCGGCGGTAGAGCATGAAGCCGGAGTTCTGGCCGTACATCTCCATCGGTTGCGGATTCGTCTGGGTCGGCAGCGCCGCCGGCAGGTTGTCCCACAGCGAGGCGTACGGCGTGGGCAGCACCGCCTGCCCGCCGGTACGCACGATGGTGGGGATCGGCGCCGGCACGGCCGGCAGCGTCACCCCGAGGGCCGTGCCGATGATCTCGCGGTAGGTCGGATACAACCGTGAGGGGGCGCCCTGCTCGGTGATCGGCGCACCGTAGTCGTAGGTGGTGATGTCCGCCTGGTAGCCGGAGCCGTTGTCGGCGGCGTTCGCACCCGCGGAGTACCCGAAGTTCGTTCCACCGTGGATCATGTAGATGTTGAACGACAGCCGGCCGGCCATCAGGCCCCGCAGCTGGCTGGAGATGTCGGTGTTCGAGCCGGCGAAGCCACCGTCGCCCCAGTGGGTCAACCAGCCCGGATAGAGCTCGCCGGACATGGCCGGGACGGTCGGGAAGGACTGCCGCGCGGCGGCGATGGCGGCGGCGTCACCACCGCTGAGCGCGATCGCGCCACCGGTGACGACAGTCCGGTTGCCCTGCACCTGACCGAGGCCGTCCTCGGTGTAGAACGGTCCGGTGATCCCGGCCCGCAGCCACAGCTGTCGCAACTCCTCCAGGTAGACGGCGTCGTTGCCGTACGAGCCGTACTCGTTCTCGATCTGGACCATCAGGATCGGCCCGCCGTTGGCCACCATGAGCGGCTTGACCACCGCGGCGAGCGCGGTGATGTAGCGCGTGACGGCGGCCATGTAGTTCGGGTCGGCGGCGGTGCGGACCCGCAGCCTGATGCTCGGGTTGCGCAGCAGGTACGGCGGTAGACCACCCAGGTCCCACTCGCCGCAGACGTACGGGCCGGGACGCAGCAGCACGTACATGCCCTCGGCCTGGCACAGGCGGATGAAGCCGGCGATGTCCCGCCGATCGGTGGTGAAGTCGAAGACGCCAGGTCGTTCCTCGATGTGGTTCCACATCACGTAGATGGCGATCGTGTTCATGCCCATCGCCTTGGCCATCTGGATCCGGTGCCGCCAGTACTGCACCGGGATGCGGGCCGGGTGCATCTCGCCGCTGCGGATCTGGAACGGCTGGCCGTCGAGCAGGAAGTTGCTGCCGTCAGCGGAGAACCCGAAGGTCTGCGCCGCCGCCGCGGCGTTGGCCGGGCCGCCCGAGGTCAGCATCGCCGCGAACGGACTGAGCACGCCGAGGGTGAGGAGTTGGCGCCGTTCCATGGGGTCTCCTTCGGACAGGCGTCGCCGGCGGCGGTCGCGGGCCGTGGACGGGCCCGATCGCCGGGATGACGAAGGTGGTCGATGCGGTCGAGCCTGCCAGACGACGCAACATGATGTAAATATGTACGCCCTATCCGGCATCTTCGATCAGAGCGGCCGTCCACCCTGGACGCCCACGCCCCCGCGCACCGTCCCGCGTCGATCTATTGACGACCGGCCGACGTCCGGTTAGCGTCCCGACATCAGATATCCGACGTCTTACGCCCTACTTCCCCCGTTCGCACCCCCGTCCCCCGGAAGGAATCTTGTGTCTCCTGTCCGAGCACTGTCGCGCCGAGTGACAGCTGTCGTGGCCGCCGTCCTCGGTGTGGCCGCGATCCTGCCCGCCACGCCAGCTGACGCCGCCCCCGCCGGCGTGAGCGCCACCGCCAGCGCCGACTGCACGACCGGCCGGCTCAACCTGCGGCTCACCAACGGCAGCACCACCGCGCAGACCTTCACCGTCACCTGGCCGGGCCGCACCAACTCGCCCTGGACCCGGACTGTCGCAGCCGGCAGCAGCAGCAACGAGCTGTACTGGACCCTCCCCGCGGGCACCCCGTACACCCTGCGGACGACCACCCCGACCGGGCTGGACGACACCTCCGCCGGCATCTTCCACTGCGGCACCGGCATGTCCGCGCTCGCCAGTTACGACTGCACGGCCGGCCGGCTCCAGCTCGCCCTGGAGAACCGCACCACCACCGCCCGCGACTTCACCGTCACGTGGCCCGGGCGCACCGGATCCCCGTGGACGCGCAGCATCGCGGCCGGCGGCAACTACCTGCACTACTGGACCGTCGGCGCCGGCACCGCGTACACCCTGCGGGTCACCGCTTCCGGGTTCGACACCACGGTGCGCGGCACCGCCGGGTGCGGCCTGGCCGCCGGCACCCCGCAGATGAACAGCACGGCGGTGCTGACCACCCAGAGCGTCATCCGCAACCTCAACGGCGCCAACGGCCGGTACGACGGAACGGTGGCCTCGGTTCGGATCCCGGGCATGGCCGTCACCAACAACGGCACCGTCATCGCCGTCGCGGACGCCCGGGTCAACGGCTCGTACGACCTGGGTGGCGGCACCAACAACATCCAGATCGCCATGACCCGCAGCACCGACGGTGGACGCACCTTCGACCAGCCGCGCGTCATCCACGCGCCGGCCACCATCAGTGAGGGAGCGGGCGACCCGAGCCTGCTGGTGGACCGCACCACAGGTGTCGTCTACTGCTTCTACACCCGCTCCCCCAAGCCGGGCATCAGCTTCTGGTCCGGCTCGTCGGGTCTCAACACCGCCGACGACCCGAACAGCCTGCACCTGCAATACATCACCAGCCGGGACAACGGCGCCACCTGGAGCGCCCCGGTGGAGCTGAACCCGACCATCAAGGTGGCGACCTGGCAGCAGGCGTTCTTCTCCTCCGGGCACGGCATCCAGAGCAGCACCGGACGCCTCATCCAGCCGTTCGTCTACCGGGACGCGGCGGGCCTCACCCAGACCGGCAACATCTACAGCGACGACCACGGCGTGACGTGGCGGCGCGGCGGACCGGCGGGCGGGAACATCAACGAGAGCAAGGCGATCGAGCGCGGCACCGGCGCGATCGTGCAGAACATGCGGCACAACAGCACCCGCAGCCGGTTCTACTCCACGTCCACCGACGGTGGCGTGACGTTCGGCCCGGCCACGGCCAGCGCCGTGCTGACCGATCCGCTGTGCAACGCCGACGAGATCTCCTACCTGCGCCCGTCCGAGGTGGGCACGAACGGCGCTCCGGTACGCACCCGCACCGCCCTGTTCAGCAACAACGCCGCCCCGGCCGCACGCAACGACCTCACGGTCCGGCTCTCCACCGACGACGGCGCCAGCTGGCCGGCCCGTGCGCTGGTCAAGCCGGGCGGCGCGGGCTACTCGACGATGGCCGTGCTGAACGACGGGACGGTCGGCAACCTGTACGAGGTGGGCGACACCGGCGGGATCTTCTTCGCCCGCTTCACGGTGGACTGGGTCAAGGGGGCCTGACCCGCGACCTTCCGTCCCCGGCGCCGGCGTTCCTCCGGCACCGGGGACGGTCCCGTCTTCCCGGTCAGCAGTCGAGGGTGCGGATCACATCCCCGGTGTCCAGCCGGGGCAGACGTGCCGGCCCGGTGTACGGGGCCGGGTGCCCGAGGTTCAGCAGGAGCAGCACCTCGTGCCGACCGTCGGGGAGGAACTCCCGCTGGACGCCCGCGACGTCGAAACCGGCCATCGGGCCGGCGGCGAGACCGGCGGCGCGGACACCGACGATCAGGTAGCCGATCTGCAGGGTCGCGCTGAACCGGGCCTGCTCGACGCGCGCGGCCCGGTCCGTCAGCCACTCCCGGGCCTGTGGACGGTGCGGATACAGCTCGGGCAGCCGCTCGTGAAAGTCGACGTCGGCGGTGAGGATCGCGGTCAGCGGCGCGCTGGCCGTCTTGGCCCGGTTGGCGCTGGACAGGTACGGCAGCAGCCGGGCCCGGGACTCCGGCGAGCGCAGCAGCAGCACCCGCAGCGGCTGGCCGTTGTACGCGGTCGGCCCGTACCGGATCAGGTCGTGGATCGCCGCCACCTGCGCGTCGGTGACCGGCTCGTCGGTGAACGCGTCGGCCGTTCGGGCCGCCCGGAACAGCAGGTCCTGGGCGGCCCGGTCCAGCGCGAGCAGGTCGGACGTGGTCGGTGCGGTCATGCCGGCGCTGCCGTGGTGTACCCACCCCGGTGGTGCACCAGCGGGGCACCGTCGCCGCCGTCGCTCAGGGCGAGCGGTTCGGCGATCACCAGCATGTGGTCGCCGGCCGGGACGCGGTGCACCACCCGGCAGAGCAGCCGGGCCAGCACCCCGCTCAGCAGCGGCACCCCGAACGGGCCGGGTGTCCAGTCCGGGTAGGCGGCGAACCGGTCGATGCCGCTGGTGGCGAAGACCGTCGCGGCTTCCCGCTGCTGCGCGGCCAGCAGATGCACCGCGACGTGCTCGGCGCGGGCCAGCACCGGCCAACTCGACGACGCCGTGCCGAGGCAGAACGAGACGAGCGGCGGATCCAACGAGACCGAGGTGAACGAGGTGGCGGTGAACCCGGCCCGCACGGGTGCGCCGATCCCACCCAGGCAGGCCGGGTCGGTGGTCCGGGCCACGGCGGTGACCACCGTGACGCTGGTGGCCTGCCGGCGCAGCAGCGCGCGGAACAGGTCCCGGTCCACCGGTCGCAGCTCGGTCGCGTCCGTCGTCGGACGCTCCACGGTGGTCACGCCGGCACCAGGGTCGGCGCGGCGTACGAGCTGGCCGGCCGGGGCAGGCCGGTGAGGTCGATGCCGAGCATCCCGGAGAGCTGCGCGAGGGCGTACTCGGGGACGATCAGCTCCTCCAACTCCGCGGCGAGCGTCCGTGCCTCGGCCTCGGTGCCACCGATTACGGGCGCGATGCCGGGCAGCACCTTCACCAGGTCGGGGTCCCGGCCGGCGGCGGTGACCTGGCGGCGCAGCTCGGCGTGGGCCACCTCGTGCACCCGGTATGTGTCGGCGAAGATCCCGCCGGAGGTGTCGAAGACCAGCGCGTCGTCATCCCAGCCGTCCCAGAGCCGGTCGACGTGCACGCAAGCGATGAGGAGGAGCTCATCCCGCTGCGACATGACCTCATGCTGCCGCCGGTCGCAGCGACCGGTCAACGGTCTTCCAGAAGGTGAGACTTTCATCGCCAGCGATGTTACGAAGCGTCTCTAGCAGCGTTTACCGCCGCGCAACACCTATCTGATGAATAGAGATTGCCGCCTCGTGCCGCAGCACCGTCCACCGGGGACGACGAGGGGGTTTCGGATTTCGTCCGTTCGGGCATGTTCGATCTCGACACGGCAGGGAACGGTGACGAGGGGAGACCTCCGATGGGCCTCATGTTTCGCAAGCGCAAGAAGTACGGTCCGATCATCCTGAACTTCACCGAGAACGGCTTCTCCTCGTGGAGCATCAAGATCGGGCGCTGGTCCTGGAACTCGAAGGCCCGGGCGCACCGCGTCGACCTGCCGGGTCCGCTGTCCTGGAAGCAGGACAAGTCCCGGTCGTAGCGTCCCGGGAGTCGAGCGGGGTGCCGGTGATTCACCGGCACCCCGCTCGGCGTCCACCCACCCGCACCCGCCCGCGCACCCCGCCCCGCCCCGCCCCGCCCCGCCCCGCCGATCTTGCAGTTTCGGTCTTTGTTTTGGGCGGTATCTCCGGTATGCCGGGACAGAAAGTGCAAGATCGCGGGGGCCTCAGCGCGTGGGCGTGATGATCTCGTCGCCGGCCAGGCGGCCCGTGTCGCGCTCGCGGCGTACGTCGCCCGTCTCGACCAGGTTGGCCAGCGCGCGGTTGGCGTCCGCGGCACGGTAGACAGTTGCGGTGAGGGTGTGCCGGCGCAGCTCGGTGACCGGCCGTGGCCCGCCCCGGCGCAGCTCGGCCAGCAGCTTTCCGGCCAGCGGTTCCAGGACCGGATCCCCGGCCACGTCCACCGGCGGGACCGTCGGGTCGGCGGGGTCGCGGTAGCGCACGCCGAGGTCCGCGCCGACCGTCCAGAGCGCGTCATGCACCGCCTCCAGACTGCGGTCCGAACGGCTGCCGAACGCGACCACGCCGACCGCCGCGTCATCCGTCGCGCCGGCCGGAGCTGTCGCGCCGGCCGCAGCGTCGGTCGGGAGCACCGGCGCCACCTCGGCGACCAGCGGGAATCCGGCGGCGACGAGGGCCGCACGGGCGACGTCGCCGGCGTGCAGCAGCACCTCGCCGGTGCGGCCGTTGGCGGCGGCGCCGAGCAACTGCGGGGACACCTGGCCGGGCAGGTCCAGGAAACAGAACAGCGGCGACCCGGCCGCGCCGGCCGCCTTCACCGCGACCGGCAGCCGGTCCGGACCGCCGGGCAGCAGGTGCACGGTCACCTCGGCAGGCAACTCCGCCTCGATCGGCCCGAGCCGGGCCGGCAGGTCGGCAGCGTCGTCGGCCAGCACCAACACCGTCACCTGCCGACCCCGCACCTGGGCGGCGTGGCCGGCGACCACCCGCAGCACCGCCTCGGCCGCGCCGCCGTCGGCGCCGGCCCAGGCCAGCGCGATGGTTGCCCGCCGGGAGCGGTGCAGGGCGGCGGGCAACCAGGTCGTCACCTGACGGACCAGCAGCTCACGAAGGAAGTCGGTGGTCCGGTTGGTCGGCATCGGTCCGTTCTACCCTATGGCCGGCTCAGGCCGGCACGGAGATCCCCACGCCACCGCGGGTCTGCCCGCCGTAGCGCTGCCGCTCGGCGTCCAGGTCGAGCCGACCGATCTGCTTGCGGGCGGCCAGGGCGGTGTCGTCGAGCAGGTCGGCCGGGATCAGCCAGACCACCTCGAACTCCAGGCCGTCCGGGTCCTGGCCGTAGAGGCTCTTGGTGGTGCCGTGGTCGGACGTGCCGACCAGCGCCCCGGCGGCGGCGAGCCGCTCGGCGGTGGCGGCCAGCTCGTCGAGGGTGTCGACCTCCCACGCCAGGTGGTAGAGCCCGACGGTGGCCCGGCCGGCGGTGGAGCGGCCGGCCGCCGCGCCGATCTCGAACAGGCCGAGGTCGTGGTCGTTGGTGGAGTCCGGGGCTTGGAGGAAGGTGGCGCCCCGGAAGCCGTCCGGGGTCATCGCCACCGGGCGGAAGCCCAGCACGTCGCGGTAGAAGGCGACGCTGCGGGCGAGGTCACTGACGTAGAGGACCGCGTGGTTGAGTCGGTGGATACCCATGGCCCCAGACTAGCGCGATTTAGTTGAGCGTTCAACCACTGCAGGTATGATGGTCGTCATGACCCGCTGGTTGGACCCCGATGAGCAGCGCACCTGGCGGGCGTTCCTCGCCGCCTCCCGGGCGCTGATGGACACGCTCGACCGCGAGCTGCAACGCGATGCCGGCATGCCGCACGCCTACTACGAGATCCTGGTCCGGCTCTCCGAGGCCCCGGGCCGGCAACTTCGGATGAGCGACCTGGCCGACGCGGCGGGGTCGTCCCGCAGCCGGCTCTCGCACGCCGTGGCCCGCCTCGAGGCGGCCGGCTGGGTACGCCGCGAGGACTGCCCCACCGACCGGCGCGGGCAGATCGCGGTGCTCACCGACGACGGTTTCGCCACCCTCGCCGCCGCCGCCCCCGGCCACGTCGAGGGGGTACGCCGACACCTGTTCGACCCGTTGAGCCCGGCCCAGGTCGACCAGTTGCGCCGGATCAGCGAGACGTTGGCCGAGCACCTGAGGAGATCCTGACCGATCGGCACCGGCGCGGGTCTTGTACTTACCGTCGTCGGATGAGCACGATGGGGCGTGTCCTCCGGCTTCGACGAGTTGACTGACCAGGCGCACCACCTCGTGTCCACTGGCGACGTGGCTGGCGCGCAACGGCTGCTCTCCGACGCGCTCACCGACGCCGACCCCCGCCCGGCCAACGCCACGCCCGAGCTGGCCGAGGCGGCCAGCCTCCAGGCGCGGGTGCTCGTCGCCCTGGGCGAGCCGCACTCCGCCCGAGGCTGGGCCGCCTTCGCGTACGCGGCCACCACCCGGTTGCACGGTCGCTCCGACCCTCGCACGGTGGCCGCCGCGGCCACCCTGGCCGCCGTGCTGCACCGGGTCGGCAGCCACTCCCGGGCCGCCCGGCTGTACCAGGAAGTCATCATCGAGCTGACCGCGCAGGACGGGCCCGAGTCGCTGCGGGTGCTGGCCGCACACGCCGACCTGGCCACCGTCGAGTACGCCCGGGGCCAGTGCACGGTGGCCCGCGACCGCCTCCAGGACGCCTGGGAGCTGCACCGCGAGGTGTACGGCGACGGTCACCCCAGCGGGATCAAGATGCTGGCCCGGCTCGGTGCCATGCAGCGCGACTGTGGGCAGTTCGCCGAGGCGCACGACAACCTGGCGCTGGCCCGCGAGCTGTGCCGGCAGCACCTGGCCGCCGACGACCCGCTGGCGCTGCAGGTGGCGGCTCTTGCCCGGGCGGCGGCCAACCCCGACCATGTCTGCGCCGACGACGCACCCGCCGACCGGGACGCCCCGGTGGTGCCCGCCGCGCGTACCGCGCCGCACAGCGACCGGCCGGTCGAGTCCGCGTACCACCCACCCGCGCCCCCGCCCCGCTCGGTGGACCCGGGGGTGACCGGTCCGGTCGATCACGACGACGAGGGCCGGCCGGTGCACGGGGTCGGCTCGGTGCCGAACCCGCGGGTGCCGGCCGACGAGCCGGACGGGTCGCCGGGTTTCCGCTGGCCACCGGACCCGACGGACGACCCCGTCCCGCACTCCACGGTTCCGCCGGTGCCCCCGTCGGTGGCCGGGTTCACGGGCGGCACCGAGGAGACGTCCGGCGTCTACCGGCTGCACCGCCCCGGCGCGTCGGCCCAGCCGGACCAACCGGCGCAGCCGTACGCCCCGCTGGAGCCGTACACGCCGTCCCGGCTGTTGCCGGTGCCCGTGCACCGGGCGAAGACGTCGCCGCGCAGCCGGCTGGTGCCGGTGCTGGTGGCCGGCGTCGTCGTGGTGCTGCTGGGCACGGCGGCGGTGATCGCCGGGGTGGCGCGGGTCGGCGACGGGGACGACCCGAAACCCGGGCCGGACAGGGGCTCCCCCAGCACCGGCCCGAGCGGCACGGGTGCGCCGGCCGCCACCGGCACCGCTGCCGCCGGCACGGCGGCGCCGGTCGCCGCTCCCGGCACCCCGCCCGGGGCGGTGAGTCTGCGCGACAACCGGGACAACATCGCCCTGCGCTGGACGTACCCGGCCGGCGGCGAGGGACCGGTGGTCGTGTCGGCCGGCCGGGCCGGGCAGGAGAAGACGGCGATCGCCACGCTGCCCGCCGGCACCGACAGCTACATCGTCTACGCGCTGAACCGCGCCAACGACTACTGCTTCACCGTGGCTGTCGTCTGGTCCACCGACACCGTCGCGAGCGCCAACCAGGTCTGCACCGAGCGCCGCTGACGACCCGACCGACTCGCCGCCGCCGTCATGGTGTGTCGACCGCCGCTTCCTGCGCATCCCCGGTCGGCGTCCTCGGCAGCAGCAGACGCACCCGCAGCCCCTGCGGGCCGTCGGTGTCGGCCAGGGTGATGGTGCCGCCCGCACGGCGGACCAGCTCCCACACGATGGCGAGGCCCAGGCCGGCGCCACCGTCGTCGCGGCCCCGGCCGTCGTCCAACCTGGTGAAACGGTCGAAGACCCGCCGCCGGTCGGCCGCCGGAATCCCCGGGCCGTCGTCGGTCACCGTCACCAGGTGGTACGCGGCGTCGTCGTGCGGCTCCGCGGCGAGGACCACGCTGCCGCGTGCGTGCCGGACCGCGTTGTCGACGAGGTTCGACAGCACCCGCCGCAGCTCGGCCGCGTTTCCGGTCGTCCACAGCGGGCCGGGCGGCGGCACGAGGAGCACCGGTGGCGACGGGTACCGGGCGGCGACCTCGGTCAGCAGGGCGGTCAGGTCGACCGGGCCGGTCCCCCGCGCCGGTGGCATCTCGTCCAGGCGGGCCAGCAGCAGCAGGTCGTCGACCAGCCGGCTCAACCGCTCGGTGTCGGTGAGCAGGTTGACGGTCACCGCCGTCCAGTCCGTGCGGTCGGCGAGCCGCTGGGCCACCTCCAGCTCGGTGCGGATGTTGGTGAGCGGGCTGCGCAGCTCGTGGGCCGCGTCGGAGACGAAGGCACGCTGCCGGATCCGGGCCGACTCCATCCGGTCCAGCATCCCGTTGAGGGTGACCGCCAGCCGATGGATCTCGTCGGCGGAGGCGGGCACCGGCAGGCGACCGCCGCCCGCGCGGCCGGTGATCTCCTCGGCGCCCCGGCGCAGCGCCTCGACGGGACGCAACGTCGCACCGATCACCCGCCACGCCACCCCGGCCAGGATCGCCACCAACAGGGGGAACGCCACCAGCAGGATGGCGCGTACGACGTGCGTGCTGTGCCGGACGTCGGCCATCGACCGGGCGACCAGGACGGTGAGCGGATCCGCGTCGGTGCCGGCCGGTACGGCGACCACCCGCACCGGGCCGGCGAGTCCGACGCGCTCGGCCGGCACCACCAGGCGTTGACGGTGACCTGTGTCCAGCCGCTCGGGGCGGACCATCGGGACCAGCCGGTCCGCGTCGATCGAGGCGGCCCGGATCCGACCCTGCGCGTCGATCACCTGGACCCGGACCTGCCCGCCCGCCACCGGCAGCGGGTCGGGCAACGCGTCCTCGGCGGCGAGCAGGACTACCGCGTCGGCGGTCCGGAACGCCTCGGTGTCCACGGTGCGCTGGAGCACGAAGCCGAGCGCGCCCAGCAGCACCGCCCCGCCGAGGGCCAGCCCGACGGTGAGGCCGAGCACGCCGAGCGCCGTGAGCCGCCCGCGCAGACCCAACCCGCGCAGGCCCCACCCGGGCAGCCGGCGGACCGGACCGGCAGGTGTCACGTCGCCAGCCGGTAGCCGGCGCCCCGGACGGTCTCCAGCCGGTCGCGGCCGAGCTTGCGGCGCAGATAGCCGACGTACACCTCGACCGCGTTGGGCGCCGTCTCCAGGCTGGCGTCCCACACGTGGTCCAGCAGCTCGATCTTGGAAATCACCTGGCCGGGACGACGCATCAGATAGTCCAGCAACGCGAACTCCCGCGCGGTCAACGTCACCTCGGCGTCGGCGCGGGTCACCCGTCGGCGGGCCGGATCCAACCGCAGGTCGCCGACCGTCAGCACGGTGGGGCGTTCCGGCGCTCCCCGACGCAGCAGGGCCCGCAGGCGGGCCAACAGCACCACGTACGAGAAGGGCTTGGTCAGGTAGTCGTCGGCGCCGCAGTCCAGGCCGTCGGCCTGGTCGTACTCGCCGTCCTTGGCCGAGAGCATCAGGACCGGCAGCCAGTGCTGCTCGGCGCGCAGTCGGCGGACCAGCTCGTAGCCGGACAGCCCGGGCAGCATCACGTCGAGGATCATCGCGTCGTACCCACCGTGCCGGGCCGCGTCCAGGCCGGCGGGGCCGGTCGCCGCCACGTCGACCGCGAACCCCTCCGCCTGCAGGCCGCGTTGCAGGGCAGCCGCCAGCCGGGCCTCGTCCTCCACCACCAACAACCGCACGGTCCAAGGGTGCCACCTGGGTCAAAGTCGAAGGTTCGGCGTCCTCAGCGCCTTCACAGCGCGGACCGGGCAGGATGTCTGGCAGGAGGTGCACCATGTCGATCCTGAGAAGCCGTCCCGTCCTGCGCTGGCTGGTCCCGGCGGCCGCTGGCGTCGTCGTCATCGGTGGAGGCGCCGCGATCGGCACGTTCGCCGCCGAGGCGGAGCCGAGCCTGCCGCCGCGTACCGCAGCCCAACTCCTGGTGGATCTTCAGACGTCCCGGCTGGAGGGGCTGTCCGGGACGGTGGTGCAGCGCGCCGACCTCGGTCTGCCGCCGCTGGTCGGGCTGATCCCCGGCAACGATCTGAGCGCCCTGCTGACCGGTACGCACACCCTGCGGGTCTGGTATTCCGGTCCGGAGCGGCAGCGCGTCGCGCTGGTGGACACCCTCGGCGAGCAGGACGTGATCCGCAACGGCCGGGACGTGTGGACCTGGGAGAGCCGGGGCAACACCGCGCGCCATCGCACGTTGGGCGACGCGGGCACGACCGGACAGCCGGGTCCCGCGGCGACGCCGAGCCTCCCCGCCACCCCGCAGGAGGCCGCCGACCTGGCGTTGGGCGCGATCGATCCGAGCACCGAGGTCAGCGTCGGCCGCTCGGCCACCGTCGCCGGCCGGGACGCCTACGAGCTGGTGCTCCAGCCGCGCGACAGCGACTCGCTGGTGCACCAGCTGCGGATCGCCATCGACGCCACGCAGCACGTGCCGCTGCGCTTCGAGGTGCTCGCCAAGGGCAGCGACCAGCCGGCCTTCGAGATGGCCTTCACCCAGGTCGACTACCGGCGTCCCGACGCCGACCAGTTCGCCTTCAACCCGCCACCGGGGGTGTCCGTCACCGAGGAGACCGCCGAGCGGCCGTCGGCGGGCCGGCCCGCGCAGGCGGCAAGGGGCGGCGACCCGCAGGTGCGTACCGTGGGCGACGGCTGGACCACAGTCCTGGTCGCGCGCCTGGACGGGGCCCCGGGCAAGGCGGCCGCCGGCAAGCCTGCCGGTGCGACGCCGGACGCGGACGTGTCGAAGCTGCTCGGCGGGCTGCCGGCCGTCAGCGGGGACTGGGGCAGTGGCCGACTGCTCGCCGGCAAGCTGTTCAGCGTGCTGCTCACCGACGACGGTCGGGTGCTCGCCGGAGCGGTCACCCCCGAGCGCCTCTACCAGGTGGCCCGCGGCTGATTTCCCGAAGCTCTCGCGCCGGGTCGACCTGTTGGTCGGCCCGGCGTTGTGTGACTCGAATCGGCCCGGTCGGCTTGGTGACAGCCGCCGGGCCGCGCTATCTTCAACAATTCGAGGGCACAAAAAAGAACGGCATAAAAGCCGTTCCTGCAGAGCATTCTAATCTTTAGGGAGACGGCTTGTCAAGGCACTCCGGCGGTACCGGTGAATTGCCGCTCGACGACGAGATCGGCCGCGAGCAGGAGTACGTCTCGATGCTCTACGACCGGCTGGACGGGCTGCGTGAGCAGGCCGCCCACCGGCTCACCGCCGAGCTGCGCAACACCGGCGGCACCCTGCAGGACCGCTCCCAGCGCGACAGCTCCGTGGCGATGTACGCCGACCAGGTGGAGCAGTTCTCCGCCGTGGAGAATGGTCTCTGCTTCGGTCGGCTCGACGGCGACGACGACTCCCGCCGATACATCGGCCGAATCGGGATCTTCGACACCAGCGGTGACTACGACCCGCTGCTGATGGACTGGCGGGCCCCCGCCGCACGTCCCTTCTACCTCGCCACCGCCGCCAACCCGCAGGGCGTACGCCGGCGGCGGCACCTGCGCACCCGCCAGCGCAAGGTGACCGGGCTCAACGACGAGGTGCTCGACATCGACAGCGCCTCGCCCGGCGGGCACGAGGAGCTGACCGGTGAGGCGTCGTTGCTGGCCGCCCTCAACGCCGGTCGGACCGGCCGGATGCGCGACATCGTGGAGACCATCCAGGCCGAGCAGGACCAGATCATCCGCGCCGACCTGCCCGGCGTCATGGTGGTCCAGGGCGGCCCCGGCACCGGCAAGACGGCTGTCGCGCTGCACCGGGCGGCGTACCTTCTCTACACACACCGGCGGGAGCTGTCCAGCCGGGGTGTGCTGCTGGTCGGCCCGAACGCGACGTTCCTGCGCTACATCTCCCAGGTGTTGCCCACACTGGCCGAGACGGGCGTGCTGCTGCGTACCCAGGGTGATCTGTTTCCCGGGGTGAGCGCCCAGCGCGTCGAGCCGGCCGAGACCGCGGCGCTCAAGGGCCGCGCTGTGCTCGCCGAGGTGCTGGCGCTGGCCGTTCGGGACCGGCAGTGGGTGCCGGACGAGCCGCTGGAGATCGAGGTGGAGCGCGAGGTGCTGACCCTCGACCCGGAGACGGTGCGCGCCGCCCGGGACCGGGTGCGCCGCACCGACCGGCCGCACAACCTGGCCCGGGCGCTGTTCGACGTGGAGATCGTGCACGCGCTCGCCGACCAGGTGGCCGAGCGGATCGGCGCCGACCCGCTGGGCGGGGACAACCTGCTCGACGAGGCCGACCGCGCCGAGATCCGCCGCGAGCTGCGCGAGGAGACGGAGATTCAGGCCGCCCTCGACCGGCTGTGGCCGGTGCTCACCCCCCAGCGCCTGCTCGCCGACCTGTATGCGGACCCGGACCGGATCGCCGCCGCCGCGCCGATGCTCACCGACGGCGAGCGGGCCCGGCTGCATCGCGAACCGGGCGGTTGGACGCCCGCCGACGTGCCGCTGCTGGACGAGGCCGCCGAGCTGCTCGGTGAGGACGAGCGGGCGGCCGCGGCCCGCCGGGACCGCATCCGCATGATGGAACGGGAGTACGCCGAGGGCGTTCTGGAGATCGCCCGGGGTTCCCGCTCGATCGACGTCGAGGACGAGGCCGAGGGCGGTGAGATCCTCGGCGTGACCGACCTGATCGACGCCGACCGCCTGCTGGAGCGGCAGGAGGAGGCCGACCGGCTGACCACCGCGCAGCGCGCCGCCGCCGACCGGACCTGGGCGTTCGGGCACGTGATCGTGGACGAGGCGCAGGAGTTGTCGCCGATGGCGTGGCGGCTGCTGATGCGCCGCTGCCCGAGCCGGTCGATGACGATCGTCGGGGACGTGGCGCAGACCGGCGCGCTCGCCGGCACGCCCTCCTGGGCCGATGCCCTCGCCCCCTACGTGGCGCGGCGCTGGCGGCTGACCGAGCTGACGGTCAGCTACCGCACGCCGGCCGAGATCATGGCGGTCGCCGCCGACGTGCTGGCCGAGATCGACCCGGCGCTGCGGCCACCGCGCTCGGTGCGCGAGAGCGGCGTACCACCGTGGGACCGGGCGGTGCCCGACGAGCAGCTGCCCGCGGAGCTGGTGTCGGCGGCGACGCGCGAGGCCGCCGGGCTGACCGACGGGCGGCTCGGCGTCATCGTGCCGGCCAGCCGGGTGGACGCGCTCGGCGCGGCGTTGACCGCCGCGCTGCCGGAGGCCACCGTGGGCGAGCACCCGGAGCTGGAGAGCCGGGTGGTCGTGCTGACTGTCGCGCAGGCCAAGGGGCTGGAGTTCGACTCGGTGCTGGTGGTCGACCCGGACCGGATGGTGGCGGAGTCGCCGCGCGGGCTTAGCGACCTGTACGTCGCGCTCACCCGGGCCACCCAGCGCCTGGGCGTCCTACGCCCCTGCCGCTGACCGACGGCACCCCCGCCGACCGGCCGGTCGGCGGGGGCGGGCTCACCGTCGGTCAATCGGTCGAGCGGTCCCGGATGGACTTGCTCGGCCCGGTGGCGGACGTGGACTGGTCGCTGGTGCCGCCACCCATCGGGGTGCTCAGACCGCCGGTGGTGGCGTCCCCGGTCGTCGTCGGGGCCACCTTGCCGGGGTGCCGCTCCGGCTGGCGGGCCACCCGTCGCACGCTCGCCGGGCCGGCCGTGCCACCGGTGGTGGTCACCGCGCCCTGTCCGCCGACGGGGCCACCGTCGCGCAGCACCTGCGGATCGATCCGCTCGTGCGCCGGGTCCATGGGGTCCACCCGCTGGATCTCGCTCTCGATGTCGGTACGGGGCAGTGTCACCTCGTCGACGGCACCCTTGCCGTACACACTGTCGGTGATCCGGTCCTCGGCCCGCCGGGCGGCCTCCTGCCGCATGTCGTCCTCACGCACGTTCATCACCTCGCAGAAGCTGTGGAACTGACGGCGTGCCCGGTCGCCGGTCGGCCAAACCCGCAGCGCCGCGTGCCGAGGGGGAAACGGACATCCGCCCCGACCGGTCGTGAACCGCCCGCGCCGTGCGGGTCGCGCCGGCGCCGTCGTCGGCCCGGCCGCTGTCGATTCTTTTCCGGCCGAGGGAGTGTTACCTGGTCCCGGGCCTCGGGTAGTCGGGGGGTGTCCCCGCCGTGAAAGCGAACCGTGCCGTGACCGAAACGCGGTAGCGGGGCGAGGGAATGCAGGTACGACTCATCGCATCCTGAGGAGGACCAGATGAGCACGCAGGCTGCTTCCACCCGGCCGATGAACCGGCCCATGAACGACCCGCAGAACCCCGCCATGATGCGGGACACGCAGCAGATGCCGGCAATGCGCGACGGGCACCGAGACCCGATGCCGTCGCCGGGCACGGAGACCAAGCAGGCGTTCCTGACGACGGAATTCTGGGTCTACGCCGCCGCTGTCGCGCTCGTGGTGATCGCCGCGTTCTGGCGGGGCGCCGCCACCAACGGGTTGAACATCAACAACCCGAACCAGGCATGGTGGTATCTGACCATCCTGACCGGTGGTTACCTGGTCAGCCGTGGTCTGTCGAAGGCCGGCTCCGCCCGCCGGTCCGGCAAGGAGCGGAGCATGCGCTGACGCCTCCTGCGTGAACGGTGGCCTCCGGGAGAATCTCCCGGAGGCCACCGTCGTCTGTGGAGCCGTTACTCGTCGCCGCCGAAGTCGCCGAAGTCGCCCTCGAACGCGTCCTCGATCATCTCGCCGGCGATCATGCCGCCGGCGACGCCGAGCGCCGCGCCGGCGACCATGCCGCCCACGCCCATGCCGCCACGGCCGTGACCGTGGCCCGGACCGTAGCCGTGACCGTGGCCGTACTGCGAGCGCAGGCTGCCGTAGCGGGACGTGGTCTCGCGCAGCCAACCGTCGACGACCTGCGCCCAGTCGACGCGGTCGACGTCGGCGTGGGACACCTGGTAGCGGCCGAAGGCGTCGTGCCCGGCGCTGAGGAAGCCGCCGCGCTTGTCACACTCCAGGATCACCTCGACGCCGCGCTGGCTCGTCACGAAGGTCAGCTCGACCTCGTTGATGGTGCGCGCGTACTGCGGGGACGCGAAGAACTCGATCTCCTGGTAGAACGGCAGCGTCTGCTGCACGCCCCGGATGTGACCGCGCTCCAGGTCGGCGTGCTTGAACCGGAAACCGAGCCGCTGGAACGCCTCCAGGATCCGCTCGTGCACCGGCAGCGGGTGCACCGCCACGTGGTCCAGGTCGGTCTTGTCGACGGCGCGGGCCACCGACAGCTCCGTGCGCAGGCCCATCGTCATGCCGTGCAGGCGCTGGCCGTACACGTCGGTGATCGGGGTTTCCCACGGCACCGGGAGCTGGAACGGGATCGACAGCTCCTGCTTGGGCGCGAGCTGGAACGCGCCGCTCACGGCCATCCGGTGGAACTCCATGGTGCCGGCGTACTCCGTGTCGTGGCCCTCGACCTCGACCCGCGTGACGAGGCCGATCACCACCTGTTCGATGGCCGCCGGGCTGTCACCGCCGACAAGGTTGACCTGACCGTCGAGGGTCAGGCCGGGCCGGGTGTTGGGGTTGGTCAGCACGGTGTCCACACTGGGACCACCCACACCGAACGCGCTCAACATCTTCTTGAAGACCATCGAAAACTCCTGTGTTGGAGTCGGACGTTGACTCGAAGGGCACCCTATCCAGCACCCCTGTGAGGTGGCTGTGAGCGTGCCACCCGCCCGCGCGCGCCCCCGCCCGCCCGCCCCGCCCGCCCCGCCCGCCCGCCCGCCCGGCATCGTTGATCATGGAGTCGTGGTGGGGACCAAAGGTCCGTGAGTTACCGAACCGGGCACCACATGTCCATGATCGACAAACCGTGCGCTTTTCACGGCCAGGATGGTGCCGGCCGGTCAGGGCATGCCGCCAGCGACTTTTGATCGACTCGACATCGCCGATGTCGGGGTATCAACGCGACCGGGACACCCCGATATCGGCGATGTCGAGTCGATCACGGCTCGGCGCGGCCGAACGTGCCGTCTTTGACCCCATTGACGAAGGCAGTCCAGTCGCTGACGCCGTAGACGAGGGTCGCCGCCGCGCGGTTCTTGCTGTCGCGCACCGCCACCCGACCAGAACCGTCGAGAACAGGCCCCGCCTCGACGCAGTTGCCGCCGTTGTCCGGGCTCCTGGTACTGATGCGCCAGGCGACATCAGGCGTGGACTCGCTCATGACAGCTCCTCCGCGAGTGCTGTGATCAGCTTCGCCGACTCAGTCGCACTGAGTGCGGCCTCCCGGAGGCGATCGTACGCGCGGACGTAGCGCGAGGCATTGCCCGATTCCAGGAAGAGCCGTCCACCGAGGGTTTCGGCATGGGCGACGTCTGAGTAGGGAGAAGGCATCCTGAAGAGCCAGAAGGTGCCGTCTAGGCCCGCGTGCAGCCCGAGGGTCAGCGGAAGAACACGGATCTCGACGGTCGGCTTGACGGCGGCGCGCGCCAGGTGGACCAGTTGAGCAGCCATGACGCTCCTACTCATGACGGGACGCCGCAGGGCCGTCTCCTCAATGATCACGGCGAGTCTCATCGGTGAAGGACCATCCAGCAGCAGCTGCCGATCCATCCGCAGTTGGACCCACCTGCGGATCTCGACCTCGCTCGCGGAACTGGGCTCGGCATTCCTGATGACCGCCTCGGCGTAATCGCGCGTCTGAAGCAGACCGGGTATCAGATGCGCCGCGTAGGTACAGACCTCATCTGCTCTCGATTCCAACCACGGGAAGTCAATGAACGAGTTGTCGTAGATCGTCTTGTCGAAGCCGTTGTCCCAGCGGTCGACGCGCCAGGCGTCCTGCGCGAGCTGGATGAGCCGCTCCCGTTCTCGCTCGTCGTAGACGCCGTAAAGGTCCAGCAAAGCCACGACGAGATCTCTCCGGAAGGGCCATTCCGCTCTCTCGTAGCGAGCCAGCGACGAGAAGTCACGCTCAAGATACTGCGCGACGTACTTGAGGGTGAGCCCACGCTTCTCGCGCAGCTCACGCATCTGCTGGCCCAGCCATTGGGCACGCAGGGTTCGAACGAACGGCTCTCTGTTCGCGGCCATGCTCACCTCTCCAGGGCACCCAAAGAAGGATTCCGTTGGTGTCGTTGCACCAATGCCGGGGCCACTGGAAACGTGGCCTGCGGGTGAGGGTGATCGCCGGCCCCCGGGGAAGCCCGGTGCAAACACGGCAACCGCGGCTGTGCCAACAGCCGAGAAGGTGACGAGAGGCGGCGCCGCGAGTGGCAGTCGCATACCGGCTCTCGTCGGGTCTCAACTAGAGCGTCGGGATGTGCGAATCCCGGCTCCGAACCGACTTCGACGAATACCTACCACGAAAAGGGCGCTCTCGCGACCCCGACGCACCATCGACAGACGACAGAGGTGACCGATGACCAGAGGCACGCGCCACGACGGCGGCCGGCTGCATCCGCGGCACGTACGCGACCACCAGTTCGCCACCGTCGGCTTCGGCCGCAGGGGCCTCGACCCTCGTGAGGTGCGGCGGTTCCTGCATCGCGTCGCTCTCGACCTGACGGCACTGCACCACGATCTGGCGCTGCTGAGCGAGGAGAATGCGCGGGTCAAGCGGGCGCTGCGTGCCCGGCACAGCGCCTGGCCGGAGAGGCGTCAGTGGTGATCCCACCGGACCGGATCTTCGTGCCGCTGCCTCGGGCCGTCGTGCTGGCCTTCACCGAGCCGGCCGAGCCACCGCCCCGACACGTTATCCACCTGCCGGTGGCGGTGGCCGACCTGGCCGAGGCGCTGGACCTGGCCCGTTGGCTCGCCCGTGCGCTGACCTCGACACCGCAGGTCGACGTCGCCGGGGCCACCGTGTCGGCCGAGGACGCGCAGCACGTACGACATTGGGTCTTCTGCGACCGGATCATGCCTGATCGCCGCCGGTGTGGGCGGCAGGCGGACCACGACGGACCCTGCCTTCCCGTCGGCGGCCCCTAGCCGCCCTGCCAGCCGGTGACCGGGTGATCCACTCGTGTTCCTGGAAGGCGGGGTGTCCCGCCGAAGAGGACACCCCGATTTCCAGGAAGCCGAGTGGATCACGGTCACGTCTCCACGACGACCAGTTCGCCGACCTGTTCGCCGATCGTGGTGCGGGCCTCGGGGGGTATCCCGACGTCGGTGATCAGCACGTCGGCCGCCTCCAGCGGGGCGATGGTGGCGATGCCGATCGTCTCCCACTTGGTGTGGTCGGCGAGCACCACGAGCCGGCGGGCCGCGCCGATCAGGCACCTGTTGACGCCGGCCTCCAGCAGGTTCGGCGTGGTGAAGCCGGTACGCGGGCTGAGCCCGTGCACACCCAGGAACAGCAGGTCGACGTTGAGCGCGCTGATCGCCGCCTCGGCCACCGGACCGGTCAGCGCGTCCGACGGGGTACGGATGCCGCCGGTCAACACGACAGTCTGGTCGGCACGCGGGTTCTGGTAGAGCGCGTCGGCCACCGGGATCGAGTTGGTCACCACTGTCAGTCCGTGCACATCGGAGAGCAGGGTGGCCAGCGCGGCGGTGGTCGTCCCGGCGGACAGCGCGATGGCCATCCCCGGCTCCACCATCGTTGCCGCCCGCTCGGCGATGGCCCGCTTCTCCGTCTGCTGGCGGATCGATTTCGCGGCGAACCCGGGCTCCTCGGCCGAGCCCGGCCCGGCGAGGGTCGCGCCGCCGTGGACCTTGTCCACCAGACCGCGCTCGGCCAGCACCTCCAGGTCGCGCCGGATCGTCATGTCGGACACGCCGAACCGGCTGACCAGGTGGCTCACCCGTACGCCGCCACGCTGGCGGATCAGATCGAGGATGGCGGTCTGCCGCTGCTGGGCCAGCATCTGGGGAACCTCCTTCGCATCGTGGGTGTCGCCCAAGTCAGGCCCGGTCCTCACGGACCACGGCAACCTCGCCGGCCGGCACTGTCAGCTCACCCGCACACCGCGTCCCGGTCAACAGCTCGGCGCCGCTTGCCGCGACGCGTACCTCGGTATCGGTGTGGTTGATCGCGAACAGCCAGCTCCGCTCGCCGTCACGTCGTCGTACCACCTCCACCCCGGTCGGCGCCTGCGCCACCGGACGGACCCCGGCCTCGTCGAGCAGCCGGGCGACGAGCCGGTCGGTGGCCGGCTCGTCCAGCCGGGTGCCGACGTACCAGGCGGCGCCCGCGCCGACCGGCCGCCGGGTCAGCGCCGGCACGCCCGGCAGAGGCCCGTCGGTGTACGACGCCAGCACCTCGGCGTCCTCGGCGTGCAGCCATTCGGTCCACACGTCTGCGGTGCTGCCGTCGTCGAGCCGGACCCGCTCGCCCTCGCGCAGCGGGAAGAACTCCTCGGTCCGTACGCCCAGCAGGTCCCGGAAGGCCCCGGGGTACCCGCCCAGCCGGATGTGGTCGTTGGGGTCCACGATGCCGCTGAAGTAGGTGACGGCCGCCGTGCCACCGCCCTCGACGAACCGGTGCAGCGCCTCGGTGTCGGCGTCGCGGACCAGGTAGAGGGTGGCCACCAGCACCAGACGGTAGCCGCTGAGGTCGGCCGACGGGTGGACGATGTCAGCTGTCACGCCGGCCCGCCACAGCGCGCCGTAGAGGGCGTTGATCCGGTCGGCGTAGGTGACGTCGGCGCTGGGGTGCGAATCCAGCTCGACCGCCCACCACGCTTCCCAGTCGAACAGGATCGCCACGTCGGCGTCCACGCGGCTGCCGCGGATCTCGGCCAGCGCTTTCAGGTCCGCGCCGAGCTGGCTGACCTCGCGGAACACCTTGGTGTCCGGGCCGGCGTGCGGCAGCAGCGCGGAGTGGAACTTCTCCGCGCCGGCCCGGGAGGCCCGCCATTGGAAGAACAGCACCCCGTCGGCGCCGCGGGCGACGTGCGCCAGGCTGTTGCGGCGCAGTTGGCCGGCCAGCTTGGCCACGTTGCGCGGCTGCCAGTTGACCGCGCTGGTGGAGTGCTCCATGAGCAGCCACGGGTCACCGCCGGCGACGCCCCGGGTGTGGTCGGCGGCGAAGGCCAGCCCGAGGTGCGCCTGCGGGTTGGCGGCGGTCAGGTAATGGTCGTTGGACACCAGGTCCACATCGGACGCCCAGGAGTGGTAGTCCATGTGCTTGACGCCCATGCCGATCATGAAGTTGGTGGTGATCGGCTGGCGGACCACTGCCGCCAGCACCTCGCGTTCGGCGCGCAGTTGGGCGCGCTGCTCGTCGGAGGAGAAGCGCAGGAAGTCGAGCTGCTGCGTGGGGTTGGCGAAGGTCGGCGCGGTGCGCGGCGGGTTGATCTCTGCCCAGTCGCCGTAACGCTGGCTCCAGAAGGCCGTGCCCCAGGCGTCGTTGAGCCGGTCCAGGTCGCCGTATCGCTCCCGCAGCCACCCCCGGAACGCCTCGGCGCTGACGTCGCAGTAGCAGTGCACGTTGTGGCAGCCCAGCTCGTTCGAGATGTGCCACATGACCACTGCGGGATGCTCGGCGTAGCGGCCGGCGACCGCCCGCACCAGCTCCAGGGAGTGCTCGCGGAACACCGGGGAGCTGGGGCAGTACGCCTGCCGCCCACCCGGCCAGAGGATCGCGCCATCGGCCCGGCGAGGCAGCGTCTCCGGGTGCGCGCGGGCCAGCCAGGGTGGCGGGCTGGCGGTGGCGGTGGCCAGGTCGACCTGGATGCCACCGTCGTGCAGCAGATCCAGGACCCGGTCCAGCCAGCCGAACTCGAACCGGCCCGGGGCGGGCTGCAGCAGGGCCCAGGAGAAGATGCCGACGGAGACCAGGTTGACCCCGGCCCGGCGCATCAGCTCGATGTCCTCCGACCAGGTCTGCTCGGGCCACTGCTCGGGGTTGTAGTCGCCGCCGAAATAGATGCCGTTCCCCTGCCATCGCCGCATGACAGCTGAGGGTGCACCCGCCGCCGCACGGAAGTCAACAGGTTCCAACATCGACTTCGTTTCCAACGTTTACCACGTAACAGCCGTATCACGACTGGGTTATCGGAGGCGAACAGACCTCTTGACAGCGGCCTATGGAGGGGTAGCTTGAGGCCCCACTGGCCGATCGTGTTCGCCAATGTGGATTCTCGGTGGATCACGATGTGTATTCACAAGGTCGGACCGCTCTTCACCTCTGACGGCCCTTGGGCGTAGCACCTCTTCATCCGCAGGAGGCACAGATGTCCCGTCCCCGATCCCAAGCCGAGTATCTGGCTCGGCTCGTACCGCCCTCCGTCGCCGGCATCAACCGACGGTCACTGCTGGCCGGCGCGGCCGGCACGGGCGCGCTGCTCGGCACCGGCCTGCTCGCCGGCTGCGGCGACGACGACTCCGGCTCCGGCGGGTCCAGCAAGGACGTCACGCTCGGGTCCAACCAGTCCGACCCGAAGCCCAAGGACGTCCTCGCCAAGGTCACCGACGGGTTCAAGACCTCGTCCGGCGTGCAGGTCGCGACCAACACGGTCGACCACAACACGTTCCAGGAGAACATCAACAACTACCTCCAGGGCAAGCCGGACGACGTCTTCACCTGGTTCGCCGGCTACCGGATGCGCTTCTTCGCGCAGAAGGGCCTGGCCAGCGACATCAGCGACGTGTGGGGCAAGCTCTCCGGCTACTCCGATGCCTTCAAGAAGGCGTCCACCGGGGACGACGGCAAGCAGTACTTCGTCCCCGCGACGTACTACCCGTGGGCCGTCTTCTACCGCAAGTCGGTGTGGCAGCAGCACGGCTACCAGGTGCCCACCACACTGGACCAGTTCACCGCGCTCGGCGCGCAGATGAAGAAGGACGGCCTCACCCCGATCGCGTTCGCCGACAAGGACGGCTGGCCGGCGATGGGCACCTTCGACATCCTCAACCTGCGGATCAACGGCTACCAGTTCCACGTCGACCTGATGGCCGGCAAGGAGGCCTGGACCTCCGACAAGGTCAAGAAGGTCTTCGACACCTGGGCCGGCCTGCTCCCCCTGCACCAGCCGGACAGCCTCGGCCGCACCTGGCAGGAGGCCGCACAGTCGTTGCAGCAGAAGAAGAGCGGCATGTACCTGCTCGGTCTCTTCGTCGGCCAGCAGTTCAGCAACGACGAGCAGGACGACCTCGACTTCTTCACCTTCCCCGAGATCGACCCGGCAATCGGCGCGAAGGCCCTGGACGCTCCGATCGACGGCTACATGATGGCCCGCAAGCCCAAGAACGAGGACAACGCCCGCAAGCTGCTGGAGTACTTCGGTGGCAAGGCCGCCGCGGACATCAACCTCAAGAACGACCCGGCCGTCCTCGTCGCCAACAGTGGCGCGGACGTCGGCGGCTACACGGCCCTGCAGAAGAAGGCCGCCGAGTTGGTCGGGTCGGCCACCGAGATCGCGCAGTTCCTCGACCGGGACACCCGGCCGGACTTCGCCTCCACGGTGATGATCCCGGCGATCCAGCAGTTCATCAAGAACCCCAAGGACATTGACGGTCTGACCTCGTCCATCGAGAACCAGAAGAAGTCGATCTTCACTGACTGACGGCGGAAGGGGGAGGACATCGTGTCCGACCTGCCCCTGATCCAAGCGGATCGCGCCGTGCCGCCGCCGGCCGCGACCACCTCAACGGGTGGTCGTCGCCGGCGGCTACGGCTCCTGTCCCGCACCGACCGCGTGGTCATCACGCTGATGGTGCTCGTCCCGCTGCTGCTCGTCACCGCCTTCGTCTGGCTTCCTGCGCTGGCGACAGTGGTGCTCTCCGGCACCGACTGGGACGGCATCGGCCCACTGAACGAGATCGACTTCGTCGGCGCCCGCAACTACAGCGACGTCGTGAACATCTACCCGCCGTTCGTGCCGGCGATCCAGCACAACCTGCTCTGGCTGGCCGTGCTGTTCGTCGTCGCCACCCCGTTCGGCATGTTCCTGGCCGTGCTGCTCGACAAGGAGCTGCGCGGCAGCCGCTTCTACCAGACCGCGCTGTACCTGCCGGTGGTGCTCTCGCTGGCACTGATCGGCTTCGTCTGGCAGCTGCTCTACTCCCGCGACCAGGGTCTCATCAACGCCGTCTTCGGCAGCAACATCGACTGGTACGGCGACTCGAACGTCAACATCTGGGCGGTCATGGTCGCCTCCGGGTGGCGGCACGTCGGCTACATCATGCTGCTCTACCTCGCCGGCCTGAAGGGTGTCGACCCATCGTTGCGCGAGGCCGCCGCGGTCGACGGCGCCTCGGAGAGCCGGACGTTCTTCCGGGTCGTGTTTCCGGTGCTGCGGCCGATCAACATCATCGTGCTGGTGGTGACCGTGATCGAGTCGCTGCGCGCGTTCGACCTGGTCTGGGTCGTCAACAAGGGACGCAACGGCCTGGAGCTGATCTCGGCGCTGGTCACCCAGAACGTGGTGGGTGAGGCGAGCCGGATCGGCTTCGGCTCCGCGCTGGCGACGATCATGCTGGTCGTCTCGCTGGTCTTCATCACCATCTACCTGGCGACCGTGATGAGGGAGAACCGGGAATGAGCACCGCGACAGTGACCCGGCGTACCGAGGATGGCACGGACATCCCGGTCCGCCGCCGCAAGCTGACCCCGGCCCGGCTGCTGCTGCACGGCTTCCTCATCGTCGTGTCGCTGGCCTGGATCTTCCCGATCGCCTGGGCCGTGCTGACCTCGCTGCGCTCCTACGAGTACACGGCAGCCAACGGCTACGTCTCGTTCGGCGGCTGGACCATCGACAACTACGTCACCGCCTGGCAGACGGCGGAGTTCGGCAAGCACTTCCTCAACTCGGTCTACATCACCGTGCCGGCGGTGCTGCTGACGCTCTTCCTCGCCTCCTGCGTGGCGTTCGTCATCGCCCGGTTCAACTGGAAGATCAACCTCGTCCTGCTCGGGGTGTTCACCGCCGCCAACCTGCTGCCGCAGCAGGCGTTGCTCATCCCGCTGTTCCGGCTGTTCACCGAGGTGCCGCTGCCGGAGTTCATGAGCGACTCCGAGCTGCTCTACGACAGCTACTGGGGGCTGATCCTGATCAACGTCGCCTTCCAGTGCGGGTTCTGCGTCTTCGTGCTCAGCAACTACATGAAGGCGCTGCCCCGCGACCTGTACGAGGCGGCGATGGTCGACGGCGCCAGCGTCTGGCGACAGTACTGGCAGGTCACCATGCCGCTGTGCCGGCCGGCCCTGGCGGCGCTCGCCACCCTGGAGGTGACCTGGATCTACAACGAGTTCTTCTGGGCCACGGTCCTCATGCGCACCGGCGACAAGTTCCCGGTGACCAGCTCACTCAACAACCTGCGCGGTGAGTTCTTCACCGACAACAACCTGGTCTCGGCGGGCAGCGTGCTCGTCGCGATCCCCACCCTCGTGATCTTCTTTATGCTCCAGCGGCACTTCGTCCGGGGCCTGACCTTGGGAGCCTCAAAGGGATGACGATCCTGCACCTGCGCCGCGCGCGGACTCACCTGGTGCTCGACGCGCGCGGCCCGGGGCTGCCCCGGGTCGTGCACTGGGGTGGCGACGTCGGCGACCTCGACGCCGACGCCCTCCGGCAGCTCACCGACGCGACAGTGCCACCCGTGGTGCCGAGCAGCTTCGACGAGCCGCCCGCGCTGTCGCTCCTGCCGGAGGCCAGCGCCGGCTGGAGCGGCCGGCCGGGTCTGGCCGGTCATCGCGACGGGCGGGACTGGTCCACCGCGTTCCAGCTCGACGGTCTCGACGTCGACACGCCCTCCGACGCTCCGGCGCGGGTCACCGTGCGGGCGTCGGACCGGGCCGCCGGGCTGGGCCTGACCATCGAGATCACCCTCGACCCGTACGGCCTGCTGACCATTCGCCATCGCCTGCGCAACGACGGCGACGGCGCGTACGAGGTGCAGGGGCTGACGCCGGTGCTGCCGGTGCCGGCCGTCGCCACCGAACTACTCGACCTGACCGGCCGCTGGTGTCGGGAACGCTCGCCCCAACGCCACCCGTGGCAGCACGGCGCCTGGGTGCGCGAGGGCCGGCACGGGCGCACCGGACACGACGCCACGCTGTTGCTGGTCGCCGGCACCGCCGGGTTCGGCTTCGGCCATGGTGAGGTGTGGGCGGTGCACACCGCGTGGAGCGGCGATCACGTCACCGTCGCCGAGCGGCGTCCCACCGGCGAGTCCACCCTCGGCGGCGGCGAACTGCTGGCGCCCGGTGAGATCCGGCTCGCCCCCGGCGAGGAGTACGACACTCCCCTGCTCTACGCCGTCTGGTCCGACGTCGGGCTGGACGGGCTCAGCGACGTACTCCATGCACACCTGCGGGCCCGGCCCGGACACCCGCGTTCCCCCCGGCCGGTGACCCTCAACGTCTGGGAGGCGGTCTACTTCGACCACGACCTGGACCGGCTGCAGGCCCTCGCCGACCGGGCCGCGCACCTCGGCGTGGAACGGTTCGTGCTCGACGACGGCTGGTTCCGCGGCCGGCGCGACGACACCGCCGGGCTCGGCGACTGGTACGTCGACGAGGGCGTCTGGCCCGACGGCCTGCAACCCCTCATCGACCACGTGACCGGGCACGGCCTCCAGTTCGGCCTGTGGGTGGAGCCGGAGATGGTCAACCCCGACTCCGACCTGTTCCGCGCGCACGCGGACTGGCTGCTGGCCGTGCCGGGGCGGTTGCCGCCGGCCTGGCGCAATCAGCAGGTGCTCGACCTGGGCCGCCCGGAGGCCTACGACCACGTGCTGGAACGCCTCGACGCGCTGCTGCGCGAGCATCCCGGCATCAGCTACCTCAAGTGGGACCACAACCGGGACCTCACCGAGGCCGGGCACCACGGCCGGCCCGGGGTGCACGGGCAGACCCTCGCGGTCTACCGCCTCCTGGACGAGCTGCGCCGCCGGCATCCCGGCGTGGAGATCGAGAGCTGCTCGTCCGGCGGCGCCCGGGTGGACCTGGCCATCCTGGCCCGCACCGACCGGGTCTGGGCCAGCGACTGCAACGACGCCCTGGAACGGCTCAGCATCCAGCGCTGGACCGGTCTGCTGTTGCCACCGGAGCTGATCGGCACGCACATCGGCCCGGAACGCTCGCACACCACCCACCGCGTGCACGACCTGGGTTTCCGGGCGGCCACCGCGCTGTTCGGCCACCACGGAATCGAGTGGGACATCGCGTCGATAAGCGCCGCCGAGCAGACCGAGCTGGCCGCCTGGGTGGCACTGCACAAGCGGCTGCGCCCGCTGCTGCACGCCGGCCGGGTGGTCCGGGTCGACCACCCGGACCCGGCCGTCTGGGCGCACGGCGTGGTCGATCACGACACGACCCGGGCGGTGTACGCGGTGGCCACGCTGGCCACTTCGGTGGCGCAGACCCCGGGCGTGGTACGGCTTCCCGGCCTCGACCCGGCCCGGCGTTACCGGGTGCGGGCGGTGGCGGGCGTACCCGCACCGGCGACCATCGAACGGTCCGCGGCGCCGTGGCTGGCCTCCGGTGTCACGCTCACCGGGGCGGCACTGACCCGCGTCGGTGTGCAACTGCCCGCCCTGCACCCGGAGCAGAGCCTGGTGCTGGAGGTCGACGAGGCCGGCTAGAAATTCTTCCGCCGGAGTGTCGAGAACGGTGCGGCATGCTTCTACCTCAGGGTGAGAGCACCGACGACGGTGCGCGGACGTGAGGGGCGAACCATGAAGTACATGCTGCTGATGCAGTTCAGCGCCACCGGGACCGACTTCCCGAGCATCGACACCTGGACCCCGGACGAGGTCCGGGCCCACATCGCGTTCATGGGCGAGGTCAACGAGAAGCTCACCGCCGCCGGGGAGTGGGTCGACGCGCAGGGCCTCGGCGGCCCGCAGCAGGCGCGGATCGTACGCGCCGGCGAGGGCGGCACGCCGGTGGTCACGGAGGGGCCGTTCGCCGAGACGAAGGAGTTCCTCGCCGGCTTCTGGATCGTCGACTGCGACAGCCCGCAGCGGGCGGTGGAAGTGGCCTCGTACATCTCCACCGCGCCCGGTCCCGGTGGTCGGCCGCTGAACATGCCGATCGAGGTGCACCCGGTGATGTCCGCACCCACCGAGGAGTTGTGAGCGGCTGACCACCGATCCCCACATCGAGGACCTGCTGCGCGAGTTGGCGCCGCAGGTCCTCGGCGTGCTCGCCCGCCGGTTCGGTGACTTCGCCACCGCCGAGGACGCCGTGCAGGAGGCGCTGCTCGCCGCCGCCACCCAGTGGCCGGTTGACGGGTTGCCCGCCAACCCGCGCGGTTGGCTGATCCAGGTCGGCTACCGCCGGATGATCGAGCTGATCCGCGGCGAGCAGGCCCGGCGCCGCCGGGAGGACCTGGTCGCCCGCCGGGATCCGGACGACCGGCAGTACGCGCCGGCAGCGGACGAGGAACTGACCGCCGAGCGGGACGACACCCTGGTGCTGCTCTTTCTGTGCTGCCACCCGGCGCTCGCCCCCGCATCGGCTGTCGCGCTGACCCTGCGCGCGGTCGGCGGGCTCACCACCGCCGAGATAGCGCGCGCGTTCCTGGTGCCCGAGGCGACCATGGCCCAGCGGATCAGCCGGGCCAAGCAGCGGATCCGCGCGTCCGGGCTGCCGTTTCGAATGCCGGAGGAGGCGGAGCGGGCCGAGCGGCTGTCCGCCGTCCGGCAGGTGCTCTATCTGATCTTCACCGAGGGGCACACCAGCACCGCCGGTCCGGCCCTGCGCCGTGTCGATCTCGCGGCCGAGGCGATCCGGCTGGCCCGTGCGCTGCACACGCGACTGCCCGACGACAGCGAAACGGCCGGGCTGCTGGCGTTGCTGCTGCTCACCGAGGCGCGCAGCCCGGCGCGCACCGGCCCGTCCGGGGAGCTGATCTCCCTGGCCGATCAGGACCGCAACCGCTGGGACGCCGCGGCGATCGCCGAGGGCGTCGCACTTGTCACCCGGGCGCTGCCACGCGGCCCGGTCGGCCCGTACCAGGTGCAGGCCGCCATCGCCGCCCTGCACGACGAGGCGCCGAGCACCGAGGCGACCGACTGGCCGCAGATCCTGGCGTTGTACGACGTGTTGGAACGGCTCGCCGGAACCCCCGTGGTGGCGCTCAACCGGGCCGTGGCGACCGCCATGGTGCACGGGCCCGCAGCCGGCCTCACGGCCCTCGACGCTCTCGGCGACGACCCCCGGCTGGCGGGGCACCACCGGCTGGCCGCCGCCCGCGCGCACCTGCACGAGATGGCCGGCGACCGGGAGCGGGCGATCGCGGACTACCGCGCCGCCGCCGCGCGGACCAGCAGCCTTCCCGAACAGCGCTACCTCACCATGCGGGCCGCCCGACTCGCCGCCGGTCCGCCGACCATCGAGGACTGAGGAGCCGCATGGCGTACGTGCTGCTGGGGATCGCCATCCTCGCGGAGGTCCTGGCGACCAGCCTGATCAAGAGTACGGCCGGATTCAGCCGCCTCTGGCCGACGCTGGGGTGCCTGACCGGGTACGCGCTGGCGTTCCTCCTGCTGGCCCAGGCCGTGAAGGAGATACCCGTGGGTGTCGCGTACGCCCTCTGGTCGGGTCTGGGCACCGCGGCCATCGTGGCGATCGGCGCGGTGTTCCTGGGTGAGTCGGTCGGGCTGGTCAAGCTCGCCGGCATCGCCCTGATCATCGCGGGGGTGGTCATCGTGAACCTGACCGGGGAGCACTGACCGCAGCCGCCGCGGTGGCCGGGCCCGACGCGGGCCCGGCCACCTGGCGTCGGTCAGCTCGCCGTGCAGCTCACCTCCGGCTTGGGGTTGGTGCCGGACCAGCCGCCGAGGAACCCGAAGCTGGCGCTGGCGCCGGCAGCCAGCCTGCCGTTGTAGTCCACGTTGCGCGCGGTCACCGTGGAGCCGCTGCTGGTCACCGTCGCGTTCCAGGACTGGGTGACGCTCTGGCCGTTGGCGAGGGTCCACCGGGCGGTCCAGCCGTTGATCGCCGACGCGCCGGCGGTCACCCGCACCTCGGCCTGGAAGCCGCCCTGCCACTGGTTGGTGACGGTGTAGGTGGCCGCGCAGCCACCGGCGGGCGGCGGAGTGGTCGGAGGAGGCGTGGTCGGAGGCGGAGTGGTCGGCGGGGGCGTCGTGGGAGGAGGAGTCGTCGGCGGGGGCGTGGTCGGCGGCGGGGTGCCGCCGAAGACGCTTGCCTCGCGGGCGGTCTGGCGAATGCCGTTGGCGCCGTTGAAGACGCGCTGCCCCCACGTCGTCAGACTGGCCGGGTTGAACGCGGTGGCCATGTCGAGATACTCCACGCCACCCCCGTTGCCGCTCCACGACCAGCCCAGCCAGCCGATCCCGTTGGCCTGGCTGTACGCGAGGATGGTGTCCTCGTCGGGGTCACCATCGGAGTGGTTGAAGCCGAACTCACCGACCACGATGGGCAGCCCCGCCGCCCGGAACCGGCCCAGGTAGTCGGTGATCTCGGCGGCGGTGTCGAAGACGCCGTACATGTGGATGGAGAAGACCGTGTTGCGGGCCGGGTCCGCGGCGAAGACCGAGGCGGCGTTGTCGCGCATGGTGAACGACCAGTCCTGCCCCCAGTTCGGGGCGTCCACCATGATGGTGTGGGTCAGCCCACCGGCCCGCAACCGCTTGATCGCGTTGGCGTTGTCGGTGGCCCAGGAGGCGTAGTTCTGGTTGCCGTACGGCTCGTTGCCGATGTTGACGATGACGTACCGCTCCTGGCCGACCAGCACATCGGCGAGGCTGAGCCAGTAGTCGACGGCCCGGTCCAGGGTGATGGCGCCGCTCTGCTCGCCGTAGCCGGTGGTGTCGTGGACCTCCAGCACGCAGATCAGCCGGTTGGCCTTGCACAGCGAGATGACGTTGGCGACGTCGGCGTTGGTGTTGCGGGTCCACCGGTCGCCGCTGGCGAGCACCACCCGCACGGTGTTCGCGCCGAGCGCCTTGACGTCGGCGAACGAGCTGGTCTGCTGCGGATACCAGGTGTGGGCGTGGTTCACCCCGCGCATGATGAATTCGGCGCCGTTGGCGTCGTACAGCTTGCCGCCCGCGACGGAGAAGCCGGCCGCGGCGTGCGCCGGCTGGCTGAACGCCAGCACGGCGAGGAGCAACGCGAGCAGGGCCCCGCCGGTGGCGGAGAGTCGAGTCTTCATGGCCTTCCTCAGGGAGGACCCCCGATGCCCGACAGGGGTGGGACGTGACAGGGGAAGGCGGCTGCAGCCCGACAGCCACCGCCCGACTCCCGGCGATGCTCGCATCAGCCTAGGGCGATGAATCAGCCCTAGCAACCGGTTCAGTAGCGCGGTCCGGGACCCAGACAGCCGTAACGGCCCGCGCGGACGCGGGCCGTCACGGGGCGGTCATCCCCACCACAGGATGTGCGCCAGACCGTAGGTCTTAACCGGTTAAGACGACCGTAGGCCGGTCTCCGGCATCCGTCAAGCATCGCCCGTCCGAACCGGACGAGAGGGTTGACGGCTGCTGACCTGGGTATCTCGGGACGAACCGTCGGCGAGAAGGAGATACCCGGATGGTGAGCGTCGGCTACACCCTGATGTGCGAGCAGGCCGGTCCGAAGCAGCTGGTCGACCACGCGGTACGGGCCGAGGCGGCCGGCTTCGACCAACTGGTGATCTCCGATCACTACTATCCCTGGCTCGACGCCCAGGGCCACTCCCCGTACGCCTGGTCGGTGCTCGGCGCGGTCGCGCACGCCACCTCCCGCGCAGAGCTGATGTCCTTCGTGACCTGCCCGATCCGCCGCTACCACCCGGCCGTGGTCGCGCAGAAGGCCAGCACCATCGGGGCACTCTCGGACGGGCGGTTCACCCTCGGCCTGGGCGCCGGGGAGAACCTCAACGAGCATGTCGTCGGCGGCTGGCCGCACGTGCAGCAGCGCCACGAGATGTTCGAGGAGGCGCTGCAGATCATCCGGCCACTGCTCAACGGTGAGACGTTGACCTTCTCCGGCAACCACTTCGACGTGCCCGACGCCTACGTGTGGGACCGCCCGGAGCAGCCGGTGCCGATGGCCATCGCCGCCTCCGGCCGGCAGTCCGCCACCCTGGCGGCCGAGTACGGCAACGGCCTCGTCTCCACCGAGCCCGACCGGCACATCATCGAGATGTACGACGACGCCGGTGGCGTCGGCCAGCCCCGCTACGGGCAGGTGGCCATCTGCTACGGCCCGGACGAGGCCGAGTGCCGCAAGATCGTGCACGACCAGTTCCGCTGGTTCGGAATGGGGTGGAAGGTCAATGCCGACCTGCCCGACCCGGACGCCTTCGCCGCCGCCACCCAGTTCGTCCGGGAGGAGGACGTCGCCGAGGGCATCTCCTGCGGCCCGGACGTGGACGCGCACGTCGAGGCGTTCCGCAAGTTCGTCGACGCCGGCTTCACGCACGTGGCGATCGTCCAGGTCGGCGGCGAGAGCCAGCCGATGTTCCTGGACTGGGCACAGGAGCAGCTGCTGCCCCGGCTGCGCCAGTTGTGAGGCTGACGCCCGCCGGTCGGTTCGGGCCGGCCGAACTGCGGCTCGCCATGGCCGCGCCCCGGCCGGCCGCCGGCCTGACCAGCGAGTGGCGGCTGGTCGACGGGCTGCGTACCCACACGCGGCGTGGCCCGGACCCCGGCACCGGCAACCCGCCAGTGGTCCTGGTGCACGGCCTGGCGGTCTCGCACCGCTACCTCACCCCGTTGGCCGTCGCGCTCGCCGAAACCCATCAGGTGTACGTGCCGGACCTGCCCGGCTTCGGCCTGACCGCGCACCCCCACGGCGCGTACGACGTGCGCCGGCACGCCGCGCACCTGGCGGCCTGGCTGGCCGCGTACCGGTTGCCGCCGGTCTGCCTGCTCGGGCACTCGTTCGGCGCCGAGGTGGCCGCCGCGCTCGCGGCGACCCACCCGGAGGCGGTACGCGCGCTGGTGCTGGCCGGGCCGACCGCCGACCCGGCCGGCCGGTCCCGCCGGACCCAGTTCGGCCGGTGGCTGGTGGACACCCTGCGCGAGTCGCCGTTGCAGGCGCCGATCCTCCTTCGCGATGTCTGGAACGCCCGGCCCTGGCGGGTCCTGGCGACGTTGTCGCACTCGGTCCACAACACGATCGAGGCGGACCTGGTCCGGATCACCGCGCCGACGCTTGTCGTCAGCGGCGCGCGGGATCCGGTCGCGCCGGCCGACTGGCGGGCCCAGGTGGCCCGGCTGGTGCCGGACGCCGACCTGGTGGTCATCCCCCGCGCGGCACACAACGTGGCCACCACGGCTCCGACGGCGGTCGCCGACGCAATCCGCCAGCTTCTCGCCCCGACACTCGTGAACAGGTGAAACCCATGCGCTTCGGCAACACGGAGATCCGGCCCCTGGGCGGCGGCCTCGGCTGCCTCCTGATGATCCTCTTCTCGATCGTCGCCTCGGTGCTGCTCACCGTCCTGCTCAACGTGGTGCTCTGAGAGCACCGTGCCGGGTGGGGTGTTCAGCGCCGCAGACCCAGGGCGCTGAGCACCTCCCGGGAGGCCAGCCGGGCCGGGTCGAGCACCGAGCGGCGCATCCAGCGCGCGGTAGGGGTGACCGTGGCCCGCCAGGCTGCCCGTACGCCGTGCGCCACCGGTACGACCGTCACCGACCAGACCCAGCGCACACCCCGCAGCAGTGGGTGCACGGTGTGCCGCCACAGCCAGCGCAGTCCATGCCCGAGCGGGCGCAGGAGCCCCCGGTAGACCAGGCGCAGCAACCAGCCGGCCGTGCGCCAGGCGCCGACCACGGCATAGACGACCAGCCGACCCAGGCCGCGAACCGCCCACCAGATGCCCCGGGCCAGCCCGACGAGCGCCGCGCCCAGCGCACCGACGAGCAGGACGAGACCGCGCACGAGCAGCCGTCCAACGGGTCTGAGCGCCGCGCCCAGCCAGCGCAGCGGCCGCCGGATCAGGTGATCGGCGAGCCAGACCAGCACGCGACCCAGACCCACGACGGGCGGGCGCAGCACGTTGCGGAGCACCCAGAGCAGGGGATCCCACAGCAGACGCCGAACCGCCCGCCCCGCCGCCGAGCCCAGAGCGGCGAGCGCGCCGCCCAGCCAGACCAGCGGCAGCCAGACCAGCGTTCGCGCCACCCACGCGATCCCCCGCCCGAGCCAGACCAGCGGCAGCCAGACGAGCGTGCGCGCCACCCACGCGATCCCCCGTCCGAGCCACACGAGCGGCAGCCAGACCAGCGTGCGCGCCACCCACACCAGCGGCAGCCAGATGAGGGTGCGGGCGACCCACGCGATCCCCCGCCCCAACCACACCAGCGGCAGCCAGACAAGCGTGCGGGCGCACCAGAGCAGGGGCAGCCAGAGCAGCCGGTGCAGCGCCCAGGCCAACGGGGCCAGCAGCCACTGCCGCAGGAACCGACCGGCCGGGCTGATCAGGTGCCGGCGCAGCAGCCGACCCGCAGCCGCGATCAGCTCCCAGAGCAGGCGTACCGGCAGCACCACGACCAGCGCCACGGCACGCGCGACGGCCGCGACCAGCGGAAGCGGGACGACGGCCGGCTCCCCTGGGTGCGGAGTCGGCGCGTCACGGGCGAGTCGCGCGAGCGTCGGCGCGGTCGGGCCCTCGCCGCCCGGCGCGGGCAACGAAGCGCGAACGGTCGGACGGTCGGTCACGGTGGCACCGTAACCGGGCCGCGCCAGCCCGTGGGGTCGGCGGTGCGGGCAGCGTCAGCCGACGCCCAGGTCCAGTGTGGTCAGCAGCGGATAGTGGTCCGAGGCAGTGTCCGAGGCTCCACCACGGATCACCTGGCAGCCACGTACCCGCTCGGCCACCGCGCGGCTGCCGAAGAGGTAGTCCAGCCGCATGCCGGCGAACTCGGCCCCGCCGAAGCGGGTGGGCACGGTAAGACCGTCGGCCTCCGGCGCACCGACGTTTGACGACGGCCACAGGTCGACGAGGTCGGCCGCGAGCAGGCGGGCGATCGCGCGGGTGTCCACGGCGCCACCGCCCCGACGCAGGTGCCGTCGCCGGTAGAGAGCGCTCAGGCCGGCCAGGCGGGCGGTGTGGTCGACCGTCGGGTCCAGCGAGTTGAGGTCGCCGGCGAGCAGCGTCAGTGGCCCCGGGGTGCGGCGCAGCGCCGCCACCAGCCAGTCGACCTCCATCCGCCGGCGTCCCCCGGAGTACGGGTAGAGGTGGGTGCCGAGCACGGTGAGCGGGCCGGCCGAGGTGGACACCACGACGCGGGCGGCGGCGTGGTGGAACGGCCGGCGCACCGCCCCCGCGGCGAGAACCCGGTACGGCGGCCGGACCAGCACCGCCACCGGCTGCCCGAAGCAGGACCGGGCCAGGTGGGGCGTCATCCCCACCCGGCCCGCCACGCCTGCCATCAGCCCATCGGCGTCGAAGCCGCGCAGCTCCTGCAGGGCCAGCACGTCCGGCGTCTGCTCGTTGACGACCTGAACCACCTGATCCAGCCGGTCGGCGCCACCCCGGTCCCGACCGCCGGTACGGATGTTCCAGGTCATCGCCCGCACGGCAGCGCTCAGTCGGCTCGGCCGGCGCGCGCCAGCTCGTCGTCGAGGGTGTCCACGTCCTCGGACTCGATGGCCGGCTGGTTGCCCTCCGCGAGGTCGGCGTTCGGGCGGATCACGAGGTAGAGCAGCCCGATCCAGAGTGCGGAGAGCAGGATCGCGCCCATGAAGTCGGTCGGGTGGTGCATCCCCCGGTACATCCGCGAGGTCGCCACCCCGGCCGGCATGATCACGGCCATCGCCACGAAGATCCACCGCCACCAGCGGTCGGTACGCGGGAACACGATGAGGGTGATCGCCAGCCAGACGCAGATCGTCGCCGCGATGTGCCCGGACGGGAAGGAGGAGGTGGGCATCTGCCCGTCCAGGTTCTCCACCGGGGGCCGTGGCCGGTCGACCACACGCGCCGAGGCGAGGAAGAGGGTCAGCTCACCTACCATCGCCAGCGCCACGAACAGCACTGGCCGCCACCGCCGCCACACCGCGAGCACCAGCGGGCAGAACACCAGCGAGATGAGCAGGATCGCGTGGGTGTCACCGAACTTGCTCCACCACCAGCTCACGTCGGTCAGCACGTCGGTGTGCCGGGCGGCGAACCAGCGGGGAACCTCGGTGTCCAGGGTGTCGAAGAAGGTGTTCTTGGCGTGATAGCTGACGTACATGCCGAAGCCGTACAGCGCGCCGAACACCAGCACCCAGCCGACCAGCAGCTCGGCCACCGCCGAGCGGGGGTGCGCCAGCACGTGCTCCTCGGCCGGGGCGGGCGCGATGTCGTGCCCGGCCTCCGGCTCCAGCCCCTCGCTCAGCGGCGGCACCGGCTTGCCGCGCTCGCGCCGCCACAGCCGGAAGGCGTACGCGGTCACGCCCAGCCACGCGGCGCCGAGCAGCCAGCCGGCCAGCACGTCGGAGACGAAGTGCACGCCCAGCGCGATGCGGGTCAGCCCGATCAGCGCCACCAGCACACCGACGCCGACGATCGCGGGCTTGCGCCAGCGCGGCGCCATCGCCGGCAGGAACACCAGCAGCAACGCCCCGTACGCGACGAACGAGCCGAGCGCGTGCCCGCTCGGGAAGCTGTTGCCGGGCGCGCTGGCGATCGGCACGTCCACCACCGGGCGGAGCCGACCGACAAGCGCCTTGAGCGACGGGTCGAGGATCAGCCCACCGACCCCGGTGATGATCAGGTAGACGGCCAGCCGGGGCTGCCGTCGGATCAGCAGACCGACCACCGCGATGGTGACCAGCCAGATGAGGATCGGCCGGCCGCCCAGATCGGTCACCGCCTGAAGCACGGTGACCAGCGGGTGGTGCGGGGCGACGAGCGAGTTGAACCACTCGGCGACCGCGTGGTCGGCGTCCTGCAACGGGCTCCACCGCACCCGCACGAGCAACAGCAACAGCCCGAAGGCCACGCCGGCGCCGGTGACGGCCACCAGGCCGGCGATGCTCCGCTCGGCGAAGTGACCGATTGGACGCCGAGCCACCTCTTTGACCGCGGTCACCCCGCACCTCCCTTGTTGTACCTGGCGAGGCGCTGTACCCGATCCGGGTCCGGCGTACACCCGGGCGTCGCTCAGAGCGCCGTCATGTCCCCGGTGTCGAACAGCTCGGCACGGTCGGCCTCGGGCTCCCACAGGTCGGGCTGCGCCGGCTCCTCCACACCGATACGCAGTGCCTCCAACTGGGCGGCGAAGGCCAGCCCGCCGAAGAGCGCCATGCCGGTCAGGTTGGCCCAGAGCAGAAGCGCCATCATGCCGGCCAGCGCCCCGTAGGTCTGGCCGAAGCCGTCGCTGAACCGCACGTACGCGGCGAGCAGCAGGCTGGCCAACCACCACAGGGCCGTGGCGATGCCCGCGCCGAAGAAAAGCCAGGACAGGCCGGGCTGGTTGCGGCGGGGCGCGTGCCGGAACAGCACGGCCACGGCGAGCACGGTCAGCGCGAGACTCAACGGGAAGCGGACCACGTCCCAGATGCCGTTGGCGACCTCGCCCCACTCGTAGTGCTTGCGGACCGAGTCGCCCATCGCCCCGCCACCGACGAGGATCAGGAAGCCGGCCAGCGCGGGCAGACCGGCGGTGACGGCCAGGACTGCCGCCCGCAGGTATTTCCACAGGGCCGGGCGGTCCCGCTCGACCCCGTAGATGCGGTTCGCGCCCCGCTCGATCTGCGCCATCGTGGTGGTCAGCGCGACCAGTCCGGTGAGCAGACCGAGGGTGAGCGCCAGCTCGCCGGCGTCCTCGACGCGTTCGCCCTCGCCGAGCAGCTCGCCGACCACCTGGGCGCTCTGGCCCGGGGTGAGCGCCAGCACGGTGTCGGCGACCACCTGGCCGCCCTCCTCGACACCCAGCTCGCTGATCAGGCCGGTGAGGGCGATCAGGAACGGCACCACGGCGAGGCAGAGCTGCAACGCGAAGGCGCGGGAGTGACTGAACCCGTCGCCGTAGCGGAACCGGATGAACGCGTCGCGCAGCAGGTGCCAGCCGCCCTTGCGGCGCAGGGTGTGCCAGGCGTCGTCGGCCGACAGTTCCTCGTTGGCCATCAGCCGGGTCTCCGGCACGATCCGGGTGCTACTCACGGCGCGCTTCCTCGATCAGCTGCTCGCCCCGCTCCCCGGCGGCTTGGGCGTCAACGGACAGGTCGGGGGCGTCCTCGGGCTGCGGGACGCAGAGCCACAGCGCCTGCGGTCGGATCTCGGCACGCAGCCGCCGGCCCGGCGCGATGAGGTCGCCGTCGAGTTCCCTCGGCTGCGCGCGGTTGCTGCTGACCTCGACGGTGCGGCCCCGGAAGACCTCCATCTGCGGCACCTGACCGCTGCGGCGGACCACGGCCCAGCCGAGCGCGAGCCAGTGCCGCAGGTTGCGCGGAGTGAGCACGGCGACGTCGAGCCAGCCGTCGTCCGGCTCGGCCTCGGTGAGCAGGCGCACCCCGCCCTGGAGCCGGCCGACGTTGGCGATCAGCACCGAGCGGACCCGGCGGCGTACCGGTGGGCGGTCGTCGATGCGGATCTGCACCCGCATCGGCCGGTCGCGCAGGTGCTTCACGGCACCCACGACGTACGCCGGCCAGCCGATGCGGGCCTTGGTGGTCTCGTTGGTGGCCTCGAGCATCTTGGCGTCGAAGCCCATGCCGGCCATGACGGTGAAATACTGGTCCTCCACCGCGCCGACGTCGAGCAGCCGCCGACCGCGTTCGACGGCGACCTGAAGCCCCGCCGCGAGGTCGGTGGAGAGGCCGAGGTTGGCGGCGAGCAGGTTGCCGGTGCCCTGCGGGAGCACGGCGAGGGCCACGTCGGTGCCGACGAGCCCGCTGACGCAGGACATCACGGTGCCGTCGCCGCCGCAGGCGAAGACCAGGTCGACGCCGGCCTTGACGGCCTGCTCGGTCTGGCCTCGGCCGGGATCGTCGACGGTGGTCTCGAACCACTGCGGCTCGGGCCAGCCGGCGGCGCTCAGGGCGTCGTTCACGGTGCGGCGCAGCCCGTCGAGATCGTCGACCTTCGCCGGGTTCACCACCACGGCGGAGCGCAGCCCGCCGTCGCCACCTGAGGGGCGCCTGTCCTGTCCAGCATTCACGGCGCCAGTGTGCAGCACCGGGCCGCCTTCAGCGACCCGACGACGCGCCGGCGTCGGAAGTGCCACAGACAGGTTTCAACGCGTACGCGTCCGTCACGCCGCCGTCCGCAGCGCGGTCTCCACCCGTCGGCGCAGATCGTCGAGGTCGACGCCCGCTTCGGTGAGCACCAGCGCGCCCAGCCCCTGACCCTCCCGCAGCACCCCGAGCAGGATGTGCTCGGTGCCGATGTGCTTGTGGCGCAGCCGCAGCGCCTCGCGCAACGACAGCTCCAGCGCCTTCTTCGACCGGGGCGAGAACGGCCCGCCCAGGTAGCGTCGACGCCCCCACCGGCGCCGCGGCGCGGGCACGGCCTCGCGCAGCGCGTCGGGGCCGAAGGACTGCTCGATGCGGGCCACGATGGCGGCCAGGTCGATGCCGATCTCGCGCAGCGCCGCCGCGTCCGCGTCGCCGAGGCCCGCGCCTCCGCCGCTGGTGTGCCGCCGGACCCGTTCGCGCAGGTCGTCGGCGCGCACCCCGGCGTCGGTCAGGACCCGACTGGCCAGGCCGGCCTCGTCGGCGAGCAGGCCGAGCAGCAGGTGCTCGGTGCCGACCGGCCGCTGGCCCTCGGCCCGTGCCTCCTCCAGCGCCGCCCGCACCACGCCGCGCGCCCGCTCGGTGAACCGTTCGAACATCACGCCTCCCAGGATGAGTTGACCGCCGGTCGCCCAGCGTGTTTCTTGTGCACCGCCTGCCGGCTGACCTCGAGCGCGTCGGCGATCTCCTGCCAGGACCAGCCCTGTCGACGGGCGTTGTCCACCTGGACCACCTCGAGTCGCTCGAGCAGCCGGCGCAGCGCGCGGACGGCGCGCAGCCCGACCCGGGGGTCGGTGCTGCCGGCTGCCGCCGCGAGTTCCGTCGCCTGACTCATGCCGTCAACATACGTTGACAGCCTCCCCGCTGTCAACCTTTGTTGACGCCAATCGCGTCGACCCCGACGTGCCGACCACCGCAGGCCCGTCGGCGCGGCCCGAACCGGCCCGCCGTCGTCACCACACGACTACCCTCGGTGAGGAGACAGCGCAGTCGTGCCGGGCGCGACGCCCGGGAGGTGATATCCGATGGCGGTATCCGCCGACGCGGAGGTGCTGGTCGGCCTCGGCTCGGACGGTGACCTTCCGGTCGTGGAGCAGGCCGCGCAGGAGGCCGCCGGGCACGACCGACCCCTGCACGTCATACACACCTTCGACTGGCAGGCGGCCTTCGCGGCGGAGACCGTCGCCGCGCCGCGGGACGAGGCCGAGAACCTGATCACCCGGGCCGCCCAGCTCGCCCACCAGGTCGAACCCGGCCTGACCGTACGCGCCGAGATCGTCGAGAGCGGTCTGCTGCCCACCCTCATCCGCCGGTCCGAGACGGCCTTCCTGCTGGCCGTCGGCGACAGCGGAATGGCCGGCAGCGGCCAGTGCGTCCCGGCCGAGACGTCCGCCGTGCAGTTGGCCGCGCGAGCCAACTGCCCACTGCTGGTGGTCCGACGCGAACCGCCACCGCAGGGCCCCGTCCTGGTCGGGGTGGACGGCTCCCCCAGCTCACACCTCGCCCTGCGGTGGGCAGCGGACTGCGCCCGCGGGCGCGACGCCCGCCTCGTGGCGCTGCGGGTGGTCGAGAGCGACGAGGACACCGACGCGGTCGCCGAACAGCTCAGCGAGGCACTGGCCCGCCACGCCGACCCCCACAGCGGGGTGCCCACCGAGTGCCGGGTCGTCCGCGGCGACCCCGGGCAGGTGCTCGTCGACACGTCCCGGTCGGCCCAGGTGGCGGTTGTCGCCGCCCGGGGCGACGAACCGGGACGAGCCATGCTCGGCGCGGTCGCCCAGTCCCTGCTCTACCACTCCCCCGCCCCGGTGGTCGTCGTCCGCGGTCTGGCTGAAATGCCACTGACCGGGCCCGACACCCGTCCGGCGAGGGACCAACGGCCCTGACCCGGGGCGGCGACACGCAGTCTCAACAAGAGCTGACGCGGGGGCGGACAATTCCGTGGCGGCATGGCTGTGGCGCGGTCACCCGACCGCGCCACAGCACGACGGTCAGGACGATCCCACGGGCTTCACGCAGTTGGACATTCCGCTTTCCAACGCACCGTTGACGGCGGTGACGCAGAATTCGTAGTTCAAGGCACCGTAGACCAGGAACCCGACGCCCCAGGTCGTTTCCATGCTCGTCTGATCACTCGCAGTCATCTCGCTGCCATCGAGAGGGTTGCGGACCCAGACGCGATAGCCGGCCGCACCGGTGGATTTGTTCCAGGTGAGGTAGACGCTTGAGGCGTCGAGGGCATTGGCCTTCAGGCCGCTCGGCGCCGCGGGGGTTCCGCCGCCGACGAGGACCGGGCGGCCGGGATTCGGCACCCCTCCGCCGCCGCTGGTGTCCCAACTCGATACCGAGACGAGATAGCGGTGGCCGACTGTCAGACCGTCGATGTGGGCCGCATGACCCCTGATTCCGACCGCGCTGAGGAATGCGCCCGGATCGTCCTGGTCCCAGTAGATGACGCCGTAACGTTCGACCGTCCCGACCGTTTCGCCCCAGGTGATGTCGAAGCCGGTGCTGGTGGCCCGGGTGACGATCTGCGCCGGGCCCGGAGGAGCCGTCGGGCTCGCCACCACGGGCGCCGTCGGGGACGTCCAAGCGGATTTCTGGTCCTCGGTGTCGCCGTTGTCGGTGCGGACCTGGTATTCCCACTTCAGGCCATGGACAGAGAGCGTGTCGTGGCGGTTGGACGCCGCCCTGGACTCGCTCCAGTCCGCGGAGCCGACAAGACGGGACCGGACGGTGTATCCGTGGGCACCGAAGACCGCATCCCACGTCACCTTGAGACCCTGGGGGCCAGGCTCGACGACGACGTTTCTCGGCACGGGGGTCGGCCGCGCCGGAATGGTGTTGGGGATGGCGGGCACGCTCGAGCCGATGCCGAAGTTGTTGACGAGGGTGCGTTCGAACGCCTGGGCGATCTTGTACTCGCCGCGGGCGTTGGGGTGCAGCCCGTCGTAACCGTCCGGACAGCTGTCGGGCGCGCAGGCGTAGTTCGCCCGCCAGTCGACCAACGCCACCGGGGACTGGCTGGTGCTCCACGACGGGATCGAGGTGGCCAGCAGCGTGTTGTAACGATCCGTCTTGGCTGGCAGATCTGGATTGATACCGAGCCGGGTGCGCTGAGGGATGTTGGCCAGGGCCACCTTGATGTTGGGATTGGCGGCACGGGCCTCGCTCACCAGCGTCCTCATGCTGGCGATGGTCCCGTCGGGGTTGTCGACAAACCAGCCCAGGTCGTTGAACCCGAGCCCGACCAGGAGCAGGTCGGGCTTGTGCTCCGCTACCTGCGTACGGATTTCGTTCTTGACCTGCGCCGCTTGGCGGCCCCAGACCGCGAAGTGGTCGGAGTCGAAGGCCGGCGCTCCTGCGGCGTACTGCCCCCAGACGCGAGGAATGCCCTCCCCAGGGTCGGGAGCCCCTTGCAAACGCGGCGGAGTCGGACCGGTTGCTTCCGTAGGGGGCGTGGTGCCGTAGTAGGGACCGACGAAGTTGACAGCGACATTCTGAGTTCTGAACCAGTCCCACAGCCGGTAGCGCCAAGTCCAGTCACCCTCGGCACCCTGGGACATCGAATCGCCCACCACCATGACCCTGAGAGCCCCGGCTGGCCCTTCTGTCGTTGACCCGGCGCCCCGCCTGAACCGCATGACCGTCTCGAAGATCGTGTCGGCAGTTTTCGGGTTGAGTATGTTGGCTATGGCAGTAAGAGGTGTCTCCCAGAAACGGAACTGAGTCGCCAATTTTTGCAAGAACTTCTGGCCCTCTTCTATAAACGGCCGCGTGCTCTTGGAGAGGATTTGCATGAGACCCCCGGTGATGGCGCCGCCGAGAGCGCCCCACAACGCGGCGCCTGCCGCTTTGCCCCAGACGTCGGCGTCAATCGGATGTCCGTCCACGCCGGCGCTCGTCAACTCGCCGAAGGCTCCGGCGAAGGCTCCAGAGACAGCACCGCAGAACGGTGCAGCGGCGGGAGCACCGACGTTGAAGAAGGCTAGGCAAACGGCACCGATCAGGATCACTGTCGCTGCTTGGACGAGGCCGACCACAAGCGCCTTCCAGAAGCCATCCCAGAAGCCCGCAGCGCCGACGTCCCCCTTGGGCACCACGATCACCAGGCTGTTGCCGAAAGCCTGGATGCTTCCGCCGAACGTGATGTCGCTCCGCGGTGAGTAATAGCCTGCCGCATTTTCTTGGGCTTGGCGCGCGAAAGACTCGCTGAGAAGAAGCCCTGCTTGGGTCTGGTCGCGGTGAAAGACCGCTACCCTTTGCAGCAGTATCTCCTGAAATTGCTCAGGGCGCTGCACAGGATTGAAGTCCAGGATCGCCACGACATCGTCGTCATTGTTGGCCAACTGCCGGAACTGCCCGGAGTCGCGCGCGCAGCCCACGCGCAGCCCTACGCTATCCGCCTCGACCGGCTTGACGTCGAAGGACGAGCCGTGCACGGAGCACGCGGCATCCGCAGGGGCGGCGGCCGCTTGGGTCACGCCAATATTGGTGGAGCCGGCCACGACCAGCACCAACGCAAGGAAGAACGCCGTGAGACGGGTGCCGTGCCGCCTATTTCTGTGCACCCATGATCGACTACGGGAATGAGGCATGGAGGACTTCTCTCTGTCCGATCATGGCGCGCAGGGTGTAATCGGGAAGTCGACTCCGACAGATCATGGCGCCGGACTTCCAGGCCCACCCGCTGTCTGACCTGGGACACGTAGGGGATCCGACACTCGCCTCGACGTACGTCGATGGTCCGTCGTCAGTTGTCGGTCGTCAGTTCTTTACATCAATGATCTTTGTGTAAAGTTCATAGATCCACAAGTCTCGAATCGATCACAATCGTTGGTCTCTCCGGCCCGGCCACGCCACGCAGCGCAAGCCGAGGTGGGCCTACCGACGGGTCCTGCCAGAGCGGACCACGTTCCCCGGCGGCCTTCACGCACCGCCGATCCGACCCCGTCGACGCACCGACGCGACTACCCTCGGTCAGGGAAGAGGGGCGGCGCCGGGAGGTGGGGCCGTTCGCGGACCGGCCTCCATCGCGCCAGGCGGGACACACGTCCGCACCAGTGGGGGTCAACGGCCCTGCCCCATCCTCTCGGCGGCGATGAAGCTGGACGTGGCCGGGAGAACCCGGGACACCGGACGCGACGTCCCCGATTTCGCGAGAGGCTTACGCAGCATGGATTCCGCTATCGACCTGCACAGCCCTCTGACCGAAGACGAGCTGCGCCGACTGGACGCCTACTGGCGTGCCGCGAACTACCTCACCGTCGGGCAGATCTACCTGCTGGGCAACCCTCTGCTGCGCGAGCCGCTGACCCCCGACGACATCAAGCCACGGCTGCTCGGGCACTGGGGCACCAGCCCCGGGCTCAACCTGATCTACGCGCACCTCAACCGGGTGATCGTCGCCCGGGACCTGAACGCCATGCTGGTCACCGGCCCCGGGCACGGCGGCCCGGCGATCGTGGCCAACACCTGGCTGGAGGGCACCTGGTCGGAGCGCTACCACGACGTGGCGCGCGACGAGGCCGGGATGGCCCGGCTGTTCCGGCAGTTCTCCTTCCCGGGCGGCATTCCCAGCCACGTCGCGGCGGACGTGCCGGGCTCGATCCACGAGGGCGGCGAGCTCGGGTACGCCCTGAGCCACGCCTACGGTGCCGCGTTCGACAACCCGGACCTCGTGGTGGCCTGCGTCGTCGGCGACGGCGAGGCGGAGACCGGGCCGCTGGCCGGCAGCTGGCTCTCCAACGTCTTCCTGAACCCGGCCCGCGACGGCGCGGTGCTGCCCATCCTGCACCTCAACGGCTACAAGATCGCCAACCCGACCGTGCTGGCCCGGATCCCCGAGGCCGACCTGCTCGACATCATGCGGGGTTCGGGCTACCAGCCGTACGTGGTGTCCGGCGACGACCCGGCCGTGGTGCACCGCACCCTCGCCGCGACGCTGGACCGGGCGCTGGACGAGATCGCCGAGATCCAGCGGCGGGCCCGTTCCGGTGGTGTCGTCGAGCGCCCCCGCTGGCCGATGATCGTGCTGCGGACGCCGAAGGGCTGGACGGGCCCGCGCGAGGTCGACGGCACCCAGGTGGAGGGCACGTACCACGCCCACCAGGTGCCACTGTCGGGCGTCCGCGACAACCCCGCCCACCTGGACGAGCTGGAGCACTGGCTGCGCAGCTACCGGCCGGAGGAGCTGTTCGACGCCACCGGCGCCCCGGTCGACGAGCTGCGGACGCTGCCGCCCCGCGGCGATCGACGGATGAGCGCCAACCCGGTCACCAACGGCGGCGTGGTCCTGCGCGACCTGACCCTGCCCGACTTCCGCGACTACGGCGTGGACGTCCCCGAGCCGGGCCAGCCGATGGCCGGCGCGACAGGGGTGCTCGGTCCGTGGATCCGTGACGTGATCACCGCCAACCCGCAGACGTTCCGGCTGTTCGGCCCGGACGAGGTCGCGTCCAACCGGTTGGGCGCCGCCTTCGAGGTGACCGACCGGGCGTGGGTCGCTCGCACCGTCCCCGGCGACGACCACCTCTCCCCCGACGGCCGGGTCATGGAGGTGCTCTCCGAGCACCTGTGCCAGGGCTGGCTGGAGGGCTACCTGCTGACCGGCAGGCACGGCGTGTTCACCAGCTACGAGGCGTTCATCCACATCGTCGACTCGATGGTCAACCAGCACGCCAAGTGGCTGAAGGTGACCCGGGCGATCCCCTGGCGCCAGCCCCTTGCCTCGCTGAACTACCTGTTGTCCAGCCATGTCTGGCGGCAGGACCACAACGGCTTCTCGCACCAGGACCCGGGCTTCATCGACCACGTGGTCAACAAGAAGGCCGAGGTGGTGCGGGTCTACCTGCCACCGGACGCCAACACCCTGCTCTCCACCATGGACCACTGCCTGCGCAGCCGGCACTACATCAACGTCGTGGTGGCCGGTAAGCAGCCGTCGCCGAACTGGCTGACGATGCAGGAGGCGATCCAGCACACCCGGCGCGGCCTGGGCATCTGGGAGTGGGCCAGCAGCGACGGCGGCAGCGAACCGGACGTCGTCCTGGCCTGCTGCGGTGACGTGCCCACCCTGGAGACACTGGCCGCCACCGAGCTGCTGCGCGAGCACCTGCCGGAGCTGAAGGTGCGGCTGGTCAACGTGGTCGACCTGATGCGCCTGCAGCCGGACACCGAACACCCGCACGGCCTGCCGGACAAGGAGTTCGACACCATCTTCACCGCGGACCGGCCCGTCATCTTCGCCTACCACGGCTACCCGTGGCTGATCCACCGCCTGACCTACCGCCGCTCCAACCATGACAACCTGCACGTGCGCGGGTACAAGGAGGAGGGCACCACCACCACTCCGTTCGACATGGTGATGCTCAACGACCTGGACCGGTTCCACCTGGTCATCGACGTCATCGACCGGGTGCCCGGCCTCGGCGCCCGCGCCGCGCACCTGCGCCAGCAGATGGTCGACGCGCGCCAGGCCGCCCGCGACTACACGCGCGAACACGGTGAGGACGACCCCCGGGTCGCCGAGTGGCGCTGGGTCCGCGAGACCGACCCGATGAACCCCTGAGGAGGACGACGTGCGGGACGCGGAGATCCTGGTCGGCTACGACGGCTCCACCGACGCGTCGGTGGCCCTTACCTGGGCGCTGGCCGAGGCCGAGCACAGCGGCCAGCCGGTGCGGCTGGCGTACGTCTTCGAGTGGCTGACAGTTGCCAGTTGGGTCGGTCCGGGCGTGGCGCCCGGCGTCTGGCCGGACGACACCGCCCGGCGGCAGGCGGACGACCTGGTCCGCAAGGCCGCGGCGGACGCCACCGCCGCGCACCCCGGCCTGACGATCACCAGCGAGGTGTACGACGGGCCGCCGGCCCTGGTGTTGCAGGAGCGCTCGACCGACGCGGGGCTGCTGGTGCTCGGCAGCCGGGGCCACGGCGGGTTCGGCGGGCTGCTGGCCGGGTCGACGGCGGTGGCGGTCGCCGCGCACGCGCACTGCCCGGTCGTGGTGGTCCGCGACGGGACCGCCAGCGGGCCACCGGCCCCGGTGGCGGTCGGGGTGGACGGTTCGGAGCCGTCGCTGGTGGCGCTCGGGTTCGCGGCCGAGCGGGCCGCCCAACGTCGGGTGCCGCTGCGCGTGCTGCACGCCTGGACCCCCGGCCCCGGTGGGGCGGCCGGAGCGCCGGACGAGCAGGCCGCCGTCGAGGAGGCGCTGGAGCCCTGGCGGCGGACGTTCCCCGAGCTGGACATCACGCTCGACCTCGTCGCGGGCAGTCCGGCCGGGACGCTCATCGAGTCGAGCCGGTCCGCGCAGTTGGTGGTGGTCGGCAGTCGGGGCCGGGGTGGGCTGGCCGGGATGCTGCTCGGCTCGGTCAGCCAGCAGGTGATCCAGCACGCCGGCTGCCCGGTCGCGGTCGTCCGCGAACGCTGAGCGGCAGCTCTCAGCGGCGTTCGGGCACCGGGTCGGACGGGTCGAGCGAGAAGAACTCCTCCTCTTCCTGGGCCAGGTGCAGACGCAGCACCGCGTCCAACCCGTAGAGGGTGGCGAGCAGGTCGGGCACCTGATCCGGGCGCAGCCGGCCGTCGGCGGTCTGGGCGAGCTGCGCGCCCAGCAGGTCGACCTGTCGGCGGATCTCCACGTGTGCCCGGCTCATCGTCGAGGTCGCCTCGCCGCTGCCCAGCGGGTCGGCCAGGGCGGGATAGAGCTGCCGTTCCTCGGCGGCCTCGTGCGGCAGCACCCGTTCGGTCAGTCGGCGGTGCGTCTCGCGTACCGCCGGCAGGCACCTCGGGGAGGCCGGCTCGGTGGCGACCAGGTCGGCGGTGTCGCGCAGCCCGGCCAGCACATCGCGTACCTCCTGGTGTTCCCCGGCGTAGCGGGCGAGCAGCTCCCGGGTACGCGGCGGGACGTCCCGTCGGCGCAGCCCACCACCGAGGGCCCGCAGCGCGTTGAGGATCACCAGCACGTCGATGCCCTCCTGGAGGAACGCGCCGGCCACCGGGGGCAGCCGGCCGACCGCCGCCACGAGCATCGCCAGCACCGCGAGGCCCATCCCGACGGTGGCGCTCTGCACGGCGATCCGGCGTGCGTAGCGGGCGATCTCGACCGCGTCGGCGAGCCGGTCCAGCCGGTCCACGGTGAGCACCGCGTCCGCCACGTCCGCGGAGGCGCTGGCGCCCGTAGCGCCCATCGCGACGCCGACGTGCGCCTGAGCCAGCGCCGGGGCGTCGTTCACCCCGTCACCGACCATCACCGTGACGGCCCGGTCGGCCTCCGCCCGGACCCGGCCCACCTTCTCCTGCGGCGTGCAGCGGGCGAGCACGTCGTCCACACCGACGGCCTCGGCGACCTGCGCGGCGGTCGCCGGCCGGTCGCCGGTGACCATCACGATGCGCCGCAGCCCCGCCGCGCGCAGCCGGCGTACGGTCCGGCGGGCGTCGGGGCGTACCGGATCCTCCAGCAGGATCGCGCCGAGCGGGCCGCTGTCGTCGCTGACCCACACCACGGACCAGCCGGCCAGCTCGGTGCGGGACCGCGCCCGGTCGGCCCACTCGGGCAGCGCGCCGGCGAGCTGCCCGACCCGGATGAGCCGCCCGTCGACCCGGCCGCTGACGCCGCGCCCCGGCTCCTCGGTCACCCCGGTCGGCTCGGTCAGCGCCAGCCCCCGCTCGCGGGCGTGCCGGACCAGGGCGCTGGCCAGCACGTGCGGGGAGAGCTGCTCCACCGACGCGGCGAGCCGCAGCACCTCGTCCCGGTCACCGCCCGGCGCGACCACCGTCTCGGCGGTACGCGGACGGCCGGCGGTCAACGTGCCGGTCTTGTCCACCAGGAGGGTCCGGGCCCGTCCGAGCAGCTCCAACGCGCCACCGTCGCGGACCAGCACCCCGCGCCGGGCCACCCGGGACAACCCGGACACGATCGCGATCGGGGTGGCCAGCAGCAGCGGGCAGGGGGTGGCCACCACCAGCACCGCCACCGCCCGGACCACGTCGCCGGAGAGCAGCCACGCCAGCCCGGCCAGCACCAGCGTGAACGGCACGAACGCGGCGGCGTACCGGTCCGCGAGCCGGACCATCGGGGCCCGCTGGGCTGTCGCCTCCTCGGCCAACCGGACGATCCCCGCGTACGTGCTCTCCGCCGCGTTCTTCGTCGCCCGCATGCCGAACCCCGCGCCGGCGTTGACCACGCCACTGGCCACCGCCTCGCCCGCCGCCCGCTGGACCAGCCGCGACTCGCCGGTCACCACCGACTCGTCCAGCGTGGCCGCCTCGTCGACGGTCCCGTCGACAGGCACCACGTCACCGGGCCCGACCAGCAGCCGATCCGCCGCCGCCACCCGGTCCAGCGGCACCACCTCGATCGTGCCGCCCGGCCCCCGCCGACGCGCGGTACGCGGGGCCCGCTCCAGCAGGGCCCGCAGGTCGCGCGTCGCCCGGCGCTGCGCGTACGCCTCCAGCGACCGTCCGGTCGCCACCATCACGGCGATCACCGCCCCGGCCAGGTACTCGCCGACGCCGAGCGCACCGGCCAGGGCCAGTACGGCGATCACGTCCACACCGAAGTGCCGGTGCCAGAACGCCCGCAGCATCGACCAGACGGCGGGCAGCAGCGCGGCCACCGTGACGGCGGCCCAGATCAGGTCGGCCGCGCCGGGGCGGCCCGCGATCCGCAGCGCCGCGCCCGCCAGCACCGCGACGCCCAGCCCGACCAGCGGCGTCCACGTTCCCCACCGCCGGATGCGGCTGCGGGCCGGCCGCTCCGGCACGCACTCGGTCGACTCGGCTGCCACCTGCGCATCGTCGCAGCCCACGACCCTCCTCGACGGCACACCGCAGGGTTTTTCCCGCCCTGGGCGGCGGCGCGACGAGTGTCGGCCGGCCCGTCCGGGGAGGCGCAACGACCCGCCGCGGTCGGGACCTCTGGCCCCTGCACGCCCCCGGCCGATGCCGCAGGATGGAGCGGCAACACACCGCGCGACCACGCCAGGTGAGGCACGATGGGCAGAGACGGAAAGGTCGTGACGATGAGTCAGGACAGTCAGCTGACGACCGCGCTGGCGGAGGCCGCCACCACCGCCGGCCACGCCCCCTCGGTGCACAACACGCAGCCGTGGCGCTGGCGGGTGCTCCCCGACGCGCTGGAGCTGCACACGGTCGCCGACCGGCAGCTCACCGCCAGCGATCCGGAGGGACGACTCCTGGCGATCAGCTGCGGCGCCGCCCTGCACCACGCCCGGCTGGCGCTCGCCGCCGAGGGCTGGCGCGCGGTGGTGCAGCGCCTGCCCGACCCGAGCGACCCCAGCCTGCTGGCACGCCTGACCGACCTGAGCCGGACGGCCGCCGACCCGGACGCCATGCGCATGGTGCAGTGCATGTCGGTGCGGCACACCGACCGGCGGCCGGTCAGCGACGAGCCGGTGCCCACCAACGCGATCGGGGAGATCGCGCGAGCGGTCACCGCCGAGGGCGGCCGACTCCAGGTCCTCGACCGCGACCAGGTGCTGGAGTTGGCCTCCACGGCCGGGCACGCCGACACGGTCGAGGCCGAGGACCCGGAGCTGCGCGCCGAACTGGCGTACTGGACCAGCCGGGCTGGCGCCGGCACCGGCCTGCCGGCCGAGGTGCTGCCCGAGCAGCCGCCGCAGACGACCGTGCCGGCCCGCGACTTCGGCCGCCCCGGCAGCCTGCCGGTCGGCCCCGGTCACGACCGCGCGGCGGTGTACGCGCTGCTGCACGGCGACGAGGACGAGCGGGACAGCTGGCTGCGCGCCGGTGAAGCCCTCTCCGCCGCCTGGCTGACCGCCACCCGACTCGGCGTGTCGATGGTGCCGCTCAGCGCGGTGGTGGAGGTCCCGGGCACCCGGCAGACCCTGCGCCAGATGCTTGCCGGCATCGGCTACCCGTACCTCGTGCTGCGCATGGGGATCGCGGACCCGGCACACGCCGGCCCACCGCACACCCCGCGACTGTCCGGCGAGCAGGTGGTGGACACCTCAGCGGTGCGCGGCGAGCGGGCCTGACGGGGGCAGATCGACGGTGTACGCCGGCGCTACGATCGCGCGGTGACCAGCAGCGTTCCGCAGCCCCGCCCGGAGTCCCCGGTGACGCCGTCGCTCGGGCTGAGCCCCCTGTCCCGGGTCCGCCTCGACGAACTGCTCCAGGAGATGCTGGACCGGGTCGGCGAGGTGATGACCAGCCGGGAGCGGCTGCGGGCGCTGCTCGACGCGGTCGTCGGCATCGGCACCAACCTGGATCTGCGCACCACCCTGCGCCGCATCGTGCAGGCGGCCTGCGAGCTGGTCGGCGCCCGGTACGGCGCGCTGGGCGTGGTCGGCCCGGACCATCTGCTGCACGACTTCATCGTGCACGGCATCACGCCCGAGCAGCACGCGCAGATCGGCGACCTGCCGCACGGGCGGGGCGTGCTCGGCCTGCTCATCGACGATCCGCGCCCGCTGCGCATGCCGGACATCACCCAGCACCCGCGCTCCTACGGCTTCCCCGCCAACCACCCGCCCATGCACAGCTTCCTGGGCGTGCCGGTGCTCATCCGGGAGCAGGTGTTCGGCAATCTCTACCTGGCCGAGAAGCAGGGCGGCGCGCAGTTCACCGAGGACGACGAGGAGATCGTCGTCGCGCTCGCGGCCGCCGCCGGTGTGGCCATCGAGAACGCCCGCCTGTACGCCCTGGCCCACCGGCGGGAACGCTGGCTCGCCGCGACCGCCGAGATCACCACTGTGCTGCTCGGTGAGGTACGCCGCACCGACGCGTTGGCGCTTGTCGCCCGACGCGCCCGGGAGGTCGCCGAGGCGGAGCTGGCGCTGGTGCTGCTGCACGACAGCGAGTCCGCGCAGTTCACCGTGGAGGTCGTCGACGGCGTCGACGAGCGGGCCCGGGCGCTGGTCGGGGCGGTCCTGCCGGCCGCCGACACCAGCTTCGGGGCGGCCGTCGCCGAGGGCCGGCACGACCAGGTGGACGACCTGGCCCACGCCGCGCCGTGGCCGGCGCTGCTGCACACCGGCCCCGCGATCGTCTCGCCGTTGGCCACCGCCGACACTCTGCACGGCGTGCTGATCGTGGCGCACCGGCCCGAGCGCGGCGGCGGCGCCAGCGACGAGGACGTGGCGCTGCTCGGCAGCTTCGCCGGTCAGGCGGCGCTGGCCATGGAACGGGCCCGCGGCCAGGAGGAACGAGAGCTGCTGGTGGTCCTGGAGGACCGTGAACGGATCGCCCGCGACCTGCACGACGTGGTGATCCAGCGACTCTTCGCCACCGGCCTGCAGTTGCAGAGCGCCGCGCCGATGATGACCCGCCCCGAGGTCGCCAGACGGATCAACGCGGCCGTCGACGACCTCGACGCCACCATCCGCGACATCCGGCGCACCATCTTCGAGCTGCGGACGCCGATGACCGCCGCGCTGCGCACCGAGATCCGCGAGGCCATCGAGCTGGCCGCCGAGTCGCTGGGCTTCAAGCCGCACCTGGAGGTGACCGGCCCGGTGGACAGCGCCGTGCCGGACACCATCCGCCCGGATCTCACCGCCGTGCTGCGCGAGGCGCTGTCCAACACCGTCCGGCACGCGCGGGCCACCCGCGTCGACGTGGCCGTACGCGTCGATGCCGGTCAGGTAAGCGTGACGGTCACCGACGACGGGGTGGGCTGCGACCCGGCCGCCGCCCGAGGTGGCCTCGTCAACCTGCGGGAACGCGCCGACCGCCTCGGCGGCATCTTCACGATCCGCCCGGCCGTTCCGCACGGCACCGAGCTGTGCTGGTCGGTGCCCCTGCGGGACTGACCGGCGCGGGCCGGGTCAGGGCGTCTTACCCAGCAGCCGGGTGGCCAGGACGGCGGCCTGGGTGCGGCGCTCCAGGCCGAGCTTGGCCAGCACACTGGAGACGTAGTTCTTCACCGTCTTCTCGGCGAGGAACATCTTTCCCGCGATCTCACGGTTGGTCAGCCCCTCGGCCACGTACTCCAGGATCCGCCGCTCCTGCTCGGTGAGCGACTTCAACTCGCGCGGCTGCTCGACGCCGTTGCGGATGCGCTCCAACACGCGGGTGGTGATCGCCGGGTCGAGCAGGGACTGCCCGGCCGCGACCCGGCGCACCGCGTCGACCAGGTCGGTGCCGCGGATCTGCTTGAGCACGTACCCGGCGGCCCCCGCCATGATCGCGGCGAACAGCGCCTCGTCGTCCTCGTACGAGGTGAGGATCAGGCCCTTGATGGACGAGTCGACGGCCCGGATGTCACGGCACACGTCGATGCCGTTGCCGTCGGGCAGGCGGGCGTCGAGGATCGCCACGTCCGGCCGCAGCGCCGGGATGCGGCGGGACGCCTCCTGCGCGGAGCCGGACTCGCCGACCACCTCGATGTCCCCGCTGCTCTGCAGCAGGTCGGCCAGGCCACGGCGGACGACCTCGTGGTCGTCGAGGAGGAAGACGCGGATCATCCCTCGTTTCTACAGGTGCCGAGCGACGGGTGCACGGGCCGAAGGTCCCGACCCGCCCGGACTCCGGGTGGTCCCGGCCCGGGTGGTCCCAACCCGGGGTGGCCTCGGCCCGGGCGGTCGGGCCCGGTGGATCGGGACGTACGGCCCTGCTCGGCGCCCACCCGGTGGGCGGACCGTGGGGGTGCGCCAGCCGTCGCGGCTCGACGGCCGGCCCACCGGAAGGGAGCACCGCCATGGACATCGGCTACACCACAGCCCACCTGCGGGCCGCCGCCGCGGACGCGGTCCGGGCGCCGTCACTGCACAACACGCAGCCGTGGCGGTTCCGGCTGCGCGACGGCGGCATCGAGGTGCTGGCCGACCCGACCCGCCGGCTGCCGGCGACCGATCCGAGCGGTTGGGGCGTACGGGTCGCGTGCGGCGCCGCCCTGTTCAACCTGCGGATCGCGCTGGCCGTGGCCGGCGTTCCCGCCCAGGTGCGGCTGCGCCCGGACCCGTCCGAGCCGGATCTGCTGGCCCGGCTGGTGCCGGACATCCCGCGCCGGCCCACACCCGCCGAGCAGAGCCTGCACGTGGCCATCCCCCGCCGGTACAGCAACCGGCTGCCGTTCTGGCCGGACCCGGTGCCGTCCGACGCGCGGTGGCGGCTCGGCGACGCGGCCCGCGCCGAGGGGTGCTGGCTGGAGCTGCTGGTCGGCGTGAGCGCGGTGAACGCGTTCGGCGAGATCGCCCGCAGCGCGCACCGGGTGCTGGAGCGCGACCCGGCGTACCGCGCCGAGCGGGAGCTGTGGCTGCGGCATGAGCCCGCGCCGGACGGCGTACCCACCTCGGCGGGCGGCCCGCAGCACGAGCCGCAGGACGTGCTGCCGGCGCGCGGCTTCGGTGGGCGCGACCGCGCGCCGGGGCGCGACTTCGAACCCGAACCGCTGGTGGGGGTGCTCGGCTCGGTCGGCAACACCGCCATCGACCAGGTGGTCGCCGGGCAGGCCCTGCAACGGGTGCTGCTCACCGCCACCGACTCCGGGTTGAGCGTGTCGATGCTGTCCCAGCCGATCGAGGTGCCGACCGCGCGGGAGCAGCTACGGGTGTCGCTGGGGCGGTTCGGCACGCCGCAGATGGTGCTGCGCATCGGGTACGGCCAGCCGGGCCGACCCACCCCGCGCCGGGGAGTCGACGAGGTGCTGGTCCAGCCCGTCGGCAGCCGGTGAGCCTGCGGTTCAGGCTCGCACCCGACGGTGATCGGTCGGGTGGGCTCGCTGACCACGAGAGCCCACCCGACCTCACCGACCGCTGCTCCGGTCGCCGCACGCCCGCCGGGCGAACAGCCTCCCGAACCCCACTAGTCCGCGATGAGCTCGTCCAGCTTGTTGATCGACTTCAGCGTTCCCAGTTCCTTCGCGGCTGACACGAGACGCTCGTAGTAGGCGGAGGTGATCGGGAGATCATCCTCGTACAGCCACGAGCACATCGTGTCGAAGGCCAATTCCTCCTCGCCCACGCTCATCAGATGACGGACATCGGCGATGACCTCCGTCGACGTCAACGGAGATTCGTCGAGAAGACCCGAGATGAGAGAACGCAGGTATTGGTATCTCTCCATATTGCCCTCATCATCTCGGGAAGGCGGTGAGGACCTTACCGGTAAGTGGTTCGAAACGGACCTCGATCACCACTCCTCGCACCTCCCCGATTATCTCCTGAACGGCGGGATCACCCTTCCTCGTACGGAGGGTCTTCTCAGCGTAATGGGCGGACCCGGTCTTCCAGCTGCGCGTACTCTGCGGGTCGGTGAGCACATCTGCGACGGCGTCCAGGACCTCATCGTCGCTCCACTCCTTGGGGAAGGCAGACTTCCCCGGCAACCCCGGCCACGCATGCCCCTCAAGGATGTGGTCGGCATCATTGCCCAGGAGATCCCGTCCCACGCCGCAGTTGTGCACGAGGACTGGCGTGGCACCGGCCACCACGTAGTACGTGTGGATGTCGGCGACCGTGAGGTCGTGCATCGCCTCCAGTCCGGCGTACGAGCGCACGGCCTGGACCGTGATCGCCGTGCCGCCGAGCGCGCGCAGCGCCTCACCGACCTGGACGTCGGCCGCGTCGATCCAGTCCTTGCGGTCCTCGCTCCAGAACGGGTGGTGCTGGGTGGTCTTGATGACCGTCGCCTCGGCGCCGTCGGCCTTGACCGTCAGATCCGTCAGGTCCGCGTCCTCGTTGCGGTGTGTCCTGGTGACCTCGCGAGCCTCGGTCCTCCCGGTCTCCGGGTCGGTGGCGAGGACCAGGTCACCCTCGCGCAACTCCTCGATGGCCTTGTAGCCGCCGTTGGCCAGCACCACCTTCGTCCCCGGCGCGAAACTGTGCCGTTTCGTCAGGCAGCTCTCGGCCGCCTTGAGGACGTCGTCGGCCCACTTCGTCTCCTGGGTCCACTTCAACAGCGCCCTGCCGGCCTTGGTGATCGTCTTGGCCATCGGTTTGGCCTTGCGCAGGAACTGGAGGGCCTTACCCACGGGCAGCATGCCGGCGAGGGTGAAGGCACAGGCCATCAGATCGCCGTGGATGCAGTCCAGGATGTCGTTGATGCCGAAGAAGTCGAGCAGCAGCTCACCGCCGGCCTGGATGATGATCGAGATGGCGTTCTGCTTCTTGACCTCCTTGGCCCGCTTGATCTCCTCGTCGGTGGGGCCACCGTTCTTGCCGCCGCCCTTGCCGCCCTTGCTGCCGCCGCCGTTGCCGCCACCGGCCTCGTGCGCGGCGCGGGCTTCGGCCCAGTCGTCGTCGCCGCAGCTACCACCGCAACCGTCGTTGTCGCCCTTGACCTCGACGTAGTTGCCGTACATGTCCTCGTAGTCGGCGCCCGGACCGCAGGCGTCGTCGGAGCAGGCCCGCAGGCCGCTCGGGTCGGAGAACGTGATCGGGTTGTTGTTGCTGTAGGCGTACGCGTTCCACTGCTGCGGGTCGGCGAGGTCCTGCACCGGGTCGACGGAGATGAACCGTCCGATACCGGCGTCGTACTGGCGGGCTCCGACGTTGGTCAGACCCGTCGGATCCTTGTCGCCTCCGACGAAGCCCTTGCTGTTCGTCCACTGCGGCTGGGTGCCGCGCGGGTCACCGTACGGTGTCTGCCGGCGGACGGTGACCGCCTGGGACGCCGCGTTGACGCCGGTCTGCTGGGTGCCCTGATGGTCCGAGTAGAGCCAGGTCAGGGCGCTCGGCGTACGGTTGGCGACCATCCTGCCGGCGAAGCTGTAGTAGCGGGTGCCGGTGACGACGGAGTTGTTGTCGCGCCGGATCTCCTGGCCCGGCAGGTAGAGCGTGCTTCCGGTGGCGTCGCGACGGATCAGACGCGCGCCCTCGGCGTCGTAGATGTTGGTCTCGACGGTCTGCCCGCCGGCGCTCACCGAGGCGAGCTTGCCCTCGGTGTTCCACTTCAGCGTCTGCGAGTTGGTCCCGTTGGCGCAGTTGTTCGCCGTGGCGGCCGCCGGCCGGCAGGTCATGTTGCCGACGTTGTCGTAGGCGTACTGGGTGGTGACTGCGGCCTGACCGGGCGCCTCGGTGAGAACCGAGGTGACCGAGTGCGGCCGTACGGCGTTCTTGCCGCTCGCCGGCGACGTGTAGGTACGGGTGGTGTCCCCCGCCGCCGTGTGCACCTTCTCCGTGCTGCGGTTGCCGACCGCGTCGACGGTCCACTCGTGCCAGTAGGGCGCCGGTCCACCCAGGTTGGCCGTGCTCGGAGCCGTCTTGCAGTCGACACCCGCCTTGGGCGTCCACGCGTTCGTCATCCGGCGCAGGTCGTCGTAGCGGAAGCACTGGGTGTCCGCGGCGCCGACCTGCGGGGTGTCCTTGATCCAGAGGATGTTGCCGGCGGCATCGTGTTCGTAGTCGGTGTCGACCACCGTGCCGGCGGCGGTCTCCGGCGTGACCGTCACCCGGTCGACGCGCCGGGTCGTGAGGTCGTAGTAGGTGTTGTCCTCGACGTACACGCCGCCGTCGGTCTTGCGGGTGGTGAGCGTCGGCTCGCCGTACTGGGTGTACTGCTGGCCGATCACGTACCGACCCACGTTGATCAGGTTCGTGGTCAGCTCGGTGGGCAGGCCGGTCGTCGAGTCGTACGTGGTCTGCACCTTCTCGGTGGTCAGACCACCGCCGGCCGGATAGGTGACAGCCGTCGGACTGCCGTCGTAGGGCGAGTACTCGTAGCCGTAGGTCCAGGTACCGGCGAGACTCGCCACCTCGTTGGTCGGGATGACGTAGTTGGTGCCGGTGGGCTGGTAGCGGTCACTGAAGCCGCGCACCTGCCACTTGTAGGCGTTCGAGGACCCGGCCGACTCGTAACGGATGGTCTCGGTGAGCTGCCCGCGAACCACCTGACCGGTGTAGAGCTTGTCGTACTTCCACTCGGCCAGCTTGTTGGCGGCGCTCACGCTGCCGGCGTAGAGACCCTTGCGCCGCCCCGACGAGTCGTACTCGTTGACGAGCACACCGTTGGCGTCGGTGACCGTCTCCACCTGGTCGTACTGGGTGAAGGTGGTCGTGGTGACGCCCTTGTCCGGGTCCTTCGCGCTCGTCTGGCGACCCTTGACGTCGTACGTGTTGACCCACTCGTTCCCGGCGGTGTCCTTGACGAGGGTGAGCTGACCCTTGCGGTTGTAGGCGTAGGTCGTGACGTGGTCCGGCGTGACCTGCGTCCGGTCGGTCTGCTGCCGCAGCTCCACCGTGCGGCCCTGCACATCGGTAGTGGTGGTGGTGACGGTGCCACCCGTCGGCGGGGTCACCTTCGTGGCGTCGCCGAGGTACTCGGTCCTGGTCCGCCACTTCTCGACCAGGTTGGTGACACCGTCGGTGCCGAAGAACATCTGGTCGGTGGGGCGAGAGGCGTTGTCGTAGAGCGCCTTGGACAACGCCGGCACCGACCACTCCGGCTCCCACCAGAGCGCGCCGTCGGGCGTGCCCGGCTCGGCGTGGGCCTGGTAGGAGGTCACGGCCCGGCCGGTCGCGTCGTAGAGGGTGTCGGTGACGACCCGGCCGCCGCCCACCCCGGCGGCCTGCGTCTGGCGGGGCCGCAGGAAGGCGTCCTTGATCTCGTACGACGTCAGGTACCCGCCGCCGGCGTTGAGAACCCGGCTCTTCGTGTACGGGTAGGCGTCCCGGTTGGGCGCGTAGTAGTACGTGTACTCGACCGACGGGCTGTTCGGGTGATCCGCCTGCGGCCAGCCGACCTTCCAGCCCTTGGCGAGCCGACCCATCGGGTCGTACACCAGGTCGGCCTGCTTGCCGTTGTAGTCCCTGGTGCGGATGGGCTGACCCCAGTAGGGGCGTACCTCGATGGTGTTCTCCCAGTCGACGGTGCCGCCGTTCGGGTCCGGCGTCCGGGTGGTCACGCTCGTGACGGGTCCACCGGTCGCGGGGGTGTACACCGTCTTCACCGTGCGGCCACGGGCATCGGTGGCGGTCGCCGGACGCCCGTAGGCGTCGAAGGTGGCCTGGCTGATGGTCTGCCAGACGGTGCCGCCGGCGGCGGACCAGTCCCCCAGCCGGTCGATCCGGGTGACCTCACCCCGGGTCGGCGCGGCGTCGACGCTCGTCGCGCCGTCGTAGAACTTCCGCTCGTCCGCGACGATGTCGTCCTGGCTGGTCGGCGCGGTGGCACACGGCAGGGCCTTGACGGTGATCTGCTTGACCGTCTCGAGCAGGTTCGCGCCGGTGTTGCGGTTGTAGAGGTAGGTCGTGCACGTCTCGTCACCGGTCTTGCCGACGTCGCCATCGGACTGGACCGACTTCGTGCTGCCGTAGTCGTCGTCGAAGTCCGTCACCGTACGTCCGGTCCGCCAGCCGGATGCCCCGTTGACTCCCAACGCCACCGCCTCGTAGGTGACCCGGGTGTTCGTGTAGTGGGCGGAGACCACGTCCTTGTTGATGGTGCGGGTCGCGAGCGCCTTCGATCGCCAGGGCACGTTGACCGTCTTGCTGACCGGCTTGTTCTCGACGCCGTTGTAGACGACCTGCTCACGGACCATCCCGGCGAACTGGTCCTCGTCGTACACGGTCTCGCTGCCGAGCGAGGCGCCGACGGTGACGCTACGGGTGCCGCCGGACGGCGCCGCCCGGTCACCGTGCATGCCGCGCAGGAACGTCGTACGCGTCAGCGTCTGGGCCGGCGCGTCACCCTTTCGGACCTCCACCTGACCGAAGCCGCGGAACTGGTTCCAGGTCTTGCGCTTCGGCTGCACCAGCCCGTTGTCATCGGCGTAGTGCCAGGCGGGAGCGCCCAGATAGGTGTAGTAGGTGTTCTGCACCGGCTGGCCGTGGTCGGTGCCGCCGGCCATCACCTTGATGTCGGACTCGGACACCTGCGTGACGACGTACTTGTGCCAGTACTCGGTGAGCTCCGTGCCGGGCAGGTACGGGTCGGGGCCGACCACCGGGTAGCAGAGGCGCGTGTTGGACGACGGGGACGACGGAAGGCTGTTGCTCTTGCAGTCGGCCTGGCTGTACGTGACCTGGATCTGCCCTCCGGTCTCGGTGAAGATGTTGCCGATGCGCATCCGGTTGTTGCTGGTGTTGTTCTTGGTCAACACCCGGTTCGGCATCGACACCGGCTCAAAGGTCACCGGTGGTATGACGACGGTGCCCCCGACCAGGCCCCTGTGCACCAGCGAGGTCAGCCACATGCCCGCGTGATCGCTGCCGTCACCGACCGGCGGGTAGGAGTGCGTAAGCGTCCACGAGTCCACCGGCTGCCAGTCCGGCGTGGTCTTCGTGGTGTCCCAGACGCGCGTGGTGACCGTCGAGAGCCGCTTGGTCGTCCAGAACGTCGGACCGTAGTTCTCCTTGCAGTCCGCCGCGGCCGACGTGCACTCCTGGTCCCAGGGGACGTCCTTCCAGTTGCCCCGGTTCGAGCAGTCGGTCACGCAGCGGTCCGCGACGTCGAGGACGACCTGGGCCAGGGGCTTGACCGAGCGGTCGGTGGAACTGCGGTCCCAGGTGCCGTAGTCGATCCGCCGCAGCGATCCGCCGCGGACGTAGGACGCCTTGTTGGTGGAGGTGGCGAGCTTGGCGTAGTAGTTGGATTCCTTCTCGTACCAGTACGACAGGGTGTTGCCGCGCGGGTCGACGACGTAGTCGAGGTTCCACCGCCAGGTCTGATTGCAGAACGACGAGGCGAACGAGGAGCCGTTGCACGGTTCGTTCGCGTGGTTGCCGGCGACCGGGACGGTCCAGGCGGACTCGGTGGTGGCGCTCTGGCCGGGCAGCGTGTTGCGGCCGAAGAAGTACTGCGTGCCGTCGGGCGTGGTCGCCTTCCAGTACTCACCGTCGTCGTCACCGTTGGCGGTGCCGGTCAACTTCTCGATCTTCGTGCCGTCCTCGTTGCGGCTGTGCCAGCCCTTGCCGGCCTCGAAGATCAGTTCGCCACCCCGACCGTTCAGCGACATCGTCGCGTTGTCGGAGCGCCAACACTGGTCCCCGGTGCGGTTGGAGCTGTTGTTGCCGCCGCTCATGTCGTCGGCGCACGGCACGTAGCTGCGCTCGATGTAGCCGGACCAGAGGCTGAAGCCCTCACCGACCCACGACGGCTGGCTGTTCGACGCGTCGGACTGGCCGTCGACCGCGTCCGAGCTGTAGGAGAGGCCGAGGCTCGGTGCCGGGCCGCCGATGCCCGGCGGCATCCGCATGGGGTACGACCAGGAGAAGCCGCCGGTCGACGTGCCCGCCGACCAGGTGGCGCTGGCCGCCATCGGGGTCGCGGAGAAGTCACCCTCCGGACCCGAGCTGCCCGCGGCGAGCGCGACGAGCGTCCCGGCCTGCCCGGCGGTCCGCGCCGCCGCGCTGTCGGCGGCCACCGGCACGTCGGCGGTCACCGAGGCGCCGTCGTTCGTGGAGATCAGGGGCTTGGCCGCGCACTCGGCCCGCTGCGGGTCGCGCAGTGCGCACTCCGGGACCTGCCACAGCCGCAGCCGGGATGCCCAGTCGCCACCGAAGGCGTCCCGAAAACCGCGGTAGTCCACCGAGACGGTGGCCGCGCCGGGCTGAGCGGGTGTCGTTGACCGGGCGGCGGCCTGACCGGCGTCGCCGATCCGCAACATCAGTCCGTCGCGCCACCGGGCCGGCACGGCCGCGCGGTCCAGCAGTTGAACGGAGACCGCCGAGGTCCGGGCGCCTGCGGGGCCGGTCGCCCGCTGGACCGACACCGGCAGGGCACCAGCGGGCACCGCCGAGGACGAGGAGCGGCGCTGACCTGCCGCGCCGTCCGTCGGAAGGGTCACCGTCGCACTGCCCGGGCCGGGCCACACGGGCGCGGCAGGCTTGGCGTTCGGTACGGCCTTCGTCGTCCGGGCACGACCGACCGCCGGGCCGCCGTCCTTGTCGAGCTTCTCTCGTTGGCCGGCCCCGGGCTTGGGGCCGCCCGGCGCGGCCTGCGCCGGAACCGACGCTCCCATGATCACCAAGGCGGTGCTGAGCAGTCCGGCCAGGAGGGCCTTGCCGACGTTATGCGGCATATGCAGAGTTTGACGACGAGTTTTTGGGTAGGGGGTCACCATGCCTCCACGGACGAGGTCGACGTGCGGGGTTGGGTCAGGGGCCGGAGTGCGGTCAGTCCTCGGGTGCTTCCACCGACGCCGGCGACTCCGCGTCGAAGAGCGTCTTGACCGCCACGTCGGTAAGCGCGCCCTGGTAGAGGCCGAGCTTGTCGATGTCGCCCCGCCAGAGGTCGGACCACCGCGGCGTACTTCCCGACGGAGTGAAACGGGCGGCACCGACAACGAGCGGACCGGTCGCGTCGAAAGCACCGGTGAAGGTGCCGGTGCTGAAACTCTTGATGCCCTCCTGCTTCCCGTTGACATACAGCCGGATCTCGCGTCGGGACGCGTCATAGACAGCGACCAGATGCGTCCACCGAGCCCAGTCGTCCTCCGTCAGGGCCCTCGACGCCATCGGAACCGCCGCGGTCTGACCCGTGGTGACATCGGAGTCGACGCCGAAGACGCTGACACACCACCGGTACTCGGTGGTGGTGCCGACCGCGATGGCGCGCTGGCCGAGGTAGAACGCCGACTGCTTGGTGCCGGCCTGACTGACGGCGGTCATGGTGCCCAGTGCCTGCGCGTCGGGTCGCACCCAGACGGACACCGAGAAGGACTGGTCCGTCCGCAGCACCCGGCCGTCCTGCCAGATTGGGTTCTGCGGCTCGGCGAGATTGTCCTGCGAGCGCCCGTACTCCACGGTCTCCTGGGCTGGGTCGTCGATGCCCTGCCGGTCCAGCGAGAGGAACTTGTCATCGGAGAGGGAGCCGAAGTCGGCGCCGGCAGTCAGGGCCAGCCTGCGGCCGAACTGGCCGTCCTCCGGCGCGCTGCACAGGGTGGGGTCCGTCGACTCCACGTAACACGCCATGCCGTTGCCGAAGCCCCAGTCACCCACCTTGATCGCCGACAGCATTCCCGGCTCGTCGAAGCCCCCGGAATCCGGATCTTCGGCGAGCTGACCGGTGAAGTCGTGGTCGACCAGGACACGGTCGTACACCTGCACGTCGGCCAGGTTGCCCTTCAGCCAGTTCACCGGGGCACCCGAGGCCCAGCCCCGCCCGAGGCTGAACGGGCCGCCGGCGCTCCACGCGGTCGCGGTCCGATCCGTCTCGGCGGTGAGTGTGCCGTTGACGTAGAGCCGGATCTTCCCGGCGGTCTTGTCGTAGACACCGGCGAGGTGCGTCCACCGTCCGACGTCAGCAGTTGTCAGGGCGGAGCTGACCGCTGCACGGGTGGAACTGGTCTGCAGGTCGCTGTCCTTCATCATGAACGACCAGCGCGGCGTCGCCGGGGAACCCTCCAGCCGGGTGCCCAGCTGGAGCCCGACGGTGCTGGTGCCGGCCTGGGCGGCGACCGCCATGTCCGCCGTGGTGGGAAGCGCCCCGAGGCGCACCCAACCCGCGACGCTGAACGACTTCGTGGTGTCCACCACCGGTCCGGAGGTGGCCAGGTTGGACGAGGTGCCGTTGAACGAGGCGGTCTCGCCACGGATCAGCCGCAGGTCACCGGTCCAGGAGACGCTGCCCGAGGACAGCGGGGTCCTGCCGGAGGGCGGCGACTGCTGCCGGTCATCGAGCGCCTCCGACGCCGTGACACCGGGGTAGGTCTCCAGACCCCAGCGGGCCGCCGCGGGCGCCGGCCGAAGCGCGGTGAACTCCCGCGAACCGTGGCCGACATTGCCGGCGCCGTCGGTCGCCGACACGAAGAGAGTGTTCAATCCGTACTTGGGCACCACGAGCGACACCGTCGCCTGCTTCACGTTGACAGTGGGGTTCGGCGGATCCGTCCACGTGCCGCTGCTCGCCGCGATCTCGGTGACGGGCGGGTCGACCCAGCCGTACCGGAATTTCGTCACAGTGGTGTCGGTGGACCTGATCACGAAGGTCGCCGTGCTGCCCGGCATCGCTGTCCCGGAGGTCAGCGTCGCGGTCACCGGCGGGACCTTGGTGTCCGCCATGAACTTGCACCAGTCCGACCAGACGCTGGTCCGGCTGTACGGGGCAGGGTCGGTGGCCTTGGCGCGGAACGCGTACGTCACACCTTCGCTGGCGGTCACGGCGGCAGTCGTCGATCGGCCTCCGGCGGGGACGGATGCCCCGGCGGGAGCCGACCGGCGCGGGGTCGACGCATCGATCACGCCGTTGCTGGGCACCTGGACCCACTCGTACCCGGTCGACAGCGCCTGGGTGCTGTCGGCGTCCGGGAAGATCGCGGAGAACGTCGGCTTCAGGGTGCCGATGACGAGCGTCGTGTTGACCGGGCAGGCGACACCGGCGGCCTGCAGATTGGTCGGCTTGCCCGGGATGGCGTCGAAGTCGACCACCAGCTTGGCGTTGCCGGGGAAGAACTTCTTCCACCGGTCGGTGGTGGACTCGCCCGACCCGTCAGTGGCGCTGCACGCGCAGAAGCCGAAGGTGATGTTGGTGGCGTTGCTCGTCGCGGAGGACTGGATCACGCTGGTCACCGCGGACCCCTGGAAGTTGACGGTCATGTCCGGCTGCGGCGAGTCGGAGCATCCCGAGCCCTCGTTGGCGTGTGAGCTGACCGAGGACTTCAGGCCGATCAGCTTCGGCGCCCAGTTGGTACGCGGGGTCGAGGCGATGCCGCCCGAGTGGTACATGTAGGTCGGCGTGTTGCCGCACGACCAGGAGTGGTCCAGCTTCATCTGCACGTACGCGGACTCGATGTGCTTGCCCCGCACGCTGGTCAACGGGAAGTCGAAGTAGGACCGGTACAGCTTGCCGGACTCCGGGTCACGACCGACCCGGGCCACCGAGGTGTCCGTGTTGTTGCTGTTGTTGTTCGTCGAGTACGCCCACCGCGACTTGCCGGTGGACCAGGCCGGGTCGATGTAGACCGGGAAGGTGGCGCCGGCCGGCGCCAGCAGCGCGGCGTCCGGGCGCAGGACCAGGTCACCGCCGTCGACGCCGACGTTGACGGCCGCGACGCGCGCTCCGTCACCCGGCGCCGCCGACGACGAGAGGTCGGACGACGACCCACCCGCGGACGTGGCGTCCCCGGCCGAGGCCGTCGCCGATCGCTGGCCCGACGGCGCGACACCGGCGCGGGAGTCCCACATGACGGCGCTGTCGGCGGCGGCGAGAACCTCATCGCCGGCGAGGGCCGACAGACGACCGTCCCGACCCCGCACCACCCGGGCGTCGCCGCCCAGGTCGAAGCGGAGTTCCCGCAGACGCGGGTTCGCCGCCGCCTCCGGAGTCTTGACCACGAGGACGTGGGTGAACCCGGTCCGGGTGGCCCGCAGCACCAGGTCCGTGCCGGGCAGCACGTCCGCGTAGGTGGCCGAGTCACCGGACACCGAGGGACGGGGTAGACCACCCGGCCAGGACAGGGAGAACGACCGGCCGTTGCGGGACAGGACCACCGCGGCGGCATCACCACCGTCGGAGAACCGCACGTCCGCTACCGACGCCGTCGGCCGCCAGCCGTCCGCACCCCGACGGAGCGCGAGGTCGACGACCGCCCACGAGCCGTCGGGGCGCTTGACCTGCTGCGGCACGACCGCCAGTTCTGCCGTGAAGCCCCCGGACGGGTTGGCGAACACCTGCGTCAGTTCGGTGCGCGCCGACGCGACCTCCACCCGCTCACCGGAGCGGCGGGCGGCGGCGGAGGCCGAGACGGAGTCGGCCGCCTCGGAGATGCCTGTCGACGGCTTCGGCGCCGCGGCCGGTGCGGCCTGCGCGGGCACCGCGACGGATGTGCCGACAAGCGCGACCGCGCTTGCGACGACGAGTAGGGAGCGTCTCTTGAGGTGGGCAGGCAGCAGCCAGCGGCCAGTGGTCATCACGTTTCCCCCGTGCTGATGAGAACTAGTCGGCCGAACTGTAGGACTGGCTAAGAGGTTTGTCTATGTCCGCTACCGCCCGTGATAACAAATGGGGTACTAGCCCGCAATGATCACTGCGGCCGCACCCGCCGTCACCGGACAATGGCCGTCGATCGCTTCACATAAATGAGCCGGCGACCGCCGGTCAGCTCGCCGCCGGCTCGGTGGCGGCGAGCAGCGCGGCCTCCCGGGCCGGGTCCAGGCCGACCGAACCGCGGCCGGGCCTGCCGGCGCGCGGCGGGACCGTGCCCACCTCCCGCAGCCACCGCCACGTGTCCGCCACCGTCTCGGCCACCGGCCGGCAGGTCAACCCCGCCGCGTGGGCCCGGCTGGTGTCCCGCTCCAGCAGCCAGCGGTACGGATGCCCGAGCGGCAACCAGATCGGCAGCTCGTTCCACGGCTCCACCCCGGCGGCGAGGATGGACTCGGGGTCGGTCCAGCGCAGCCGGGCGCCGGAACCGGTGACGGCCACGCACTCGTCGAGCAGCTCACCCATTGTGGAGTGCCCGGGAAGGCTGACCGCGTTGAACGTCCCGCCCCGCCGTCGGGCGCCCTGGTCCAGCATCCAGCCGGCCAGGTCGCGCACATCGATGCACTGGATCGGCAGCTCGGCCGGGCCGGGGGCGAGCACGTCGCCGCCCCGCGCCATGCGGCTCAGCCACCAGGGCAGCCGGCCGATGTCCTCCCCCGGCCCGAGGATCAACCCGGCCCGGGCGATCAGCGCGCGGTCACCGAAGACCTCCCGCACCGCCCGCTCCGCCCCCGCCTTGAGGTGCTGGTAGTCGCCGTCGACAGCGTCCGGGTCGGCGTCGGCCACCGGCGCGGTCTCGTCCGAGCCGGGCACCACCGGGTCGGCGTACACCGAGCCGCTGGACACGTAGGTGTAGTGCCCGACGGAGTCGACCAGGGCACGGGCAGCGTCGCGCGCGGCGCGCGGAGCGCCGTCCCAGGTGTCGACCACCAGATCCCACTCGCCGTCCGCGAGCGCCGCCAGCCCGTCCGGCGCGCTCCGGTCACCCCGCAATCGGTGTACGCCCGGCGGGACCGCCCCGTGCATCCCCCGGTTGAACACCGTCACCGACCAGCCCCGGCGCACAGCCTCGGCGACAGTCGCCCCGCCCACGAAACCCGTACCGCCCAACACCAGCAATCTCATGTGCTCCACCCTGCCGGGTGGCTGCGTCGCGTGGCGTTCCTGTTCACCGCGAGCGGATCTGCCCTCGGCAGAACCCCGCCCCGACGTCCAGGCGCGGCCGGATCGGGCCGGCACCCGAGCTCGGGCCGGTCAACCGGGCTCGGGCCGGCTACCGGGCTCGGGCCGGCTACCGGGCTCGGGCCGGCTACCGGGCTCGGGCCGGCTACCGGGCTCGGGCCGGTCAACCGGCGAGCAGCAGGTCCAGCGGGCGGGGCACGGCGCCCGGGTCGAGAGCGCGCACGAGCGCCCCCGCGTAGCGGGCCTTGCGGCCACTCATCGTCCCGAGGAAGCGCCTCAGTTGCCGCTCGACCGAGCGCCCACGCTGGGCGGGCTGGTTCTGGAACACCCGCAACCGGGCCAGGTCGCCCTGCTCGGCGATGACCCGCTCGACGCCGTCGCTGCCGAGCGCGCGGATCAGCTCGTCCTCCAGGTCTGTCACGCACACACCGAAGCCGAGCGCCTCCATCGCCGACCGGCTCAGGCCGGCACCGAAACCCGCCTGCTCCAGGCCACGCCGGAAGAAGCCCTCCTCGGCCTCGTCACACAGCCCCCGCACGGTCACGGCGAGGCCCTGCGCGCCGAAGAGCCGCAGGTACCGACCGACGCTCATCGCGCCTCCGAGCGGCACCACGCACACCCCCTCGGCGGCCAGATCGCGGTGCCGTCGTTCGGCCAGCGCCTCCACCGCGCGCTGGTCGCTGACCCCCTCGACGAGCACGACGGTACGCAGGCCGGCCGCCGACTCCCGGGCCGTGTCGGCGGCGGTCGCGGCGTCCGGACCGCCGGCCGCCCAGACGCGTACGGCGGCGCGGAAGCGGTCTGACTCAGGCACGGGACCGAGTCTCGCAACGACCCACCGGCGTCACAACCGGATTGTCGCGGTCTGCCGGGCATCGGGGTCCTGGTGGTGTCACCACGGCAACAACGGCTCGTCATCGAGGATGCGATGACGAGCCGTTGTTTACTGGTGGGCGATACTGGGTTTGAACCAGTGACCTCTTCCGTGTCAAGGAAGCGCGCTCCCACTGCGCCAATCGCCCGTGGTTTCCGCCCGACCCGGGAACGCAAGCCCGTCGAGGCGAATCGCGAGCGGACGACGGGATTCGAACCCGCGACCCTCACCTTGGCAAGGTGATGCGCTACCAGCTGCGCTACGTCCGCACGTCCCCGACGAACGTCGGCGACGCGGCAAACTCTACCCGATGCCAAGATCGGCGGACGCACGACCCTGGGCGGCGACGATTGCGCTGGTCGCCGCCGGGGTACTGAGGGACCTCGACAGCGCACCACACCCCCTAAGGAGGCTGTCGTGGGTATCGGCACCAGCATCTTCCTGATCGCGCTCGGCGCGATCCTCACCTTCGCGCTCGACGCGAGCGTCGGCGGCATCGACCTCGACGTGGTCGGCTGGATCCTGATGGGCGCCGGCGTGCTCGGCCTGATCATGACCACGCTGATCTGGGGTCGCCGTCGCCAGGCGGTTCCCGTGGCCACCGAGCAGCCGGTGGAGTACCGCCGGGTCGAGGAGCCGGTCGAGTACCGCCGGGTCGAGGAGCGGCGGGACATCGCCCCGCCGCTGTGACACGACACCGGCGACCACTGACGGAATTAGCGGAACATCCGGGCCGGCCACCTCGACAGAGGCGGCCGGCCCGGCGTTGTCCGTGCCCCCCGCGCCACGGGAGACACCTGACGCTGCCCGCCCCGTTCACCGCATGAGGGCGTTGAGCGTGCCGTAGTCGAGGGCGTCCGCCAGCGCGTCGTACGTGCCCGCACCGAGGGCCTCGTCCGCCGCCCGGCGGGCAACCGTGTACGCGGCCTGCGCGATCGACGAGCCGAGGCTCACCCGGGCCACACCGAGCCGGGCCAGGTCCCCCACCGGCGGCGCACCCGGCCCGGAGAGCACGTTCAGCGGCGCCGGCACCGCCCGCACCAGCGCGCCGATGGTCGCCGGGTCGACCACCCCGGGCACGAAGATGCCGTCCGCGCCGGCGGCGAGATAGGCGGTGGCCCGGTCCAGGGTCTCGGCGACGTCCCCGGCGCCACTGAGGAACGTGTCGATCCGGGCGTTGACGAACAGCGGCAGACCCGCGGCGTCGGCCGCGCCGCGCACCGCGCCGATCCGGGCGCACTGGTCGGGCACGTCGCGCAGTGGTGGGCCGCCCTCGCGTCGGGCGTCCTCGATGTTCACGCCGACGACACCGGCGTCGAGCACGGCCCGGGTGGTCACGCCGACCTCCGCCGGTGTCGTCCCGTACCCGGACTCGATGTCCGCGGTGACCGGCAGCGACACCGAGGCGGTGATCCGGCGGACCAGGTCGACGGCCGCGTCGCGGCCGAGGATGTCTCCGTCGGACGCCCCGAGACTCCAGGCGACGCCGGCGCTGGTGGTGGCCACCGCGCGGGCGCCGGCGGCGGCAACGACGCGGGCGCTCGCGGCATCCCAGGCGTTGACCAGGACCAGCGGTGACCCGGGGGTGTGCAGGGATCGGAACAGTTCGGCTCGGGTGTGGTGTTCGCTCACGCGGCAAGTCTCGGCCGGCCCCGCGACCGCCGGTAATGTTTTAGCGCCAGCTGAAACCACCGGGGGGTGCCGTGGTCGCCATCAGCATGTCGGCGGGCGCCGTCGCCCGCATCCGGTTCGCCGTCTCCTGCCTGTGGGAAGTCGTCGCGAGCGTCCGCGTGCTGCGCGACCCCGGAGACCACGCGGTCCACCTGCCCTGGGTACGCCGGGTACGTCGACAGCTGGTCGAGGCGGGTCTGATCGAGGCGGACGGTGGGCTGCTCTGGCAGCTCGTGCCGACCCCGCCCGGCTACCTGGCCGACTTCCTCACCCCTCCGCCGGCCAACCTCAACCCCGATCTGGCCGCCGAACTGACCGCCCTGCGGGCCACCCCGGCCAGCGTCGTCCGCGCCCACCTGGACCTGTATCCGGGCGACCGGACGCCGGCGCTGGCCGCCCTGTACGTCGACCCGCCGGCTGGGCTGCGCCGCCTCAGCGAGGAGATCGAGGCGTACTGGCGGATCGCCCTGGCCCCGCACTGGCCGCGACTGCGGCTGCTGCTCGACGCCGATGTCACCGCACGCGCCCGGCTGCTCGCCGAGGACGGCGCTGCGGTGCTCCTCAACGATCTGCACCGGCAGGTCCGGTGGGAGGGCGACACGCTTGTCGTCGCGCAGCGGCACTGCCTGGCCCCGGACGTCGCGGACGGCCCGGGCCTGGTGCTGGTCCCGTCGGTCTTCGTCTGGCCGTCGGTGCTGAGCGTGTCCGCCGGGGACGCGCCGCAGCTCGCCTACCCCGCCAGTGGGCTGGGCACCCTCTGGGAGCGGCCCACCGGCGTCCCGGACGCGCTGGCCGTGGTGCTCGGCCGCGGGCGGGCCCGGCTGCTCACCGAACTGATCGGGCCGGCGAGCACCACCGAGCTGGCCCGTCGCAGCGGGATGTCACCCGGCGGCGTCTCCCAGCACCTCACCGCGTTGCGCGCGGCCGGTCTGGTGGTGACCCACCGGCGGGGCCGGAGCCTGCTCAGCGCCCGCACCGACCTCGCCGAGGCACTGCTCTCCGCAACGGCATAGCCGACATCGGCGCCCGCTCACCTCGTCACCCATTGCCGAGGCGGTCTACCGCCGCCTCGGTTTCCGGCCGGTGGCCGAGGTCCGGCTGCTGATCTTCTGACCGGGCCGCCCGCTCGCTGACACGTTCCCGGAGCAGATGCTCACCCGGAACGCAGAAAAGCCGCCCCGGGGCATGGTCAACGGAGCCGCGGATTGCGAAACTGCTCGCAATGTCCAGCACACCGCTGTCCCTGCCGCAACCATCCGCGCGTACGCCCGAGTTCGGCCGGGACGCGCTCATCGTCTGCGAGAACCTGGTGCGGATCTACCAGACCGGTTCGATCGAGGTGCAGGCGCTACAGGGCCTGGACCTGGCCGTGCAGAGTGGTGAGCTGGTCGCCGTCGTCGGCGCCTCCGGGTCGGGCAAGTCGACGCTGCTCTCCATCCTGGCCGGCATCGACGCCCCCACCGCCGGGCGCGTCCGGGTCGAGAAGTGGAACCTGCTGGCGATGTCCCGCGCGGACCGGGTGAACTACCGCCGGCACACCGTCGGGTTCGTACGGCAGCAGACGGCGAGCAACCTGATCCCCTACCTGACGGCACGGGAGATGGTGGACCTGCCGATGACGGCGGCCCGGACCGCGAAGAAGGAGCGCCGGGAGCGCGCGGCCGAACTGCTGGACAGCCTCGGAGTCGCCGACTGCGCGGACCGGCGCCCCGGGCAACTCTCCGGAGGGCAGCAGATGCGGGTGGCGATAGCTGTGGCGCTGGCCAACCAGCCGCGGGTCCTGCTCGCCGACGAACCGACCGGCGAACTGGACGCCGCCACGTCAGCGGAGGTCTTCGGCGTGCTGCGGGACGTCAACAGGCGCTACGGCGTCACAGTTGTCGTGGTGACCCACGACCCGGAGGTCAGCGGCCAGGTCGAACGGACCATCGCGATCCGGGACGGGCGCACCAGCAGCGAGGTGCTGCGTCGCACCACCACCGACGCGGAGGGCGACACCCACGTGATCGCCGAGGAGTACGCCGTGATGGACCGGGCCGGGCGGGTCCAGGTGCCCCGCGAGTTCCGCCAGGCGCTGGCGCTGACCCGACGGGTCCGGCTGGCCCTGGAACCCGACCACATCACGATCCGTCCCGACGCGGGAAGCAGCGAATGAGCGGCGAGCCGCTGCTGCGCGTGCGCGACGTACACCGACGCTTCCGCACCGGCCCGACGGTCGTCCACGCCCTGCGCGGGGTGTCGTTCGACGTGGCCGCCGGTTCCATGGTGGCGCTCGTCGGCCGGTCCGGCTCGGGCAAGACCACACTGCTCAACGTCATCGGCGGCCTGGACCGCCCGGACGCCGGCTCCGTGCACGTCGACGGCGCCGACATCAGCGCGCTCGACGAGGACGGCCTGTCCCGGCTGCGGCGCGAGAAGGTGTCGTACGTCTTTCAGAGCTTCGGACTGATCCCGGTGCTGTCGGCCGCGGAGAACGTCGCCGCCCCCCTGCGGCTGGCCCGCGCCGCCCCGGCCGAGCGCGAGCGGCGGGTGGAGTTGCTGCTGGATCTGGTCGGCCTGGCCGATCACGCCCGGCAGCGGCCGACCGAGCTGTCCGGCGGCCAGCAGCAGCGGGTAGCGATCGCCCGCGCGTTGGCCGCCTCGCCCCGGCTGCTGCTCGCCGACGAGCCCACCGGGCAACTGGATGCCGAGACAGGTCTGTCGGTGATGGCCCTGCTGCGCGGGATAGCGGAATCCGAAGGCGTCACAGTGCTGGTGTCGACGCACGACGCGGTGATGATGGCGTTGGCCGACCGAGTGATCCGCATCCACGACGGACACCTCGACGAACAGGCGACCGGGCAGCCGTACGCGCCCGTGCCGGACGCCAGGTAACGCGACGATGCTGAGGCTGGTCAGCCGGCGTGCCCGCGCGCAGTGGCAGTTGCTGGCGGCCCTCCTCGGGGTCGTCACGATCGGCGCGACACTGCTGGGCACCTGCACCCTGCTGGTCACCCACACCGCCGAGCGGGCGCTGGAGGTCGCCGTGGCCCGCGCCGCCCCCTCCGCCGTCGACGTGACCGTCTACACCGGAGCCGTGGAGGGTCGGGACACGCGGTCCGTCGCCGCCGACACCCGTACCGTGGTGACCTCCGCGCTCGCACCGTTCCCGGTGACGACCACCGCGCGGGCGTCGACGGTGCTGCGGGCGCTGCCGCCCGCGCTCGCCCCGGGCACCACGGTCCCGCCCCAGGCGTACCTGTCGGGGCTGGACGACCTGCCGGCCCGAGCCGAGCTGATCACCGGGCACTGGCCACAGCACCCCGGCGACGCGGTGCTGCTGGAATCCACAGCCGGGCTCCTGCACCTCACCCCCGGCAGCCGGGTGCGCCTCGGCGCCGAGCTGGCCCACCCGCCCGTCCCGGCCATCGACGTGACAGTCGTCGGCGTCGTACGCCCGCTGCCCGGTCGCGGCTGGGACCGCGACCCGCTCGCCGCGGCCGGCTCCGCCACCGGCTACCGGGACGGCCGCTTCCTGCAACCCGTCAACGCCTACGGGCCGTTCCTCGTCGACCTCGCCGACCTGCTCACCACCGGGGCCACCGTCGACCGGATGGAAATCACCGCCCATCCGGACCTGTCCCACCCCCACCGTCGCGACCTCGAAACCATGGCCGGGGCCGTCCGCAGCGCCGACCGCCGGCTGGCCGGCACCCTCGGCGACCGGGTCACGCTCGCCCGTGTCTCCTCCGACCTGGCGCTGACCCTGGGGAACGCCGACGACCAACGGCGCGCGACAGCCGCCGTCGTGCTCGCCATCGCCGTCCTCGGCGGGGTCCTGGCCGCGACGGCACTCGTCCTCGCCGGCCGGCTCACCGCGGGCATCCGCGCGGACGAGACAGCCCTGCGGTCAGCCCTGGGCGCCAGCCGTGGCCAACTCGCGGCCACCGCGACACTGGAGGCAGGGCTCGTCGCCGCCGTCGCCACGGCGCTCGCCATACCTGCCTCGTCGGCCCTGCACGCCGGCCTGACCCACCTCTCGCCGCTGGACGATGCCGGGCTGACCGTCCGGCCGGCCATCACCGGCGCGCAGGTCCTCGCGGTGGCCGGCGGCGCGCTGGTGCTCACCGCCGTGCTCACCGTCCTGGCGATCCGGCCCGTGCCGGCACCCGGCGACCGGCGTACCCGCCGCGAACTGCTGGCCCGATCCGGCGCCGACCTGATGCTCGCGGTGTTCGCCGTCGCCGGATGGTGGCAGCTGCACGCGCAGCCCACCGTCGCCAGTCCACGCGCCGACGCGGTCCGGATGCTCGCGCCGGCGCTGCTGCTCACCGCCGGCGCCGCCCTGGCGCTGCGGGTGGTACTGCCCGCCCTGCGCGGCGCCGACCGGCTGGCGTACCGCGCCCGTGGGTTGGCCCTCCCGCTGGCGGTGTCCGAGAGCGCCCGCCGGCCCCAGGCGGTCGCCGCCGGGCTGCTCGTCGGGCTGGCCTGCGCGGCCGGAACGTTCGGCCTCGCCTTCGACGCCACCTGCCACCAGTCGCAGCGCGACCAGGCCGCGCTCTCCGTCGGCACCGACCTGGCACTCACCCTCGGTACGACGCCGGTGCCCGGAGACGGCGCGGTCGTCAGCGCGGCCACCGCCGGGGCGGTGAGTCCGGTCCTCAACCGTGGCACCGCCGTCGGCCAGTGGCTCGGCACCGCCGGCGACGCGCCACGCCTGGTAGCCGTCGACACCACCCGCGCCGACGCGCTGCTGCGCGGGCCGGTGGACAGCGACCGCGGATGGGCGGACGTCGGTGCCACCCTGGCACCACGTACCCGGGTCACCGGCCTCGCCGTCGCGGCCGGCGCCCCGCTCGTCCTGAGCGGGACGGCGGCCGGCGGCGCCTCGCTCGCCGTGACGCCGCGGCTGCTGCTGCAGGACGCCACCGGACTGCGCACGTCCTGCACCGGTCCTGCCATACCGCTCGACGGCCGGGAGTTTCGGCTCCCCGCCTGCGCGACAGCTGACGGGCTGCGTCTCGTCGCGGTCGCCCTGCCGGTCACCACCGACGTGGGCGACGAACCCGTGGCCATCACCGGACCCGTCGCCATAGCGGTCACGCTCACCGTGCCGCCCGCGGGCTCGCCGGAGCGGCCCACCGACGGGTCGGACTGGACCGCCACCTCCGCGCCGCCGGTTCCGAGCAGGATGCGCGACCTGACCGTCCAACTGTCTCCCGCGCCTACCGGAACCGCGCTGCGGATGGCCGCGACAGTAGACCTCGACAGCGCCGACGACGCCGCCCGGACCCTCGTCGCCACCGCCTTCGCGGACCCCGGGCCGGTGCCCGTCGCCGTGTCCGCCCGCTTCGCCAGCGAGGTGGGTGTCGCCAGCGGCAGCACCCTCAGCGTCACCGTCGGCACCACGCCCGTCCCCATCGTCGTGGCCGAGGTCGTGCCGACCGTGCCCTCCGCCCCCGGTGCCGTCGCCGTCCTTGCCGACCTGGACACGCTGTCCCGCGCACGCGCCGTCACCGGCGACCTGACGTTCCCGGTCGACGCCTGGTGGGTGGGCCACCCCGCCGGTCCCGACGCCGCCGAACGGGCCACAGCCCTGCACCTGGGCACCGTCACGAACCGCGAGGCGGAGACCGCCCGCCTCACCGGCGGCCCGCTGCGCGCCGGGCTGCCCGCCGCGCTGCGGCTCATCGTCCCGGCCGCGGCCCTGCTGCTGCTCGCCGGCGTCGTCCTGCACGTCACCTGCGATCTGCAGGCCCGCGCCGTCGAGGTGGCGCGGCTGCGCGGCCTCGGGATGTCCCGGCGCGGCATCCGGGCCGTGCTGCTCGGCCAGCACGTCGGCGTGCTGCTGCCCCTGCTCGCGGCGGGCGCGGCCGTCGGCGCGCTCGCCACCCGCGTCGTCGCCCCCCTGCTCGTGCGCTCCGACACCGGCGCCGCGCCCATCCCGGCCGCCCAGCCGCAGTGGCCGTGGCCTGCCGAGACCGCGCTGCTCGCCGTACTGCTCGCCGGATGCCTGCTGGCAGTCGCCGTCGTGGTCACCGTCCAGGTCCGCCGGGCCGACGCCGCGCACCTGCGGGTGGCGCCGTGAACCGCTGGCTGACCCGCCGGTGGCCGGCGCCGCACTGGCCCAGCGTCCGCGGCCGTGGCCGGACCGACGCCGGACCGCTGCTGCTCACCGCCGCCGTCATCGCTGCCGTCGCGCTGCTCGCCGGGGCCGTGCCGGGGCTGCTCCGCGCCGCCGCCGACAAGGCCGTCCAGGACGCGGTCCGCCGCTCCGGCCAGGACTCGAACGTCCTCGTAGGCGCCGACTGGGAACGCGACGACGGCCCGACCGGCGGGCGGGTCCGAACCGCCCACCTCGCCGATGACATCGACAATTTCCGGGACCGGGCGACCTCCGCGCTCGGGCCCGACCTGGACGCCGTGCTGCTTTCGCCCATCGCCGTCGCCAGCGGCCCGATCCTCACCGTCACCGAGGGCAACGCGCCACGTACCTTCCAGTTCACCTACCTGGCAGGCGATGGCGGCGGCCCGGACGTGACCTGGATCGCCGGCAGCGCGCCCGGGCCCACGGTCACCGACGAATACGTCGTGACCCCCTACCAGGGACCGCCCTGGCCGGTGCAGGTCGGCCTCTCCGAGGCGGACGCCACAGAACTCCACCTCGGCCCCGGCGATCGGATTCCGGTCAAGGACGGCCACGGTCGCAAGAAGGACGTCCGGATCAGCGGAATCTACCGACCCGCGGACAGCGCCGACCCCGCCTGGCGACTCGCCCCGGCGCTCCTGCACCCGGTGCCCGGCGCCGACGGCGTGGGGATCACCCGGATCGCCGGCCTGCTGTCACGCGAGTCGGTGCCGGACGCCCGGCTCGCCGTCGGCGAGAACGAACTGCGGCGCACCGTCCACTTCGCACCCGTCCCCGATGCGCTCACCTGGGACACCACAGCGACGCTCGCCAGCCAGGTGGTCAAGCTCAAGGCAGCGTCCGGCTCGTCGGCCGCCCGTGACGAGTCCCTGAAATGGGAGTCGCGGCTCGACGTCACCCTGCGCGAGGTCCGCGGACGGATCAGCGCCGTGTCCGCGCAGGCGGCCGTCCTGCTCATCGGGGTGCTGACCGCCACGGTACTGGTCCTGCTGCTCGCCGCCGACCTGCTGGTCCGCCGCCGCACCCCGGCGCTGAGCGCCGCCCGGCAGCGTGGGGCGGCGCTACCCGACCTCGGTGCGGAACTGACGATCGAGTCCACTGTGGTGTCCCTCGCGGCCGCCGCCGTCGGGCTCGCGCTCGCCCGCGCGGCGGCTCCGGGCGTCTCCTGGGCCTGGGCCGTTCCCGCTGTCCTGGCCGGTGCCGTCGCCGGGCCGGCGTTCGGCATCCTCGCCGCCGCGCGCGCCAGCCGCGACAGGCGTCAACCCGCCAACGCGGCCGCTCGGCGCTGGATCCGGGCGACCGGCCAGCTGCGCCGCGCCGCCGTGGAGGCGGCCGTCCTGATCGCCGCGGTCGCCGCGTTCGTCACCCTGCACCAGGGCGGGCTCCTGCCCGTCGCCTCCGACGGCGACACCGGCGAGCTGACCGGCGACACCATCCTGCCGATCAGCGCCCCCGCGCTGGGCGTGCTGGTCGGTGCGCTGGTCCTGATCCGGCTGCTGCCCCTCGGGGCACGGTTCGCGCTTCGACAGGCCCTGCGCTCGCGCCGCCCGCTGGCCGTGTTCGGTGCCGCCCGGGCCGCCGCGACCGCCGGGCGCGCGCTACCGCTGCTGGTTCTGGTGAGCGCCACGGCGCTCGCGTCGTTCGCGTTCATCCTCGGCACCACGGTCAGCCGGGGCCTGGCCGACGGCGCGTGGAGCAGCGTCGGCGCCGACGCCCGCCTCGACGTCGGCGCCGAGGCCGGGGCCGGGGCCGCCACGCCTGCGGTCGCCGAGCGCATCGCCGCCGCACCGGGCGTCGGGCAGGTGGTCGTCGCGCAGGTGACCGACTCGGCGCGCGTCTTCAGCGAGTCGACGCTGTTCACCCCACGCCTGGTCATCGTGGACACCGCGGCGTTCCAGCGCCTGCTGGCCACCACCCCGCTGCCCGACGCGCCGGACCTGGCCCGGCTCCGGACACCCGGCCCCGGGGACGTCCCGGCGCTGGTCCGGTCGAGCGACGGTGAGCTGCGGGCCGGTACGCGGTTGCAGCTCCCCCGGGACGATGCCCCGGCGATCCGTCTCACCGCCGTCGGCACCGCGCCCTCCGTCGGTGGCGCCGGTGACGTCGTCATCGTGGACGCCGCGGCCCTCGCGAGCGCCGGGCTGCCCGCCGTCCCGAACACCGTCTGGGTGACCGGCCCCGGCGCGGCGCGGGCCGTGTCGAACAGCGGCGTCGCCGCCGACGTCGTACTGCGCGCGGACGTCCTGCGGGCGCAGCGGGTGGCGCCGCTGACCGCAGGGCTCCTCCGGCTGGCGTGGACGGCCGCCGCGATGCTGCTGGCGCTGGGGCTGCTCGGCCTCACGCTCGCCGCCGCCGCGGGCGCGGCGGAGCGGTGGCAGACCCTGACCCGGCTGCGGACCCTCGGCCTGCGGCACCGCGACGCCCGCTGGGTCGCCGCCGGAGAGGTGCTACCGCCGGTAGTGGTCGCCGCGGTGTGCGGCCCGCTGCTCGGGGCCCTGCTCGCACGCCTGACGCTCGGCCCGCTCGACCTGCGGCTGCTCACCGGCCAGGCCGCCGATCCGGGGGCGGTCCTGCCGTGGTGGCTGCTCGCTCTGGTGAGCGTGGCGCTGCTCGTGGCCGCCGCGACGGTCGTACCTGTCGAGTCGGCGCTGCGGCGACGCGACCGGCTGAGCGAGGTGCTCCGCGCGGGCGAGTAGGACGGCCCAGTACGACTGAGGCCCGCTACCGGTTGTCCGGTAGCGGGCCTCAGTCGTACGTCCACAGCTGGTGGGCGATACTGGGTTTGAACCAGTGACCTCTTCCGTGTCAAGGAAGCGCGCTCCCACTGCGCCAATCGCCCGTG
>NZ_JBNCKQ010000009.1:0-222728 GCF_049841615.1 Micromonospora sp. DT63 | reverse complement strand
CACCCGGAAGCGCAAACGGTGCACGCTGAAACCGATCTCAGCGCGCACCGTGGGGCAATTGTTTGTGTCCGAGGGGGGACTTGAACCCCCACGCCCTATACGGGCACTAGCACCTCAAGCTAGCGCGTCTGCCATTCCGCCACCCGGACCTGCTCGTTCAGCCTACCTCGCCGCTCAGATGATCTTTCCATCCGAGGTCGGCACGGCGAGCCGCACGGGGAGTTACTGTACACGGCGCTCGTGGATCATGCACATCGCCCACCGGCGCCTGCCCGGTCGCCCTCCCGCCCCTGCTCACACCCGTCACGCGAGGTCACCGAAGCGGGATCGGGTGTGAGCCCGGGTAGCGTCGGCGGCCCGGTGCCGGGCAGCATTGCCCTGTGTCCCATCCCTCTCCTCTGGCCGCCGTCCAGCAACGGGCCCTCGCACTGCGCGCCGAGGGCGACCTCGGCACTGCCCGGCAGCTGCTCGCGGACGCTGTCGGGTCCGCCCGTCGGCCGTACGGCGAGGACCACCCCGAGACGCTGCACACCGCGCACCTGCTGGCCCGCCTGCACCGCGAGGCGGACGACCCGCTTGCCGCCCGCCGGGTGCTTGAGGAGGCCTTCGCGGCGGGCGAGCGGCGCTGGGACCATTCCGAGCCGACGATGCTCGCGCTCGCCTTCGAACTGGCCGAGGTCGCCGAGGAGTTGGGCAACAGACACGAGGCCCGCCGCAACTACACGCGCGTCGCCAGCGCCGGGCCCGCCGTGCTCGGTGAGCACCACCCGGTGGTACGCGCCGCCCGCGACTACCTCGGCGAGGCCAGCCCTGGGCAGACCCGGCCGGACGCCGGACCGCCGACGTCCGCCCCCGCTGCCACGACGAAGGACTCCGGCGCCCGATCGGCGTTGACCGGTCCGACGCTGTCCCTGGCGACCCTGGCCGCGATGCGCCCGGCGGCGGGCGATGGTCCGGCTCCTGCGTCGCCCTGGGCCCCACCGCCTCCCCCGGCCCCCACCCATGCGGCGCCGACCTCGTCACCCATGTCGCCGACGCCGGCACCGCCCGCGCATCCGGTCCCGCCCGCGCCCGTCATGTCACCGGCGCCGGCAACGCCCGTCCAGCCGGTGCCGCCGCGCCAGCGGACCGAGCAGCAGCCGCCGCCGTCACCCCCACCGGTCGCGCCGCCGCCTCAGGCCGCCGGCCGGCCGACGCCGTACGTCCGGCAGCAGCCACCACCCACACCGCCGCGTCAGCGAACGAATGACCAGCCGATCCACCCGGTCGTCGAGGCGCCGCCCTCCACGCCGTCGGCCGCGGATCCGGCTCGCCCTCCGGTCCACCCGACGAGTCCGGCCCCGGCTGTCGCCGCGCAGACCTCCGCCGCGCCCTCGGCACCCCCACCGTCGGCGCCGGCTCCGCGGTGGGCCGACCCGACCATTCAGGTACGGCAGATCGAGCCCCTGCTGGCCGAGGAGGCCGCCCGGGTCGCAGCGGCCGGGCCGAGCGGGCCGACCCGCACGACGGACCGGCCGGGGCCTTCCGGGACCATCCCGACGAGTCCAGACCCGGCGCCCTCCCGCCCGGTGAGCGGGCCACCCCTGCACCACGCGGGCAGCGCGACGCCCGCCGCGACGCAGCCGGTCTCCGCGCCGCCTGTCGGTTCGACCTCCGCACCGGCCGCGGGCCCTTCGCGTCCGGTGTCGGCTCCGCCCGAGCACGGCCAACCCGTCTCTGGACCGCCCGACCGGCCCCACCCCGCCTCCGGCCCACCGACGGCCCACACCCAGCCCGTGTCCGGACCACCCGGCTACGGACCGCCGGTGTCCGCGCCGCCCCTCCACACCTACCCCGTGTCGGGGCCACCGGCGCAGCCCTACCCCGTGTCCGGACCACCAGCCCACCCCTACCCCGTGTCCGGACCACCAGCCCACCCCTACCCCGTGTCCGGACCACCAGCCCACCCCTACCCCGTATCCGGACCACCCGGCTACAGCCAGCCCGTCTCCGCGCCACCGGTGAGCGCGCCGCCGGTGAGCGCGCCACCGTGGGGATTGACCGCTCCCCCCTGGAGCAGCATTGCGCCCCCGCATCCGCTACCCACGACTGCCGGGGACCCCGTGGACCCGCCACGGACGGACGCCGCAGAGACCACACCCGCTAGCGCGGCCACCCTGGGCGGCGCGGTCACACCCACCAGCGCGGTCCCACCCACCAACGCGACCACCCTGGGCGGCGCGACCACCCTGGGCGGTGTGCCCACGCCGAGCAACGTCGCCACCCCGGGCGGGGCGCCCACCCTGGGCGGCCTGTCCACAGCGGGCGGCGAGAGCATGCCGGTCGCGAGCCCACCGTTGCCGACCGTGCAGGGTGAGCCGTCGGGCTTCGCGTCCGCGTCGACGGAGGTGTTCCCGGCCGTCGGGCCGGAGCCGGCCCCGCCCCAGGACACGACGGCTGCGCCCCTCGCGCCCGCGGCCTACCGGCCGCCGGCCACCGTCACGCAGCCGCCCGCCGCGCAGTACCCGTCCGGTCAGCAGTACCCGGGGCAGCCCTACCAGCAGAGCCACGAGGTGTATCCGGGGCAGCGGTACCAGCAGGACCCCTACTCGACCGCGTACGCCGATGAGGGTGTTTCGACGGGTCGCAGCCGGGCGACGCTGATCGGCGCGGCGGTGGCGGCCGGGGTTGCCCTGGTCGCGGTTGCCGGCCTGGGCGCGGTGGTGCTGAACCGCGACGACGCGCCACCCCCGGCCGGCGACGCGGTGACGGCGGCGCCGGCGGTGAGCGGTCCCCCTCCCGGTGACCTGAAGCTGCGCGACGACCTCGTGACGATCACTCTGACCTGGACGGACCCGTCCGGGGGTGCGGTGCCGTTCATGGTCGCCGGTGGACGGGCCGGTCTGGCGCTGGGGGTGATGGCCACCGTGGAACCGGGGCGGACCAGCCACACCATCAACGGTCTCAGCTCCCGGGTGGACTACTGCTTCACAGTGCTCGCGGTCTACTCCACGGACAGCTTCGCCACCTCGAGCCAGGTCTGCACCAAGCGCGAACGGTCCACACCGCCGAGCTGATCGTGAGCGGTCCGCGCCGCCGAGTCGACACAGTCGGGTTCGCGATCGTCGAGCTGAGCTGGGCGTCCACTGCGCACGCTCGGTATCCACAGGGGTGACGGTGCGGGTTCCCCCGTTCCCGGCCGAGCCATATGATGGCACCCGGCTCAGGGGAGGGGTCGCCGCGAGGCGTACGCCACCTGCCACGACTCAGGGAAGGCAGCCGGCTGTGGCCAGCATCGACGACGCCGAGCGGACCGACGCCCCCCGTTCCCGGTCCCGACTGCGCGGCGGGCTGGTGACGGTCGGCACGGTCACCGCGCTGCTGGCCGCGATGGGGTTGACCGTCCTGGGGCTGGGGGCGGCGGACAACGCGGTGGCCAACTACGACGCGAGTTCCTGGCTGTGGAGCGCGGTCCGCAGCGAGCTGGCCCGGGTCAACGGGGTCACCGCCCGGGTGGACACCCGCACCGAGGTTCCCGGTGCCCGCCGGCACCCGATGCAGGTCGCCCAGACCGATCGGCTGCTGATCCTGCGTGATCTGCAGACCGGGCAGATCAGCTCGCTGGACCTGGCCACGCTGCAGCTCACCGCGACCACGCCGACCACCCCCGGCCTGGGTGTGAGCGTCGCCCTGCACGAGGACGCGGCGTTCGTCGTCGACGCCGTGCAGGGCATCGTGCGGCAGCTCGACCCGCGGTCGTTGAGCCCGGTCGGCGAGCCGGTGCGCTATCCCCCGGGCATCACCGGCGGCACGTTCGACGGAGAGGGCCGGCTCTGGATCGCGGTGCCCAGCGAGGGCACGGTCTCGGCGATCACCGCCGCGAAGCTGCCGTCCGCGCCGGCCTCGGCCGCGCCGGCAGGTGGCGGGCTCAGCCCGGAGCGGGTTGAGACGTACGACGTGGCCGACGCCAGCCACGAGCTGGTGGTCTCCACCCTGGACGACGGGGTGGCGGTGCTCGACCGTACGGCCGCCCGGCTGGTGCGGGTGCAGCGCGGCGAGGTCCGCCCGACGCCGTTGACACTGCCCGGCCCGGCGGCGATGCCGACCCGCACCTCCGGGCCGCGGGTGCCGGTGACGGTGCCCGCCGAGCGGCGGGTGTTGGTCGTGGGTGACGCCGGTGAGGAGCGGGCGTTCACGGTGCCGGGCAGCGGCGACCGGCTGAGCCCGGCGGTGGCCTGGGCGGACCGGTTCTACTGTGCCGACGAGGCGACCGGCACCATCTACTCCTTCGACGCGGGCGGCCAGCTGGTCGACACGGTCAAGGGCAGGGCGAACGGGCCGCTGGAGATGGAGGTGCGGGAGAACCACCTCTTCATCAACTCGCCCGACTCGGCGACGGCCCGGGTGGTGGACGACAAGCACCAGGTGCGCGAGGTCGACAAGTACGCCAACGACGTGCTGGGCGGTGACCCGCCGCCGGCTCCCCCGCCGCCGCCCCCGCCGAAGAAGCCCCGGGTGGGCAAGCCGAGCGCGCCGCGCAGCGTCACCGCCGCCGCGGGCAACGCCCAGGCCCGGGTGAGTTGGCGGCCGGCCGCCGCGAACGGTGCCGAGATCATCAGGTACGTGGTGCAGGGTGCCGGTCAACGCCTGGAGGTGGGCGCCAACCAGCGTTCGGTGGAGGTCAAGGGGCTGACCAACGGCGAGACGTACCGTTTCGCGGTGCACGCCGTGAACGCCAAGGGTGACGGCCCGGCGCGCAGCAGCAACCCGGTGACCCCGACCGCAGCGGTGCCCGATCCACCGGCCAGCGTCACGGCGCAGGAGCGGCCGGACGGCACGGTGGTGGTGAAGTGGCCGGCCGCGAACGGGCAGGGCAACAAGATCGCCAAGTACGCGGTGACGGCCACGTCGGCGGGGACGAACGCGCCGGCCGGCGAGTCGACGAAGACGGAGCTTGTGGTGCCGGCCGGTGAGCTGGAGTTCGGCACCCAGTACGCGTTCACAGTCGTGGCCGTCAACGACAAGGGCGCCGGCTCGGCCGCGTCGCCGGTGAGCAACACGGTGGTGCCGTTCGCGGCGCCGGGTCGGCCGCTCGACCTGCAGGCCGGTACGGTCGCCGACCAGCCGGGCGCGGTCACCGTGCAGTGGTCGCCGGCGGAGGCCAATGGCCGACCGGTGACGAAGTACCAGGTGGACGTCGGCGGCAGGACGAGCGAGGTGACCGAGACCCGCACGACAGTCACCGGGCTGGGCAACGGCCAGAACGTCACCGTGAAGGTGAAGGCGGTCAACGAGGCTGGGCCCGGTCCGGAGGCCACCGCCACGGCCCGTACGGTCGCCGCGCCCCGGGTCACGGTCACCGGCTCGTCGGCGACGGCCACGTCGGCGACCGTCACGTTCACCGTGGACGCGGGCGGCGGTAAGGCCACCTGCTCGCTGAGCACGTCGGGTGAGCCGGCGAAGGCCGGGGCGTGTTCCAGCATCACGATGACGGGACTGACGCCGGGCACGAAGTACACGTTCACCGTGACGGCGAGCAACGCCGCCGGTAAAGGCACCGCGGAGCGGGCGGACAGCACCGAGCCGCTGTACGGGATCGCGACGTGCAACAACGGCCCCGACGGCGACCAGCGGACGTACTGCAACAGGGACGTCGACGGCCGCAACGGCAACGAGATCTTCTCGGTGACCCGGCAGGACAACGACAAGCAGGAGGGCTGGGCGAAGCCCGGCACCCGGCTGAAGGCGTACTGCAAGAAGTCCGGCGAGGACGTCGACTCGTGGATCTACAACGATCAGAAGCGCAGCACCTGGTGGGTGCAGGTCGAGTACAGCGGGAAGAACTACATCCCGTGGGCCTGGCTCAACCTGGAAGGCGGCGACAACATCAACGTCCTGCCCACCTGCTGAACCACCAGCCGAGGAGCACCACCGACCGTGAACACCCACGAGCCGCTCACCCAGCCGGAGGTGCAGGGCTTCGCCGCCCTGGCCGCCCGGCTGGCCGAGAACGTCAACGCGGTGGTGCTCGGCAAGCCGCAGGTGGTCCGGTTGGCGTTGACCGCGCTCTTCGCCCAGGGTCACGTGCTGCTGGAGGACGTGCCCGGGGTCGGTAAGACGACCCTGGCGCGGGCGATCGCCGCGACGGTGAAGGGTGAGTGGCGGCGCATCCAGTTCACGCCCGACCTGCTCCCCTCGGACGTGTCCGGCGTGACCATCTTCAACCAGGCGACCCGTGACTTCGAGTTCCATCCGGGGCCGGTCTTCGCCAACATCGTCATCGCCGACGAGATCAACCGGGCGTCGCCGAAGACCCAGTCGGCGCTGCTGGAGGTGATGGAGGAGCGCACGGTCACTGTGGACGGCGTCCGGCACCCGGTGCCCGCGCCGTTCCTGGTGGTCGCCACGCAGAACCCGGTCGAGATGGACGGCACCTACCGGCTGCCCGAGGCGCAGCTCGACCGTTTCCTGGTGAAGCTGTCCGTCGGCTACCCGGACGAGGCGGTCGAGGTGGAGGTGCTGCGCGGCGCGACGGTCCGCTCCCCCGAGGCGCTCGCCCCGGTCACCGACACCGCGACAGTCGGGGAGATGGTCCGGATGGCCCGCCGGGTGCACATCGCCGAGCCGCTCTACGCGTACGCGGTCCGGCTGGCCGCCGCCACCCGCACGCATCCGCAGGTACGCGTCGGGGTCAGCCCTCGGGGCGTGATCGCGTTGACCCGGGCAGCGTGCTCGTACGCGCTGATCGACGGTCGGGGCTGGATCATGCCGGAGGACCTGAAGGCGCTCGCCGAGCCGGTGTTCGCGCACAGGCTGCTGCTGACCCCGGACGCGCAGGTGCGCGGGGTGACCCCTGCGGAGGTGCTGCGCCAGGCCATCGCCTCGGTGCCGGTGCCGCTGCCGTCGGGGCAGCCCGCCCCGGTGCAGGGCTGACCGGCAGCAGCGCCATGGGGATCACCGCCCGCGGAGTCGGGCTGCTCGTCGCCGCCGTCGTCCTGCTCGGCCTGGGGTTCCGCTTCGCGTACCCCGAGTTGACGTTGCTCGGCGCGGCGGCCGGCGCGGCCGTCGGCTACGCGGCGCTGACCGCGGCCTGGCGGCCCCAACTGGTGGTCGACCGCCAGGCGGACCCGGACCGGGTGGCGCGCGGGGAGCCGGCGAGCATGACGCTCACCGTGCGCAACGCCGGCCGGCTGCGCTCGGCGAACCTACTGGCCGAGGACCGGTGCGGGAGCCGTGCCGTGCCGGTGCCGCTGCTGCGCCTGCGGCCCGGTCGGGACACCGAGGTCCGCTACGACGTGCCGACCGACCGTCGCGGGGTGGTGCCGGTCGGTCCGCTGCGGGTGACGCGGCGCGACCCGTTGGGGTTGGTGGCGCTGGCCCGCCCGTACGGCGGGACGACGCCGGTCTGGGTGCATCCCCGGATCCATCCGCTCACGGCGGTGCCCCGCGGCGCGGGCCGCAGCCTCGACGGCCGGGTGGACGGTGTGCCGCACGGGTCGATCACGTTCGACTCGCTGCGGGAGTACGTGGTGGGTGACGAACTGCGTCGGGTGCACTGGCGCACGAGTGCCCGGGTCGGCGAGCTGATGGTGCGCGAGAACGTGGACACCAGCCTGCCGCGCCTGGTCGTCCTCCTGGACAACCGGGCCGCCGCGCATCCGCAGCGGTCCGGCGGGGTGGCCGAGTCGTTCGAGTCCGCGTGTGAGGCGGCGGCGTCGGTCGTCACCGCCGCGCACCGCGCGGACCTGCCGGTGTTGATGCTGCTGGTCGGCCCGGAGCAGGGGGACGGCGGGGACGGCCCCGCGCTCGGGCCCCTGGACCGGCTTGCCGCCGCCGACCTGTCCGACGAGGCCGACGCGTTGCGCGCGGTCACGACCCGGCTGCGCCAGGACCGGCTCGGCGACACACTTGTCTTCCTGACCGGCCCCGGTGGTCGGGACGGGTTGGGACACGTCGGCGCGCTGCGCGGCGCGTACCCGTCGGTGGTGGTCGGGGTGTTCGGCGCGGCCGAGCCGACGCCGGCGGGCACTGCCGGTCTGGTGGTGGTCGACGCGGCGGACGGCGCGCAGTTCGCCGCCGAGTGGGACGGGGTACGCCGGTGGTGACGGGCATCGCGCCGCAGGAGGAGACGGCGGCCCGTCGACAGGCGCCGCCGGCGGGCGGCGGCCCGAGCGCCGCGGCGCGGGTGGTACGCGCGCTGCGGGCGGCCGTCGTGCCGCTGGCGCTGATCACGCTCACCGCGCTCGCCGGGGTGGTGCTCGGTCGGGTGTACGCGGGCGACCTGCTGACCCGGCTGGTGATCGGCGCGGCGGTGGGCTCGGTGCTGGTGAGCGTCGCCACCCGACGGCTGCCGTCCTGGCTTGTCGCACCGGTGTCGATGGCGGCGATGGCCGGCTGGACGCTGTGGGCGTTGCGGCTGGCCGCCACCCACGCCGACCTGCCGGGCAGCCTGCTGGAGGTGAGCGCGGACGCCGCCCGCAACGGCATTCCCCGGCTGCTCACCGCGATGATTCCCGTGGAGCCCACACCGGACACGGTGCTGATCCCGGTGGTGGCGGCCTGGCTGGCCGGTCTGGCCGGGGCGGAGGTGGCGCTGCGCACCGGCCGGGTGCTGCTCGGCTACCTGCCGGCGGCGGGGCTCTACGCGGCGGCCCTCTACGTGGTCGGCCCGAACGCCGAACCGGCGATCGGGACGACTGTCGCCTTCGTCGCGGTCGCGGCGGTCGGGCTGGCCGCGCCTTCGGGTACGCCGTCGGCCGGCGGTGACCCGACGGCCGGTCTCGCCCCGGGGACGCGCGCGGCGGTACGGCTTCGGCTCGCGGCCTCGGCGGCGCTCGGCGTCGCGCTGGTGATCGGCCTGGTCGCGCTGCTCGGCCCGGTGGTCGCCGGTCAGGTCGACGGGCGTCCGGTGGATCCGCGCCGGTACGTGGAGCCACCGCAGGTGCAGACGCTCGACGAGAACCCGCTGATCCGGATCTCCGGGTGGGCGCTGCGCCCGGAGCAGAAACTCCTCGACGTGAACACGGTGGGTGCCACCCCGCCGGCCGACGCTGGGAACGACCCGAAGGCGACCGGCGGCGCGGACGATTCGAAGGCGGGTCGCAGCGTACAGATCCGGTTGGCGGTGCTCAGCGACTACGACGGGATCACCTGGCGGGTCGGCGCGACGTACCGCAACGCGGGGCGGATCCTGCCGGCCACCGCGCCGGCCCGGGACAGCACCGTGGACAGTGTTCGGCAGGAGATCACCGTGGCGGAGCTCAGCGGTCGGCTGCTGCCGGCCGTGGCGACGCCGCGCGAGGTCAGCGGGGCGCGGGTGGCGTACGACCCGGCGACGGGCACGCTGATCAGGCCGGAGGGACTGACGCCGGGGCTGCGGTACACGGTGACGTCGGCCCGGGAACGCCCGGACAACAACCTGCTGGCCACCGCGAACGTGCCGGCCGGCGAGGAGGTGGCCCGGGTGCTGCGGGTCGCCGACGGGGTGCCCGACCCGATGCGCCGGTTGGCGACACAGCTCGCCGAGGAGAACGGCGCCCCCTACGAGCGGGCGGTGGCGATCGAGCAGTTCCTGGCCGAGCACTACCGGGTGGTGGCCGACGCGCCGAGCGGGCACGCGTACCCGAATCTGGCGTTCTTCCTCTTCGGTCCGCGCAACGGCGGCGGGCAGCGCGGGACGTCGGAGCAGTTCGCGGCCTCGTTCGCGGTGCTCGGCCGGCTCTCCGGTCTGCCGACGAGGGTGGTGGTCGGCTTCTCCTGCAGTGGGCAGGGCCCGGTGCGGGCCGGTGACGCGTACGCCTGGCCGGAGGTGCTCTTCGACGGGTTGGGTTGGGTGGCGTTCAACCCGCTGCCCCGCCCGGAGAACGAGCCGAGGCCGGTGGAGGAGGATTTCCGTCCGACCCCGGAGGACCCGCCGCCGTCGGAGGCGCCGGCGCCCACTGTGGATCCGAGCGCGTCGCCGGAGCCGGTGGCCGCCGCCGAGGGCCCGCCCGCACGGGGTGGCGCGTCCACGCCGGTGCTGGTCGCGGGCGGCAGCGGTGCGCTGCTGCTCCTGGTGGGGGCGCTGCTGCTCACCCTGCTGGCGATGCGCCGCTCCCTCACCCGCAAGCGGTTGGCGGGTGGTGACCCCGGCCAGCGCATCGCCGGCGCCTGGCGGGAGGTCACCGACGCGTTGCGACTGGCCGGCCGTCCGGTCGGTGACGACCTGGCGGCGACCGAGGTGGCCGCGCAGGCCCGCCAGGCCCTTGCCGAAGCCCGAGCAGGCACGACCAGCGGTGGCAGCGCACCTGGCAGCGGCACGAACGGCAGCGCCACACCCGGCGGCGGCGTGCCCAGCGCGGAGCCGGCAGTCGACGAACTGGCGACGCTGCTCAATCAGGTGGGCTTCGCCCCCGAGGCCGCGGCGGCCGGTCAGGCGGCCCGCGCCGCCGAGGTGGCCACGGCCTACGTCGCCAACCTGCGCTCGGCCCGCCCCTGGTGGCGTCGCCTGCTCTGGTCCGTCCACCCCTCCCCCCTGCACCAGGCCCGCCGGTCCCCCCACTCCCACCCCCGCCGACCCACGCGGTGATCAAGAGGTTCGCGTCATGTCAGGACCCGTTCCTGACCCGAACCTCTTGATCACCGGTGGCGGGTTGGGGGATCGGAGCCGGGCGCGGCGGCCGTAGTCGGCGGCCACCGCAATCACCAGGGGGCCCCACGCGGCCAGCGGTGCGTAGTACCGCAGCACGTCCCAGCCGGGCGGGGTGCGCGCCGGTTCGTCGCGCCCCATCCCCACCCAGCCGCGGTTCACGACGTGGAACGTGCTGTTCAGCACCAGGTACAGGCAGATGGCGACGAGCAACGAGCCGCCGACCACCGCGGCGAGCACGACCGGGCGTGCCGGGATCGAACGCCTGCCGAACAGCGGCACCCAGTGCGGCACCTGCTGTCCCCAGTGGTGCACCAGCCCGAGTGTCGACAGGGCCAGGCCCATCGACAGGACGGACAGGAAGATCATGTACCACGTCGTGACGGCGTCGTCGGTGAACACGAGGGACAGTCGCCAGATCGCGGACGGCAGGACGCAGAGCGGGACGGCGTACGCGGCCCCGACGGCCCAGGGCGCGGGAGCGGCGGCCCAGGTGCGGCCCGGGTCAGTGGATGTCATGCGCGTTCCGATCGTCGAGGGCGATCCGGTAGAGACGCAGGGCAGTCGCACCGACGACGAAGACGCCGCAGGCCACCGCCCATCGCCGCACCCGGTCGATCGCTGCGGATCGAGTGACATTCATGAACCGATGATCTGCGGGCCGGACGCGCGCCTCCTCCCCGGCGGAGGTGAACGCGTTCCCGCCTTCGAGGGAGGAGTCGCGCGCCGGCGCGGAAACACGGTGGCGGCGGATAGGCGCGACGACGAGCATCGGGGGGTGGATCAGCACACGAGCGAGATCGTCGACTACTACACGCTGCGCTACCGCGAGGACCAGCGGCTGTCCGCCCGCCCCCAGGCACGGCTGGAGTGGATCCGCACGACGCAGCTCCTGCGGGATCTCCTGCCCGGCCCGGGTGCTCGCGTCCTGGACATCGGCGGAGGCACTGGCGAGTACGCGAGGGCCCTCACCGGTGCCGGCTACGAGGTCCGCCTCGTCGACCTGGTGCCGAGTCACGTCGCCCAGGCACGCGGCGGACAGCCGCCCATCGAGGCCCGGGTGGCCGACGCGCGGGCGCTTCCCGACGCCGACGACGCGTACGACGTGGGGCTCCTCCTGGGGCCGCTCTACCACCTGGTGAACCGTGCCGACCGGCTGAAGGCGCTACGGGAGGCCGTCCGGGTCACCCGCCCCGGCGGTCACGTCGTGGCCGCCGCCATCTCCCGTTTCGCCGGCCCGCTGGACTTCGCCGCCACCGGACGCCTCGACGAGAGGCTCCTCGACGAGGCCGAGAGCCTCCTGACCGACGGCACCAACGATCCACGGACCGGTTTCACCCATGCCTACTTCCATCGGGTCGAGGAGATCACCGACGAGTGTTCGGCGGCGGGGCTGACCGACGTCGTCGTACACGGGGTGGAGGGCCCCGCGTGGACGGCTGCGGAGGCCGCGGCGGGCGGGCCGGGGCAGGACGCGGTCTTCTCCGCGGCGTTGGATCTGGCCCGCGTCTACAGCACCGAGCCAGCGCTGGTCGGATCGAGCGCGCACCTCCTGGTCGCCGGACGCGTCCCGGGGCGTTAAGCGGTCAGCCGGCGGACCAGCTTGCGGAGGCCGGCCTGCCAGCCGTCCGGGTCCTCGGCGCGGCGGCGGGCGTAGTCGGCGACCTCCGGGTGCGGCAGGATCAGGAACCGCTCCTCGGCCAGCCCGGCGATTGTCGCCTCGGCCACCTGGTCCGGGCTGAGCACCGCTCCGGAGGCGGCGATCACCCGGGCGCCCAGGTGGCCCTCGACGATGCCGTCGGCGAGCATCGGGGTGTCCACACCCTGCGGGCAGAGGGCGCTGACCCGGATGCCCCGGTCCCGGTAGGTGATGGCGAGCCACTCGGCGAAGCCCACCGAGGCGTGCTTCGTCGTGGTGTAGGCGGCGTCGCCCACCGCGGTCAGCACCCCCGCCGCCGAGCAGGTGTGCAGCAGGTGGCCGCCGCCGCGGGCGAGCATCCCGGGTAGCACCGCGCGGGCCGAGTAGACGTGGGCGAGCACGTTGACCCGCCACGCGCGGTCCCAGGCCGCGTCGTCGACCTCCACTCCCCCGCCGGTGGTCACTCCCGCGTTGGCGCAGAACAGGTCGATGCGGCCGAAGCGTCGTTCGGTGTCGTCGACGATCGCGCGGACCTGGGCCTCGTCGGTGACGTCGAGGGCGGCGGCGTGCGCCACCGGGCCGATGCTCTCGGCCACCGCGTGGGCCGCCTCGGCGTCCAGGTCGGCGACGATCACCGCTGCGGCGCCCTCGGTGGCGAAGCGCCGTGCCAGTGCCGCCCCGATGCCACCGGCCCCGCCGGTGACCACCGCGATCCGGTCGGTCAGGTTCACGCGGACGCTCCCACGGGCTCGGTGCCCAACCGGGCGATGAGGGTCATCAGGGCGGCGGCGCTGCCGGCGGTCACCTCGGGAGTGGGCAGCAGCGCGAGGACCGGCACGTCCACGCCGGCGTCGGCGTAGCGGCGGACCTGGGCCCGGCACCGCTCCGGCGAGCCGTGCAGCACCAGGGCGTCGACCACCTCGTCGGGCACCGCCGCGCTGGCGGCACGCCGGTCACCCGCCGCCCAGGCCTCCCACATCGGCGCCAGCGCCTCCGTGCGGCCGAGCCACCGATGGAATTCGGCGTACGCCGGCACGGTGAGGTAGCTGGTGATCAGCCGGCGGCCGAGCGTGCGGGCGTACGCGGTGTCCTCGGTGGGGCAGACGAAGATCCGGGCGGCGATCTCGAAGCCGGCCCGCCGCTCGCCCAACTCGGCGAGGGTCCGCGGCACGTCGTCGGCGCTGAGCCAGTTGAGGATGACCCCGTCGGCCTCGGCGCCGGCGAGCCGGAGCATGCCCGGGCGCAGCGCGGCGAGCAGGATCGGCGGCGGCACCGCCGGTGGCCGTTCGAGGGTGAACCGGCGCACGGTGAAGGTGTCGTAGACCTCGTCCACCGTCTCGCCGCGCAGCGCGGCGCGCAGGAACCGCAGGACGTCGCGGGTGCGCCGGAACGGCTCGTCGAACCGCACCGCGTTCCAGTCCCGCACGAGCACCGGCGAGGACGCGCCGATGCCGAGCGCGAACCGGCCCGGTGCCGCCTCGGCGAGCGCCGCCGCGCTCATGGCGAGCAGCCCGGGGCCACGGGTGAAGACCGGGGTGATCGCGGTGCCCAGCCGCAGCCGCGGCTGCCACGCCGCGGCGAGGGCCAGCGGCGTGAACGCGTCGGTCCCGGCGACCTCGGAGGACCACACGTCGGTGAACCCGGCGCGATCAAGGGTCGTGTAGACCGCCTGGTGATCGGCCAGCGGGATCCCGCCCAACGGCACCGTCATGCCCCATCGATTCGTCACCGATCGATCGTGCCCGTTGACGGTGCCCGCGAGCAAGATCCCCGAAGTGGGCAGAATCGCCGGTTCGCGGCTGCGCGCCCCGGCCGAGGTGCTACGACTTCGAGGTGGACCGGAGCACCGGCGCAGGCCGCTGACCATGGGTTCCAGGGCGGCGGGACACCTGGAGCCGGTTCCGGCGGCGGCCGCACCCGGTCGGGCCACGTTCCTGGAGCTCTTCTTCGACCTGGTCTACGTCTTCGCGCTCACCCGGATCTCCGCGCGCGCGTTCGAGGACCTGACCGAGAGCCCGGCGCGGCAGCACCTCTGGGCGGCGGTCACCGGCAGTGGCAAGACGCTGCTGTTGCTGCTGGCCCTCTGGTCGGTCTGGCAGGGCACCGCGTGGACGACCAGCCGCTACGACCCGTACCGGGCGCCGCTGCAGACAGTGGTGTTGACCGCGCTCGTGTCCAGCATGGTGATGGGGGTCGCGATCCCCCGGGCCTTCAGCGAGACCTCGCTGATGTTCGCGACGGCGTACGTCATCGCGCAGGTGACCCGGCCGCTGATCCTGTCGATCGCGTTGGGGCCACATCCGTACCGCCGGCTGAAGGTGCGGATGACAGTGGTCTTCGCCGTCAGCGGGGTGTTCTGGATCGGTGGGGCGTTGCTGGCCACCAACGGGCAGGTGGTGCTCTGGACGCTGGCGCTGCTCATCGAGTACCTGGCGGCGCGGTGCGGCTGGCCGGTGCCGGGCCTGGGCCGGTCGACGGTCTCGAAGTGGGAGATCGCCGGGGAGCACCTGGCCGAGCGGTACCAGCAGTTCTTCCTCGTGGCGCTGGGCGAGACGATCCTGGTGGCCGGTTTCGCCTACAGCAAGGGCACCTACGAGTCGGGGCACGCGTTGGCCTTCGCGCTCGCGGTGGCCACGTCGATCATGCTGTGGCGGATCTACGTCCAGCGCGCCGGGCAGATCCTGGCCGAGGCGGTGATGACGGCCCGTCACCCGGCCAACATCGGTCGCTCGGCGGCGGACACGCACCTGGTCATGGTGGTCGGCCTGGCCGCCACGGCGGTCGGCTACGAGCTGATCATCGACCACCCGCTGGGCCATGCCCCACCGACGTGGCTGGCCATGACGCTCGGCGGACCCGCGCTGTTCCTGGCCGGCCGGGCCCGCTTCGAGTACGAGGTGTTCGGGCGGGTCTCCCCGTCGCGCTGGATCGCCATCCTGGTGCTGGCGGCGGTGGCCGTACCGCTGCTGTTCCTGCCGGGGTTGGCCGCGTCGGCCGCCGGAGTGGTCGTGCTGGGCGGCGTCGCGGTCGCCGACGCCCGCCGGGCGCGGGGCGGGCCGCCGGAGGCCGCCGCGACACCGTTCTGAGCCGTCGGCGTACGCCGAACGGCCGGATAGTCTCGGCGGGTGACCTTCTCCCTCGTCGCCCGATCCGCCGACGGCCGCCGCCACGGCGTCGTCGTGGCCAGCAAGTTCCTCGCCGCCGGGGCGCTGGTGCCGGCCGCGCAGGCCGAGGTCGGCGCGCTGGCCACCCAGGCGCACGTCAATCTCGCCTACCGCCCGCAGGGGCTGACTCTGCTGCGCACCGGGGTGGGCGCCGCCGACGTGGTGGCCGGCCTGGTCGCCGCCGACGCCGAGCGGGAGCACCGGCAGCTCGGCGTGGTGGGCGTCAGCGGGCCGGGCGCGAGCTGGACCGGCCCGGCCTGCCACCCGTGGGCCGGCGGGCGCACCGGCGACGGCTGGGCCGCGCAGGGCAACATCCTCACCGGCCCGGAGGTCGTCGACGCGCTGGGCGACACGTGGCTGGCCTCCTCGGCGCTGCCGTTCGCCGAGCGGCTGGTCGCCGCGCTGCGCGCCGGTGACGAGGCCGGTGGGGACCGGCGCGGCCGGCAGAGCGCCGGCCTGCTGGTGGTCGAGCGCGGCGGAGGGTACGGCGGCACCAGCGACGTGCTGATCGACCTGCGGGTGGACGACCACCCCGACCCGGTCACCGAACTGGGCCGGCTGCTGGCCGTGCACACCCTGCTGTTCAGCCGACCCGACCCGGCGACCCTGCTCGACCTGAGCGGCGCGGTCGCCGACGAGGTCGCGACGTTGCTCACCGCGCTGGGCCACCCGGTCGGCGACGACGGGCCGGAGGCGGCGCTGTTCTCCTGGGCGGGGCTGGAGAACCTGGAGGAGCGGCTGGTGCCGGGCCGCATCGACCCGGTGGTGCTCACGCACCTGCGGGGCGTCGCCCCGCACGTTCCCGCACCCCGCCCGGCGAGCTGACCGGGCAGCCCGGCGTCGCCCGGGCCCGCGCGCGGTCCGGCGAGCCGACCGACCAAAGCGGCGCCAGCGGCACTCGCTGACGGGCCAGGGTGGTCGGGTCAGCGGCCGAAGGCGAGCCAGCGGAAGCCGGCGGCGTCGATCGCGGCCCGTTCCGGGCCGGTCAGCGCGGCACGTCCGGTGGTCTTGCGGATCAGGGTCAGCCGGTCCCAGCCCAACGCGGCAGGCGTGGGTCGCCCCGCGGTGAGCAGGTCGGCGATCACCGCGGCGGCGTGCGGTGTGAGCCACGGCTGGCGGTCCAGCGCCGCCGCCAGGTCCAGGCCGTGCACGCCCACCTCGACCACCCGGGTCCGCAGGAACTCGGTGAGGAGCATCGCATCGCCGTGGCGGGTCCGGACCACCCGATCGGGCGGGGCTCCGGCGACCGCCGCGTCGGCGGCCCGCCAGGCCCGCTCGAACCCGATCGCCAACGCCTCCCCGCTCGCCTGCCGCGCGTCGCGGCGGCCGCCGGCGATGCGGTCGGCGTCCACCTGCGGGGTGAACTTCGCCGCGCCGAAGTAGCGGGCGGCGTCCACCTCGGCGCGCGGAGGTGCGGGGGCGGCGAGCATGTCGGCCAGCCGTCCGGCGCCGGTACGCACGTGCGCGAGCAACTCCCGGACGGTCCACGGCGGGCAGGGGGTGGACCGGTCGAGGTCGACGTCGTCCACCTCGGCCAGGACCTCGGTGAGCCGTCCGCACTCGGCACGGAACGCGGCACGAACCGGGTCCATCGGTCGGCTCACCCCTTGACCCTCGGCACCAGCCGATGCACGACGGTCAGCACCAGCGCCATCACCAGCGCCATCGTGCCGGCGATGCCGGCGGCGCTGCCCGCGTACCCGACGAAGAGCGGGCGGCGGCTCAACTCCTCCGGCCCGGTCCCGCGCAGGTCCACCAGCCAGGTGAGGGCCAGCCCGGAGGCGATCAGGGCGAGCACGCCGGCCACGCCGAGCACGATCGCGGCGACGCGGTGGGCGTCGCCGGGCGCGATCTGGGCCTGCTCGCGTTGGGTGATCAGCAGGACCAGTCCCGCCAGCGCCGCCCACACGCCCACCACCAGGTAGGCGGCGACCGCGTCGCTGGGTCGGTGCCAACCGGCGGACAGGGTCGCCACCCCGGCGAGGGCGGCGTAACTCGCGCCGACGAAGGCACCGACGGCCCGCACCTTTGGCGGCAGGACGAGCATGAGCGCGACCGCCACCGAAGCGGCCACGGCGGTGTGCCCACTGGGGAGGCTGTTGCCCACCGCTGCGCGGTCCGGGTCGAGGCCGAGGTCGGGCCGGCTCAGGCCGTACTTGAGCAGTTGGGTGGAGACGTTCGCCCCGGCGATGAGCAGGGTCGCGGTGACGGCCAGGGCGATCCGCCCCCGGATGAGCGCGATGAAGCCGATCATCGCGGTGGCGGCGAGCAGGGAGACCACCGACATCGCGTTGAGGATCCGGTCCACCGGACCGTCGATACGGTCGTGGCCGATCTGGTTGCCGGTCAGTGCGACAGTGTCGACCCACTGGCCGATCTCGGTGTGCAGGGCCACCCGCCAGACGGCGAGGAAGGCGGCCGCCTGGACGAGGGCCAGTACGACCAACCAGACCGCGGTCCAACCCCGTGCCGTCGCGCGCATCCGCACACCGTAGCGGCCGGTGCCGGCCGGTCGGTCGGTGGCCCACCGGCTCCCGCCGGTTAGGTTGGGACCGAGGCGAGGAGGTGGCGGTGGACGGCACACCGGGGCGGGAGTCCGGCCAGGTCGAGCCCGGGCCGGACCGGGCGGCGGCGGCCGGTCCACACGCCGGTGGGACGGCCCCGGTCGAGTCCCTGGCGGACTTGCTGGGCGGTCGGCGGGGCGCGGTGGACGCCACGCTGCCGCCGGTGGCGTTCGCGCTGGGCTGGCTGATCGGGGGCGAGTCGCTGTGGGCCGGGGTGGGCGCGGCGCTCGCCGTGGGCGTCGTGGTGGCCGGCGTACGGCTGCGGCGGGGTGACCGCCCGCGCTCGGTGCTGATCGGGCTGCTCGCCGTCTGCGTCGCGGCGCTGATCGCGGTGCGGACCGGGCGGGCCGAGAACTTCTTTCTGATCCAGCTGCTGTCGAACGCCGCCAGCGCGCTGGCCTGGGCCGTGAGCATCGTGGTGCGCTGGCCGCTGCTCGGCGTGCTGGTCGGCGCGGCGCTGGGCCAGCGGACCCGGTGGCGGCGGGACCCGGCGCTGCTGCGCGGGTACGGCAGGGCCAGTTGGGTGTGGACGGCGACCTATGTGGTGCGGGTGGCGGTGTTCGTCCCGCTGTACCTGAGTGGGCAGGTGCTCGCGCTCGTGGTGGCCCGGATCGCGTTGACCTGGCCGCTGGTCGCGGCGGCGCTGGCGGTGAGTTGGGTGGTGCTGCGCCGGTCGTTGCCGACCGGGCACCCGGGGCTGCGTCACCCGGTCACCGGCGACCCGGACGTCCGGCCCGACGAGCAGGCAGGGCACGGGTCCCGGCGGGCATAAAAGTGGAGAGGCCGCCACGGGGGGAGCGGCCTCTCCGGTGACGTACGTTACTCCGTCATCCTCTGTGGTGTGATCCCGCGACAGCCGGAATTTCTGGGCTTTTTCGCGGCAGTCTTCAGTCCGGGCGGTGGGGTGGGCCGGTCGACCCGCTGCGTTGGCCAGATGACCGGCCCACCCCGGCCTGACCGTGGGTGTCAGGCCGTCCGCCGGCCGGGTCCCGTCGTTCCCCCGGACCCGGCCGAACCCCGGGGTGGGCGGGGCACTCCACCCACCCCGGGTCGTTGTCAGCCGTTCGGGAACAGGGTCCCGTAGTCGGCGTACGCCATGGCCACGTCGGCCTGCGCCCAGAAGCGGTGGTAGTTGAAGCTGGGCTCCGCACCACCGTTCAGGTACGCCTGCACCTTGGGCCAGTCCGGGTCGTTCTTGTAGAAGGACCGGATGTCGAGGAAGCTCTTGCCGGCGGCGATGGCGTCACCGTTCGGCATCTTCCCGGTCCAGCCCGGCGGGACGTAGAGGCCCTGCCCGGTGGACGCGTCGTAGACGTCGTCGAAGCGCTTGTAGTCGCCCCGCGTCTCGGTGGTGGAGACGCCCTTCGCGTCACTGGCGGCGTCGAGCGCGTCCAGCAGGCCCTTGGCGGTGGTCTTCGCCGCCGCGTTGCCCGACTTGGCCGCGTACGCGATCAGGGTCCGGGCGTAGGAGGCGGCGACGCCGACGTCCTGGCCCTTGCTGATCACCTCGACGTGCAGGTTGGTGTTGGGCTGCGGGCTGGACGGGTTCCAGGTGGTCGGCTGACCGGTCCACTTCATGTCCGACGGGATCGACCAGTTGGTGCCGACGGTCGTGTTGGCGATCGCCCACGGCACCCACTTGTCCAGCAGCGCCTTGGCCTTCGCGTTGCCGGTCTGCAGATACAGCTCGGCGATCCGCTGCATCGACCACGCCTGCATGCCGAACCACTGGTTCGACGGCGGGTCGTTGTAGACCGGGTCGACGTCGTAGAACATGCCGTAGAAGGTGCTGGTGCCCGACGGCGGCTGGGCGTAGCTGCCGTCCCAGCTGTTGGTCGCGCCGCCGGCGATGCCGCCCTCGGACGACTGCAGCCAGGTGTAGAACTCCAGCTGCCGGTCGAAGCTCTTGGTCCAGTCGGCGACAGCTGTCGACGACTGCGGCTTGAGCTCCGGGGTGTTGGTCAGCGCCCAGGCCGCGAACGGGTTCTGGTAGCCGAAGTGGTTGTGGCTGGAACCGATCCGCCAGGACCAGTTCTGGCTGGTGTCGTACGCGCCGCCCCAGGCGTAGTACCAGGACAGCAGGTAGTGCGCCGAGTCCTTGCCGCTGCCGGCGGGGCAGGTGCTGGCCCCGACGCAGTTGCCGATCTTCTTGAAGTACTTGTCGAACATCGCGTACCGCAGGTAGTCGCCCATCTTGGCGGCCTTGGCCACGGTGGCGGCGACGTCGGCCTGCTTGCCCTGCGCCTTGGCCCAGGTCAGCGCCCAGTACGCGGCCTGCACGGCACGGGCGTCGGCGTCCGGGGCGTTGGTGTACTTCCACTGCTTGGCGGGAGCGCCGGTGTCCTTGACGAACAGGTCGAGGTAGCCGTACTGACCGCCGTGCTTGAAGGTGTCGCAGGACGGCTGCGGGACGGTCTCCCACACCGACTCCTGCGTGCCCCGCTGGAAGGTGTTGATGTACGCCGGCTTGGTGGTGCCGTCACCACAGTGGCCAAAGCCGTAGGTGTTGTCGACGTCCATCAGCCAGTGCATGCCGTAGATGTCGCCGGTGCCGTAGGTGGACTGGAGCTCCGAGCGGAGCGGGTCCTGCCCGACGGAGATGTTGGGCTGCAACGCCGAGGGGTACTGGCTGGGCAGGTTGTACTCGGCGGCGTACTGCGGGGTGCCGGCGGAGCCCGCGGTGGGCTGGTCGGCGTGCGACGGGATGATGTACTTCTCCATCACCGTCCAGGCGTTGTTGAACGGCGCCCAGTTCTGGGTGACGCGGCCGTACTGGGCCTCGAGCCAGATCCAGAAGCTGAACGCCTCCGACGTGGTCTCGTGGCCGTGGTCGGGCGCCTCGACGATCAACGTCTCGACCGAGTGGTACGGCACGCCCTCGGGGCTGAAGTAGCCCGAGTTCTTGATCTTGCCGTACTGGTCGAGGAACTTCTTGATGTAGGCGTTGTCGCCGCCGGGGGTGTCGTTGTCGATCTCCGTGGCGGTGACCGCCAGGGGCGCGATACCGGTGGCGGACGCGGTGATGGTGGCGGCGCCGCCGACGGTGTCGGTGTCCTCCGCCGCGGCGACCGTGACGGTGACCCCGGTGTTCCAGTTGGTCGGCGTCAGCGTGGCGCTGGTCGGCGAGACCGTGATGTCGGTGTCCCCGCTGGGGGTGAGGGTGACCGGCACGCTGGTCGTCGGCGCGGCGCTGAGCTTGAGGTTGAAGGTGGTCGTGCCACCCTCGTTGACGCTGACCGCGGACGGCGTGGCGATCAGCGTCGGGCCGCTGGCGGCGCCGACGGTGAACGCCTTCTCGGCGACCCCGATGCCGTTGGCGTTGTCGTACGCCTTGGCCTGCACCGTGTAGTTGCCGGCCGGCAGGTCCTCCTGCGTGTACGCGTACGGCGCGGTGGTGTCGGTGTTGATCAGCAGGCCGTTGCGGTAGAACTCGACCTTGCTGATCGTCCCGTCCGGATCGCTGGCCGTGGCGGTCAGCGGCACGTCGGCCGGGGCGGTGAACGGCCCGCTCGGCAGGGCGAGGGAGACGGTCGGCGGCTGGTTGGCCGGGGTGCCGTTGCAGGAGGTGCCGTTCAGGGTGAACGAGGTGGGCTTCGGGTTGCTGCCCGAGTAGGAGCCGTTGAAGCCGATGGTGGTGGAAGCACCGGTGCCGAGGTTGCCGTTGTACGACTCGTTGGTCGCGGTGACCTCACTGCCGGACTGGCTGAACCTGGCCGACCAGCCCTGGGTGACTCGTTGGCTGCTGTTCGGGAAGGTCCACTTGAGGGTCCAGTTGCTGACCGCGTCGCCCAGGTTCTTGATGGTCACGTTCGCGGTGAAGCCGGTGTTCCAGTCGTTGGTCGCGTAGACCACGTCGCAGGCGGGTGCTGCCTGCGCGGCGCCGGCGGGCAGCGTCACCCCGCCGATGGCGAGCGCGGCGGCGGCGAGAATCGCCACTCGGCGGCGTCGTGCCAGTTGTCTCATGTGCGCGGTGTCTCCTCGGACCAGGCCGGGGTGGTCCCCGGCGAGGCGCCTGCCCGCGGGTGTGGTGGTACGCGGGGGATTCGAGGCGCCGGGAAGGTGGTCGCCCCGGGCCCGGCCGGGGTACGGCGGTGCGGCCCGCGCGGGAGGGGGTTCCGCCGGCTGCGATCGGGTGCCGTGACCGGAAGTCGTGCTGCCGGCTGCCCTCGGCGGACCCACGCCCACGCGATCTGGCTCCTGTCGCGTTGAATCGACAGTGTGCCATGGAAGCGCTCCCACAACAAGCGCACAGAGGGTGGGATCACCCAGTTGTTTCGATCTCGTTTTGGGTCTTTCACAAAGGCGTGACGGGCGTTACAGTCGCAACATCGGTCGATGGGAGCGCTTCCATCGACAAAGGTTCCAACTGGAAGATCACCGGGACCGTCCTCGTGGCGGGCCCGGGGAACCAACCCGAAGGCCGACGGCGGGCCAGCCCGGACGCCGCCGTCAGCCATCATCCCGCCACAGGGAGGGAGGTGGAACCAGAGCCACTCGCGTGGCCCGGCTCCCGCGCGACACGCACGGCAGGACCCAAATTCCGCCCGTGTGTGTGCAGTTACGGTGGGGACGGGGGTTGCCCTCCCCCGTCCCCACACTAAACCCCCGTACACAATGGGAAAAGAGGCCGACGGGACAGGCGCGAGGCGCCGCCCGGTCGGCCTCGTTCGCTGTCCGGGGCCCTCACCCGCCTCGACCCGCCACGCCGGCCGCCCTGACGGCCGGCTCACCGGGCCGGCCGCTCCTGGCCTATCCTGGGAGCGCTCCCGAATCTCGGCGGCGGCCCCGTATCCACGAGGAGAATCCATGTCGATACCTACCGGGCCCGCCGGCCCGCTGCGCTTTCCCCGCGACTTCGGCTGGGGCGCGGCCACCTCCGCTTACCAGATCGAGGGCGCCACCAAGGAGGACGGCCGCGGCGAGTCGGTCTGGGACACCTTCAGCCGTGTCCCCGGGCGCACCCGCAACGGCGACACCGGCGACGTGGCCGCCGACCACTACCACCGGTACGCCGAAGACCTCGACCTGATGCGCGACCTGGGTCTGCGCAGCTACCGCTTCTCCATCTCCTGGCCCCGCGTCCAGCCCGACGGCACCGGAGCGCCCAACCAGCGCGGGCTCGACTTCTACCGCCGTCTCCTGGACGGCCTGCACGAGCGCGGCATCGCCCCGATGGCCACCCTGTTCCACTGGGACCTGCCGCAGGCGTTGCAGGACGCCGACGGCTGGGAGTCCCGCGACACCGCCCACCGCTTCGCCGACTACGCCGACGCGGTCTTCACCGCCCTCGGTGACCGGGTGCCCGTCTGGCTCACCATCAACGAGCCCAAGACCGTCGTGCAGAACGGCTATCTCATGGGCCACCACGCGCCCGGCCGGCAGGACCCGGACGCCGCCTACCTCGTCGCCCACCACCTGCAACTGGCCCACGGTCTCGCGGTCCAGGCGCTGCGCGCCGCCGACGGCACCGGCCGGATCGGCCCCGCGCTCAACCTGCACCCCTGCTACCCCACGGACGACTCCCCCGAGGCTGCCGCCGCCGCCCAGCTGTACGACGGCTACGAGAACCGCCTCTACCTCGACTCGCTGCTCAAGGGCAGCTACCCGCAGGATGTGCTGGCCGACCTGGGCCCGCAGAGCCGGATGGTGCGCGGCATCCGCGACGGCGACCTGGCGGTGATCTCGGCCCCGGTCGACCTGCTGGCCGTGCAGTACTACACGCCCATCTACGTCACCGCCGACGGCAGCACCGAACACCGGTGGCCGACCTCCGAGGCCGGTTGGCAGCAGATCTACCCCGACGGCATGTACGACATCCTGACCCGGGTCACCCGTGACTACGGCCCGATCCCGCTCACCGTCACCGAGAACGGCCTGCCCACCCCCGACACCCTGGCCGCCGACGACACCGTCGACGACAGCGGCCGGATCACCTTCCTGCGCGACCACCTGGCCGCCGCGCACCGCGCCATCAGCGCCGGAGTGCCGCTGGAGAGCTTCCACGTGTGGTCGATGCTCGACAACTTCGAGTGGGACGAAGGGTACGACCAACGCTGGGGCCTGGTCTACGTGGACTACACCACCCAGCGTCGGGTGCTCAAGCGCAGCGCCCACTGGTACCGCTCCGTCATCGCCGAGGGCGGTTTCTGAGCGGGCCGCCCGGACGGCCGGGCCCGGACGGCTCGGCTCCGGGTGAGCCGGTGACCGTCCGGGTTCCGGTCGGGAACGTTCAGCGGGGCAGCGCCTGCTGCAACTCCGCCCGCAGGGCAGGGGTGAGCATCTCCCCCGCCTGCTTCGCCAACCGGGCCATCTCGTAGCCCACCACGCCGATGTCCGCATCGCCGGCCGCGAGCGTGGCCAGGATCGACCCGTCGCGGACCTGCATCACGAGGAAGTAGCCCCGGCCCATCTCGACCACCGTTTGCTTGACGATGTCGCCGTCGAACATCTGCGCCGCGCCCGCCGTGATGCTCATCAGCCCGGACGTCACCGCGGCGAGCTTGTCGGCGTGGTCGCGGGGCAGATGGTCGGAGATGGCCACCAGCAGCCCGTCGGAGGAGACCACCACCGCGTGCGCCACACCCGGCACCCGCTCCGCGAACGCGCTCACCAGCCAGCTCAGGTCACGTGCCTCCTGGCTCAACGTCGTCACTGTCGTCGTCCTCCTTCGTCGTGCCCCCACGAGGGTGGCACCGGTATCTCGGTGGTGTCCTCGGCCTCGGCACGCCGTACCCCGCTGTAGAGCCGGGAAAGCATGCCACCGACCGCCTCCGGGTCCAGTTCGGCGCGCGCCGGCGCCGACTCCGGCTGGGCCGGGCGGGTGACCGCGGAGAGTTGCGCCATCGGCACGCGGATCGGCAGGCCCCGCTCGTTCGTGCCGGCCGTCACCGGGGTGGCGGGCGGCGCGGCCGGGCCGGGGGCCGCCGCCCCGGTCGGTCCCTGCCGGGACCACCAGCCGCCGCCGTCAGCGCCGCCGCCGACGGCGGCCGGCGCCAGCACGTCCTCGGCGCGGACCGGCACGGGGCGACTCTGGCGCGGCACGGTGGCGGCCGGCGGGCGACCGGCCACCGGCAGGTCCAGCGGAGCGACGGCCGGGCCACGGGCACCCGCCGACCGGGCCGCTCCCGGCAGCCGCTGCGCGGCGGCGCCCCGCGCCGCACTCGCCGCCAGCATCCGCGCCGGCGCCGGCGGATCCAGCTCCACCGAACCAGCCGGAGCCAGCAGGGCGCCCGGCAGCACCAGCCGCGCGACCAGGCCGCTCTGGCCCGCGTCGAGCTGCACCCGCACGCCGAGGCGGCTCGCCAGGTGGCTGACCACGAACAGGCCCATCCGCTCGACAGCCGCGACGTCCGCGGCCGGCGGAGTGGCCAGCACCGCGTTCGCCTCGGCCAGCGCGGCCGGGCTCATGCCCAGGCCGTCGTCCACGATCTCGATCAAGGCTCCCGAAGCCTGGACCCGGGCGGTCACCAGCACGACAGTGTCCGGACGGGAGAACGCTGTCGCGTTCTCCAACAGCTCGGCCAGCATGTGCACCAGTTCCCCGACCGCGTGCCCCACCACGTTGACCTCGCCCACCGAATCCAGCCGGACCCGCTGGTACTGCTCGATCTCGGCGGCGGCGGCCAGCAGCACGGTGCCGAGACCCACCGGACGGTTCCACCGACGGGTGGAATCCGTACCGGCGAGCACGAGCAGACTCTCGTCGTTACGGCGCATCCGGGCGGCCAGGTGGTCGAGCTTGAACAGGTTGTCGAGCTGGTCCGGGTCGCTCTCCTCGCGCTCGAGGTCGTCGAGCAGCTCCAGTTGGCGCTCCACCAGCACCTGGCTGCGGCGGGCAAGGTTGACGAACATCGCGTTGACGTTGCGCCGCATCGACGCCTGCTCGACGGCGACGGTCACCGCGCTGCGGTGCACCGCGACGAACGCCTCCGCCAGCTCACCGATCTCGTCGAGTGAACGGACCACCGCCGGCGCTACCTCGATGCTCGGCACCCCGCCGGTGACGGTCCGCAGCCGATCCAGCGCGTCCGGCAGCTCGACCTGCGCGATCCGCAGCGCCTGGCTGCGCAGCAGCCGCATCGACCGGGCGACCGACCGCCCCACCAGCAACGAGATCAGCAGAGCGACCAGCAGGACGGCGACGACACCGCCGACCACCAGCAGGGTGGCCCGCAACTGGCCACTGCTGGCGTCGTCGGCCTGGCGCACCGCGTCGTCCAGCACCCCCGCCTCGACCTGGCGCAGCAGCTCCTGACGCTGTTGGCTGGCCGACCACCACTGCTCGGACGGCAGCACCTCGGACGCGGCGTTCCCGGCCGGCAGGCTGCGCTCCTCCAGCTGGGTGGCGACCAGGAACAGCGGGTTCACCGAGGTTTCGTCGTACCGGCGGATCTGGTCCGTGGTGGCGGCCACCCGGAACGCGCCGAGGGCGGTCAACTGCTGGGCCCGCAGGTCGGTGAGGGCCACCCGGTCCTCCGTGCCATAGCGGCCGGCGCGGGCGGCGGCGTAGAGCTGGGCGCGGACGCGCGAGGAGAGCTCCTTGACCCGGGCCAGCTGCACGTAGCGCAGCACCGCGTCGCTCAGCGCCGCCCGGTCCTGACCCGGCGTCGGCTCGGCGAGCAGATCCAGCAGCGCGCCCACGGCCCGGTGGTAGTTGCTCAGGATGGTGTCGTTACTGAGCACCGCCGGCGGGATCGCCGGACGGATGTCGATCACCTGGTCGTACGCCTCCTGCGCCTCGGAGAAGGCCACCCGCCAGGACGCGTCGGCGTCGGCCAGCGGCCTGGCCGCCCGACTCAGGTCGGCCATCGCCCGGTCGGAGGACGCCTGCAACGGCCGCAGCGCGGTCGCGGCGGCCTGCCGGTCGCCACCGCGGCGCAGCTCGCCCAGCTCACCCGCCGAGCGGTCCCGCTCCTGTTGGAGCTGGTGCACCACGGCGGTGATCTCCCGGCCGATGGCGACCTGCCGGGAGAAGTCGTTGAGCGCTGTCGTCCGACCGACCAGGGTGCTGGTCTGCACCCCCGCGAGCACCAGGAACGCCAACGACGGCACCACCAGCACGGTGGCGAGCTTGGTGCTCATCCGCCAGTCCCGCAGCCGGAACGGCGAGCGGCGTCGATGCGGGACGACGCGGACGTCGAAGCGTCGCCGGCGGTGGTTCGACACCCCGCCGGTCGCCGGGTCGGGACCTGCCGCCACCCTGCCTCCTCCTCCTGCCGCGTCCACCGCGACCCGGGGAGCGCAGTCCATCCAACCAGGCTCGGTAGCGCTGTCAACGGCCCGGGCAGGGCGAAAGTTCAGGAAGGATACTGCGGGTGGGACCGTCCTGTCGTGGTCGGTAAGACCAGCTCATCCGTCCGGCCGATGTCGGCGAGCTCGGCCGCCGCGCCAAAGCGGCCCAGCGCGACCAACGCGGCGCCGGTGGCACCGATCTCCGGGTTCCGTTGGTGCGACACCGGACGCGGCGCGAGCGCGGCGGCGAATGCCTGCCGCCACCACACCGAGGCGGCCACCGCGCCGCCACCCAGCACCACCCCGACCGGTTTGTCGACGGTGGACTCCAACACCGCGAGATCGTCGGCGACCAGCTCGCACAGCCCCTGCATCAACCCGGCCAGGATGTCCACCGCAGTGGTGCTGAAGCTCAGGCCGCGCAGCTCGCCCGAACCCGCCGGCGCCAACCCGGGCGGCCGGTCGCCCCCGAAACGGGGATCGGCCGGCCGGCCGCCGCCCGCCGGCACCAACGCCAGCGCCGCGTCCAACTCGTCCCCGGAGGGCAGTCGCAGCTCCCTGTTCGCCCAGGCGAACAGGTTGCCACCGCTGGAGTACGCCGCCCCGGTCACCACGTGGTCGTGATCGACCCGGTAACGCCAGAGTCGTTCGGGCAGCCGCGGCAGCGGCTCACCGGCCGGGATCCGTTGCATCAGGCGTACGGCCGCGGAGGTGCCCACCGTGACCGCGGCGCGGCTCGGGTCGGCGCAGCCCGAGCCGACGTTCGACGCGCCGCCGTCACCCACCGGCGGCGTCCACCGGGCCTCGGCCAGCTGCGGCCAGCGGCGGGCGCGGTCGGGCCGGAGCCGGCCGTGCCAGTCCAGCTCACCCAGGGGCGGCAGGTCGCGCGGTCGCGCGCCGGCGAGCGTCAACGCCTCCTCGTCCCAGCGCAGGCTGCTCAGGTCCAGCAGGCCGGTGCCGGAGGCCTGGGAGACCGACATGGGCGCCGCCTGCAGCAGCTCGCCCAGCACGTACTCCGGCAGGCCGACGAACCGTGCGATCGGCGAGCCCGACTGTTCCCGCAGCCAGGGCAGGCGCATGGACCAGTAGGAGCGGTGCCACCAGCAGCCGGTGCGCTGGTGGAACCCGTCCGGGTCGGCCGGGCCGGACGTGTCGCCGACCGGCGCGGGCCGGGTGTCCAACCAGGTGACGACCGGGCCCAGCGGAGTGCCGTCGCGGTCCAGCGGAAGCACCGAGTGCCACTGCGCGGAGGTCGCCACCAGACCGACGTCGTGCAGGTGCCCCGCCTCGGCCAGCTCGTCCAGACACTCGATGAGACAGGCGAGGTAACCGGGACCGGAGAGCGTGCCGGTGCCGTCGTCACCGATGGCGAGGTTGACCTTCCGCCGGGCCAGGGCGCCGGGCAGCGGCTGGGTTCCCCCGTCCAGCACCAGCCCGCGTACGGAGGAGGTGCCCAGGTCGAGCGCGAGAATGTTCATCGCCGGTCAAGTTACCCGGTGCCGGCCGCGCGGGAACGAAGGTCCGGTCGGGCACACCCGTACGTCCGAAGGGGTCCCGGGCCGGGCCGCGGCCGCGTAAGGTGGACCGCATGCTCGCGCACCCAACCTCCTGGTGGCCCGCCGACCCGGCGGCCACCCCCCGCGCGTAGCTCCATCCACGCGGCCGCCACCGAGGCGGCCGCCGGATCTCCCGGCCCGGATGGCCGCCACCGCTGGCGGCGCCCGGCCCACGGAGACCACGATGACCAGCCTGACCCACCTGACCGACCTGCTCGCCGCCATCTCCCGTGGCGACGACCCCGGCCCGTTCGCGCTGCTGCGCCGCGAGGGCGCCGACGAGCTGGAACTGTTCACCGGCGTCGTCGCCACCGTCGACCGGCTGGCGGACATCCCGCTGTCGCCGAGCGTGCCCGGGGCGCGGACGCTGGCCCTGGTGCCGTTCCGGCAGATCGCCGAACGCGGCTTCGCCTGCGTCGACGACGACGCCCCGCTGGAGTGCCTCCAGGTCCGCGAGCACCTGCGGATCCCCCTGGCCGAGGCCCTGGCCGCGCTGCCCGACCAGCCGGTCCGCACCCGCGACGCCGCGTTCGACGTCAGCGACGAGGAGTACGCGGGGATCGTGCAGCGGGTGCTCACCGAGGAGATCGGCCGCGGCGAGGGCGCGAACTTCGTCATCCACCGCACCCTGCACGCCACAGTGCAGGGCGCCCCGCTGGTGGCGGCGCTGGCCGCGCTGCGCCGGCTGCTGGTCGCCGAGCGTGGCGCCTACTGGACGTTCGTGGTGCACACCGACACGCGGACCCTGGTCGGCGCCAGCCCCGAACGACACGTCAGCGTCGACGACGGGCTCGTGATGATGAACCCGATCAGCGGCACCTTCCGGCCCAGCGGCGACACCCGGGACCGGGAGGCCCTGCTGCGGTTCCTCGCCGACCCCAAGGAGGTCGAGGAGCTCTACATGGTGCTCGACGAGGAGCTGAAGATGATGGCGACAGTCGCCGAGCACGGCGGCCAGGTCATCGGCCCGTACCTCAAGGAGATGTCCCACCTGGCGCACACCGAGTACCTGCTCGCCGGGCGGGGCACCCGCGACGTGCGGGAGGTCCTGCGGGAGACGATGTTCGCGCCCACCGTGACGGGCAGCCCGATGGAGAACGCCTGCCGGGTGATCGCCCGGCACGAGCGCCGGGGCCGGGGCTACTACGCGGGTGTGCTGGCCCTGCTCGGGCACGACGACGCCGGCCGGCAGACGCTTGACGCGCCGATCCTGATCCGTACCGCCGAGATCTCCCCCGCCGGCCAGCTGCGGGTGCCGGTCGGCGCCACCCTGGTCCGGCACTCCACGGCGGCCGGCGAGGTGGCCGAGACGCACGCCAAGGCCGCCGGGGTGCTGGCCGCGCTCGGTCTCGGCCCGGCGGCGCCCGCCGGCGACCGCGGGCCGGTCGTGCGGCTGGCCGACGACCCGGCGGTACGCGATGCGCTCGCCGCGCGGAACACGCCGCTGGCCCGGTTCTGGTTGGACCAGCGGGCGCCGGACGCGCCGGGGCTGCCCGGGTTGGCCGGTCGGCGGGCACTGATCGTGGACGCCGAGGACACCTTCACCGGCATGCTGGCGCACCAGCTGGGCGCGTTGGGTCTCGCGGTCACGCTGCGGCCGTGGCACGCCGGTGGCCCGGTCGACGAGTACGACCTGGTGGTGGCCGGGCCCGGGCCGGGCGACCCGGGCAGCGCGGACGACCCGAAGATGACCGCGTTGCGGGAGCTGCTGGACGGACTGCTGGCGACCGGCCGGCCCACCCTCGCGGTCTGCCTGGGGCACCAGGTGCTGGCCGGGCTGCTGGGGCTGCCCCTGCACCGCCGGGACGCGCCCTATCAGGGGTTGCAACGGGAGGTCGCCCTGTTCGGCAGGACCCGCCGGGTCGGCTTCTACTCCTCGTTCACGGCACGGGCCGAGCTGGACCTGCTGCACACCGCGTACGGGACGGTGGAGCTGGCCCGGGACGCGCGCGACGGGTCCGTGCACGCCCTGCGCGGGCAGGGTTTCGCCGGGGTGCAGTTCCACCCGGAGTCGGTGCTCAGCCCGGACGGTCTGACCGTGCTGACCGAGTTGCTGGCCGATCTGCTGCCGGCGTCCCGCCAGGTCCGGCAGGCATCGCCCACCGGCCCGGCCCACCAGGCGTAGCCGACCGGCCGCGCCCGCTCGGCATAGCCACCGCCGTCGTGGGGTAGGGCTGGTGCGACAGGTGGTGCGGGCGGGCCGAGAGCCCCCGCCCGCGCCACCGGTCGCACCAGCTGTCAGCCGCCCAGGCCCTGCTTGAGCGCGGTGCCGATCAGCACCGCCCGGCGGGCGGTGAGGGCGCAGGCGCCCAGCGCCACCGCGTCCGGGGCGATCTCCCCGTTGTTGCTGGTGTGCGAGGCGCCGTACGGGTTGCCGGCGATGAACTGGCTGGAGTCGGTGTAGCCGGGGGGCACCACGACACCACCCCAGTGGTAGAAGACGTTGAAGAGCGAGGTGAGGGTCGTCTCCTGCCCGCCGTGCGAGGTCGCGGTCGAGGTGAAGCCTGCGTAGACCTTGTTGGCCAACGCGCCCTGCGCCCACAGCGGACCTGTGGTGTCGATGAACTGCTTCAGCTGGGCGGCGATCATGCCGTACCGGGTGGGCGATCCGAGGATCACCACGTCGGCCCAGGCCAGGTCGTCGATCATCGCCTCGGGCACGTCCTGGGTCTCCAGGTGGTGCGCCTGCCAGCCGGAGTTGGAGCGGATCGCCTCGTCCGGCGCCAGCTCCCGCACCTTGCGCAGGCGCACGTCGGCGCCGGCCTCCCCGGCGGCCTCGCACGCGGCCTGCGCCATCTGGTAGGTGATGCCGGTGGCGCTGTAATAGATCACCGCTACCTTGGTCTGGGCAGCCATCAGATTGTCCCCTTCTCGTCTCGGGTCAGCTCCCGCGACTACCCGACGGGTGCGGTGACAAACGACGCCGGTGACCGCCTTCCGGTCGTCCGGGCTCAAGTTTTCCGCAAGTTCCCGGTCGTTCCGGCCCGGCCGTGAGCGCGGGCGGCCATCCTGATGCCATCGGTGCCGGCGCGATCCTGCCGCCCCCCAGGCACCGGGCGCCTGAACGGGGGATCGCGCTCCGCTGGCAACGACGCTGGCGCAGCGCGATCAGGGGTACGTCCCGAGACCTCGCGGCCCGTGCGCTCAGTGGACCAGCGCCGCCATCAGCCGATCCAGCTCGTCGGCCGGGTCAGCGGTGAGGCCGGTGTGCACCGGGCCCGCCTGGATCATCGTGCTGCGGGGCGCGGCCAGCCAGTGGAACCGCTCACCGAGCCGCATCCGGGTCGCCGGCCCGTCACCGGAGCAGGTCCGGTCCAGAGAGTCGAGCACCGCCGCCACGGCCGGCAGATCGACATCGGGCGCCAGCGCGCGGACCCGATCGGCGTCCAGGTGCGTCCGCGCGGCCAGGAAGTCACGCTGCTGGCAGTAGAGCAGCACCCCGACGTTGATCTGCTCGCCGCGCTCGATGCGGGGAACCAGCCGGATGAGGGCGTACTCGAACGGATGCCTCACGCCACGCTCCCCGCCGGTAGCCAGTCCGCCGGCCGGGCGACCCGCCGCGACAGGTGCGCCACGTACGCCTCGCGCGCCGCGTCGGCCGAGTCGAAGTCGGCGGCGGTCAGCCACTGGTCCGGCACCAGCGCCAGCACCTCCCGCAGCAGCTCCGGGGTGACCCGGGGGGCCAGCTCGGCATCGGCCTCGGCCATTCGCGACGCGTACGGCTCCAGCACGTGGTCGTCCGCGCGGTAGGCCCGGTGCACGGCGGCGTCGGCGCGCGGCCAGTTGTGGTGGAAGTACAGCGCGGCGCCGTGGTCGATGAGCCACAGCTCCCGGTGCCAGACCAGCAGGTTCGGGTTGCGCCAGCTCCGGTCGACGTTCTCCACGTACGCGTCGAACCAGAGCACCCGGGACGCCAGCACGGCGTCGACCGGGTGTGCGACCGGGTCGAAGCCGAGCGCTCCCGGGAGGAAGTCCATCCCCAGGTTGGCGCCGCCGCTGTTGCGCAGCAGCTCCTGCACCTCCTGGTCGGGCTCCGCCCGCCCGATCACCGGGTCGATGTCGAGGACCACCAGCGGTGGCACCCGCAATTCCAGCCGGCGGGCCAGCTCACCGCAGATCACCTCGGCGATGAGCGCCTTGGGGCCCTGCCCGGCGCCGGAGAACTTCGCCACGTACGTGCCGAGGTCGTCGGCCTCCACGACGCCCGGCAGCGAGCCACCCTCGCGCAGCGGCGTGACGTAGCGGATGGCGTTGACCTGGCGGAGCACGTCGCCCACCCTACTGGGGCCCGGGTCGTGGCCCTCCCCCTGTCGTCGTCGGACGTGCTCCGCCATCCGGGCGGCCCGCGTCAGTCGAGCTTGTCGCGCAGCTTGTCGACCTGCGTCTGGAGGCGGTTCACCGCGTTCTCGTTGTTGACGAAGGTGGTGATGCCCGCGGCGAGGCCGAGGCCGATCAGCACCGCCAGGATGCTCAGCACCAGCCCGCCGATCGACACCCCGCGGCCGGTCACCCCGGGTCGTTGCGCCATCTTGAGCCCGACGATGCCGAGGATGATTCCGATGATGCCGAGCACCAGCCCCAACCAGGCGAGGATGGCGGTCAACACGCTGAACAGGCCGGCGACGCCGAAGACCAGCGCGAAGGTGGCGGCCGCGCTGGTCTTCGCGCTGGCATCCCCCCGGTGGCTCCGAGACCCGGCCGGTACGCCGGCGCCCCGCGCCGGCTCGCTTGCGGCAGTCATGCGACTCCCCCTTCGTACGCGCGGCTCGCGTACTTCCGGTGCGCCGCCTTCCCGCTGCTCAGGCGGTTATGCAGCCGGGCCACTGTCGGTCGGGTGCCCTACCCTGACGCAGCCACCCCCGGGGAAGGGAGTCCGATGACCAGGGACCGCACCGCGTCCGAGGCGCTCGGCCTGCGGATGACGAGCCTGCTGCTGCGACCGCACCCGAGCATCCGGCCCGGCACCGTCGCCGACGTGGTCGAGTGGTTCGGCGCGATGCAGGCGCAGGATGTGGCGAGCGGGATGTGGTCGCTGGGTGTCCGGTTGCCGGGGTGGACCAGAGCCGACGTGCAGGCGGCGCTGGAGCGCCGTGAAGCTCTCCGCACGTGGCCGATGCGGGGCACCGTGCACCTCGTTCCCCCCGCCGACACCCGCTGGATGCTGGAGCTGACCGGCGTCCGCTCGCTGGCCGGCGCGGCGACCCGGCGAACACAACTCGGGCTCACCGAGGCCGACGCGGGCCGGGCGTTGGACGTGCTCGGCGCGGCGCTGGTCGGCGGACGCCGGCTCACGCGGGCGGAGTGCCTGGCGGCCCTCGGGCGGCGGGCCTGTCGACGGACGGCCAACGTGGCTACCACCTGCTCTGGTACGCGAGCGTGCGCGGGGTGACCTGCGTGGCGCCGAACGTCGGCGTCGACCAGACCTTCGCCCTGCTCGACGAGTGGGCGCCGGAGCAGCGCCACCTGGATCGGGACGAGGCGTTGGCCGTGCTCGCCCACCGCTACGTCCGGGGGCACGGGCCGGTCACGGCCCGCGAGTTCGCCGGCTGGAGCGGCCTCACCCTGACCGACGCGCGGCGCGGTTTGGCAGCCGCCGGCGAACTGCTGAGCACCGTGGTCGTCGACGGCGAGCCGATGCACGTGGACGCGGCGCTGTGCGACACGGCGTCGGCCGGTGCGCGCGCGCCGCAGGATGACGTGCTGGCGCTGCCCGGCTTCGACGAGTACCTGCTCGGCTACCGGGACCGCACGCTGATGCTCGACCCCGCGCACCAGCCGGCCGTGGTGCCCGGCAACAACGGCGTCTTCCAGGCGACGGTGGTCCGCGCCGGCCGGGTGGTGGGCGTCTGGAAGCGTACGCTCGGCCGGGCCGCCGTCACGGTGGCGATCCGGCCGCTGACGGCGCTGGACGCCGGCGAGCGAGCGCGGGTGGAGCAGGCGCTGGGACGGTACGCGGACTACCTCGGGCTGCCCGCCCGCTATGACTGGTCGGCCTGAGGGCTGCTCGGCTCGGACCGGCGCGGGGCGGACGATCGGGGACGCGCTGCGGTGAGCAGGTCGACGACGCGCGTCACCTGCGGGTCGTCGCGGATCTGCGCCACGGTCGCCGGCAGCGGCAGGCGCCAGTTCGGGTACTCGTCGACAGTGCCCGGCATGTTGGGCTGGCGCACCTCGCCCAGCACGTCGTAGAGGGAGACGCCGAGCAGCCGGGTGGGGCTGGCCGCGAGCGCGGCGTGCATCGCCACCACCACGTCGTCGTCGGTTGAGGCCGGCTGGCCGCCGGGCGTCGCCTCCGGGTCGGCCGGCTCGGGCAGCAGCGCCTCGTCGCGCAGCATCGCCAGCAGCCGTTCGCGGTCGGCGGCGGCCCGGGCCCGCTCGACCGTCACGTCGGTGCCGAGCAACTTCAACTCGTCGCGGACCCGGACGTGCTCGCCGGTCAAGAAGCCCGCAGCGGTGGGCAGGTCGTGGGTGGAGATGCTGGCCAGCGCGTTACGCGGCCACCGGGCCGGCGGGACGAAGGTGCCGTCGTCGTCCCGGGCGAACCACAGCACCGTCGAACCGAGCATGTTGCGCCCCCGCAGCCCCCGGGTCACGGCGGGTTGGACCGTGCCGAGATCCTCGCCGACCACCACCGCGCCGGCCCGGTGGGCCTCCAGCGCGAGGATGCCGAGCATCGCCTCGGCGTCGTACCGGACGTAGGTGCCCTCGGCGGCGCTGGCGCCCGGCGGCACCCACCACAGCCGCCACAGCCCCGCGACGTGGTCGACCCGCAGGCCGCCCGCGTGCCGCAGGGTCCGCCGCAGCATGTCCCGGTACGCCGCGTACCCGGTTTCGGCGAGCCGGTCCGGCCGCCAGGCGGCGAGGCCCCAGTCCTGGCCGAGCTGGTTGAAGTCGTCAGGTGGGGCGCCGACCCGCACCCCCTGGGCGAGGACGTCGGCGAGCTGCCAGCCGTCCGCGCCGCCCGGGTCGATGCCGACGGCCAGGTCGTGCACCACGCCGACCGGCATCCCGGCCGCGCGGGCCGCCGCGGTGACGGCGTCGAGCTGCTCGTCACACAGGTGTTGCAGCCAGGCGTGGAAGGCCACCCGGTCGGCCAGCTGCCGACGCTGCTCGGCGACCGCCGGGGCGTCCGGGTGGTGCAGCTCCGCCGGCCAGGCACGCCAGTCGTTGCCGTGCCGCTCCGCCAGCGCGCACCAGGTGGCGAAGCTGGCCAGCGCCGGGTCCGCGGCCAGGTCGACCGGCCGGGCGTACGGGTGCAGCAGCTCCAGGGCGTGCCGCTTGGCGGTCCACACCTCGTCGTAGTCGATCAGGTCGCCGCGGTCGGGGCGCAGCGCGTCCACCACCGCCCGGGTGGCCGGGTCTGCCGCAGCGTACGCGGCGGTGTCACTCACGCGCAGGTAGAGCGGGTTGACGAAGCGCCGGCTGGCCGGCGAGTACGGCGAGGCGGCCACCGGATGCGCTGGCCCCACCGCGTGCAGCGGGTTGAGCAGCACCAGCCCCGCGCCCGTGGCACCGGCCCAACCGGTGAACTCGGCCAGGTCGCCGAGGTCGCCCATGCCCCAGGAGCGTTCCGAGGTGAGCGCGTACAGCTGGAGCATCCAACCCCAGGTGCGCGGCGGCACGGGCAGCCGGCGGGGCACCACCACGAGCGTCACCTCGCGGCCGGCACAGCCCAACCGGTGCCAGCCCAGCGGCAGGTCTCCCGGCAACTCGCCGTCGACGTCGCGGCGACCGCCGTCCTCCAGGGTCACCACGCCCGGGCCGGGCAGCGCCCGGGTCGTGCCGTGGGTCAGCACCACGGTCGGCGGCAACGCGGTCGGATCGACCGCGCGGGCGGCGGCGAGGGCGTCGGCAACGGCGGCCGGGCTGGTCGCGTCCACGCCGAGCAGGCCGAGCACGCCCACGACGGTCTCCGGTGCGACCTCGACGCGGCGGTGCCGCCAGTCCTCGTACCAGGTGGACACGCCGTGCGCCTTGGCCAGCGCGGTCAGTCGTCGGTCCATCCCGCCCCCCGCCTCACGATGCGACCTGCGACCACCTTGCCACGCCCACCCACGCGGTGCAGCACAAGGCGTGCCCCCGCCCCGCCGATCTTGCGCTTACTGTCGCGACACAGTCGACAACAGAAACCGCAAGATCGGCGGGATGGGAGCGAGGGCCGTCAGTCGGCGAGGGCGCCGGCGGACCTGCCCTCGTGCAGGGTGAGGTTGCGGCCGTTGGTCGGGTCGAACAGGTGGATCTTCTCCAGGTTGAACCAGACCCGGCGGGACTGTCCCTCCGCGACCGGCGACTCGGCGGACAACCGGGTGACCAGGTTGCCACCGGTGCCGGCGAAGTCGCCCGCGCCCGCGTCGGCGGCCAACTCCTCCAGCTCGGCGGCGCTGGCCCGCTCCCCCTCGACAGTGAAGTAGACGTACTTGTCCGAGCCCATCGACTCGACGATCTCCACGGGCGCCTCGAACTCCAGGCCCCGGCGGCGGGTGTCCTCGTCGACCAGCTCGGCGTCCTCGAAGTGCTCGGGGCGTACGCCGAGGATCAGCTCGCGGGGCGCGTCGGCCGCCTCCAGCTCGCGGCGGACGCGGTCGCCGAGCGGCACCTCGCCCAGCGCGGTGTGCAGGCTGCCGTCCTGCACGGCGGCGTGCAGGAAGTTCATCGACGGGGAGCCGATGAAGCCGGCCACGAAGAGGTTGCGGGGGTGGTCGTACAGCTCCTGCGGAGGCCCGACCTGCTGGATCGCGCCACCGCGCATGATGACCACCCGGTCGCCGAGGGTCATCGCCTCGGTCTGGTCGTGAGTGACGTAGACGGTGGTGGTGCCGAGCTGCTTCTGCAACCGGGACACCACAGTGCGCATCTGCACGCGCAGCTTCGCGTCCAGGTTGGACAGCGGTTCGTCCATGAGGAACGCCTTGGGCTGGCGGACGATCGCCCGGCCCATCGCGACCCGCTGACGCTGACCGCCGGAGAGGTTGGCCGGCTTGCGGTCCAGCAGCGGCACCAGCTCCAGCACCTTGGCCGCCTCGTCGACCTTGGCGTTGATCGTCTCCTTGTCGAGCTTCGCCAGCCGCAGCGGGAACGCCATGTTCTCCCGCACGGTCATGTTCGGGTACAGCGCGTAGGACTGGAACACCATGGCGATGTCCCGGTCCCGGGGTGCCTTGTCGTTGACCCGCTGGCCGCCGATGCGCAGCTCGCCGGAGCTGATGTCCTCCAGGCCGGCGATCATGTTGAGGGTGGTGGACTTGCCGCAGCCCGAGGGACCGACCAGGATCACGAACTCGCCGTCGGCGATCTCCAGGTCGACGTCCTGCACGGCGACGGTCCCGTCCGGGAAACTCTTGCTCACCTTGTCGAGCACGATGTCAGCCATGACTACTCACCTATCCCTTGACTGCGCCGGAGGTCAGGCCGGACACGATGCGGCGCTGGAAGAAGAGGACGAACAGGATGATCGGTACGGTGATCACCACGGCGGCGGCGCAGATCGCCCCGGTGGGGTCCTCGAACTGCGACGCGCCGGTGAAGAACGACAGCGCGGCCGGCACCGTGCGGGACCGCTCGGTGGAGGTCAGCGAGATGGCGAACAGGAAGTCGTTCCAGCAGAAGATGAAGACCAGGATCGCCGTGGTGAACAGGCCGGGTGCGGCCAGCGGCGCGATCACCCGCCGGAACGCCTGCGCCTGGGTGGCGCCGTCCATCTTCGCCGCCTTCTCCAGGTCCCACGGGATCTGCTTGAAGAACGCCGACAGCGTGTAGATCGCCAGCGGCAGCGCGAAGGTGATGTACGGCAGGATCAGCCCCGGCCAGGTGTCGAAGATCTTGAGCTGACGCTCGATCTCGAACAGGGGTGACACGAGGGACACCTGCGGGAACATCGCGATCAGCAGGGAGACCCCGACCAGCAACCCCTTGCCGGGAAAGTCCAGCCGGCTGATCGCGTACGCGGCCATAGCGCCGAGCACCACCGCGATGAGCGTGGCGATCAGGGCGATGCCGATCGAGTTGATCAGCGCGCGGACGAACTGGTCGGTGTCGAAGATCGTCCGGTAGTTGTCCAGCGTCCACTCCCGGGGGATGAAGTTCCCGTCGGTGAGGGTGGCCGGCGTCTTGAACGACAGCGACGCGATCCACAGCACCGGGACCAGCGCGAAGACGACCACGAGGACGTCGAGCAGACCCCAGCGCACCTTGGCTCGGGTGGTGGTTTCGACAGCCATGTCAGCGCCTCTCGGAGTCGTCGCTGCCGGGGGCAGCGGTGCCGAACAGCTTCACGAAGACGAAGGCGATGATGGCCACCGTGATGAAGATGAGCACCGACATCGTCGAGCCGATGCCGAGGTTGAGACCCCGGATCAGGTTGTTGTAGGCGAGCATCGACACCGACGAGGTCTCGTTGCCTCCGGCGGTCAACACGAAGATGTTGTCGAAGACCCGGAACGCGTCCAGGGTGCGGAACAGCAGCGCGACCAGGATCGCCGGCTTCATCACCGGCAGCATCACCTTGGTGAACTTCTGCCAGGAGGTCGCCCCGTCGGTGGAGGCGGCCTTGAGCAGGTCCTCCGGCACCAGCGCCAGCCCCGCCATCAGCAGCAGCGCCATGAATGGCGTGGTCTTCCAGATCTCCGCCAGCATGATGATCGCCAGCGAGCTGGCCCGCTCGGTGAGCGGCGCACCGTCGCTGAACAGGTCGGCCAGGTAGCCGGTGCCGGGCGTCCAGGCGTACCGCCAGGAGAACGCGGCGACCACCGTGACGATGCCGTACGGGATGAGCGCCGACGTGCGGACGAGGCCGCGCCCGACAAGCGTGCGGTGCATGATCAGCGCCAGCCCCATGCCGAGCACCAGCTCGACGGCCACGGTGACCACAGTGATCAGCGCGGTCACCCCGAACGCCGTCCACCAGAACTCGTTGGTGAGCACGGTGACGTAGTTCTCCAGCCCGATGAACTCGCGCTGGTCCGGAAAGCGCAGGTCATAGCGCTGCAACGACAGCCAGACCGAGTAGATGATCGGGTACGCGGTCACCGCCACCATCACCAGCGCGGCGGGCGCGCAGAGCAGCCAACCGAGCCGGCGTTCGGCCTTCTTGTTCTCACTCAGCGGCGGCTTGCGACGGCCGCCTCGCTGCGTGGGCACGGTGGTGGTGGATCGTTCTGCCTCGGCGCTCACCTGCGCGCCGGCCGGCGTGGCGTTGACACTCACGGCAGGACCCCCTTGGACTCCAGGGCGTCGGCGATGGCGCCGCGCAGCTCATCGGCCGTCTGTTGCGGACGGATCGCCGACGGCGGCGACAGGATCGCCGACATGACAGTTGAGATGCTCTGGTAGGCCGGGGTCAGCGGACGCGTCGCCGGGTCCTTCAGCTCTTCGAGGATGGTGTCCTTCATGGGGTACGCCTCGGTCATCTCCGGCTCGTCGAAGACCGCCTCGATGGTCGGTGGCACGCCGTCGTTGATGGCGGAGAACTTCTGGTGCTCGGGGCTGCGCAGACACCGGGCCGCCTCGAACGACTGCTCCGGGTGCCGGGAGTAGGAGCTGACCGCCAGGTTCACGCCGCCGATGGTGACCTTGCTGGGCGTGTTCTCGTCGATGCCGGGCACCCGCGCCCAGCCGACCTGCTTGGCCAGCTCCGGGTTGGCCTCCTGCAAGGCCGGGTAGACGAACGGCCAGTTCACCTGGAACGCGCCCGAGCCGGACTGGAACTCCAGCCGGACGGGGTCCTCGGTGGCGTTGCTGAACGACGGCGACGTCACGCCCGACGTGGCGAACTTCTTCAGCTGGTCCAGCGCCCGGACCGTGCCGTCGTCCATGACGGCCTTCTTGCCGTCGTCGGAGAGGACCTTTCCGCCGGCGCTCTCGGCCAGGGTGTTGTAGAGGACGACCAGGCCCTCGTACTGCGCGCCCATGGTGAGCACCTGGTACGGCTTGCCCTGCTCCTTGAGCTGCTTCGCGGCCGTGATCATCTGGTCCCAGGTGGTCGGCGGCTGCGGCACCAGGTCCTTGCGGTACCAGAGCAGTTGGACGTTGGTGTTCTTCGGCGCGGCGTAGAGCTTGTCCTCGTAGCGGGCGGTGTCCAGCGGCCCGGCGAGGGTGCCCTGCTCGACGTCGGACTTGTCCTGGCCGGTCCACTCGCGGATCCAGTCGGCGCTGGCGAACTCCTGGGTCCAGGTGACGTCCAGGCCGAGCACGTCCATCCCGGTGTCCTCGGCGGCCAGCCGGCGCACCATCTGCACCCGCTGGTCGTCGGCCTGGCGGGGCAGCACCCGGTAAACGATCTTGTATCGTCCCTGGGCCTGCGCGTTGCAGTCGTCGACCACCTTCTGCAGGTTCTGCTCCGGCGGGTAGTACAGGTTGATCGTCGGCGTACCGCCGCCACCGTCGTCGGCGCCGCACGCGGCCAGCGGCGCGACCAGCGCCAGCGCGGCGGCTGCGGCGCCGAGCCGGGCAGCCGGCCGACGCCGGTGTCGAGCCGTTTCGGGGTCCGTCATCGCCCTCCCCCTCTCTTCGGCGAGAAACCGGGGAGGGGCATCCGTGCCCCGGTGCACGGCGAGGCCATTGCGGGCCGATGAGCTGCGGAAATGCCCAGGCCCGGATGGTCCCAGCGGCTACACTGCCCCGCCTGCGAAGTCACGAAACCTGCCCGCAACGGGCAAGACGAGCACCCCGCAAGATCCGCACAACATCCCTGTCGTTGCTGCCGCAAGGCCGCCGGAGGCAGCAATATCACCGAAACTGCGCGGATCTTGCGCGCCCCGACCGGCAAGCGTCAGCCCCGGGCTCGCGCCCAGGAGAGGAAGCGCTCGGTCATCCGCGCCGGTGGGTGGTCGGGGTGGAGCTGGGTGAGATGGTGGGTCGCCTCGTTCATCAGGGCGCCGAGGTAGATCAGCAGACCCGTCCGGTCGGTCCGGTACTCCGTCAACAGGGTGAGCTTGGCCGGCTGGCAGGGCCACTCCCGGCCGCAGTTGCGGCACCGCCACAGCGGACGCATGGCGACATGTGGGGTGGGCGGGCGAACCACCATCACCACCACCGTGTCTCGTCGTGGTGGTCTGTCGGGCTCAGCACATCGGCCTCCTCGCGCATGGGGAAGGGGCCGCTCCCGCAAGGGGGGGGGGAACGGGAGCGACCCCAGGGGGCAGAGCCCGCCAGCGCCGTTGCGGCCACCAGCGAACCCGCCATTGGTGACAGTCTGCGATGACTCGACTACCTTCGATAGGCGCTCGCGCCATCCGCGCAGCTCATGGACTCAGGCGAGCGGTCGGGACCGACACGCCGATCCGGGTTGGGCAGAGATTGGGGAATTGATGGGGACCGTCACCGACTACGTGCTGGAGGAACTGCGGCTACTCCGGGCGGAGACAGGGCTCAGCCAGGACGACTTCGGCCGAGCCATCGGCTACTCGGGCTCGCACGTCAGCTCGGTCGAGACGGGCGGGCGACCGCCCACGAAGGAGTACACGCGGGCGGTCGACAACCACCACCGGACCGGCGAGCGCTTCCAGCGGATGCTGGAGCGGTTGGGCCGGCTCGACGCCGAACCGGCCTGGCTGCGCGAATGGATCGAGTTCGAGCGGGAGGCGACCACGCTGCGCTGGTTCGAGTTGGCGTACGTGCCCGGCCTGTTGCAGACCGAGCGGTACGCCCGCGCCACGCTGGCCGGCGGCCGGTTCGACGCCGAGGACGTCGACCGGATCGTCGCGTCCCGGCTGGAGCGGCAGGCGATCCTGCGACGCCCCCGCCCGCCGCAGCTCATCGCCGTGCTGGACGAAGCGGTGTTGCGCCGGCCGGTGCTCGACCAGCCGGGCCTCATGGTCGAGCAGTGCGAGCACCTGGTGGAGCTGGCGGCCCAGGAGCACATCCAGGTGCATGTCGTCCCGGTGGACGCGGGCATGTACCTGGGGTTGGCCGGTCAGTTCATCATCGCCGAGATGCCGGACGGCGAGCGGGTGGCGCACGCCGACAACCAGCTCATCGCGCAGTTCGTCGACGCGTCGACCGACGTCGCTAAGCTGGCGAAGACGTGGGAGATCGTCCGCAACGAGGCCCTCCCCCGCCGGCAGTCAATCGAGCTGATCAAGGAAGTGGCGAAGGCATGGACACCCTGACCCCGCAGTGGCGCAAGTCGACCAGGTCCGGCGGCAACGGCGGTTCCTGCGTCGAGGTCGCCGACAACCTGCCGCACGTCGTGCTGGTGCGCGACACCAAGGACCGCGACGGCGGGACCCTCCACGTCACCCGGAATGCCTGGAAGGCATTCATCGGTTACGCCACACAGCGCTGACCACCCGCTCTCCCGGGCCAGCACCCCGCAAGATCCGCACAACATCCCTGATATTGCTGCCTCAAGGCCGCCGGAGGCAGCAATATCACCGAAACTGTGCGGATCTTGCGGACCGCCGCGTACGACACGCCACGCACCGCCCCCCGCGACCGCGCCGGACCGGCCATGCTGGGACCGTGATCGCACGCTTCAAGGACCTCTGCCTGGACGCCGCCGACCCGCTCGCACTGGCGGGCTTCTGGGCGCGGGTGCTCGACGCCGACGTGGCCGACGCCGGTGACGGCGACACGCGGATCGATCCCCGCTCGGCACGCTCGGCCGCCGAGTCGATCTGGGTGAACCGGGTGCCCGAGCCCCGGACCGGCGCGACCCGCGTACACCTGGATCTGCGCCTGGCGGACGCGGACCCGGCGGCGCTGCTCGCGGCCGGCGCGCGGTCGGTGCGCGAGCCCGACGGCGACACCGACCGCCGGGTGCTGGCCGACCCGGAGGGCAACCAGTTCTGCGTGCTTCCCGCCAGCGACGGGGCCCGGCCGGGTCCGGTCGGGCTGGTGGTGGCCGCGGTCGACCCGGCCGCTCAGGCCACCTGGTGGGCCGGTGTGCTCGGCGGCAGGGTCGAGCATGGATCGAGCAACGCGTCGGTGGTCGGCGCGGCCGGGTTCGAATGGGAGCGCTGGGTGTTCAACGCGGCGCCCGGGCCCAAGGCCGTCAAGAACCGGATGCACTGGGACGTCGAGATGGTCAGCCCGGAGCCGACAGCTCTGCTCGACGCGGGCGCGACGCTGTTGCGCGAGCCGATCACCGAGGCGCGCTGGTGGGTGCTGGCCGACCCCGAGGGCAACGAGTTCTGCGCCTTTTCGCCACGCCCCACCGGGTGAACGACCGACTACCCAGCGCGGGCGGCTTCGACTAGCGTTTCCGTAGCGCCGCAGCCAGCGCGTTCGCCGCCGACGTCGACACGCCTCCGGCCGGCCCAGCCTGCCCGATCGGTTGGTTATCGCGGGAACGTCCCACCGCCACTGCACCGGTTCGGCAGGATCGTCCCAATGAGGGAGGTGCCGTCGTGCAGGACACCCGCGCTCTCGCCCTGACGTTCGAGGTGAGCGGCCTGCCACCGGTCAAGACCGAAGCGTTGTCCATCTTCGCCGCCGGGCATCGGCAGGCGACGAGGGTCCGCACCCTGCTCCAGGCCGCCCTCGGCGCGGCCCAGCGCACCGGCTGGACGCCGTTGCCCGGGCCGATCGAGGTGGACCTGGTTCTGCGCTGCCCGCCCGGGCACCGGACATCCGACGCCAGCACCCTGCTCGGCGGCGTCTGCGCGGTGCTCCAGGACAAGAAGCGGGTCTCCACCATCGGCCTGGCGCACCTCGGCGTCCTGGTGGACGTCGCCCTCTACGACGACGACCGGCAGATCCGCCGCCTGTCGTACCACGAGGAGCCGGCGGAGGACTTCTCGTACCAGGTGCGGGTCGCCGCCGTACCATCCGGCGTTTGACCGACGGCCGCGGTGGGGTATCGCGGACGCCGACGAAGGGAGCACCGATGTCGGAGCCACATGTCACGCTCGACCCGCGCGGGCTCGATCCGGTGCAGCAGAAGCTGCGCGGGCCGCTGGAGGACCAGCTGACCTCGGCTCTCCAGGCAGCCACCGACCGGGTTCGCGCCGGCTACGCCGGCGAGCCGGTCGAGCAGGTGTGCCAGCGGCTGTTGGACGAGACCCGCTCCGGGTTGCATCCCGACATCGCGGCCGGGTTCAACCCGGACATGGACGAGTTCTGCCGGGTGGCGATCTCGATCGTGCGCGGCGGGTCCGACGAGCCGGACGCCCACCACGGCGGCGACGGCCGGCACCGCGCCTGACGGGCCGGCACCGATCGGAGTGGCCGGGTCAGGACCGGGTCCGCAACTACCCGGTCCTGACCCTCGGCCGTCCGACGGGGAGCGGACAGGTCCGGCACCCACCGCGCGCGTGGGCGCGGCACGACGCCACGCGGCCCGGCGGGGAGGTTCCGGCCGCCCTGCACTCAGCTCCACGGTGCCCACCCGCCGGACACCCGTGCGCCCCCGGCACACCCCGAAAGGCCGTGAGCGCCGGCCCAGGTTAGGCGGATCCCGACGGGCCGGACAAGCGTTGCGGGACCGTCCGCGACGTGACTGATCTCAAGGGGAAAAAGCGGCATGTGCGCGTAACGCGACCCTGATCTTCGACGCTGTTCGGGTTCGACGGTCAGAAGTGCCGGAGCAGGTCACGGAAGGCGGCCAGCCGCAGGATGCCGTCGTCGGTCGGGTCCAGCTCGTCGTCCTCCAACACCCAGGTGTTCTCGTTCGGAATGAAGACCGCGTTCAGCCCGGCCGCCCGCGCCGGGAGGATGTCGGACTTCGGGGAGTTACCGATCATCCACGCGTCGGCCGGCTCGAACCCGTGCTCGCGGATGAGCCACCGGTAGGTGTCGACGTTCTTCTCGGCGACGATGTGCGCCGCCCCGAAGTGGTGCAGCAGCCCGCAGGCGTCCAGCTTGCGCTGCTGCTCCTCCCGCTCGCCCTTGGTCAGCAACAGCAGTTCGTGCCGGCCGGCCAACTCGTCGAGCGCCTCGGCGACACCGGGCATCAGCTCCACCCGGTGCTCCACCAGCGCCAGGGCCAGCCGGTCGATCTCCTGGCGCTCGGCATCGGTGGCCGGCCGTTCGCGCAGCCGCTCCAGGCACTCGGCGAGGCTCCGGAGGAAGACCTTGCTGCCGTACCCGTGCGCCACCGCGTTGGCCCGCTCGATGTCGTCGAGGATCGCCCGGGTCTGGGCCCGGTCCAGGGTGGGGTGGTCGAGCCAGGCCAGGAAGTCGTCGATCACCCGCTCGAAGACGACGTTGTTCTCCCACAACGTGTCGTCCGCGTCGAAGATCAGCACCTGTGCCCGTCGGCGGGCCTCCTGGTCCGCGGTCATGCCGCCCCCTCCTCGCGATCATGCTCGTGCGGACGCGAACTTTAGGGCATCCCGCCCTGGGCACCCAGCGAGTTTCCGCCCGCCGGTCACGGCCACCGCAGCAGCCGTTCCGCGATCATCGACTCCCGCTCCTCCTGCGCCTCGGGGCGCAGCCGGCCACCACGGGTGAGCATCACGAGGCCGTGCAGCAGGCTCCAGCCCACCTCGGCCAGGGTGTCCGGATCACGCCCCTGGGCCAGCGGTAGCAGGGCCGCCCGCAGCGCGGCGGACACGGCCCGGGGCGCCGCCGGCACACCGGCCGCGCCGAGCGCGAGGTCCGGGGTCAGCGCGAGCATCGCGTCGTAGACAGCCGGATTGGCGTACGCGAAGTCGAGGTACGCGCTCGCCATCACCGCCCAGGCCCGTTCCGGGTACGGGTTGTCGGCGTGCGCTGCGGTCAGCGTGGCGGCCAGATCGGCGAAGCCGTGCACCGCGACCGCGGCCAGCAGCGCCTCCTGGTCGGCGAAGTGGCGGTACAGGTCGCCGAGGTCCATCTCGGCCCGTTCGGCGACCCGACGGACGCTCAGGCCCACCCAGCCCTCGGCTTCGGCCAGCGCGCGTGCGGCGGCGACGATGAGCAGGCGTCGCTGGTGTTCGATGGCCTCCTCGGCAGGTACGGACACCGGCCGAGCGTAACGATCCGCACTGTCCGCATCCGCCTCGTGACAGATTGGTGACTGATCGCCTGCTCCGAGCCCCTTCGCTGCCGTATCCGGTGGTGGTTCGTTAGGTGGTCAGGTCACCGCGACGGGAGGGCACGTGGTCGTTCGACGGCGTCCGCCCACCGAGGCGGTCGGCGGGTGAGGGAAATCCCCGATGGCGGGCTGCTGCGCGGCGCGGGCACCCGGGAGCGGGCCACCTTCCTGGAGCTGTTCCTCGATCTCGTCTTCGTCTTCGCCCTCACCCGGATCTCCCTGCGGCTGATCGACGACTTCACCGACGGCGAGCGGGGCGCGTTCGCGGGCCTCGGTCAGGCGCTGGTGCTGTTCCTGGCGCTGTGGACGGTGTGGACGCTGACGGTCTGGTCGACCAGTTGGCTCGACCCGGAGGCGATGGTCGTCCAGACCGTCATCGTCATCACGATGGCGGGCGCGATGACGATGGCGGTCGCCGTGCCCGACGGATTCGGCGCGCGGGCCTCCCTGTTCGCCATCACGCTGGTGACCCTCCAGGTCGGACGGGTGGTGTACTTCCACATCGCCGGCCATGGCCGCCCCGATCCGCAGCAGTCGATCCGGATCATGTTCTGGTTCGGCCTGAGCGCGCCGTTCTGGATCGTCGGTGGGCTGGTGAACGACGGCGACGTCCGTGGTTGGCTCTGGGCGGTCGCCGTCCTGGTGGACTACACCGGGTCGTACCTCGGGTGGCCGACGCCGCGCCTGGGGGCGCAACGGCTCGGTGTCCAGGGCATCGCGGCCGAGCACCTGGCCGAGCGGTACCAGCAGTTCCTGCTCATCGCGCTCGGCGAGGCCATCTTCGTGATCGGGCTGGCGTTCAGCGGCAGCGGCTTCCACGCCGAGCAGACGGCCGCCTTCGTACTCGCGCTGGCGACGACGGTCCTGCTGTGGCGGATCTACTTCCACCTGGCCGGCGGGACGCTGGACGCCGCCGTCGGCAACTCCGGCGACCCCGCCCAACTCGCCACCGACATGGCGTTCGCCCACCTGGCGATGATCGCCGGGATCGTGCTGACCGGCGTGGGCATGGAGCTCTACATCACCGAGCCGTTCGGGCCCCTCCCGGCGACCTGGCTCATCCCCATCATCGGTGGTCCGGCGCTCTTCCTCGCCGGAAGGTCCGCCCTGGAATACCAGGTGTTCGCCCGGATCTCCCGCTCCCGGACAGCCGGCCTGCTCGCCCTGGCCCTGCTGGTGCCGGCGACCCTCCCCCTGCGACCGCTCACCGCCGGCACGGCCGCCACCCTGGTGCTGCTCGGCGTCGCCGGCGCGGACTCCCGGCACTCCCGGCACCGGCCCCGCGAGATGGCCAGGCCGCCGTTCTGACCCCGCCATCGATCAGCGGCGCAGCGCGGTCGCCTGCTGCACGTGCGACAGCTTCTCGGGACTGCGGACGGCGTACAGACCGCTGACGAGACCGTCGTCGACGCGCACCGTCGGGACGGTGTCGAGTGCGCCGCCGGACCGGACGATCAACGCCGGTCAGCCGTTGACCTCGGCCGGATGCAACGACAGCGCGGCGACCTCCACCTTGCGGAAGCCAGGAGACGGGCCACCCGGTCGGCGCCGACGACCGGCCGCAGCGCCGCCTGCTTGATGCCGCCGCCGTCGCCCAGCAGGACGACGTCGGGCGCCAGGACGTCGAGCAGGCCGCGCACGTCGCCCGACTCGACCGACCGCTGGAACGCCTGCAACGCACGTCGCGCCTCGGTCGCGGAGACCGGGCCGCGCGGTCGACGTGCGGCGACGTGCGCCCGTGCCCGGTGGGCGACTCGGCCCCGAGACCTCCGCCGGCTGACGTTCACGGGAACTCCACAACGCCTCGCTAGCCTGGCGCGATGACATCGCCGACCCCGCCGCGTCGACGCGCCCGATCGCTCCTCGTGGCCGGGTTCGGCGTCGTGGGCCTGCTGGCGTGCCTGTGGGGGCTGTGGTTCGCGTCGCTGCGGGCGTTCGGCGACGAGGGATCGTTGCCGCCGAAGTGGCGCATCCCGGACGTGCCCGCCGGGGCGACAGTCGTCGACGAGAGCGAGGAGTGCGCCTCCGGCGGGTGCTCGTGGCAGGTCACGGTGACGCCCGCGGCCGGCCAGTCTCCGGAGGATCTGGCCGAGCAGATGGGTCTCTCCGAGGACCGGACCGAGCCGCCGAAGTTGTTCGACCCCGGGTCCGTCTACGTGGTGGCACAACCCAGGAACGGCCAGTTGGTCATTCACGTCGGCTACGAGTAGGCCCTCGGGCCTCGACAGGTCCTGCGTCACCTCATGTGACGTGAAGCGCTTGAAGTTGGGGACGCTTCATGCATGGCAGCGACGAAGGCGGGCCCGAAGCGCCCCTCAGCATCCAGGAGATGGGAGACCGCCGGTGAGCGGTTCATCGGCGTCGGTGGCCCGGAGATCAGCTTCTTCGACATGGCGGCGATGCTCGCGCGGCACCTGCCCAGCCTGGCCGACCGGGTGCCGGCCCGGGAACTGAGCGACGAGGAGGTCCGGGAGGCCGCGAAGACCGAGCCGGCCCTGCGCGACGCCGCCCTACGCGGACAGATCCCGATGATCAGCAACGACAAGGCACGTCGGGTCCTCGGATGGCAGCCCCGCCCGGTGGCGACGACGATCACCGACACCGCCGACAACCTGATCAAGCACGGCCTCGTCACGCCCTGACCACCCGCACCTAGCGCCCGTCCCGCGCTCCGACGCACCCGCCGCCGCCCGGCCGCCCGGCATGATCGTGCTCGATCCAGGATGTAGTGGCCTCCCGCGCCGAGGACGCCACTACAACAAGGATCGAGCGCGATCATGACGGAGCCGGCCCGCAAGATCCGCACACTTTCGGTGATATTGCTGCCTCCGGCCGTCGTGATGCAGCAGCATCACTGAAGTTGCGCGGATCTTGCTGGCGCGGTGCGCGGCGCGGACCGGTGCGCAGGCGCGGTGCGCAGGCGCGGTGCGCAGGCGCGAGGCGCGAGGCGCGAGGCGGGGAGGCGGGGAGGCGGGGAGGCGGGGAGGCATCCAAGGGTCGGTCAGCGGCGCAGGGTGAGGATCAGGTCGGCGATCAGGGCCGTCCAGCCGGTCTGGTGCCAGGCGCCCAGGCCGGCGCCGTTGTCGCCGTGGAAGTACTCGGGGAAGGCGATCAGGTCCCGCCAGTCCGGGTGGGTCTGGAACATCTGGGCGGCGCCGTAGATCGGCCGTCGACCCCAGTCGTCCTGGGTGAAGAGCGAGATCAGCCGGGCGGACAGGTCGTCGGCGATCTCGTCCAGCGAGCGTTTCACCCCCGAGCGGGTCGGATACTCCACCTGGAGGTCGTCGCCGAAGAACGCCGCGTAGTCGCGCAGCGCGCTGATCAGCAGGAAGTTCGTCGGCATCCAGATCGGCCCGCGCCAGTTCGAGTTGCCGCCGAACAGGCCGCTGGTCGATTCGGCCGGTTCGTAGCCGACGGAGAACTCCTGCCCGCCGAGGGTGACGGAGAACGGCTTGTCCAGGTGCGCGCGGGACAGCGTCCGCAGGCCGAAGTCGGAGAGGAACTCGTCGGGGTCGAGCATCCGGGCGAGCAGTCGGACCACCTGCTCCTGGCCGACCATGGACAGCAGCCGCTGCTGGCGGCCGTCCGGGCCGAGCCGCCGGGTGCCGATCACCTGGGCGTACTCCGGGCGGTTGGTGAGGAACCAGCGCAGCCGGGCGCCCAGCTCCGGCAGGCGGTGCAGGGTCCTGGCGGTGAGGCGGGTGGTGGCGGCCAGCGGCAGCAGCCCGACCACCGAACGGACCTTCAACGGCACCTTCGTGCCGTCGGCGAGGCGCAGCACGTCGTAGAAGAAGGCGTCCTCGTCGTCCCACAGCCCCTGCTCGTACGCGGCGGCGGCGATGTAGAGGAAGTGTTCGAAGAACTTCGTGGCGGTGTCCACCCACGTGCGGTCGTGCTCGGCCAGCACGATGGCCATGTCGAGCAGGTTGAGGGCGTACATGGCCATCCAGCCGGTGCCGTCGGACTGTTCCAGCACGCCGGCCACCGGCAGCGCCGCCGAGCGGTCGAACGGCCCGACGTTGTCCAGCCCGAGGAAGCCGCCCTCGAAGACGTTGTTGCCGCCGGTGTCCTTGCGGTTGACCCACCAGGTGAAGTTGAGCAGCAGCTTGTGCAGGACCCGGCCCAGGAACTCGAAGTCCCGGCCGCCGTCGATCTCGAACACCTTGAGCGCCGCCCACGCGTGCACCGGCGGGTTCACGTCGCCGAACGCCCACTCGTACGCCGGGATCTGCCCGTTGGGGTGCAGGTACCACTCGCGCAGCAGCAGCAGGATCTGCTCCTTGGCGAAGCCCGGATCGACCCGGGCGATGCTCACGCAGTGAAAGGCCAGGTCCCACGCCGCGTACCACGGGTATTCCCAGGGGTCGGGCATGGAGATGACGTCGAAGCTGGTCATGTGCCACCAGGCGCTGTTGCGACCGTGCCGGCGCCCGGCCGGCGGGGGCGACGAGCCCGGGTCGCCGTCCAGCCAGCGCTTGACGTCGAAGTGGTAGAACTGCTTGCCCCACATGAGCCCGGCGATGGCCTGCCGCGCCACCAGCGCCTCGTCCGGGGTCGCGGCCTCCGGGATCACACCGGCGAAGAAGCGGTTCGCCTCGGCCCGCCGTGCCCACACCACTGCCTCGAATCCGTCACGGAGGTCGGCCGGGGGCGGCGGGGCGGCGGCCGGTGGCGACGCGGTACGGGTCAGCCGCAGCCGGATCTGCCGCTGGCCGCCGGCCGGCACGTCGAGCACGTAGTGCAACGCGCCCTTGGTGCCCTCGCGGGCCGGGTTGACCGTGGGGGCGCCGTTGACCACGTGGTCGTTGATGCCGTCCTTCGGGTACGGCGAGCGGCCGGGCAGCCCCCACAGCCGCTCGGCGTTGGTGTCGTTGTCGCAGAGCAGCGGCACCGGGCCGCCGTCGCCCTCCAGCAGCAGTTGGCCGAGCACCCGGTGCTCACCGACCAGCCGGGTGCCCTCGCCGGTGAGGCGCGGGATCCGGTCGCCGCCGGGCAGCCCCCACGCCCAGGTGTTGCGAAACCACAGGGTGGGCAGCACGTGCAGGGTCGCCGCCCGGTCGCCCCGGTTGGCCACGGTCACCACGATGCACAGGTCGGTCGGGGACGCCTTGGCGTAGTCGACGGTCACCGCCCAGTACCTGTCGTCGTCGAAGATCCCGGTGTCCACCAGCTCGTACTCGGTGTCGTCCCGGCCGCGCAGCGCGTTTACCGCGACGAGTTCGTCGTACGGGAAGGCGGCCTGCGGGTAGTGGTAGCGCCAGCGCATCCAGGAGTGGGTGGGCGTGGAGTCCTCGTACCACCAGTACTCCTTGGCGTCCTCGCCGTGGTTGCCGCCGTCGCCGCCGAGGCCGAACATCCGCTCCTTGAGGATCGGGTCCTTGCCGTTCCACAGCGCCAGGGCGAAGGCGAAGGTCTGTCGGTCGTCGCAGACGCCTGCCATCCCGTCTTCGTTCCAGCGGTAGGCTCTGGACCGCGCATGGTCGTGTGGGAAGTAGTCCCACGCCGTACCGTGCTCGCTGTAGTCCTCCCGTACCGTCCCCCACGCCCGTTCGGACAGATAGGGACCCCATGCACGCCAGTCCTGCTCCCCCGAGTCGGCCTGGGCGAGCCGGAGCCGCTCAGCGTCGGGTGGCGAGGCGTCGGAGGACGATCGGTCAGTGATCACGTGCACATCTTTGACGCCGCCGCGGTACTTCACCACAGCGGCCATTCTCGTCGTGGCGTGTTACACCTCGGCGGCGGTGGAGGAAAGTTGATCGACATTCACTTCGGTCCGCAGGTCTGCGGCGAGCTGACCAGCGCGTCCAGCCGGGAGTGGCTGGTGCCCGACGGCCTCGGCGGGTACGCGATGGGCACCGTCGGTGGGCTGCGGACCCGCCGCTACCACGGTCTGCTGGTGGTGCCGGGCGAAACTCCCGCGTCCCGTCAGGTGGGACTGGTCAGTCTCGACCCGGCGGTCACCCTGCCGTCCGGCGCCCGCGTCCGGCTCGGCGCCCACGAGTGGTCCTCCGGCGTCGTCGACCCGCGCGGCTTCGAGCTGCTGGAGCGCTTCGAGCTGGTCGACGGGCTGCCCCGGTGGCGGTGGCGGATCGGTGGGGTGGTGATCGAGCGGGAGCTGGCAATGCTGCCCGGCCGTTCCTGCGTGGCGGTCGTCCACCGGCTGGTCGCCGGCGGGCCGGTCCGGCTGGAGCTGTCGGCCGCGTGCACCTGGCGGGACGCGCACGGCGAGCGGCGGGCCGACGGCCCGACCCCGCAGGTCGAGGCGGTCGCCGACGGCGCGGTGGTCGAGGGCGCGTACCGGCTCGCCGGGCCCGGCTGGGCGCCGGAGGGGCAGTGGTGGCTGGGCGTGCACCACCGCGAGGAGGCCAACCGCGGACTGAACGCGGACGAGGACCTCTGGTACGCGGGACGCTTCGTCGGCGAGCTGGAACGCCCGGGCGACACGGTGTCGGTGCGGGCCTGGGCCGGTCGACTCGACGAGGAGCCGCCGCCGGCCGCCGAGATCGTGGCGACCGCCCGGCGACGCAACCGGCAGGTGGTGGCCGCGGCGCGGCCGGCCGACGAGGTGGACGCGACGCTCGCGCTGGCCGCCGACGCGTTCGTGATCCGTCCCGGCGGCACGGCTGTCGACGTGGTGGCCGGATACCCGTGGTTCGGCGCCTGGTCGCGGGACACGATGATCTCGTACGAGGGGTTGTTCCTCGGCACGGGCCGGGCCGCCGAGGGGCGCGAGCTGCTGCGGGCGTACGCGGCGACGCTGTCCGATGGGATGCTCGCCAACACTGCCGACACCGGTCGGGTGGAGTACAACACCGTCGACGGCACGCTGTGGTTCCTGCACGCGGTGAGCCGGCACGTGACGGTCACCGGCGACACCGATCTCGGCGACGAGCTGCTGCCGGCGCTGCGTGCCGTGATCGACGCGCACGTGGCCGGCACCCGCTACGGGATCGCCGTCGACCCGGCCGACGGGCTGCTCGCCCAGGGCGCCCCGGGCACCGCCCTGACCTGGATGGACGCTCGCGTGTACGGGGTGCCGGTCACCCCGCGTACGGGCAAGCCGGTCGAGGTCAACGCGCTGTGGATCAATGGGCTGGCCGGCCTCGCCGAGCTGACCGAGCTGGCCGGGCAGGACGCGGGCGAGCTGTGGCGGCGGCACGCCCAGGCGACCGCGTCGTTCCGGGACCGCTACCCGGCCCCGACCGGCTGGCTGCACGACGTGCTGGACGCGCCCGCGCCGGCGTACCCGCTGGGTGGGGCGGCCCTGCACGACGACGACGCCCTGCGCCCCAACCAGTTGCTGGCCTGGTCGTTGCCGTTCGCGCCGCTGGAGCCGGACGAGCCGACGCTGCGCCGGATCGCGACGGGGCTGCTCACCCCGCTCGGGCCCCGCAGCCTCGCCCCGGACTCGGCCGAGTTCGTGGGTCGACACCGGGGTGGCCCGGCCGAGCGGGACGGCGGCTACCACCAGGGCACGGTGTGGCCGTGGCTGATCGGGCCGTACGTGGACGCCTGCCGCCGGGGCAAGATGTCAGTCGATGACGTATTGATTGGTATTGAGTCCCATCTGACCGAATATGGGCTAGGCTCGGTAAGCGAGACGGCCGACGGCGTCGCGCCGCACTCCGCGACCGGCTGCCCGTTCCAGGCGTGGTCGGTGGCCGAGCTGCTGCGGGTGCGCCGAAAGGGCCAGTAGCGCTTTACACGACCGCAACGGCGGTGTCTCCGCTGGTTATCTCGGCCCCGGCAGGATTGGCCCCGATCCAGACGCGACGGCGACACCGACTCCGGTGTCGGTCGGCGCGCGCCCGGGGACAACTCAAAGGGGGCCGCATGTCACCCGACGCCCACGTGATCGACATCCACCCCGCCCGTCAGCTGCGGGTGCTGATGCTCTCCTGGGAGTACCCGCCGGTGCTCGTCGGCGGCCTCGGCCGCCACGTCCACGCCCTCTCCGTCGCCCTCGCCGCCGCCGGCCACGACGTCACAGTCGTCACCCGCCACGCCGACGGCGCACCCCTGGAGGAATACGCCGACGGCGTACGCATCCTGCGCGCCCCCGAAGACCCCGTCACCTTCCCCCTCGCCACCAGCTCCCTCCTGGCCTGGACCATGGCCTTCAACCACACCCTCACCCGCACCGCCCTACGCGCCACCCAGGCCGGCAGCTACGACGTCATCCACGCCCACGACTGGCTCGTCGCCCACACCGCGACCACCCTCGCCGAACACCTCGACCTCCCGCTGGTCACCACCATCCACGCCACCGAGGCGGGCCGGCACCAGGGCTGGCTGCCCGAGGAGATGAACCGCACCATCCACGGTGTCGAGCACTGGCTCAGCGGGTCCTCCACCCGGGTGATCGCCTGTTCGGGTTACATGCGCGACCAGGTGAGCGCGCTCTTCGACGTACCGACCGGGTTGGTCGACGTGGTGCCCAACGGAGTCGACGACCGGGCCTGGCGGGCCCGCCCGCGCGCGGTCGCCACGGCCCGTGCCCGGTTCGCCGCCGACGGCCCCCTGGTCGGGTACGCCGGACGCCTGGTCTACGAGAAGGGCGTGCAGCACCTCGTGCACGCGGTGCCCCGGCTGCGCGAGCGGCACCCCGGCCTGCGCGTGGTGATCGCCGGCGACGGCCCGTACCGCCCCGAGTTGGAGGCCGAGGCCCGCCGCCTGGCGCTCGGCTCGACAGTCCGCTTCACGGGCTTCCTCGACGCCACCCAACTGCCGGCGGTGCTCGGCGCGACCGACGCGACAGTGGTCCCCAGCCTCTACGAGCCGTTCGGCATGGTGGCCCTCGAAGCGGCCGCGGCCGGAGCGCCGCTGGCGGTGGCCCGCACCGGCGGCCTCGCCGAGATCGTCGAGTCCGGCGTGACCGGCGTGACGTTCCCGCACAGCGACCCGGCGGCGCTCGCGGGCGCGGTCGACCAACTGCTCGGCGACGAGGTCTTCGCGCGAAGGGTGGCCCGACGGGCCCGCAGCATGGTCGGCGAGCGGTACGGCTGGGCCAGCATCGCCGCCCGCACCGCCGCCACCTACGCCACCGCCCGTCGCGAGCACGGCCCGCTCCAGGCTCGGCGGGCCGCCGCCCGACTGGCCGGTGGACGCGCCCGGATCGCCATCCCGGAGGGCAATCTGCTCGCCGCCACCGACCACGCCGCCTGCTGAAGGCGGGTCGGACGACCGATAGGTGACTTCCGATCCGCTGGTTAGGGTGTACCCCGGACAGCGGCTGAGGAGGAGCGTGCGCAGGTGCTGATCGCGGGTCGGTACCGGCTGCTCGACCTGGTGGGTCGTGGGGGCATGGGTCGGGTGTGGCGAGCCCGCGACGAGATGCTGCACCGCGAGGTCGCGGTCAAGGAGGTCGTACCGCCGAGTTGGCTGGCCGACCACGAGCGGGCCGAGCTGCGCTCGCGCACGCTGCGGGAGGCGCGCGCCGCGGCCCGGCTCAACCACCCCGCCGTGGTCCGGCTCTACGACGTCGTCCCGGTCGAGGGCAGCCCGTGGATCGTGATGGAGTACGTCCCGTCGCGCACCCTGCAGGACGTCATCGACGCCGAGGGGCCGCTGGAGCCGGCTCGCGCCGCCCAGATCGGCCTGGCCCTGCTCGGTGCGCTGGAGGCCGCGCACACGGCCGGCGTGCTGCACCGCGACGTCAAACCGCAGAACGTGCTCGTCGCCCACGACGGTCGGGTGATGCTCGCCGACTTCGGGCTGGCCACCTTCGACGGCGGGGACGGCGCGATGACCCGCCCAGGGATGGTGCTCGGCTCCCCGCAGTACGTCGCTCCGGAACGGGCCGCCGAGGGCGTGTCCACGGTGGCGGCCGACCTGTGGTCGCTCGGCGCCACCCTGCACGCCGCCGTGGAGGGCCGCTCCCCGTACGCCCGCAGCAACGCCATGGCCACCCTCAGCGCGCTGGCCGCCGGTCCACCCGACCCGGCCCCACACGCCGGACCGCTCGCGCCGGTGCTCGCCGGGCTGCTGCGCCGCGACCCGCGCGACCGCCTCGACCACGACGCGGCCCGCCGGCTGCTCACCGCCGCCGCGACCGGCCACCCCGGCCCGCCGGCGCGCACGCGGGAAGCCGCAGTCGACGCCGCGACCCACTCCCCGCCGGCGACCAGTTCCCCGACCTCGAACGGTTCCTCGGCCTCGGCGGCGTCCGCTGCGGGGGAACCGGCCGACCAGGACGTCACCATCCCGCTGCCCGAGCCCGACCCGGCAGCCACCAGCAGCGGCGAACCGGGAGTCCGGGCCGCGGCGGACGAGACAACCCCCGCCCCTTCGACGCCCGAGCGATCGGGCGGACGACCGGCCGGACCACTGGCCGGGCGGCCCAGGGTGCGACGGGCCGCGCTTGTCGTCGCCGCGCTGCTCGTGGCCGCCGCGGCCGGCGTGGGCACCGCTCTGGCCGTCGCCGGTGATGCCCCGACCGACACCGCCGGACGGTCCACCGAGCCGACGGCGGACCGTCCGAACGACGGCAGCGGCACGAACGAGGGCTCCGGCGACGGCCGGGGCGGCCCGTACGGCGGTGGTGGCCCCGGCCGGCCCGGCCCGCCGCCGAATGGCCGCGACGTGCCCCCGCCGCCGTTCCCCTGCGTCCATCCGGACGTCGCGGGGCCGCCGGTGTCGGTGGGGTCACCCGCGCCGGGCGAGCCGTTCCGGCCACCCACGGGCTGGGTCTGGCACGCCGACAGCACCGGCTTCCGCGTCTCCGTGCCGGCGAGCTGGCACTACTCCCGCGAAGGCCCGGTGGCCTGCTTCCAGGACCCGGCCACCGGTCGGGCGTTGAGCGTCGCGCCGGGCACGGCTGCCGACCCGCTGACCCGACTGCGCTCGACCCGCGACGACGCGGCCCGGATCGGGGCGCTGCCGAACTACGACGAGATCCGGCTCACCGCGGGCGGTGGCGGCGCCGAGTGGGAGTGCCGGTGGACGGCGCCGTACGGCGTCGTGCTGCACGCCCGGCAGGAGGTCCTCGCACCCGAGAGCTGGACCTTGGGTTGGATCACCGACGATCGGGACTGGACGGCTGCGGACGCGGACTGGAGGACAGTGCGAAAGAGTTTCCGACCACCCCGCTGACCTGCGCCGTATGGCCCTGCCGGGCCCTCCGTCCGGCGTGGATCGAGGCCGCTCAGCGGATGAGAAAAGTCGTCTTGGTGGCTATCGTGTAACTCGGGGTGACCGAGGGGGAGCGACCGTGCAGCAGTTGCTGATCGCGGGTCGGTACCGGCTGCTCGACCTGGTCGGCACCGGCGGGATGGGCCGGGTGTGGCTGGCCCGCGACGAGATGCTGCACCGGGACGTGGCGGTGAAGGAGGTCGTGCCGCCAGCCTGGCTGGCCGAGGCCGACCGCGCCGAACTACGACTGCGGACGCTGCGCGAGGCCCGCACGGCCGCCCGGCTCAACCACCCCAACGTCGTTCGGCTGTACGACGTGGTGCACCACGGCGAAAACCCGTGGATCGTGATGGAGTACGTGGCCTCCCGGTCGGTGCAGCAGATCATCAACACCGAGGGCCCGTTGAGTCCACAACGTACCGCCCGGATCGGGCTGGCGGTGCTCGCGGCGTTGCGGGCTGCGCACAGCGCCGGCGTGCTGCACCGCGACGTGAAGCCGCACAATGTGCTGGTCGCCGACGACGGGCGGGTGGTGCTCACCGACTTCGGGCTGGCGACGTTCGACGGCGGGGACGGTGCGATGACCGGCCCGGGCCTGGTGCTCGGCTCGCCGCAGTTCGTCGCGCCGGAACGGGCCCGCGAAGGCGTGTCGGATCCGCGTACCGACCTGTGGTCGTTGGGCGCGACGCTCTACGCCACGGTCGAGGGGCAGTCCCCGTACGCCAGGTCCAGCGCGATGGCGACGCTGAGCGCGCTGGCCACCGAACCGCCGGATCCGATGCGCCGGGCCGGCCCGCTGCGTCCGGTGATCACCGGCCTGCTGCAGCGCGACCCCTGGCGGCGGTTGACCGCGATCGAGGCCGAACAGCTGCTGCGCGCAGCGGCGGCCGACCACGACCGGCCGGCCGGGCCGGCTCCCTCCTCGGCGGTGGCGGCGGTCCGCAGCGCGGGCCGGTCCGCAGCGTCCACCCCGATCAGCCCGGCCGGTCCGTCGAACGACGCGGCCCCGCCGATCCGCCCGCCGACCCGTCCGCCGGCGGCCCGTCCGAACGGTCGACGAGGTCGGCTGATCGCGCTCAGCGGCGCGGCGACCGCCGCCGTCCTGCTCGTCGCCGGGGGTGTCACGGCAGCGCTGCTGCACCGCCAGGACGAGCGGACGCCGCCGTCCGGCGTCGGAGGTGGCGCGAGCGCCACCCGACCGGCCGCGTTCGCCTGCGCGGCCCCTCCGCCGCCGGCCGCCACCCCGGTGCCGTTGGTGTCGCCGCCCAGCGACGCGCGGTACGGGCTGCGCGACGGTTGGACCTGGCACGTCGACCCGGCCGGTTTCCGCATCGCGGCGCCGGTGGCCTGGGCACGCTGGACCGAAGGGGCGGTGACCTGCTTCCGCGAGCCCAGCGGGGCCCGGGTGCTCAGCGTCGAGGCGGGCCCGCCCCAGGCCGATCCGGTGGCGCACTGGACGGCCGAGGAGAAACGGCTCGTCGGCGGTGACGCGCTGCCGGGCTACCGCAAGCTGGACATCTCGGCGCTCGACGTCTTCGACGGCGGGGCCCTCTGGGAGTGCAGTTGGGAGAACGCGGCAGGCGAGCGGGTGCACAGCATCCGGCTGCTCGCCAACACCTCGGCCGGACGCGCCTACACCGTCTCGTGGTTGACAAAAGAGTTCGACTGGCAGGTCAACGCGGCATACTTCGTGATGATCCGGCAGAGCTTCACGCCCACCCTCTGACACTGTCCGTTGTGGACGGCCCGACTGACGCCCCTGCGACACCGGCGCTGGCTACAGTGGCGTAGTTTTGGCGCTCAAGATCCCTGGGGAGGGTGAGCCGAGATGATGGGACCGTCGCACGCGCTGTCCGGCGCGGCGGTATGGCTGGCCGGGTCGTGGGCGCTGGACCAGTTCGCCGACTACCACCAGTCCCCGCTGGCGCTGGCGGTCGGCACGGCGGTGTGCGCGGGCGGGGCGCTCTTTCCCGACCTCGACCTGTCCGGCAAGGTGACCCGCAACCAGGGCGGCGCCACCGTCGCCCGCACGTTCGGGGTCTTCTCGCTCTTCGTCGCCGAGGTGATGGAGAAGATCTCGCTCGGTGTCTACTACGCGACGAAGCTCAGCAAGGATCCGCGTCGCAACAACGGGCACCGCACCCTCACCCACACGCTTCCGTTCACGGCCCTGGTCGGCTGGGGCACCACCGCCCTCTGCGCCGCGTACGGCAAGTGGGCGGTGATCACGATCCTGTTCTTCATGTTCGGTCTCGCCCTGCGCGGGCTCTTCGACGAGTGGGCCGAACGGGCCGGCTGGGTGATCGTGACCCTCGCGTCGGCCGGCGCAGCCTGGTTCACCTTCGCCAACCTGCCGGGCGGGCGGGGCTATCCCCTGATCGGCACGGCCGTCGGGGTGGGCTGCCTCGTGCACATCCTCGGCGACATGATCACCAGAGCCGGGGTGCCGATCCTCTGGCCGATCCCGATCCGCCGACGCATGTGGACGATGATCGGCCTGCCCAACAGCATCGCCCTGCGCACCGGCAGCAAGACCGAGGTGGTCGTGCTGCGCGCCGTGCTGACCGTGGTCTCGGTGCTCGCCACCGCCGGCCTGGTCGCGCCATCGGTGCTGCAACGGTTCAACATCGACGTATGACCGAGGCCGCCCCCGCGTCGAGCCTGCCGTCACCGCCGGCCGAGGACGCGCGGGTGCCGGAGTTCTGGCGCGCGCTGGGGCTGCCCGGACTGGCGGACGTGCACGTGCACTTCCTGCCGCCGAGGCTGCTGCGCCGCGTGTGGGAGTACTTCGACGCCGCCGGCCCGCTGGTCGGCACCGAATGGCCGATCCGCTACCGGTGGAGCGACGCGGACCGCGTCGCCCACCTGCGCCGCCTCGGGGTACGCGCGTTCAGCGCGCTGGCGTACCCCCACCGGCCGGGCATGGCGGCGGACCTCAACCGCTGGACGTTGCAGTTCGCCCGGGACACCCCGGGCTGCCTGCCCTCGGCGACCTTCTTTCCCGAGCCCGGCGCCGCCGCGTACGTCGAGGCCGCGCTGGCCGACGGAGCCCGGCTGTTCAAGGTGCACGTGCAGGTCGGCGGCTTCTCCCCCACCGACCCGGCGCTGGACGAGGTGTGGGGGACGCTCACCGACGCCGAGGTGCCGGTGGTCGTGCACGCCGGGCACGCCCCGGTGGGAACCACACACACCGGACCTGCCCCGTTCGCCGACCTGCTCGCCCGGCACCCCCGGCTGACCGCCGTGGTGGCGCACCTCGGTGCGCCGGACTACCGGGCCTTCCTCGACCTCGCCGACACGTACGAGCGGGTCCGGCTGGACACCACTATGGCGTTCACGCCGTTCTTCGACAGGTTCGTACCCTTCCCCGCCGACGAGTTGCCCCGGCTGCGCGACCTGGGCCTCGCCGGCAAGGTGCTGCTCGGCAGCGACTTCCCCAACATCCCCTACCCGTACGCCGACCAGCTGACCGGGCTGGCCCGGCTGGACCTTGGTGACGACTGGCTACGCGCGGTCTGCTGGAAAAACGCGGCCACCCTGTTCGACCTGACCTGAAGCGCCCAGCCGAGGCCGCCACAACCGGGCCCGCCACGCCCCGCGCCCGCGCCCGCGCCCGCGCCCAAGATCGTGCTCGATCCTGGATGTAGTGGCCTCCTCACGGTTCGAGGGGACTCTTTCCAGGATCGAGCGCGATCATGGCCAGCGGCGCACGGCGCAGCGGCAGCACGGCGGCGACGCGGCGGCAGCACGGCCGCGCAGCGGCGGCAGGACGGCGGCGCAGCGGCGGCACGGCAGGACGGCGGCGGCGGCGCGACAGGACGGCGGGGGCGGCTCAGGAGGCGGGGTCGGCGGGCCCGACTTGTTTTCGACATCGGCTATTGACGTCGCCGTAACAGGTGGCCTAGCGTCTGTCGAAACGCTTCGTCGAAACGCTTCGACGATCATTCGGGAGCGATCCCACGCCGGGCCGGAGGAGGTGCGCGGTGGCCACGATGCACGACGTCGCCCGCCTTGCGCAGGTCTCGGTCAGCACCGTGTCGTACGTGCTCACCGGCACCCGGCCGATCTCCCAGGCCACCCGGGACAAGGTGCTCGCCGCGATGGCCGAGCTCGACTACCAGCCCAACGCCATGGCCCGCGGGCTGGCCAGCCGGCGCAGCCGCATCCTGGGCCTGCTGATGCCGATGGACGAGCGCGGCCTGGGCGCTACCGAGACGGCGTTCGTCACCGGCGCCGCCGCCGCGGCCAGCGCGGTCGGCTATCACCTGGTGCTCTCGCCGGTCGGCGGGGGCAACCTCGACGACCTGCGGCGGCTGGCCAGCCAGCGGATGCTTGACGGCGTCGTGCTGATGGAGGTGCAGCTCGCCGACGAGCGGGTCACCGTGCTCCAGGAGGCGGGCGTGCCGCTGGTGCTGATCGGGCGCACCGGCGACACCACCGGGCTCTCCTACGTCGACATCGACTTCGAGCAGACCGTGCGGGAGGCCGTCGCGCACCTGGTCGGCCTGGGACACCGTCGGATCGTCTACGTCAACCACTCGGCCGCCACGCTGGCCAGCGGCTACGGTCCCGCGTTGCGTACCCGGGACGCGTTCGTCGCGGCGATGACCGGCCACGGTCTGGAGCCGGTCATGATCCCGGCCGAGGACAGCGCCGCGGGCGGGCGGGCCGCCCTGGCCGCCGCCTTCGCGCGGACGCCGGAGCTGACCGCCGTGCTGGCGATGAACGAGACCGCGATCTTCGGCATCCTCGGCGAGCTGACCGGACGGGGGCTGTCGGTGCCTGACGACGTCTCGGTCGTCTCGATGGTCACCTCGCCACAGGTCGCCGAGCTGGCCACCCCGGCGCTGACCGCGATGACGTCGCCCGGGTCGACGCTGGGCCGGATCGCGATCGAGGCGCTGGTGCGCCACCTGGACGGGCCCGGTCACGAGCGCCACCAGCAGCTGCTGCCGTGCGCGCTGGAGATCCGGGGATCGACCGCCGGGCCACGACGGCCGGCTCCGGTCAGCACCGAACCGTCTCCGACGAGCGGGGGCTGACCAGCCAGAACGGCCCGCCGCCGCGCGGCAACGCGACGACGGGCCCAGTGAGATACCGGGCTCGATACTCAACGAGGAGGATAGCAATGCAGCGATTCCGCCGGATCGTCGCGGCGATCGCCCTGGCGGCGACCGCGACGACCACCGTGGCCGCGTGCGGCGGCGGCGAGAGCGAGGACGACAGCGGGGCCAAGACCCTCAAGCTCTGGCACTACGAGAGCGAGAACAGCGCGATGGGGGTCGGCTGGAACAAGGCGATCGAGATCTTCAAGGCCGAGCACCCCGGCGTCGAGGTGCGCTTCGAGCGCAAGGCGTTCGAGCAGATCCAGCAGAACGCCGGCATGATCATCAACTCGTCCGAGGGCCCGGACATCATGGAGTACAACAAGGGCAACGCGACGGCCGGCCTGCTGTCGTCGCAGGGTCTGCTCACCGATCTGAGCGCCGAGGCCGACAAGCGCGGCTGGGCCGGCAAGCTCAGCCCGAGCCTGCAGACCACCGCCCGGTACAGCGACAAGGGCGTGATGGGGTCGGGCAACTGGTTCGGCGTGCCGAACTACGGCGAGTACGTCACGGTCTACTACAACAAGGACCTGTTCGACAGCAACGGCGTCAAGGTGCCGACCAGCATGGCGGAGATGACCGCCGCGATGGACACCTTCGTCAGCAAGAAGATCACCCCGTTGGGCATGGCCGGGGCGGAGTACCCGGCCGGGCAGCTCTTCTACCAGTTGGCGCTGTCCAAGGCCGACAGGCAGTTCGTCGACAACTACCAGCTCTACAAGAACCCGGTCGACTTCAAGGCCGACCCGCTGAAGTACGGCGCGGACACCTTCGCCGAGTGGGTGCGCAAGGGCTACGTGGCCAAGAACTCGGCGAGCCTCAAGGCCGAGGACATGGGCACCGCGTTCATCGCCGGCAAGACCCCGATGATCGTCTCGGGCAGCTGGTGGTACGGCCGGTTCAAGACCGAGATGAAGGCCAACTGGGACACGTTCCTCTTCCCCGGCAACACCCTCAACGCCGGGTCGTCGGGCAACATCTGGGTGGTTCCGTCGAACAGCAAGGCCAAGAGCCTGGCGTACGACTTCATCGACATCACCCTGCGTCCGGAGATCCAGGACCTGATCGGCAACAACGGTGGCGTCCCGGTCGCCGCCGACGCGTCGAAGATCAGCGACCCGAAGGACCGCAAGCTGATCGAGGACTTCAACACGGTCAGCAAGTCCGACGGCCTGGCCTTCTACCCGGACTGGCCGGTGCCCGGCTACTACGACGTGCTGGTCGGCGGCTTCCAGGGCCTGATCAACGGGTCGAAGTCCCCCGACCAGGTGCTCGACACGATCGCCAAGCCGTACGCCGATGGCGTCAAGGAGATCACCGGCAAGTGACACGGCGAGCGGCGGGCACGACCGGCACGACCGGCGTGCCCGCCCGCCCCGCCGGGAAGGATCTTCCATGGCAGTCTCCGAGACCGTCGCCGCCCCACACCCGACGGCGACCCCCACCCCGCGCAAGCCCCGCCGCGGACCGCGCGGCCGCAACGCGGCCTACTGGCTCTACCTGCTCCCCGGAGCGGTGCTGTTCGTCCTGGTCATCGGCGCTCCCCTGGTCGGCACCGGTTACCTGTCGCTGACCAAGTGGTCCGGCATCGGCGACCCCACCTTCGTGGGGTTCGACAACTACCAGCGTCTGCTGCACGACGAGGTGTTCTGGGCGTCGTTCCGCAACACCGTGGCGATGATCGTCGCGATGGTGGTGGTGCCCACCCTGCTCGGGCTGCTGCTCGCCTCGGTGCTCTTCGACGTCATCGGGCGCCGGTTCAAGCCGCGTACCGCCGCCGCGCTGCGGGCCGCGTTCTACCTGCCGCAGGTGCTGCCCGTGGTGGTGGCCGGCATCGTCTGGGGTTGGATCCTGCGCCCCGACGGCGCGTTCAACAGCCTGCTCGACGCGGTAGGTCTCGGCGCGCTGCGCCACGACTGGCTCGGCGACCCGGGCACCGCCCTGCCGGCCGTCATGGCGGTGATGATCTGGGTGCAGATCGGCTACCCGGTGGTCGTGTTCATGGCGGCGTTGCAGCGGGTCGACCCGGAGCTGTACGAGGCGGCCGAGGTCGACGGCGCGAACTGGCTGCACCGGTTCCGGGCGATCACGCTCCCGCAGATCCGGCCGGAGACCTTCGTGGTCGCGTTGACCTGCACCATCGCCGCGTTGAAGGTGTTCGGGCCGATCTTCGCGCTGACCCGGGGCGGCCCGGAGAACGCCACGAACGTGCCGTCGTACTTCGCGTACTACACGTTCTTCAAGAAACTCCAGGTCGGCTACGGCTCCGCGATCTCCACAGTGCTCACGCTGATCATCGTGGTGGTGGCCGTGATCTTCATCTGGATGCAGGCGCGCAGCGAGCGCCGGGACCGGGGGTTCTGACATGGCCGTCACGCTCACGCCGGCGCCCACGCCGGTGCGCCGGCCGGTCCGCGACCGGCACCACCGCGGCGTCAGCCGCTGGGTCGTGCTCGTGCTGGTCACCCTCGGCGCGCTCGTCATGCTGGTGCCGTTCGCGTTCATGCTGCTCAACGCGTTCAAGTCGCCAGGCGACTATTCGTCGGGTGGGCCGCTGAGCTGGCCGGGCGAGTTCTACACCAAGGGTCTGCGGACGTACTGGACCGAGGTGAACTTCCCCCTCAAGCTGTGGAACTCGGCGCTCATCGCCGGCTCGGTGGCGGTGCTCGGCGTCGTCGTGTCCCTGCTCAACGCGTACGCCCTGGGCATCGGCCGGGTCCGCGGCCGGCTGTGGATCGTCGGGTTGTTCCTGCTGGCCAACATGCTGCCGCAGGAGGCGCTGATCTACCCGCTGTACTACGTGGCGAAGGAGATCGGCCTCTACAACACCCGACTCTCGGTGATCATCATCTTCACGGTGATCCAGAGCGCCTTCGGCACGTACCTGCTGGCCTCGGTCCTGGGCACGTTCCCGCGCTCGCTGCTGGAGGCCGCCGCGCTCGACGGCGCCGGCAAGTGGACGGTGCTGTGGCGGGTGGTCTTCCCCAACCTGCGACCCACGCTCGCCGTGCTCCTCATCTTCTTCTTCATCTGGACCTGGAACGAGTTCCTCATCCCGCTGGTCATGCTCATCGACAACCAGACGCAGACCATCCCGGTCGCGCTCGCGTCGTTGCAGGGCGACCGGCTGATGGACGCCCCGACGACCAACGCCGGGGCGTTGATCAGCCTGGTGCCGGCCATCCTCTTCTTCCTCATCTTCCAGCGCACTCTGGCGCGCGGCATCACGGCAGGAGCCGAGAAGTGAAGTTCACCGACGGGTACTGGCAACTGCGCCCGGGGGTCAGCGTGCTGCGCCCCGGCACAGTGGAATCGGTCGAGCCGGACGAGCGCGGCTTCACCGTCTTCGCGCCGGCCGGTCAGATCACCGGTCGGGGCGACACCCTGAACCGGCCCGTCGTCACCGTCCGGTTCTTCTCCCCCGCCCCCGGCGTCGTCGGGGTGACCATCGGCCACCACAGCGGCGGCCTGCCCCGCGAGCCGCACTTCGGGTTGACCACCGACGACACGCACCCGGTCACCGTCGACATCACCGGCATCACCGCGTCGCTGACCACCGGCGAACTGACCGCCCGGGTGGCGCTCATCGACGGCTGGCGGGTCGAGTTCCTGCACGGCGACCGGCTGATCACCGCGTCCACCGCGCGCAGCGTCGGCATCGTGACCGACGGGGAGGGCCGCCGGTACGTGCACGAGCGGCTCGCCCTCGGCGTCGGCGAGACGGTGTACGGGTTGGGCGAGCGTTTCGGCCCGTTCGTGAAGAACGGCCAGACCGTCGACATCTGGAACGCCGACGGCGGCACCGCCAGCGAGCAGGCGTACAAGAACGTGCCGTTCTATCTGAGCAGCGCCGGCTACGGGGTCTTCGTGGACCACCCGGAGCACGTGTCGTTCGAGGTCGGCTCGGAGGTCGTGGCGCAGAACCAGTTCAGCGTCGAGGGTCAGTCGCTCACCTACCACGTCATCGACGGGCCCACCCCGAAGGACGTGCTGCGCCGGTACACGGCGCTGACCGGCCGGCCGGCCCGGGTGCCCGCCTGGTCGTACGGGCTGTGGCTGTCCACGTCGTTCACCACGTCGTACGACGAGAAGACGGTGACCGAGTTCGTCGACGGGATGGCCGAGCGGAACCTGCCGCTGTCGGTGTTCCACTTCGACTGCTTCTGGATGCGCCAGTTCCACTGGGTCGACTTCATCTGGGACCCGGCGACCTTCCCCGACCCCGAGGGGATGCTGCGCCGGCTGCACGAGCGCGACCTGAAGGTGTGCGTCTGGATCAACCCGTACATCGCGCAGCGTTCGTACCTCTTCGAGGAGGGCCGCCAGGCCGGCTACCTGGTCCGTAACCCGGACGGTTCGGTCTGGCAGTGGGACAAGTGGCAGGCCGGCATGGCCCTCGTCGACTTCACCAACCCGGACGCGGTCCGCTGGTTCACCGGCAAGCTCAAGGTCCTGCTGGACATGGGCGTCGACTGCTTCAAGACCGACTTCGGCGAGCGCATCCCGACCGACGTGGTGTGGCACGACGGCTCGGACCCGCAGCGGATGCACAACTACTACGCCTACCTCTACAACAAGGCCGTCTTCGAGCTGCTGGAGACCGAGCGGGGCGAGGGCGAGGCGGTGGTGTTCGCCCGCTCGGCCACCACCGGCGGGCAGCAGTTCCCGGTGCACTGGGGCGGCGACTGCGAGGCGACGTTCGTCGCGATGGCCGAGTCGCTGCGCGGCGGGCTGTCCCTGGCGTCGTCCGGTTTCGGCTACTGGAGCCACGACATCGGCGGCTTCGAGGGCACCCCCGACCCGGCCGTGTTCAAGCGGTGGATCGCCTTCGGGCTGCTCTCCTCGCACTCCCGGCTGCACGGCTCCGGCTCGTACCGGGTGCCGTGGGCGTACGACGAGGAGGCCGTCGACGTGCTGCGGCACTTCACCCGGCTCAAGCTCAGCCTGATGCCGTACCTGGCCGCCACCGCGCAGGAGGCGCACCACGACGGCATCCCGGTGATGCGCCCGATGATCGTGGAGTTCCCGGACGACCCGGCCGCGGCGCACCTGGACCGGCAGTACATGCTCGGCCCGGACGTGCTGGTCGCGCCCGTGCTCAGCGCCGACGGCCAGGTCACCTACTATGTGCCGGCCGGCACGTGGACACACCTCGTGACCGGCGCGCAGCTCACCGGCCCGGCCTGGGTCACCGAGAAGCACGAGTTCGACAGTCTGCCGGTGCTCGTCCGGCCGGGCGCGGTGATCCCGTTCGGATCGCGCTCCGACCGGCCCGACTACGACTGGGCGGACGGCGTGCAACTGCGCCTCTACGCTCCGGCGGAGGGGCAACGGCAACGGGTGCGGATCCCGTCGCCCGGCGAGGGGCCGGGCGCGGAGTTCGAGGTGAGCTTCCACGACGGTGTGGCCAGCGCGGAACTGGTGGCGGGTGACTCGTCGGCGTACCACTGCGTGGTCGCCGGGACGGAGGTAGCAGGACGATGACGGGACGCACCTTTCCGGAGAGCTTCCTCTGGGGCTCGGCGACGGCGGCGTACCAGATCGAGGGCGCGGCCACCGAGGACGGCCGTGGGCCGTCCATCTGGGACACCTACAGCCACACGCCCGGTCGGACGTTGAACGGCGACACCGGCGACGTGGCCGCCGACCACTACCACCGCTGGCCGCAGGACCTCGACCACATCGCCGAGCTGGGCCTGGGCGCGTACCGTTTCTCGATCTCCTGGCCGCGGGTGCAGCCGGGCGGGTCCGGGCGGTTCAACCAGGCCGGCCTGGACTTCTACTCCCGGCTGGTCGACGGCCTGCTGGAGCGCGGCGTCCGCCCGGTCGCCACCATGTACCACTGGGACCTGCCGCAGGAGCTGGAGGACGCCGGTGGGTGGCCGGTGCGGGACACGGCGCTGCGCTTCGAGGAGTACGCGTCGGGGATCGTCGCCGCGCTCGCCGACCGGGTGCACACCTGGACCACGCTGAACGAGCCGTGGTGCTCGGCGTACCTGGGCTACGGCTCGGGCGTGCACGCTCCGGGGCGGACCGAGCCGGCGGCCGCACTGGCGGCGGTGCACCACCTGAACCTCGCGCACGGCCTGGCCGGCCGGGTGGTCCGGGAGCTGGCCCCGACCGCCGAGCTGTCGGTGACGCTGAACCTGCACGTGATCCGCCCGGCGTCCGACTCGGCGGCGGACGTCGACGCGGCCCGCCGCATCGACGCGCTGGCCAACCGGGCGTTCCTCGGCCCGATGCTGAACGGGGCGTACCCGGGCGACCTGCTGGCCGACACCGCGGGCGTCACCGACTGGTCGTTCGTGCACCAGGGCGACGAGAAGATCGCGGCCGTGCCCCTGGACGTGCTCGGGGTCAACTACTACTCCAGCACCCTGGTCCGCGCCTGGGACGGGCACTCGGCCCGCTCGGACGCCGACGGTCACGGCGCGTCGGCACACTCGCCGTGGGTCGGCGCCGACGACGTCGACTTCCTGCCGCAGCCCGGCCCGTACACGGCGATGGGGTGGAACATCGACCCGCCGGCCCTGACCGAGCTGCTGCTGCGGCTGGGCCGGGAATACCCGGGGCAGCCGCTGATGATCACCGAGAACGGCGCTGCCTTCGACGACGCCGTGTCGGCCGACGGCCGGATCCACGACGACCGGCGGATCGACTATCTGCGCCGGCACATCTCGGCCGTGGCGGACGCCCGGGAGCAGGGCGTGGACGTGCGGGGCTACTTCGTCTGGTCGCTGCTGGACAACTTCGAGTGGGGTTACGGCTACGACCGTCGGTTCGGGATCATCCGGGTCGACTACGACACGCAGGAACGCATCTGGAAGGACAGCGCGCACTGGTACGGGCGGCTCGCGGCCACCGGTCGTCTCGACTGAGCCGTCCCGCACGGTGTCACTATCCGTGGGTGGCGCGTCATGGCGCCACGCCGGTCGCCCCGACAGACTCAGGGCATGGTTGAGCGCGTCACAGTCGTCGCCTTCGGGGGTGTGCAGTCCCTCGACGTCGCCGGGCCGTGGGAGGTCCTCACGGGGGCGAACCGGTATCGGACCGCACACGGTGACGAGCGGGCGTACGACCTGAGGCTGGTGGGCACGGAGGCCGAAGTGGCGTCCGAGAGCGGCCTCGTCATGGTGGCCGGTGCGCTCGGAGAGCCCGTCAGCGGCGGCACCCTCGTCGTCCCCGGTGGCCGTACGGCGGCCGCCGGGGACGAGCACGACGACCTCGTCGCCTGGTTGCGGGGCTGCCGGCCGACCCGCCTGGTGTCGATCTGCTCCGGGGCGTTCCTCTGCGCACGGGCCGGACTGCTCAGTGGTCGCCGGGTGGCCACCCACTGGTCGCTGTCCCGGGAGCTCGCTCGGCGGTTCTCCGACCTCACCGTCGACCACGACGCCCTCTACGTCCACGACGGTCCGGTCTGGACGTCCGGCGGTGTCACCTCGGGAATCGACCTGGCGCTCACCGTCGTGGCGGCCGATCACGGAGCACGGGTCGCGCAGGAGATTGCGCGCTGGCTCGTGATGTTCCTGCACCGGCCCGGCCAGCAGGCACAGTTCTCCGGCCCGGTGTGGCTGGAACGCGCCACCGACCGGCGGGTGGCCGCCGTGCAACGTGCCATCGACGCCGATCCGGCCGCCACCCACCGGGTCGACGATCTCGCCGCGCAGCTCGCCATGTCGCCCCGGCACTTCCAGCGTCTCTTCGCTCGGGAGACGGGGCTCACCGTCGGGCGCTACCGCACCGAGTTGCGTCTGGAGACCGCCAAACGCCTTCTGGTGCAGTCCGACCTCGCCCTCGACGTCGTGGCGGTCCGGGCGGGATTCGGTTCCGCCGAGTCGCTCCGACGTGTCTTCGGCGAACGGCTCGGTACGACGCCGGGCGCGTTCCGCGCACGCTTCTCGACCCTCTGACCGGAAGGAACCTCTGGTGACCCACGTCGTCATACCGCTCTACGACCGTTTCACCGCCCTGGACGTCATCGGCGTCTACCAGCCACTGGCCCTCACCCCGGGCATCGACGTGGTCCTGGTGGCCGAACGCCCCGGTCCCGTCCGCGACGACTGCGGGATGCTCTCCCTCGTGGCCGAGGCCGCGCTCGACGACGTGCGGGCGGCCGACGTCCTCGTGGTGCCGGGCGGGCCGGGGACCGGTCCCGCTCTCACCGGCCCCCTGCCGGCATGGATCAGGCGGATCCACGCCACGACGACGTTCACGACCTCCGTGTGTTCCGGCTCGCTCCTGCTCGGGGCTGCCGGACTGCTGCGGGGACGACGGGGCACCAGCCACTATCGGGTGGCGCAGAAGCTGGTCCACTTCGGTGCCGAACCGACGGACCAGCGGGTTGTCGAGGAGCCCAACGCGCGCATCATCACGGCCGCCGGCGTGTCGAGTGGCATCGACATGGGGCTGAGACTCGTCGAACTCCTCACGGACCGCACGACGGCGCAGGCGGTGCAGCTGTGGATGGAGTACGACCCGCAGCCGCCCTTCGACAGCGGCCACCCCTCCCGCGCGACCGCCGAGGTGATCGCACGAGCGGCGGCGTACGAGAGCGCAGGCAGAGTGGCCCGATGACCTGGCCCTAGACCCCGACGCGCTGCGGCGGGACGGTGAGGCCGTAGAGCGCCATCAGCTCCGGGGTGTCGACGCGACTGCCGTCGGCCACCGAGTCGCAGGCGATGTCGACGATCTGGTCCTTGTGCGCCAACAGGTACGGCCGAGCGCCCACGTCCGCGCTGGCCAGCGTCGCGATGCCGGGCCAGTGCCGGCGGCCGAACAGCATCGGGTACCCGCGCAGCCCGTCGTAGGTGGCGCACACCAGCACATCCGGGTACGGCAGCGCGGCCACCCGGCGGACCGCTGCTGCGGTCAGGCCCGGCATGTCGACGGGCACCACCACCACCGCCTCGATCCCCGCGTCGTCCATGGCGGCCAGACCGGCGCGGATGGACGAGCCGACCCCGGTGCCCCACGCCTTGTTGATCACAACTGTCGCCTTGCCCAGGTCGGCGGTCTCCCGGACCTGGTCGGCGGCGGCCCCCAGCACGACCACGATCTGCTCGCAGCCGGCCTCGGTCATCGTGTCGATCATCTGGTTGACCAGGGGCTTCTCACCCTGGTGCAGCAGCGCCTCGGGACCGCCGATGCGGCGCCCCCCACCTGCGGCGATGATCATTCCTGCGATCCGGTTCAGCTGGGCCCCCTCAAGCACGGGACCGACCGTGACGGCCGGCCCCCTCCTACGGACACTGCAACGAGGAGGGCCGCGCACGAGTGGCGGGGCAAAACGGAGAAATAGCGCAACCGTTACACGCCAGACAGTTGCGCCGGGGGATCAATTGATCATTGGCGCACTCCGGGGTAGCGGAGGTGTTCGGGTCGTCCTTTGCTCTGCTTCAACCCACGCAACACGGAGGGCCCGAAAGTGTTGCGTGGGTTGAAGCAGAGCAAAGGGAGCGGCACATAGGTGCCCCCTCGTCCGACACCCGGTGCGGGCACCCGACGTCAGGGGCGGTCATCAGAGGGTTGTCACCAGGATTCAGGCCCTTGACGCAGCGGCGGCGACCTACTTCTCGTCAGTGGACAACGGCAGGGCAGTGGCCGCCGGTCAGGCCGCGTCGGCGTAGCAGTCGACGATGGACAGATCCAGGGGGAAGCGCACCGGGGTGTCGCCGAACAGCAGCGCGGTGGCCCGCTCACCCGCCCTGCTCACCGCCGCCGCCACGGCCTCGGCCTGATCGGCCGGACAGTGCGCCATCACCTCGTCGTGCTGGAAGAAGACCAGCTCGGCGTCGGTGCCGGCCAGCTCGGCCCGCAGCGTGGCCAGCAGCGTCGAGGCCCACTCCGCGGCGGTGGCCTGGATGACGAAGTTGCGGGTGAAACGCCCCCGGGAGCGGGCGGCCCGCGCCCTAGGGCTCTGCCGATCGGACGCGGCGTCCGGATCGGTCGGCAGCTCGTCGGGATCACCGAGCCCGACCGAGCCGGGTGGGCAGGTGCGCCCCAGCCACGAGCGCACCAACCCGCCCGCCTCCCCCGTGCGCGCCGCCGCCTCGACATAGCCGAACGCCGTCGGGTAGCTGCGTTTGAGCACCGCGAGCGCGGGCACCGCCGCACCGCCGGTCTGCCCGTACATGGCACCGAGCAGGGCGACCTTGGCGCGGGGACGGTCACCACCGAACGAGTCCCGGGCGAGCGCGGCGTACAGGTCACCGGCGCCGCCCGCCGCCGCCAGCCGATCGTCCCCGGAGACCGCCGCCAGGACGCGCGGCTCCAACTGGCCGGCGTCGGCGACCACCAGCCGCCAGCCCGGGTCGGCCACCACCGCCCGGCGGATCACCTTGGGGATCTGCAACGCGCCACCGCCCCGGGTCGCCCAGCGGCCGGAGACCACCCCGCCCGGCACGTACTCCGGCTGGAACCGACCGTCGCGCACCCACTGCTCACGCCAGGACCAGCCGTGCGCCGTCCAGATCCGGTACAGCTCCTTGTATTCCAGAACCAGGGGCACCGCCGGATGGTCGACCCCGCGCAACACCCAGGCCCGGGTGTTGGGCAGCTCCACCCCGGCCCGGGCGAATGCCTTGAGCAGCTCGGCCGGGGAGTCGGCGTGCAACTGGCGGACGCCGAACGCGTCAGCGATGCGGGCCGCCAACTCGGCCAACCGGCGCGGCGGCCCACCGACCGGGGACGGCTCCCCCAGCAGCTCGGCGAGGATCGCGTCGTGCACCTCGGCCCGCCAGGGCAGCCCGGCGACGCCCATCTCCACCGCGATCAACGCGCCGGCCGACTCGGCGGCCACCAGCAGCCGGAACCGGCCCGGGTGCTCGGTGGTGGCGAGCCGGGCGACCTGGTCGGCGTACACCCGGGTCAGTGCCTCGATGCCCGGCCCCGGCGGACCGGGCAGGGTGTCGAAGAGCGCGCCCTGGCCGTGCCCGGGCGGCGCGGCGGCGCGCGGCGGCGGGTCGGGCGGCACCGCGGCACCGGTCAGGCGGGCCCAGGCGGCGGCCAGCGAGCGGGGCTCGCCCCAGCGGCCGGCGTGCCCGAGCAACAGGGCCTCGGTCAGCTCCACGTCGTGGCACCGCTCGACGCGCACCCCGGCCCGCAGCAGCGCCGGGTAGATCGCGCCCGCGGCGGCCCACACCCACCGCGGATGCTCGGTCGCCTCCCGTGCGGCCACCGCGGCCGCGAGATCGCTGACGGTCTCGACCGGGCCGACGGGTCGGCCGGCGGCGTCGAGCGGACGCAGCTCTCCCCCACCGCGTTCGCCCGCCACCACCGCCACCAGCACGAATGTGATTCTGCCTTCCCCCTCCGACAGGAAAACGGGTCGGTGCGTCGGCCCGGTGCTCGATAGCGTGGCCAGGTGCCTCCCCAGATCCCGCACTCCGACCCCGGTACCCCCGACACCCGCGGTCCGATGCGGTACCTGTGGTGGCTGGTCCGGTGCCAACCCTGGCGGATTCTGCGCGGCAGCCTGCTCGGCACGGCCTGGATGGTCGGGCTCTCGGCGCGGCCCTACCTGATCGCCCGCGCCGTCGACGACGGCCTGCGCGCCCGCGACAGCCGCGCCCTGGCCCTGTGGGTCGTGGCGATCGTCGTGGCGGGGGTGGCGTTGTCGTACCTGGGGATCATGCGACACCGCACGATGACCTTCATCCGGGAGGACGCCAAGGCCCGCTCGGCGGAGGTGCTGCTGCGTCAGCTGTCCCGGGTCGGCGCGGCGCTGCCGCGTCGTTCCGCCGCCGGTGAGGTCGCCACCGTGGGCGGTTCCGACATCGACTGGTCGGCGCAGGTGCTGACCCTGACCGGGCCGGGGGTGGGCGCGATCATCGCGTACGGGGTCATCGCCGTGGTGCTCTGGTCGATCTCCCCGCTGCTCGCGCTCTGCGTGCTGGTGGGCATGCCGGCTGTCGCGCTTGTCGTCGGACCGCTGCTGCGCCGGCTCGAACGGGCCGAGTCGATCTACCGCGGGCAGCAGGGCGCGCTGACCGCCCGGTCCGGCGACATCGTGGCCGGGCTGCGAGTGCTCGCCGGGGTGGGTGGCCGGGACCTGTTCGCCCGCCGGTACGCGAGCCGATCGCAGGAGCTACGCGCCGAGGGCTACCGCGTCGGCGCGGTCGTGAGCTGGATCGACGCGGCCACGGTGGCCATCCCCGGCCTGTTCCTGGCGGCGGTGGTGTGGCTGACCGCCCGGATGGCCGTCACCGGCGACGTCACGATCGGTGAACTCGTCGCCGTCTACGGCTACGTGGCGACGCTGATCGTGCCGGTCTGGTTCCTGTTGGAGGGCAGTCACCAGCTCATCCGGGGTCGGGTCGCCGCCCGGCGGATCGCCGGTCTGCTCCGGCTCGCCCCGGACGACGTCGGTGGGCCGGGCCGCCGGTGGCCGGCCGGTGTCCCCGGCGCCCGCGACCCGCACGCCGTGCCCGCGCCATCCGGCCCGGCCGACCTGCACGACCCGTCGACCGGGCTCACCATACGCGCCGGCCGGCTGACCGGGGTCGCCGCCGACGACCCGGCCGAGGCCGTGGCGCTTGCCGACCGGCTCGGCCGGTACGTCACCAGCGACGTCACCTGGGGCGGCGTGCCGCTGACCGCAGTCGCCCTGGACGAGGTCCGGGCCCGGATCCTGGTCGCCGACCACGACTCGTACCTCTTCGCCGGCACGCTGCGCGACGTGCTGGGCCCGAAGCCCGACGACGAGATCCGCGCCGCGCTGCGGGCCGCGTCGGCCGACGACATCGTCGACGCCCTGCCGTCCGGGCTGGACACCCCGCTGGACGCCCGGGCCCGGACGCTGTCCGGCGGTCAACGCCAACGGGTGCGCCTGGCCCGGGCGCTGCTCGCCGAGCCGGAGGTGCTGATTCTCGTCGACCCCACCTCGGCCGTGGACGCGCACACCGAGGCCCGCATCGCCGAGCGGCTCCGGATCGCGCGGGCCGGGCTGACCACAGTTGTGTTCGCCACGTCGCCGCTGCTGCTCGGCCGCGCCGACTGGGTCGCGCACCTGAGCGAAGGCCGGGTCGACTCCTCCGGCACCCACGAGGGGATGCTCGACTACGACCCGGGCTACCGGCACCTGGTGGCCCGGGGCAGCGATGACGGGCAGCACTCCGATGCCGAGGAGGCGTACCAGTGAGCCGCCTGCCGGTCGCGGATCGCGGCACCGTACGCCGCGCCCTGCGGGACATGATCAGCCGGCATCGCCGGGCCGTCGGCGTCGTGCTGGCGCTGCACAGCGCCGCCGCGATCGCCGGCCTCGCCCCGCCCTGGCTGCTGGGCGCCATCGTCGACCGGGTCACGGCCGGCGCGGGCGTGGCGACGGTGGACCGGCTGGCCCTGGCCATCGCCGGCTGTGTCGTGGTGAGCGCGCTGCTCGCCCGGTACGCCCAGTACGCCGGTCACCGCTTCGGTGAACGTGCCGTCGCCGAGCTGCGCGAGCAGTTCGTCGACCGGACGCTCGCCCTGCCCGTGTCGGTCGTGGAGCGGGCCGGCGCCGGGGACCTGGCGACCCGCAGCTCGGTCGACGTGGCGACCGTCGGCACCACGGTCCGGGACGTGGTGCCGACCATCGTCATCGCCTCGGTGCAGTTGACGTTGCTGTTCGGGGCGGTGTTCCTGCTGCATCCCCTGCTCGGGCTCGCGGCGCTGGCCGGGCTGCCGTCGATCGTGGCGGTGACGCGGTGGTACCTGCGGCGGGCCAGCTCCGCTTACCTCACCGAGGGCGCCGAGGCGGCCGAGTTGACCGAGGCGTTGACCACCACCGCCGAGGGGGCCCGCACGGTCGAGGCGCTGCGGCTGACCGACGACCGGATCCGGCACGGCACCACCCGCGTCACCCGGCTGTGGCAGGCCCGGCGGGCGACCCTCGCGCTGCGGACCGTGTTCTTCTCGGTCGTGGAGGCCAGCTACCCGCTACCCGTCGCCATGGTCCTGCTCGTCGGGGGCTACCTGTACGCCGCCGACCGGGTCTCGCTCGGCGCGGTGGTCGCCGCCGCGCTCTACCTCCAGCAGGCCATCGACCCGCTGGACCGGCTGTTGCAGTGGACGGAGCAGGCGCAGCGCGGCTTCGCGTCGTTCGCCCGGGTGCTCGGCGTCGGGCTGGTCCCACCGGAGCCGCCCGGCACCACGGCCACCTCGCGGGGCGAGCGGCTCGTCGTGCGCGAGGCGCGGTTCTCGTACGCCGACGGGCACGACGTGCTGCACGGCATCGACCTGGACGTGCGGCCCGGCGAACGGCTGGCGGTCGTCGGCCCGTCGGGCGCCGGCAAGTCGACCCTGGCCCGGCTGCTGGCCGGCATCGACGCGCCGCGGCGGGGCGTCGTCAGTATCGGTGGCTGCCCGGTCACCGACCTGGACCCGGCCGAACGTCGGAGGCGGATCGCCCTGGTCACCCAGGAGCACCACGTCTTCATCGGCTCGGTACGCGACAACCTCGCGTTCGCCGCGCCGGACGCCTCCGACGAGCAGATGCGCGCCGCGCTCGCCACGGTGGGCGCCGACTGGTACGACGAGCTGCCCGAGGGGCTGGACACCGCGCTCGGCGACGGCGCCCGCCAGCTCGGCGCGGCCGAGGCCCAGCAACTGGCGCTGGCCCGGCTGGTGCTCGCCGACCCGCACACGCTGATCCTGGACGAGGCGACCGCGGCGCTCGACCCGAGCACCGCTCGGCGGACCGAGCGCGCCCTGGCCGCCGTGCTCGTCGGGCGGACCGTCATCGCCATCGCGCACCGGCTCAACACCGCGCACGACGCCGACCGGGTGGCCGTCCTGGCGGACGGCCGGATCACCGAGATCGGCAGTCACGACGACCTCGTCGCGGCCGACGGGGCGTACGCCGCCCTCTGGCGCTCGTGGCACGCGCACGCCGACGAGCGCCAGAGGTGACGGCCTACTTCACCGCGCCGGAGGTGAGCCCGGCCTGGATCTGACGCTGGAAGACCGCGTACACGATGATCATCGGGAGGATGGCGATGGTCAGCGCGGCGAACAGCCCGGACCAGTCCGCCTCGTAGCCGGCGTTGACCGAGATGTCGGCGATGCCCTGGGTGAGCACCCACTTGTCCTTGGCGTTGGAGAGCAGCACCAACGGGAGCTGGTACTGCGCCCACTGCCCGATGATGTTGAAGATCGCCACGCTGATCAGGCCCGGCTTCGCCATCGGCATCATGACCTGGAAGAACAGCCGGGCGTGCCCGCAGCCGTCGATCATCCCCGCCTCGGCCACCGAGGTCGGCAGCGTCTTGAAGAACGCGGCCAGGAAGAAGACCGTGAACGGCAGCGAGTACGCGATGTAGACCAGCACCACGCCCTGGTAGGTGTCCAGCATGCCCAGCTGCTTCACCACGAAGAAGAGCGGCACCAGGGCCAGGAAGACCGGGAACGCCAACCCCGAGACGAACAGGTAGTAGATCGCCCGGTTGCCCCAGAACCGGTACCGCGCCAGCACGTACGCCGCCATCGAGCCGAGCAGCATGGTGCCGAAGGTGCTGCACGAGACCACGAGGACGCTGTTGAGGAAGTACCGGCCGACGTTCGCCTTGGTCCACGCCCGGCCGAAGTTCTCCCACCGTAGCTCCGCCGGGAGCGTCCACGGGCTGCTGAAGATCTCACTGGTGTTCTTGAACGCGGCGAGGAACGTCCAGAGGATCGGCACGATCACGATCACCGCCCACACGGCGAGCGCGACGTGTCCCAGGCCGGCGAAGAGCCGCACCTCCGAGCGGGGGCCCTTGCCACGCCGGCCGCCGGTCGCGGAGTTCTCGCCGGTCTTCGGCGGTAGGGCCGCCGGCGTCGGCGGCAGCGTCGACTGGGGGTTCATCAGTACTCCACGCTTTCCCGCTTGGTGAGCCGCAGCGTCAGCGCCGCGAACGTGAGGGTGAGGAAGAACAGCGCCACGCCCATCGCGGAGGCGTAACCGTACTTCGAGTAGACGAACGCGTTGCGGTAGATCTCCATGGCCAGCACGGTGGTGGCGCCGTCCGGGCCGCCACCGTCGACCGAGAGCACGGCCACGATGGCGAACGCGTCGAACGCCGCGATGCCCAGATAGACCCACGCGACCTGGAGGGTGTCCCAGAGCAGCGGCAGGGTGACCCGGAAGAACAGCGTCACCCTGCTCGCCCCGTCCATCTCCGCGGCCTCGTAGATCTCGCCCGGGATGGAGGCCATCCCGGCCGAGAAGAGCACCACGTAGAAGCCGACGGCCTGCCAGACCAGCACCGCGAGGATCGACCAGAGGGCCAGGTTCGGCTTGACCAGGAAGAGGATCGGCTCCAGGCCGAACTTCATCAGCACACCGTTGATCAGGCCGGACTCGTTCGGCCGGTAGACCATCTGGAACAGCACCGCGATGATCGCCACCGCCAGGACCTGGGGGAAGAAGAACACCACCCGGTAGAACTTCGCCCCCCAGACCCCCTGGCGTTGACCGCCACTGCTCTTGCCACCCACGTTGAGCAGGAAGGCGAAGAACAACGCGATGGCGATCGTGATCAGCGGCAGGGCAAGCAGCAGTACGCCGTGGTGCTGGACCGCCTTCCAGAAGGCGCCGTCGTCGAGCAGCTTCCGGTAGTTGTCGAAGCCCACCCACTGCGGGGCGGAGAGCCCTCGCCAGTTGGTCATCGAGATCTGGAACGCCTGCGCGTACGGCCAGATAACGAATGTCACGTACAGCGCGACCGGGGCGAACAGGAACCCGATCACGAATGGATACTTGCCGTGCCGCATGACCCTAGCTCCGATCGATCAGCGCTTGAACTTGGCGACCGAGCTGTCCTTCTTGATCGCGTCGGCGCGCTTCTGGATCCGCTCCACGAAGGCGTCCGCGTTGATCCGGCCGAACATCAGCTCGTTGGTGGCGCTGCGCGCCTCGGTGTCGAGCTCCTTGTACCAGCCGTCGAAGTACAGGTTGAACACGTCCTGCCCGGCCGCCTTGAGCGCGGCCTGCGAGCTGGCCACACCGGGCGGGAAGGCGAAGCCCTCCGAACCGGAGGTGACCACGGTCGGGGCCTTGACCACCTCGGTGAAGCCCTTCGCGCCCGCCGTGGACAGCATCTGGCGCATGTACTCCAGGCCGCCCTTGGGGTTCTTGCTCTTCGCCGAGACGAAGTAGCCCTCGCCCGCGGTGGCCCGCAGCGCCGTGGCCGGCAGCTTGTCCGACGCGGTGAGGCTCGGCACCGGCATGAGCTGGTAGTCGAAGCCGGCCGGGGTGTCCTTCTTCTGCTCGCCCTCCAGCCAGTCACCGCTGGGGTACAGGGCCACCTTGTACTGGTTCTGCCGCAGCTGCACGTCGGTGTGCTTGAGCCCCTCGAAGCTCTTGTCGCTGAACTTCGCCCCGACCTCGGCCCACGCCGTGGCCGCCTGCTTGACCGCGTCCTGCTTCCAGGCGCCGTCCTCCAGGTTGTCGATGTTCTTCAGCACCTCCACGCCGCCGATCTTGGCGGCCTGGGTGAGGATCACGTTCCACTGGTAGTACGCCGCGTTCGCCCCGGCGTAGCCGTACGGCGTGATGCCCTTGGCCTTGATGGCGGTGAGCAGCTTGATGAAGTCGTCCCAGGTCTTCGCCGGCGCCCAGCCGTTGTCCTTGAAGAGCTTGCCCGAGTACCAGATGCCGAAGACCGTGGAGACGTAGTACAGCACGTACGGCTTGCCGTTGAACGAGCCCGCCTCGACGGTGCCCGGCACCACGGTGTCGCGGACCTTCTTGGCCGGGTCGTCGACCGACGGGGCGTCCCACAGCTCGGTGAGGTCCTGGAGCTGACCGTCGGCGACCAGCGCGCCGAAGTCCATCAGCTTCTCGCCCGAGTTGTTCACGAACTCCGGCGGGTTGCCGGACGCGAACCGCGGCTGCAGGACCGTGGAGACGGCCTGCGTGGACTGGTGCTTGATCTCCGCCTTGGGGAACGCCTTCTTGTAGAGCGGCTCGTGTACGTCGGTGGCGTACTTCTCGCCGTAGCCACCGTTGAAGATGATCACCTCGATCGGAGCGTCGTCCTTGACGCCCAGCGGGTTCTTCTCACTCTTGGTGCCTTCGGCGGCCTTCTCGTTGTCCTTGTCGCCGCCGCTGCTCGTCGCGCACGCGCTGAGCAGGCCGATGGCCGGAGTGGCGAGCATGCCCACGGCCGCGGCGCGACGCAGCACCGTGCGACGGTCGAGTGCGGCCGGGTGCTCGGGGGTAATCGACATCGTCGTCTCTCCTTGTGGAATTTCGGGTCAGGCGGTGCGCCGGAGACGCCCGGCGTACCGCGACTCGAGGGCGATGTTGTGCTCGTCCCCGCCGGGGACGTTGGCGGAGAGGTAGATAGGGGGTACCTCCCCGGCCTGGTGGAACCGTCGTACGACCTCAGCGGTCAGCAACTGCGCCAGCAGCGCGGTGGTGACCGAGGAGACCGCACAGACCGCGCCGCCGCCCTCGAGCGGCAGCAGTGCGTCGCCGTACGGTGCGCCGTTGTCCAGCACGACGTCGGCGAGGTCGGCGAGCCGTTGACCGGACGGGTGCCGTGGCGCCACCCGTGCGGTGTGCTCGACCGAGGTGACCGCGATCAACGGGTGACCGCGCTCGGTGACCAGCGCCGCCAGCTCGACCACCGAGCCGTTGATGCCGGACTGGGACGCCACCACGAACACGTCGCGCGGCTGGGGCGCCGCGAGCGCGTAGATCTGGTGGGCGATCCAGGGGTCGCGTTCCAGCTTGGGGTCGGCGAGCACGTCGCGCGGGGCGTCGCCGTGCACCACCAGGTCCCGTACCGACAGCTGGTTGGTGGGGACCAGCCCACCGGCGCGGGCGACCAGCTCGGCGGCGAACGCCTCGGAGTGCCCGGCGCCGAACGCCTGGAGCACACCGCCGGCGCGCAGGCTGTCGGCGATCAGGTCGGCGGACCGGGTGATCCCGTCGGCCTCCGAGTCGAGCAGGCGGTCGAGCACCGGGCGGACGGCGTCCGCGTACCCCTGGGCACTGATCATGACTGGGCCCCTTTCGCGGCCTTGTGCCCGTCGACGGCCTGCGCGGTGCGCCGGAAGGCCGCGTGGGCGCGGTCGTGGGTGCGCTGGGCGACGGCGATGTAGAGCAGGTCGAGGACCACCAGTTGCGGGTGGCGGGCGGAGAGGGCGTCCGGCCGGAAGGTGGTGGCCTGGCTGGCGGTGAGCAGCACGATGTCGGCCAGCTCGGCCAGCGGTGAGCGGGGAAAGCCGGTGAGGGCGAGTGTGGTGGCGCCCCGGCTACCCGCCTCGGCGAGCATCTCGATCGTCTCCCGGGTCTGGCCGGTGTGCGAGATGCCGAGCGCGACGTCGCCGACGCCGAGCAGCGCGGCGCTGGCCAGCCCCTCGTGCACGTCGCTCCAGGCCCAGGCGGCCACCCCGATGCGGTGCAGGCTGAACTGCATCTCCTCGCCGACCAGGGCGCTGCCGCTGGCTCCGAAGATGTTCACCCGGTTGGCGCCGGCGATCGCCACCGCGGCGCGTTCCACCTCGCCGAGGTCGAGCAGCGCGGCGGTGTCGTGCATGGCCCGGGTGTCGGCGGCCATGATCTGGTCGAGCACCCGCGCGAGGGGGTCGTTGGGCTGGATCTCACGGCCGATGTCGACGGTCCAGCCGGCCGAGCGGGCCCGGCCGGTCTCGGCGGCGATGCCGAGGCGCAGGTCGGCGTACCCCTCGAAGCCCATCGCCCGGCAGAAGCGGGTGATGGTGGCCGGCGAGGTGCCACTGCGCTCGGCGAGCTCCACAATGGTGGAGCGCGCGGCGGCCTCCGGGTCGCTGAGGACGTGCTCGGCGACGCGGCGCAGCGCGCCGGTCAGTTCGCCGAGACTGTTGCGGACCCGGGCCAGCACCCCGTCGGACGACGATCCGAGGGCGTTTCGCCGGTCGATCGCGTCGGCGTCGACCACCGCGGTTCCCGCAGCGGTGTCCACCTCATGATCAACCATCGACGCCTCGCATTTTCGAAGGACTGTTAACTGTTAGTGGTAAAATTTCTTACTGAACGACCTTCTATGTCAAGACCGTGGGCGAAGTTTTCAAACTGTTACCTGGCGCACGCCCCTCCGCGCCGCCCCGAAGTTGCCCCGCGCGGCCGCGCCGACCAGCATGAACAGGCCCAGCACCGCGCAGCGCAAGGAGGACCGTGCCGATGTCCGACACCGTCGTGGTCGGTCTCGACGTCGGGGGTACGTCCACCCGGGCGACCGCCCTGACCCTCGCCGGCGAACGCCTCGGCACCGGCCGAGCCGGCGGCGGCAACCCCACCAGCCACGGCGCCGAACGGGCCGCCGCCGAACTGTTGACCGCGCTGCGCGCCGCGCTCGCCGACGTCGACCCGACCCGGGTGGCCGCCGGCACCATCGGGTTAGCCGGCGCAGCCCGGATCCTCGCCGACCCCGCCAGCCGCGCCGCCTTCGACCAGGCCTGGCACGACGCCGGCCTGCGCTGCCCGTACGCCGTGCACGGCGACGCCCTGGTCGCCTACGCCTCCGGCACCGCGGTCCCCGACGGCACGGTGCTCATCGCCGGCACCGGCGCGATCACCGCGCAGGTCGTCGACCTGCGACTCGACCGGGTCGCCGACGGCCACGGCTGGCTGCTCGGCGACGCCGGATCCGGCTTCTGGCTCGGCCGCGAGGCCGTCCGCCGGCTCCTGGCCGACCTGGACGCCGCCCGCACCCCCGGCACGCTGACCACTGCCGTCCTCACCGAACTGACCGGCAGCGCCGAGGTCGCTCCCCGCCCCCGCGACACCGTCGACGCCACGATCCAGGCGGTCACCCGCCGGCCGCCGATCGAGCTGGCCCGGCTCGCGCCGCTTGTCGTCACCGCCGCGGTCGACGGCGAACCCGTCGCCACCGCGCTGATCGCCGAGGCCGCCGCCCACCTGGCCGCAAGCGTCGGCCGGATCCGCCCCGCCGAGGCGACGACGCCCGTCGTACTCGGCGGTGGACTGCTCACCGCGCACACCCCACTGGCCACAGCCGTGCGCGCCGAGATCGGTCAACGCTGGCCGTCCGCGCCCCTGCGCACCGCCGGTGACGGTGCCGCCGCGGCAGCCTGGCTCGCCGCCCGCGCCCTCCCCGAGCTCACCGACCCGGCAGCCCTGCACGCCCGCCTCTTCCCCACCCCCTGACCGCCCCCACCCGGACCACCCCACCCCGGGCCGAACCGGGCAGCGCCAGACCGCGCCTGGTCATGATCGTGCTCGATCCTGGAAAGAGTGCCCACCTCACGCCACGAGGCCACTACATCCTTGATCGAGCACGATCAACGCGTGTGCACGACCGCCGCCACGGCAAGATCCGCGCAGTTTCAGGGAAACTGCTGCCTCACGACGAGCTGAGACAGCAACTTCACCGAAGTTGCGCGGATCTTGCCCTGGCGGCGGGCGGGCGGGCGGCGGGCGACGCGAGCGGGACCGTGTGATCAGGAGCGGTCACTTGTTGGTGGTGGATGCCGCCTCTGGGGGCGGCCGCCGTTGCCCAGTTCGGCGGGTGGCGGGTGAGCCGCCACCCGCGCCGTCCTACTTGAGCTGACCCGCGGTCAGGCCGGCCTGGACCTGGCGTTGGAAGGCCACGTAGATCGCCAGCACCGGCAGCACCGCGATGCTCAACCCGGCGAAGAGCCGCGCGTAGTCGCCCGCGTAGCCCTGACTGACCGACAGCGCGAACAGCCCCTGGGCGAGCATCCACTTGGACTCGTCGCCCTGCATCAGCACCTGCGGTAGCAGGAACTGGTTCCAGTGACTGAGGAAGTTGAAGATCGCCACGCTGATCAGTCCCGGACGCGCCATCGGGAGCATCACCCGGAAGAACAGCCGGAAGTGACCGCAGCCGTCGACCATGGCCGCCTCGGCCACCGAGGTCGGCAGCGTCCGGAAGAACGCGGTCAGGAAGAACACGGTGAACGGCATCGAGTACGCCGCGTACACCAGGATCAGTCCCGTCCAGGTGCCGAAGAGGCCGGCGTTACGGACCACGAAGAACAGCGGCACCAGGGCGAGGAACACCGGGAACATCAGGCCGCCGACGAACAGGTAGTAGACGACCTGCCGGCCACGGAACTCGTACCGGGCGAAGACGTACGCGGCGGCGGCGCCCATCAGCATGGTGAGGCTGACCGAGCCGGTGACCACCACGAGGCTGTTGAGGAAGTACCTGCCGATGTGCGCCCCGGTCCACGCGCGCGCCCAGTTGTCCCAGCTCAGCGACGCGGGCAGCCCCCACGGGTCGGCCAGGATCTCGCCGTTGGTCTTGAACGAGCTGAGGAACATCCACAGCAGCGGCAGGACGGTGAGCAGGCCCCAGAGCAGCAGGAAGCCGTGCGAGAGGGCGTTGGCGACGCCGAGTTCCCGCCGGACGGGACGGTCCCGGGCCGGGGTCGACGTCGGCGCGGCGGCGGTGGGCTGGTCCAGTGTGGTCACGAGTACTCGATCCGATCGCGCCGGCCGACCCGCAGCGACAGCACCGCCACCGAGAGGGTCAGGAAGAACATCACCACGCCGATCGCCGAGGCGTAGCCGAACTTGGTCTCGCTGCCGAAGGCGGTGTCGTACATCCGTACGCCGATCACGTCGGTGGAGAAGTTCGGTCCACCGTTGGTCATGAGCTGCACGAGGATGAACCCGTCGAGGGCGAAGATGGCCAGGTAGACCCAGGCGACCTGCACGGTGTCCCAGAGCAGCGGCAGGGTGATCCGCCGCAGCGTGGTGAACCGGGACGCGCCGTCGAGCAGGACCGCCTCGTAGATCTCCTTCGGTACTGCCGACATCGCGGCGCCGAACAGGACGACGTAGAAGCCGACGTTGCTCCACACCATCACCGCCAGCACACACCAGAAGGCGGTCGCCGGGTCGCCGAGCCAGGTCGGGGCGGGCAGGCCGACGGCGTGCAGCGCGCTGGTCAGCAGCCCCTTGTTGGGGTGGTAGACCTCCTTGAACAGCAGCGCGATGATCACGACGGAGAGCACCTGCGGGAAGAAGTACACGGTGCGGTAGAACGCCCCGCCGCGGACCCCGGTGACTCCGGCGCGGCCCCGACGCCCGCCCAGGGCGAGCATGGTCGCGAAGAAGAGCCCGAATCCGATGGTCAGCACGGGCACCAGGGCCAGCAGGATCGCGTTGTTCTTCAGCGCGTTCCACACGTAGTCGTCGTGCCACAGCGCCGTGAAGTTCGCCAGCCCGACCTGGTTGGCGTCGGCCGAGTAGCCGAGCCAGTCGGTGGTGGAGATCTGGAACGCCTGCAGGTACGGGGAGACGACGAAGAAGACGTACAGCAGCACCGGCGGCACCAGGAACGTGACGATCAGCGGCCACTTGCCATGTTTCACGGTGGACCTTTCCCAAGGTGCGGCCGGTGGGGGCTCGCTCGCCCCCACCGGCCGGGCTGTCAAGCCGCTCGCTTGTACTTCTTGATCGAGCTGTCCTGGGCGATCGAGTCGGCGCCCTTCTGACACTGGTCGAGGAACTCCGCCGGGCCGATCCGGCCGCTGAAGAACTCGCCGCACGCCGCGTCGACGAGGTTGCGCTCCAGCTTGCGGTAGTAGTTGTTGTAGACCCAGTTGAAGCCGTTGGACCCGGACGCGTCGAGTGCCTTGACCACGGTCGTGAGCCCGTACGGCAGCTCGACTCCCTCGGTGGCGCCGGCGACCACGGTGAGGCTGGCGACCTTCTTCGTGAAGTCCTGGGCGCCCTTGAGGGACAGCATGGTCCGGAAGTACTCCAGCCCACCGGCGACGTTGCGGGCCTTGGCCGGCACCATGAACGGCTCGCCGGCGGTGCCTCGGATCGCCTCGAACGGCAGCTTGTCGCCGCTGCCCAGGCTGGGGGTGGGCGCGATGGTCATGTTGAACCCGGCCGGGGTGACGTCCTTCTGCTCACTCTCCAGCCAGGATCCGCAGGAGATGAAGGCGGCCTTGCCCTGGCACCAGGCGGTCTGCGACTGCTTGTGGTCCAGGCCGGGTGAGCCCTCCAGGATGAACTTGTCCTTGACGATCTGGTGCCACGCGTCGGCGGCGGCCCGCATCGAGTCGGACTTCCAGGCGTTCGGCTCCAGGTTGTCGATGGCGGTCGCCACCGACGGCCCGCCGAGCTTGATCGCGGTGGCGATCAGCGGCCAGCTCATGTAGCGCGGGTGCAGGCCCGCGTACGTCCAGGGGGCGATGCCGGCAGCCTTGATCTGCTTGCAGAGCGCGATGTGGTCGTCCCAGGTCTTGGCGTACTCCCACCTGCGTTCGGCGAACAGCTTCTCGGAGTACCAGATGCCGTAGGCGGTGTAGGTGTAGTTGAGCACCAGGAACGTGCCGTCGTACGACCCGACCTCGACCGCGCCGGGCAGCAGGGTGTCCTTGACGGTCTTGCCGGGCACGTCGAGGCTCGGCGCGGCGAGCAGCTCACCCAGGTCGGCGATGGCGTTCTGGCTGACCAGGCCGTTGAAGTCGATCTGACTGGCGCCGGAGTTGTTGACCACGTCGGGTGGCGTGCCGTCGACGAAACGCGGCTGGAGGGTCTTGCTGATCTCCTGGGTGGCGGAGTGCTTGATCTTCGCCTTCGGGTACTTCGCGGTGTACATGGCCTCGTGGGCCTTGGCGTACTCCTCGCCGAACCCGCCGCCGAAGATCACCACCTCGAGCGGGGCGTCCTCCTTGACGCCGAGCGGGTTCTCGGCGCTCTTGGTGCCCTTGTAGGTCTCGGCATCGCCCTTGTCGCCGCCGCCTGTCGCACAGCCGGTCAGCAGGCCGGCGGCGGGGGTGGCCAGCAGACCGGCGGCGGCGCTGCGCCGCAGGATCTCACGCCTGTTCATAAGGTCTCCTCGGTTCGGGTCGGGCGGTCGCCGGGGGGATGGGGGAAGGCGTCCGTCGCGCGAGGCACGGGGGGTGTTGCTTGTCTTCAGTTAGCGCAAAGTTGCTGAAGAATTTCTACGGCAGCGACGAGCGGACTTCAACCCCCGGCAGCCGAACCGTTATCACCACCGGCCACCACCTGCTCGCCTAGCCTGAGGTGATGGGCCGCCTGCGCCAGCTCGCCGAGCGCACCCCGGCGGGCCGGGAGCGGTACGTCGACCTGCTCCGCGCCCTCGCCATCACCATGGTCGTTCTCGGACACTGGGGCGTCGCGGTGATCGTGCGCGACGACGGCGGGCTGCCCACCGGGCATTCCGCGCTCAGTGACCTGCCGTGGGCCTACCCGCTGACCTGGGTGGCCCAGGTGATGCCGGTCTTCTTCCTGGTCGGCGGTTACGCCAACGCGGTCTCGCTGGCCCGCCTGCGGGCGCGGGGTGGCGACGCCGCCAGTTGGCTGCTCGACCGCAGCGCCCGGCTGGTCCGCCCCACCAGCGTGCTGGTGCTGGTGCTCGGCGGCGCCGCGGTCGTGGCGCGGTTGCTCGGCACCGACCCGACCCGGATCCGCGAGGTGGTCTGGTTCGCCACCATCCCGCTCTGGTTCCTGGTCGCGTACCTCGCGGTGGTCGCGCTCACCCCACCGATGTACGCGCTGCACCGCCGCCTCGGCCTGATCGTTCCACTGGTGCTTGTCGCCCTGGTGGGTCTGGGCGACCTGGGCCGGCTCACCGGACCGGTGGGGCTGAGCTACGGCAACTACCTGTTCGGCTGGCTGGCGATACACCAGCTCGGCTTCGCCTGGTACGACACCCGGCCGGCCGCCGGGCCGAAGCCAGCCAGCGATACCGCCCCGCCGGCCGACGCCGCCGGCCGTCCGGCCCCCGCTGAAGCCGACCCGTCGGCCCACGAGCATTCGGGGGTACGTCGCCGCCGGCTGCCGACCTCCCGCCGGGCCGCTCTGGTGTTCCTGTTCGGGGGACTGGCCGCGCTGCTGCTGCTCACCGTGCCTGGCCCCTGGCCGGTGGCCATGCTGAACGTGCCCGGCGAGAGGCTGGACAACGCCGGCCCGCCGAGCCTCGCGCTGTTGGCCGTTGCCGCCACCCAACTCGGCGTGATCCTGCTGCTGCGCGGCCCCGCGGAGCGCCTGTTGCGGCGCACCGGCCCGTGGCAGCTGGTGATCGGGGTCAACCTGGTGGTGCTGACCATCTTCCTCTGGCACCTGACCGCCGCGATCCTGCTGATCGGGCTGCTTGACGCGACCGGGACCCTGCCCACACCGGAGGTCGGCTCGACTGCCTGGTGGGCGTGGCGGGTGCCCTGGCTGCTGCTGCTCGCGGCCGTCCTGACGGTGCTGGTCGCCATCTTCGGGCCGGTGGAGGTCCACAGCAGCGGGCACCGCACCGGGCAACGGGTCGGCCAGGGCACCACGATCCGCACGGCGCTGACCGTGGCCGGTTACGCCGCCGTGGTGTTCGCACTGATGCTCAACAGCGCGACCCCGAAACTCGCCGCGGAACCGCTCGGCATGCCCGCCCCGGCCCTGCTGGCGTACCTGGCCGGGGCGGGCGTGCTGCGTCTGCTCAGGTCTGGGTGGGGAACCCGAGGTTGACCCCGCCGTGGCGTGGGTCCAGCCACCGGCTGGTGACCACCTTGCCCCGGGTGCAGAACCGCACCCCGTCCTCGCCGTGCGCGTGCAGGTCACCGAAGAGCGACGACTTCCAGCCGCCGAACGAGTGGTACGCCATCGGCACCGGGATCGGCACGTTGATCCCGACCATGCCGACCTCCACCTCGTGCTGGTAACGCCGGGCCGCGCCGCCGTCGTTGGTGAAGATCGCCGTGCCGTTGCCGTACGGGCTGGCGTTGACCAGCTCCACGGCCTCGTCGTACGAGCCGACCCGGACCACGCTCAGCACCGGCCCGAAGATCTCGTCCGTGTAGATCGACATGTCCGGGGTGACCCGGTCGAACAGGGTCGGGCCGAGCCAGAAGCCCTCCGGGTCGCCGTCGGGCGTCACGTCCCGGCCGTCCACCACCGGCACCGCGCCGGCGGCGACACCGGCGTCCACGTAGGAGCGCACCTTCGCCGCGTGCGCGGCGGTGACCAGCGGACCCATGTCGCAGCCCCGTCGGCCGTCGCCGGTGCGCAGACCGGTCACCCGGGCGGCGATCCGGTCGACGAGCGCGTCCGCCACCGGCTCCACCGCCACCAGCACCGAGATGGCCATGCACCGCTCCCCCGCCGAGCCGAACCCGGCGTTCACCGCCGCGTCGGCCGCCAGGTCCAGGTCCGCGTCGGGGAGCACCACCATGTGGTTCTTCGCCCCGCCGAGCGCCTGCACGCGCTTACCGGCCGCCGTTCCGCGCTGGTAGACGTACCTGGCGATCGGGGTGGAACCGACGAACGACACCGCCCGCACCTCCGGGTGCTCCAGCAACGCGTCGACCGCCTCGGAGTCGCCGTTGACCACGTTGAGCACCCCGTCGGGCAGGCCCGCCTCGGCGAACCACTCGGCCAGCAGCAGTGCCGCACTCGGGTCCTTCTCGCTCGGCTTGAGCACCACCGCGTTGCCGCAGGCCACGGCCACCGGCACGAACCACAGCGGCACCATCACCGGAAAGTTGAACGGGGAGATCACCGCGACCACGCCCACCGGCTGCCGGATGGTGTACGAGTCGACCTCGGTGGACACGTTCTCGCTGAACGCGCCGCGCAGCGCCGACGGCAGGCCGCAGGCGTACTCGATGACCTCCAGGCCGCGCTGCACCTCGCCGGCGGCGTCGGCGAGCACCTTACCGTGCTCGGCGGTGATCACCTCGGCGAGCCGGTCCCGCCGGGTGTGCACCAGCTCGCGGAAGGCGAACAGCACCGCCGACCGTTTCGCCAGCGACGCGTCGCGCCAGTCGCGGGCCGCGCGGGCGGCGGACCGCACCGCGACGTCGACGTCCGCGGTCGAGGCCAGCTCCACCTCGGCGGTACGCCTACCCGTCGCCGGATCGAACACGTCACCACGCCGTTCGGACGTGCCGCCGACCCGCTTGCCGTCGACGAAGTGGCCGATGCTCGTGCCGCCCAGACCGCCGATGCTCATGCCACCACCGCCGCCGACGAGCGGATCGCGTCGACGAGGATCGCCAGGCCCTCACGGGCCTCCTCCTCGGTCAGCGTCAACGGTGGACCCATCCGCAGCACGTTGCCGTACAGGCCGCCCTTTCCGGTGAGCAGTCCACCGGCGCGGCACGCCTCGAAGACCCGGTTGGTCAGCGCCGGATCCGGCTCACCGCCGCCCGGCCGAACGAACTCGACGCCGAGCATCAGCCCCTTTCCGCGTACCTCGGCGACGCAGTCGAGACCGCCCACGGCGGCCCGCAGGCCGTCGGCGAGGATCGCGCCGACGCGGGCCGCGTTGGCCTGGAGGTCGTGCGCGAGAAGGTAGTCGAGCACCGCGTTGCCGGCCGCCGTGGAGATCGGGTTGCCGCCGAACGTGGAGAAGCTGATCCCCGGCACCGCCTGGAGCACCTCGGCCCGGCCGACCACCCCGGCGAGAGCGAACCCGTTGCCGACGCCCTTGGCGAAGGTGAGCAGATCCGGCGTGACGCCGTGCGCCTGGTAACCCCAGAAGTGCTCCCCGGTACGCCCCCAGCCGGTCTGCACCTCGTCGGCGATGAACAGGATGCCGTGCTCGTCGAGGACCTTCTTCCAGCCGGCGAAGAGCCCGTCCGGCGGGTGCACGAAGCCGCCCACGCCCTGGATCGGCTCGGCGATCAGCGCGGCCACGTCACCGGTGGTCTGGGTGGCCAGCACCTCGCGCAGGTCCTCCACGGCCGCGTCGACCTGCTCCTCGGCGCTCAACCGTGCCAGCAGACCGCGAACCCGGTCACCGGAGTGCAGCCAGGCCACCTGGAGCGGGTTGAGCGCGCTTGCCGACCAGGTGCGGTTGCCGGTGACGCCCATCGCCGCGTACGACCGGCCGTGGTAGCTGTTGCGCACGGCCAGGACCTGGTGCGATCGGCGGTAGTTGGTGGCGACCAGCAGCGCCGCCTCGTTCGCCTCGGTGCCGGAGTTGGTGAAGAACACCCGGGCATCTCCGATGCCCGAGCGCTGGGCGATCTTCTCGGCCAGCTCCACCTGCTGACGGATCAGGTAGAGCGTCGAGGTGTGCACGATGCCGGTGGCGAGCTGCCGCTCGACCGCCTCGCGGATCTCCGGGATGTCGTACCCGATCATGTTGGTCAGCACGCCGCCGAAGAAGTCCAGGTAGCTGCGGCCCCGCGCGTCGGTGACCCGGCGGCCCGAGCCGGCGACCAGCTCGATCGGCTCGTCGTAGTAGAGAGGCATCCAGGACGGGAGCACGGCCCGGTGCCGGGCCAGCAGGTCGTCGGTCATCGTGGCAACCCTTCAGCGGCGTTCGTGGATACCGCACGCTCCCACCGCCGGCCCGCACGGACAACTGTCAGGGTGTAGCGCAAGGCCGTTCCGGCCTGACAGCACGTCAACGGTTTCCAGAGCCGTGGTCGTGGTTGGCCGCTGATTTCCGCAGCGAACATGCTCTTCCTCCGCTCGATCCGCAGTCTGGTCGCTCACCGCTACCCTGGGTCCGTCCACTGTCGCCGGGGAGGCACGCGGTGCGCATCGACGAGACCATCGCCGCACTGGAACGCGTCGCCGCACGGGAGGTGGGCCGGGGCAGCGAGGCGCTGGCCGCGCCGGCGGCCGGCGGGCTGCTGGCCGCCGCCCGGTCGCTCGCCAGCGCCGGTGCGCCGGACGCCGCGGTGCTCACCGGGTTCTTCATCCCCGGTGCCGAGCCGCCGGCCGCGGAGACCGACGGCCCGCTCGGCGCCGTCCAGATCGCCGCCGCGCTGCGCCTGCTCGGTGGCCGGTGCCGGCTCGTCACCGACCAGCCGTGCGCGCCGGTGGTCGAGGCGGCCGTCGCCGCCGCCGCGCCGGGCCTGCCGGTGGACGTCGCGCCGCTGCGGGGGTACGACGAGTGGGCCGCCGCCCTCCTGCCCCGCTACGACCGCCTGACGCACCTCATCGCCTGCGAACGGGTCGGGCCCGGAGTGGACGGTCGACCCCGCAACATGCGCGGCGAGGACATCGGCGCGCACACCGCGCCTCTGGACCGGCTCTACTGTGCCGGTTCGGCCTTTCGGATCGGCATCGGCGACGGCGGCAACGAGCTGGGCATGGGCCTCCTGCCGGCGGACCTCGTCGGCCGGGTGGTCGCCTCCGGCGAGCGGATCCGGTGCGTGGTGGGCGCTGACGCGCTGCTCGTCGGCGGCACCTCCAACTGGGCGGCCGCGGCCCTCGTCGGCGCGCTGTCGCTGCTGCGCCCCGACGTGCCCGGGCTTCGTACGCTGCTGGAGCCCGCGTGGTCGTCCGACCTGCTGGCCGCGATCGTCTCGGCGGGCGCGGTCGACGGGGTGCGCCGCCGCCCCACGCTCAGCGTCGACGGCCTCGACTGGCCCGCGTACGCCGAACCCCTCGCCCAGATCGCGGACCTGGTCCGGAGCGCCAGGTAGTCGGGGTCACCGCACGGTGGGTGGCTCGGCCGCCGACCGCAGGGGTCTCGACACGCGCCTCGGCGGGCTGGCCCGGGCGGCCCCACGGCGGCGCTTCGGCAGGTGCAGGACGGTGGCGACCACCGCGAAGGCGGCCCAACCGGTGCCCAGCGCGACGGCCGACGAGACGTCCTGAAGGTAGTGGTACGCGGTGAGGAAACCGACAAGCGCGAGGCTGTTGCGGGCGAAGTGCCCGCTGAACTCGAACAACTGACGGCGGGCCTCGACGGCGACCAGCACCCCCGAGTACGGGAATGTCACCACCATGCCGCGCAGCACCGCGCCGAGCAGCGCGGTGAGGATCGCCCCGACGAAGATGACAAGCAACTTGAGCAGCGCCGGCAGACCGTCCGGACGGCCTCCGGCCGACGTCTCCGCGTCGGAGCCCGCGTCGGAGCCCGCGTCGCCGACCGCGCCCGGTCCGCCAACGGCGGCGTCCGCTCCGCCGGCAACGGCTGCGTCTGCTTCGCCGGCAGCGGCGGCGGGGGTGACCCGCGTCCGGGCGCGACGGCGCAGCAGGAGCATGGCCGCCAGCCAGAGCACGAGCGTGGCGGCGAGGGCCGCCTCGAACGGGATGTCGACGGCCAGCAGACCTGCGCTCAGCGCCACGTAGACGGCGATCCCCGCGCCGTCGGCGAGCAGGATGGGCCAGCGCAGCCGCTGATGGGTGACCGCCACGGTGACGAAGAAGAGGTTGAGCCCGAGCACGCCGAGCACCTGCGCGCCACCCACCCCGTAAGGCGTGCTGACCAGGGCGAGCGTCATCGGCAACGGAAGGCTGTAGACCAGTGCCCGGAGCCGGATCGAGCGGATCACGCTGACCGCCCAGACCACTGCCGTCACCAGCAGGACCGCACTCAGCGTCATGGCTTCCCCGTCCCGACCGTCAGTCCTGGAAGGTCGCGGCGTTCACGCAGACGTCGAACACGCGGGTGAGGCGCTCGACGTCCGTCCGGTTGACCGAGAACTGGTTCTCGCCGATCTCGCCGTGCGCGGTCATCCGGGCCTCCCAGCAGCTCGACCCGTCCCAGACTGTCAGATTGACCAGGAGCTGTGGACTGACCACACCGAAGGGCAGCAGGCCCACCCGCGCCCCGACCGCGCGCTGCGCCTGCACGAGCGCGGACAGCTCGTCGGTCAGCGTGGCGTAGACGAAGACCCGGGTGATCCGTACGCCCCGTTGCAGGGCCTCGACGTTCGCCTCCCAGTAGCGTCGGCCGATCTCGCTGCGCCACCAGCTCAGCTCCCCACTCACCCGGGGCATCACGTTCGTGAGTGCGTCGAGCCGGTGCACGCAGCCGCGGGTCGCGCCGACCAGGTCCTCGTCCTCGTCGCCACGCCGGATGATCCGCCCCTGCGCGAGCTGCTCGGCCTCCAGCCGGAACTGCTCGTAGCGCCGCTGCGCCTCCGCCGCGACCCGCGTGCCCGCGTGCTGCTCGGCCGCCTCCCGCATCGCCCCGGCCAGCTCGGTGGTGGTGTGGACGAGCCACGGCGGCCCGTCCAGCAACGTCCGCAGGTGAAACCGGCGCTCCGCACGGGCCAGCGAGTCCACCAGCAGCGAGATGGTGATGCCCATCAGGCCGGCCAGCAGCGACTCCACCCCCGAGGCGGCGTTGGTGAGGTCGAGAATGACGCTGAGGCTGATCGACAACGTGATGCCGACCAACGCCACCGGGTCGGTGTGCGCCACCAGACGCGCGAAGCCGTCGGAGGCGCCGCCGCGCTCGCGGGGCCGCCGACGGGCCACGTCACGGACCATCGAACTCCCCCAATCCGCCGGTGCCGCCAGGGTAGATGCCAACCACAACCCGCAGGTCCCGCCGGACCGCAGCGGTAGCATCCGGCAGGTGCAGAGCGCGGATGCGGCCCCGTCGACGGTCGCCGAGCAGATCACGGCGGACGTCCGGGCCTGGGTCGACTCCGGTGCGCTCCGCGGCCTGGTCCGGCACTTCGGCGGTAACTGGCCGACCGGCGACCTCGCCGAGGTGCTGCGGTTCCTCGACGACTTCTCCGCCCGGCACTGGGACTTCCGGCAGGGGCGCGAACGCCCGGACGCCCGGGAGCCGAGCTTCGACGCGCTCACGTCCGGGCTCGTCCTCGACGCGGTCGCCGCGCTCGGCATGGTGCGTGCGGTGCCGCCGGCCCGCCCGGCGTACGCCCACCTGCTCGTGCTGGGCGGCCTGGCGCACGCCTGCGTGCGGCGCGTCGCGTACGCCGCGCATCTGCTGCGCGCGGGCCTGCGGGTGACCGGCGAGGTCGCCGTGCTGGGCAGCTTCCGGCCACTGTCCGAGTGGGAACGCGCCACCCTCGCCGACGCGGGCCTGCCGCCGGACGAGACCGAGGTGGACGTGCTGGACACGGCGGTCCGGCAGGTGTTCGGGGTGACCGCCCCGACCGAGCAGGACGGCGTCGACGCGGGCCACCCCCACCACTCCTGGTCGTCGCGGACCTACCGGCCGGAGGGCCGGCCACCGGTACGGGTGCTGGCCGCGCCGTCCAGCGAGCCTGACCGGCGACGCGCCCACACCGCCGACACCCAGCGGTTCTGGGCCGGGCACGTCCGGCTCGCCCCGGGTGACGAGGCGCTGATGGTCACCGCGCCGATATACGTGCCGTTCCAGCACTGCGACGCCCTACGCACCCTGGCGGTCCCGTACGGGTGCCACATCGACACCGTCGGGGTGGACCCGGCGCTGACCGACCCGGCGGTGCTGCCGGAGCAGACCCTCACCCCGGGGCGCTACCTGCAGGAGATCCGCTCGGCCATCCGGTCGATGCGCGCCCTGCACGCGGCGCTGGCCGCCGGCTGACCCGCGCAGGGTCGAGGGCCGGCGCACGGCGGATCGCCGCGCACCGGCCCCGGTGGACCTGGTCAGTTCACGTAGACGGCGGCGTTGCCCTTGGTGCTGTCGCGCACCGGCGAGTACGTCGCCGAGAAGTACGCGGTGCCGAAGCAGAGGGACGGGCCGGAGAACTTGGTGAACGGCTGGTTGGTGAAGGTGATCGAGTTGGTGGCGTTGGCCGCCGTGCCGGTGAGGCTGTTGGTGCTGGTCCGGTAGACGCAGGTGATCGCGCCGAGCAGCGAGTTCAGCACGACGGTGCTCTGGACCGGCGCCGCCGTGGTGCCGGAAATCTTGACCACGCCGGCGCTGGTGACGGAGGTGGCGTACGGGAGGTTGTTGAGGGCGATGCTCTGCACCCCGGTGGTGCCGAGCACGTTGGTGGTGCAGGTGCCGAAGGTCTGGGCGGTGAGGCTCTCGGTGGCGGTGCCCGGGGCGGTCGGGTTGGTGAGCACCTTGGCGCTGAAGCTGGATGCGGCGCACTTGATGCCTGTGGTGCCCGAGGTGGAGTTGTAGAAGGTGGCGTTGGTGCCGGCCTTGAGGCTGGCCTGGATGACGTCGTTGACGGCGACGGCGGTGCCGCCGGCGGTGGGGTAGGTCAGGACGTTGCTGGCGAGCGTTGCCGACGGGTCGGCGGAGGCCGGGGTGGCGGCCACGAGACCGGTCAGCAGCGCGAGGGCGACGAGGCCCCCGCCGATTTTGCCGTACCTGGGCATGGTGCTTCCTTCCGGTGGTGGGACGGGAACGAGCGGACCGCGCAGGCGGTCACCGCCGGGCGGGAACGCCGGGCGGAGATTGTGGCCATGACGTGGACGGTGGGTGGTGGTGGCGCCAGGTGACCGTCGGGTCGGGCCGGGTGACTTAAGGTGCCGCGGATCAGCGGGCGGACCGGCGTGGTGCACTGCGGCGTAGCCGCGTCACCTGCGCCTTTCCGGCATTGGGAGAGCGTTCGTGTTCGGCGATAATGACAGCCATCGAGCCCTCCTTCGACGAGTCAGGGTGACCATCCGGGGAGATCACCAAAGGTGACGGGGGGAGAACTGAGCGTGAGGAAAGTTATAAACCCCGGAGGGTCGCAAAGTCAACGAATCAAGGAGGTCGATGAGTTGACCACGCAGAGCCACCCGCAGCCGGCACCGGCGCCCCTACCGGGCGCACGCCCGGGCCGCGACCCGGACCGCGCGATCAAGCGCGGCCCGCGACGGGTCTCCGCGGAGGTCGTGGCCGCCACCCAGCGCGACCGCCTCTTCGACGGACTCGTGCACGAGGTGGCGACCAAGGGCTACGACAACGCCCGGGTCAGCGACATCTGCCACGCCGCCGGCGTGACCCGACCGGCCTTCTACGCCCTGTTCACCGGCAAGGAGGACGCGTTTCTCGCCGCCTACCGGCACGGGATCGCCGTGGTGTCGCAGCTGATGGAGGACGCCTACCGCGAGGCCGGCCCGGCCTGGCCGGACGCGGCGCGCGCCGCGCTGCGCACCCTGCTGGAGGTGCTGGCGAGCGTGCCGGCGTTCGCCCGGATGGCGCTGGTCGAGGTGGACGCGGCAGGCCCCGACGCCCGCCGCGAGCGCGACGGGCTGCTCACCAGCTTCCGCCGGTTCTTCGCCGACGCCGGCCCGGGGCCGGCGCTTGCGGACGTGGGCCGCGACGAGCTGGTGTCCACGGTGGTCGGCGGCATCTACGCCACCGTCCGGGGGCGCGTGGCGCGGGGCCGGGCGGCGGAGTTGCCGGAACTGCTGCCGGTGCTCACCTACGCGGCCATGGCGCCATTTCTGGGCACCGAGGGTGCGATCCAGGCGACCCGGCCGATACGACCGGACGACGGCCCGAGCACGACCGCGCCCTGCGTACCGGCCCACCACTCCTGATCACCCGGTCGGAAACCGCAGCGGTTTTTCACTTTGGCCGCATTTAACGAATACCGCCCAAATGGCCGCCACACACCGTTGACCTCCCCTTTACTCGGCGGTAACTTCGGCTCTGCGCCCACCAGGCGCAGGTCAACGTGCAATTCCCATTGCCGCCAATCAATTGATCTTAAGGGGAGCCGCCATGTCGGAGGAAACCACACCAATCGCAGGGGGCCCGCCACGTAGTGGCGTGCGCTGGCGCCGGTTCGCCGCCACCTTCGGAATCGTCGTGGCGGGCGCCGCCGGCATGATCATGCTCACCGCCCAGGGCGTGCTGGGCGCGCAGTTCGCCATCTCGGGCATGCCGTTCACCGTCACTGCCGACAAGCTCACCGGCACCGGGTTCGAGCAGTTCGCCACCCTCGACCAGATGATCCCGGACAGCCCCAACCAGGGCGACACCGGCGGACAGGTCCTGGTGATGGTGTCGGCGATCGACAAGGCCGAGCTGACCAACCTCTGCCAGAGCATCAACCTCGGCGGCATCTTCCTGAAGATCACCGCCGGCGGCGGCGACCGACCGGTCACCGCCCGGACCCTGGTCGTCGACGGTGACGAGGTCAACGGCGACGCCGCCTTCCGCAACATCAACGTCGGCCAGGACGCCAGCACCCTGGACAAGGTGCCCGGCGTGAAGGGGAACCCCGGCGTCTTCTCGCAGCAGGCCGACTCGGTAGTCATCGAGAACCTGCGGCAGAACAACTACGCCACCACCGCGGCGGTCTTCAACCTGCCCAACCTGCGCATGGCGTTCACCTCCGACGGTTGCTGACGTGAGCGCCGAACGACACCAGACAGCGCCCGCCGTCCGCGGATCCCGCGGGCGGTGGCGCCGCTGGCGGCGGGCCCGCCCGTTCACCGCCGCCGTGCTGATCGCCCTCGGAGGCGTGGAGATGCTGGCCACCCTGCGCGCGCCGCTGGGGGTGCTGCTGCACATCGGACCGCAGGGTCTCGCCGCCTACCTGGTACCCACCATCCTCGTGATCTGCGGGGTGCTGCTGATCACCACCCCGCAGCAGCGGGTCTTCTACGCCGTGGTCTCGCTGGTGCTCGGGCTGGTCTCCTGGTTGACCTCGAACCTGGGTGGCTTCGTGGTCGGGATGCTGCTGGCCCTGACCGGCGGGGCACTCGCGTTCGCCTGGACCCCGGACAAGGACCGCCGCCGCACCGGCGCCACGACGAAACCCGCGGCACCGAACGACGACGAGAACGACGCCGACACCGACACCGTGCTGCTGCCCGGGCTGCAGTCACCGGACCCCAGCCCGGTCGACCGCGGCTGAGTCAGCGGGCGGTGTCGGCGACGGCCTGGGCGAAGACCTCGGAGCGGTGCTCGAAGTTGCGGAACCGGCCGTAGCTCGGGGCGGCCGGGGACAGCAGCACCACCCCGCCGGCCGGGGTCACCTCCCGGGACAGCCGGACCGCGTCCACCAGGTCGTCGACCAGTTCGGTACGCACCTTCGGCAGGCCGGCGAGCGCCTCGACGATGCGGGCGCCGCTGTCCGGAATGCCGATCACGGTCAGCTCCCGCTCGGCGAGGTGCTCGGCCAGCGGCGTGTAGTCCAGCCCCCGGTCGTTGCCCCCGACGATCACGGTCAACGGCCGCCCGTCGTACGCGTCGATGGCGTGCATGGCCGCGTACGGGCTGGTGGCCAGGGTGTCGTCGACGAAGGTCAGGCCGGACGGGTCGGTGATCTCGGTGAGCCGGTGGGCCAGCCCCTGGAACTCGGCCAGCGCGACGGCGAGGTGGTCCTTGGCGGCCACCACGTCGATGCCGAGCGCGTCGAGCACGGCGAGGGCGACGCAGAGGTTGCCCTCGTTGTGCCGACCCACCAGCGGCAGCACGGCGCGTGGGAAGAGCGGCTGGTCGCCGAGGTGGAACCACCGCGTGCCGTCCGCGCCGGTGGCGACGTGGGTGGTGTCGGGGCGGCCGGCCCGCACCGCCGGCAGCTCCCCCAGCTCGGCGGCGAGCCGCGGGTCGGCGCCGTTGACGACGATCGTCTGCGGATCGTGGGCGAGCAGGTTGAGCTTGTCGCGGTAGTACTCCCGCTCCCCGCCGTGCGCGTCCAGGTGCTCGGGGAACAGCGCGGTGACCACGGCCACCCGGGGCGAGTCGGTGAGGTCGCTGCACTGGTAGCTCGACAGCTCCAGCACGTACAGCTCCGCGTCGGGCAGGTCGAGGGTCGGCACGCCGATGTTGCCGCCGAAGACGTTCGGGCGGCCCATCGCGGTGAGCAGGTGGCTGATCAGGCTGGAGGTGGTGCTCTTGCCCTTGCTGCCGGTCACCCCGACGGTGCGCTCGGCATGGTCGGCCATCCACAGCGCGGTGCCCTGGGTGACCGGCACGCCGCGTCGGCGCAGCTCGACCAGCCAGGGATGGGTCTGCGGCACGCCGGGCGAGCGGACCACCACGTCGGCGGCGGCCAGCCGGGCGAAGCCCTCCTCGCCGGTGACCAGCGGGGCCGCCTCGGCCAGCGGGCCGTCCCAGGGCAGTGACAGGAAGTTGGCGCTGTCGTCGACGGCGACCAGCTCAGCGGGGCCGTGCGCGGCGATCGCTGTCACAGCTGCCCGGCCCTCCCGACCGGTCCCCCAGACGGCGACGCTACGTCCGCGCAGGTCAGACAGGCGCACTGGGCTCTCCTCGGGATCACGGCGGCGACAGGGCGGGGGCCCGGTCCGGACACGGCCGGACGAACCAGGGCCTAGTATGGCGTGTGCCCAACGAGCAGCTCCGGCGGATGGACGCCTTCACCTTCCCGTCCTACTCGATCGACTTCGCCACCGGCGAGGTGTTGTTCGACTACGCGCTGACCGGCCCGGCCGGCGAGCAGCGGTTCACCGAGGTGATCACCCTTCCGTTGCCGGCGCAGCCGCCGTCCGACGAGACCGTGGCCACCCTCGGCCGGGTGTTGGAGGTGCTGCACCTCGTCGCCGGAGTGAGCTACTACAAGGTCGCCGCGCCGCCCCGGCTGGTGCTGCCGGCGCCGCTGGGCGCGGCCACCGTCGACTACGTCACGGCCGTCTACACCAAGGGCCTCGCGGAGTACGCGTACCGCAACCAGTTGCCGCACGTGCTCGAGTTGCGCCCGGAGGTGCCGGCAGGCTCACCTGAGTCGCCGCGCCTCTACGACAACTCCGATCGTCGCCCCCTCTCCGCGGTCGGCGGCGGCAAGGACTCGATCGTGAGCTTGGAGGCGCTGCGCCGCGCCGAGCTGGACCCGGTGCCGTTCTCGGTCAACCCGAACCACGTGATCGTCTCGGTCAACGAGGCGTCCGGGCTGACCCCCCTCGCGGCCCGCCGGCGTATCGACCCGGTGTTGTTCGACCTGAACGCGGCGGGCGGGCTGAACGGGCACATCCCGGTCACCGCCATCAACTCGCTGATCGCGGTGGCGACGGCGGTGCTGCACGGGCTCGGCCCGGTGGTGATGTCCAACGAGCGCTCCGCGTCCGACCCGAACCTCAGCTGGAACGGCCACGAGATCAACCACCAGTGGTCCAAGGGCGTCGAGGCCGAGGGGCTGCTGCGGGGCGCGCTGGCCGAGCACGCCGGCCTCACCGAACCGTACTTCTCGCTGCTGCGTTCGCTGTCCGAGCTGCACATCGCCCGGCTGTTCGCCGAGTTCACCAGGTACGACGACGTGGTGACGAGCTGCAACCAGGCGTTCAAGCTGCGCGACGCGTCCGAGCGCTGGTGCCGGGACTGCCCGAAGTGCCGGTTCGTCTTCCTCGCGATGGCCCCGTTCATGCCGCGCGAGCGGGTCACCCACATCTTCGGCGGCGACCTGCTGGCCGACCCGGAGCAGATCCCCGGCTACCGGGAGCTGCTGGGCGTGGACGGGCACAAGCCGTTCGAGTGCGTGGGTGAGGTCGAGGAGTCGGTGGTGGCTCTCGGCCTGCTCGCCGAACAGGACCAGTGGCGCGACGCCCCGGTGATCAAGGCGCTGGTCGAAGCCGTACCGGAAACGGCCTGGTCCGCGGTGGCGACGTCGGACGTCTTCACCCCCGGCGGCCCCAACCACATCCCCCCAACCTACGCAAAAGCCCTAACCTCCCTGTCCTAACCCCACCCCCTGCGCCGCGCGGTAGGGGGCGAGTTAGGGGGTTCGGACGGCTTCCAGGGCCAGCAGGGCCACGTGTAGGGAGAGGCTGGTTTCCACCGAGTCCAGGTCTGCGTCGAGGATGCGGGCTATGCGGGCCAGGCGTTCGTAGAAGGCCGGTCGGGACAGGTGGGCGGCCGCGGCACCGGCGGACTTGTTGCGCCCCTGCTCCAGGTACGCGCGCAGGGTGTCGAGCAGCCGCTCCCGGGGGTGCTGGGCGTCGTACTCCAGCAGCGGGCCGAGTTCGCGCTCGACGAAGGTCTGCAGCCGGGGCTCGTCGCGCAGCAGGTGCAGCAGCCCCGCGAGGCCCACGTGCGGCAGTCGGAAGACCGGCAGGTCACGCCGGTCCCGTCGGGCCGCCTCGACGATCTGCCGCGCCTCGACGAGCGACCGTCGAGCCTCGCGCAGGCTGCTGACCCCGGACCCGGCGGCGATGATCAGCCCGGCGGACGTGCCACCGACGCCGCTTCGCAGCGGGTCGACACCCGACCCCGGGCGGGACGGGTCGGCGGCGGACGCGGCCCGGCCCGCGCCGGCGTCGAGGCGTACCCGACGAAGTGCGCCGGCGAACGCGGCCAGCGCGCGGTCCTCGGCGGCCGGGTCGGGCAGCGCCAGCAGCGCGCCCACCGAGTTGTCGTCGACCGCGCTGGTCAGCGCGGTCAGCTTCGCTTCCCGCAGCGCCTGGCCGACGGCCTCGGACAGGTCCCGCAGCCGGGCCTGGCCGACCTCGGGGCCGTTCTCTCCGGCGAGTTCGTCGCCACGGTGCCGGACCATCACGCCGACGAGGTGCCGACGGTCCAGCGCCACACCGAGCGCCTTGGCGCGCAGCGCCACCTCGTCGACCGGTCGGGAGTGGTCGAGCAACGCCGTGAGCAGGGTGCGGTGCAGCTGCCGTTCCAGCCCCTCGGCGTCGCGGCGGATCAACCGGCCCAGCGCGAGGGTGGACGCGGCCCGCTCGATGAGGATGGTGAGCCGGGTGGGTGGGGCGAGGGCCGCCTCGCCGCCCCGGGCGCTGGTCGCGTCTCCGCTGGCCGGCCAGCGCAGCAGCAACCGCCCCCAGTCCTGTCCGCGGGCGCCGACGACTGTCACCAGCCAGCCGCTGTCCGGGTCGTACGCGGTGCGCCCGGCCGGCCGGATCCGCCGCGAGTGCTGCTCCCAGCCGTCCAGCAGCAGCTCCGCGCTCTCCCCCGCCGGGTCGTACCCGAGAACCTGCCGGGACAGGTTCTCCAGCACCACCGGGCAGCCGGACAACTCGGCGGCCTGCCGGATCACCTCGGCCGCGTCGGCGCCCTCCACGGAGAGGTCGGTGAACCGCTGGTGGATCTCCTCGGCGGCCCGCAGCTCGGTCAGCTGCGCGTCGACGATCAGCGCGTGCACGGCCTCGGTGATCCGCACGAACGGGGTGGCCCGGCGCAGCTCGACCAGGGGCAGGCCGCGCCGCTCGGCGGCGGCGGCCATCACCCGGGGTACACCGCTGACGTACCGGCGGCCCAGTTCGACGACGAGCCCGGAGACACCGACGTCGGCGAGGTCGCCGATGAACGCGCGCAGTCCCGCGTCGTCGGCCGGCAACCCGATGCCGGTGGTGAGCACCAGCTCACCACCGCCGAGCAGGGTGGCGATGTCGGGTACCTCGGCGACGTGCACCCACCGGACCGGCCGGTCCAGCCCGGCGTCCCCGGCGACCACGCGGGGAGCGCCGTGGCGGACGGGGTCCAGGGCGAGGACCTCACGGACGGTAGGGAACACGGCCGACACGCTACCGTCCGTGACCCCGGACCTCGACGTGCCGGGGCCGCTCAGTCGACGCCGAACTCCATGGCGGCGCGGTCGAGCGCCTCGTCGGCGGCGGAGGCGACACCCCGGGAGGCGATGGCCTCCGCGCCGCCCTCGGGCATCGCGCCGATCAGCCCGGTCGAGGCTGCCTGCGCGGCGCCGATCATCCGCTGGGGAGCCGCGCCGCCGACCATGCCGAGGGAGGCGTACTGCTCCAGCTTCGCCCGCGAGTCGGCGATGTCCAGGTTGCGCATGGTGAGCTGGCCGATCCGGTCGGACGGGCCGAACGCCGAGTCCTCGGTGCGCTCCATGGACAGCTTGTCCGGGTGGTAGCTGAACGCGGGGCCGGTCGTGTCCAGGATCGAGTAGTCCTCGCCCCGGCGCAGCCGCAGCGTCACCTCACCGGTGACCGCCGTGCCGACCCAGCGCTGCAACGACTCGCGCAGCATCAGCGCCTGCGGGTCGAGCCAACGACCCTCGTACATCAGGCGACCGAGGCGGCGACCCTCGCTGTGGTAGTTCGCCAGCGTGTCCTCGTTGTGGATGGCGTTGACCAGCCGCTCGTACGCGGCGTGCAGCAGGGCCATGCCGGGCGCCTCGTAGATGCCCCGGCTCTTGGCCTCGATGATCCGGTTCTCGATCTGGTCGGACATGCCCAGGCCGTGCCGGCCGCCGATGGCGTTGGCCTCCAGCACCAGGTCGACGGGGCTGCCGAATTCCTTGCCGTTGATCGTCACCGGGCGGCCCTGGTCGAACCCGATCGTGACGTCCTCGGTGGGGATCTCGACCGACGGGTCCCAGAACCGGACGCCCATGATCGGGCTGACCGTCTCGATGCCGGTGTCGAGGTGCTCCAGGGTCTTCGCCTCGTGCGTCGCGCCCCAGATGTTGGCGTCGGTGGAGTAGGCCTTCTCGGTGCTGTCCCGATATGGCAGGCCCCGCTCCAGCAGCCACTCCGACATCTCCTTACGCCCACCCAGTTCGGTGACGAAGTCGGTGTCGAGCCACGGCTTGTAGATCCGCAGCTGCGGGTTGGCCAGCAGGCCGTAGCGGTAGAACCGCTCGATGTCGTTGCCCTTGAAGGTCGAGCCGTCGCCCCAGATCTGGACGTCGTCGGAGATCATCGCCCGCACCAGCAGGGTGCCGGTCACGGCCCGGCCCAGCGGGGTGGTGTTGAAGTACGCCCGCCCGCCGGAGCGGATGTGGAAGGCGCCGCAGGTCAGCGCGGCGAGGCCCTCCTCGACCAGGGCGGCGCGGCAGTCGACGAGCCGGGCGACCTCGGCGCCGTAGCTGAGCGCTCGGCCGGGCACCGAGCCGATGTCGGGCTCGTCGTACTGGCCGATGTCGGCCGTGTAGGCGCAGGGGACGGCGCCCTTGTCGCGCATCCACGCGACCGCGACCGAGGTGTCGAGGCCGCCGGAGAAGGCGATGCCGACACGTTCGCCGATGGGCAGGGAGGTGAGAACCTTGGACACGGGGAAGATTATTCAACAAGACGCATGGTCATGCAAGCTGATCGTCCCGACCCAGTTCCCAGAACGCCACCGCCGCGGCTGCGGCGACGTTCAACGAGTCCACGCCGCGCCGCATCGGGACGACCACCCGCACGTCGCTGGCCGCCTGCGCCGCCGCGGTGAGGCCGGGCCCCTCGGCGCCGAGCAGCAGCGCCGCCCGCGCGCGCTGCGCCGGGGTCAACCGCTGAATGGGTACGGCATCCGGCGCGGGCGTCATGGCGAGCACCGTGAAACCCGCCTCGCGCACCTCGTCGAGCCCGGTGGGCCAGCGTTCGAGCTTGGCGTACGGCATCGCGAAGACCTCACCCATGCTGACCCGCACGCTGCGCCGGTACAGCGGATCGGCGCAGGACGGCGACAGCAGCACGGCGTCGATGCCCAGCGCGGCGGCGCCCCGGAAGATCGCGCCGAGGTTCGTGTGGTTGTTGACGTCCTCCAGGATCACCACCCGGCGCGCGGCGGCGAGCACCTCGGCCGCCGTCGGCAGCGGGCGGCGGTGGAACGACGCGAGCACCCCCCGGTGTACGTGGAAACCGGTGGCCCGTTGCAGCACGTCCTGCGTGGCGGCGTAGACGGGCGCGTCGCCGGTGTCCAGGTCGGCGAGCTGGTCGACGCGCTTGGCGTCCACCAGGTACGACCGGGCGGGGTAGCCGGCGCGCAGCGCCCGGCGCAGCACCAGCTCGCCCTCGGCGATGAACAGGCCGTGCGGAGGCTCCCAGCGGGTGCGCAGCTCGACGTCGGTGAGGGCGCGGTAGTCGGCGATCCGGTCGTCGTCGGGATCGGTGATCTGGTGGACGGGCACCCGACGATTCTGCCGGACGGCCAACCCCCGCTCCGGATGCCGGCCCTGCGGGGTGTTTTGTCCCGTCGAGACGGGGAACGACCGGTGGAGTACCGGACCCGACGGGAAGGACCAGCCAGGTGAGCGCAGACCACACGGCACCGGGCGAAGCGGGCGCGCTCCCCCGGCGACCGACAGTCGCGGATCACATCGTCTCCCGGCTGGCCAGCTGGGGCGTGCGGCGCTACTTCGGCTATCCCGGCGACGGCATCAACGGCATGACCTCGGCGCTGCAACGCGTCGACGGGCGGGCCCAGTTCATCCAGGTCCGGCACGAGGAGACCGCCGGCTTCGCCGCCTCCGCGCACGTCAAGTACGGCGGCGGACCGCTGGGCTGCGCACTGGTGACCAGCGGCCCCGGCGCCATCCACCTGCTCAACGGCCTGTACGACGCCAAGCTCGACCACCAGCCGGTGGTCGCCCTCGTCGGGCACACCGCGGTCACCGCCGAGGGTGGCGGCTACTACCAGGAGGTCGACCTCCTGGCCCTCTACAAGGACGTCGCGGCGGCGTTCCTGGCCCAGCTCGACCACCCGGCGCAGGTGCGTCACCTCGTGGACCGGGCGTGCCGCACGGCGCTGTCCCGGCGTACCGTCACCGCCCTGGTGCTGCCCTCCGACATTCAGGACGAGCCGGCGATCCCCGACCCGCCGCACGCGCACGGCTACTACCACACCAGCAACGTGCCGAGCAGCACGCCGACAGTTCCGCCGACGGCCGACCTGCGCCGTGCCGCCGAGGTGCTGCGCGGCGGCGAGCGGGTGGCCATGCTCGTCGGGCAGGGCGCGCTCGGCGCGCAGGACGAGGTCCGCGAGGTCGCCCACCGGCTCGGCGCCGGCGTGGCCACCGCGCTGCTCGGCTTCACCGTCGTCGACCATCGCGAGCCATGGGTGACCGGCGCGATCGGCCTGCTCGGCACCCGGCCCAGCTGGCAGCTCATGACCGGCTGCGACCGGCTGCTGATCGTGGGCAGCAACATGCCGTACTCGGAGTTCTACCCGCCGCCCGGTCAGGCCCGCGCGGTGCAGATCGACCTGGACGGCACCCAGCTCGGGCTGCGCTACCCGACCGAGGTCAACCTGACCGGCGACGCCCGCCCCACCCTGCGGGCGCTACTCGACGAGCTGGGCCCCGGCCCCGGGCCGACCGCCTGGCGGGCCGAGATCGCCGAGGCCACCTCGGCCTGGCGACGCGTCCAGCGCGACCTGGCCGCGCAGAGCGCCGACCCGGTCAACCCGCAACTGCTGTTCACCGAGCTCAGCGACCGGCTCCCCGACGACGCGATGCTCGCCGTGGACTGCGGCACGGCGACCGCCTGGTACGCCCGGCACGTGCAGGTCCGGCCCGGGATGCTGGCCAGCCTCTCCGGCACGCTGCTGTCCATGGGCGGCGCCATGCCGTACGCGCTGAGCGCCAAGTTCGCCCACCCGGACCGGCCACTTGTCGCGCTGATCGGCGACGGGGCGATGCAGATGAACGGCGTCAACGAGCTGATCACCGTGGCGAAGTACTGGCGCGGCTGGGCCGACCCGCGGTTCGTGGTGCTCGTGCTCAACAACCGGGACCTGGCGTTCGTCAGCTGGGAACAGCGCTCCAGCGAGGGGACGCCGATGTTCCCGGACAGCCAGCAGCTGCCGGACATCGGCTACCACCAGTGGGCCCAGGTCCTCGGGTTGCACGGCGAACTGGTCGACGACCCCGCGCAGGTGCCGGGCGTCTGGGACCGCGCGCTGAGCGCCGACCGGCCGGTCGTCATCAACGCGCTGGTCGACCCGGCCGAGCTGATGCTGCCGCCGCACTTCACCGCCGAGCAGGCGCGCAAGACCGCGGCGGCGGTGCTGCGTGGCGACACCGACTGGGCCGGCATCATCCGACGCGGTCTCCCCGCGACGATCGCCAGCTACCGCCCCCGCCGCCGGGAGCGCTGAACCTGACCTGCTCCCGGTGCCCGCGACGACGCGGACATCGAAGGATTGCCCCAGATCGATCATGGGTACCTGCGTGTCTGCTCACCCACGGGGGTGGCACGAGGGAGCTGACGATGAGATCACCGACAATCAAGAAGCACCTGGTCGCCGTGGTGGCGGTGGCCCTGCTGGCCGGCTGCGGAGGCAAGGGAGAAAGCGAGCCGGAATCCACAGCGCCCGCCGACAACGGTGTCGCCGCGCTCGCACCGAACGAGGCACTCCAGCGCGCCACGACGGCGGTGCGGAACGCGAAGTCCTACCACCTGGTGGGCGATGTCGACAACGACGGCCAGAAGATGACCCTCGACTTCAAGGTGACCGGCAGCGACCTGGGTGGTCGGGTGTCCACCGACGACGGCACGGTGGAACTGCTCTCCGTGGCCGGTCAGCAGTACATCCGGCCGGACGAGAAGTTCTGGGCGAAGAACCTCGGTGCCCAGGCATCGGGCGAGATCGTGAAGTTGATGGGCGAGAAGTGGGCCAAGGTGTCGAAGAAGGACGACTTCTCCCAGCTGTTCGACATCGCCAACATCGACGAGCTGCTCAAGCCGGACGGCACCCTGACCAAGGGTGCGGCCAAGGAGTTCGACGGCGTCAAGACCATCGGCCTCGTCGACGGCGACAACAGCGGCACCCTCTACGTCGCCACCACCGGTGAGCCGTACCCGATCCGGATGGAAGGCGACCAGGACACGGCCGGTCAGATCACGTTCAGCGAGTTCGGCGCGACCTTCGACGACGTGAAGGCGCCGCCGGAGGACCAGGTGGTCGACTTCGACCAGTTGAAGAGCAAGAAGTAGACCGACGCAGACCGGCGCCTCCCCACCACACGGTGGGGAGGCGCCGTCTCGTCGGGGCTCAGCCGCGCCGGTTGTCGAGCCAGCGTTGCAGGGCCGAGCGCGGGTCCTGCTCCCGCGTGGGCTGCTGGCGCTCGGGGACGACCGGGCGCTCCACCGGGCGGCGGGGCTCGCCGGCCAACTCCTTGGTGGGCGCGACGAACGCCTTCTCCGGCTGACCCTTCACCGCCGTGGCGATGACCCGGGCGACCGCGTCGATCACCTTGCTCTGCACCGCCGAACCCACCGAGTCGGCCGGGTCGTCCGGGTTGACGGCGATGCCGGCGACGGCCACCTGCGGGGTGAAGCCGACGAACGTCTCGGTGGAGTTCTCCTCCGAGCTACCGGTCTTGCCGGCCACCGGCCGACCGTCGAGGATGTCGTTCACACCGGTGGCGGTGCCACCGTTGCACTGCCCGTACGGCGACTGCTGGCCCACCGGGCAGCGGGCCGCGTCCGTCGCGGCGCGCGCCACGTCGGCGTCCAGGACCCGCTTGCAGGACGGCTGGCCGACCGGCACCTTCGCGCCCTTCGCGTCGGTCACCGAGACCACCGGCACCGGTGTGCAGTAGGTGCCCTCGGCGGCCACCGTGGCGTACGCGTTGGCCAGGTCAAGCGGGGTCGTGGCCGCCACGCCGAGGGTGAACGAACCCCAGTTCGCGGCGTTGTCCCTGGCGAAGGCGGCGTCCGAGTCGGCGCGGAAGGTGATGCCGAGCCGCTGCGCCATCTCGACGACCTTGTCCTGACCGACCTGCTCGGCCAGCCAGACGAAGTAGGTGTTCACCGACCGGCCGAAGCCGTCCCACATCATCCGGTACCCGTCCATCCAGTCCGGGTTGGCGTTCGCCGGGCACCACTTGCCGTCGCAACTGCCCGGTCCTTCGGCGGCGTACCGGGTGGGCAGCTTGGCGGGCGCGTCGAACCCGGTGGAGAGGGTACGGCCCGACTCCAGCGCGGCGAGCATGGTGAACAGCTTGAACGTCGAACCCGCCTGGTACCCGTCGACACTGGCCCCGCCGGAGATCAACGGGTTGACGGTGTTCGGGTAGTTCGCCTGCCCGGCCGGGTTGTCGGCCAGGCTGTAGTGCCTGTTGACCGCCATCGCCAGCACCCGACCGGTGCCCGGCTGCACGGCCGCGATCGGCAGGGCGCGCTTGTTGTCGTACCCGTACACCTTGGTGGCCTGCTGTTGCGCGGTGGCCTGGACCTGCGGATCGAGCGAGGTGACGACGGTGTAGCCGCCCGCGCGCAGGGCCTGCTCGCGCTCCGCGGTGGTGGCGCCGAAGGCCGGCTGGGTCAGCCACCACTGGCGCAGGTAGTCACAGAAGTAGCCCCAGTCGTCGTGGCCCTGGGCGACTGCGGTGCAACCGTTGGGCTGCGCGGTCGGGTGCAGGGTCAGCGGCTCCGCCTTGGCCTGCGCGGCCTGCACGGCGGTGATCGCGCCGGTGGCGACCATCGAGTCCAGCACGTACGACCGGCGGGCCAGCGCCTGGTCCTTGTCGCCGCCGATCGGGCTGTACGCGTCCGGGGACTGCACCAGGCCGGCGAGCAACGCCGACTCGGCGAGGGTCAGCTTCGCCGGCGGCTTGCCGAAGTAGCGCTGGCTGGCCGCCGCGATCCCGTACGCCCCGGAGCCGAAGTAGGCGATGTTCAGGTACCGGTTGAGGATCTCGTCCTTGCCGAGGCTCTTGTCGAGCGCGCCCGCGTACCGGATCTCCTGGAGCTTGCGGCCGACGGTCGGGTCGGTGGCGGCGGCGCGCTCCTCCGGCGTGCGGGTGGGGTCGGTCTTGAGCACGTTGCGGACGTACTGCATGGTCAGCGTGGAGCCGCCCTGCTCGGTGCCGCCGCCCTTGACGTTGGCCACCAGCGCTCGGGCCAGGCCCCGCAGGTCCGCGCCGCCGTGGTCGTAGAACCGCCGGTCCTCGGCCGCCACGATCGCCTGGCGCATCACCGGGGCGACGTCCGCCAGCGCGACGTCGGTGCGGTTCACGTCGTAGAACGTGGTGAGCAGCGTCTTGCCGTCGTTGGCGTAGAGGTACGAGCGCTGTGGGGTGGCCGGGGTCTTCAGCGAGGCCGGCAACGCGGCGTACGACCCGATCGCGGCGCGCGCGGCGAACCCGACCAGCAGGTTGCCCGGGAGCGCGGCGACGGCCAGGACGAGCCCGGCCAGCACGCCGGCGAGCAGCACGGTGAACAGCCGCGACAGCGGCGAGCGAGAGGCGGCCATGCTCCCCAGGATTGCCACATATAGCGCCAACCGACCACCCCCAAAACCCAACTGTCACCAACTTCACGCCCCACGGCCCCTCCCCGGACCGCGTTGATCGAGAAGCTGTTGCACGACACGCCGAGGTGGAGGGCAACAACTTCATGATCAACGGCGTGGGATCAGGGGGTTGGGGTGCTCAGGCTGGCGTTTGCGGCGTCCCTCGCGGTTTCGCGGGGCATCAGGCGGCCGGAGCGGTAGCCGATGCCGATGCCGGCGATCAGCACGAAGATCGCGCCGAACGTCTGGAGCGAGCCGATCAGGGCACCTCCCAGGCCGAGCAGCGGTGCGGCGATGATCAGCATGACGCCGTCGCCGAGGCTGAAGGTGCCGGAGCGGGCCACCGCCCACCCGGTGAGGAACCAGCCCACGCTGTAGAACGTGGCGCCGAGCAGGACCAGCGAGCGCGCGGTGGTGCCGAAGACGGGCGTCTGCTCCTCGAGCCCGGCGAAGGGCAGCATCAGCACGGTGCCGGCGATGCTGACCAGCAGACCGGCGGCGGCCACCCGGCGGCTGCGCGTGGCGGCCAGCAGGCCGGTGAGGGCCAGGAGCGCGAGCAGGCCCAGCCACACCGCGGCCACCCAGCCGACCAGATACACGGCCCGGCCGTTGGCGGGATAGGGGTCGTTGCCCACCCCGCCGTCGCTGGCCATCGCCACGACGCCGTAGAGAATGGCGTACGCGGGCAGCAGCCACACCGCGGCCCGCGCGAACCGGCGTACCGACCAGGCCCAGCTGGCATTCGTGGCCGGGGCGCCCGGGGTCGGCTCACCCACGAAGGGCAGTACGCCGAAACCTCCACCGGTGCTGCGGGAGCCCAGCGGGGCGACCGGGTCGTGCGCGCCGGGCACCGGGGCCGAGGACCACATCCGATTCGCCGGATCCTTCATGCGTCACCTCGCTCGTCCGCGAGCGGTGCGAGACGCGCCGGGGCGCCCCGATTGCCTGGTCACCACCCGTCCTAGGACCGATCGTGGCAGGCATCGGAGCGCCCCATGAGTCTTTCTCGCATTTAGCCGGCCGGCTGGCCGGCGTCCTGCGTCAGCCGCGCTCGCGCTGGTCGGCCGGGTCCTCGGTCAGGCTGGCCGGGGTGACCGGCTCCGGCGCGGGCAGCCCCTGCGGCTTGTTGCCACCGGTGGCCTGCACCTCGGCGACGCGTACCTCGTCGTGGATCTGCTGGGCGGCGTCCGCCGCGGCCTGCGCCGCCTCCGCGGCCTCGCGCTCCACCTGGCTCGCGTGTTCGGCCGCCTCCGGTGCGGGCAGGTCTCCCACCATCTGGCTCAGCCCGCCGAGCGCGCCGCCCATGCCCTCCAGGGCCTTGGTCAGCTCGGCCGGCACGATCCAGACCTTGTTGGCGCTGCCCTGGGCGATCTGCGGGAGGGCCTGCAGGTACTGGTAGGCGAGGACCTTCTGGCTCGGGTTCGCCTGGTGGATCGCGTCGAACACCGTCCGGATCGCCTTCGCCTGACCCTCGGCCTGCAGGATCCGGGCCTGCCGGTCACCGTCGGCGCGCAGCACCGCGGACTGCTTGTCACCCTCGGCGGTGAGGATCACCGACTGCTTGTGGCCCTCGGCGGTGAGGATCGCGGCGCGGCGGTCCCGCTCGGCGCGCATCTGCTTCTCCATCGAGTCGCGGATGCTGGCCGGCGGCTCGATCGCCTTGATCTCCACCCGGGTCACCTTGATGCCCCAGCGGCCGGTGGTCTCGTCCAGCACGCCGGACAGGTGCCGGTTGATCTCGTCCCGGCTGGTCAGGGCCCGCTCCAGGTCCAGCGAGCCGATCACGTTACGCAGCGTGGTGACGGTCAGCTGCTCGATGGCCTGCAGGAAGCTGGAGATCTCGTACGTCGCCCGGACCGAGTCGACCACCTTGAAGTAGAGAACGGTGTCGATCGAGACCACCAGGTTGTCCGAGGTGATCACCGGCTGCGGCGGGAAGCTGACCACCTGCTCCCGCATGTCGACCTTGGTGCGCACGGCGTCGATGAACGGCACCAGCAGGTTGAGGCCGGGGCTGAGGGTGCGCTTGTACTTGCCGAGCCGTTCCACCACGTCCTGACGCTGCTGCGGCACGATCCGCACCGCCTTGGCCAGCGTAATCACGGCGATCAACGCCACCGCGATGATCAGCACACCTATGACCGTCATCGGTTCACCCTCTCGCTTCCGGCAGCTCGCCGGCGGAAGAAACGTCGTCCTGCCACACCAGGGCCGTCGCGCCCCGGACCTTTATCACCCGAACCCGTTGACCGGGCTCGAAAGTCTGCGTCGTGTCGTACGACCGGGCGGTCCACAACTCACCGTCGATCTTGACCAGGCCGTGCTCAGCGTCCACCCGTTCCAACACCAGTGCCGTGGAGCCCTCGATCGCCTCCACGCCGAACGGCTGCTCGCCGCTCTCCAGCGCGGAGCGGCTGTGCCGCCGGATCACGGGTCGGACCACCACCAGACTCAGCGCGGACACCACCGCGAAGACCAGCGCCTGCACGGCCACCGGTGCTCCCAGGGCCGCTGCGCCGGCGGCGGCGAACGCGCCGACCCCGAACATGATCAGAAATAGCGTCGTCGTGAAAATCTCGGCGACGGCCAGCAGCACTCCCAAAACGATCCACACCACGGCGTCCACCCCACGATCGTGACACGCAAATGCACGCGCGACCTGCCCGCGAAGATCAGTACGCTCGGCGAAGCCCTTTCCGACACACCAAAACACCACAAATCGGCGGCCCGACCCGAGGAGATCGCATTGACCCTGCTACCCGAGACCGCCCGACAGATCGACACCCGGGTCGCCCAGGCACAGGCCGACGGCCGTACCCCGTCGCTCGTGCTGGGCGTGGTCCGCGACGGCACACTGGCACACCTGGCCGTCGCCGGCGAATACCCCCGCCCGGACGTCGACCTCCAGTACCGGTTGGGCTCGATCAGCAAGACGATGACCGCCACCCTGATCATGCAGTTGCGCGACGCCGGCCGACTGGACGTCGACGACCCGCTGGAGCAGCACCTGCCGGGCACCGGTGTGGGCAAGCTCACCCTGCGCCAACTGCTCAGCCACGGCAGCGGCATCCAACGCGAACCCGAGGGCGACTGGTGGGAGCGGGCCGCGGGCGTCGACCTGACCACCCTGCTCGCCGAGGTCAACGCCGGCAAGATCGCTTACCCGCCGCACCGCACGTACCACTACTCGAACCTGGCGTACGGGCTGCTCGGCGGTTTGCTCGAACGGCTCACCGGGAGGTCCTGGGCCGACCTGCTCGACGAGCGGATCCTCACCCCGCTGGGCCTGCGCCGCACCACCTACGCGGCCACCGAGCCGTACGCCCGCGGTTACGTCGTCCACCCCTGGCACGGCACGCTGCGCGAGGAGCCCCGTACCGACACCGGCGCGATGGCCCCCGCCGGGCAGCTCTGGTCGACGGTCGAGGACCTGGGCCGCTGGGCCGCGTTCCTCGCCGACCCGGACCCGTCGGTGCTGGCCGCCGAGACCCTGACCGAGATGTGCGCCCCCGTCATGATCAGCGACCTCAACTCCTGGACCGGCGGGCACGGCCTGGGCCTGGAGCTCTACCGGGACGGCGAGCGCGTGTACGTCGGACACGGCGGCTCGATGCCCGGATACGTGGCCGCCCTCGTGGTACACCGGCCCACCCGTACCGCTGTGGTCGGCTTCGCCAACTCCTACGCCTTTCCGATCACTAGGCTCGCCCGCCAGTTGCTGACCACGGTGCTGGACGCCGAACCGGCGTTCCCGCAGCCGTGGCGGCCGGCCACCGCCGCGCCGGACGCCGGGTCGGCCGAGCTGACCGGCCGCTGGTGGTGGATGGGCACGTCGCTGGACCTGCACCGGGACGCGGGTGACCTGGTGGCCCACGTACGCGGCGAGAGGGTCAGCCGGTTCGTCCCCGAGGGCCCGGACCGCTGGCGGGGACGTTCCGGCCCGGAGGACGGTGAGATCCTCACCGTCCGCCGCGACGAGCAGGGCGCAGCGGTGGCCCTGGACATCGCCACCTTCGTCTACACCCGCAGCCCCGACCAGGAGCCCTGACCGCCGCCCTGCCCCCAGCGGTGACGGGGCAGCGGGTGACAGGGTGGGCGGTGACGGGGTGACGGGGCGGCAGCCGGTGGTCAGGCTGGCTCGGTGACGAAGTCGATGAGGCGTTCCATGGCGTTGATCAGAGGGGTCTCCACGTCGGCGAAACTGTTCACCCGGGACAGGATGTGCCGCCACATGTCGGCCGGCTCGGCCACCCCGAGGGCCGCGCAGACCCCCTCCTTCCACGGCTGCCCCGGCGGCACGACCGGCCACGCCGCGATACCCAGTGCCGCCGGTTTGACCGCCTGCCAGACATCCACGTACGGGTGGCCGGTCACCAGGACGTACGGCGAGTTGACCCGGGCCACGATGCGGCTCTCCTTGCTGCCCGACACCAGGTGGTCGACGAGCACGCCGAGGCGTCGGGTCGGGCCGGGACCGAAGTCGCGTACGTCGGCGTCCAGGTCGTCGATGCCGTCCAACGGCTCGACCACCACACCCTCGATCCGCAGGTCGTCGCCCCAGATCCGCTCGACCAGGGCGGCGTCGTGGATGCCCTCCACCCAGATCCGGCTGGCCTTGGCCACCTGGGCGCGGACGTTGTCCACCGCCACCGAACCGGACGCGGTACGTCGGCGGGCCGCCGGCACCGGCGCGCGGCTCGGGCGGCGCAGCGTCACCGGACGGCCGTCGAGCAGGAACGCCGCGGGCAGCAGCGGGAAGTTGCGCCGCCGGCCGTGCCGGTCCTCCAGGACCACCGCGCCGGCCTCGAAGCCCACCACCGCCCCGCAGAACCCGGAGTCGGCGTCCTCCACCACGAGATCCGGTTCGGCGTCCACCTCGGGGGTCACCTTCCGCCGCCGCCAGTCCCCCGCCAGCACGTCCTCGCCGTATCGCCCCGCCATGTCGATCACGCTAACGTCCCCACCAGCGCGCCGCCCCCCGACACACCGCCCCGGCCCATCGATCAGGGAGTGGATTCGAGGCGTCCCAGGGTGCTCTCGACCGGCGCCGGCCAGGCGGAGTCCTTGAGGCCGAGGGCGTCGCGCAGGTAGGCCCAGGTGAGCCGCTGGAGCAGAGCGACCCGCTCGGGACTCTCGTCAGTCGTCTCCCTGGCCTCGTAGTCGGAGATGCCGCCGAGCGAGTGCTCCGCGCCGAACAGCGTGAGCAGGCTCTTGCTCCCCGGGCTCAGGTGGTACGCGTCGGTGAACCAGTCCGGCCCACGGACCGACAACGGGGAGTCGTCCCGATCGCCCGCGACGACGAGGGTCGGGGTGTGCATGGTCGCGAAGCTCGGGCTCATGAAGGGGAAGTGCTCGGCCGCGAACGGAGCGAGGTCGGCCCCGCCCCGGCCGGTCACGGCCAGCAGGACGCCTGCCGTGATCCGCGGGTCGCGCATCTCCTCTCCGGGGTTCTGATCGGCGTCGAGGACTCGGGCTCCCAGCAGGGTGCTCGCCGTCTGGGCGCCCCAGGAGTGGCCGGCCACCGCGATCCGGGTGCGGTCGAGCCGTCCGGCGAGGCCGGGGACGGACGACTCCAGCAGGTCGAGGTGGTCGAGGCTGCGCGTCAGGTCGTCCACCCGGATGCGCCAGATCGCCGGGGTGCGGGGGTCGTCGGGCGGAAGGTTCAGTCGCCGTGAGTCGAGGTGGGTGGGCTGGATGACGACGAAACCGTGCGAGGCCCAGAAGTCGACGAGCGGACCGTACAGGGTGGCCGCGCCGCCGAAGCCGTGCGAGAAGACGATGACCGGCAGTTCGTGGCCGGTCGTGGGCGCGGAGACGCGTACGTGCAGATCGTCGCCGCGGTCCGGGGCCGGCACCGTGACGGGGTGGACGGAGACCACGGGCGTGGGCTCGGGCATTGCGTGCATGATCGCTCCTGGTTGACTTGGTGTCCGCTGCCGTTCCTGGCATGCTGCATAGGCGGAACGCGGTTCCGTTAAAACATACGGAACACTGTTCCGTTTTCCAAGGGATGTGACGGGGGTAACGGTGACCGGGACGGAGGCGGGTGCCCCGCGCAAGCGGCGGGCTGATTCGCGGCGCAACGAGACGGCGCTCCTGGAGGCGGCCGCCGCGGCATTCGTCGCCTCCGGAGTCAATGCGCCGGTGCGTGACATCGCCGCCAGGGCCGGCGTCGGCGTCGGGACGATCTACCGCCACTTCCCGACGCGGGCCGACCTGATCGTTGCGGTGTACCGACACCAGGTGGAGGCATGCGCCGCGGCCGGCCCGGTGCTGCTCGCGGAGAGCGCCACCCCGCACGCCGCCCTGGCGAGCTGGATCCACCTCTTCGTCGACTTCCTGGTCACCAAGCACGGCCTCGCCGAGGCGATGCGGTCCGACGACGCCGCCTTCCAGACGCTGCACGCCTACTTCCTCGACCGACTCGTCCCCGTCTGCGCCGAACTGCTCGACGCCGCCAGCACGGCGGGCGAGATCATTCCCGACATGGACGCCCTCGTCCTGATGCACGGCGTCGGCAACCTCTGCATCGGCGCCGACAACCCTGGCTACGACGCGCGCCTCATGGTCGGACTGGTCATCGCGGGTCTGCGGCTGCGCTAGCGCTCCGGGAGGCACGCGGGCGGGGCCGCGGCACCGCCGAATGACGGTCGACAGCGGATCAGCGGGCCGCGCCGCGGGCGAGGATCGGGCGAAGGGGGCAGTTCGGGGCAGGCAGGGCGGCCGGAGCGGCAGTCGAGACAGGGCCACCGATGACCACGTACCCTTTCGGCATGTCCACCCCCGCAACGGGCGCGGCCACGCTTGCGCCGCGCCGGTCGAGCCGGTTCGTTGCCTGGGTGCGCGCGTGGCGTGCCGGGCTGGTGCCGTACGACGAGGTCGCCGACGCCATCGCCGGTGACGAGGAGCATCTCGTTGCGGACGCCCCCGGCACCTGGACCGACGTCCCGCTGGGTGCCGCGCTGCCCACCCTGGCCAAGCTCTCCCCCGACGAGATCCGTCTGGTGCTGCCCGCGCCGGGCGACCCGCGGGGTCTGCCCGGTCCCGGGGACTTCGCCGGCGCGGCGCTGGTGGCGGGCGAGGCGGTGGTGGCCGGCGGGCTGGGTCTGATCCCGCAGGTGCGCAGCCACACGTCCGGCTCGGGGGACTGTTTCGAGACGGTGCTGTGGCGGGTGTACCCGCTGCCGGCCAACGCCCCGGCCGCCTCGCTGTCACTGCCCGGCGCCGCCGAGGCGGAGGCCGAGCTGGCCGCCGCGCTGGCCGAGACGACAGCCGCGCTGACGCGACTCGACGTGGCCCAGTGGCGGCCCGAGTTGGCCGGAGCGCTGGCAGCGCTGCGCCGCCCGGACGGCGCCACCGATCTGCCACCCGGCTTCGACCCGCGAGCCCGCCGGCTCTTCGCCAGGGCCGCGGTGCTCGACCGGGTGCTCGCGCTGGCCGGGCATGCCGCCCCCGGTGGCGCGATCAACAACTACGAGGCCCAGCAGCGCGACGCCGCGTTGCGCCCGCTCACCACGGCCTGCCGGCAGGCGCTGGTCGCCGCCTGCAACGCCCCGCTACGCCCCTGACCCCGACCTCGACCCCACACCGCGTCGATCTTGCACTTTGTGTCGCGGCACAACGGGCATCCCGGCCATACCGGCGACAGCAAGTGCAAGATCGGCGAGAGCGGGAGCGCGGTCAGACCTCGTCGAGCAGGTCGGCCACCGAGTTGATGATCCGGGACGGTCGGTACGGGTAGCGCTCCGCCTCGGTACGGCTGCTGATGCCGGTGAGCACCAGGATCGTCTCCAGCCCGGCCTCCAGACCGCAGAGGATGTCGGTGTCCATCCGGTCGCCGATCATCGCGGTGGTCTCCGAGTGGGCGTTGATGGTGTTCAGCGCGGAGCGCATCATCATCGGGTTCGGCTTGCCGACGAAGTACGGCTCCACCCCGGTCGCCTTGGAGATCATGGCGGCGACCGAGCCGGCGGCCGGCAGCGCGCCCTCCACGGACGGGCCGGTCACGTCGGGGTTGGTGCAGATGAACCGGGCCCCGTCGTTGATCAGCCGCACCGCCTTGGTGATCGCCTCGAAGCTGTAGGTGCGGGTCTCGCCGAGCACCACGTAGTCCGGGGCGAAGTCGGTGAGCACGTAGCCGACCGCGTGCAGCGCCGTGGTCAGGCCGGCCTCCCCGATGACGTACGCGGTGCCACCCGGCCGCTGGTCGGCGAGGAACTGGCCGGTGGCCAGGGCGGAGGACCAGATCGACTCCTCCGGCACGTCCAGGCCCATCCGGCTCAACCGGGCGGTGAGGTCCCGCGGGGTGTAGATCGAGTTGTTGGTCAGCACCAGGAACGGCTTGCCGGAGGCGCGCAGCCGGTTGATGAACTCCGGTGCGCCGGGCACCGGCTGGCCCTCGTGCACCAGCACGCCGTCCATGTCGGTGAGCCAGCTCTGCACGGGCTTGCGGTCATGCATCGGTGCTCCCAGCGGGCGTCGGACGGCGGGTCGGAACACAGCAGACGGTGGGGCACGAGTCCCACATCGGCAGCTCGCCGAGACGGCGACGCAGCTGCGCGCCGTCCGGGTCGGTCCGCTCGGTGACCAACTCGCGGACCATTGTCACGAACCGCGGGTCGATGCCCGGGGTGCCCGCCCGGACGAAGTCCAGGCCGAGCTGCTTGGCCGTCTCCAGTGCCTCGGTGTCGAGGTCCCACACCACTTCCAGGTGGTCGGAAACGAACCCGATCGGGCTGACCACCACGCTCGTGGTGCCGCCCTCGGCGAGGGTGCCCAGGTGGTCGTTGATGTCCGGCTCCAGCCACGGCACGTGCGGGGGGCCCGAACGGCTCTGCCAGACCAGGTCGTACGCCAGGTCGGGGGCGGCGGCAGCGGCCACCAGCGCGGCGGCCTCCCGCAGTTGCGCCTCGTACCGGCCGCCGTGCGGGCCGGCGTTGGCCGCCATCGAGGTGGGGATGGAGTGGGCGGTGAACACCAGCCGGGTGGTGTCCCGCCGGGCCGGGTCGAGCTGGCCCAGCGCGGCACGGACGGCGTCGACGTGCGGCTCGATGAAGCCGGGATGGTCCCAGAACTGGCGGATCTTCTCGATCACCGGGGCGTCCGGGCCGACGGCGGCGCGGGCGGCGGCGATGTCCTCCTGGTACTGCCGGCAGGACGAGTAGCCGCCGTACGCGCTGGTGACGAAGGCAAGCGCCCGGGTCACCCCGTCGTCGCGCATCTGCGTCACGGTGTCGGCGAGCATCGGGTCCCAGTTGCGGTTGCCCCAGTAGATGGGCAGGTCGAGACCGTGCGCGGCGAAGTCGGCGCGGAGGGCGGCCAGCAACTCGCGGTTCTGCTGGTTGATCGGGGACACCCCGCCGAAGTGCTGGTAGTGCTCGGCGACCTCGGCCAGCCGCTCGGGCGGCACGCCTCGGCCGCGGGTCACGTTCTGCAGGAACGGCATCACATCCTCGGGCCGTTCGGGCCCGCCGAAGGACACCAGCACCACCGCGTCGTACGCCATGGGGTCATTCTCGCCCCTCGGCCGCGACGGCCCGGCGACGCCCCCTGGTCCGGACGCGTAGATCACGCGGACGGCGACCAGGGAGCGTCGCGGCGCAGCGTCAGGAACCGACGGCGTGGTAGCCGCCGTCGACGTGCACGATCTCGCCGGTGGTGGCCGGGAACCAGTCCGAGAGCAGCGCCAGGCAGGCCCGGGCGGCCGGCTCCTGGTCCGTGAGGCTCCAGCCCAACGGCGCCCGCTCGGCCCACGCCTCCTCGAACTGGTCGAAGCCGGGGATCGACTTCGCGGCGATGGTGCGCAGTGGCCCGGCGGCGACCAGGTTGCTGCGGATGCCCTGCTTGCCCAGGTGCATGGCGAGGTAGCGGGACGCGGACTCCAGGCCGGCCTTGGCCACGCCCATCCAGTCGTAGACCGGCCACGCCTTCGTGGCGTCGAAGGTCAGGCCGACCACCGCGCCGCCGGCCGACATCAGCGGCAGCGCCGCCATCGCGAGGGACTTGTACGAGAAGGTGGAGACGTGCAGGGCGGTCGCCACGTCCTCCCAGGGCGCGTCGAGGAACCCGCCCCCGAGGCAGCTCTGCGGGGCGAAGCCGATCGAGTGCACGACGCCGTCGAGGCCGTCGACGTGCTCGCGCACCCGGTCGGCGAGGCTGGCCAGGTGCTCGGTGTTGGTCACGTCGACCTCGATCACCGGGGCGGGCTCGGGCAGCCGCTTGGCGATCCGCTCGACCAGGGAGAGTCGTCCGAAGCCGGTCAGCACGACCTGCGCGCCGTTCTCCTGGGCGAGTTTCGCCACCGAGAAGGCGATCGAAGCCTCGGTGATCACACCGGTGACGAGCAGCCGCTTACCGGCGAGCAGTCCGGACATGCAGGGTTTCCTCCGTACGTTGTCGAAGCGCTGGTCAGTGGCCCATGCCGAGGCCGCCGTCGACCGGGATCACGGCGCCGGAGACGTACCCGGCGGCGTCCGAGGCCAGCCAGGTGACCACGGCGGCCACCTCGTCCGGGCTGGCCATGCGGCCGGCCGGGATGGACTTGCGGATCTCCGCCTTGCGGTCGTCGCTGAGGCTGGCGGTCATGTCGGTGTCGATGAAGCCGGGCGCCACCACGTTCGCGGTGATGTTGCGGCTGCCCAGCTCACGGGTGATCGAGCGGGCCACGCCTACCAGGCCGGCCTTGCTGGCGGCGTAGTTGACCTGACCCGCGCCGCCGGAGAGGCCCACCACCGAGGAGATGAAGATCATGCGGCCCCACTTGGCCCGCAGCATCTTGCCCGAGGCCCGCTTCGCGACCCGGAACGCGCCGGTGAGATTGGTGTCCAGCACACCCGTGAACTGTTCCTCGGACATGCGCAGCAGCAGGGTGTCGTCGGTCATGCCGGCGTTGGCGACCACCACCTCGACCGGGCCCAGCTCGGCCTCGACGGCGGTGAACGCGGCGTCGATCGAGGCAGCGTCGGTGACGTCGGCGCGCACGCCGAACAGCCCCTCGGGGGCGTCGCCGCTGCGGTGGGTGACCGCCACCCGATCGCCCTGCTTGGCGAAGGCCTGCGCGATGGCCAGGCCGATCCCCCGGTTGCCCCCGGTCACCAGCACGGTACGGGCCACGGTTCCCCCTTGCTCAGCTGATCTCAGTCGCAGGCGAGCCTAGGCGTTACCGGTAGGTAAGCGCTAACGGGAGCCGCGTCACACCGTGGTACGACACCGGGATCAACCCCTGGTGGCACGCCCGGTGACGGGCTCCGCCCGTAGCCTCCGGGTGGTGAACCGGCAACCGATCGCCGCGGCCCTGCGGGCGCTGCGGCAGACCCTGTGGGGCCCGGACGCCCCGCCCGGTCGACCGCTGCTGGCCCGCTGGCCCCGGCTGGCCCGCCCCGCCGCCCCGGTCGGGCTGCTGGCCGCGCTCGGCCTCTTCTGGATCACGTTCGCCGTGGAGAGCGACTGGGGTCTGCCGGCGCCGGTCGCGGTGCTGTTCGCGGCGATGACCGTGGCACCGCTGCTGGCGCTGCCCAGGCGTCCGCTGCTGGCCTGGCGGCTCACGGTGCTGGCCCTGCTGGTGTGCACGTTCAACGCGCCGGCCGGCCTGCCCGGGCCGTGGACGCCGCCGCTGGCGCTCGGCTCGGTAGCGGTGGTCGCGGTGGTCGTCGCGCGGGTCGACCGGCCGGTGCTGGCCTGGGTGGTGGCGATCACCGCGGTGCCGGTGCTCACGCTGGCGCACGCGGAGAACCGGGCCGCCGTCCTGGCGCTGCTCGGCGCGCTGGCGATCGTCGGTGACCTGATCCGGCGCAACCGGCTGTCCCGGCGGGCACTGGCCGCGCAGACCGAGCTGAGCGAGCGGGAGCAGGAACGCCGCGCGGTGCTGGAGGAGCGCACCCGGATCGCCCGCGAGCTGCACGACGTGGTGGCCCACCACATGTCGCTGATCGCGGTGCAGGCCGAGACCGCGCCGTACCGGCTGACCGACGTGCCAGCGCCGGCGGCCGCCGAGTTCGCCGCCATCGCCAGCTCGGCCCGCGACGCGCTCACCGACATGCGGCGGCTGCTGGGGGTGCTGCGCAGCGAGGCCACCGGCCCGCAGACCGCTCCGCAGCCCGACCTGACCGACCTGGGCGCGATGGTCGACGGGGCCCGCCGGGCCGGGCTGCCGGTGACCCTGGACATCGACCCGCTGGGCGACGGGCGGGTGCCCGCGCCGGTCGGGCTGGCCGCGTACCGCATCGTGCAGGAGGGGCTGGCGAACGCGGCCCGGCACGCGGCAGGCGCCGCGGTGCGCGTCACCGTCCGCGCCCGTCAGTCCGGTCTGGGAGTACGCGTCGAGAACTCCCCGACCGACGCCCGACCGACCGCCGACGGCAGTCCGGGGCACGGGCTGACCGGCATGCGGGAGCGGGCCACCTCGCTGGGCGGTACGTTCACCGCCGGGCCGCTGCCCGACGGCGGTTACGCGGTGGCGGCCGACCTGCCGTACGAGGCGGAGAGCGGAGACGCATGATCAAGGTGCTGATCGCCGACGACCAGGCGATGGTCCGGCAGGGCTTCGGCGCGTTGCTCGCCGCCCAGCCGGACCTGCTCGTGGTGGGTGACGCCGCCGACGGCGCGCAGGCGGTCGCCGCCACCCGCCGGCTCGACCCGGACGTGGTGCTGATGGACGTGCGGATGCCGGTCATGGACGGGTTGGAGGCCACCCGCAAGCTGCTCGGCGACCGCTCGGCGCAGCGCCCCCGGGTGCTCATCCTCACGACGTTCGACCTGGACGACTATGTGTACGAGGCGCTGCGCGCCGGTGCCAGCGGTTTCCTGCTCAAGGACGCGCCGGCGGCCGACCTGGTGCAGGCGGTTCGGGTGGTGGCGGCCGGGGACGCGCTGCTCGCCCCGGCGGTGACCCGCCGGCTGATCGCCGAGTTCGCGGCCCGCCCGGACCGCCGTCGACCCCGCCCGACCGACCTGGCCGGCCTCACCCCACGCGAGACCGAGGTGCTGCGGTTGATCGCCCGGGGTCGCAACAACGCGGAGATCGCCGGTGACCTGGTGGTGGCGGAGCAGACGGTGAAGACGCACGTGGGGCGGATCCTCGGCAAGCTGGGGCTGCGCGACCGGGCCCAGGCCGTGGTGCTGGCGTACGAGACGGGTCTGGTCGCCGCCGGCGAGTAGCCCCACAGGGCCAGCCGCGAAACGGCTCCCCGGTGCGACGCCCGCGACCCATGCACCCCCGCACTCTCCCTCCGGACGACAAACCGGAGGGAGAACGTGATGCGACGACGAGGTGCCGCCCGCTTCGCACTGAGCGCACTGCTCGGCGTGAACCTGGTCCTGCCCACCCGGCCGGAGCCGGTCACGGCGGCGGGATTCGTCGAGGCGTACCCGGTCACCGCCGAGGCGATGCGCGCGGCCGGCCCCCCGTACGCGGACTGGGCTGCCGACGGACGCCGGTTCCTGCTGTTCGACGAGCGCGGTGACGGCCGCGCGGGCGAGGTGATCGGCGACCTGGCCGGCGCGGACCGCATCGCGGTGCTGGTGCCGGGGGTGGGCAGCACGCTTGCCGACTTCGACCGCGGGTTGGGCGGGGTGGCCCGGCGGGCGCCTGCGGTGCAGGCCACGCAGCTGTACGGGCAGCTGCGGTCGACCGACCCGGCGGCGCGGGTCGCGGTGCTGGCCTGGTTGGGCTACGACCCGCCCGACGGGGTGCTGACCGCCGTCAGCGACGCCAGCGCCCGGCGTGGGGCGGTCGGGCTGGCCCGGCTGCTGCGGGAGCTGGCCGCGCGTCGGCCCGGCGCGACGATCACGGTGATCGGGCACAGCTACGGGGCGTTGGTGGCGGCGCTGGCGACGACGCACGCCCCGGCGCAGGTGAGCGACGTGGTCAGCCTCGGTGGCGTCGGCGCCGGGGTGCAGCGCGCCGCCGACCTGCGCGACGGGTTGCGGTTCTGGGCGGCCGAGGCGCCGTCGGACTGGATCCGCCGGGTGCCACCGGTGCGGCTGCCCGGCCTCGGCTACGGGCGGCGCCCCGGCGATCCGGCGTTCGGCGCCCGGCCGCTGCCCGTGGACGGGGTGTCCGGGCACGACGGCTACCTGGCGACCGGCAGCGCCACCCTGGCCGCGGTCACGGCTGTCGTGCTGGGCGCCGGCCCGGTCGGGGACGCCCGGTGAGCCGCGACCGCGCGGTCGACGCGCTGCGGGCGTACGCGATCGGTGGTGTGGTGCTCGGGCACTGGCTGGTCACCGGTCTGGTGCTGGCCGGCGACGGCGGGCTGCACCAGGCCAGCCCGCTGACCACGCTGCCCGACCTGCGCCCGGTGACCTGGGTGTTGCAGACGCTCGGCCTGTTCTTCTTCGCCGCCGGCTTCGGCTCGGCGCGGTCGCTGGCGCGTCACCAGGGCGGGACGGGTCGGTGGCTGGCCCGCCGGTCGCGCCGGCTGCTGCTGCCCGCGGTGGCCCTGCTGGGCGTCGGTGCGGCAGTGCTGCTGGCCGCCACCGTGGCGGGCGCACCCGACGACACGCTCGCCGTCGGGCTGCGACTGGCGGTCAGCCCGCTCTGGTTCCTGGTGCCGCTGCTGCTCCTGGTGGCGGTGAGCGGCCCGCTGCGCGCCGCCGTCCGCCGGTGGGGGTTGGTCCGCTGTGTCGTGCCGGCGGTGGCCGTGGTGGCGGCGAGCGACGTGGCGGTCCGCGTGCTGCCGGCCGGCGTGGCGGTGGCACCGGTCAGCGTGGTGGCGGCCTGGGCGGTGCCCTACCTGCTGGGCCTGGCGTACGCCGATGGGCGCCTGGCCGGGCGGCGCACGGCCGGTCTGCTGGCGGCCGGTGGGGCCGTGGCGCTGGCCGCGCTGCTGGCGGTGGGCTACCCGGTCAGCGCGGTCGGGGTGCCCGGCGAGGGGGTGTCCAACCTGAACCCGCCGTCGCTGCTGGCGGTGGCGTTGGCCTTCACCCAGGTCGGGCTGGGACTGCTGGCCCGGCCCGGCTGGGAACGCCTGCTGGCCCGACCGTTGCCGCGCCGGGCGGTGACCGCGGTGAACCACAACGCCGTGCGGATCTATCTGTGGCACCAGCCGGTGCTGGTCACGGTGACGGCGCTCACCGCCCGGGGTGGCCTGGCCCTGCCCGGGCTGCACACCGCGCCGGACGGTCCGGCGTGGGTGCTGGCCCGGTTCTGCTGGCTGCCCCTGCTCGCCGTGGTGCTGGTCACGGTCGTGCGCAGGGGCCGCCGCCACGGGTCGGCGGACGGCCCCGACCGGTGGCGTCGGCCGCGCGGTGGAGCGCTCGCCGACCGGTCGGCCGAGTGCGTCCCGGCACCGGCCCAGGTGTACGATCATCGACGTTCCGGCCGGGCCGACTTGCAGGAGGTGATCGCTGTGCGAGATAGCGATCCTCCTAGTCGTGGCCGGGCCGATGGTCAGCCCCGCTGAGCCACGACTCAGTCTGGCGAGCTGACCCCGCTCCGCTCCCCCACCGCCTCGGCTGACGCCGGGGCGCGTGTGCCGCGCCGTCCGGCTTCACCGGACGGTCGCCGGGAGCCGCCCGGTCACGACTTCGTGTGCGCGTCCCCACCCCCTGCGGTCCGCCCCCGCACGCGGACCGTCCAGCCGCCACTCGGAGCCGTCCATGAGCCGCTACGTCGCCCCGCTGGGCTTCACCCTCGCCGCCGTCTGGGTGGCCGTCGTCTTCGTCCTGGCCGGCGGCGGTCACTGACCACCGCCGGCCGTTCTCGGCTCGTTCTCCGCCTTGTCGGCGGTCAGAGCATCCGGGACGACCAGAGCAGGCTGAGCGCGCCGGCGCAGAGCGCCAGCAGCAGCGCCACACCCGCGTACCACTGGGTCACCTCGCGTGGCTCGGTGCGGAACCCGATCGAACTGCCCATGTCCTGGTAGACCTGCTTCAGCTCGCTCACCGACGCCGCCTCGTAGAAGTAGCCCTCGGTGGTCTCGGCCAGCTCCGCCAGGGCCAGCCGGTCCACCGGCACCCGCTGGAGCTGCCCACCGATGTCGACCTGACCGGTGTCGGTCCCGAACGCGATGGTGGAGACCGGCACGTTGGCTGCCTGCGCGGCGGCCGCCGCCTCCTCCACCGATCGACCCGACGTGCGGAACCCGTCCGACAGCAGCACGATCCGCGCCGGTGGGATACCCGCCGCGCCGTCGGCCGGCACCGACCGGATCGCCTCCAGGCAGGTGAACACCGCCTCGCCCGTCGCGGTCGCCTCGGCCAGCACCAGCCCGTCGATGGCGGCGGTCACCGCGTCCCGGTCCTTGCCCGGCGGCACCAGCACGTTTGCCGCCTTGGCGAACGACACCAGGCCCAGGTTGTAGCTCTCCGGCAGCTCGCCGACGAACTGCTTGGCCGCCTCCTGCGCGGCCTCCAGCCGGTTCGGCGCCACGTCGTCGGCCTGCATCGACAGCGACACGTCGATGGCCAGCATCACTGTCGCCCGCTCCAGCGGCTCCTTGGTGTCCACCGCCGGACGGGCCAGCGCCGTGGCGAGCACCAGCAGGCAGAGCAGGAACGCGGTCGCCGGCACGTGCCGCCGCCAGCCCAGACCCTTGGGCGCGACGGTCCGCAGCAGGTCCACGTTGGTGAACCGCATCGCGTACGCCCGGCGGTGGAACTGCCGCCAGACGTAGAACGCGGCGAGGGCGAGCACCGGCAGAACTGCCAGCAGCCACCACGGTTGCAGAAAACGGATCATCGTGTCGTCCCCCGGGTGCGGGCGTGCCGCTGCGCGGCCACGAAACGCACCATGTCCAGCAGCCAGTCTCGGTCGGTACGCAGACGCAGGTGGGCCGCGCCGGCGCCACGCAGCGCGGCGGAGATCGCGGCCCGTTGAGCGGCGGCGGCCTCGGCGTAGCGCTGCCGCAACCGCGGATCGGCGGTCTGCACCTCGTGCAGCTCACCGCTCTCCGGGTCGACCACCGGCAGCACCCCCACGTCGGGCAGCTCCAGCTCGCGCGGGTCTACCACCTCGATCGCCAGCACGTCGTGCCGGACGCGCAGCTTGCGCATCGGGCGGGCCCACTGCTCGGTCGGCGCCAGGAAGTCCGAGACCACCACTGCCACCCCGCGCCGCCGGGGCGGGCGGTTGAGCATATCGACAAGCGCGCCCAGATCGCCCCGGCCCGGCTGGATCGCGGTGCCGGCGACGGCCCGCAGCAGGCCCTGCGCCTCCTTGCGGCCCGAGCGGGCCGGCAGTCGGGTGAGCACCCCCGGTCCGACCGGCGGCGGGCCGCCCCGCCACCGTCGCGCCGGTGCGGACGCGCCGCCACCGGTGCCGATCACCGCGCCGATCCGGTTGCCGCCGCGCACGGTCAGATGGGTGATGGCGGCAGCGGCGGCCACCACCACCTCCCGCTTGAGCCACTTGCCGGTGCCGAAGTCCAGGCTGGCCGAGAGGTCCAGGGCCAGCCACGTCTCCAACTCCCGGTCCGCGACCGTCCGCCGCACGTGCGGCGTCGTGGTCCGCGCGGTCACCGGCCAGTCCATCCGGCGTACGTCGTCACCGGGGCGGTACTCCCGGGACTCGCCCGCCTCGCTGCCCGGCCCCGGGAGCAGGCCGGCGTAGTCACCCTGGAGCAGGCCATCGAGCTTGCGGGTGACCAGCAACTGGAGTCGGGACAGCACTGCCTCGCTGCGGTCGGGGGCGGGACGAGGGGTGGGTGAGGTCACGGCCGCTGCCCGGGCCAGCCGGCGCCCGGCGGCGGGGTGTTCGGCGAAGGGGTGGCCTGCTGTCGGGGCGCGACGGCCGGCAGCGGGATGGTCGACATCACCCGGTGCACGATGTGGTCGGCCGGCACGTCGTCGGCGAGCGCGTCGTAGCTGAGCACCAGCCGGTGGCGCAGGATGTCCGGGGCGATGTCCTGCACGTCCTGCGGCAGGGCGTAGTCGCGCCCACGCAGCAGCGCCAACGCGCGGGTGGCCCGGACCAGCCCGAGCGAGGCGCGCGGGCTGGCCCCGTACTGGATCAGCTGGGCGACGTCCGGCATGCCGTGCTCGGCGGGCGCGCGGGTGGCCAGCACCAGGCGCACCGCGTAGTCGACCAGCGCGTTGTGCACGAACACCTGGTCGGCCTTGCGTTGCAGGGCGATCAGCTCGGGGGTGTCGAAGACCGCCGTCGGCTCCGGGGCGGTCACGCCCATCCGGTAGACGATCTCCCGTTCCTCGGCGTCGGTCGGGTAGCCCACCACGATCTTCATGAGGAAGCGGTCCCGTTGCGCCTCCGGCAGCGGGTAGACGCCCTCCTGCTCGATCGGGTTCTGGGTGGCCATCACCAGGAACGGATCGGGCACCCGGTGACTCTCCCCACCGATGGACACCTGGCGCTCGCTCATGACCTCCAGCAGCGCCGACTGCACCTTGGCCGGAGCACGGTTGATCTCGTCGGCGAGCAGGAAGTTGACGAAGACCGGGCCCAGCTCGACGTCGAACTTCTCACTCGACTGCCGGTAGATCCGGGTGCCCATGATGTCGGCCGGCACCAGGTCCGGGGTGAACTGCACCCGGGCGAAGGACCCGCCGACGACCTTGGCGAGGGTCTCCACGGCCAGCGTCTTGGCCACGCCGGGCACGCCTTCGAGCAGGCAGTGGCCACGGGCGAGCAGCGCGACGAACATCCGCTCGACCATCCGGTCCTGCCCGACGATCACCCGTTTGATCTCGAAGAGCGCCTTCTCCAGCAGGGTGGCGTCCTGCGCGGGCGTCGTCACCGGCGCCGGCGCGGTCACCGGCGTGGTAGTCGTCACCGGTGCGGGTGTGTCCGGTGCCGCCCCGTTCGGCGTCGGGGCGTCGGGCGTGGTCGGCTGGGCCACCGGTCCTCCACAGCGTTTGTCGGTCGTCGCGGCAGGTGCGGTATCAAGACTCGCACGCCTTCCTGAGTGTCGAGGTGGGGAGAAGCCGATTTTCGCCGCGGCGTCCCATGCCCGAATCGTGTGTCACGGGTGGACAGGGACCGGCCCGCCGTGTGTACGATTCACCCCGTCGCCGGGCGGCTCCCCCCGTGGCCGCCCGGCGCTCAAGCTCTCCGTCCGGCCGCCCTAGACTGGCCCGGATGAGCCTCCCCTCCCCCGCCGACGAGCCCCTGGTCTGCTCGGCCCGGGGCTGCCGCGCCCCCGCCGTCTGGGCGTTGGAGTGGAACAATCCGCGCCTGCACACCGCCGATCGGCGCAAGACCTGGCTGGCCTGCGCCGAGCACCGCGACAGTCTCGGCGAATTCCTGAACGTCCGCGGCTTCCTTCGTGCCGTCACTCCGGTGCCCGGATCGCCTACCCTCGACACGTGAGCGAGCGCAGCGAGCGACCGATGAGACACGGCAGCGTGGCGCTCCGCGCCGACGGGCAGGGCGAGGCGGCGGCACACGGCGCACGGATCGTGCGGCGTGGCGGCGCGCGGAACGGCGTCCGCCGGTGAGCGCGGAGGACCGCATCGACCGCCCGACCACCCCCGACCCCACCTCCCCGGCCAGTCCGCCGCCCGGCGTCGCGCCGCCGCCCGGCGCGTTCGGGGCACCCGGCACCCTCGGTCCGGACCCTTCCCCACCGGACGTGTCGTGGCCGGCCCCGCTGCCGCCGAGCGCCCTGCCCCCGTCCGGCGGGCACGATGCGGGACCGCTCCCGCCCGACCTGCCGTCGCCTGGTCTCCTGCCGCCGGGCCCGGGTGCGTTGCCCCACCCCGGTCCGCAGTCGTCGGGGCGGGGGCCGCTGGAGCCCTGGCCGGACACCGTCCAGTGGCAGCCCATCTCCACCAACCTGATCTGGGTGGAGCTGATCCGACTCGCGGTCGTGGTGGCCATCGGCCTGGCGGTGACCGCGATCGGCTGGGCGTTGAGCGACCACTGGCTGTTCGGGCTCGCACTGGCCCTCGTGGTGGTGCTCGGCGCGTGGCGGGCCACGGCCATCGTCCGCGCGGTACGCGCCTGGGGCTACGCCGAACGCGACGACGACCTGCTGGTGCGGCACGGGCTGCTGGTCCGGCGGTTGTCCATCGTCCCGTACTCCCGCATGCAGTTCGTCGACGTGAGCGCCGGCCCGCTGGAGCGTGCCTTCGACCTGGCCACCGTCCAGCTGCACACGGCGGCGGCAGCCAGTGACGCGCGGGTGCCGGGGCTGCGTCCGGCGGAGGCGTCCCGGCTGCGCGACCGGCTCACCGCGCTCGGCGAGGACCGGGCGGAGGGTCTGTGACCGCCCGCGCGGGCGACCGTCGGCACCGCCGAGGGCCGGCCCGATGACCGACGGTCCCGCCGAGCCGGGCACCCGGCCGCCGCTGCCCGCCGGCCCGCCCACGCCGCCGTACCCCGCCGGCCCGCCTGTTCCGCCGCATTCCGCCGGCCCGCCTGTTCCGCCGTACCCCGTCGGCCCGTCTGCTCCGCCACACCCCGCCGGCCCGCCTGGGACGCCGTACCCCGTCGGCCCGGCCGCTCCGCCGTACCCCGCTGGACCGTCCGGGGTTCCGCCCGGGGCGGTTCACCCGGTGCCGGCGTCGCCGGGCGGCGGTGACGGTGAGCCGCGGCAGCGGCTGCACCCGCTCAGCCCGCTGCTGCACGGCGCCAAGTCGCTGGTAGTGGTGATCGCGGGCCTGTCCTGGTCGACGCTGTCGCGGGTCGGCTTCGGCTGGTTCGCCGCCATGGTGGTGGTCCTGGCGCTCGGCGCGACAGTGCTGTCGGTGATCAGCTGGTACAACACCGGCTACCACGTGGTGGGCCGCGAACTGCGGGTGCACGAAGGGCTGCTCTGGCGGCGTACCCGGGCCATCCCGTTGGAGCGGTTGCAGGCCGTGGAGGTGGTCCGGCCGCTGCTCGCCCAGCTCACCGGCCTGGCCGAGCTGCGCCTGGAGGTGGTCGGCGGGGGCAAGACCGAGGCACCGCTGGCGTACCTCGGAGTGGCCGATGCGGCCCGCCTGCGCGAGCGGCTGCTGGCGCTCGCCGGGCGGACGACCCCGCCGCCCCCGCCCGGCGTTCCCGCGCTCCCGGCGGAACCCGGGACGCCGGCGGCCGCGCCGGGCCGGCCGATGCACGCGGTGCGCAACCAGGACCTGCTGGTCAGTCAGTTGCTCACCCCGCAGGCGTTCCTGCTCCCGTTCGGCCTGGCGTTCGTCGTGGTGCAGTTCGTCACCGCCGGCTCGTGGTCCTTCGTCGCGGTGGCGAGCACGCTTACCGCGATGGCCGGTGTGCTGCTGCAACCGATCCGCCGGGTCCTCGACGACTGGAACTTCCGGCTGGCGCGCGACGGCGGCACCCTGCGGGTGCACAACGGCCTGCTGGAGACGCGCGCGCAGACCGTGCCGCTGGACCGCGTCCAGACCGTCCGGGCGACCTGGCCGCTGCTGTGGCGGGTCAACGACTGGCTGCGGCTGCGGTTGGAGGTGGCCGGCTACTCCGCGGCGGAGGCCGACGACCGTAACCGGCCGGACCGGCTGCTACCGGTCGGCGACCTGCCGACCGCCGCGATGATCGTCGCCGAGGTGCTGCCGGGCGTACGCCTGGACGCGCTGACGCTGAGCCCACCACCGCCCCGGACGCGCTGGCTGCACCCGCTCGGGCGCGGCGCGCTCGGGGCGGGCCTGTTCGAGCGGGTCTTCGCCACCCGGTCCGGACTGCTCACCCGGCAGTTGGCGATCGTGCCGTACGCGCGGATCCAGAGCGTGCGGGTGGTGCAGGGCCCGGTGCAGCGCCGCCTGGGCCTGGCGACCGTGTACGCGGACACCGCCGGCGGCTCGGGCGCGGCAGCCCAGGACCGCGACCTCACCGAGGCGTGGACCCTGGCAGCCGAGCTGACCACCCGAGCAACCAAAGCCCGCCGCACCCCCTAACCCCCACCCACCCGCTCTGGTGATCATGAAGTTATTGCCCCGACACGCCGAGCGGACGGGCAACAACTTCATGATCGACGGGGTCTGGCCGGGGCGGGGCAGGGGTCCGTCAGTGGTCGGCGGGTATCGCTTGTTGGTCGTCTGGTGTGGGGTGCCTGTCGGCCGATGGTTCGGGGGCTACCGGCTGCCCTGGTGGTTTGTCGGCGGCCCCCGCTCGGCGGGCCCGCAGCGCCGCCCAGCCGCGCTCGGCCAGGCCGACGACCAGGTAGGTCAGCCCGACGTACGTCCAGCCCACCAGCACGTCGATCACGTAGTGCTCACCGGAGTAGACCAGGGTGAAGGTCATCGCCAGCGGGTACGCGAGCAGCAGCGGCCACCAGCGGCGACGGGTGGTGCTCAGGAAGAACAGCACCACGAACAGCGCCCACGCTGTGTGCAGCGACGGCATCGCGGCGACCGGGTTCGAGGCGATCTGGCCGGCGTTGAGCACGTTGCCGGCGCCGTGCATGCCGAACGCCTTCCAACCCCGGGTGGAGATCCGGGCGACCTCGGTGAGCAGGCCGTTCTGCGCGGCCCACCAGGGCGGGGCGGCGGGGTAGATGAAGTAGGTGGCCAGGCCGGCGGCGCAGAGGAAACCCCAACGCCGCATGTAGGCGGCCCAGCGGTGCCGGTCACGCAGCCACAGCACCGCGGCGGCGGTCAGCGCCACCACGAAGTGCGAGAAGTACACCCAGCTCGCCGCGACGTCCCACCAGTGCACCTGCGGGCGGTAGAGGTGCTCCTGCAACCAGATGGTGGGCACCTCCCCGCCGGTGGCCCAGCCGAACATGAACCGGTCGGCGACGATCAGCTCCATGGCGTGCGGGGTGGCCCCGTTGTCGGCGAACCCGCGCGAGAGGTTGTAGACGACGAACAGCAGCACCACCGGCACCCAGTCCCGGGCGAAGCGCAGGTGGCTGCGCCACGGGCGGTCGCTGTTCCAGGCGATGGTCCCGAGCCAGATCCACACGAAGGCGTAGGCCGGGTCGGTGGGCAGCCCGATCGCCAGCCAGGCGGCGACGAAGGCGACCGCCCAGACCGTCATGGCGACGATGCGCCGACGGCCACCGTCCGGGGACGCGGGCGGGTCGGTCCGGGCGGGGGGTTGGGGGTCAGTCACGACGGCCATCGCGGTCAAGGTTAACGACGGGTCCGGCATCGACCGACGGGGACCACCCGGCGAAGCCGTGCGCGTGTGGGCGGCGGCCGGTGTGCGGATCGCCGGGCGCGTGCTCGACGGGCTCGGCGAGCACCTAGGCTGACGACCATGCAGGAGCAGCCCGAGCCGGCCTTCGCGCCGGGTCTGACCGCCCAGGTCGAACTGACCGTCACCGACGCGGACACCGCCCAGGCGGTCGGTTCGGGGGACGTACCGGTGCTGGGCACACCACGGGTGCTCGCACTCGCCGAGGCGGCCACCGTCGCGGCCACGGCGGCCACGCTGCCGCCCGGGTCGACGACTGTGGGCACCCGCGTCGAGTTGGAGCACCTCGCGCCGACGGTGGTCGGGCGCACGGTACGGGCACAGGCCCTGCTCGCGACCGTCGACGGTCGCCGGCTGTCGTTCGAGGTCACCGTCGCGGACGGCGACCAGACGGTGGCCCGGGGCCAGGTCGACCGGATCCTGGTGGACCGGCAGCGCTTCGTCGACCGGGCCGGGCGGTCGTCGTGAGCGCCGGGTTCACCGAGGTCGCCAACCGGGTGTACGTGCTGCCCGAGCCCCTGCTGCGGGTCAACGTCACCCTGGTCGTCGGCGACGACGAGGCGCTGCTGGTGGACACCCTCTCGTCGGCCAGGCAGGCCACCGAGCTGGCCGCCGCCGTCGGGCGGGTCACCGACCGTCCGCTGACGCTCGTCAACACCCACCACCACTACGACCACTGCTTCGGCAACGCCGTCCTGGCCGGCGATCCACCCCGCCCGGTGTACGCGCACGAACGGGCCGCCGCGGCCCTGCGCGACGAGCCGGAGCGGCTGCGCCGGGAGGCGTACGAGGAGGTGCGCACGGAGCACCCGGAGCTGGCAGCCGAGCTGGCCGACACCCCGCTGCTCGCTCCGACGCACACGGTGCACACCGAGACCGAGCTCGACCTCGGTGGCCGGCGGGTGCTGCTGCGGCACCCGGGGCGCGGGCACACCGACGCCGACGTGGTGGTGCACGTGCCCGACGCGGACGTGCTCGTCGCCGGCGACCTGGTGGAGCAGAGCGGCCCGCCCGCCTTCGAGGACTCGTACCCCCTGCAGTGGCCGGACGCCGTCGCGGACCTGCTGCGGCTGACGACCGCGCGCACGGTGGTCGTGCCGGGCCACGGCGACCCGGTGGACGTCGGATTCGTCCGCGCCCAGCACGCCGACCTGGCGCGACTGGCCTGGCTGATCCGCGCCGCGCACACCGGCGACGCGCCGCCCGAGCGGGTGGCCGCCGAGGCGCCCTTCGGCGCCCGCGCCGCCCTGATCGCCGCCCGCCGCGGCTACACCGAACTAAACGGAACCCCCTAACCCCGCCCCTCGCCCCCGCCCCCCAACCTCGCCGATCTTGCACTTCCTGCCGCGACATAAAGGGCAAGAGGGGGCCAACCGCCGACCGAAAGTGCAAGATCGGCGGGGCAGGCAGGGCGGGGCGTGGGGCAGGCAGGGCGGGGCGTGGGGCGGGGCGGGCAGGGCCAGGGGTCAGGGGCAGGGTCAGGGTTTGAAGCGGCGGTCTACCTCGGTGCGGGTGGGCATCGCTGTGGCGCCGCCGGGGGATTCGCAGACGAGGCCCGCCACGCGCAGCGCGAAGGCCACCCGTTCGACCCAGCCCGCCGGCTCGTCGGGCTCGCCGTCCAGGAGCAGGTCGGCGATCAGCGCGGCCATGACCGAGTCGCCGGCGCCGGTGGCGTCGACGGCGTTGACCTTGGGGGCCGGCACGCGTACCGGATCCGCGCCGGCGGTGGCCAGCACCGCGCCCGCCGCGCCGAGCGTCACCACCACTGTGGTCGCGCCCAGCTCACGCAGGTACGCGGCCACTCCCTCGACCGGTTCGTGCGGGTAGAGCAGTTCGGCGTCGGCGGTGCTCAGCTTGACCAGGTGCGCGCCCGCGGCGAACTCGGCCACCACCTCGCGCAGCCCGTCCAGCGCGGCCGGACCGTCGAGCAGGCGGGGGCGTACGTTCGGGTCGAAGACGCGCAGTCCGGGCGCGAGCGACCAGGCGCGGCGCGCGGCGGCCAGGGTGCGCGGTTTTGCCAGCACGATCGAGCCGCAGTAGAGCACGTCCGCGCCCTCGATCAGCGCCAGGTCCAGATCGTCGGGGCCGAACAGGCTGTAGGAGGGCGGTTCGCCGTAGAAGCGGAAGTCGGGCTCCGGCCCGGCGTAGGTGACCACCGCGAGCGTGGTCGGCGCCGGTGCCGTGACGGCACCGGCGAGACCGACGCCGACATCGGTCAGGAAGCCGCGGATCCGCCCGCCCAGCACGTCGTCGCCGAGCGAGCCGACGAACTGCGCCGCGCCGCCGAGCCGGGTCACCCCGACGGCGACGTTGAGCGGTCCACCGCCGATCGCCTGCCGGTAGACCCGTTCCCCGTCGCGCTCGGTGTCGAGCAGGTCGACGAGCGCCTCGCCGAACACCACCGCGTACCCCATCGAAGTCCCTTCGTCGTCGTCAGCCGGCAGCGCGCCGGCGTGCCCCACGCCGTGCGGCCGCGGGCGATCGGGCGGACCTGGTCGGCTGGGATCAGGCTGGCACAACGAACGCCCTGCTGGGCGGCGAAGAGGCGGTACGGCGTCAGCCCGGGTGGTGGATCGGCCCGTCGAGCGCGGACAGGGGCCGACCGCTGCCGCCCCAGCGGGCGGCGACGATCTGCGCGGCGACGCTCACGGCGGTCTCCTCGGGCGTACGGCCGCCGAGGTCCAGCCCGATCGGTGAGGCGAGCCGGTCGAGCTGCTCCAGGGTGAGCCCGGCCTCGCGCAGCAGCTTGTGCCGCTCGTCGTGGGTGCGCCGCGACCCCATCGCGCCGACGTACGCCAGTGGTTGGCGCAGGGCCAGCGCCAGCAGCGGCACGTCGAACTTCGGGTCGTGGGTGAGCACGCAGACGACTGTGCGCGCGTCGATCCGGCCGGCGTCGACCTCGGCCCGCAGGTAGCGGTGCGGCCACTGCACCACCACTTCGTGCGCGTCCGGGAAGCGCCGGTCGGTGGCGAACACGGCCCGGGCGTCACAGACGGTCACCCGGTAGCCGAGGAACGCGCCGATCCGGGCCACCGCGGCCGCGAAGTCGATAGCCCCGAAGACGATCATCCGGGGCGCGGTGGCGTGCGTGGCCACGAAGAGGCTGAGCCCGGCGCCGCGGCGCTGCCCCTGGTAGCCGTACCGGAGCACGCCGCTGTGCCCGGCGGCGAGCAGTCCGAGCGCGTCGTCGGTAGCGGCGTCGTCCAGCCGGTCGTCGCCGAGCGAACCGGTCACCTGTCCACCGGTCAGCACCAGCCGTCGGCCCAGTCGCCCGGCCGGGTCGGTCGGGGCCGCGCCCGGGGTGTCGCCGGCGTCGGCCGCCACGCAGGTGACGACCGCGGCCGGTTCGCCGGCCCGCCGCGCGGCGGCGACCGCGTCCACCTGCGCGCGGGCGTCGCCGTCGACCCGCTCCACGAACACGTCGAGCATCCCGCCGCAGGTCAGGCCCACGGCGTACGCCTCGTCGTCGCTGACGCCGTAGTGGACCAGCTCGGGTACGCCGGTGGCGAGCACGTGGCGGGCACGCTCGTAGAGGTCGGCCTCGACGCAGCCGCCGGAGACGCTGCCGGTGACCGTGCCGTCGGCGGCCACGAGCATGGCGGCGCCGGGCGGCTGTGGCGCCGATCGCCAGGTGGCGACGACCGTGGCCAGGGCGACCGGCTCGCCGGCGCGGCAGCGGCGGTGCAGGTCGTCGAACACGTCGGGCACGCGCTGCCGCCTCCTTCGTCCCGTCGCCGGCCGGTCCCGCCGTACGGCCGGCACGGCGACGTGCGCCGCCCCGACGCGGGAGATCGGCCCGGACGGCAGTCGTCGCCGTGGGGATGCAGACCATCACTATAGGAGAGAACCCATCGGTCCGATCGGGAGTCGGGTGAGCCGGCGGACCACGCCTGCCGCGTTTGGCACATCGAGGGTCGACTATTGCGCAGGCGGTCGGCGACGTGGTGGGATGGCGCATACCGGGCGGTGCGAGGGCTGCCGCGCCGCCGGTTGCCGGGTTGGTTCGACGCGAGGGCACCGGTCCAGGACAGGACCGTCGATGGCGTGTGTCCGCTGGCCGCACTTCGGCCGGGGCACGTCACAGTGATCGCCGCATCCGCCCCCACGGCGCTGCGACGACACCACAACCCCACCCGATTGCGGCGGGGCGGCTCGGGCGGCACGCCTCGCGAGTCAGGAGAACCCGTGAACCGTTCCCGTACGGCCGCGTTACTCACCGCGGCCCTTACCTTCGCGCTGGGCGCCGTAGCGCTTGCGGCCAGTCCGCAACCGGCGGCCGCGCACGGCGCGGCGATGACGCCGGGCGCCCGGACCTACCTCTGCTGGCAGGACGGCCTCAGCCAGACCGGTGAGATCAGGCCGAACAACCCCGCGTGCGCCGCCGCGGTGGCGCAGAGCGGGACGAACTCGCTCTACAACTGGTTCAGCGTGCTGCGCTCGGACGCCGGTGGCCGTACCACCGGCTTCATTCCGGACGGGCAGCTGTGCAGTGGTGGCAACACCGGCTACCGGGGCTACGACCTGCCCCGCACCGACTGGCCGCTGACCCACCTGACCTCCGGCGCGCGGCTGGACTTCCGGTACAGCAACTGGGCGCACCACCCGGGCACCTTCTACTTCTACGTCACCAAGGACAGCTGGAGCCCGACCCGGGCGCTGGCCTGGAGTGACCTGGAGGAGCAGCCGTTCCTGACGGTGACCAACCCGCCGCAGCGCGGCAGCGTCGGCACCAACGACGGTCACTACTACTTCAGCGGCAACCTGCCGTCGGGTAAGAGCGGCCGGCACATCATCTACTCCCGCTGGGTGCGCTCGGACTCGCAGGAGAACTTCTTCGGCTGCTCCGACGTGGCGTTCGACGGCGGCAGCGGCCAGGTGACCGGTGTGGGTCCGGGCGGGTCGAACCCGACCACTCCGCCGCCCACCACGCCCCCGCCGACCACTCCGCCGCCCACCACCCCGCCGCCGACCACTCCGCCGCCCACGACGCCGCCGCCGACCACCCCGCCGCCGACCACGCCGCCGCCGTCGACTGGTGACTGCATGGCCGTCTACAAGGTGACCAGCGCCTGGCAGGGTGGCTTCCAGGGCGAGATCACGATCATGAACCACGGCAGTACGCCGTTCGCCGGCTGGACCGCGAGCTGGACCTGGCCCAACGGGCAGGCGATCAATCAGATCTGGAGCGCCACCCAGACGACGTCCGGCGCCTCGGTGACGGCGACGAACGTCTCGTACAACGGCACTGTCGCACCGGAGGGCACCACCACGTTCGGCTTCCTGGCCAGCAGCACGGGAACGAACGGCATCCCGACTGTCACCTGCGCCCGACGCTGAGGGTCCCTGAAATGATCAAGAGGTTTGCGTCACCCGGAGTCACTCGGGTGACGCAAACCTCTTGATCGACGGGGTGGGGGTCGCCGGTCAGCGGACCATGGAGCCGACCACCGGCTTCGTCAGCAGAGCCGACTGGTTGCGCTGGATGCCCGGGTCGAGCGTCTTGGCCACGAAGATGGCGTGCCAGATGCAGAAGATCAGCACCGTCCACACCTTGCGGGAGTGGTCGGCCTCCTCCCGCTTGTGCTCGTCGAGCAGCCGCAGGGCGTACGACAGGTCGAGCAGGTCACCCGCGCCCGAGGTGCTCAGCACGTGCCGGGCCCACTCGTACATCTCCCCGCGCAGCCACACCCGGGTGGGCGTCGGGAAGCCCAGCTTCTTGCGGTTGACGATCGCCGGCGGCACGACACCCTGCAACGCCTGACGCATCGCGTACTTGGTCGCGTCGGAGCGCGGCGGCAGCTTGAGGTCCACCGGAATCTTCGCCGCGACGTCGAACACCTCGCGGTCGAGGAACGGCACCCGCACCTCCAGCGAGTGCGACATCGAGATCCGGTCGGCCTTGACCAGGATGTCGCCGCGCAGCCAGGTGTAGAGGTCGACGTACTGCATCTTGGTGACGTCGTCCAGCTCGGTGCACTCGGCGTAGATCGGCGCGGTCACGTCCGTGTAGCGCACCGAGGGGTCGTAGCGCCGCAGCAGGTGCTGCTTCTCCTCCTCGGTGAACATCCGGGCGTTGCCGTAGTAGCGCTCCTCGATCGGGGTGGTGCCACGCTCCAGGAAGCTCTTGCCCTTGACCCCCTGCGGGATCGCCTTGGAGACCGCGCGCAGGCCCTTCTGCACGCCGCCGGGCAGGCCGTTGACGGTGCCGAGCGACAGCGGCTCCCGGTAGATCGTGTAACCGCCGAAGAACTCGTCGGCCCCCTCGCCGGAGAGCACCACCGTGACGTGCTCGGCGGCCTTCTTCGCCACGAAGTACAGCGGCACCAGCGCCGGGTCCGCCACCGGGTCGTCGAGGTGCCAGACGATCTTCGGCAGCGCGTCGATCATGTCCTGCGGACCGATCTTGGTGGGGATGGTGGTGACGTCCAGGTGCCGGGCCGACTCCTGCGCGACGTCGATCTCCGAATATCCCGGCACGTCGTAGCCGACGGTGAAGGTCAGGATGTTCGGGTTGAACTCCCGGGCCAGCGCGACGACGGCCGTCGAGTCGATGCCGCTGGACAGGAACGAGCCCACCGGCACGTCGGAGCGCATGTGCATGCGTACGCTCTCGCGCAGCGTCTCCCGGATCTCGTGGTAGAGCTTCTGCTCGTCGTCGACCGGCGCGGGCCGGAACACCGGCCGGTACCACCGGCGCACGTCGATCCGCCCGCCCGGAGACCAGGTCAGGTACTCCCCCGAACCGATGCGGCTGATGCCCTTGTGCAGGGTGCCGGGCTCGGGAACGTACTGCAGCGTCAGGTAGTGGCTCAGGTTCGCCGCGTCGACACCCGCGTCGCCCTGGTAGCTGCTGTGCGCGAACGGAAGCAGCGCCTTCTTCTCCGACGCCAGGTAGAGGCCGTCGGCGGTCTCCAGGTAGTGCAGCGGCTTGATGCCGAAGTAGTCGCGGGCGCCGAACGCGCGCCGCTCCTGCCGATCCCAGATGACGAAGGCGAACATGCCGCGCAGGCGGGTGAGCACCTGCTCGCCCCAGAAGTGGTAGCCGGCGACGATCACCTCGCCGTCACCTGCGGTCGCGAACTGCGCACCGAAGTTCCGGACGAGCTCGTCGCGCAGCTCGATGTAGTTGTAGATCTCACCGTTGAAGGTGAGCAGATAACGGCCGTTCGCGTAGGGCAGCGGCTCGTGACTCGACGCGACGTCGATGATGGCGAGCCGCTTGTGGGCGAACACGCCGTCCGCGTACCGGCCGGAGGCGTCACCGACCACCTCGACCCCTGTCTCGTCGGGGCCGCGGTGGTGCAGGCATTCCAATGCTCCGGCGATGTGGTCGCGGTGCGCGGCGGCGTTGCCGTTCGCGCTGAAGAAGGCCAGGAGTCCGCACATGGTGGTCATCTTTCCACGCGGTCCGTCGGCCCGTCGCAGCCGTCCGTCGATCCGGAGCGCTCCCGGCCCCCACCAACACGAACCGGGCACGCGGTACCGTCGGGACCAGCAACGAAGCGGAAGGGAGCGGCGCAATGACCGAGGAAAGCACCGACGGTACGCCGACAGACGGCACGGAATCGCACGATCCGGACTTTCCGGAGGCGTTCCTGTCCTTCATGCGGCAGGGCTGGCGGGACACCGAACTCCCGGTCACGCCCCGTCCCGAGGCGCCCAACTACGCCAAGCGCCGCGCCGCGCTCTCGGCCGCCTTCCCCGGCGAGACACTTGTCATCCCGACCGGCGGCGAGAAGGTCCGCGCCAACGACACCGCCTACCCGTTCCGGCCGGGCAGCGACTTCGCCTACCTGACCGGCGACCACGACCCGGACAGCGTGCTGGTGCTGCGCCCGAACGGCTCGGGGCACGACGCGACGCTGTACATGCGGCCCCGCTCATCCCGCGAGACCGACGAGTTCTTCCGCAGCCGGCACGGCGAGCTGTGGGTCGGCCGGCGACACACCCTCGGCGAGAAGTCCACCGAGCTGGGCCTGCCCACCGCCGACCTGACCGGCCTGGAGGCGGCGCTCGCCGACCTGGCGCCCGGTCGCACCAGGGTGCTGCGCGGCTTCGACGCCCAGGTCGACGCGGCCGTCCGCCCGTACGACGGGGTCCGCGCCGACGGGCAGCCGCCCCGCGACCGGGAACTGGCGATCGCCATCTCGGAGCAGAAGCTGGTCAAGGACGAGTGGGAGATCGGCCAGCTTCAGGACGCCATCGACGCCACGGTGCGCGGCTTCGAGGACGTGGCCCGGATCCTCCCCGCCGACCGCGCCGTCTCGGAGCGCCTGCTGGAGGGCATCTTCGCGCTGCGCGCCCGCCACGACGGCAACGACGTCGGGTACGGCTCGATCGTCGGCGCCGGCGAGCACGCCACGATCCTGCACTGGGTGCACAACCACGGCGCCACCCGTCCGGGTGACCTGCTGCTGATGGACATGGGCGTCGAGGGACGCAACCTCTACACGGCCGACGTGACCCGGGTGCTGCCGGTCAACGGCCGGTTCACCGCCCTGCAACGGCAGGTCTACGACATCGTGTACGCCTCGCAGCAGGCCGGCATCGACGCCATCCGCCCCGGCGTCAAGTTCAAGGACGTCCACCTGACCTGCATGCGGGTGCTCGCCGAGGGCCTGTCCGACCTGGGCCTGCTGCCGGTGAGCGTGGACGAGGCCATGGACGAGAAGTCCTCGGTCTACCGGCGCTGGACGCTGCACGGCTTCGGTCACATGCTCGGCATCGACGTGCACGACTGCTCGAACGCCCGCAAGGAGACCTACCGCGACGGGGCCCTGGGCGAGGGCTACGTGCTCACCGTCGAACCGGGCCTGTACTTCCAGCCGGAGGACGAGCTGGTCCCCGCCGAACTGCGCGGTATCGGCATCCGCATCGAGGACGACGTCCTGGTCACCGCGACAGGTGCGGTGAACCTGTCGGCCGGCCTGCCGCGTACCGCCGACGAGGTGGAGACCTGGCTGGCCGAGCAGCGCGAAGCAGGCCCCCGCCTGCCCGCCTGACCCAAGCCCCGCCCCTCCCCCGACCCCGGAGGTCGCCGCCTCGGCCTCGGCCCGGACCTTGCCCCGGACAGGGCAGGTCCGGGCCGTCCCTTGCCCGGACCGGCGTCCAGGGCCGGACTCGTCCCGGCGCGTTGATCCACTCGACTTCCGTGCTGTCGGGGTGTCCGAGGCGTCCGGACAGCGCGTCTTCCTGAAACCTGAGTCGATCACGCCCAGCGACACCGAGGCGCCCCACAAGGGGCGCCTCGTGGTGTTTGGGCTGCTCACGCCCCTTCCTGTCCTGCCGGACCATTACGGGCTCCTGCCCTAACCTGAGGCATATGCGGGGTTTTCTCGGATACGTCCGCCTCGCGAAGATAGTTCTCATACGGTGGGCATCAGAGGCTGCAACCGATTTGTGGCTGGTCGTGGCGCTGCGGGCGGTGCGACCCCGTCTGGTAGTAGGAAGGGCGGAAGGCTCTGATGTCCAACGACGTAACGAGTACCGACGGCGGGGCCTCGACGGCTCCGCCGACACGACGACGACGGGCCCTGTGGGTTGCCGGCGTCGCCGGCCTGACCGGGGTGGTCGGCCTGGCCGCCCTCGGTGGCGTGGCCGCCCGGGACGACAAGCCCACCTCCGACCGGGTGTCCGATGCCCAGCCGTCAACCAACCGGCAGAACGTCAGCGACGCTGGCGCGAACGCCGACGGCGGCACGGAGAACGGCGGCAAGGAGAGCGGCACCGACGACGAGTGGAGTGGCGACGACTGGAGTGGTTTCGACTACCGCTCCGGCAAGGACGACAAGCGCGACGACAAGGACCGCACCAGGCAGGTGCCCTGCGACTCGGACAAGCTGATCCAGGCGATCACCTTTGCCAACAACGGCGACGGCGGTGTGCTGGAGCTGGCCAAGGGCTGCACGTACACCCTGACCCGCAACCAGGACGGCAACGGCCTCCCGGTGATCACCGAGAACATCACTCTCAAGGGCGAGCACACGACAATTGGTCGTGAGGCCACTGCCGACTACTTCCGCATCCTGAACGTCGGCGCGGGTGGGCAACTCACCCTCAAGGGCCTGAGCATCAAGGGTGGGCAGACCATCCAGCGGGCGATGACCGTGGAGCCGGCGACGGTCTGGGGGCCGTACTCGACCTCGGTGCGGACCACCGCGACGACGGCCAAGCCGGCGGCCACCACTGCAGCGGGCACCACTGCAGTGGGCAGCGCGGCCCAGCCGGCAACGGCGGCGGCAGCGAAGCCGGCGGCGTCCACCGACCCGACGACGGCGGCCAAGCCGACCGCCGCCAAGGCGGCCACGACCAAGGCGGCAGCGGCCAAGGCAGCGACTGTCAAGGCGGCGGCCAAGCAGGCTGCGACTGCCAAGCCGGAAGCAGGCAAGGCGGCGGACCCGACGGCAGCGGCCAAGGCGGCAGCGGACGCCAAGCAGGCAGCGGCAACCGCAGCCAAGCAGGCAGCGGACGCCAAGCAGGCAGCGGCAACCGCAGCCAAGCAGGCAGCGGACGCCAAGCAGGCAGCGGCGACCGCCAAGTCGGCCACGTCGACGAAGGTAACCGCCGCCAAGCCGGCAGCAGCTACCGCGGCCAAGCCGGCAGCAGCCGAGGCTCCGACGACGGCGGCCGGAGCGGCGGTTGTGCCGCTGGTGGAGGAGCCCGGATTCAACGACGGCGCCGGGGTGCTCGTACAGCCTGGGGGCCGGGCGGAGATCCTGGACAGTGAGCTGCTCTACAACCAGTCCGGCGGCAACGGTGGCGGGTTGGCGAACTTCGGCAGCGCCCGGCTCAGCAAGAGCACGGTTGCGCACAACACCGCCTTCTTCTTCGGCGGTGGCATCTTCAACGCCGGCGTGCTCCAGGTCGACGAGTCGAAGATCAAGGACAACACCGGGATCATCGGCGGCGGCGGCATCGCCAACGGCGCGGCCGAGATCTTCACCGAGTCCGTCGACGGCGGTGCGGTCTGGGTCTACAAGAGCGAGGTCACCGACAACGAGACGCTCGGCTTCGGCGGCGGCGTCCTGGACGTCGAGGGCACCACGACCCTGCACGACACGAAGGTCACCGACAACACGGCGCTCCTGGACGGCGGCGGCGTTGCCGTGGCCGACAGTCAGCTCACCCTCAAGCACGCCACGGTGGCCAGGAACAGCGCTGGCCGCCAGGGTGGTGGGGTGGCGGTCGTCTCCGACAGCACCGCGACGATCGAGGACACCGCCATCGCGGACAACACCGCCGGGTCCGGCGGGGCCGGCCTCTTCAACGAGGACAGCCGCACGACGCTGCGCGACAGCGAGGTCGTCGGCAACCGGGCCATCGGTCCCTTCGCCCGCGGCGGCGGCATCCTCAACGCCGAGGGGAGCGAGGTCAGGCTCTACCGGACGACGGTGGCGCACAACTTCTCCACCCTTGAGCCGGGGGGCATCTTCAACAGCCTCGGCGGCACCGTCCTGCTGGACGACGAGTCCGCGGTCACCGCCAACCGCCCGACGAACTGTTTCAACGTTCGGGACTGCTTCGCCTGATCGGGTGGGGCTGAACCACATAGAGGGCACGCCTCTCCGAGCCGGTCACGGCACGGAGGGGCGTACCCATTTGGGCTGCTCACAGGCCCGACGGCCCGGCTTGGGGGCGGCGTACCCGCCCGGGGTGTCCCGGCCACCAAACGCGCGAACGTGAACCTAATGTGGGGTTGTTTCGGATACGCCCCCGAGGCGAGGAACATTCTCATACGGTGGTTTTGGGAGCTACAACCGATTTGTAGCAGGGGACGCCCGCCGGAGGGCGGCGACCCTGTCTGGTACGAGGAGAGGGCAGAGAGCTCCGATGTCCAACTACCTAACGAACAATGAAGCCTCCGGGCGGGCGACGGCCAAGCGCCGCCGCAAGCTCTGGCTCGCCAGCGGCGTGGCCGGTCTGACGGGTGTGATCAGCCTCGCGGCGGTGGGCGTCGCGGGCAGCGCCGGAGCGGTTGGCCTGAACTGGAACACCGCGCAGGTCAGCAAGGACGGCGACCAGCACGGCGAGGAGGGCCGCGACTGGAACAAGGACCGGGACAAGGACAAGGACAAGGACAAGGACCGGGACAAGGACCACGAGCGTGGGAAGGAGGTGCCCTGCGACACCGACAAGCTGATTCAGGCGATCGTCTTCGCCAACAACAAGCACGGCGGTGTGCTGGAGCTGGCCAAGGGCTGCACCTACAACCTGAGCCGCAACGACTACCAGGGCAACGGGCTCCCGGTGATCACCGAGAACATCACCCTCAAGGGTGAGCACACGACGATCGCCCGGGAAGCCACGGCCGACTACTTCCGGATCCTCAACGTCGGCAGCGGTGGACACCTCACCATCAAGGGCCTGACCATCAAGGGTGGCCAGACCCTCGAACTGTACGAGGCCGTCGAGCCGGCGGCCGTCTGGGCGTCCTACTCGGATTCCGAGGCGATCGCGGCGCAGGTGAAGGCGGGCGTTCCGCTGAACCAGGCGCTCGCCACGCGGCAGACCAACCCGAAGGCCGGCCTCAAGGCCGCGCCCAAGGTGACGCCGAAGGCCGCGACGAAGGCGGCGCCGGGCGTCGTCACGCCGCTGGTCGAGGAGCCGGACGAGAACGACGGTGCCGGCATCCTGGTCCAGCCGGGCGGCACCGCCGAGATCATCGAGTCCGAGGTCGTCCTCAACCAGTCCGGCGGCAACGGCGGCGGCGTGGCCAACTTCGGCACCACGAAGATCTGGCACAGCACCGTCACCCGTAACACCGCCTTCTTCTTCGGCGGCGGTGTCTTCAACGCCGGCCTGCTCAAGGTCGAGGAGTCGAAGATCACCGACAACACGGCAGTCATCGGTGGTGGCGGTATCTCCAACGGTGCCGCGCGGATCTTCACCGACGACGTCGACGGCGGGACCGTCGAGTTGAAGAAGGCCGAGATCACCGACAACGAGACGCTGGGCTTCGGCGGCGGCTACCTCGACATCGAGGGCAACACCACGGCGTACGAGACCAAGTTCGTCTCGAACACCGCGATCCTCGCCGGTGGCGGCCTGGCGGCGGCGGACAGCCAGCTGAACCTGTACAACGTCTCGGTCGAGAAGAACAGCACCGCCGGTGTCGGTGGTGGTGTGGCGATCGCCTTCGACAGCGCGGTCACGTTCGAGAAGAGCAACATCAAGGACAACACCGCTGGCTTCTTCGGCGGCGGGCTCTTCAACGCCGGCAGCGTCACCACGCTGCGCGACAGCGAGGTCGTCGGCAACCGGGCCATCGGCCCGATCGGGGTCGGCGGCGGCATCTTCAACATCTTCGGCGAGGTCAACCTGTCGAGGACGAAGGTCGCCTACAACTTCTCGACCTTCGCACCGGGCGGTGTGTTCACCTTCTTCGGGCCGGTGAACGTGGACGACAAGTCCGCGATCACCGCGAACCGCCCGACGAATTGCCTGGCCATCCCGGGCGGCACCATCGAGAACTGCTTCGCCTGATCAGGAGCACCACGGCACGACGCACCACAAGGACCGGCCCCCTTCCGCGCGACGCGGAAGGGGGCCGGTCCCCGCTCACCTGCGGACGAACACCGCCACGCTGCGCGCCGGCACCGTGAAGGTGCCGGCCGCCCGGTCGAACGACGCCGTCCGCAACGCCGGGTCGGCCGAGTTCACCAGCACCGGGTGCAGTGCCACGTCCGCGCCCCGCAGACCGGTCACGGTCTGCTTCGCCGTCGCCGGCGTGCCGTTGAAGACCACTGTCAGCGACGTCCACTGCCCGCCCAGACCACGGGCGTCCAGCGTCATGGTCAGCACACCCGGCGTCTCCGCCTCGCCGGAGAGCGGGAACGCCACCCTCCGCTGCACCTGCTCGGCGGTGCTCAACCCGAACACCGGCGAGGACACCCGGATGCGCAGCAGCTCGGCGTACCGGGCGTCGGTGGTGTCGATCGCCGCGCAGTCGGGCACCAGGGCCGGGTCCGCGAGCAGTGGCTTGGCGTACGGCCACTTGTCCTCGTTGTCCTGTGCCGGCGGCAGGCCGGCGCCGAACCCGTTGCCCCGCTCGCAACCCCAGCGGATCTGGTTGAACCAGTCACCGGAGTTGAACGAGTTGCGGTCCAACGACTTCGACCGCAGCCGTTCACTGCCGGCGGTGACGAACCCGGTGCCCTGCCCCAGCGCCACGGTGCTCAGCGCCAGCACCTGCATCCGGGAACGGTCCGCCGGGCTGGTGGCCTGCGGCAGCTTGTACGCCAGCGCGTCGTACAGGATCTCGTTGTCGTGCGCGTCGACGTAGGTGACTGCCTCCCCGGGCGCGGCGGTGTAGCCGGCCGGGGAGCCGTTGTAGTCCACCTGCGCCCCGGTGACCGTACGCCCCGAGGTGTCGGTGAACCGGTAGTTCCGCAGGTTGCCCGTGAGACCCACCTTGATCAGGTCGTGGGCGTGCAGCAGGCGGGCCTTCTGCGCCGCCGCCGACCCGTTCACCGGGTCGCCGTTGGGGTCGGTGTAGAGCCCGGAGGCGAAGCCCTGCGCGCGGGGGTTGGCGTCGAACGGCCCGCCGCCGCGTACGGCGTCGCGCAGCCGGTCGTTGAACGTGCCGATGCCGGTGCCGGCCATGTTGGCCTGGGTGGCCTGCACGAACCGGGCGTCGTTGGCGACCTCGCCGAAGTTCCAGCCCTCGCCGTAGAGCATGATCGCCTTGCCGTCCACCCCGTCGCGGGCGACGGTCAGCCGGTCCAGCGCCGCACGTACGGCCAGGATGTTCGCCTTCGGGTGGTGGCCCATGAGGTCGAACCGGAAGCCGTCCACCTTGTACTGCCTGGCCCAGGTGACGAGCGAGTCGACGACCAGCTTGCCCATCATCGCGTGTTCCGGAGCGGTGTTGGCGCAGCAGGTGGAGTTGGCCACCGTCCCGTCGTCGAGCAGCCGGTGGTAGTAGCCCGGCACCACCTGGTCGAGCACCGACTTGTCGTCCACGCCAGCCGCCGCGGTGTGGTTGTAGACCACGTCCATGACCACCCGCAGGCCGGCCTCGTTCACCCCGGCGACCATCCGCCGGAACTCGGTGGTCCGCGCCGCGCCGACCGGGTCGACGGCGTACCCGCCCTCCGGCACGGTGTAGTGCAGCGGGTCGTAGCCCCAGTTGTAGCCGTCGGTGTCGGCCACCGCCGCCACGCATTTCTGCTGTTCCGCGGAGTCCGGCGCGAGGGCCGCCAGGTCGCAGGCCGGCTGGCGCTGGTCGGCCCGCTTCTCGGGGATCGTGGCGAAGTCGAACGCCGGCAGCAGGTGCAGGTGCGTCACACCGGCGTCGCCCAACGCCCGCAGGTGGGTCATCCCGGCGGTCTTCGGGTCGGTGAAGGCCAGGAAGGTGCCCCGGCGCTGCGCCGGCACGGTCTCGTCGGCGATGGAGAAGTCGCGCACCGACAGTTCGGAGATCTGCGCCTTCGACGCCGGCACGGCGGCCGGCTTGCGCAGCGTGCGCCAGCCCGGCGGGGCCAGTGCCGGATCGTTCAGGTCGACCAGCTGGCTGTGCGTGGAGTCCGCGGCCAGAGCCACCGAGTAGGGGTCGGTGACCGACGCGGTGACCATCCGCTGCGCGGCCGGCTGCCACGCCTGCACCTGGTAGCGGTAGTACTTCCCCGTCCAGGCGTGGCTGCCGTGCACCGACCAGACACCGGTGCGATCGTCGCGGCGCATCGGCACCGTCTTCGCTGCCGATGTGGGTGAGTCGAACAGTTGCAGCGCCACCGTCCGGGCGGTCGGCGCCCAGAGCGCGAGGCTCGGCGTACGACCGGCGAAGGTCGGACCGAGCGTGACCTGGGCGGCCCGGGAGTACACGTCGTCGAGCACGCCGGGGATCTGCACGCCCGTCGCGGCGAGCAGCTTCCCCTGGGCGTCGCGCTCGGTGACCAGCAGCTGCCCGCGCAGCGCCGCCGGCACCTTCGCCAGGTCACCCCGGTCGAGGGTGAAGGCCCGGTAGGACCACAGGTGCGGGAACGCCGCGCGCTGGGCCTCGGTGAGCCCGTTGCGCTGCGCCCGCAACGGCAGACTGGTGTACGTCCCGGACAGCTCGCCGTCGACGACGCTCACTCCGCCGGTGGGGGCGGCCACCAGGGCGTACACCCGACCGTCGGTGGGTGGGGTCTGCCAGGCCACCGTGGACCTGTCGATCCAGTGCGCCTTCTGCTTGCCGATGTCGGTGTCCCCACCTGCGCTGGTCGCTGTCGACGGCAGCAGACGCCCCGGGGTGGCGGCGAGCAGCCACACCTCCCGGCCGGCGCTGGCGAAGTCGAGCCGCTGGTCGTCGGGCAGATCCTTGGTGTCGCCCTTGTGGATGATGTAGTTCAGCCCGGTGGCACCGGCCGCCAGCGGCACCCGGAACACCGCGCCGAACGCGTCGATCGACGTCGGCGCGAGCGGGGTGGCCCACTCGGTCGGTTTGGCCGCCCCGTCCCACAGGTGCAGGCCCCACCCGTCGTAGTTGCCGTCGGCCCGCCGGTAGTGGATGACCGCGGTGCCCTCCTCGACCGACGGATCCGGTTGACCGGTGGCCGCCTGCCTGCTCGGGTAGATCGCCGGGTCACCCTGCTTGAGCCAGACCTCACCGGTGGCGCTCACGTCGATGCTGCGGTCCTGGGCGACGTCCTTGGTGCCGTTCTTGTCGACCACCACGAAGCCCACCGACTTCGCGCCGGGCTTGAGCTTCACCCAGGCGAACCGGCCGTAGGAGTCCTCCCCGGCGAACGGTTGCCCCTTGGGCCACTCGGTGACGTACGCCGGGTCGATGTCGCCCCAGGCGTACAGCCCCCAGTCGTCGTACCCCCCGGCCGGGCGCTGGTAGTGCACCACCGCCCACTCCCGGGACCCGCCCTGCTCGGGCGTGCCGACGACGGCGACGGACCGCGCCGTAGCGGTGCGGCCACGGCCGTCGCGCACGACGGCGCGGTACTCGATCCGGGTGCCGCCGGCCAGGCCGTCCAGGTCGTGGTGCACGGTGTACGGCGCGTGGTCGGCGCTGCCCAGCAACGTCCACCTGCCGCCGGCGACCCGGGCCGCCACGGTGACTGTGGCGAGCGGGTCGCCTGTCACCTTCGCGGTCACGGCGGCACGGGTGGCCACCGGCGCGTCCGGCGCGGGGGTGGTGATGCTGATGGTCGGCTTGCCGCTCGGCCGGGCGATGGCGGTGCCCGCGCGGTACACGGCCGCCGACAGCGGCGGCACGGTCAGGGTCAACCTGCCGTCGCCACCGGCCTGTTCCACGCCCGACCCGCCGTAGATGCCGGTGAACGTGGCGCCGGCCGACCAGGTGTCCACGGTGACAGTCTGCGCGGTCTCGGCGTTGTTCACCGCGACCACGTACTCGGTCCGGTCGGTGGGGGCGATCCGGGAGGCGGCGAACACGCCGGGACCGTCGGCGGCGTACCGGGTGACCTGGATGCCGTCGCGCAGCGCGGGGTGCGCCTGGCGCAGCCGGCCCAGCTCGGCGATCGTCCGGTACAGCGGATGGCCGGTGTCGAACTGGTCGCTGGCGTGGGTGCGGTCGGTGCCGAGCAGGTCGTCGTCGAGATAGTCGGGCACTTTCGAGGCGAACATGTCCTGCCGGGCGTCCTTGTCCCCGCCGGGGCCGGTGAAGCCCTGCTCGTCGCCGGAGTAGACCACCGGCTGGCCACGGGTCAGGAACATCAGCTGGTGGGCGAGCTGGTCCCGCCGCAGGTGGCTGGCCGGTTCGGTGCCGCCGCCGGCGATGAACGACCCGATCCGACCCATGTCGTGGTTGCCGAGGAAGGTCGTCAGCCGGCCCGCGTCGGTGTCCCGGGCGGCGTACAGGTCGTCGCGGGCGTACACGTCGGCGAGGGCCTTCGCCGAGCCGGCGCCCGCCGTGTAGCCCCGCGCGGCCTCCTGGAACGCGAAGTCGATGGTGGCCGGCAGACCACCGCGGCGCACGTACGTCGACGTGATCTCCGGGTTGGCGCTGTAGACCTCGCCGAACAGGAAGAAGTCCTTCTTGCCGGCCTTCTCGGCGGCCCGCTCGACCCCCCTGGTGAACTGCGGCCAGAAGTCCATGTTGACGTGCTTGACGGTGTCCAGCCGGAACCCGTCGACGCCTGTCGCGCCGATCCAGTCGCCGTACGCCTTCGTCATTCCCCGCACCACCTCCGGACGCTCGGTCCACAGGTCGTCGAGACCGCCGAAGTCGCCGTACTCGCTGTTCTCACCGGAGAAGGTGGAGTCCCCCCGGTTGTGGTACATGGTCGCGTCGTTGAGCCAGGCCGGCACCTTCACCGTGGCGTCGCCGGGTTCGGGGAAGACCGGCGTGTACGGGCCCGAGTTCCTGTCGACGGTGGGGAAGTCACGGCTGCCGTCGGCGTAGTTACGGTCCTCGAAGGCCCGCCCCTGCGCGTCGACGTACGGCGAGGCGGCCTTGTCCACGTAGGCATAGGAGTCCTCGGCGTACTTGATGACGTCGGCGGTGTGGTTGACCACGACGTCGAGGTAGACCTTGATCCCCCGCCGGTGCGCGAGCGAGACCAGCTCCTTGAGCTGCGCGTTCGTGCCGAAGTGCGGGTCGACCTGGGTGAAGTCGGTGATCCAGTAACCGTGGTAGCCGGCCGAGACGTCGTCGCCCTTGCCCTGCACCGGACGGTTCTTGAAGATCGGGGCGAGCCAGATGGCGGTGGTGCCCAGACCCTGGATGTAGGCCAGCTTGTCGATGACGCCCTTGAGGTCACCGCCGTGGTAGAAGCCCTTGTCGGTCGGGTCGAGCCCGGTGCGCAGCCGACCACCGGTCAGGCCACCGGAGTCGTTGCGCCGGTCGCCGTTGGCGAACCGGTCCGGCAGGACGAAGTAGAACTGCTCGGCACGCGCGGTGTCGTCGCCGGCGGCCAGCAACGCCTCGGCGGTGGGCTCGTTGCGCCACTGGACGGCGCCGGCCGCGGCGAGGGCGTCGGTGCCGGACGGTCGGGGGTCGGCGTCGGCGCCGAGGGGCCGCGTGGAGTCCGGCGTACCGACGAGGGTGAAGGTGAGCAGGCAGACGAGCGCGAGCAGGGCGGTACGCGGGATCGGCGGGGGTTTCATCGACGGCCTTCCTCTGGTCGTGATTGGCCGCACGCTAACCCTTGCCGAAACAATCTGCAATACCTTGCAAACAAAGTCGTAACCGAGCAAAGTCCTTGCGGAAGTGCAGCTCAGAATCCGCTGCAGCGCACTCCGTCGACTGTGCAACCCCGCGGCGTCGTGGACGCCCGCTCCAGGTGGAACCGCAACGCCACCGACCCGCCGGCCGGCACGTCCACCCCGCTGACGTACGTGAAACTCCCGTCGGACTGACGCAGCGTCCCCTGTGGCACCCCCTCCACCCAGGCGGTCACCAGCCGCCTACCGGAGAAGTCGAACCGCACCGTCCAGCCGTGGTCCGCACCCGACGCGTTGACGATCAGCACCTCGCCGATGAAACCCCCGTCGAAGCTCTGCATCACCCGGTACCGCCCGCTCACCGCCGGCGGCCGCGGCGACGACGCCCCGGTCGACGGTCGCCCCGAGGTCGGCGCCGCCGTCGGGCCGACCGCCGGTGGCCGCGACATGGCAGGTGTGCTCGGGGGCGGCCCGCTCGCCCGCGGCGACAGCCCCGGCCGCACCGGCGCCCGCTCCGGCAGCGGCGTCGACGACTGATCCGACGGCGCGACCGGCGCCTGCGGCAACGGCAGCCCCGCCGGCGGCGGGCCGTCGTCGGAGGCGGGACTACGCCCCCGGTACGCGCCCAGGGCCACGAAGAGCAGAACCACCATCACGACGAGGCCGGCACACGCCACGATCCACGGCGACGACGCGATGGCAGCCGGACCGTGCGACGGTCGCGGCGCGCGACGCATGCCGGACATGTACCTCCCTCAGCGGGCCGTCCGGGCAGCGTAGCGATCGACGGCCCGACTCGAAAGCGGCGACGGCCGCCACCGACGCCCGTTCAGCCGAAGCGGCAGTCGACGCCGTTGACCGTGCACCGCACCGGCCGCTGCGCCGACCCGTCCCAGGCCAGCCGCAACCGCAACGTCTGCGTGTCACCCGGATCCAGCGCCGCCCCGCCGCTCACCACGAACTCGCCGTTACCCTGCGCCGACACGGAGATCCCCGCTTCGCCGCTGACCCGCAGACCGCGCATGTCGTCCTCGAACGCCAACTCGACCCGCCAGTCCACCGACCGGGCCGACTCGTTCGTCAGCGACAGCACGGCCTCCGTCGCATTCCAGCCGTCCGTACCGACCTGGTACCGGGCGGTCACCGCCCCGTTCGCCGGCGCCACCGCCCGGGCGCTCGTCCGGGCCGGCGACGGCGAACCCGTGGTGGCCCGCGGCGACGGCGTCCGGCTGCTGCGCGACGGCCGCGGCGACGCCGTACGCCGCTCCAGCCCACCCGGGGTCGGCCCCGACGACGCCGCAGCCGGCACCGTCGGCAGGAACACCGGCGGCGCGGCCTGCGGCGCGCTCTCCCGCTCCCGCGTACGGAACGACAACAGCGCGATCACCAACAGCACCACCAGCGCGCCGATACCGAGCAGCACCACGATCCACGGCACCGACAGCAGCACACGCGCCGTCCGCGGACCTCCCGCACCGTCCGGCCCCACCGCCATCAGGTCTCCCCTCGTCCCACCGACGCGACAGCGTAGCCAGCGGCGGCCGGACCGAACACCTCGCGGGTACAGATCGGACCGACCGGCCCACCCGACGCGGAAAACGGCTCGCCCGCGTGGACGGTCCGCCAGCGGTCAGGCCGTCCGGACAACGGTGCAGATCAGCGGACCCTCACCCGACGTACGCAGCAGATAGCGGTACCGCTCCCCCGGCACCGCGTACCCCCGGCTGTCCAGGAACTCCCACTCCACCGACACCATGGTCAGCAACGCCGACACCGGCTGCACGTCCTCGATCCGAGCGTGCGCGGCGATCAGCTCCCGATCCTGGTAGTCGGGCGCGGCGCCCACGAAGGACAGCGCGACCGCAGCGAGGGAAGTGAACGAGAAGCTGTACGTGTCGGCCACCACCAACCCGGGCAGGGCGTAACAACCAGCGAGCGACGGCAGGTCGCCGGAGGTCATCGCGGCGCCGTACCTGTCGAAGAAGCCGGTCAGCGCGTCAAGATCGGTGGAGGCGTTCACGCGACAGCAATTGCCGCTCACGGGGCGGGCCAAACCTCAGCGGGGCGGAACCCGCACCTCGATCTCCGCACCCAACCGGGCGCCACCGGTCAACCCCAGATCGTCACCACTCCAGAACCGCCCCGGGTCGTACCAGTTCGGACGCTTACCGGCGGGCAGCAGGCCCATCGCCTCGTAGGTCACCGCCACCACCTCGGCGCAGTACGCCGTCTCCAACGCCCGCTCCCGCGCAGCAGCGCTGGCCGGAGCGGCAGAGTCACCCCGGGTCGCCTGGGCGGCCCGCGAGACGGCTCGCAGCGCGGCCCGGCCGGGACCCGGCAGCGACGGCACCCGACCGCGCACCCACCGCCACGCCAACTGCGCGGTCGACGGGAACGGCGTGCCGTCCAACCGCGCCACGGTCCGCAGCACCGCCCGCTCCATCTCCCCGGCGGCCGGCGGGTCGAGCTGCCGCAGCCAGGCCCGCTGCCCGTACCGGTTGGCCCACACGCAGACCGCGTCCCGCAGGTCGTGCAACTGCACACCGCGCTGGTGCGTGCCCGACCACAGGTCCGGCAGCGACCTGCCCAACTCCGCGTGCCACATCAGCGGCGGCATGTCGTCCAGCACCACAGCCATCCCGACGTGATTGACCGGGCTGTTCGTGGTGAACTGGATCGCCCGGTCCGGCACGCTGCGACCCCGGAACACCCACACGTCACCGGTGCGGGTCAACTCGACGGCCTCATCCAGGCTGATGCTCATGAGGGACTAGCCTAGGCCGATGCGGCAAGGATTGCGGTGGTGGAAGGTCCTCGGGCTCGCCGGCCTGGCCGGGGTCGCGGCGTCCGGCGTGGTGATCGCCCGCGCCGAGCGGCGCCGGCGCGCGTACACCCCGGAGGAGATCCGTCAGCGGCTGCTGGAACGGCACGCCCAGGCCGGCGACGCCACGAAACCCGTCGACCCAGCCTGACCCACGAGCCCACGGCTCCGCGGCTGTCAGCGGCAGGGCGCCGTCAACCCGGCCGCGCCACGTCAGTGTCCGCTGCCGGCGCGGACCGGCTCGGCATCGTCGGTGGCGTCGGTCGACGCGAACCGGTGCGCCCGCCGGCGCAGCCACCAGGTGCTGACCAGGCCGGCGAGTACGGCGAGGACAAGTCCCGCCCAGGAGATGTCCTTGAGCCAGTGCTCGGCCGCCCGACCGACGCTGTACAGCAGGTACGTGGTGCCGAACGCCCAGACCAGGCCGCCCGCGGCGTTGGCCAGCAGGAACCGCCGGTAGGGCACGTGCAGTGCTCCGGCGAGCGGGCCGGCGAGGATGCGCAGCAGCGCCACGAACCGACCGAAGAAGACGGCCCACACGCCGTACCGGGCGAAGCTCCCCTCGGCCCGGGTGAGCTGCGCGGGGCCGAGATGACGCGGGAAGCGCCGACCGAGCCTGATCAGCAGTGGACGGCCGCCGCGGCGGCCCACGGCGTACCCGATGGAGTCGCCCGCGATGGCGCCCACGGCCGCCGCGGTGGCGACCCACTCCGGCTCGACGACGCCGGTGGCGGCGAGCAGCGCGGAGCTGACCAGGACGATCTCGCCGGGCAGCGGAACACCCATGCTCTCCACGCCGATCACCGCCGCGACGATCAGATAGACCGCCAGCGGCGGCAGCGCCACGAGCCAGTGCTGTACGTCGACCATGGCCGTCGTGTCCTCTCCCGGTCGGTCCGCCCTCGAACCCTACCCGGGGTCTGGAGATCCGGGCGTTCCTCCAACCGACGAAGGGCGCTGGCGATCCGCTGTGGCTGCCGGCCGTGTCGATGTGCTGCTGAGCGGTATACCTCAGAGGTATGAATATGACTCTGAGGTATACCGCTCACGACCCGCGTCCGCCTCCACGAGGTGACCGAGGGTCACCGCCGGTAGCCGGCGGGCCCTGGGTGGCGTGCCCGGCGGGAGCGGTCCGTCACGCAGTGGCGGGGATGTCCGCACAGCCGCCGAAATGGTGGTCGGCACGGATCTGATAGGCGTCGACGATGTCGAAGATCCACCAGGTGGAGCCGTTGGTGCAGTCCTGCCGGTACAGCGCGAGGTCCGTCGACCCGTTGCCGTTGTAGTCGCCGGGGGCCGGGATGTCCTTGCAGCCGCCGTACTTCAGGCCTGACTGGATCGCCCCGCCCAAGCGCACGTTGTAGATCGACCAGGACGAGCCGTTGGCGCAGTCCTGCCGGTACAGGGCCAGGTCGGCCCACTTGTCGCCGTTGTAGTCACCCGGCGCCGGGATGTCGGCGCAGCCGCCGTACTTGAAGCCGGACCTGATCGCGCTGGAGTTCTTCACGTCATAGATCGACCACGACGAACCATTGGCGCAGTCCTGCCGGTACAGGGCCAGGTCCGTCACACCGTCACCGTTGTAGTCACCCGGCGCCGGAATGTCCCCACAGCCCCCGTACTTGAAATCGGCCTTGATCTGCGTCGTCTTGTCCCGGCCGCTCTGGATCCACCACGCCGAACCGTTGACACAGTCCCGGCGGTACAACGCCAGATCCGCCACCCCATCACCGTTGTAGTCACCCGGCGCCGGGATGTCCGCGCTCCCGCCGTAGTGGTGATCGGCGAGGACGATCTGCTCGGTGCTGGGGCTCTGCACCCACCAGGCCGAACCGTTGACCGGGTCCGGTCGGTACAACGCCAGGTCGGTGGAGCCGTCACCGTCGTAGTCCGCGAGTGCGGAACTCACGGACCCCCACATCGCCGTCGCCAGCCGTTCCCCGTCCGCTGCCTGTGGCTGGTACGCGTCCGGGGTGCCGGAGACCTGTACCGCCTGGCAGATCTCGCCCACCGGTGCGCTCTGCCAGGGGAACCTCTCCATCTTGGTGAGGAAGGAATTGGTCGAGTACACCGGGTCCAGGATCTGCGCCTGCGTGCCCCAACCTGTGCTGGGGCGCTGCTGGTACAGACCCAGACTGTCCCGGTCGCCGTAGGGGAGGTTCTGGATCGTGCTCTCCACGATCGCCGTGGTCAGCGCGATGGTGGCGGCGCGGACGGGCAGCTTCCGCGCTTTCACCACCTGGACGATCAACCGGGCGCACGCCACCCGGCTGGGGGTGAGGGCGGCGCCGCTGAGCTTGCCGGTCAGCGTCGGGCCGACCCGGGCGGCGAAAGCTGCGTCGGCGCTGGTGGGTGCGGCCGCCGTGCAGTCGGGGATGACGGCGGCCCGGGCGACCGGCACGTCGAAGGCCAACGCGGCGAACGTCACCAGGGCGGCGAGGCCGGCGAGTGCACCGTGGGAACGAAGACGTCTCACACCTTGCTCCTTGCGAAACGGGGATGGGCGGCGAGGGTGGGGCCGCCCCCGGAAGCGGAACGGCCCCACCCGAGCTGTCAGGCAGTCGCGGGGATGTCCCCGCAGCCGCCCCAGTGGTGGTCGGCGAAGATCTGGCTGTTGTCCGTGATGTCAAGGACCCACCAGGTGGAGCCGTTGGTGCAGTCCCGGCGGTACAGAGCCAGGTCGTTGATGCCGTCCTCGTTGTAGTCACCGGGAGCGGGGATATCCGCGCAACCGCCGTACTTCAGACCCGACCTGACCGCGCTGGCCGTGACGATGTCGAAGATCGACCAGGACGAGCCGTTGGTGCAGTCCTGCCGGTACAGCGCGAGGTCCGTCGACCCGTTGCCGTTGTAGTCACCCGGGGCGGGGATGTCGGCGCAGCCGCCGTACTTGAGGCCCGACTGGATCGCCCCGCCCAACCGCACGTTGTAGATCGACCAGGACGAACCATTGGCGCAGTCCTGCCGGTAGAGGGCCAGGTCGGCCCACTTGTCGCCGTTGTAGTCACCCGGCGCCGGGATGTCCGCGCAGCCGCCGTACTTGAAGCCGGACTTGATCGCGCTGGAGTTCTTCACGTCGTAGATCGACCACGACGAACCATTGGCGCAGTCCTGCCGGTACAGGGCCAGGTCCGTCACACCGTCACCGTTGTAGTCACCCGGCGCCGGAATGTCCCCACAGCCCCCGTACTTGAAATCGGCCTTGATCTGCGTCGTCTTGTCCCGGCCGTTCAGGATCCACCACGTCGAACCGTTGACACAGTCCCGGCGGTACAACGCCAGATCCGCCACCCCATCACCGTTGTAGTCACCCGGGGCCGGAATGTCCGCGCTCCCGCCGTAGTGACGATCGGAGAAGATGCTCTCGCGCGAGTTGGAGCTCTCCACCCACCACGCCGAGCCGTTCGTGGCATCCCGCCGGTACAGCGCCAGGTCCGTCTGGCCGTCACCGTCGTAGTCCCCGGTGACCATCCTGGTCGCGGTGGGACTGTCGACGATGTTCTTGTATCGCAGCGGTCGGTTGTGGGTGATGTCGTAGTACGAGATGTCGCCGACCTGGTTGTGGCTGTTCGGGACCGGCCCCTTGGCCCAGTCCTGGAAGGCCGGACCGTTCAAGGAATAGGTATATGCGCCCTTGCTGTGGTCGGCGCCGTCCTTCCATCGGGCGAACAACTCGATGTGCCCGCTCGAGAGGATCGCGTCACCAGGCTTGAGCGAGTCCGCGCTGATCGAGTCCGTCACCGACCCGATCGAGTTACGGAAGTCGTCGGTCGTCGGGCTGCTGGAAAGGTGCCACGCCATCGAGACCAGGCCGGAGCAGTCCGTCCGGTACTGCTTACCGCCGGGGTCCGACGACTGCTGGGTCGAGATCACCCTTCCGCTGCCGTCGTAGACCGTGCCGTAGACCACGTTCTTGTCGACCCAGTACTGGGCGCGGGCGAGCACCTCAGACCGGGTGATCTGGCCGCCGATGCTGCTGGCTGCCTGGGCCGGAGCGGCGGACGTCACCACCTGGATCGCGGTGAGCGCGGTGGCGGTGGCGGCCAACGCCAGCGCTCCGGCCACGATGCGACCGGCTCGCTGACGTAACCTTGTTCTGGTCATCGGGATCCCTTCGACTGGCCAATTCCTGCCAGTGAGGGTGCTCCGGCTCCCTTCAGGAACGCTGCAGCTCGGCGCCTCGGCAGGTACAGCGGATCTGGAGCTTCTCTGCAGCGCACACGGCGCCGAGGCCAGGCGACGGTCGCCGCTTGGCCGCGCCGGTGTGGGTCGACGGATGTCGCCCGTCCGGGCCCGAGGAGGTCGAGCCGGTAAGGGCACCTGCCACCTCGCGGGCCAGGTCGTCCAGCCGGTACGCGGCACATGCGGTGACCACGGCGTCGAGCGTCGCGCGCTCCCGGGCGAGCCACAGCGCGGGGTGGGACAGGGCCGTCTGGACTGCCGTGTCGAACGGGGACCCGTCCGCCGGTAGATGCCAGGCGAGGAACTCTCCGGACGGCGCCGGGTGCGACGCCGCGCCGATCAGGTGCAGGCCGGCAGCGGCGATCGCCCCTATCCCTTGGCGCAGCAGGTCGTCCGGGTCCTCGATCTCGGCCCGTTCGCGCGCGAAGAGCCGAACCAGCTCGTGCAGCCGGTACCGGGGCTGCTCGCGGCTTCCGGTCGGTACGACGTCGACCAGCCAGGCGTCGACGAGCCGGTCGAGTAGTTGCTCTCCCGCCGTCTCGGACAGGCTCAGCGCGGCAGAGACCGTCCACGAGGCGAAGTCCGGTGCCCCGAGAACTGCCAACAGCCGCAGGGCCGCCTGCGCCGACGGGTCCAGGGTCTGGTAGCTGAGGGCGAAGCTGGCCCGAACCTCCTGGTCCCCAGCGGCGAGCTCGTCCAGCCGACGGCGCTCGTCGGCAAGCCTGCTGGCCAGGACCTCCAGTGGCCAGTTCCGCCGGCCCACCAGCCGGGCCCCGGCCACCCTGATCGCCAGGGGCAGGCCGCCGCAATGCTCGACGATGGCCCGTGTCGCGTCCGGCTCCTGCCGGGTACGGCCGCTGCCCACGATCCGGTCCAGCAGCTCGGCGGCTTCAGCCGTCTCGAGCACGTCGAGTTCGGTCAAACGGATCCCGTCCAGTCCGCCGAGAGCGGTGCGGCAGGTCACCAGCACGGCGCAACCGGGAGCCGCGGGGAGCAACGGTCGGAGCTGACTCTCACTGCCCGCGTCGTCGAGCAGCACGAGTAGGCGCCGGCCGGCGGTACGGGTCCGGTAGAGCTGGACCCGCTCCGCCAGGGTCTCGGGCACCGCCTCGGCGGCGACGTCGAGTGCCCGGAGAAAGCCACCGAGGACGTCAAGAGGTTCGAGCGGAGTGTCGCTGAGGCCGCGCAGGTCTGCGTACAGCTGCCCGTCCGGGTAGTGGTCGCACACCTCGTGACCGACGCGCACCGCCAGCGCCGATTTGCCCACGCCGCCTCTGCCGACGATGACCTCGACCGGCCGGGTGCCGCGGCCGACCGGCGCGGTGATGGTCTGCACGAGCGACTCCACCACGGCACGCCGGCCGGTGAAGTCCACGGGCTGCGGTGGCAGTTGTGCCGGACGGATCGGGGCTGCGCGGGTGCCGTCGGGTTGGTTGGTCGCCGCGGTGCTGGTGATCCGCTGCCGCTGTCCGGGGTATGGCCCTGGCGGCGGCGCCTCGTCCTCGCGCAGCAGCAGCTCGTGGATGTTCCGCAGTTCGGGGCCTGGTTCGATGCCCATCTCCCCGATCAGCAGAGCCCGTGCCTCCCGATAGACCGCCAACGCGTCGGAGCGGCGTCCCATCATGGCCAAGGCCGTCATCAGGTGGCCGCGCAGCCGTTCCCGGTAAGGATGGCTGCCGACCAGGCCGGTCAGCTCGGCGCACGTCTGTTCGACGTGGCCGAGGGCGAGCTCGGTGGCGACCCGTTCCTCGACAGCCGTCAGCCGCAGCTCCTCCAGCCGCAGCACCTCGGCGGAGAGCGCGTGGTGATCGACGTCGTCGAGTGCGACACCTCGCCAGATGTCATCGGCGGCGCGCAGCCTGCGGATGCCCTCGCCGGACCGACCGTGCGCCAGCGCCGCGCGACCCAGCCCCACCAGCCGTTCGAAGACGTCGCGGTCCACTGTCTGAGGGTTGACCTGAAGGAGGTAGCCGGAGGACTGGGTGACGATCGCCGACGCCCCGTCCGGCCCGATCAGTGTCCGGCGCAGTGCCGAGACGTACGTTTGTAGAACGCCGCGGGCGGTGCCCGGGGGTGCGGCACCCCAGACGGCATCGACCAGTTTCGCGGTCGATACCACCCGCCCGTGCTCGACCAACAGTGTGGCGAGCAGGGTTCGTCGTTTGCGTCCGCCGAGCGGTATGAGCCGCCCGTGCCCCAGCACCTCGACCGGCCCAAGCAGACGGAATTCCACGCCAACCTCCCCCGAAGCAGCCGGCAGTAGCCGGGCAGACAGGCTAGGTCCGCAAGGCGCACGGGAGGAGTCCGGCAAGTCGACGGGAGGTGACGTGATTCCGGCAACGTTCGTCCCGAGACCTGAGCCGAGGTTGCGCGAATAGCAAGACGGACGTACGGTTTTGTTGAAGAGCGGAATCGGCGGTAAGTGTCACCTAACCTCGGCGGCACCCCGGCCGGTGCGACAGACTGCTCAGGACTACTCACGGTCGCTGGTGTGAAGGAGTACGACGTGGCGAGCCTCGACACCTTCGGTGCGAAGACCCAGCTACGCGTCGGAGACGCGAGCTACGAGATTTTCAAGATCGACAAGGTGGACGGCCACGAGCGGCTGCCGTACAGCCTGAAGATCCTCTTGGAGAACCTGCTGCGGACCGAGGACGGCGCGAACATCACCGCCGACCACATCGAGCAGCTCGGCGGGTGGGACCCCACCGCCGACCCGAGCGTGGAGATCCAGTTCACCCCGGCGCGGGTGCTCATGCAGGACTTCACAGGCGTGCCCTGCGTGGTCGACCTGGCCACCATGCGCGAGGCCGTACGGGAGCTGGGTGGCGACGCCACCAAGGTCAACCCCCTCGCCCCCGCCGAGCTGGTCATCGACCACTCGGTGATCGCCGACCTGTTCGGCCGCGAGGACGCGTTCGCCCGCAACGTCGAGCTGGAGTACGAGCGCAACAAGGAGCGCTACCAGTTCCTGCGCTGGGGCCAGACCGCGTTCAACGAGTTCAAGGTCGTCCCGCCGGGCACCGGCATCGTGCACCAGGTCAACATCGAGTACCTGGCCCGCACCATCATGGAGCGCAACGGCCAGGCGTACCCGGACACCGTGGTCGGCACCGACTCGCACACCACGATGGTCAACGGCCTGGGTGTGCTGGGTTGGGGCGTCGGCGGCATCGAGGCCGAGGCCGCGATGCTCGGCCAGCCGGTCAGCATGCTGATCCCGCGCGTGGTGGGCTTCAAGCTGTCCGGCGAGATGCCGGCCGGCACCACCGCCACCGACCTGGTGCTGACCATCACCGAGATGCTGCGCAAGCACGGTGTGGTCGGCAAGTTCGTCGAGTTCTACGGCCCCGGCGTGAGCGCCGTGCCGCTGGCCAACCGCGCCACCATCGGCAACATGTCGCCCGAGTACGGCTCCACCGTGGCGATCTTCCCGATCGACTCCGAGACGATCCGCTACCTGGAGCTGACCGGCCGCGACGCCGCGCAGGTCGCGCTCGTCGAGGCGTACGCCAAGGAGCAGGGCCTCTGGCACGACCCGGACGCGGAGCCGGCCTACTCGGAGCGCCTGGAGCTGGACCTGGGCTCCATCGAGCCGTCGCTCGCCGGCCCGAAGCGCCCGCAGGACCGGGTGCCGCTGGGTGCCGCCAAGACGCTGTTCCGCTCGGCGCTCACCGACTACGTCGCCGACGACTCCACCGTCGAGCGTGACCTCAAGCCGGGTGTGCCCCGTGAGGAGCTGCCGCGCGGCGCGAACGGCCCGGCCGACGAGGCCAGCGCCGAGTCCTTCCCGGCCAGCGACCCGCCGGCCAACGACTTCAGCGACCCGGCCGACGAGCCGCGCGACCTGGAGACCGCAGCGGTGGGCGCCGGCGGCCGGGCCACCAACCCGGTCCGGGTCACCGGCGCCGACGGCGTTGAGTACGAGCTGGACCACGGCGCCGTGGTGATCGCCGCCATCACCTCCTGCACCAACACGTCCAACCCGCAGGTGATGATCGGCGCGGCCCTGCTGGCCCGTAACGCCGTGGAGAAGGGCCTGACCCGCAAGCCGTGGGTGAAGACCACCCTGGCCCCGGGCTCCAAGGTCGTCATGGACTACTACGAGCGCGCCGGCCTGACGCCGTACCTGGACAAGCTCGGCTTCAACCTGGTCGGTTACGGCTGCACCACCTGCATCGGCAACTCGGGCCCGCTGCCCGAGGAGGTGTCTGCCGCGGTCAACGAGCACGACCTGTCGGTCGTCTCGGTGCTGTCGGGCAACCGGAACTTCGAGGGCCGGATCAACCCGGACGTCAAGATGAACTACCTGGCGTCCCCGCCGCTGGTGGTGGCGTACGCCCTCGCCGGCACGATGGACATCGACCTGGCCAACGAGCCGATCGGTGAGGACAGCGACGGCAACCCGGTCTTCCTGCGGGAGATCTGGCCGAACAGCGCCGAGATCCAGGACGTCATCGCCCAGGCGATCGGCGCGACCGGGTTCAGCGCCGCGTACGCCGACGTCTTCGCCGGTGACGAGCGGTGGCAGTCGCTGCCCACCCCGACCGGCGACACGTTCGCCTGGGCCAGCGACTCGACCTACGTGCGCAAGCCCCCGTACTTCGAGGGCATGCAGCAGGAGCCGAGCCCAGTCGTCGACATCTCGGGCGCGCGGGTGCTGGCCAAGCTGGGTGACTCGGTGACCACCGACCACATCTCGCCGGCCGGCGCGATCAAGGCCGACTCCCCCGCCGGCACGTACCTCGCCGAGCACGGCGTGCCGCGCCACGAGTTCAACTCGTACGGCTCGCGCCGGGGCAACCACGAGGTGATGATCCGGGGCACGTTCGCCAACATCCGGCTGCGCAACCAGCTGGTCCCCGGGGTGGAGGGCGGCTTCACCGTCAACCACCTCACCGGCGAGCAGACCTCCATCTACGACGCCTCGATGGCCTACCAGGAGGCGGGCATCCCGCTGGTCATCCTGGCCGGCAAGGAGTACGGGTCGGGCTCGTCGCGGGACTGGGCGGCCAAGGGCACCATGCTGCTGGGCGTCCGGGCGGTCATCGCCGAGTCGTACGAGCGGATCCACCGCTCCAACCTGATCGGCATGGGCGTGCTGCCGCTGCAGTTCCCGGTGGACGTCACCGCCGAGTCGCTCGGCCTGACCGGCACCGAGATGTTCACCATCACCGGTGTGACGGCCCTGAACGACGGCGACACCCCGCGCACGGTGACGGTCACGACCGACACCGGCGTGGAGTTCGAGGCAGTGGTGCGGATCGACACCCCGGGTGAGGCGGACTACTACCGCCACGGCGGCATCCTGCAGTACGTGCTGCGCCGCATGATCGCCAACTGACGTACCGACGCGCGCCAGGCTCCTTTCCGCAGAAGCGGAAGGGAGCCTGCGTCGTCTTCCCGCCGCCCCAGCGCGCCAACCACGAGATCTTGGACAGTTTCCGTTCGAGGCGAACGGAAACTGTCCAAGATCTCGGCGTCCCGTGGCTCCATGGCACCGGCCGAACCGGCCCGGGGGGCCTGGACCCGGTTCCTGGTGCGGGGCAGGCGCGGCTGACCCCCACCCGTCCTACCGGGTGAGTTCGTCCGCCCGGTCGAGCAACGCACGGTGCTCGGCGGTCGAACCGGCCATCTGAGCGGCCTCCCGGAACAGCGCGGCGGCCCGCGGCCGGTCACCCTGCCGGGCGACCAGATCGGCCCGCACCGCCACGGCGAGCGGGTTGCCGTCCAACCCTCCCCCGGCCTGCGCCGCGTCGAGCACGCCCAACCCGGCGTGCGGCCCGTACGCGTAGCCGTGCGCGACGGCGCGGTTGAGCGCGACCACCGGCGAGGCCCGGATGTCGGCAAGCGCGTCATAGGCCCGCGCGATCGTCGGCCAGTCGGTGTCGTCGGCGGACGGCGCGGTGGCGTGGCAGGCGGCGATCCGGGCCTGCCACGCGTACGGCCCGTCATCGCGTACCCGGGCAAGGGCGGCCCGGCCCTCGGCGATGGCCGCATGGTCCCACCGCGCCCGATCCTGGCGCTCAAGGGTGAGCAGGTCGCCTGCGGCGTCCCGACGGGCGTCCCGGCGGGAGTGCTGGAACAGCAGCAGCGCCAGCAACGCGGCGACCTCGGACTGCTCCGGCATCAACTCCTCGAGCAGCCGGGCCAGCCGGACCGCCTCGTCGGCGAAGGCCGGCTCGCCGTCGACGACGTAGCCCCGGGTGAACAGCAGGTACAGCACGGCGAGGACGCCGGGCAGCCGTTCGGCCAGCGCCGGCCCGCTCGGCACCCGGTACGGGATCCCGGCCTGCGCGATGCGGGTCCGGGCGCGGGTCAGCCGGCGGGTCATCGTCGACTCGCTGACCAGCAGGAGCCGGGCGATGTCGGCGGTCGGCACCCCGCAGACGGTCCGCAGGGTCAACGCCACCCGCGCCTCGATCGCGAGCGCGGGATGGCAGCAGGTGAAGATGAGCCGCAGCCGGTCGTCCACCACGTCCCTTCCCGCCGGGGTCTCGGGCCACGCGTCGTCCGGCGCGAGCACCGCCAGTTCGTGCAGCTTGCGGCGCTCGACGGCGGTCCGGCGCAGCACATCGATCGCCCGGTTGCGGGCGACGGTCAGCAGCCAGCCGCCCGGGTTCCCCGGCACGCCGTCGCCGGGCCAGCGTTCCAGCGCGACAGTGAGCGCCTCCTGCGCGCAGTCCTCGGCCAACGCCCAGTCCCCGGTCAGTCGGATCAGGGTCGCGACGATCCGGGGGTACGCGTCCGCGCCGGCGGCCGCGACGGCCTGCGCCGCCGCGGCCGCGCCGACGCTGTCGGGCGCACCGGTGGTGGTGTCGGTGCGGCTCATCCGATCAGGCGGACAGGTCCGCGTACGGGCGCAGTTCGAGCCGCCCCTCCCGCGCCATCGGGTGGGTGCGCGCCACCTCGATCGCCTCGTCGAGGTCGGCGCAGTCGAGCAGGTCGAAGCCCACGATGACCTCAGTGGTCTCGGCGAACGGCCCCTCGGAGACGAGCAGCTCGCCGTCGCGGACGCGGACCATGGTGGCGGCGCTGGTCGGCGCCAGCACGTTGCCGGTGAGGCGTCGGCCACGGGAGTCGTTCTCCGCCACCCACTTGTGGATGTCGGGCAGCTCGGTCGGGTCCGTGTCCGGTGCGGTGTCGGTGCAGACGAACATCATGAACTTCATCTGGCGCTCCCTCGTGTGTCCGGGTGTCGCCAGCATGACGAACGGGCGCAGCCGTTCCGGACAGCCTCCCGAAAAAACTCCGTCAGTCCGTGCCGGCAGCCCGCCGGCGGGCCTCGCGGGTCTTCATGGCGTGCTCCATGAGGGTCACGAGCACCTCCTTGCTGGATTCGCGCTGACGGGCGTCGCAGAGCAGCACCGGCACGCCCGGGTCCAGGTTCAGCGCGGTCTGCACCTCGTCGAGCCGGTACTTGCGGGCACCCTCGAAGCAGTTCACCGCCACGACGAACGGGGTGCCCCGGCCCTCGAAGTAGTCGATCGACGGGAAGCAGTCGGCCAGTCGGCGCGTGTCGGCCAGCACCACCGCGCCGATCGCGCCCAGCGCCAGCTCGTCCCAGACGAACCAGAACCGGTCCTGCCCGGGTGTGCCGAACAGGTAGAGCACCAGGTCGTCGCTGATGGTGATCCGACCGAAGTCCATCGCCACGGTGGTGGTGGTCTTACCCTCCACCCCGGACAGGTCGTCGATGCCGACGCCGGTCTCGGTCAGCACCTCCTCGGTGCGCAACGGCCGGGTCTCGCTCACCGCGCCGACCATTGTGGTCTTGCCCACGCCGAAGCCACCGGCGACCAGGATCTTGATCGCGGTGGGCAGTGGCGTCGCTCCCGCCGGCCGGTCAGAGTGCCCGTAGTCCATTGATTACCGCCTCGAAGATGCTGTTGTCGGGAAGACCGGCCGTGGTCTGGGGTTCGCGTACCTGCACGAGGTTGCGGGCCGCCAGGTCGCCGAGGAGCACCCGGATGGTCCCCACCGGAAGGTCGAGGTGGGCGGCGATCTCGGCGACGGACTGTATTCGCTGGCACAGGCCGACGATCGCCAGGTGCTCGGGACCGAGACCCACCTCCGGCGTCACGTCGGCTCGGGTCGCAGTGACCAGGGAGATCAGGTCGAACGTGCCGGTGACCGGGCGGGCACGCCCGCGTGTCACCGCGTACGGGCGCACCACCGGGCCCGCATGGTCATCCACCCACTGATGCTCTGCGGACTCCCCCTGCACCGTCATGGCCGTTACCTCTCGCCAGCCGACTGTTCGGCGCCCCGCGACGGGGAGGCCACGTACTTGCCGACCCGGGTGACGAGCATCGCCATCTCGTACGCGATGAGACCGACGTCGGCGTCCTCGCTGGCGAGAACCGCCAGGCAGGCGTTGCGGCCGGCGGCCGTGACGAACAGGAACGACGACTGCATCTCGATGATGGTCTGCTGCACCTGCCCGCCGCCGAAGCGCTTGCCGGCACCCCGGGCCAGGCTCTGGATACCGGCCGCCATCGCCGCGAGGTGCTCACCGTCGTCGCGGCTCAACCCCTGCGAGGAAGCCATCAACAGCCCGTCGGTGGAGAGCGCGACCGCATGCTCGGCCTGCTTCACCCGGCCCACCAGATCATCCAGCAACCACGTCAGGTCGGCACTCGAAGCCGTCTTCTGGGCCACTTCGTCGTCCTCTTCTCGCCCGGCAGTTGCGCCGTATTCGTCTTGGGCTTGACCGTCACACCGCGCGGGAACCCGCAGCACCGGTGCTCGGTCAGGTGGCTTGTGGTTCCTCGTCGGTCGGCTCGGGCGTGCCGCTCGCCGAGGCGTCGGACGCGCCACCGAGCAGTCGCGCCGCGTCGGTCCGACCGCGCCGGGTGCCGGTCTGATACGAGCTCATCATCCGGCGTACCTGCTCCGGCGGCCGTGCCACGTCCTCCTCGTCGGACTCGGTTGCCGCCGGGTCGTCGCGCAGCTCGGGAACGATGTTCGCCTGGCGGACGCGGACCGGCAGGCCCGAGTCGGTCCGGTCCGTCTCGGCGGGCGCCGGGGTCGGCCCGCCGTCGCCGGCCGGCTCGCTGCCGCCGCCGCTCGGGCCGACCCGGTCCACCGCGGGAAGGCCGGTGGGCACCGTCGGGCCCTCCAGGGCGGGCTGGCCGAGGCCACGCCGGGCCCGGGTGGGCAGCTCCGCCGCCGGGGCGCCCAGGGTCGTCCGCTGCCGGGTGGGGAGTACGACCTCGCTGTCGGTCCCGTCCACCTGCTGCTCGGTCGGGGTGCTGCTCTCGGGCAGCACCGGGGCGAGGGGGGTCACCGGCGTTGCCGGGCCCGGAGCGCTCGTGTCCGTCGCCGCGGCGGCCACCGCGACCGACGAGAGGCTGGCGGAACGGCCGCCGTCGGCGGGACCGGCGGCGGACGGCCCCGACGGCAAGGCGATGGCAGTCGGCCCGGCGGGAAGAGCGCCGGAGTCCTCCGGGTCGGTCCCGTTCGCGGTGACCAGCTCCAACGGAATGAGCACGACCGCGGTCGTGCCGCCGTACGCCGATTCCTTGAGCCGGACCCGTACGCCGTGCCGCTCGGTCAGCCGGCTCACCACGTAGAGGCCGAGCCGGGCGGCGTTGGCGAGGTTCAGCTCGGACTGGTCGACGATGCGGTGGTTCGCCGCGGCCAGGTCCTCCTCGCTCATGCCGAGGCCCCGGTCCTCGATCTCGATGGCGAACCCGTTGGCCACGAGCTGGCCACGGACCTCGACTGTGGTGTGCGGCGGTGAGAACGACAGGCCGTTCTCGATCAGCTCGGCGAGCAGGTGGATGATGTCGCCGACCGCGCGGCCGGCGAGTGAGACGGGCCCGAGCGGCAGCACGTTGACCCGGGTGTAGTCCTCCACCTCGGCGACCGCGCCGCGCACCACGTCCACCATGGGGACGTTGCGCCGCCACGCCCGGCCCGGGGTGGAGCCGGACAGCACGATCAGGTTCTCCGCGTTACGCCGCATCCGCGTGGCCAGGTGGTCGACCCGGAACAGGTCCTCCAACTCCTCCGCGTCGTGCTCACGGCGCTCCATGGCGTCGAGCAGGGTGAGCTGGCGGTGCACCAGGGCCTGCGTACGCCGGGCCAGGCTGAGGAACACGTCGCGGACGTTGCGGCGCAGCTCGGCCTGCTCGACAGCGGTGCTCAGGGCGGTCTCCTGGACGGCGTTGAACGCCTTGCCGACCTGGCCGATCTCGTCGGTGCCGAACTCCAGCGGGGGCGCCTCGGTGGCGACGTCGACCTCCTCGCCGCGACCGAGCCGCTCGACCACCCGCGGCAGCCGCTCGTCGGCGAGCTGCCAGGCGGCCTGGCGCAGCCGTTCGAGCTGGCGCAGGAGGGTCCGGGCCGTGGTGATGGAGACGACGACCGAGGCGATGACGGCGAGCAGGCCCAGGCCGGTGGCGAGCACCAGCCGGACGACCACCATCACGGCCACGCCGGTGGCCCGGCCGACGATGCCCTCGCCGCCGTCGGTGACCGCGTCGTTCACCTCGGCCAGCGCCGGCTCGACGGTGCCGCGCCACTGCTCGGCGCTGACCGGCAGCTGGGTGGCCGGCCGGCCCTCGCGGATGATGCTGTCCTGCACGGCGCGCAGCCGGGTGAACGCCTCGCCCCCGACGAGCTGCCGGTAACGGCGCTCGTCGGCGTCGGCGAGCCGGGTCCGGGTCTCCTCGCCGAGGAAGCGTTCGGCACCGACCAGGCTGACGTAGCGGGCGTACTCCGGGCCACTCATCCGGCCGTTGCCGAAGAGGCCGCTGAGCAGCGCGTCCTCCTGGGAGATCAGCTCCTTCATCCGGTTGAGCTGGATCAGGGCCGCCGCGTCGGCGGCGATCTCCTTGTCGTCCAGGCCGCCGGTGACGTCGTAGATCCGGAAGATCGATCCGATGGCGCCGGTGTAGGCGTCGGCGGCGGAGATCCGGTCCACCTTGCGGGCGAGCACGTCGGCGCGGGTCTGCTTCAGGCCGTCGATCTGCACGATCGTGGCGTCCAGCTGGGCGTCGAGCGCCGAGCTGCCGGCCACGTCGACCTGCCAGTTGCGGACCGAGTCGGCGAAGTCCTCGGCCAACTGCGCGGCCTTGCGCTGCTCGGCCTCCAGCGTCGCGCGCTGCTCGGCGTCGGGGTTGCTCAGGTACGCCTGGGTCAGCCGCCGCTCCAACTGGAGCTCCTGCAGCAGCGGCTCACTGGGCGTGTAGACCTTGCTGTTGAGCAGCTGGACACCGAGCAGGTTGAAGCCGTCCCGCAGGGTCACCCATGCCGCGAACATCCAGAGCGCGACCAGGGAGAGCAGCAGGGCGACAACCTTGGTGCGGATACTCGTACCGCGAGAACGCATTGAACCGTCCCAGGCCGGGGTTGACTCAGCTCATCAACGGGTGATCATGAAAGACGACGTCCCGCCACAGCGGGGCGTACGGGGCTGAGGCTCTGCGTACGCTAGCAGTGTCCACACAACCCCTCAAGTTGTTGTTTTTGTTGCCGGGTAACCACAATCCACCACCGAACGGTCGGCATCCGCCAGATGGACGGACGCCAGACGGCAGGCTGCGAGCACCGCCGCGCGGACGATCGCAGTAGGACAGTACAGCTCCTTGCCGTACCACAGTGGACGGTCGGTCCGGCCGGACGGCAGGTGCAGGTAGGCGTGGCCGCGCGCCACCGCGTCGTCGACCCGGGGCGCCCCGGTCGGTGCGGCCAGCAGCACCTGCAGGGCGTACGCGGTCTCCTCGACCGTGCCGCCCCACCGCCCCCACGAGCCGTCGGCGCGTTGACTGTCCAGCACCCAGCGGGCCGCCCGGTCCACCGCCTCGGCCGCCACGCCGCCTCTACCGAACTCCGCCAGCGCCAGCACGCAGCAGGCCGTGGCGTAGTACGGCGAGGCGTGCCACCGGTCCTGCCACGGGCCGTCGGCGAGCTGGTGTGCGGGCAGCACGGCGCTGAGCCGCTCGACCGTCCGGTGGTAGCGCGGGTCCGCGCCGGGGTACGCGGCCACGTGCTGGCCGAACGCGTCCAGCACGTGCGCGTTGGTGGTGACCGAGAAGCCGTCCTCGCTCCCCGGCCAGGTGCAGAAACCGTCCGCCGTCTCGTACGCCCAGAGGCTGGCCGGGTCGGCGGGGTGGCCGAGTCGGGCGAGCGCGTCGAGCGTGACCGATGTGGTGTCGGCGTCGGTCGGCAGGCCCTCGCCGGTGGCGACGCCCTCGGCGGCGGTGGCGGTGGCCAGGGTGCGCAGCACGGTGGCCGGCGGGTTGACCGCGACACCGGCGCGACGCAGCCCGCTGAGCACCCAGGCCCGCTCGAACACGGTGATCGGGGTCGGACAGGGCACCGGTCCGTCACCCTCGCGGATCAGCTGCCGCAGGAAGGCGTGCGCGGCGGGGCCGGCGTCCGGGCCGGCGGCGGTCAGCCAGGCGGCGGTCGCCGCCGGCGAGGCGCCGACGGCGGTGAGGGTCGGCCCGGCGTCGGCAGGTGTCGCGTCCAGCAGCTCGTAGAAGTGGGCCAGCTTGGTCGGCAGCGGCGCCCCGGCGGCCACCGCGGCCCGCACCGCGCGCAACCGGTCCGGGCCGAGCCCCGGTGGCAGGCTCAGCGGCGGGTGGGGCAGCCGGTCGGCGGTCGCCCGGTCCAGCCGGGTCAGCCGGTCGTTGATCGACTCGACGAGCGCCGGGACGATGAGGTCCAGCGCCGGGGTGTCCGGCAACGCCCGCGCGTGCGTGGTGAGCAGTCGGCCGGCGAGCGCGGCCAGCCCGCGCGCCACCGGGGCGAGCAGGTCCGTCCCGGACCATCCGCCGTCGGCCAGCGCGGCGAGCAGAGCGTCGGTGGCGCTGAGCGTGGGCACCAGGGCGTACCCCTCGGGTGGGCCCCACGCGCCGTCCGGGCGCTGCTCGCGCAGCAGGAACCCGATCCGCTGGTGGTGCCCCGGCAGCCAGGGCGCACCGGCAACGAGCCGACCGCTCTCGTACACCGAGGGGGCGACCTGCCCCCACTGTCGCAGCGCGAGGCCGGCGATCAGCTCGCGCGCGGCGTCGGTGGCCGGCTCGACCAGTACGCGCGGGGAGCCCTCACTCATCGCGCGCCCCCCAGAAGTCCGACAGCTGGTAGAAGCCACCCGTGAAGGAGATCTGCCGGTGCAGGTAGTCCGCCTGGCGGGGGCAGCGTTCGGCGAGGGCGGCCAGGTCGCCGCGGGACCGGGTGGTCAGCTCGGCGAGCCGGGTGTGCACCCGCGCCGGGTCGTCGACCAGCAGCAGGGCGTTCAGGTCGCCCCACTCGGCGTCCCGCCCGTGCGTGGCGAGGTCGTTCACCAGTCGCAGCACCCGCTGCACGCCACGTCCGGCGTCCAGCAGGTCGGTCAACTGGGCGAGGGTCCGCTCGTCGCCGGTGGCGATCCAGTGCGTGACGTTGACGAAGGAGCAGGCGAGGTTGTCCGCGTTGTCCAGATAGCGGTCCAGGTCCGGCAGGCGCCGCCCGGTGGTCGGGTCGGTCGGCAGGTTCTTCCAGTCCCACTCGCGCGACACGGCGGCGAGCATCCGCGCCAGCTCGTCGCGCCAGATCGGGCGCAGCCGGCCGAACGCCGGGACGGTCGTCAACTCGTCGCGCAGGTCGGCCAGCAGCCGCGCCAGGTGCCGGCCCGGCGGCGGCGCGGCTCCGTCGGCCACCGCCAGGCAGTCGGTCACGATCGCCCGGACGTCGTCGGCGGACCGGGCCAGGTAGTCGACCTGCCAGTCGGCGGCGAAGACCCAGAGCAGGGTACGGGTGGTGATCCGCAGTTCGGCGGCGGTGTGCCACGGCGCGGTGAACGCGATAGCGGTGGCCACCGAGCTGAGCAGCGCGGCGTCGAACGGCGCGGCGTCGAAGAGTTCGGGGTGGGCAGCGGTGACGCCCTGCAGGTCGCGGACGCCACGGACGGCGAGCGCGCACACCCGGCCCTGCTCGGCTACCGCGTCGGGCCCGGCCTGCACCGGCCACGGCGCCCCGGTCACGACGCGACCGGCCGCTCGACCGGAGTGAGGATCAGCTCGGCCCGCTGCTTGGGTTGCAGCGAGGCACCGAGCCGGGGTGTCAGGCCGACGGGCTCGCGCAGTCGGAAGCGGTAACGGCTCAGCACGGTGCTGACGATGAGCTGGGCCTCCAGCAGGAACAGGTACTGACCGAGGCACTGGTGCGGGCCACCGCCGAACGGGAAGTACGAGTAGCGGTAGCGCCGCCGGGGCTTCTCCGGCGCGAAGCGCTCCGGGTCGAACAGCGTCGGGTCGTCCCAGAACGTCGACATCCGCTGGGTGACGTACGGGCTGACCAGTACGGTGCCACCGGCCTTGATCCGCACACCGCCCAGCACGTCGTCGCGCACCGCGGTGCGGGGGATCATCCAGCCGGCCGGGTAGAGCCGCAGCATCTCGTCGAGCACCATGCGGCCGTAGCGCAGCTGCGGCAGGTGCTCGCGGCCGACCCGTTCCGCGCCGACGACCTGCTCGATCTCGTCGGTCATCCGCTCGGCCACGTCGGGTCGGGAGGCCAGCACGGGCCACAGCCAGGAGAGCAGGGCGATGGTGGTCTCGGTGGCGGTGGAGAACATCGCGACCACGTCGCCGCGGATCGCGTACTCGTCGGGTTCGCTGCCGTCGGCGCGCGGTCGACAGAGGGTGGAGATGATGTCGTCGCCGTCGGTGGGCCGGGCCCGGGCCTCCCGGATGATCGGCAGCACCACCTCGTCGATGGTCCGCACGGCCTCGGCGAAGCGTCGGTCGCCGGGCATCGGCACCGCGTACGGCACGAAGGGCACCAGCAGGCGCGGAAGCATCGCGGTGGTGACGGTGTCCAGCGCGGCGCTGATCCGCAGCGCGTCCGGCACCGAGATGCGGTCGGCGAAGAGGACCCGCATGGTGGTCCGCAGCACGATCCGGGTCAGCTCGCCGCCGCCGTCGATCGGGCGGCCGTCGCGGGCGGGTTCGAGCCACTCGTCGACGGCCTCGTTGATCGCCTCGGCCATCCGGTCCACGAGCGTCTCGGCCCGCTTCGCGGTGAACAGCGGTTGCAGCGCGCCGCGGCTGGACTCCCAGATCTCGCCCTCGGCGACCAGGATGGCGTCGCCGACGATCCGGCGGACCGGACGCCACAACAGGCCGTCGCCGTCGCGGGTGTAGTTGGCAACGTTGTCCCTCAGGACGCGTTGCAGGTGCTCCGGGTGACTGACGAGGTAGGGGCGGAACGAGCCGAGGTTCAGCCGGACGACCTCACCGCCGGCGGCGTCCGCGAAGCCGACCAGCGCGCCGAGCGGGTCGCGGATCAGCGCGGGCAGGGCGCGACGGAGCGGAATCTTCCGGGGTTCGGTGCTGACGGGGGCGGGGCCGGCATCGGACACCTGGGACATGCAACGTCTCCTCGTCGTTCCGCCGGCCTGGGTTGTCCACTTCGGCCGGACGGGACTGTGGAACTTTCACCTTCTGGGCGACGGAAGCATCTCACCAAATCGGGGGCACCTCTAGACCTGTGACCGGTGAGATTCCACCGACGCGCCCGATGAACATCGATGTCCATGGCGGGCTCGGGTCCTGAGTGGATTGTCAGGATGTGGCACCGGTGCAGGTCGCACCCGTACCGGTTGGGGTCGCGGACACCGGAGGGCCCGCGGGACGGCGGGCCCGGGGGCCGCACGCCCAGCGGAGCCACCCACCGGGTCGCACCCGTGCGATCCCAGAGGGCGGGCGGCGCGTGTGAGCCAGGACGCACCGGTACCTGCGAATCCGGGCGATGCCGGGCACCCTGTGCCAGGCTCTGTGGCATGGACGACAAGACCATCCTGAACCGGATCTCCGAGCTGGTCGACGAGGAACACCGGCTGCGCGCGGACGCCCAGGCCCACGAGTCGGGCACCGAGGGGGAGGCCAGCGAGCGGCTCCGCGCGCTGGAGGAGTCCCTCGACCAGTGCTGGGACCTGCTGCGCCGCCGTCGGGCCGCCCGAGAGACCCACGGCGACCCGGACTCCCAGGGCGAACGCCCCAAGCCCGAGGTCGAGCGCTACCTGCAGTGACCGGTGGGAGTGGGTCGGGCAGCCGCTCGGGCAGCCCGACCCGCTCCGCTCAGCGGATGCCCGCCTCCCGCAGCAGCTCCCCCGTCAGTGCGCCGGGGTCGACCTGCTCGGCGCTCAGCCCCCGGGCCACGAACCACGCGCTGACCACCCGCACGTCGCGGGCCAGGAACTCGGGACCCTGCGGGTTCGCCACCACGTCGACCACCTGCGGCAGATCGATCACGACCAGCCGCCCGGAGTGCACGAGCAGGTTGTACGGCGACAGGTCGCCGTGCGCGTAGCCGGCCCGAGCCAGCACGCGCAGCGCCTCGACAAGCTGGCCCCACAGGTCGCGCAGCTCCGCCGTGCCGGGCCGGAGCTGGGCCAGCCGAGGCGCGGCAAGCCCCGACTCGGCGTCGCCGACGAACTCCAACATCAGTTCGGTGCCCCGCAACTGCACGGGGTACGGCACGGCGATCCGGTCGTAACCGGCGCCGATCTCCCAGAGCCGGGCCAGCGCGGCGAACTCGGCCGCCGCCCACTGCCCGGCGATCATCTGCCGGCCGAAGGCCGTCCGGCCGGCCATCGCCCGGTTTTCCCGGGACCGCCGCACCCGGCGCCCCTCCAGGTAGCCGGCATCACGGTGGAACAGCCGGTGCTCGGCGTCCCGGTATCGCTTGACGGCCAGCAGACAGGATCGGTCCGTGTCCGGTACCGCACGGCGGACCAGGTGGACGTCCGCCTCCTTGCCGGTCTTGAGCACACCCAGTTCGGTGTCCTTGGCGGCCAGCTCGGTGATCAGCCACTGCGGGTGCGGCTCGGGGCCGTGCACGGCGTCGTCCCACGACGACCAGCGTTCGCCGGTGGCCGGGTCGGGTTCGCCGTCGGGGTCGGCGGGCGGCTCGGTGGGCCGCCCGCGCTTCAGAAACTGCGGTTCGTCGTCGTCGAAGCGGCTCTTGCCGCGGCTGCGGCGCTCCAGCGCCGGCAGGTCATGATCGCGCACTGTGGTGAGGTTCCCTTGGTCGAGGCTGAGTTAGGCAGCTGGAAGCGACCTGCGAAGACGGCCATGACCGACCCCCTCTCCTCGACCGGGCGCACGCCCGGGTGCACGATGCGCCGCCCATGCTGCCGTCGCCCCGACGGCGGGTCAATCGAATTAGCGCGGCCGCTGCAACGGCCGGGTGCACGCCGCGTCCGGCGGCGGCGAACCCCGTCAGCTAGCGAGCACCGTGGCGACCGCGGCGATCAGCCCGTCCACCGTGCGGCTCGGCGCGAACCGGACGTCCGACCAGGTCCGTCCCCGGTGCAGCCAGACGCTGGGCAATCCGACGGCCGCGGCGCCGCCGATGTCCGCCTCCGGGCTGTCGCCGACCACCCAGGCGCCGCGCAGCGGCATCCGGACCCGCTGCGCGGCGAGCGCGAAGATCCGCGGGTTGGGCTTGCTGACCCCGGCCTCCTCGGAGATCACCCAGTCGGCGACGTACCGATCCAGGCCGGTACGTCGGATCTTGGCGTCCTCGACGCGTACGGTGCCGTTGCAGACCACCACCGGCACCCAACCCGCGTCGTCGGCGATCCGCAGCGCGCAGGCGGTCAGCGGATCGAGGCGGGTCTGCTCCACCACCCCGTCGTGCAGCTCCTCCACCAGGTCGATCGAGGGGATACGCAGCTCGTAGCGGTCCCGGATGGCGTCGGCGAGATCCCAGCGGTCGGTCAGACCGTCGGCGTCGATCGAGAGCAGCCAGTCGATGTCGGTGGGGGGCGCACCTATGCCGTCCAGGAAGCGCTCACCCCAGCGGCGGAACGGCCCGGCCCGATCCAGCAGGGTGTTGTCCAGGTCCAGCAGGAGCAGTGGCACTCGGGCACCCTACGGGACCGACGTGTCCGCCAACAGATCCCGCGGGCGTCGACCTGACGGTGGGCTCAACCGGTCAGCGACACCCGTGGGCCGCCCTGGCCCGGCAGCAGATCGGCGAGCATCGAATGGGCCGACCGGGTGTCCGCGAGCGCGGCCGGGTCGAGGGTCGCCACCAGCACCGCCGTGCCCTCGTCGGCGCCCCGGGCGAGCGTACGTCCCTGCGGGTCGTAGATCGCCGCGCCGCCGTTGAACCGCCACGGGTCGCTGCCGCCGACCGCGTTGGCGAAGACCACGAACATGGTGTTGTCCAGGGCCCGCGCGGCGTAGTACAGGTCCCGGCGGTGCTCGGAGCCGGCCAGGTAGCCGCTGGGGCACAGGTAGGCGTGCGCGCCGTCGAGCGCGGCGGCGCGGCCGTGCTCGGGGAAGCAGCCGTCGTAGCAGATGCCCAACCCGAGCCGCCAGTCGTCGACCAGCAGCGTGGCGCCCCGACCGCCGGGGGTGAACAGCTCGCGCTCGTCGCCCCACAACTGCTGCTTGTCGTACCCGACCCGGATCGTGCCGACGCGGTCGACCACCAGGGCGGCGATGGTGCGCCGGCCGTCCGGGTGCCGTGCCGCCGCCCCGACCACCAGGGTGCTCCCGGCCGTGCGCGCCGCGTCGCGCAGCGGGTCGAGTCGGGCGTCGACGACCACCCCGGCCGGGTCGACAGCCACGTCGGTGCCGACCGGGTCGACGGCGAGGGTCGGCGGGTGGTACGCGCACAGGTACAGCTCGGGGAGGACGACCACGCGGGCGCCCTGGCCGGCGGCGTGACGGACCAGCTCGGCCGCCGCCGCCGCGTTGCCGGCGACGTCACCGGGGACGGGGGTGGCCTGGACGGTGGCGACGGTCAGCGCCGCGGTGGGCGTGGGGTGCAGCGGGGTCACCGGAGGATGGTAAACGGCACCGCACCAAGCCGTACGTACGGTTTGCATGGCCCGGGGTGACCTGCGACGATCGACGTGTGCCCAGAGTAAGCCAGGACCAGCTCGACGCGCGCCGGCAGGAGATCCTCGCCGCCGCGCGGGCGTGTTTCGCGCGGCTCGGCTACGAGGGGGCGACTGTCCGTCGCCTCGAGGAGGCCACCGGGCTGTCCCGGGGCGCCATCTTCCACCACTTCCGGGACAAGGACTCGCTCTTTCTCGCCGTCGCCGAGGACGACGCCGCCGCGATGGTCGAGACGGTGGCCCGCAACGGTCTGGTGCAGGTGATGCGCGATCTGCTGGCCCGCGCGGTCTCCCCCGACACCACCGGCTGGCTGGGCAGCCAACTGGAGGTCTCCCGCCGGCTGCGCACCGATCCGGCGTTCGCCAAGCGCTGGGCGGAGCGGTCGGCAGCGATCGCCGAGGCGACCCGGGACCGGTTGGCCCGCCAGCGCGACGCCGGGGTGCTGCGCGAGGACGTACCGATCGACGTGCTGGCCCAGTTCCTGGAGCTGGCCTACGACGGCCTGGTGCTGCACCTGGCGATGGGCCGACCCGCCGGCGACCTGGGTCCGGTGCTCGACCTGGTCGAGGAGGCCGTCCGCCGCCGCTGAACGCCTGCCGCACACCGGGACGGGGACCGTGGCGGTCGTGCTCCACGAAGAAGGCGGTCCGCCGCCGCTGAACGCCTGCCGCATACCGGGACGGGGACCGTGGCGGTCGTGCTCCACAATGGGGCCGCCGATCCCTCCGGCGACAGGAGCAGCCGATGATCGTCCACGCCGCGTCGGGCGACACCTGGGGCATCCCCGGCCCGACCTTCCTCCGGCTCTACCTCGTGGCGACCGCCGTCGTGGTCGCCCTCGCGGTGCTGCACCGGGTCCGCCTCGCCACCGAAGGGGGCCACGCCAGCGCCGACCCGCTCGGCCCCCAACAGGTCGCGTACCTCAACGGTGGGCCGACACTCGCCGTGCACGCCGCGCTCGGCGGGCTGCGCGGCAGCGGCGCGATCGGCGTACGGCCGGACCGTCGACTCACCACCGTCGGGCCGGCGCCGACCGGGCTCACCCCGTTGGACGGCGCCATCCACTGGGCGGCCCACCAGCACTCCCGCGTCCGTGACCTGAGCCAGAACGACCGGGTGGTCACCGCGCTCGCCCAGCTCCGCACCGGCCTCGAAGAGCGCGGCCTGCTCGTGAGCCCGGAGCGACGCGCCACCGCGAGGCGGTGGGCACGGCTCCTCGCCGCGCTGCTGGTGCTCGGCGTGGTGCGGCTGTTCGCCGGCCTGACCAACGGGCGGCCCGTGGGCTACCTGCTGCTCACCCTGGTCGGGGTGCTGGTAGCGGTGCTGCTGCTCTGGCGCGTGCCCCAGACCAGTCGGGCCGGTCGGGCCATGCTGCGCGACCTGCGTAAGCGCAACAACCACCTGGCCCCCGCCTCGTCTCCCGCGTACGCCACCTACGGCGCGGCGGGCGCGGCGATGGGCGTGGCGCTGTACGGCACCGCGTCGCTCTGGGCGATCGACCCCGGCTTCGCCGAGCAGGCCGAGATCCAGCGCCAGGCCATCGCCAGCAGCGGCTGGTCGTCGGGCTCCGGCTCGTCGGGCAGCGGCAGCTCGTGTGGCGGCGGCAGCTCCTGCGGTGGCGGCAGTTCCTGCGGTGGCGGGGGCGGGTGCGGCGGAGGCGGGTGCGGCGGATGACCGCCCCGTCCGGCGTCGGCATCGGCTGGCGTCCCGAGATCGCCGGTTTCGTGGCCGAGCTGCCCGGGCTGCGCTTCGTCGAGGTGGTGGCCGAGTCGGTGCCCGCCACCGGGCCGCTCCCGCCGGGGCTGGCGCAGCTGCGCGAGCGCGACGTGACAGTCGTACCGCACGGGGTGCGGCTCTCCCTCGGCGGCGCCGAGCCGGTCGACCCGGCCCGCGTCGCCCACCTGGCCGCGGTGGCGCAGCGGCTCGACGCCCCGCTGGTCAGCGAGCACATCGCCTTCGTCCGGGCCGGTGGGCTGGAGGCCGGGCACCTGTTGCCGCTGCCGCGCAGCGCCGAGGCTGTCGACGCGGTCTGCGCCAACGTGGCCCGGGCGCAGGCCGAGCTGCCCGTGCCGATCGCGCTGGAGCCGATCGCCGCCCTGTTCGACTGGCCCGACGACGAGCTGGACGAGGCGGACTTCCTCACCGAGATCCTCGACCGCACCGGTGCGCTGCTGCTGCTGGACATCGCCAACGTGCACGCCAACGCCCGCAACCGGGGTGAGGACCCGCTCGCGCTGCTCGACCGGCTGCCGTTGGACCGGATCGGTTACGTGCACGTGGCCGGCGGTGCCGAGCACGGCGGGTTCTACCACGACACGCACACCGATCCGGTGCCGCCGGAGGTGCTGGAGCTGGTCCGCGCGCTCTGCGCCCGGCAGCGGCCACCGGCGCTCCTGCTGGAACGCGACGGCGGCTACCCACCGGCCGCCGAGCTGCGCGCCGAACTGGACGCCCTGGCCGCCGCCGCCGGCTTCCCGGCCGTGACGTGACGGGCGCCGATCCCCGTACCGGGCTCGTCGCCCGGCAGGCGGAGCTGGTGGCGACGCTTGTCGCCGGAGGTCCGCCGCCGGCGGGGTTCGCGGCCGGACCGCTGGCCGCCACCCGGGCGGCGCTGCGCCGCAAACGGGCCGGTGAGGTGGCCCGACACTGGCCGCTGCTCGCCGCCGGCCTCGGCGCGGCGTGGCCGGCGACCTTCGCCGAATGGGCCGCCGAGCGCCCCACCGCCGGGTCGCTGCGCGACGGCTGGGACCTGGCCCGGACGCTGCGCGAGCGCGGCGCGCTGCCGCCGGGCGGCGCCGAGGAACTGGCCGTCCGCGAGGCCGGCCTGCGCTATGACGGGCGTCGGGCGCCGCGCCCGCGCCGGCTGCCGGCCGTGGCCCGCGTCGGCGGCGCCGTCGCGGTGCAGGTCGCCGGTCGGGTACGTCTGGTGCGCCCCGCCGCGCGTCCGCCCGCCCACGTTGGCGGGCCCGACCCGGATGCGGCAGGATCGGCGACATGGATCTCGGACTGACCGACCGGGTGTACGTGCTCACCGGCGCCTCCCGCGGGCTGGGCTACGCGACGGCGCAGTGCCTGGTCGCCGACGGCGCGCGGGTGGTGCTCTCGGCCCGCGACACCGACGCCGTCGACGCCGCCGCCGAAGCGCTGGGTGGCCCGGACCGGGCGGTCGGAGTCGCCGCCGACCTGGCCGACCCGCAGACCCCGGAGCGGCTCGTCGCGGCGGCCCGCAAGCACTTCGGCCGGATCGACGGCGCGCTCATCTCGGTCGGCGGCCCGCCCGCCGGCACCGCGGCGTCGATCACCGACGAGCAGTGGCGGCACTCCTTCGAGACCGTCTTTCTGGGCACCGTCCGCGCGGCGCGCACCGTCGCCGCCGCGCTGCCCGAAGGGGGCGCGATCGGGCTGGTGCTCTCCACCTCGGCGCGCGGCCCGGTGCCCGGCCTCGGCATCTCCAACGGCCTGCGGCCCGGCCTGGTCGGCGTCGCCAAGGACATCGCCGACGACTACGGCCCGCGTGGCGTACGCGTGGTCGGCCTGCTGCCCGGCCGGGTCCTGACCGACCGCAACCGGGAGCTGTTCGCCGCCACCGGCGACCCGGAGCGCGCCCGCGCCGAGGCGGAGGCGAGCATCCCGCTGCGCCGCCTCGGCGACCCGGCCGAGTTCGGGCGGGTGGCAGCGTTCGTGCTCTCTCCCGCGGCCAGCTACCTGACCGGCCTCACCGTCCCGGTCGACGGCGGCGCGCTGCGCGGCCTGTGACAGCGGGCGCTCCGACACCCGGCGAGGGCGGCCGAGGCGGGGATGTGCCGACCGCGCTGGGAGGTCGCACGGGTGCCGCGCATCCACGGCCGAGCAAGGCGGACCTGGCCGCCGCCACCGACCGGACCATCCCGGACGTGCTCGCGCCAGCGCTGTCGGTGCTCTTCGTCGGGATCAATCCGGGCCTGTGGTCGGCCGCCACCGGCCGGCATTTCGCCCGGCCCGGCAACCGGTTCTGGCCGGCGCTGCACCTGGGCGGGTTCACTGCCCGGCTGCTGCACCCGAGCGAACAGGACGAGTTGCCGGCCCTCGGGCTCGGAATCACCAACATGGCCGCCCGGGCCAGCGCCCGCGCCGACGAGCTGACCGCCGAGGAACTGCTCGACGGCGCCGCGATCCTGACCGACAAGGTGACCCGGTACCGGCCGCGCTGGGTGGCGGTGGTCGGGGTGACCGCGTACCGGATCGGCTTTCAGCGGCCGAAGGCCGCCTTCGGGCCGCAGCCGGAGTCGCTGGCCGGGGCACGGCTGTGGGTGCTGCCGAACCCGAGTGGACTGAACGCGCACTTCACGCCGGTGACGCTGGGCGCGGCGTTCGCCGAGCTGCGCGAGGCGACCGGCCTGCCGGACCGCCGCCCGACCTGACGCCGCCTGCCGTTGATCGACTCGACTTCCTGGAAGTCGGCCTGTCGACGCGGCCGGGACACCCCGATTTCCAGGAACCGGAGTCGATCAACCGATCGTCGGTCAGTTGGCGGCGGCGGGTGGCATCGCCTCGTCGGCGACGTACGTGCCCAGGGGCATGACCACCGGCTCGGGGCCTGTCGCGTCCACGAAGGGCCGGGGCGAGTCGGCGACAGCGAACTGGGTGCGGTACAGCTCGGCGTAGAGCCCGCCGACCGCCACCAGCTCGTCGTGGCGGCCCCGCTCGACGATCCGGCCGCCGTCGAGCACGAGGATCTGGTCGGCGTCGCGGACTGTGGAGAGCCGGTGCGCGATCACCAGGGCGGTACGCCCGGCCAACGCGACCGACAGCGCCCGCTGCACCGCCGCCTCGCTCTCCGAGTCCAGGTGGGCGGTCGCCTCGTCGAGGATCACGATCGACGGGGCCTTGAGCAGCAGCCGGGCGATGGCGATGCGCTGCTTCTCGCCGCCGGAGAAGCGGTAGCCGCGCTCCCCCACTGTGGTCTCCAGCCCGTCGGGCAGCGACCGGACGAGGTCGGCGACCTGTGCGCCGGCGAGCGCCGCCCAGATCTCGTCGTCGGTGGCGTCCGGCTTGGCGTACCGCAGGTTCTCCGCGATCGTCTCGTGGAACAGGTGCGAATCCTGGGTGACGACGCCGATCTCGTCGCGCAGGGAGGCGAGCGTGGCGTCGCGCACGTCCGTCCCGCCGACCAGCACCTGGCCGTCGGTGACGTCGTAGATGCGGGAGATGAGCATGGACAGCGTCGACTTGCCGGCGCCGGACGGGCCGACGAGGGCGACCATCTGGCCCGGCTCGACGCTGAACGAGACGCCCTTGAGCACCGGCTCGTTGACCGTCCGGTCGAGGGTGGCGACCTCCTCCAGCGAGGCGAGGGAGATCTCGGCGGCGCTCGGGTAGCGGAAGCGGACGTCGCGGAAGTCGACGCGACCGTTGCCGCGGGGCACCGGCACCGCGTCGGGCTTCTCGACGATGCCCGGCTGCAGGTCGAGCACCTCGAAGACGCGGTCGAAGGAGACCAGCGCGCTCATCACGTCCACCCGGACGTTGGAGAGCGCGGTGAGCGGCCCGTACAGCCGCGTGAGCAGCAGCGCGAGGGTCACCACGGTGCCCGCGCTGACGCCGCCGGTGACGGCGAGCCAACCGCCGAGGCCGTAGGTGAGTGCCTGCGCCAGCGAGGCGACCAGCAGCATCGCCACGAAGAACGTCCGGGAGTACATGGCGGACTGGATGCCGATGTCACGCACCCGCTCGGCCCGGTCGGCGAACCGGCGGGCCTCGATCTCGGGCTGGCCGAACAGCTTCACCAGCAGCGCCCCGGCCACCCCGAACCGCTCGGTCATGGTCGCGCTCATCTTGGCGTCGAGGTTGTACGCCTCGCGGGTGATGTCGGCCAGCCGCCGTCCGACCCGTCGGGCCGGGATGATGAAGATCGGAAGCAGCACCAGTGAGAGCGCGGTGATCTGCCAGGAGAGGGTGAACATCACCGCGGCGGTGAGGACCAGTTGGATGACGTTGCTGACCACACCGGACAGGGTGGAGGTGAACGCCCGCTGGGCGCCGAGAACGTCGTTGTTGAGCCGGCTGACCAGGGCGCCGGTCTGGGTGCGGGTGAAGAACTGCAACGGCATCCGCTGCACGTGGTCGTAGACCCGGGTGCGCAGGTCGAGGATGATGCCCTCGCCGATGCGGGCCGAATACCACCGCTGGGCCAGGGACAGCAGCGCGTCGGCGACGGCCAGCCCGGCGATGAACAGGGCCAGCTGGACCACGAGCCGACCGGCCTCGCTGCCGCCCCGGTTGATGGCGTTGATGACGTCACCGGCGAGCACCGGCGTCGCCACGCCGATGATGGCGGCCAGCACCACGGTGGCCAGAAAGACGATGATGTCGCGCCGGTAGGGCTGGGCGAAGGCCACGATGCGGCGGGCCACGCCGTGCTTGAGCCGGTGGGTGGAGACCTCGTCGCGGTTACGCATCGACCGGAGCATGCTCCACCCGGCCATGCCACCGCCGGACATCGGGTTGGACACCGCTCACCTCCGGGTCGTCGGGTGGACCACACACGTCAGGTCAATTCTCCCGACGACTCTGACAACCTCGGTCGTAACCCGGATCTTCCCGTACGGTCCTTACTATTCTCCGCGGCCGGCCAGATCCCGCAGGCGGCGGGTCTGCGCCTCCCGCTCGGCGCGCTGCTGGTCGGCGTGCGACCGCCCCGCCGCGCCGGCGAGCAGGGCCTTGATCTCCACCACCGCGTCGCGGGGCCCGGCCAGCAGGCCGGCGGTCAGGTCACGGACCGCGCCATCCAGCTCGGCCGGCGGTACGACAAGAGTGGCCAGGCCGATCCGGTCCGCCTCGGCGGCGTCCAGCCGGCGGCCGGTCGCGCAGATCTCCAGCGCCCGGGAATAGCCGACCAGCTCGACGAGGCGCTTGGTGCCGGCCAGGTCGGGCACGAGCCCGAGCGTCACCTCGGCCATCGACAACTTCGCATCGGCGGCCAGGACCCGCAGGTCACAGGCCAGAGCGAGTTGGAAACCCGCGCCGATCGCGTGCCCCTGCACGGCGGCCACCGAGACGACGTCCGGTCGGTGCAGCCAGGTGAAGCCGGCCTGGAACTCGGCGATCCGGTCGGCGCACTCCTGCTCGGGCAGCGTGGCCAGCTCGGCGAACGACCCCGGGCCGGAGGCACCAGCCACCGCGAGGTCGAGGCCGGCGGAGAACGCACGCCCCTCGCCACGCAGCACCACGACCCGGACGTCGCCGGGCAGGTCGCGAGAGAAGTCGCTCATCGCGCGCCACATCGCCGGCGTCTGGGCATTGAGCACGTCGGGCCGGCACAACGTCACCGTGGCAACCGGCCCGTCGCAGGTCAGCCGAACCCCGGTCGCCTCGGCGGTCACCGGGCTGCCCGGGGCGCGGCGCTGGTGAACGACGCGAAGGGGCGGGTCACGCCTTCTTGCGGCGCCGGGCACCGCCGCGCTGACGCAGCTGAACCCCGGACTCGGTGAGCACTCGGTGGATGAACCCGTAGGAACGGCCGGTCGAGGCCGCCAGCGCGCGGATGCTCTCCCCCGACGTGTACCGCTTTACCAGGTCCTTGGCGAGCGTCTGACGCTCGGCTCCGACGATCCGGCGACCCTTCTCAGTGCTGGTGGCTGTGCCAGTGGCTGCCATGCTGTGTCCTCACGTCCCAGACTGTGCGGTTCGGATACGGTCCCACCTATTAGACCGCCTCGGACGATCATGCGCCAGATATCAACTCTTCGCCAACCGACACGCTATGCAATGTCAGCTTCCCGATAGAGTGATCCTCGCGATCGGCCCCGGCGCATCGTCCGGAAGGGCCACCGCCGCGCGGCGACGCCTCGACCCGTACGCTCCCGGGCGTGATCGACCTGCTGGGCACCGCGGCCGGAGCGGCGGTGGTCTTCGCCGCCACCGACATCGACGACATCGTCATCCTCACGCTGTTCTTCGTGGCGGCCCGCACCACCGGCCGGCCCCGCACCTCGCAGATCGTCGCGGGCCAGTACCTGGGAATCGGCGCGCTCGCGCTGGCCAGCGCGGTGGTCGCCGCCGGGTTGCTGGTCGTGCCGGACCCGTGGACCGGGCTGCTCGGCCTGCTGCCGATCGCGTTGGGCATCCGCGCGCTGCGCGGCGCGGACGATGACGAGCCGGCCACTGTCGTCAGCGGGACACTCGGCGTGGCCGGGGTGACCATCGCCAACGGCGCCGACAACGTGGCCGTCTACGTACCCGTGTTCCGGGCTCTCGGCCCCGGCGACAGCGCGGTCTTCCTGCTGGTCTTCGTCGTGTTCGTCGGCCTGTGGTGCGCCGCCGCGGCCTGGCTCGGCGGCCACCGGCGGGTGGTCGCCCTGGTGGAGCGCGCCGGGCACTGGCTGGTGCCGGCGATCTTCGTCGCCATCGGCGTGGTGATCCTGGTCAGCTCCGGCGTGCTCGGCCGGCTGGTCGACCTGCTCGGCTGAGAACGGGCCGACCCACCCACCGGCGGCGGCCCGAGCCGGCCCGCCCTGTCAGGCCAGCTCGACCAGTTCGAGGAGGTCGTCGCTCCAGGCGTCCTCGTCGCCGTCGGGCAGCAGGATCGCGCGGTCGGGCTTGAGCGCGAGCACCGCGCCCGGGTCGTGCGTGACCAGCACGATGGCGCCCGGGTAGTTGGCGATCGCGTCGAGCACCTGCTCGCGGCTGACCGGGTCGAGGTTGTTGGTCGGCTCGTCGAGCAACAGCACGTTGGCGCCGGAGCAGACCAGGGTGGACAGCGCCAGGCGGGTCTTCTCGCCGCCGGAGAGCACCCCGGCCGGCTTGTTCACGTCGTCGCCGGAGAACAGGAACGCACCGAGGATCTTGCGCAGGTCGGTGTCGGACTGCTCGACGGCTGCGGCGCGCATGTTCTCCAGCACCGTCCGCTCCACGTCAAGCGTCTCGTGCTCCTGGGCGTAGTACCCCAACCGCAGCCCGTGCCCCGCGTGCACCTCGCCCGTGTCCGGGGTGAGCAGCCCGCCGAGCATCCGCAGCAGCGTCGTCTTGCCAGCGCCGTTGAGCCCGAGGATGGCCACCCGGGAACCACGGTCCACCGCGACGTTGACGTCGGTGAAGATCTCCAGCGAGCCGTACGACTTGGACAGGCCGGTCGCGGTGAGCGGCGTCTTGCCACACGGGGCGGGGCTGGGGAAGCGCACCTTGGCCACCCGGTCGGCGACGCGTACCTCCTCCAGGCCCGAGATCAGCTTCTCGGCGCGGCGGGCCATGTTCTGCGCGGCGACGGTCTTGGTGGCCTTGGCCCGCATCTTGTCGGCCTGCGCCATCAGCGCGCCGGCCTTCTTCTCCGCGTTGGCCCGCTCCCGGCGGCGGCGGCGCTCGTCGGTCTCGCGGGCCTCCAGGTACGCCTTCCAGCCCAGGTTGTAGACGTCGATCACGGACCGGGTGGCGTCGAGGAACCAGACCTTGTTGACCACCGACTCCAGCAGCGCGCCGTCGTGGGAGATCACGATGAGGCCGCCCTTGTGGTTGGCGAGGAAGCCCCGCAACCAGGTGATCGAGTCCGCGTCGAGGTGGTTCGTCGGCTCGTCGAGCAGCAGGATGCCGCCGCCGTTCTCACCGGCGTCGCGGAACAGGATCCGGGCCAGCTCGATGCGCCGGCGCTGACCGCCGGAGAGAGTGCCGATGGTCTGGGCGAGCGCGCGGTCCGGCAGCCCCAGGTTGGCGCAGATGCGAGCGGCCTCGGCCTCGGCCGCGTACCCGCCCAGGGCGGCGAACTGGTCCTCCAGCGCGCCGTAGCGGCGGACCAGCTTGTCGCTGGCGTCCTCGGCCAGTTGGGCCTCGATCTCCTTCATCTGGGACATCAGCACGTCCAGGCCACGGGCGGAGAGCACCCGGTCACGGCCGGTGACCTCCAGGTCGCCGGTGCGCGGGTCCTGCGGGAGGTAGCCGATGGCGCTGCGCTGGTCGATCTGCCCGCCGTACGGCTGCCCCTCGCCGGCGAGCACCTTCAGGGTGGTGGTCTTGCCGGCGCCGTTGCGGCCGACCAGGCCGATCCGGTCACCGGGCTGCACGCGCAGCGTGGTGTCGGACAGCAGGATCCGGGAGCCGGCGCGCAACTCCAGGCCGGTGGCAGTGATCATCTCGTGGGACTCGCTCTCGGGGTCTGGAAGGCTGACTCAGGGCACGCGAAAGCGCCGGCGGGCGGTGGGCCCGTCGGCGCGGGGGCGGTTCAGCCTTCGCAGCGCGGCACGGGGACAAGTGTACCGGGGCGCGGTCGAGCGGCCGGGCCGGATTACCAATCAAGATCATCGGGTACCGAATCGCCGTCCGGACCCGGTCCGGCGCTGACGGCCTATCACAGGACATTTCACGCGATCGAGGTCATCATGGAGCTGAACGAGAACGCGCAGGTCGACACCAGTCAGGTAGAGGACATGCGTGGATCCGGCGGAGGCGGCGGGGGCGGAGGCCTCGGGATCCCGATCCCCGGGGGCGGCGGCCTGATCGGCATCATCATCGCCGTCGTGCTGGCGTTGGCCGGTGGCGGGTTCGGGCTCAGCCAGCTCGGCGGCGGCGGCAGCGACCAGCCAGCCGACAACTCCAGCCTGGACGCCGAGTGCTCCGCGAGCGCGACCAAGACCGAGGACTGCCGCAACACCCTCTTCATCAATTCCATCCAGGCTTACTGGAAGGACGCCATGCCGAAGGCGTTCGGCGACCAGTACCAACCGGTCACCACGCGGTTCTTCAGCAACAGCGTGAACACCGGCTGCGGTCAGGCCGACTCGGGTGTCGGCCCGTTCTACTGCCCGGCGGACAAGCATGTCTACATCGACCTGACCTTCTACGACACGCTCAAGTCCGAGTTCGGCGTCGACGGCGAGTTCCCCCAGCCGTACGTTCTCGCGCACGAGTACGGCCACCACGTGCAGGACCTGCTCGGCACCGAGGCCAAGGCGCAGGACGGCAAGACCGGGGCCACCTCCGGCTCGGTCCGGCTGGAGTTGCAGGCGGACTGCTTCGCGGGCGCCTGGGCCAACCACGCCACCGAGACCAAGTCGAAGAACGACAAGGCGATCTTCAAGTCGATCAGCGAGCAGGACATCCAGGACGCGGTGGACACCGCTGGCGCGATCGGCGACGACGCCATTCAGCAGAAGTCCGGCCGGGGCAACGACCCGAGCTCGTACACCCACGGCACCGCCGCCCAGCGGCAGAAGTGGTTCGAGCAGGGCTACAACAGCGGCGACCCGAAGACCTGCGACACCTTCGGCACCAACCAGCTCTGACATCTCCACGCGATCGCGGCAGGCCCGCCGAGCGGGCCTGCCGCGATTGTCGTTGGGTGGTCAGTCGAGCCGGGAGACCTGGTAGTGCCCGATCAACCAGGCGTCGTGGACCCGCCGGACGACCACACCGAGGTGCACGGTCAGCGCCGGTCGGTCGGTGAACCCGAACTCGACCTCCAGATAGCCGAGGACCGCATCGTCGGCGAGCCGCCGGGTCTCCCGGATCTCGTACGCGGCGGTCAGGCCGAGCGGCTGCGCGGCGTAGTACGCGGCGACGCCGGCCCGGCCGACGACGTACGGGCGCAGGCCCTGGAAGATCGCATCCTCGGTGAAGACCGACGCGACCTGATCCGGCTGGTGGGCGTCGACAGCTGACTTCCACCGGTCCAGGACGGTCCGCAGGACGTCCGCCTCGCTGCCGGCCACCGTCAACTCCTCGCCTGCCGGGGCGGCTGACCCGGGTCGTTCGGGTGCGGCGTCAACACCGTGACCGTCTCCCGCCGCCAGGCGCGCAGCGGCATCGACGCGAGGACCGCCTCCAACTCGTCCGCGTCGGCGGCCTGGAAGAGCCCCCACGTACGCCACTCCCCCGGCGCCAGCGGCGGCCGCCACAGGCGCAGTAGGCTGCCCTGTGCCACCAGCTCGGCCGAACGCGCCGCCTCCCGTGCGCGCATGTCGGCGACCTCGTCCTCGGACGTGCCGTCGGGAACCGTCGTCACCATGTCAACCAGGAACTCCACCCGCCCATCCTCCGGCCGGCGGCCCGGCAGCACGCCGGGAACCCCGATCTGCGTGGCGGTCGTCTCCCCCTGCGGCCCGCCGTCGCTGGCGCCGAGGCCGGCGGCCGTTACCGCGCGGGATCGGGCTCCGGGTCGCGCAGCCGGATCCGTACCGCCCGGGCCGCGCCCACCGCCGCCACCAGCACCGCGTGCCGCGGCTCCGGCACGTCGAGCAACCGCTCGGCCCGCAGCGGCACGAGCGGGGCCAGCCGCCGGTCGGCCAGCACCGTGTCCACCGCCCGCCGGTCACCGCCACAGACGAGGGCCGCGAGCCGCGCCGCCTCCGGCAACAGCAGGCGTACGGCCAGGTCCGCCGCGTCGCCCAGCGCCGCCTTGGCCTGGTTGTCGCGGCGGCGGGCGAACCGGTGCTGCGACCATCCCCCGGCGGCGGTGCGCCCCTGCACGTACCGGGTGTCCACCTTGGAGACCACGAGGTCGGGGCCCTGCGCCACACCTACCGCCACCGCACCCTTGCGGGCCAGCAGCAGGCCGATCCGGTGCGGTGCGCCGGCTGCGGCGACGAAGGCCGCCACGTCCGCGCCGACCGGAGCGCCCGGCGGGGCGTACAGCTCGGCGGTGGTCCCGTCGGGGGCGGTGAGCAGCAGGCCGTACTCCCGCGCGGTGGTGGTGGGCGGGCCGTGCCGGTCGGCGAAGCCCTCGACCCAGCGGCCGACGCGGGCCGGGTCGACCTCGACCCACCGGCCGCCCCCGGCTGCGGGTCGACTGGTCACGGCCCGACCGTACGCCACGACGGCTCGGGGCGGGGCGTCGGGCGGGCTCGGCTTCAGCCGGGCAGCAGCGCCACCACCGCGAGCGCGGCGATGAGCGCGCTGGAGACCAGGCCGGTGACGAGCCGGCCACGCGGCCCGGTCAGCGCCCGGCCGACCATCGTGCCGCCGCCCGCGATGAGCAGCTGCCAGCTCGCCGACGCCAGGAACACGCCGGCCACGAAGAGCCCGGCGGTCAGCCCGTTCGCGTCCGCGGTGTCCCGGCGCCCGAGCACCAGCGCGGCGAAGTAGAGCACTGTCATCGGGTTCAGCAGGGTCAGCCCGAGCACCGCCGCGTACGCCCGAGCGGGAGTACGCAGGCCCCCGCCGGCCGATGGCGCCGGCCGGGCGCGGTGGGTGGTCCACGTGCGCCAGAGGCCGTGCGCGGCGAGCCCCAGCAGGACCACTGCGGCGACCACCCGCAGCGGACCGGCCGCCGGGGCGACGACCCCGGCCAGGCTCGCGCCGCCGAACGCGGCGACCGCCGCGTACAGCCCGTCGGCCGTCGCCACCGCGAGCGCCGCGGCCGCGCCGACCCGGAACGAGGTACGGGCGCTGAGCCCCAGGATGAGGATCGCTATCGCGCCGACCGGGATGGCGACGCCGTACCCGGCCACCAGACCGGCGAGGAACGCGCCGCTCACGACGACGGGCGACGGGTCGAGGTCACCCCGGGCACGGTCCGCTGTCGACGCGCGGCGGTGGCCGCACGGACAGAAACCTGCATCGGGTACGCCTCAATCACAGTCGGCATCCTGCGCGCCCCACCCACGCCCCCGCAACGGACTTTCACCCCACGCCCACGCCCATGCCCACGCCCCACGCCCCACGCCCCACGCCCCACGCCCCACGCCCCACGCCAAGATCCTCACAACATCGCCGATGTTGCTGCCTCAGCCTGGCGGGAGACCGCAACATCGGTGAAGTTGCGCGGATCTTGCCAAGGCCGCCGGCGAGCAAGCCCATCTGGAGGCGAGCTGCGAACGTCAACGACGATCCGGCCAAGATCGCGCTCCGACCAGGATGTAGTGGCCTCGGCGACGCACCGAGGCCACTACATCAATGATCGAGCACGACCTTGGGCCCGTCAGGGTCGACAAGTGCGGGGCTCCGGGCCACTGCGGTTTCCCGCGCATCCCGCAACGGATCGAGCGCGGCGCCCCGAAGGGCACCGCGCTCGACGACTGTGGGACGGAGTCGGGTCAGACGTTGAAGCCGAGGGAACGGAGCTGGTCCCGACCCTCGTCGGTGATCTTGTCCGGGCCCCACGGCGGGAGCCACACCCAGTTGATCCGGATGTCGTTGACCAGGCCGCCGCCCGGGCCGGTGGTCAGCGCCTGCCGGGCCTGGTCCTCGATGACGTCGGTCAGCGGGCAGGCCGCCGAGGTGAGCGTCATGTCCAGGGTCGCGACGTTCTCGTCGTCGACGTGCACCCCGTACACCAGGCCGAGGTCGACCACGTTGATGCCCAGCTCGGGGTCGACGACGTCCTTCATCGCCTCCTCGATGTCGGCGATCATCGCCTTGCTGACGCCGCCCGTCGAGGTGGCGGCGTCGCCGGCACCCGGGGTCGCAGCCGCGTCGGTCGCAGCGCCGTCGGTCGTCGCAGCGCCGTCGGTCGCAACGGCGTCGGTCGTCGGGGCTCCGTCGGTCGTCACGGCGTCGGTCTGCGGCGCCGCGGTGGCGTCACCGGCCTCCGGCGTCGCCGCGGTAGCGGTGTTCTCGCTCATGCCGTCCCTCCGGTTCGCTTCGTGATGCCACCCGGCACCACAGTGCTGCTGGAAATCGCTCGCTGACGCACGCTCACGCCTTCACCTCCGGGCCCACGCCCACGCCGGCGCGTGCCGCGGCGTCCTTGAACGCCATCCACGGCAGCAGCGCGCACTTCACCCGGGCGGGGTAGCGGGCGACGCCCGCGAAGGCCACCCCGTCACCGAGTACGTCCTCGTCGGGCGTGACCTGGCCACGTCCCGACATCAACTCGACGAACGCCTCGTGCACCTCGAATGCTTCCCCGGTGCCCCGACCGCGCAGCAGTTCGTGCAGCACGCTCGCCGAGGCCTGGCTGATCGAGCAGCCCATGCCGTCGTACGAGATGTCGTGCAGCACGTCGCCGTCGGTGGCCACCCGGACGGTGATCTCGTCGCCGCAGGTCGGGTTGACGTGGTGCGCTTCCGCGACCTGGTCGGTCGCGTCGTCGGCGTCGCGCAGGCCACGGCCGTGCGGATGCTTGTAGTGGTCCAGGATGATCTCCTGGTAGAGCTGGTCGAGTTGCACCATCAGTCGAACACCTTCCGCACCTGCTCCAGACCGCCCACCAGGGCGTCGATCTCCTCGGTGGTGGTGTAGAGGTAGAACGAGGCCCGGGTCATCGCCGGGACGCCGAACCGGCTGCACACCGGCTTCGCGCAGTGGTGGCCCACCCGCACCTGCACGCCGAGCGAGTCGAGCACCTGGCCCACGTCGTGCGGGTGCACGTCACCGAGGGCGAACGAGATGGTGCCGCCGCGGCCCACCGGCACGGTCGGGCCGAAGATCCGCAGGTCCGGCACCGTGCCGAGGGCCTCCAGCGCGTACGCCGTCAGCTCCTTCTCGTGCCACTGGACGGCCCGCATCCCGACGCCGGTCAGGTAGTCGACGGCAGCGCCGAGCGCGACCGCCTCGGCGATCGGCGGGGTGCCCGCCTCGAAGCGGGCCGGCGGCGCGGCGAACGTCGACCGGGCCATGGTCACCGTCTCGATCATCGAGCCGCCGCCCATCACCGGCGGCATGGCCGCCAGCAGCTCACCGCGGCCCCAGAGCACGCCGATGCCGGTCGGACCGAGCATCTTGTGCCCGGTGAACACGATGTAGTCGGCGTCCAGGTCGACGACGTCGATGGGCAGGTGCGGCACCGACTGCGAGCAGTCCAGCAGCAGCAGCGCGCCCACCTCGCGGACCCGCGCGGTGATCCGGGAGGTCGCGTTGACGGTGCCGAGGATGTTGGACACGTGCACCAGCGAGACGATCTTCGTCCGTTCGGTGACCAGGTCCTCCAGGCCCGACTCGTCGAGCCGACCCTGGTCGGTCACCGGGAACCAGCGCAGGGTCGCGCCGGTCCGCTCGCAGAGCAGCTGCCACGGGACGATGTTCGAGTGGTGCTCCATCTCGGAGATCACCACCTCGTCGCCGGGGCCGAGCCGGAACCGGGGGTCGGCGTCCGGGCGCAGGGAGGCGTTCGAGAAGGCGTACGCCACGATGTTGATCGCCTCGGTGGAGTTCTTGGTGAACACCACCTCGTCGACGCTCGGCGCGTTGATGAACGCGGCGATCTTGGCCCGCGCCCCCTCGTACGCCTCGGTGGCCTCGGTGCCCAGGGTGTGCACCGAGCGCGACACGTTGGCGTTGTGCCGTGCGTAGTGCTCGTCGAGCACGTCGAGCACCTGCCGGGGCTTGTGCGAGGTGTTGGCGCTGTCGAGGTAGACCAGCGGGTGCCCGTTGATCTCCCGATCGAGGATCGGGAAGTCGGCGCGTACCCGGGCCACGTCGAAACGCGGCACGTCGTCGTACTGCGGCATCCCCTCGGGGATCGCGATGCTGGTCATCTCGGCAGCGCCCTCCCCACTCAGGCCTTGGCCGTGCCGGCCCCGGCGGCGTACCGCTCGTAGCCCTCGGCCTCGAGCTTGTCGGCCAGCTCCGGGCCGCCCTGCTCGACGATCCGGCCGGCCACGAAGACGTGCACGAAGTCCGGCTTGATGTAGCGCAGGATCCGCGTGTAGTGGGTGATCAGCAGCACGCCGGTGTCACCGGTGTCGCGGACCCGGTTGACGCCCTCGCTGACCACGCGCAGCGCGTCCACGTCGAGGCCCGAGTCGGTCTCGTCGAGGATCGCGATCTTCGGCTTGAGCAGCTCCAGCTGGACGATCTCGTGCCGCTTCTTCTCACCGCCGGAGAAGCCCTCATTGACGTTGCGCTGGGCGAACGCCGGGTCCATCTGCAGGCGCTCCATCGCGCCGCGCAGCTCGCCACCCCAGGTGCGCAGCTTCGGGGCCTCGCCGTCGATGGCGGTCTTCGCGGTACGCAGGAAGTTCGCCACCGAGACGCCGGGCACCTCGACCGGGTACTGCATGGCCAGGAAGAGGCCGGCGCGGGCGCGCTCGTCGACGGTCATGGCCAGCACGTCCTCGCCGTCGAGGGTCACCGAACCGCCGGTGATCTCGTACTTCGGGTGGCCGGCGATCGAGTACGCCAGGGTGGACTTGCCGGACCCGTTCGGGCCCATGATCGCGTGGGTCTCCCCCGACTTCACGGTCAGGTCGACGCCGGCCAGGATCGGCTTGAGCTCACCCTCGGGCAGCTTGACCGACACCTTCAGGTCGCGGATCTCCAGGGTGCTCATTATCGGGTCACTCCATTACTCGGCGTCAGGCTGAGGTAGATGTCGCCGTCGCGGACTTCGACGGGGTAGACGGGGACGGGTTCGGTGGCGGGCAGGCCGGTCGGCGCACCGGTGCGCAGATCGAAGCGCGAGCCGTGCAGCCAGCACTCCAGCGTGCAGCCGTCGACCTCACCCTCGGAGAGGGCGACCGCGGCGTGCGAGCACTCGTCGTACGCGGCGTAGAACTCGCCGTCCTCGCCGTGCACCAGGGCGATCGGGGTGCCGTCGACGTCCGCGCTGATCGCGGTGCCCTTCGGCACGTCCTCGGTGGAGCAGATGCGGATCATCAGGCGCCCGCCTTGGCCAGCCGGGCCTCGATCGCGTCGCCCAGGCGCTCGCGCAGCTCCTCGACCGGGATCTTGTTGATCACCTCGGCGAAGAAGCCGCGGACCACCAGTCGGCGGGCCTCACCCTCCGGGATGCCCCGGGCCATCAGGTAGAACAACTGCTCGTCGTCGAACCGGCCGGTCGCGCTGGCGTGGCCGGCGCCGGCGATCTCGCCGGTCTCGATCTCCAGATTGGGTACGGAGTCCGCCCGCGCACCGTCGGTGAGCAGCAGGTTCCGGTTGATCTCGTACGTGTCGGTGCCGGTCGCCTCGGCCCGGATCAGCACGTCGCCCACCCAGACGGTGTGCGCGTCCGCGCCCTGCAGGGCGCCCCGGTAGCCGACGTAGCTGCGGCAGTCCGGCACGGAGTGGTCGACCAGCTGGCGGTGCTCCAGGTGCTGGCCACCGTCGGCGAAGTAGACGCCGTACAGCTCGGCCTCGCCGCCCCGGCCGGTGTACTCCACGCTGGTGAACTGGCGCACCAGGTCACCGCCCAGGCTCACCTGCACGTGCGTCACCCGGGCGTCCCGGCCGAGCTTGAACTTGAGGTGCTGCGCCTGCACCGCGTCCGGTGCCCAGTCGGCCACGGTGACCAGGGTCAGCTTGGCCCCGTCGCCCACCGACACCTCGACGTTGTCCGCCAGGGTCGCCGAGCCGACGTGCTCCAGCACCAGCGTCAGCTCCGCGAAGCGGCCCACCTCGACGAAGGTGTGCCCGAAGGCCAGACCCTCGCCGCCGTCGCCGACCACCCGCACGCTCACCGGGGCGCCCACCACGACATCGCTCGCCACCGAGAACAGCAGCGCCTGCCCGGCGCCGCCGTACGCGAGCGCGCTGACCCGGTCGACCGGGGTGAGCACGCTGCCCACCCGCGGGTCGTCGGTGCCGATGCGCTCGATGGCCACGCCCTCGGGCAGCTCGCCGTACTCGTGCCGGACCGTGCCGGTGCCGGCCTGCGCGTCGCCGGCGAGGCCGCGCAGTCGCTTGAGCGGGGTGAAACGCCACTCCTCCTCCAGGCCGGTCAGGGCCGGGAAGTCGGCGACGTCGTACGAGCGCAACGCCTGCGACTTGGTGCTGGGCGGTGGCGCGGAAGCCTGGGTAGTCATGTCTTCCTTGGTCTGTCTGTTCCGTGACGACGAGGTTGGGGCAGGGTGCGGGCGGGCCGAGGTTCCGGCCCGCACCGCGGGCGGAGGCGGCGTCAGCCGACCGCGCCCTCCATCTGAAGCTCGATCAGGCGGTTCAGCTCCAGGGCGTACTCCATCGGGAGCTCCTTGGCGATCGGCTCGATGAAGCCACGGACGATCATGGCCATCGCCTCGTCCTCGCTCAGGCCCCGGCTCATCAGGTAGAAGAGCTGGTCGTCGCTGATCTTGGAGACGGTCGCCTCGTGCCCCATCGACACGTCGTCCTCGCGGATGTCGACGTACGGGTAGGTGTCCGAGCGCGAGATGGTGTCGACCAGCAGCGCGTCGCACTTGACAGTGCTCCGGCTGTGGTGCGAACCCTCCAGCACCTGCACCAGACCGCGGTACGAGGTGCGGCCGCCGCCACGGGCGATCGACTTGGAGATGATGGACGAGGAGGTGTGCGGCGCGGCGTGCACCATCTTGGCGCCCGCGTCCTGGTGCTGGCCCTCGCCGGCCATCGCCACCGAGAGCACCTCGCCCTTGGCGTGCTCGCCGGTCATGTAGACCGCCGGGTACTTCATCGTCACCTTGGAGCCGATGTTGCCGTCGACCCACTCCATGGTCGCGCCCTCGTGGCAGACGGCGCGCTTGGTGACCAGGTTGTAGACGTTGTTCGACCAGTTCTGGATGGTCGTGTACCGGCAGCGCGCGTTCTTCTTGACGATGATCTCCACGACGGCGCTGTGCAGTGAGTCCGAGGAGTAGAGCGGCGCGGTGCAGCCCTCGACGTAGTGCACGTACGCGCCCTCGTCGACGATGATCAGCGTCCGCTCGAACTGGCCCATGTTCTCCGTGTTGATCCGGAAGTAGGCCTGCAGCGGGATCTCCACGTGCACGCCCTTCGGCACGTAGATGAACGAGCCACCGGACCAGACGGAGGTGTTCAGGGCGGCGAACTTGTTGTCGCCGACCGGGATCACCGTGCCGAAGTACTCCTTGAAGACGTCCTCGTGCTCGCGCAGCGCCGTGTCGGTGTCCAGGAAGAGGACGCCCTGCTCCTCAAGGTCCTCACGGATCTTGTGGTAGACGACCTCGGACTCGTACTGCGCCGCGACACCGGCGACCAGACGCTGCTTCTCCGCCTCCGGGATGCCCAGCCGGTCGTAGGTGTTCTTGATGTCCTCGGGCAGGTCCTCCCAGCTGGTGGCCTGCTTCTCGGTGGACCGCACGAAGTACTTGATGTTGTCGAAGTCGATGCCGGTGAGGTCCGCGCCCCAGGCCGGCATCGGCTTGCGGCCGAACAGCCGCAGACCCTTGAGGCGCAGGTCGAGCATCCAGGCCGGCTCGTTCTTCTTGGCCGAGATGTCCCGCACCACTGCCTCGTTGATGCCACGCTGGGCGACCGCCCCGGCGGCGTCCGGGTCGGACCAGCCGTACTCGTATCGACCCAGGGCGGCGAGCTGCTCTTCCTGGGTCAGGGGCTGGACGATCTGCTCGGTCATCTATCTGTCCTCACAGTGGTGACGGGATTACCGGATTGAGCGCGGCCCGGCTGGGTCGGGATGTGCGTGGTGCACACCCCGTCGCCGTGCGCGATGGTGGCCAGGCGCTGTACGTGGGTGCCGACCAGACGGGAGATCACCGCGGTCTCGGCCTCGCACAGCTGGGGAAACTCGGCGGCCACGTGCGCCACCGGGCAGTGGTGCTGGCAGAGCTGGCCGCCGGAGGCGATCGTGGTCGCGTTGGCAGCGTAACCCTCGGCGGTGAGCGCTCCGGCGAGTGCCTCAGCCCGCGCGAGGGGGTCGTCGCCGGCGTCCTCCATGGCGGCGCGGCAGCGCGTCTCCAGTGCGGACACCTGCTCGGTGGCGAACGCCTCGACCGCGTCCGGGCCTCCGCTGCGGGCGATCCAGCGCAGCGCGGCGGTGGCCATGTTGTCGTAGTGGTGTGTGCCACAGCGGACCCGGGCCGCGTCGGTCAGCACGAACACCTTGGCCGGACGCCCCCGACCGCGGCTCCCCCGCACCGTCTGGTCGCGGGCGACGACGTCACCGTCGGCGAGCATCGCGTCCAGGTGCCGGCGGATCGCCGCCGGGCTGAGGCCGAGCGCCAGACCGAGCTGCGCGGCGGTGGTCGCGCCCCGCTCCAGCAGCAGCTGGGTGACGCGGTCCCGGGTGGAGATCTCCGTCGTGGCGCCGCCCAGCGCGGACGACGAGGCCCCGATGAGGGCGGACGCGGACGCGCCGACGGCCTGGGCAGCCGTCGGCTGGTGCCCGGAGAGCGCCGCCGCGTTTTTCACAACGCCAACGTTACGTAATTACCCGGAGGGTCGCAAACCCGGGCCTCGGTGATCCGAACCACCGGCCCGGCGGAGTCGGACGAACCTCGATCACTACGGTGCGTAGGATTTGGGCCGTGAACCGCATCGTCCGTCCGGTCTCCGGTCTCCTGCTGCGCCGCCTCGCGCTCGCCTCGATCATCGCGAACGTGGCCATCGTCGTCACCGGCGGGGCGGTCCGGTTGACCGCGTCGGGCCTCGGCTGCCCCACCTGGCCCCGGTGCACCGACGACTCGTACGTCACGACACCCGAGATGGGCGTGTACGGCGTCATCGAGTTCAGCAACCGGATGCTCACCTTCGCGGTGGGCCTGATCGCGCTGGCCACCGTGCTGGCCGTCCTGGCACACCGGCCCCGCCGCCGCGGGGTGCTGACCCTCGCCGTCGCCGTCTTTCTGGGCATTCCCGCCCAGGCGGTGATCGGTGGCATCACGGTGCTCACCAACCTCAACCCGTGGGTGGTCGGGCTGCACTTCCTCGCCTCGATGGCGGTGCTCGCCGCCGCGTACGCCCTCTGGCGGCGGGTCGACGAACCGGACGCCCCGACGGTCGCCGTGGTGCCCTCCCCCCTGCGCACGCTGGCCCGGGTCACCACCGGCGTCACCGTCGCGGTGCTGGTGATCGGCACCTGGGTCACCGGCAGCGGCCCGCACGCCGGCGACCACGGCGCGGCCCGCAACGGACTGGACCCGGAGTCGATCTCCCAGGTGCACGCCGACGGCGTCTTCCTGCTGATCGGCCTGTCGGTGGCGTTGATCTTCGCGTTCCGCGCGGTCGGCGCGGCGCGGGCCACCCGCGCCGCCGTCGTCCTGCTCGCGGTGGAGCTGGGTCAGGGGCTCATCGGCTTCGTGCAGTACTTCACCCACGTGCCGGCGATCCTGGTCGGCGCGCACATGCTCGGCTCGTGCCTGGTGCTGCTGGCGGCCCTCTCGGTCCAGTGGTCCACCCGCGAACGCCGCCCGGCGGCCCCCGCGCCGCAGACCACCGCGACCGAGGTCGAAGCCGTCCCGGTCACCGCCTGACACCGCACCGAGCATCCGCCACCCCGCGCCCCGCAGGCGCAGGCCCGCGCCCGAGCACCCCGTCACCCCGCGCCCGGCCGGCCCGCGCCCGCGCGCGGCCGTTACCCCGCGGCGATCTTGCACTTTCCTCAAGATCTACACAACATCGGGGATGTTGCTGCTTCCCGTCGGGGCGAGGCAGCAACATCCCCGATGTTGCGCGGATCTTCGGGGTACGCCCACGGCCAGGCGGCGGGGTGGGAGATCAGGCTCAGCGGGTCAGGTGGGTGGCGATCGCGGTGGCGAGGCGGTCGGGGGCGCCGTCGGCGTACCCGATGAAGAGCGACGGCTCGGTCAGCTCCAGTTCGACCAGGACCGGGTCGCCGTCCGGGCCGGGGATCAGGTCGACCCGGGCGTAGAGCAGTCGACGCGTGCCACCGGGCACCGCGGCGAGGGTCCGCTCGGCGACCGCCAACTGCTCGGGGCGCGCGGCGCGGGAGCTGATCTCCTCGGCCTTGTAGAGACCGTCCGGGCCGAGATCCGGGCCGGTCAGCATCGGGCCCTTGCGGATGGCGTGGCTGTACGCGAGCCCGTCCGGGCCGGCCAGGAAGAGCAGCGCGGTCTCGCCCTCGCTGTCGACGGCGCTCAGGTACGGCTGGACCATCGTCGTGCGGCCGGCGGCGGAGAGGCGGCGTACGTGGGCGCGGGCCAGGTCGCGGTGCTCGGGGTCGGCCAGGTCGTACCGGCCGGTGTCCTGGCTGCCGGCGCTGACCGAGGGCTTGAGCACGTACTCGCCAGTCCCGGCGGGCGGCGACCAGGTCTCCCCCGGCTCGACCCAGGACGTCGGCACGGTCGGCACCCCGGCGGCGCTCAGCTCGGCCAGGTAGCGCTTGTCGGTGTTCCACCGCACCACGTCAGCCGGGTTGACCAGCGCGGGCACGGACGCGGCCCAGGCGACGAACTCGTCGCGGCGCAGGGCGTAGTCCCACGGTGAGCGAAGCACGACGAGGTCGTACGAGGACCAGTCGGCGGCCGGGTCGTCCCAGACGACCGCCTCGGCGGCGATCCCCCGGGCGCTGAGCGGGTCGAGGACGAGACGGTCGTCGGGGTCGAGGTCGACCAGCTCGGTGCAGGTGACGAGAGCGACCCGGGGTTCCCCCCGGGTCGACTGGTGGTGGTTGGTCAATTCAGCTGTCTATCTCAACGGGCCATCGTGCGCCGGGCCATCGACCGCCAGAGGTCGTTGCTCGGTCGCATCTGGTCCATCAGTTCACGCTCCCAGGCGTTCTCGACGGTGACTCCCGCCTTGGCGCACGCCTCCCGAGCGGTGACGGTGTCCTCGGCGAACTGGTCGCCCCACTCACCGTCGGTACCCACGAGGACGATCCGTGCGCCGCGCTTACCGACGTACTCGATGACGGCCTTCGCGCCGCCGTGCGCGGCGGCGAACGACTGAAGGCCTGCGACCAGGCCGTGCGGGGCCTGCTCGCCGGCGGTCTGCTCAGCCGTCAGCGTCGTATCGGAACCATCTGCCATGACGCGAAGCCTAAGCAGAGTTGCACTCGCGCGTGCGAGAACCATGAACCTTTTGTGATGCCAATTACCTACAGGTTTAAGGATGAGCACAGACTTCCTGTCCGGTTATATCCGGACTTTCCCGCACTAATCGCTTAGGCAAATCAGGGTTCACCACCCGCAGGTTGAGTCGATCCGACTCATGGCGAAAGTTACTCTCATGTGACGTTAAACCCGGACAACTCATCCACGGCCATGATTAGTCCGCGGATTTCCAGTGAACCGCCGCGGCGACGTCCGCGCGACAGGCGTCAGATCAGCGCGTCGAGCGCGACGGCCACGAAGACGATCGTCAGGTAAGTCGTCGACCAGTGGAACAGCCGCATCGGCTTGACCGCCTCGCCGCGGGTCGCCCGCCGGCAGAGCCGGTGCGCCTCGACGATGAAGATGGCGCCCACGACGAGGGTCGGCACGCCGTAGATCGCGCTGAGGCCCAGCGGCCAGACCGCGAGGGAGGTGAGCACGGTGAGCCACGCGAAGATCAGGATCTCGGCGTTCACCCGCCGGATGGAGGCCACCACCGGCAGCATCGGGATGCCGGCGCGGGCGTAGTCGTCCTTGTACTTCATGGCGAGGGGGTAGAAGTGCGGCATCTGCCAGAAGAAGACCACGGCGAACAGGCCCCAGGCCGCCGGGGCGAGCCCGCCGGTCACCGCCGCCCACCCGATCAGCACCGGAGCGGCCCCGCAGGCGCCACCCCAGAACGTGTTCGTCGGCGTGGAGCGCTTGAGCCAGAGCGTGTAGACGACGTCGTAGTAGACGATCGCGGCGAGCGTTAGCCCGGCGGCGAGCAGGTTGGTGAAAGCCGCCATCAGGACGATCGAGATCGCCGCCAGCACCAGACCGAAGACGAGTGCGCTCCGCGGCGACACCGTGTGCGCCGGCAACGGACGCCGCTTGGTCCGCCGCATCAACTGGTCGATGTCCCGGTCGATGTAGCAGTTGAGAACGCTGGCCGCCCCCGCGGCGAGCGAGCCACCGATGAGCACCACTGCCATCAGCCACAGCGACGGCAGTCCCCCGTCGGCGAGCATCATCGCCGGGATGGTGGTGACCAGCAGCAACTCGACGATGCGCGGCTTGGTGAGCGCCACGTACGCCGACACGATCGCGCGCACGTCCCGCCGCGCCACCGGACCCTCGGCCGCCCGGGCCGGGGGCTGCCCGGCGGGGTTGCTCGCGGGGCGCTCGGTGATCATGCTCACGGATTGCCACCTTCCGGCATCGGCACGGGGAGATCGAGTCGGGCGGGGCCCACTTGCGACCGCACACCGACCCACACACTACGCGTTGTCGTTTTGGCTGCCCGGCCGACCCGACAACGGTGCGGGCCGTCACACCACCGGGTTGAACGACTCGCTGCCCTGTCCCGTACCGCAGACCATGCAGAGATCCCCGGGCGGACGTTTAGTCACGCTCGATAGGGTCACCAGTGAGGGTTCCGCCCATCTGCCGAGGAGCACAACCATCGTGGCTGCCAACCGACCTGAGCACTCTGAACTCAACTGGTCCGACCTCGATCGCCGGGCTGTCGACACCGTCCGCGTTCTGGCCATGGATGCCGTCGAGAAATCCGGCAACGGCCACCCGGGCACCGCGATGAGCCTGGCGCCCGCGGCCTACCTTCTCTTCAACCGGGTCATCCGGCACAACCCGGCCGACCCGAACTGGCCCGGCCGGGACCGGTTCGTGCTCTCCGCCGGGCACTCCAGCCTGACCCTCTACATCCAGCTGTTCCTGTCCGGCTACCCGCTGAGCCTGGCCGACCTCAAGTCGCTGCGGCAGTGGGGCTCGCAGACCCCCGGTCACCCGGAGCACGGTCACACCCCGGGCGTCGAGACCACCACCGGTCCCCTCGGGCAGGGCCTGGGCAACGCGGTAGGCATGGCCATGGCGGCCCGCCGCGAGCGCGGCCTGTTCGACCCGGAGGCCGAGCCGGGCAGGTCGGTCTTCGACCACAACATCTGGTGCATCGTCTCCGACGGCGACATCGAGGAGGGCATCAGCCACGAGGCCAGCGCCCTCGCCGGGCACCAGCAGCTGGGCAACCTCACGGTCGTCTACGACGACAACGAGATCTCGATCGAGGACGACACCCGCATCGCCAAGAGCGAGGACGTGGCGGCCCGCTACGAGGCGTACGGCTGGCACGTCCAGACTGTCGACTGGCGCAGCGGTGACGCCGACCAGGGCGACTACCACGAGGACGCCGAGGCGCTGTACCGCGCGCTGGTGGCCGCCAAGGCCGAGACCGGCCGTCCCTCCTTCATCGCGCTGCGCACCATCATCGGCTGGCCCGCGCCCAACAAGCAGAACACCGGCAAGATCCACGGCTCGGCGCTCGGCGCCGACGAGGTGAAGGCCACCAAGCGGATCCTCGACTTCGACCCGGAGCAGACCTTCCAGGTCGACGAGGAGGTGCTCGCGCACGCCCGCAACGTGATGGGCCGCGGCTCGGACGCCCAGCAGGAGTGGACCGTCTCGTTCGACGCCTGGAAGAAGGCGAACCCGGAGCGCACCGCCCTCTACGAGCGGATGGCCGGCCGCGTGCTGCCGGACGGCTGGACCGAGGCGCTGCCGGTCTTCCCCGCCGACGCCAAGGGCGTGGCCACCCGGGCCGCCTCCGGCAAGGTGCTCGAGGCGCTCGCGCCGGTGCTGCCGGAGCTGTGGGGCGGTTCGGCCGACCTGGCCGAGAGCAACAACACCACGATGAAGGGCGAGCCGTCGTTCATCCCGGCCTCGCACGCCACCAAGGACTTCCCCGGCCACGAGTACGGCCGCACCCTGCACTTCGGCATCCGTGAGCACGCCATGGGCGCGATCCTCAACGGCATCGCCCTGCACGGCGGCACCCGCCCGTACGGCGGCACGTTCCTGGTGTTCAGCGACTACATGCGCCCGTCGGTGCGGCTGGCCGCGTTGATGAAGCTGCCGGTGACGTACGTCTGGACGCACGACTCGATCGGCCTGGGCGAGGACGGCCCGACCCACCAGCCGGTGGAGCACCTGACCGCGCTGCGCGCCATCCCGGGCCTGGACGTGGTCCGCCCGGCGGACGCCAACGAGACGGCGTGGGCCTGGCGGCAGGCGCTGGAGCACACCGACCGGCCGACCGCGCTGGCGCTGAGCCGCCAGCCGCTGCCGACCCTGGACCGGGACGTCCTGGGTGCCGCGGACGGGGTGGCCAAGGGCGGCTACGTGCTGGCCGAGGCGTCCAACGGCAAGCCGCAGGTGATCATCGTCGGCACCGGCTCCGAGGTGCAGCTCTGCCTGACCGCCCGGGAGCGGCTGGAGGCCGACGGCACGCCGACCCGGGTCGTTTCGATGCCCTGCCAGGAGTGGTTCTACGAGCAGGATGAGGCTTACCGGGAGTCGGTGCTCCCGCGCGGGGTAAAGGCACGGGTGAGCGTGGAGGCCGGGATCGCCATGTCCTGGCGCGGCGTCGTCGGTGATCTCGGCGAGAGCGTCAGCCTGGAGCACTACGGGGCGAGCGCCCCGCACACCGTGCTCTTCGAGCAGTTCGGGTTCACCCCCGACCGGATCGTGGCGGCGGCACACGCCTCGCTGGCCCGGGTGGGCGACATCACCGGTTTCACGACCGGCAACTGAGGGAGCGTGGACGGCATGACGGACAAGCTGAATGAGCTCACCGCCGCAGGTGTGGCGGTGTGGCTCGATGATCTTTCCCGGGTACGTTTGAGCTCCGGCGGGCTGGACCAGCTCCGCCGTGAGAAGCACGTCGCCGGCGTCACCACCAACCCGACGATCTTCGCCAAGGCGTTGAGCGACGCCGACGAGTACAACTGGCAGCTGCGTGACCTCGCCATCCGTGGCGTGGACGTGGAAGAGGCCGTACGGATGCTCACCACGTACGACGTACGGTGGGCCTGCGACGTGATGCGCCCGTCGTACGACGGCAGCGCGGGCGTGGACGGCCGGGTCTCGATCGAGGTGGACCCGCGCAGCGCACACGACGCGGACAAGACGGTCGCCGAGGCCAAGGCGCTGTGGTGGCTGGTCGACCGGCCCAACCTCTTCATCAAGATCCCGGCCACCGAGGAGGGCCTGTCCGCGATCACCGACACCCTCGCCGAGGGGATCAGCGTCAACGTGACGCTGATCTTCGGTCTGGACCGCTACTCGGCGGTCATGGAGGCCTTCCTGGCCGGTCTGGAGCAGGCCAAGGCCAACGGGCACGACCTGTCGAAGATCGGCTCGGTCGCGTCGTTCTTCGTCTCCCGGGTCGACTCCGAGGTCGACAAGCGGCTGGAGAAGGTCGGCTCCGACCAGGCCAAGGCGCTCAAGGGCAAGGCCGCGGTGGCCAACGCCCAGCTGGCGTACGAGCGCTACACCGAGGTCTTCTCCTCGGACCGCTGGAAGGCCCTGGAGGCCGCCGGAGCGCACCCGCAGCGGCCGTTGTGGGCCTCCACCTCGACCAAGAACCCGGACTACCGGGACGTGATCTACGTCGAGGAGCTGATCGCCCCCGGCACGGTCAACACCATGCCGGAGTCGGTCATCCACGCGTACGCCGATCACGGCGAGACGCGCGGCGACACCGTGACCGGCGCCTACGACGCGGCCCGGAAGGTCTTCGCGGACCTGGAGTCGGTCGGGGTGGACATGGCCGACGTGATCGCCACCCTCGAACGCGAGGGTGTGGAGAAGTTCGAGGCGAGCTGGCAGGAGCTGCTCGACGGCGTCAGCAAGTCGCTGAAGGCCGCGGGCACCGGCACGGGCGCTCCGAACAAGGCTGCCAAGGGCAACGCCAAGGCCGCCGAGAAGGCCGGTGGCGCGTGAGCGAGCGAATCAGCAAGCGGCGAAGCGGAGTGACGGCATGAGCGAGCGCAGCGAGCGAATCGGAAAGCCCAGCGCGAAGGTGCCTCATGGCGGCACGCAGCGAAGCGGAGTGACGGCATGAGCGACCTTCTCGCAGGGCCGGTGGAGGCAGCCGCCGGGCTCGCCGTGTACGGCGCGGACGCGGTCGACAAGTCCGCGCCCGCCTCGACCCGGGAGGCGCTGGTCAAGGCCGGCGTCCCCGGCAAGCTGGCCGCCAAGGACGCGGGCCTGTGGGGTCCGGACGCCGAGGCCGAGGCGAAGATCCGGCTCGGCTGGGTGGACACCCACCGGCGCAGCCGGGAGCTGCTGGCGCAGCTCGCCGAGCTGAGCGCGGAGCTGGCCGACCTGGACCACGTGGTGCTCGCCGGCATGGGCGGCTCGTCCCTCGCCCCCGAGGTGATCACGCGGACGCTGGGCCGGCCGCTGACCGTGCTGGACACCACCGACCCGGGCCAGGTCCGGGCGGCCCTGGGTGACCGGCTGGAGCGCACCGTGGTGGTGGTCGCCAGCAAGTCCGGCTCGACGGTGGAGACCGACAGCCACCGTCGCGCCTACTGGCAGGCGTTCCTGGACGCCGGGATGACCGAGGCGGAGGCCGGCCGGCACTTCGTCATCGTCACCGACCCCGGTTCGCCGCTGGAGGCCACCGCGGCCGAGATGGGCGCGTTCACCGTGCTCGCCGACCCGAACGTGGGCGGTCGGTACTCGGCGCTCACCGCGTTCGGGCTGGTGCCCTCGGCGCTGGCCGGCGTCGAGGTCGCCGAGCTGCTCGACCAGGCCGACGCGTTGGCCGAGTCGCTCGCCTCGGACCGCGACAACCCGGCGTTGGCGTTGGGCGCCGCGCTGGGCGCGGCCGCCACGCTGGCCCGTGACAAGGTCGCCCTGGTGTCCGACGGCACCGGCATCGACGGCCTGGGCGACTGGGCTGAGCAGCTGATCGCCGAGTCGACAGGCAAGGCCGGGGTGGGCATCCTGCCCGTCGTGGTCGAGTCCCCGCAGAGCCCCGGCGCCACCGGGCCGGACGTGCTGACCGTCAGCTACGGCGGCGCGTTGGCCGCCGGTGACGTGCCGGGCGGCGGCGCCGACCCGGACGTGGCCGTCAACGGCCCGCTCGGCGCGCAGTTCCTGGCCTGGGAGTACGCCACCGCGGTGGCCGGCGTGGTGCTCGGCATCGACCCGTTCAACCAGCCGAACGTCACCGAGTCCAAGGAGAACACCAACAAGATCCTGGCCTCGGGTCTGCCGGCCGAGACGCCGTCGTTCACCGAGGGCGCGATCGAGGTGTACGCCCCGCAGGGCGCCCCCGGTGACCTGGTCGGCGTGCTGCGCTGGCTGCTCGACGGGTTGGGCGACGACGGCTACCTGGCCGCGATGGCCTACCTGGACCGGTTCGCCGACGCCGACGCGGCCCGGCTGCGTCCGCTGCTGGCCGAGGCGAGTGGCCGGCCGGTCACCTTCGGCTGGGGGCCACGGTTCCTGCACTCCACCGGCCAGTACCACAAGGGTGGCCCGCAGGTGGGCAGCTACCTTCAGGTGACCGGCGCGGTCACCGAGGACCTGGCGGTGCCGGGCAAGCCGTACACCTTCGGTGAGTTGCAGGCGGCACAGGCCGCCGGCGACCGGCAGGCCCTCGCCGGCCGGGAGCGTCCGCTGCTGCGGCTGCACCTGACCGACCGGGCAGCCGGCGTCGCCCAACTACTCGACGCGGCCGGTGAGCTGCGGGCGTGAGGATGGACGCTGTGACTGAAGCGGAGCGAGACGGCGGTTCGGTGAACCCGCTACGCGACCCGCAGGACCGCCGGTTGCCCCGGATCCCCGAGCCGTGCGCTCTGGTGATCTTCGGGGTGACCGGCGACCTGGCCCGCAAGAAGCTGCTCCCCGCGGTCTACGACCTGGCGAACCGGGGGCTGCTGCCGCCCGGTTTCGTGGTGCTCGGCTTCGCCCGCCGAGACTGGGGTGACGGCGACTTCGAGACCCTCGCGTGCGAGGCGGCCCGCAAGCACGCCCGCACCCCGTGGCGGGAAGAGGTGTGGGCGCGGCTGGCCGGCAACATCAAGTTCGTCGGCGGGTCGTTCGACGACGACGCGGCCTTCGACCAGCTCGCCTCGACGCTGGACGACCTGCGGCAGACCCACGGCATCGCCGGCAACGCGGCGTTCTACTTCTCCATCCCCCCGGCCGCGTTCCCCGTCGTGCTCAAGCAACTGGCCCGCACCGGGATGGCCGACAACGAGAAGTCCGGCGGCTGGCGCCGGGTCGTGGTGGAGAAGCCGTTCGGCAACGACCTGCCGTCGGCGAAGGCGCTCAACGACCTCGTCGACGACGTGTTCACCCGCCAGGACGTCTTCCGGATCGACCACTACCTGGGCAAGGAAACCGTCCAGAACATCCTGGCCCTGCGGTTCGCCAACAACCTGTTCGAGCCGTTGTGGAACTCGAAGTACGTCGACTCGGTGCAGATCACCATGGCCGAGGACGTCGGCATCGGCAGTCGGGCCGGCTTCTACGACACCGTCGGCACCGCCCGTGACGTGCTCCAGAACCACCTGCTCCAGCTCCTGGCGCTGGTGGCGATGGAGGAGCCGACCAGCTTCGACGCCGACGAGATCCGCGCCGAGAAGCTGAAGGTGCTCAAGGCGATCACCCTGCCCAAGGACGTGGCCCGGGACACCGTCCGCGGCCAGTACCTGCCCGGCTGGGTGGGCGGCGAACGCGCGGTCGGCTACCGGGAGGAGCAGGACGTCCCCGCCGACTCCACCACGGAGACGTACGTGGCGGTGCGGCTCGGCATCCAGAACCGGCGCTGGGCCGAGGTGCCGTTCTACATCCGGGCCGGCAAGCGGCTGCCCCGGCGGGTCACCGAGGTCGCCATCATGTTCAAGAAGGCGCCGCACCTGCCGTTCAACGACGCCGACATGGAGTCGCTGGGCAACAACCAGCTCGTCATCCGGGTGCAGCCCGACGAGGGCGTGGTGCTCAAGTTCGGCTCGAAGGTGCCGGGCACCACGATGGAGGTCCGCGACATCGCGATGGACTTCCAGTACGGCGAGGCGTTCACGGAGTCCAGCCCGGAGGCGTACGAGCGGCTCGTCCTGGACGTGCTGATCGGGGACCGCACCCTGTTCCCGGACGCGGCCGAGGTCGAGCAGAGCTGGCAGGTGATCGACCCGCTGGAGCACGCCTGGGAGGGCACCACGCCGGAGCCGTACCGCGCCGGCGAGTGGGGGCCACGGGCTGCCGACGAGATGCTGGCCCGCGAGGGCCGCGCTTGGAGAAGAGCATGATCGGGCTGTGGGACACCACCGGCAACGAGGTGGTCAAGGCGCTTGCCGCCGAGCGGCGCAGCGCCGGTGGTGTGGCCAGCGGCATGGCGCTCACCCTCATCGTGGTGGTGGACGAGAAGCGGGTCCGCGAGGCGGAGGCGGCGGCGACGATCGCCGCCGCGGCCCACCCGTGCCGGCTGGTGGTCGTGGTCCGCTCCGACATCGAGCGGGAACGCAACCGGCTGGACGCGGAGATCGTTGTCGGTGGCCGGCTCGGCCCCTGCGAGGCGGTGGTCACCCGGATGTACGGGCGGCTCGCCCTGCACGCCGAGTCGGTGGTGATGCCGCTGCTGGTGCCGGACGTGCCGGTGGTCACCTGGTGGCACGGCGAGCCGCCGGCGGAGATCGCCACCGACTTCCTCGGGGTGGTCGCCGACCGGAGGATCACCGACACGGCGCAGGCCACGGACCCGATCGAGGCGCTGCGGCAGCGCGCCCGGGACTACGCCCCGGGTGACACCGACCTGGCGTGGACCCGGATCACCCCGTGGCGGACCCTGGTCGCCGGGGCGTTCGACACCACCGAGGCGAAGGTCACCGAGGCGACTGTCGTCGCGCCGCCCAGCGACCCGACGGCGGCGCTGATGGTCGGCTGGCTGTCCAGCCGGCTCGGCATCACCCCGCGCCGGGTCGACAGCGACGAGTTCCCCCGGATGCGGGAGGTGCAGTTGACCTGCGCCAACGGTGACCGCCTGACGCTGACCCGCGAGGACAGCCTGGCGGTGTTCCGGCGGACCGGTCAGGACGACCGGACCCTGCCGCTGGTCCGTCGGCCGCTCGGCGACGAGCTGGCCGAGGAGCTGCGCCGGCTGGACGCGGACCAGGTGTACGCGGAGGCGCTGGGCGCGACCGCCGGTCTGCGGGGTCTGGAACAGCGCCCCCCGCAGCGGGTGCACGTCTGGAAGGATCCGGCCACGGCCCAGCGCGCCGAGGCCGGGGTCACCGCGCACACCGGCACGAGCGGCGAGAGCTGAGCAGCACCACACCCGAGGGCCGGGACGCCATGTCCCGGCCCTCCACCGCCACCTCCGGACGTTCCGTCCGGTAACGACGCGACAGCGACCGCCCAGCGGTCGGGAAACGAAGGCACAACCCATGAGTGAGGCGAGTGTCGCCGTCCACGCCGACGCCGACCTGCTGGCGCAGGCCGTGGCGGCCCGGCTGCTGGTGAAGTTGCTCGACGCCCAGGCCGACCGGGGCGAGGCCGCGATGGTGCTCACCGGTGGGCGCATCGCCGCCGCCGTGTACCGGGCGGTGGCGCAGTTGCCGGCCCGCGACGCCGTGGACTGGTCCCGGGTCGACGTGTGGTGGGGTGACGAGCGGTTCCTGCCCGCCGGCGACCCGGAGCGCAACGAGACCCAGGCCCGCGCCGCCCTGTTGGACGTGGTGCCGCTGGACCCGGCCCGGGTGCATCCCATGCCGGCCTCCGACGGACCGGCCGGCAACGACCCCGAGGCGGCCGCCGCCGCGTACGCCGACGAGTTGGCCCGCGCCGCCCGGCCGGGGCACGCCGCGCTGCCGCACTTCGACGTGCTGATGCTGGGCGTCGGTGAGGACGGGCACGTCGCCTCGGTCTTCCCGGAGCACCCGGTGCACTACGAGACGCGACCGGTCAGCGCGGTGCGGGGCAGCCCGAAGCCGCCGCCGGTGCGGACCACGCTCACCCTGTCGGCGATCAACACCGCCGAGGAGGTCTGGCTCGTGGCCGGCGGCGCCGACAAGGCCCGTGCGGTGGGCATGGCGCTGGCCGGCGCCGGCCCGGTGCAGCTGCCGGCCGCCGGGGTGCACGGCGTGGACCGTACCCGCTGGCTGCTGGACCGCGCGGCGGCCGCTGACGTGCCCGCCCGGCTGCGGAGCCTGCGCTGAGCGACGGTGCGGCCCCCGACGCGGGGGCCCGCACCTAGCTTTCGCCCCGGCGGCGGCGCAGCGCCGCGAGCGCCTCCGCCAGCAGCGCCTCGCCCTCTTCGGCGGTACGCCGCTCCTTCACGTACGCCAGGTGGCTCTTGTAGGGCTCGGCGCGGACCCGTCCGGGCGGGTTCTGCGCGTCCAGACCGGCGGGGAGCCCGCAGCGGGGGCAGTCCCACAGCGGCGGCGCCGTGGCGTCGGCCGCGATGCGGATGTCGGTCTGGTGGTCGTTGCGACACCAGTAGGTGACGTCCTGTCGGGGTGCGGGTTGGTGCCGCTCGTCCGGGCGCATGGGTGCGGACCCGACGCGGGCGCCGCGGATGACGTTGCCACTGGGCACGGCTGCTCGCTCCTGTCGTCGGAGGGGACCCGCCACCGTCGGGGATGGGCGGCGGGCGACGCGGTGCAGCGGAGAAAAGACTGCGCGCGGCCCGTCGAGTGACGGACCGCGCGCAGATTGTACGACTTCGCGGACCTGCTCAGGTGCCGCTGTTCAGCTGGAGACGGAGCCAGAGCCCCAGCCCGACGATCGCCGCGAACCAGACGACACCCACCAGAACGGTGTAACGGTCCAGGTTCTTCTCGGCCACCGAGGAGCCGGCGAGGCTGGAGCTGACGCCACCGCCGAACATGCTCGACAACCCGCCACCCTTACCGCGGTGCAGCAGGATGAGCAGGGTGAGCAGGATGCTCGTGATGACCAGCAACACGATCAACGTGTATGCGAACCAGATCGGCATGGCTGGGGGCAGTCCTCTCGTAGCGATCCTCGCCCGGACAGGTCGGGCACGGCGGCACCGGCCGGTGGACGGGCGGTGTCCAGGATAGCGAGCGATCAGCGAGCGATGTGCTCGGGGAACCGGCAGATCTGCGCGAATTCTTCGGCGTCCAGGCTGGCGCCACCCACCAGGCCACCGTCCACGTCCGGCTGGCCCATGATCGAGGCGACGTTGGACGCCTTGACCGAGCCGCCGTAGAGGACCCGGACCGCGTCGGCGGTCTCGGTGTCGAAGCGCTCCGCCAGCCGTTGGCGGACCGCGCCGCAGACCTCCTGCGCGTCCTCGGGCGTCGCGGTCTTGCCGGTGCCGATCGCCCAGACCGGCTCGTACGCGATGACGACCTGGCGCACCTGCTCGGCCGTGAGCCCGGCGAGGCCCCCGTCGAGCTGGTCGGCGCAGTGCGCCACGTGGGTGCCCTGCTCGCGGACGTCCAGCCCCTCCCCCACGCAGAGGATCGGGGTCAGGCCGTGCGCGAGCGCCGCCTTCACCTTCGCGTTGACCGCCCCGTCGTCCTCGTGGTGGTAGGCCCGCCGCTCGGAGTGCCCGACCACCACGTACGTGCAGCCGAGCTTGGCGAGCATCGCGCCGGAGATGTCCCCGGTGTACGCGCCGGAGGCGTGCGGGGAGAGGTCCTGCCCGCCGTAGCCGATCAGCAGCTTGTCGCCGTCCACAGCCGTCTGCACGGTGCGCAGGTCGGTGAACGGCGGCAGCACCACCGTCTCGACCTCGGTGAGCTGCTTCTCGGTGAGGCTCGCGGCCAGCTTCTGCACGAGCAGGTTGGCCTCGAGGTGGTTGAGGTTCATCTTCCAGTTGCCGGCCATCAACGGCCGGCGGGTCGTGCTCGCCATGCTCAGTTCTCCAGGGCCGCGATGCCGGGGAGGGTCTTGCCCTCCAGGTACTCCAGGGAGGCGCCGCCGCCGGTGGAGATGTGACCGAAGCTCGACTCGTCCAGGCCCAACGCCCGCACCGCCGCGGCGGAGTCGCCGCCACCGACGACGCTGAACGCGTCGGCCTTGGTGATCGCCTCGGCGATCCCCCGGGTGCCGGCCGCGAACGCCGCCATCTCGAACACGCCCATCGGGCCGTTCCAGAAGATCGTCTTCGCCTGCGACAGGGCGGCGGCGAAGCCGGCGACCGTCTCCGGGCCGATGTCCAGGCCGAGCCGGTGGCTCGGGATGCCGTCGACGCGGACCGTGTCGTGCGCGGCGTCCGGGGCGAAGGCGTCCGCGACCACCACGTCGACCGGCAGCATGATCTTGCCGCCGGAGCGCTCCAGCAGGTTGCGGCAGGTCTCGACCATGTCCTTTTCCAGCAGCGAGGTGCCCACCTCCAGGCCCTGGGCCTTGAGGAAGGTGAAGCACATCCCGCCGCCGATGAGCAGCCGGTCGACAGTCGGCAGCAGCGCCTCGATCACCGCGAGCTTGTCGGAGACCTTGGAACCGCCCAGCACCACCACGTACGGCCGCTCGGGCTCGCTGGTGAGCTTGGAGAGCACCTCGACCTCACGCAGCACCAGCCGGCCGGCCACGTGCGGCAGCCGCGCCGGCACGTCGTAGACGCTGGCGTGCTTGCGGTGCACGGCGCCGAACGCGTCGTCCACGTACGCGTCGCCGAACGCGGCGAGCTGATCGGCGAAGGCGCCCCGCTCGGCCTCGTCCTTGCTGGTCTCCCCCGCGTTGAAACGCAGGTTCTCCAGCAGGGCGACCTGGCCGTCGGCCAGGCCCGCGACGGTGGAGCGGGCCGAGTCGCCGACCGTGTCGGTGGCGAAGTGCACCGGAGCGCCGAGCAGCTCACCGAGCCGCCCGGCGACCGGGCTCAGGCTGAACTGCGGGTCCGGCGTGCCCTTCGGGCGGCCCAGGTGCGAGCAGACGACCACCTTCGCGCCGGCCTCGACCAGCGCACCGAGGGTCGGCAGCACCGCGCGGATGCGCCCGTCGTCCGTGATGGCGCCGGACTGCTTGTCGAGCGGGACGTTCAGGTCGGCGCGCACCAGCACGCGCCGACCCGACACCCCCTCGGCGAGCAGGTCGTCGAGGGTCCGGATGCTCACAGCGACGAACCGACCAGCTTGACGAGGTCGACCAGGCGGTTGGAGTAGCCCCACTCGTTGTCGTACCAGCCGACGACCTTGACCTGGTTGCCGACGACCTTGGTCAGCGGCGCGTCGAAGATGCACGACGCCGGGTCGGTGACGATGTCGGTGGAGACGATCGGGTCCTCGTTGTAGACCAGGATGCCCTTGAGCGGGCCGTCCGCGGCGGCCTTCAGCGCGGCGTTGACCTCGTCCACGGTGGTCTCGCGACCCACGTTGACGGTGAGGTCGGTGACCGAGCCGGTCGGGATCGGCACCCGCAGCGCGTACCCGTCGAGCTTGCCCTTCAGGTCCGGCAGCACCAGGCCGATGGCCTTCGCGGCGCCGGTCGAGGTCGGGACGATGTTCAGCGCGGCGGCGCGGGCCCGACGCAGGTCCGAGTGCGGCGCGTCCTGCAGGTTCTGGTCCTGGGTGTACGCGTGGATCGTCGTCATCAGGCCGTGCTGGATGCCGAACGTGTCGTGCAGGACCTTCGCCATCGGGGCGAGGCAGTTGGTGGTGCACGAGGCGTTGGAGATGATGGTGTGCTTCGCCGGGTCGTAGGTGTCCTGGTTGACACCCATGACGACGGTGACGTCCTCGTTCTTCGCCGGGGCGGAGATGATGACCTTCTTGGCTCCGCCGTCGACGTGCGCCTTGGCCTTGGTGGCGTCGGTGAAGAAGCCGGTGGACTCGATGACGACGTCGGCGCCGACCTCGCCCCACGGCAGCTTCGACGGGTCCTTCTCGGCGTACGCCTTGATGGTCTTGCCACCGACGGTGATCTCGTCGGCGGTCGCCTTGACCTCGTACGGCAGGCGGCCGAGGATGCTGTCGTACTTGAGCAGGTGGGCGAGCGTGGCGTTGTCGGTCAGGTCGTTCACCGCCACGACCTCGATGTCGGCGTCGGACGCCAGCACTGCCCGGAAGAAGTTACGGCCGATGCGGCCGAAGCCGTTGATGCCAACCCGGATGGTCACAGGTCCCATCTCCTCGCGTTCTGGTCTGCCGGCTTCAGACAACGGGCCGGCGGAGTGGTGTGCGCCGACCGTTGGAGCCGGCCGTTGACGGTTCGTCTCGGCACCCCGCCGCGGTCTGAGGACCTGACCGCCCGAGGCGGTAAGCACGACGAGGAGTGCCTGTGTCGGCCCCCTTGCCGTACTCAGCGACCTTATCCGAGCGCGTGAGAGCACGCCGCGCCGGGGCGTGGTCCCGGCGCACCGTACGGCCCCACCGTCCTATCAGACCACGAGCATGTCGGGTGTGACGGCCGCTTCGGTATCCGGGATGCCGAGGTCCCGGGCCCGCTTGTCGGCCAGCGCCAGCAGACGGCGGATCCGTCCGGCGATGGCGTCCTTGGTCAGCGGAGGCTCGGCCAACGCGCCCAGCTCCTCCAGCGACGCCTGCCGGTGCTCCAGGCGCAGCCTCCCGGCGTCGGTGAGGTGGTTGGGCGCCTCGTCGGCAAGGATCTCCAGCGCCCGGGTCACCCGGGCCGCGGCGGCGACGGCGGCACGCGCCGAGCGGCGCAGGTTGGCGTCGTCGAAGTTGGCCAGCCGGTTGGCGGTGGCCCGCACCTCGCGGCGGACCCGGCGCTCCTCCCAGGCCAGCACGCTGGAGTGCGCGCCGATGCGGGTGAGCAGCGCGGCGATCGCGTCGCCGTCCTTGACCACCACCCGGTCCACCCCGCGCACCTCGCGGTTCTTCGCGGTGATGCCGATCCGCCGGGCCGCGCCGACCAGCGCCAGCGCCGACTCCGGCCCCGGGCAGGTGATCTCCAGCGCGCTGGAGCGGCCGGGCTCGGTGAGCGAGCCGTGCGCCATGAACGCCCCCCGCCACGCCGAGACCGCGCAGCAGACGTTTGCCGCCACCACGTGCGGGGGCAGCCCGCGCACCGGCCGACCGCGCACGTCCAGCAGGCCGGTCTGCCGCGCGAGCGCCTCACCGTCCTTGACCACGCGGACGATGAAGTGGCTGCCCTTGCGCAGCCCACCGGACGCCAGCACGTGGATCTCGCTGGGGTAGCCGTAGACCTCCGCGATCTCCCGGCGCAGCCGACGCGCCACCGCGCCGGTGTCCAGCTCAGCCTCCACCACCACACGGCCGGAGACGATGTGCAGCCCGCCGGCGAAGCGCAGCAGCGCCGCCATCTCCGCCCGCCGACAGCAGGGCTTGGGCACGTCGACCCGACTCAGCTCGTCCTTGACCGCAGCCGTCATCGCCATTGTGCGTCCCCTCACGGACCTGTTCCGGCGTGTCGCCGGAGATTACGTACGTGTCTAACGATCGGCGCCCAGGACAGGCACCAGCGCGGCGCCCAGGGCAGCCGGATCATGGCGGGGAGTGCCGTCGGTGACGGCGACGGGGGCGAGGACCAGGCGGGCACCCAGCGATTCTGCCGCACGTTCGACCGGTTCAGGGTCACCCACCGCCTTGGCGTCCGCGAGCACGAGATCGACCTTGAGTTCGGGCAGGTACCAGCGCAACGCCGCCAGATGATCGGCGACCGAGAGGCCGAGGGTCTCCTTCTCCGCGGCCAGGTTCAGCGTGACCAGCCGCCGGGCCGAGCTGGACACGATCGCGTCGGCCAGCTGCGGCACCAGCAGGTGCGGAAGAACACTCGTGTACCAACTGCCCGGCCCGAAGATCAACCAGTCCGCCGCGCCGATCGCCGCCAGGGCCTCGGCGCAGGCCGCCGGGGCGGCCGGGGTGAGACGCAGCGACTCGACCCGCCCGGTGGTGACCGCCACCTGGTGCTGACCGCGTACGGTCCGCACCTCGTCGGGGGCGCTCGGGTCGGCGCCGCGCACCCGCGCCTCGATGCCTACCGGCTGGCGCGACATCGGCAGGACCCGCCCGACCGTGCCGAGCATCGCCCCGGCGTGTTCCAGCGCCGCCACCGGGTCGCCGAGCAGCTCCATGAGGCCGCAGAGCACCAGGTTGCCCACCGCGTGCCCGGCCAGGCCGTCGGAGCGCGCCGCCGCCGGTTCCGCGCCGCGCGACTCCGGGCCGCCCGCCGCCGTCAGGTCCGCGTCGGTCCCGTCCCGCGGGGGTACGCCGATAGCCGGCACGGCGGCGAAGCGGTGCTGGAACAGTCCGGCGCTGCGTCGGGTGGCCGGGTGGTCTCCGGCCAGCGCCACCAGCGCCTGGCGCAGGTCACCCGGGGGCAGGCCGCCCCGTTCGGCGCGCAGCCGGCCGCTGGAACCGCCGTCGTCGCCGACCGTGACCACCGCGGTGATGTCCAGGTCGAGTTCGGGGGCGCAGTGGCGCAGCGCACGCAGCGACGCGGACAACCCGTGCCCTCCGCCGAAGGCGACCACCCGACGCGCCGTCATTCCCGCCCCAGGTCGCGGTGCTGCGCGTTGGCGGCCAGCCCCGACTGGCGCAGCCGACCGGCCAGCTCCTCGGCGATGGCCACGCTGCGGTGTTTGCCGCCGGTGCAGCCCACGGCGACGGTCAGGTACCGCTTGCCCTCCCGCTCGAACCCGGTGGTGGTGGCGTTGACCAGGTCGGCGTACGAGGCGACGAAGGCGTCCGCGCCCTCCTGACCCAGCACGTACGCGCTGACCGCCTCCTCCCGACCGGTGTGCTCGCGCAGCTCCGGCACCCAGTACGGGTTGGGCAGGAACCGGGCGTCCAGCACGAAGTCGGCGTCCGGCGGCAGGCCGTACTTGAAGCCGAACGACAGCACGGTGACCCGCAGCCGGCGGGCGTCCTCGCCGCCGAACAGCTCCTCGATGCGCCGACGCAGCTGGTTGACGTTCAGGTGGCTGGTGTCGATGATCACGTCGGCCTGGTCGCGGGCCTCCTCCAACAGCCCGCGCTCCACGGCGATGCCGTCGGCCAGCCGCCCGTCGCCCTGCAACGGGTGCGAACGCCGGACGCTCTCGAAGCGCCGGATCAGCACCTCGTCGTCGGCGTCGACGAACACCACCCGGGGCGAGAAGCCCCGCTCCTTGAGCTCGCGGATCGCCCCGGCCAGGTCGGTGGAGAAGGCCCGCGAACGGACGTCCAGGACCATCGCCGTACGCCGGGCCGCGCCGCCGGCCTTGAACGCCAGCTCGGCCATGTCGAGCATGAGCGCCTGCGGCAAATTGTCCACGACGTAGTAGCCGACGTTCTCCAACGCCCGCGCGACGGTGCTGCGACCGCCACCGGACAACCCGGTGACCACCACCAGAGTGGTCTCCGACTCGGCCGCCGGCTGCCCGTCACCGGCTGTGTGCGCCTCGCTCACCCGTACCCCCAAGCCGTGGCGCCGCGGCCGCCATCGGCCGCGATTGGTCAATCAGCGACTCTATCCCGCCGGTCGGCGCCGGGTCGGGCGCGTCCGCTCCCGGGTAGCGTGGGTCGCCCTCCCGACAGGCCGCACCCTTGGCGGCTGTCAGTAGTCACCTGTGCGCTTCGCGCGATCGCCGCAGGTCAGGACCGACATTCCGGAGGTCTCCGCCGAGCAACGTGCGGGATCGGGGCCGCTTCACCCCGCCGAGCGGCCCGGCCGACCGGTCCAACTGACCGCTCGCCCGTCCGGTGCGCCCGGGTGCGCCGGGCGAGTGGTGTCGGGGTCGGCTCGTAGACTCCGCGGATGGCTTCCCCCACCGACGTGCGAGCCGAGGCCGCGCTGGACGCGCTGCGCCGGGTGTTCGGCTACGACGCCTTCCGCGGTTTCCAGCAGCAGGTCATCGACCATGTCGTCGCCGGTGGCGACGCGCTGGTGCTGATGCCCACCGGTGGCGGCAAGTCGCTGTGCTACCAGATCCCGGCCCTGGTCCGCGATGGTGTCGCGGTCGTCATCTCCCCGCTGATCGCGCTCATGCAGGACCAGGTGGACGCGCTCACCGCGGTAGGTGTCCGCGCCGGCTTCCTCAACTCCACCCAGACCCTGGACGCCCGGCGGCGGGTGGAGGCCGCGTTCGTCGCCGGCGAGCTGGACCTGCTCTACCTGGCCCCGGAGGCGCTCGGCGTCCGGTCCACCCTCGCCCTGCTCGACCGGGGGCGGATCTCCCTGTTCGCGATCGACGAGGCGCACTGCGTGTCCCAGTGGGGGCACGACTTCCGGCCCGACTACCTCGCGCTGTCGATGCTGCACGAGCGCTGGCCGCAGGTCCCCCGGATCGCGCTGACCGCCACCGCGACGAGCGCCACCCGCCGCGAGATCGCGAGCCGACTGGGGCTCGACGACGCCCGGCACTTCGTGGCCAGCTTCGACCGGCCCAACATCCAGTACCGGATCGTGCCCAAGCGGGAACCCCGCAAGCAGCTGCTGGCCCTGCTGCGCGACGAGCACCCCGGCGACGCCGGGATCGTCTACTGCCTCTCCCGCGCCTCGGTGGACAAGACCGCCGAGTTCCTCGTCGCCAACGGGGTCGCCGCCCTGCCGTACCACGCCGGTCTGGACGCGGCCACCCGCGCGGCCAACCAGCAACGCTTCCTGCGCGAGGACGGCCTGGTCATGGTGGCCACCATCGCCTTCGGGATGGGCATCGACAAGCCGGACGTGCGCTTCGTCGCCCACCTCGATCTGCCCAAGTCCGTCGAGGGCTACTACCAGGAGACCGGCCGCGCGGGCCGCGACGGACTGCCGTCCACCGCCTGGCTGGCGTACGGCCTCCAGGACGTGGTCCAGCAGCGCAAGATGATCGAGACGTCCGACGGCGACCTCGCGCACCGGCGCAACCTCGCCGCACACCTGGACGCGATGCTCGCGCTCTGCGAGACGGTCCGCTGCCGACGGGTGCAGCTGCTCGAGTACTTCGGCGAGACCACCCCGACGGCCTGCGGCAACTGCGACACCTGCCTCAACCCACCGGAGTCGTGGGACGGCACCGTCGCCGCCCAGAAGCTGCTCTCCGCCATCTTCCGCCTCGACCGCGAACGCAACCAGCGGTTCGGCGCCGGGCACTGCATCGACATCCTGCTCGGCAAGCAGACCGACAAGATCAGCCAGTACGGTCACGACGCGCTGACCGTCTTCGGCATCGGCACGGAGTTGAGCGAGGCCGAGTGGCGGGGCGTCGTCCGGCAACTCCTCGCCGAGGGGCTGCTCGCCGTGGAGGGCGACTACGGCACCCTCGCCCTGACCGAGGCCAGCGCCGACGTCCTGGGCCGCCGCCGCACCGTCACGATGCGCCGCGAGCCGGAGCGGCAGGCGTCGAGCCGGTCGTCGAAGCCGCGCGGCGCGGCCACCGTCGTCGCCGAGCTCACCCCGGCGGCCGCGTCGGTCTTCGAGCGGCTGCGCGCCTGGCGGGCGGCCACCGCCAAGGAGCAGGGCGTCCCGGCGTACGTCATCTTCCACGACGCCACCCTCCGGCAGATCGCGGGCGACGCGCCCACCTCGCTGGCCGAGCTGTCCCGGGTCAGCGGGGTCGGCGAGAACAAGCTCGCCAAGTACGGCGAGCAGATCCTGGCCGTCCTCGCGGCCGAATGACCCCGGGCATGCCGCAAGGGCCGGGCTCCTGTGGTGGGGTCCGGCCCTTGTCGGATATGTGGCAAGGGCCGGACCCCACGATCGGGGTCCGGCCCTTGTCGGTTGGTGTGTTGGTGTGTGGGTCAGCTGGTGGCGTAGCCGCGGGTGGCGATCCAGTCGGCGAGGTGGTCGACGGTGACCTGGTAGGAGGCGGTGTTGGGGTCGGCGGAGTCGGCGATGGTGACGGTGGTGCCGTTGTCGCGGTAGCCGACGACGCTGATGTAGTGCCCGCCTTCGAAGGAGTGGGTGTTGCCGTCGGTGTCGGTGGTGGTGCCGGCGATGTTGGCGACGACGGCGCGGCCGTTGTCGATGGTCTTGATGATGTCGGCGCGCAGTTGGTCGGTCTGCTTGGCGTCGGCGTCGGGCTTGCTGATCTCGACGCTGTGGTAGGCGTCGT
>NZ_JBNCKQ010000008.1:284322-327782 GCF_049841615.1 Micromonospora sp. DT63 | reverse complement strand
GGTCCGCTGTGCGTCGGGTCGGGACAGCGTTCCCATAACAGATCATCGGGCGGTTCGGTGGTCGTCCACAGGACCCCTGGTTGTCCACAGCTTCGTCAGCCGGGCTGGCGGACGGCCCAGCCTTCGCCGGAGGCTGCCGTCATGCGACCGCCACCCGACGATCGGATCCGCCGCACGCTGCTGCTCTGCGCCGCGCTCCCGCTCGCACTGACCGTCCAGCTCTGCGGGCTGGCGGTGCTGGTCGCGGCGGTGCCCGGCCAACCACCGACGCCAACCGTGCCGGTCGCGGCCGTGACCGACCCGGCGCCTGGACCAGTGCCTGCCGGGCGGTTCCGCTGGCCCCTCGACGGGCCACCTCGTCCGGTGCGCCGGTTCGACCCGCCGCCCCGACCGTGGCTGCCCGGCCACCGTGGCGTCGACCTGGCCGCCCCGCCCGGAGCGGCGGTCCGCAGCGCCGGGCCGGGCACCGTGCTCTTCGCCGGCCTGGTGGCCGGCCGACCGGTCGTCACCGTCGGGCACGCCGACGGGCTGCGGACCACCTACGAGCCGGTCCAACCCGCCGTACGCCCCGGCCAGCCGGTCACCGCCGGCACGCCGCTGGGCGAACTGCTGCCCGGGCACCCGGGTTGCCCGTCGCAGGCGTGCCTGCACTGGGGCCTGCGGCGGGGCGAGGAGTATCTCGACCCCCTCTCCCTGCTCGGCCTCGGCCCGGTGCGGCTGCTCCCGGTGCGCCCGCTCCCAGCGGACCCGCTTCCGGCGCACCTACTTCCGGCGCACCTGCTTCCCGGCGCCCCGATTTCGGTGCGTCCGCTCCCGCTCGGTCCGGGCGGGAGCGGGTCAGCGCTGGGCGAGCAACGCCGGCAGCCGAACGGCCAGCCGTTCGTACTCGTCGGCGGCGTTGTAGACCTGACCGGTGAGCCGCAGCCATCCGCGGCCGTTCCAACTCATCACCGCGACCTCGGCGGCGAGCCGCTCGCCGATCCGGGTCTGCAACGCCCGAGCCGCGTCGATCGTGGTGCCCGTGCCGGGCGGCAGCGGAATGAGGCGGAGAGCCACAGCCGGCCCGCCGGGGTCGGGCAGATCAGCGGGGGCCACCCCCAGCGCGTCCCCCACCACCCGCTGGCCGTACGCGGCGAGCGCGGCGTTGTGCGCCCGTACCCGGTCGACGCCGAGGCTGCGCAGCGTGAACAGTCCCGCCGGGGCGGCCAGCCAGGAGGTGTAGTCGAGCGTGGCCTGCCATTCGAGCCGGGCCGGGAAGCCGGCTTCCTGCTCCCACGAGACCACCAGCGGCTCGATCCGCTCCCGCCACTGGGGGGCGACCACCAGCAGGGCGGTGCCACGCGGGGCGTACCCCCACTTGTGCAGGTTGCCCGCCCAGAAGTCCGCGCCGATGCTCGCGACGGTGGTGGCCAGCATCCCGGGGGCGTGTGCCGCGTCCACCAGAACGGGCACCCCGCTCTCGTGGGCCGCCCCGACGATGGCGGCGATCGGGAAGAGCCGGGCGGTGGCGGAGGTGAGCTGGTCGACGACGAGCAGCCGCGTCCGCCCCGGGCGCAGGCCGGCCCGGATGATCTGCACGATCTCTTCGTCGGTGGCGGCCAGCGGGATCGGCAGGACGCGGCTCTCCGCGCCGGTGCGCCGGCACTCCCGCTGGATGGCCAGGCTCACCGCCCCGTACCCGTGGTCGGTGCTGAGCACCTCGTCACCGGGTCGCAGGCCCACCGACTGCAGCACCACGGCGACGCCGGTGGTGGTGTTCCCGATCAGCGCGCTGCCGTCCGGGTCGGCACCCAGGAACCCGGCGAGGTGCCGGCGGGTGTGCGTGATCCGGTCGGCGAGCCCCTGGGTGAAGAAGCGCAGCGGGTTGGCCTCCATCTCGTCGCGCAGCCGCTGCTGGACTCGCTGCACGCCGATCGGCACCGCGCCGAACGATCCGTGGTTGAGATGGCTGACCGCCGGGTCCAGGGAGAAGAGCAGGCGGGCGCCCGGGATCGGCTCGGGTGGCTGCGGGACGCTCACTCGATGATCGTAACCGTCGACCGGTCCGGCCCCTGGGCCCTTGATCAGGCGCGGGGATGTGCCTGCCGGTAGGCGGCGCGCAGCCGCTCCACCGAGACGTGGGTGTAGATCTGCGTGCTGGCCAGCGACGAGTGGCCGAGCAACTCCTGCACGGCGCGCAGGTCGGCCCCGCCCTCCAGCAGATGGGTGGCGGCGGAGTGGCGCAGCCCGTGCGGGCTGGTCCGCGGAAGGCCGGCCGTCTCGGCGTACCCGCCGACGATCTGTCGCGCCGTCGTCGGGTTGAGCCGGCCACCGCGCGCCCCGAGCAGCAGCGCGTCGCCGGAGCGGGCGCCCGCCACCAGCGGTCGGCCCCGGCGTAACCACTCGTCCAACGCCCGCTGCGCGGGCACCCCGTACGGCACCGAGCGCTCCCGGCCGCCCTTGCCGAACACCCGGATCACCCGGCGGCCGTGGTCGACGTCCCCGACGTCCAGTCCGCACGCCTCGCTGACCCGCACGCCGGTGGCGTAGAGCAGCTCCAGCAGAACCCGGTCGCGCAACAGCACCGCCTCGGCGGCTGCGGCATCCGGCGCCTCGCCGACGGCTCCCGTCGCAGTCGTGCTGTGGGCAGGCGTTGCCGTCGTGGCAGGGTCGTGCGCGGGCGTTGCCGTCGTGGCCGCGTCCGGCGCGGGCGTTGCCGTCGTGGTCCCGCTGTGCGCGGCTGCTTCCGTCGCGGTCGTGCCGTGCGCGGGCGTCGGTTGCCGGGACGGCGCCTCCACCAGGGCGGCGGCCTGGTCGGCGCGCAGGACGCTGGGCAACTCCCGGTGAGCACGAGGGCTGGCCAGTGCCGCGCCCACGTCGGTCGGGAGCAACCCGGCGCGGTGCGCCCAGGCGCTGAACGCCCGCGCTGAGGCGGCCCGACGGGCCAACGACGTACGGGCGGCACCTGTGGTCCGCTGCCGGGCCAGCCAGCTCCGCAGCACCGACAGGTCCAGCTCGGCCAGCTCCAGGCAGCCCATCCGCACGGCGTGGTCGAGCAACGTGACCACATCGGTGACGTACGCGCGGACGGTGTGCGCCGACCGGTTGCGGACCCGGGCGAGGTGCTCGGCGAAGTCGTCGACCGCGTCCCGCAGCGCCGGCGGCAGCGCCTGGTGGGTGGCCCGGGTGCCCCGGCTGGACCGGCTCACGGCAGTCGCGCCCATGGCGGCGTCGCGGTTGCTGCCCGCCGCGCGGCGTGTGCACCCCCACTGACAGCTGGCACGGCACCAGCGTACGGCCGCGAGTCGCACAACGCTCGCCCCGCTGGTGCCGGTGTCGCCACACCCGACGGCCGGGCACCGCGATGGTGTGTCTGCTCATGAGCCGCCCTTCGAGCCGGTTGGCGGGACAAGGGCGTAACCGTCGTCGCGGCGCACCACCATGGACAGCTCCTCCAGCAACGACAGCTTGCGCAGCGCGGTACGCACGGTCACGCCGGCTCGGGCGGCGAGCGCGTCCACACCCCGTACGCCCCGGCGGGGCAACGCCTCCAGCAGGGATCGGGCGTCGTCGTCCAAGGCGTCGGTCGGCCGCTGCGGGCCACGGGCCAGCGGGGCCAGGTCCGCGCCGACCCGGCCCACCTCCTCGAGCACGTGCGCCACCCCGGTGACCAGCCGCACCTCGGCGCACTCGCGGAGCAACTCGTGTGCCCCGACGGACATCGCCGAGGTCACCGGCCCGGGCACGACCATCGCGACCCGCCCGGTGTGGATGGCCCGCCGGGCGGTCTGCGTCGCGCCGCTGCGCGCCGACGCCTCCACCACGACGGTGCCGAGGGTGCCCCCGGCGATGACCCGGTTGCGGATCAGGAACCGGGGACGCAGCGGCTCGGCGCCGGGTGGCCACTCGCTGACCAGCAGCCCCGTGTCGGCGATCCGGTCGAAGAGCGCGGTGTTGCCCATCGGATACGGCCGGTCCACCCCGCAGGCCAGCACCGCGACGGTCAACCCGCCCGCGTTGAGGGCACCCCGGTGGGCTGCCGCGTCGATGCCGAACGCGCCGCCGGAGACCACTGTCCAGTCCCGCTCGGCCAGCCCGTACCCCAGTTCGGTGGCGACGTGCTGGCCGTAACCGGTGGCCGCCCGCGCGCCGACCACCGCCACCGAGCGCTCCAGCGCCTCGCCCAGGTCCCAGGCCCCGCGTACCCAGAAGCAGAGCGGCGGCGCGGTCTCGCCGTCCACCCGGCGGATGGCGTTCGGCAGCCGGAGCGTCTTCAGGCCGGCCACCCGGACCGGCCACTCCGCGTCGTCGGGGGTGACCAGGCGGGCGCCGAGCCGGTCGGCCCTCGCCAACGCCTCGGCGGCGACCGCCCGCGCGTCACCGGCGGCCGACCGGGCGGCCACCGTGCTGTGCAGCCAGCCGTCGGGGCTACCGCCGTCGAGCAACAGATCCAGTGTCGCGACCGGACCGAGCCGGTCGACCAGTTGGTGCACCGCCCGGGTGCCCGGCTCGGCCAACCAGGTCAGCGCCACCCGGGCCAGCCTGCTCTCCTCGTCGGCGCTCATGCCGCCTCCCCCGTTCGTAGTTGGATCGCCTCTCGTACGTCGTCGCGGTCCGGCCGGTCCCGGCCGTCCAGGTCCGCGATGGTCCAGGCCATCCGGATCACCCGGTCGAAGCCCCGCGCCGAGAGCGAGCCGGAGTCGAGTCGGCCGCGCAGCTCGGCGGTCACCGGCGCCGGGAGCCGCCACGGTGGGCGGCGCAGGAGCGGCCCGTCCACCTCGGCGTTGAGTCGCCGCCCGAGGCTTGCCCAGCGGGCGGCGGCCGCGCGGCGGGCCGCCGCGACCCGGGCGGCGACAGTGGCCGATGACTCGGCGTCGCCGACGGACGCCATCAGCTCCGCCGCCCGGACCGGCATCAGCCGCACCTGCACGTCGATCCGGTCGAGCAGCGGCCCGGAGAGCCGGCCCAGGTAGCGACGGCGCACCAGCGGCGAGCACTCGCAGTACGCGTCACCGGACGGCTTCGCGCACGGGCACGGATTGGCGGCCAGCACCAGTTGGGTCCGGGCCGGGTATTCGGTGCCGCCCCCGCTGCGGCTCAGCAGGATGCGACCGTTTTCCAGCGGCTGGCGCAGCGCCTCCAGCGCGCCCTTGCTGAACTCCGGCGCCTCGTCCAGGAACAGCACCCCGCGGTGGGCCAGCGACACCGCGCCAGGGCGGGCCAGCCCGGAACCGCCGCCGACGAGGGACGGGATCGTCGCCGTGTGGTGCGGCGCCTGGAACGGCGGCCGGCGCAGCAGTCGACCACCCGGTGGCAGCAGCCCGGCGACCGAGTGCAGCGCGGTCACCTCCAGCGCCGCGTCGTCGTCCAGCTCGGGCAGGAGCGACGGCAGCCGCTCGGCCAGCATCGTCTTACCGGCGCCCGGAGGGCCGAGCAGCGCGATGTGGTGCCCGCCCGCCGCGGCGACCTCCAGCGCCCGCCGGCCCAGCTGCTGCCCGGCGACCTCGGCGAGGTCGGGTCCGCCGGATACCGGTGCCGGCGCGTCCGGCGGTGGTTCGATCAGCGGGCTGCCGTCGCGGACGAAGGCGACCAGCCGGTGCAGCGTGTCCACCGCCCGCACCCGTACGCCGGGGATGACCGCGGCCTCGGCGGCGTTGCCGGTCGGCACGATGACCCGTTCGACGCCGGCCTTGGCCGCTGCGGCGACCATCGGCAGCACCCCGCGCACCGGCCGGACCGTGCCGTCCAGGCCCAGCTCACCGAGGACCACGACCCCTCCAGCGGGAGCAGCGGCAGCTCACCCGAGCCGCCCAGCAGCGCGGCGGCGATGGCCAGATCGAACGCCGAGCCGAACTTCGGCAGCGTGGCCGGCAGCAGGTTCAGCGTGATCCGCCGGTTCGGCCAGCGTTGGCCGGAGTTGACCACGGCGGCCCGGACCCGGTCCCGGGCCTCGTGCAGGGCCGTGTCCGGCAGACCGGAGATCACCACGGCCGGCAGGCCGGCGGCCAGGTCCGCCTCGACCTCGACGAGGTGGCCGTTGACGCCGACCAGCCCCACGCAGAGCACCTTCGCGTAGCTCATGACGCGTCACCGATCCGTCGGCGGCGCATCTCAGAACGCGCCCTTGAGGTGGTCGACCTGCGCGGGACCGGCGGCGGGCAGTCGTACCGACAGCACGTCGAACCGCACCTCGTCGGCGCTGGTGCCGGTCTCGGCGAGCCAGATCGCGGCGAGCCCGCGCAGGCGACGGGCCTTGGCTGGTACGACAGCTTCGGCCGGTGTGCCGAACACGTCGCCCCGACGTGTCTTCACCTCGCAGAACGCGAGCACCGGCCCGTCCCAGGCGATGATGTCGATCTCGCCTTGCGGGCAGCGCCAGTTCCGGGCGATCGGGCGTAGCCCCGCCTCGCTCAGGTGCCGGGCGGCACACCGCTCGCCGTACGCGCCGACCGCCTGGTTCCGCTTCGTCATGGCCGCGACGGTGCCCGTCCGAGTGCGCGCGTCGCGACCCCACGACGGCCCGGCTGTGGACGACGGGCGTCCTGTGGACAACCGGACGATCAAGCCCGCGCCGTGCTATGCAGCGACCGGGACGAGGAGCTGCACCCTTCACCGGCCGACCGGGCTGAAATGGCGCGGACGTGGCCTGTCGCATACGGTGCCTGACGTGGACGGACGACGGAGCTTTCCGGAAGATCAGGAGTCGCGCTGGTACCCCGACGAGCGGGGTCGCGGTTACGGCGATTCCGAGTGGCGCGGCGCGGGTGAGCCGCGATACCGGGACAGCGAGATCCCCGAGCAGCGCGGCGGCGAAGACGGTCGATCCCTCGAGGACACCGGCATCGGTCGACGCCGTGAGCCGGATCCGGCGCCCTTCGGCGCCATCCCGGAACCGGGCTCGGGCCGCTTCGGCGCGGTGGACGCGGGCCGCTTCGGTGGCCCGCCGGAGTCGGACTCCGGCCGTCTGAACGTGGTGGACTCGGGCCGTTTCGGTGGCCCGCCGGAGTCGGACTCCGGCCGTCTGAGCGCGGTGGACGCCGGCCGTTTCGGTGGCCCGCCCGAGTCGGACTCGGGGCGGTTCGGCGCCGTCGACGCCCAGGCGGGGATGTTCGGCAGCGGCGAGGCCGACTCCGGACGCTTCGGCGCTGTCGACCCGCTTGGTGACGCGCGTACGGAGGGGGACGGTTACCGGGCGACCCGCTCCCGCAGGGCGGATCGGGACCCCTCGGAGATCTCCGGGGAGCTGCCCGGCCGCCGGGCCGCCCGAGAGCCGCTGAGCCCGGCCACGCCCGAGGTGGCGCGGGACGCCACGCCGGAGCTCGCCCGAGACGCCGGGTCGGCGGCCGCCCAGGCCGTCGGGCCGGCGGCCGGTGTGCTCGCCGACCAGGCCCGGCCCGCCCCACTCGCCGGATATCCGATCATCGAGCCGACCCGGGGCGGCGGGGAGCAGCCGCACCCGCTGGAGATGCCGACCGGCCCGATGCCGGGGATCGGCCCGCGGCCCGACCTGTCCGCCGGCGAGCCGCCGGTGTACCCCCAGCCGGCCGACGGTGTCTACCGGACCCGTCGCCCGGCGTTGGCCGCGCTCTTCGCCCTGCTGGCGTTGATTTTCGAGATCCCCGCGCTGCGGGTGTTGCTGGCGGGCGTGACCGGCGACCCGCTGGACGCTGGCAACGTCGTGGTGGGCATCTGCCTGGTAGCCGGGCTGCCGATCTTCGCAGCGGGGCTGTACGGACTCAGAACCGGCGGACTGGCGCTTTCCGACGGCGGACGGGGATGGCTGCGTCCTCCGACGGCGTACCTGACTGTCGGCCTGGTGCTCTTCGTCGCCGCCGCCCTCGCCGCCGGCTGAGTCCCACCCGCACAGCTCCGCCCGACAGACCCGCCGGCGGGCCCCGCCTGGCAGCCGGCCCGGCGGGCCCCGCCTGGCAGCCCCGCCCGCGCTGCACCCGGAGGTCGTCGGGCGGGGGAGGGGCGTACACTGGCCAACTGGCGACCGCCTCGCGCGGTCGACCTCGCGTGCCCTCTTCACGAATCGTCGTGAAGCGACGGCCTCCCTGGTCCCGATCTTGATCGGGCCCACCATGGGCCGGCGACCAGGCGCCAGGACGCCCGGCCACCGGCCGGGCGTGACAACCAGGGATCTTGAGGAGTACCCCACCCATGGCCGTCGTGACCATGCGCCAGCTGCTGGAGAGCGGTGTCCACTTCGGGCACCAGACCCGGCGTTGGAACCCGAAGATGAAGCGCTTCATCATGACCGAGCGCAACGGCATCTACATCATCGACCTGCGCCAGACTCTCGACTACATCGAGAAGGCGTACGAGTTCGTGCGTGGGACCGTCGCGGAGGGTGGCAGCATCCTCTTCGTCGGCACCAAGAAGCAGGCCCAGGAGGCCATCGCCGAGCAGGCGACCCGGGTCGGTCAGCCGTACGTCAACCACCGCTGGCTCGGTGGCATGCTGACCAACTTCCAGACCGTGTACAAGCGCCTCCAGCGGATGAAGGAGCTGGAGGGCCTGGGTGACCTCAGCGGCACCGCCGCCGGTTACACCAAGAAGGAGACCCTGCAGCTCTCCCGCGAGAAGATCAAGCTGACCCGCACGCTGGGTGGTCTGCGGGACATGCAGAAGCTGCCGGCCGCGGTCTGGATCGTCGACACCAAGAAGGAGCACATCGCCGTCGACGAGGCCCGCAAGCTGGGCATCCCGGTGATCGCCGTTCTCGACACCAACTGCGACCCGGACGAGGTCGACTTCCCGATCCCGGGCAACGACGACGCGATCCGCTCCGCCGAGCTGCTGACCCGCGTGGTCGCGGCCGCCGTCGCGGACGGTCTGATCGCGCGGTCGGGTCGTCGCCGGGGCGGGGACGAGAAGCCCGAGGGCGTCGCGAGCGACGAGCCGCTGGCCGAGTGGGAGCGCGAGCTGCTGGAGCCGAAGAAGGCCGACGAGTCGGCCGCACCGGCCGAGCAGCCGGCCGCTGCCGCCGCCGAGCAGCCCGCTCCGGAGCAGCCGGCGCAGGCCGCCACCGAGCAGCCGGCGGCCGCCACCGCGGAGTGACCCGCACCGTCGCTGCCCGTCCGTCCGTTTTTCCGCGGACGGCGGGCAGCGGCGGTACGCCGGGCACGATCCGCCCGGATCCGGGTAACCGGCACCTCTGACCATCCACACGCCGTCTCAACACCGAAGAGAGAGCCATGTCCCAAATCACCGCCGCGGACGTCAAGAAGCTCCGCGACCTCACCGGCGCCGGCATGATGGACAGCAAGAAGGCGCTGACCGAGGCCGAGGGCGACTTCGACAAGGCCATCGAGATCCTGCGCGTCAAGGGCGCCAAGGATGTCGGCAAGCGGGCCGGTCGTACGGCCGCCAACGGCCTGGTCGCCCACTCCGGCAAGGCGCTGCTCGAGCTCAACTGCGAGACCGACTTCGTCGCCAAGACCGAGTCGTTCATCGCGCTGGCCCAGCAGCTGGTGGAGCACGGCGAGCGTTCCGGCGTGAACAACGCCGAGGAGCTGCTCGCCTCCGAGCTGGACGGCAAGGTCGTCGCGGACCTGGTCCAGGAGCAGTCCGCCAAGATCGGCGAGAAGCTGGTGCTGAACCGCTTCGCCAAGGTCGAGGGCACCACCGCGGTCTACCTGCACCGCAAGGCGCAGGACCTGCCGCCGGCCGTCGGCGTGCTGGTGTCGTACACCGGCAAGTCCGACGAGGCGGGCGACGCTGACGCCCGTGGTGTCGCCATGCAGATCGCCGCGATGCGGCCGAAGTACCTCACCCGGGACGAGGTTCCGGCCGAGGTCGTCGAGTCCGAGCGGCGCATCGCCGAGCAGACCGCCCGCGAGGAGAACAAGCCCGAGGCGGCCCTGCCGAAGATCGTCGAGGGTCGGGTGAACTCCTTCTTCAAGGACTACGTCCTCGTCGAGCAGTCGTCCGTCGCCGACAACAAGAAGACGGTGAAGCAGATGCTGGCCGAGGCCGGCATCGAGGTCACCCGCTTCGTGCGGTTCGAGGTCGGCCAGGCCTGAGCCGCCACCGGGCGCCGCGCGCGCCCGTGGGCAGGAAACGTCGACGAGGAGGCCGCCGGTGTACGTGACAGGCACCGCGGCCTCCTCGTCACATAGGGTCGGCAGCGGCAGGTTCGCGGTAACGCGTCGCGCGGGGCGTGCGCGTGGGGGAAGGCGGGGCGGATGACGCAGGTTGTGAGTGACCGGACGCTGGCGGTGGACGATCCGACGGCGCCGCCGCCGGGGCGGGCCCGCCGGGTGGTGCTGAAGCTCTCGGGTGAGGTGTTCGGTGGCGGCGCGATCGGCGTCGACCCGGACGTCGTGCAGGCCATCGCCCGGCAGATCGCCACAGTGGTCCGCCGCGGCGTGCAGGTCTCCGTGGTGGTCGGCGGGGGCAACTTCTTCCGTGGCGCGGAGCTGCAGAAGCGCGGGATGGACCGCGCTCGCGCCGACTACATGGGCATGCTCGGCACCGTGATGAACTGCCTCGCGTTGCAGGACTTCCTGGAGAAGGAAGGCATCGAGACCCGCGTGCAGAGCGCCATCACGATGGCCCAGGTCGCCGAACCGTACATCCCGTTGCGGGCGATCCGGCACCTGGAGAAGGGCCGTGTGGTCATCTTCGGCGCCGGCGCGGGCATGCCGTACTTCTCCACCGACACCGTGGCCGCCCAGCGGGCGCTGGAGATCCGGGCCGACGTGGTGCTGATGAGCAAGAACGGCGTGGACGGCGTGTACACCGCCGATCCGCGGATCGACCCCACCGCCAGCAAGCTCGACTCGATCACCTTCTCCGAGGTGCTGCGCCGCAACCTGCGGGTGGCCGACGCCGCGGCGTTCAGCCTCTGCATGGAGAACGGCCTGCCGATGTTGGTCTTCGGCGCGCAGGGTGACGACACCATCATCCGCGCGGTGGGTGGCGACAAGATCGGCACCCTGATCACCGCCTGAGCGTGACCGGCAGCGGCCCGGACGACTTTCAGCAGAGCCCACGACGAGCACAGAAGGAGGCGAGGAGACCGGTGATCGACGACACCCTCCTCGAGGCCGAGGAGAAGATGGAGCGTGCCGTTGAGCACGCCAAGGAGGAGTTCGGCGCGATCCGCACCGGTCGCGCCAACGCCGCCATGTTCTCCAAGGTCATCATCGACTACTACGGCACGCCCACTCCGTTGACGCAGATGGCGTCCATCGCGGTTCCCGAGCCGCGGATGGCCATCATCAAGCCGTACGACAACTCGCAGATCAACGCGATGGAGAAGGCGATCCGCGACTCGGACCTCGGGGTGAACCCGAACAACGAGGGCAACCAGCTGCGCATCCTGCTCCCGCAGATGACCGAGGAGCGCCGCCGCGACATGATCAAGGTGGCCCGGCACAAGGGCGAGGAGGCCAAGGTGGCGATCCGCAACGTCCGCCGCCGTGGCAAGGAGGAGCTGGACCGGATCGTCAAGGACGGCGAGGCCGGCGAGGACGACGGTCGCCGCGCCGAGAAGGAACTGGACGACCTGACGCAGCGCTACGTCGCCAACATCGACGACCTGGTCAAGCACAAGGAGACCGAGCTGCTGGAGGTCTGAGGCCCGACCCGGCGTCCGCCGGGTGAGCAGCCGATGCGAGGCCCGCCCCCGATCCGGGGACGGGCCTCGCGCCGTCCGAGCGTCAGTGGGGGATCCGGACGGTCCGGGTCGTCTCGGTCAGGGTCGTTCCGACGTACGCGTCGTGCAGCTCGAAGCGCACGGTGGCCCGACCCGGATGCAGCACCGGGTCGGCCCGGTAGAAGCCCATCGAGATGCTGGCGGTGCCGCCGTCGCAGACGATCTCGCCGGCGCCGAGGCCGCCGGTGGCCCAGTAGGTCGGCAGGCCGTCCTGGGTCAGCGACGCCGACAGGAAGTACACGCCGGTCGGGCAGTTGCGCACCTCCCCCCGGGCGGTGGCGGCCGGGAACGCCGGCCCGGTGCCGTCGGGGCTCCCGTCGTACAGGTAGATCTCGCTGGTGCGGTGGTCGATCCTGATGGTGGCGTTCCGTGTCGCCGCGGTGGCCGGTGGGGCCGCCGTCAGGACGAGGGCGGCCATCGTCAGCACCGCCAGGCTGATTCTGCGCACGAACGTTCCTTCCCCGTTGCTGTGGTGCAGACCGCCGGCGGACGCCGGCACACCGACAGCCGACCACCGACGGGTGGCGCGGGTCATCCCCTGTTCGCCCGGATGCTCGGTCGGATAGGCGTCGATGCGCCGGGGGCGCTCGGGCGGGCGGCGGGGCGCGGTTCTCGGGCCGGCGTCCGGCCGTCGCCGTCGTGGCAGCGTGGGCCACTCGCCGGACCCCGCCCACCGCGACCCCGCGAGGGGCCTCGGCGGCCACTGGCGCCATCGTCCGCCTCGCCCCGGCGGCGGGTGCAGTAGGCTCGGCAGGATTCCCGGCCACCGGGCGGTGCGCACCGGGAATCGACCGACCGTCGGGGCGGTCGAGCCGGAGGAACACAGTCGCGCGTGTAGGGGATGCTTGTGGTCTTGCGTCATGTGGTGGTACTCGTGCCGCGTCGCGGTGCGTGATGTCCCACCCCGACCCCTACACCGACGAGCCGCGCGGCTGGGACCGACCCGAGCGCCCGGTGGCCCTGCCCTGGCCCGAGCAGGAGATCGAGGCGGGCCAGTGGAGCCGCCGTCCGACAGCCGGGCCCGAGGTGTACGCCGAGCCACGAACCCGCCCGTACGCCGATCCGTACCCGGCTGACCCGTACGACGAGCGCGGCCGGACGGTCCGCCCGGACGACCGGGACCGCTTCGACGACCGGGATCGGCGCGACCGGTTCGACGACCGGGATCGCTACGACGACGAGCGGAACCAGTCCGACAGGTACGACGACCGGGGTCGCCCCGCCCGCTACGGCGACCGCCCGCCAGCGGGTGACGCGGCGCCACGTTATGCCGACCCGGGCGCCGGCCAGCGTTACGACGACAGTGCCGCGCCGCCGCACTTCGACGACGGTGACGTGCCGCCCTACTTCGACGACCGTGACGTTCCGCCGCGCTTCGACGACGATGCCGGTTTCCCGACGGCGCAGCTCGCGCCCATCGGCGCGGAGATCCTGCCGGACGACGACCCGGTGACCGAGCCGGAGCCCCCGAAGGGCCGGCGGCAGAGGGGCCGGCGACGGGCCAGCCTCGACCGGCCGGCGACCCAGCAGGTGGGCACCGGGCGGGCCGGCCGGAACCTGCCGGCGGCCATCGGGGTCGGGCTCGGCCTCGGCGCGCTGATCGTGGTGCCGCTGGTCTTCTACCCGCTGGCGTTCCTGCCGGTGATCGCCGCCGCCATCGCGGTGGGCATCTGGGAGATGGCCCGGGCGGTCCGCCGCAGCGGCGCCCACCCGCCGCTGGTGCCGCTGCTCGCCGGTGGCGTGCTGACCATCGGGCTGGCGTGGTTCGCCGGTCCGGACGCGCTCAGCCTGGGCCTGCTGGTCACCGTGCTGGGCACGATGGTCTGGCGGTTGGGCGACGGCCCGGCCGGCTTCCAGCGGGATCTCACCGCGGCCACCCTGATCGCTGTCTACGTGCCGTTCCTCGGTGGCTTCGCGGCGTTGCTGGCGGCGGCCCCCGACGACGGCCGGCTGCGCATCCTGGCCACGCTGATCGCGGTGGTCCTCTCCGACACCGGCGGGTACGCGGCCGGCGTGTCCTTCGGCCGCCACCCGATGGCCCCGTCGATCAGCCCCAAGAAGTCCTGGGAGGGTTTCGCCGGCTCGGTCACCGCGGCGGCGCTGGGCAGTGCCCTGCTGCTGTGGCTGATGTTCGAGGTGGCCCCCTGGTGGGGTGCCGTGTTCGGGGTGGCCGTCTCCTGTGCGGCGGTCCTCGGCGATCTCGCCGAATCGATGATCAAGCGGGACCTCGGGGTCAAGGACATGAGCAACCTGCTGCCCGGGCACGGTGGCCTGATGGACCGGTTGGACTCGATCCTGTTCGCGGTGCCGACCGCGTACCTGCTGTTGGCGATCTTCGTGCCGGTGGTGGGGTGAGGCATGGATCACGGTGGTCCGAGGGTTGCCGACCGGCGGTCGGGGTCGGTTCCACACCTCCGCAGGGGTGCCCGGCGCCGGAGGCGTGACACACTGGACCAGCCATGACGAGCCTGCCGTTGATCCCCGCCATCTCGGAAGCCCCCGCCGCACGCCGGGCTTCCATGCCGCCGCAACACCTCGCCGACCTGGATCTGGCCGGCCGCCAGGCGCTTGTCGCCGGGTTGGGTGAGCCCGCGTTCCGCGCCAAGCAGATCTCCAACCACTACTTCGGGCGGCTGGTCCGCGACCCGCAGGCGATGACCGACCTCCCTGCGGCGACGCGTGAGCGGCTGGCCGACCAGCTGCTGCCGACGCTGCTCACGCCGGTGCGCGAGCTGGCCTGCGACGACGGAGCGACCCGCAAGGCGCTCTGGAAGCTGCACGACGGCGCGCTGGTGGAGAGCGTGCTGATGGGCTACCCGGACCGCGTCACGGTCTGCATCTCCAGTCAGGCGGGCTGCGGCATGGCCTGCCCGTTCTGCGCCACCGGCCAGGCCGGGCTGACCCGCAACCTGTCCACGGCCGAGATCGTCGACCAGGCGGTCTACCTGGCCGGGGTGGCAGCCTCCGGAGCGGTCGCCGGCTCACCGCCGCGGCTGTCGCACGTCGTGTTCATGGGCATGGGCGAGCCGCTGGCCAACTACAACCGGGTCATCGCGGCGATCCGTCGGCTGGTCAGCCCCGCTCCGGAGGGTCTGGGTCTGTCCCAGCGGCACATCACCGTTTCCACGGTCGGCCTGGTTCCGGCCATCCGCCGACTGGCCAGCGAAGACCTCTCTGTGACCCTTGCGCTGTCGTTGCACGCGCCCGATGATGATCTGCGCGACGAACTCGTGCCGGTAAACCAGCGCTGGAAGGTAGCCGAGGTGCTGGACGCAGCGTGGGACTATGCCGCCCGGACGGGCCGTCGCGTGTCCATCGAATACGCAATGATCAAGGACGTGAACGACCAGCCGTGGCGAGCTGACCTGCTCGGGCGGCTGTTGGCAGGCAAGTTGGCGCACGTGAACCTCATCCCGCTCAATCCGACGCCGGGCAGCCGCTGGGACGCGAGCCCGAAGCCGGTCGAGCGGGAGTTCGTCCGGCGCTTGCGTGACGCGGGAGTGTCCACCACCGTACGGGACACCCGGGGTCGCGAGATCGACGGCGCGTGTGGCCAGCTCGCCGCCGCCGAGGACACCGACACCTTCACCGACCGCGCCGGAGAGGCACCGGCGTGACCGGGCGTGGCGAACGAGACCAGGAGACATAGTGGCGAGTCAGGGTCAGCGTTTCCGGCGCAAGGCGCTCCGCCGGGGATACAAGGTCGACGAGGTGGATGCCTTCCTCGACCGGGTCGAGGCGACGCTCGACGGCCGGCAGGTGGGTGCGCCGGTGGCCTCCCAGGAGGTCCACGACGTCGTCTTCCGGGTCCGGTTCAACGGCTACGACGAGTGGCAGGTCGACCTGCACCTGGACCGGGTCGAGCGACAGCTGGCCGAGCTGGAGGAGCGCACGAGCGCCGGGCGCGGCGGCGACCCTCGGATGGGTGACCGGATGGGCCCGCCGGACCGGATGGGCCCGCCGCTGCGCGACGACCGTGGGGGCATGGTCCCGCAGCCGATGCCGCCCCGGCCGATGCCCGCGCAGGCCGGTCCGCCCGCCGACCGCTACGGCCGGTACGACGAGCCCACCGGCGCCTTCGCCGGCGGGTACGACGCCCCTCGCGGCGGCGGCTACGACGCGCAGCGCGGCCCCGGCCCCGGCGGTCCGGGCCCGATGGGACCGGGTGGTCCGATGGGCCACGGCGTCCCGCAGCGCGGTCTGCCCGCCGGTCCGGGTGGCTACGGTCCGCCCGACGACCAGCGGATGCCCGGCGGCTACGGTCCGCCCGACGACCAGCGCATGCCTGGCGGCTACGGCCCGCCTGACGACCAGCGTGGGCCCGGTGGCGGCTACCCGCCGGAGGAGCCCCGCTTCGACGGCTTCGAGGCCGGTCGGCACGGTCGCACCGACATGACCGCCGAGATCCGGATGCCCGAACGGGACCTGCGCGACATGCGCCGTGGCCCGGGCGGCCCGCCGCCGATGCCGCAGCAGGGCCTCGGTGGCCCGCCGATGGCGGGTCCGCCCGCCGTGGCCGGCCCGCCGATGGGTGGTCCGCCGATGGCAGGGCCTCCGATGGGTGGCCCGCCGATGGCCGGCCCGCCCGGCAGCGACCTGTACCGGGTCGACCAGATCCGCCGCAGCTTCCAGGTGCGCCGGTTCGGCAGCGGGTACGACCCGGACCAGGTGGACCGGTTCTTCGAGACCCTGCTCGGCGGCATGCAGCGCCGTAACCCGATGCCTGTCGACCCGAAGGATCTGGACACGCTCCGGTTCGGCCTGGTGCCCGGCGGCTACTTCGAGGCCGAGGTCGACGCCGCGCTCAAGGACGTACAGGACATCCTGTTCGGGCGCTGACCCCGAGCCGTACGCGAACGAGGGCCCGTCCCCGGGTGGGGGCGGGCCCTCGGCGTACGTCGGCCGGTCGTTCGGCGGTCGGTCGGGTCAGGAGCGCAGACCGTTGCGCCGCAGCACAGCGTCGCCGATCACGATGACCAGCAGCAGCGCGGCCAGGCCGATCAGCCAGATGTCCTCGACCCTGCCCTCGTGGTTGCCGCAGAACGCCATGACGACCAGCGCCAGCGCGGACAGCACGGCGCCGATGCGCCCCGACTTGCGGTGCCCGGGCTTGTGCTGGTCCGGCGACGTTACCGGCTCGCTTCCTGCCACTGTCGGTCCTTCCTCGCGATCGGATCTTTGGTTAGTCTGGCACGCCTCCTGCCCGGGGCGGTGCGGTGGGGGTTTCCCCGACTTCTGGCCCTGCCCGCCCAGGCCGGACGGCACTACGGGCGTCGCGGGGTGGCGGTCAGACTCCCTCCGGTAGCGTTTGGCGTACACCTGATTGTCTGTTTGAGGGGGACTGTGCGGTGCGAGTGACCGGAACCGGGCACGCCAGCATGCGGATCGACACGGCCGCGGGCAGCATCCTGTGCGACCCGTGGGTCAACCCGGCCTACTTCGCCTCGTGGTTTCCCTTCCCGGACAATTCCCTGCTCGACTGGGAGACGCTGGGCCAGGTCGACTACCTGTACGTCTCCCACCTGCACCGGGACCACTTCGACGCGAAGCACCTGCGGGACTTCGTCTCGAAGGACGCGACCGTCCTGCTCCCCGAGTTCCCGACCTCGGAGATGGAGGACGAGTTCCGGGCGCTGGGCTTCACGAAGTTCCTGAAGGCGCCCAACGAGCAGGTCGTGGAGCTCGACGGCGGCCTGAAGATCATGATCCAGGCGCTGACCAGCCCCACGGACGGCCCGATCGGCGACTCCTCGCTCTGGGTGGAGTACGACGGTGTGCGGCTGCTCAACCAGAACGACGCCCGCCCCACCGACCTGAGCGTCTTCGCCGAGCTGGGGCACGTGCACGCGCACCTGCTCCAGTTCTCCGGGGCGATCTGGTACCCGATGGTCTACGAGTTGCCGCAGGCGGCGAAGACCGCGTTCGGCAAGCAGAAGCGCGACCGGCAGTTCGACCGGACGTGGCGCTACATCGACGACCTGAAGGCCGACCACGTCTTCCCGATCGCCGGCCCGCCGTGCTTCCTCGACGACGAGTTGTGGCAGTTCAACGACATCCACGGCGACGAGGGCAACATCTTCCCGGACCAGTCGGTCTTCCTGAGCGAGTACGCGAAGGTCGGCGGCACCAACGGCATCGTGCTGCTGCCGGGCAGCGTCGCCGAGGTCACCACCGAGGGCGCGAGCACCACCCACCCGGTGCCGGTGCAGGAGTTCTTCGCGAACAAGGTCGCTCACCTGGAGGAGATGCGGGAGCGCAAGCGCCCGATCATCGAGGCGGAGAAGGCGTCCTGGCGGCACCCCGAGGTGGACGTGCTCGGCGAGATGAAGCGCCGCATCGAGCCGCTGCTCGACGAGTCGATCTACCTGGCCAAGGGGGTCGGCGGCCCGGTCCGCTTCGACCTGGTGGGCTACGACGGCGAGAGCGTCGAGTCGATCGTGGTGGACTTCCCGGGCAAGGAGGTCCGGCCGTACGCGGACGAGAAGGTCCGCTACCGCTTCCGGACCGAGCGGTCGCTGATCGAGCACCTGCTCTTCATCGACGAGGTGGACTGGGTCAACTCACTCTTCCTGTCGTGCCGGTTCTCGGCGGCCCGGATCGGCCAGTACAACGAGTTCGTCTACGCGTTCTTCAAGTGCCTCTCCGAGGAGCGCCTCCAGTACGCCGAGGGTTGGTACGACGAGCACGAGCGCACCACCGACGCCGAGGACATCACGCTGGGCGACTGGGTGGTGCAGCGGCGCTGCCCGCACCTGAAGGCGGACCTGACCCGGTTCGGCATCGTCGAGGGCGACCAGCTCACCTGCCAGCTGCACGGCTGGCGCTTCGACCTGCCCTCTGGCCGCTGCCTGACGAGCGTCGGCCACAAGGTCCGCGCCCACCGCGTCGACGCGGAGACCCCGGCCCCGGCGGGCGAAGCCCTGAGCTGACCCCCTCCACCCCCTTCCGCCCTCGCGATCTTGCACTTTCGGTCGGCGCAAAGTGCCGCAATCGCCCCAGAACGGCGACCGAAAGTGCAAGATCGCGGGGTGGGGTGGGCGACGAGAGCGGGGCGGCGTGGCGGGGTCGGACGCGCGGGAGAGCGAGTACCGGTACGAGCGCGGCCGGGAGAAGGCCCGGGACGCCGCCCGGGTGGAGACGTTCAGCGACGGTGTCTTCGCGGTCGTGCTGACGGTGATGGCCGTCGAGCTGCTCCAGACCGGTCCCGCCAGGGAGAGTGGGCGGGCGCTTCCGGACGCCCTGGCCCACGCCTGGCCGTCCTACCTGGCGTACGTGATCACCTTCGCGCTCGCCGGGCAGGTCTGGCTCGCCCATCACAACCTGTGGCGGTACGTCGTCCGGGTCGATCAGATGCTGCTGGTCTTCAACCTGGGCGTCCTGCTCTTCATCGCCACCATCCCGTTCACCGCCGACCTGCTGTCGGACAACCTGCGCGGTGGAACGACCGAGCAGCGACTGACCGCCGCCCTGTACCTCGGCACCGTGCTCGGCGAGGCGATCTTCGTCAACCTGAGCTGGTGGTGGGCCCGCCGACGTGGGCTGCTGCACCCGGACCTGGATCCCCGGCTTGCCCGGGCGATCGCGCGTCGGGTGCTGGTCAAGCCCCTGCTCTACCTCGTCGCCTTCGCCGTCGTCTTCATCGACCCGATCCTGAGCCTCTGCGCGTACCTGCTGCTGGTCGGCTACTACCTGATCGGCGGCCCGGGCGACCTCCGGCCGTCCGCCGGCACGAGCGAGGGCCGGTCAGCGGCGTAGGGCCTGTTTCCTGAGAACGCGCCCTGCCGGATCGCCGCCCGGCCTCCGCCTCGGCTCGACCGCCGTTCAGGAAACAGACCCCAGGTCGGCGAGGATGCGTCGGGCGGCGTTGTGGCCGGCGGCGCCGATGACGCTGCCCGCCGGGTGGCAGCCGGCGCTGCCCGCGTACACGCCGTCGATGCCTGTGGCGTACGGCATCCGGTCGGTGAACGAGACGGTGTTGTCGACGTGGTGGATGTGACCGCCGGTGATGCCGAAGTGCTTCTCGATGCCCGGTGGGGGCAGCGGCACCGCGTCGGCGATCAGGTCGGCGGTGCCCGGCGCGTACCGCTCGACGATCGCGACGAGCCGGTCGACGTAGCCGGGCAGTTCCGCCTCCCAGGTGGTGCCGGCCAGCTCGTAGGGGACCGACTGGACGAACAGCGCCGACGAGTGGTGCCCGGCGGCGTCGGACAGCGACGGGTCGACTGTGGTGTGCAGGTACCACTCGATCGTCGGTTCCGCCGGCAGTCGCCCCGCCTGCACGTCCGCCCACATGTCACGCAGCGCGGTCATCGGCGAGGCGGAGTCGCCGCCGACCAGCGACGCGGACCCGGGCAGCAGGTGGATGGTCGAGCCGAACGGGCTCGGCGTGCCCGCCGGCAGGCAGGAGAACCGCGGCAGGTCGGTGAGCGCCAGGTTGAGCTTCAGGGTGGTGCCGGGGCGGCGGACCGCCGACATCCGTTCGGCGAGCGACGCCGGGAGCGCGCCGTCGGGCACCAGGTCCATCAGCCGGTACGGGTCGCACGCGCCGAGCACCACAGGCGCGGCGACCTGCCGACCGTCGGCCAGCACGACTCCGCTGGCCGCGCCGCCGTCCAGGGTCACCGCGCGCACCGGCGTACCGGTCAGGATCGTCGCTCCGGCGGCGCGTGCGGCGTCGGCGAACGTGGCCGAGACGGTGCCCATCCCGCCCTCGGCGATCATCCAGGTGCCGCCCGAGCCGGGCAGCCGGCACATGTTGTGCACGAGGAAGTTGTGGCCGGTCCCGGGGTCGTCCGGGCCGGCGTTGAGGCCGGAGAGCCCGTCGGTGACCGCGTACATGCTGACCAGCAGTTCGGAGCGGAACTCGAACCGGGCCAGGTAGTCCGCGACCGAGCCCCGGACGAGGTCGACGAAGACCTGCCGCAGCGCCGGGCGGACGTGCCGCTCGGCGGTCTCCTCGGCGCTCAGCGGCTCGGCCAGCCAGGCCGGGGCGAGGTCCTCGCGCAGCGCGGCCAGCTCGGCCTGCATCGCGTCGTCGGCGGCCACGTCGGCGGGGGAGAAGAACTCGGCGAGCTGCGCCCGGGTGGCGGCGGTGTCGCTGCCGAAGAGCAGGTACGGCGAGCCGAGGCCGCCGGGCGTCGGCAGGAAGTAGTGCGGGTCGCGGCGCAGCACGGGGATCCGCACGTCGAGGGTGGCGAGCAGCTCCGGCGGCATGAGCCCGAGCAGGTACGACCCGGTGGAGTGGCGCAGCCCCGGCACCTTCGGGAACGGGTTCTCGGTGCGGGTCGCGCCGCCGATGACGTCGGCAGCCTCCAGCACCAGGACGTCCAGGCCGGCGCGGGCCAGCAGGATGGCGGAGACCAGACCGTTGTGCCCGGCACCGACGATCACGACGCCGGCCCGGCCGGGAAGTTCACTGCTCATGCCGCCGCAGCCTAGCCCCACCACCGCGCGGGGTCAGCCCACCGCGCGCTGATCAACTCGGCCGGGGAGCGCGTTGGGCACGCCAGCGGGAGAGGGCCAGGGTGGCGGAGTAGCCGGCCAGGACGATCACGTGGAACAGGTACAGCCACAGGAGCACGGCCACGCCGGCGCCGATCTCGTCGAACCCGCCGAAGGGTGCGCCCAGATCCAGCGGCAGGGACGCGAACAGCACGAAGCCGTGCATGAACCCGGAGAGGTTCGCCGCGGTGAACGACCCGAGCCCGAGGGTGGAGAGCCAGTCCGGCGATGCGGGCCCCACCACCCGGAACACCCACACCACCACAGGTGTGAGCACCAGCCACACCGCCAGGAACGACAGCACCACCCCCAGAGCGCCGAGCCAGCCGCCCTGGGTGACCAGGTGGGTGGTGACCGGGAGCGCCAGCAGGATCGACAGCAGCAGCGCGGGCGCCGGCGCGAGCAGCGGCAGCAGCAGGAGTCGACCTCGCCAACCGACCAGGTGCTCGTCGCTGCGCGGGGCCGCCACCGACACGAAGGCCCGGCGGAGCCCCTCGCCGTACAGCGACGCGGGCAGCAGCGAGGCAAGGGCCAGCACGGGGGTCAACTCCACCCCGGCGTCGACGAGCGCGGCCACCGCCCGGGGCGCCCCGATCGCCGTCGGCAGGGCCTCCACGGCGTACGACGTGAGCCGGCGTACCCGATCGGCGCCCGCGATCAGTGCGGTGAGCCAGAGGGCGAGCAGTGCCACCGGGACCACGGCGATCGCCCCGTAGAAGGTGATCGCGGCCGCGTGCAGCGACAGGTCCCGCCCGCGCACCGGACGGAACGCGGCACTGGTGATCCGTTTCGCGCGCTGCCATCCGTTGCCCATCGGGTTCTCCTTCCCTGTCCTCGGGGCGGTCACTCCTTAAGATCGCCGGTCATGACTGTTGTCACCACCGAACGTCTCATCCTGCGCGACTGGACCGACGATCCGGCCGATCTGGCCCGTATCTACGACATCTACTCCCGCCCGGAGATCACTCGCTGGTTGGGCGCCTCGCCGGGCCTGCCGATGACCGACCCGGCCCAGGCCATCGAGCGGCTGCGGTTCTGGCAGGACCGGCACGCCGACGACGGTGGCCGGTACGGCACCTGGGCGGTCGAGGTGCGCGAGACCGGTCAGGTGGCCGGTACCGCGTTGCTCAAGCCGCTGCCGGGTCGGGACGAGGCGGTGCGGACCGAGGACATCGAGACGGGGTGGCACCTGCACCCGGACTCGTGGGGTCACGGCTACGCCACCGAGGCCGCCCGTGCGCTCGTCGCGCGGGAGTTCGCCGCCGGCACCCGGGAGGTCTACGCGGTCGTGTCGCCGGGCAACGAGCCGTCGATGGCTGTCGCCCGGAGGCTGGGCATGATCCATGTGGGTCAGCGCACCGACTGGTACGGCGGGGAGCTGTTGGAGACGTTCGTCCTGGCGGCACCAGACGCCTGATCGTTCCCGCACGTCCTGACGCAGCATCGGCGAAGGTGCGGCCTCCAGTCGTCGGGGGCCGCACCTTCGCCGTGTGTGGGGACGGCGCGTCGGGCGTCGGGGCAGAAGAGCCCATCAATAGTCACGGCCGTCGAAGTGTTGACGCTCCCGTAGCACGTCAGTAACCTTTGGCCAAAGTAACGCAAGATTTCGACAAAGACGTGCACGATTTCGAGCACGTGTGCGGAAGATTCAGCGGGCCGTCCTGGGGCCCGTTGCTGGTCGTGCCCCGCGCCGTCCGTACCCCCGTCTCTCTCGACGCCGGCCCACTCCCGCGTGGGCCGGCGCTGCACCGCCGCACCCCCACCCCGTGGTCACGCCGCCGCGGCAACCGTCCCCCGACGACAAGGACAGTGATGAGACGAACGAATCTGTTCAGGATGGTGGCGGCCATGGCCGCGGCCACGCTGATGGCCACGGCGGGGGCGACCGCGATCGCGAGCCCGGCCGGCGCCGCCCGCCCCGCCGCCCCGGCCAGCAGCGCCTTCGCCCCGGCCGCCACCAACCTCGCCCAGGGCCGTCCCACCCAGGAGAGCGGCCACGCCGACGTCTACGACTCGTCGAAGGTCGTCGACGGCAACGCGGGCAGCTACTGGGAGAGCCTCAACAACTCGTTTCCCCAGTGGGTGCAGGTCGATCTCGGCTCGTCGCAGTCGGTCAACCAGGTCGTGCTGAAGCTGCCGACCTCCGGTTGGGCGACCCGTACGCAGACGTTGAGCGTGCAGGGCAGCGCCACCGGGTCGTCGTTCACCGACCTGGTCGGGTCGCAGACGTACACCTTCAACCCGGCGAGCGGCAGCACCGTCACCATCAACGTCAGCTCGGCCTCCACCCGCTACGTGCGGATCACCGTCACCGCCAACAGCGGCTGGCCGGCCGGGCAGCTCTCCGAACTGGAGGTGTACGGCAGCGGCGGCACCACCCCGGACACCACAGCACCGAGCGTTCCGGGCAACCTCTCCTACGCCCAGTCGGGCACCACCATCACCCTCAACTGGGTCGCGTCCACCGACAACGCGGGCGGCAGCGGCATCGCCGGCTACGACATCTACCGCAACGGCGCGTTCCTGTCGTCCGTCGGGAACGTGACCACCTTCAACGACACCCAGCCGGCCACGGCGACAGTGTCGTACTTCGTCCGGGCGCGCGACGCCGCTGGCAACCTGTCTGGCAACAGCAACACGGTCACCCGTACCGGCAGCGGTGACACCACCGCGCCGAGCGTGCCGGGGACGCTGTCGCAGAGCACGTCGGGCAGCACGATCACGCTCACCTGGGGCGCGTCTACCGATTCCGGCGGCAGCGGCCTGGCCGGCTACAACGTCTACCGGGGCGGCAGCCTGATCGCGACGCTGGGCACGGTGCTGACCTATCAGGACACCCAGCCCGCGACGGCGACCGTGTCGTACTACGTGCGCGCCCGCGACGGCGCCGGCAACCTCTCCGGCACCAGCAACACGGTGACCCGGACCGGCAGCAACCCACCCGCGTGCACCAACGTGGCGCAGGGCAAGAGCATGACCGCGAGCGGTTCCACCTTCAGCTTCACGCCGGACAAGGCGAACGACGGGCAGCTCACCACCTACTGGGAGGGCGCGGCCAGCTACCCGCAGAACCTGACCGTGGCGCTGGGCGCGAACCACGCCATCTCCGCTGTCACGGTGAAGCTCAACCCGGACCCGGCCTGGGGCACCCGTACCCAGACCATCCAGGTCCTCGGCCGCGACCAGGCGTCGTCGGCGTACACCAGCCTGGTGTCGGCGGCGGCGTACCAGTTCGCCCAGGGCACCAACGTGGTGACCATCCCGGTCACCGCCACCACCGCGGACGTGCAGCTGCGGTTCACCGGCAACACCGGCGCCCCGTCCGGCCAGGTCGCCGAGCTGGAGGTGTGCGGCACCCCGGCACCCAACCCGGACCTGGTCGTCAGCTCGCTGACCTGGTCGCCCTCGTCGCCCAGCGAGGTCTCCCCGGTCACCCTCTCAGCCGTGGTGCAGAACATCGGCTCCGCGTCCGCCGGTGCTACGACCGTGAACTTCAGCCTGGCCGGCGCGGTCGTCGGCAGCGCCACGGTGGGCGCGGTCGCCGCGGGCGGCTCGACCACCGTGTCGTTCAACGCCGATACGCGGCCGATGGGCAGCTACGCCGTCTCGGCGGTGGTCGACCCGACGAACACGATCGTCGAGCAGAACAACGGCAACAACAGCCTCACGGCAGCGTCGCCGCTGGTGGTCGCGCAGGCCCCGGGCCCGGACCTCCAGGTGCTCAGCATCGCCTCGAACCCGCCGAACCCGGCCGTCGGGGCGTCCGTCACCTTCACCGTGACGGTCCGCAACCGGGGCACCACCGCGACCGGCGCGACCACAGTCACCCGGCTGGTGGCGGGCGGCACCACGCTCAACACCACCACCGCCTCGATCGCCGCCGGCGCGACGGTCACCGTGGCCGTCACCGGCAGCTGGACCGCCACCAGCGGCGGCGCCACCCTCACCGCCACCGCCGACGCCACGAACGTGGTCACCGAGACCAACGAGAGCAACAACACGTTCAGCCAGTCGATCGTGGTCGGCCGTGGCGCCGCCGTCCCGTACGTCTCCTACGAGGCCGAGGCCGGCCGCTACCAGGGCACGCTGCTGGAGACCGACCCGCTGCGCACCTTCGGGCACACCAACTTCGCCAGCGAGTCCTCCGGCCGCAAGTCGGTACGGCTCACCAGCACCGGCCAGTTCGTCGAGTTCACCTCGGCCAACCAGGCCAACTCCATAGTGGTACGCAACTCCATCCCGGACGCGCCCGGTGGCGGCGGCATCGAGGCGACCATCAGCCTCTACGTCAACGACGTGTTCTCCCGGAAGCTGACCCTGTCGTCGAAGCACAGCTGGCTCTACGGCAACACCGACGGGCCGGAGGCGCTGACCAACACCCCGCAGGCCGACGCCCGGCGGCTCTTCGACGAGTCGAACGCGCTGCTGGCGCAGTCGTACCCGGCCGGCACCCGGTTCAAGTTGCAGCGCGACTCGGGTGACACCGCCTCGTTCTACGTGATCGACATGATCGACCTGGAGCAGGTGGCGCCGCCGGCGAGCCAGCCCGCCGGCTGCACCTCGATCACCGCGTACGGCGCGGTTCCGAACGACGGGCTCGACGACACCGCAGCCATCCAGCGGGCCGTGACCGACGACCAGAACGGTGTCATCGGCTGCGTCTGGATCCCCGCCGGGCAGTGGCGGCAGGAGCAGAAGATCCTGACCGACGACCCGCAGAACCGGGGCATGTACAACCAGGTCGGCATCAGCAACGTGACGATCCGGGGCGCCGGCATGTGGCACTCGCAGCTCTACACGCTCACCGAACCGCAGAACGTGGTGGGCGGCATCAACCACCCACACGAGGGCAACTTCGGCTTCGACATCGACAAGAACACCCAGATCTCCGACATCGCCATCTTCGGCTCCGGCCGGATCCGCGGCGGCGACGGCAACGCCGAGGGCGGCGTCGGTCTCAACGGCCGCTTCGGCACCGGCACCAAAATCAGCAACGTGTGGATCGAGCACGCCAACGTGGGTGTCTGGGTGGGCCGCGACTACGACAACATCCCTGAGCTGTGGGGCCCGGCCGACGGGCTGGAGTTCACCGGCATGCGGATCCGCGACACGTACGCCGACGGCATCAACTTCAGCAACGGCACGCGCAACTCGCGGGTGTTCAACTCGTCGTTCCGCACCACCGGCGACGACGCGCTCGCCGTCTGGGCCAACCCGTACGTCAAGGACCGCAGCGTCGACATCGCCCACGACAACCACTTCGTCAACAACACCGTCCAGTTGCCCTGGCGGGCCAACGGCATCGCCATCTACGGCGGCTACGACAACTCGATCGAGAACAACCTGATCTACGACACCGCGAACTACCCGGGCATCATGCTGGCGACCGACCACGACCCGCTGCCGTTCTCCGGCACGACGTTGATCGCCAACAACGGGCTCTACCGCACCGGCGGCGCGTTCTGGAACGAGGACCAGGAGTTCGGTGCCATCACGCTCTTCCCCGCCACCCGGGACATCGTCGGGGTCACCATCCGCGACACCGACATCATCGATTCGACGTACGACGGCATCCAGTTCAAGAACGGTGGCGGCAACATGCCGAACGTCGCCATCACCAACGTACGGATCGACAAATCCAACAACGGTGCCGGCATCCTCGCGATGAGCGGGGCGCGCGGTAACGCCAACCTGACGAACGTGACCATCACCAACTCGGCCGACGGCAACATCGTCATCCAGCCGGGCTCGCAGTTCGTCATCAACGGGGGCTAGTCCCGGTCGGGGGCCGCTCCGGCGGTCCCCGGCCGTTCCAACCATCGCCTGATCAACACGCTTTCACCGAAGTCGGGGTATCCGCGTGCTGCGGATACCCCGATTTCCAGAACCCCGAGTTGATCACCTGCTGGTCGGCGAGCGTCCGTACACGCACGACACCCGGCACGGTCGGCGCGATGCTGCCGGTCCTGCTCGATGACCTCCCGGTGGTCGCGACCAGGCCCGCCTGGCGGCCGCCACTCCTGCAGATCTTGGACAGTTTCCGTCCGCACGAGACGGAAACTGTCCAAGATCTGCGTGTGTCCCTGCTGCGGGCCGGAACCTGCTGGGCGAGGAAGCAGTCCCGGAAGAGCCCGGCACCGCTTGATCGACACAGGTTCGGCGATGTCGGGGTGTCGGAGAGCTGCGGATACCCCGACATCGGCGATCTGGAGTTGATCATTGCCGGGAGTGTCGGGAGGGGGCGGCTGAGGCTCCCAGTGGGCGTACAGCGGGGGTGGGGGAGAATGGCCTCGTGACTTCCCCCCGCGACCTTGTTCTGCTCGGGTCCACCGGTTCGATCGGCACGCAGGCCATCGACATCGTCCGGCGCAACCCGGACCGGTTCCGGGTGGTGGCGCTCGGCGCCGGCGGCGGCAATGTCGAGTTGCTCGCCGCGCAAGCCCTCGAACTGGGCGTCGAGGCGGTCGGGGTGGCCAAGGCGTCCGCCGCGCAGGACCTGCAACTGGCGTTCTACGCGGAGGCGAGCCGGCGGGGCTGGGCCACCGGCGACTTCAAACTTCCCAAGATCGTGGCCGGGCCGGACGCCATGACCGAGTTGGCGCAGTGGCCGTGTGACGTCGTGCTCAACGGGGTCGTCGGCTCGCTGGGCCTCGCTCCCACGCTGGCCGCTCTGCGCGGTGGTCGTACTCTCGCGTTGGCCAACAAGGAGTCGCTCGTGGCCGGCGGCCCGCTGGTCAAGGCCGCGGTGACGCGGCCGGGGCAGATCGTCCCGGTCGACTCGGAGCATTCGGCGCTGGCCCAGTGTCTGCGCTCCGGGGCGCGCGGCGAGGTGCGGCGGTTGATCGTCACGGCCAGCGGCGGCCCGTTCCGGGGGCGGCGGCGCGACGAGCTGACGCAGGTCACACCGGAGCAGGCGCTCGCGCACCCGACCTGGAACATGGGGCCGGTCGTCACGATCAACTCGGCGACGATGGTCAACAAGGCCCTTGAGGTGATCGAGGCGCACGAGTTGTTCGACGTGCCGTACGCCGACATCACGGTGATGGTGCACCCGCAGTCGGTGATCCACTCGATGGTCGAGTTCGTCGACGGGTCGACGATCGCCCAGGCCAGCCCACCGGACATGCGGCTGCCGATCGCGCTGGGCATCGGCTGGCCGGACCGGGTGCCCGAGGCCGCCACCGCCGTCGACTGGACGGCTTCGCACACCTGGGAGTTCGCGCCGCTGGACGATCAGGCGTTCCCGGCCGTCGCGCTGGCCAAGGCCGCCGGGGAGGCCGGACGCTGCCGCCCGGCGATCTACAACGCGGCGAACGAGGAGTGCGTGGCGGCGTTCGTGGCGGGTCGGCTGCCGTTCCTCGGCATCGTCGACACCCTGGAGCGCGTGCTGGAGGACGCTCCGGACTTCGCCGAACCAGGTACCGTCGGGGACGTGCTCGCGGCCGAATCGTGGGCGCGCGCGCACGCGCAGGAGATCATCGCGGGTTCGGTGGAAGGAGCTTGATGTCGTACCTGCTCGGGGTGGTCCTCTTCGCCCTGGCCATCCTCGTCTCGGTGAGTCTGCACGAGGCGGGGCACCTGCTCACCGCCAAGATGTTCGGGATGAAGGTGACGAAGTACTTCGTCGGCTTCGGCCCCACCATCTGGTCGTTCCAGCGGGGTGAGACCGAGTACGGCCTCAAGGGCATCCCGCTCGGCGGCTTCTGCAAGATCGTCGGGATGACTCCGCAGGACGACGACGTCGAGCCGGGCGACGAGTCGCGGGTGATGTGGCGCTACCCGGTCTGGAAGCGGACGATCGTGATGGCCGCCGGCTCGATCACGCACTTCGCGCTCGCGCTGATCACCATCTGGATCCTCGCCGTCTCCGCCGGCCTGCCCAACCCGGACTTCCCGACCACCGACGCGCAGGCCCGCCAGGAGCCCGCGGTCATCCAGCTCAGCGACTGCGTGGTGCCGGAGAACGCGGTGCGGGCGTGCACCCCCGCCGACGCGGCCAGCCCGGCCGCCCAGGCGCAGCTGCGCGACGGCGACCGGATCACCTCGATCAACGGCACCCCGATCGCCAACTACGGCGACCTGCTGACCACGCTGCGCAGTCTCAAGCCGGGCGACACCACGCGGATCGAGTACGTCCGCGACGGGCAGGCGGGCAGCACCAGCACGGTGCTCGCGCAGACCCAGCGGCCGCCCCTGGACGACCCGAAGGGCGCCGCCGCGCCGGTGGCCGCGCTCGGCGTCGGTCTCGTGCCCAGCACCCCCACCCGCGTGACGTACGGGCCGGGGGCCGCCTTCGGGGCCACCGCCGACTTCACCGGTCAACTTGCCGTCGGCACCGCGCAGGCGTTGCAGCGCATCCCGCAGAAGGTCCCCGCCCTGTGGACCGCCCTCACCGGCGGCGAGCGGGACGTGGACACCCCGATCAGCGTCGTCGGCGCCAGCCGGCTCGGCGGGGAGGCCGTGCAGAACAACGCCTGGCTGGTCTTCTTCATGCTCTTCGTGTCGCTGAACTTCTTCATCGGGGTGTTCAACCTGCTGCCGCTCCTCCCGGTGGACGGCGGCCACATCGCCATCGCCTGGTTCGAACGGGTCCGCTCCTGGGTCTACGCCCGGATCGGCCGGGCCGACCCGGGCCGGGTCGACTACCTCAAACTGATGCCCTTCACGTACGCGGTGATCCTGATCGGCGGCGCGTTCACGCTGCTCACCATCGCCGCGGACGTCGTCAACCCGATCACGCTCTTCTCAAGGTGAGTGCCTGAAGTGACCGCTATCAGTCTCGGTATGCCCGCCGTGCCGCCCCCGCCGCTCGCTCCCCGTCGGGCCAGCCGCCAGATCATGGTCGGTTCGGTCCCGGTCGGCGGCGGTGCGCCGGTGTCCGTGCAGTCGATGACCACGACCCTCACCTCCGACGTCAACGCGACCCTTCAGCAGATCGCCGAGCTGACCGCGTCCGGCTGCCAGATCGTCCGGGTGGCGGTGCCGTCGCAGGACGACGTCGAGGCGCTGCCCGCGATCGCCAAGAAGTCGCAGATCCCGGTGATCGCCGACATCCACTTCCAGCCCAAGTACGTCTTCGCCGCGATCGACGCGGGCTGCGCGGCCGTCCGGGTCAACCCGGGCAACATCCGCCAGTTCGACGACAAGGTCAAGGAGATCGCCCGTGCCGCCGGGGACGCCGGGGTGCCGATCCGGATCGGCGTCAACGCGGGCTCGCTGGACAAGCGGCTGCTGAGCAAGTACGGCAAGGCCACCGCCGAGGCGCTCGTCGAGTCGGCGCTGTGGGAGTGCTCGCTGTTCGAGGAGCACGGCTTCCGCGACATCAAGATCTCGGTCAAGCACAACGACCCGGTCGTGATGATCCGCGCGTACCGGCAGCTCGCCGAGCAGTGCGACTACCCACTGCACCTCGGCGTCACCGAGGCCGGCCCGGCCTTCCAGGGCACCATCAAGTCGGCGGTCGCCTTCGGCGCCCTGCTCGCCGAGGGCATCGGCGACACCATCCGGGTGTCGCTGTCCGCCCCGCCGGTCGAGGAGATCAAGGTCGGCAACCAGATCCTGGAGTCCCTCGGCCTGCGCGAGCGCGGTCTGGAGATCGTCTCCTGCCCGTCCTGCGGGCGGGCCCAGGTGGACGTCTACAAGCTCGCCGAGGAGGTCACCGCCGGCCTGGAAGGGCTGCCGGTGCCGCTGCGGGTCGCCGTCATGGGCTGCGTCGTCAACGGTCCGGGCGAGGCCCGCGAGGCCGACCTCGGCGTCGCCTCCGGCAACGGCAAGGGCCAGATCTTCGTCAAGGGCCAGGTCGTCAAGACGGTGCCCGAGGCGCAGATCGTGGAGACGCTGATCGAGGAGGCGCTGCGCATCGCCGACGAGATGGGCGCCGAGCTTCCCGAGGAGCTGCGTGGGCTGGTCACCGGCCCGACCGTCACCGTGCACTGAGTCGGTTCGAAGAATGCGGGCCGTTCCCCCTCGGGGAGCGGCCCGCATTCGTTCCGGTGCATCTCACTCGGATTCGGCGAGGATCGCGTACAGCTTGCGCCGGGTCTCGTCGAGCACCTGGGCGGCCCGCTCACGCTGGTCGTCGGTGCCGTTCATCATCACCTGACGCAGGGCGTTCATCGCCTGCGCGCCGGAGTCGCGGATGTCGTGCCAGCTGCTCACGGTGCCCTGGGCGACGTCCGCCCAGGCCGGGCTCTCCGCAGCCGCGGTGGCCTCCGCCTGCCCGGCCTCGGTGACCGTGAACCGCTTGCGCCCACCGCTGGACTCCTCGGTGCTGGCGGCGATCACACCCTCGTCCTCCAGGAGCTGGAGCGTGGGGTAGATCGAACCCGGGCTGGGCCGCCAGGCGCCGCCGGTGCGGGAGTCGATCTCCTGGATCATCTCGTAGCCGTGCATCGGCCGTTCGGTGAGCAGGGCCAACACCGCGCCCCGGACGTTGGGGCGTCGGCCCCTGCCCCGCCCGCGACCGCGTCCGCCCCAGGGGCCGCCGTGCTCGTGGCCGTGGCCGTGCGGGCCGGGCGGGACCGGCGGGAAGCCGAACCCCCGCATCCGGGCCTCGTGCATCGGGTGGTGCTGTCGATGGAACCTCATGGGGTTCTTCCTTCCTTCGTACTGTCGCTGATGCATCAACGATATATCGGCAATGCATCGCCGACAAGCCGCTATTTACAAACCGTACGTACGTCTTGTTAAGGTGACGGCCATGCGCCTGCTCCCACCACCCGGCCCGGCCCGGATCCTCACCCTCGGCACCCTGGTCAAGACCGTCGGGCGGGGCCTGTGGCTGGTCGCCAGCGCGCTCTTCCTCACCCGCTCGGTCGGCCTCTCGGCCACCCAGGTCGGCGTCGGGCTGACCATCTCGGCACTCGTCGGCGTGCTCGCGAGCGCGCCGAGCGGCTACCTGGCCGACCGCGTCGGGCCGCGCGGCGCACAGGTCGGCGGGCTGATCGCGGCCGGCATCCTGACCGCCGGGCTGGTCACCGTCCGCTCATTCGCCGCCTTCCTGCTGGTCGGCGCCGCCACGGCGCTCGCCGACGCCGTCGAGCGCGGCGCCCGGGGAGCGCTCATCGCCGGCGCGATCCCACCCGACCAGCGGGTGCACACCCGCGCCTACCTGCGAGCCACCACCAACGTCGGGATCTCCGTCGGCGCCGTCCTCGGCGGCTTCGCCATCGCCGCCGACACCCGCGCCGGCTACCTCACGCTGATCCTGACCACGGCTGTGGCGTCGCTGGCCGCAGCGGCGATCTCCGCCCGGCTGCCCACCGTCGCACCCGTCGCCGCCCCGACGCGAGGACCCCGGCTGGTCGCCCTACGGGACCGCCCGTTCCTCGCCTTCACCCTGCTCGACGGGCTGATGTCCATGCACTTCAGCCTGCTCACCCTCGCCCTGCCGTTGTGGATCGCCGGACACACCACAGCGCCGGCCTGGATGATCTCGGTGCTGACGCTGGTCAACACCGCACTCGTGGTGCTCCTGCAGGTACGCGCCGCACGCAGCGCCGTCACCCTGCCCGGGGCCGCCCGCGCGTCCCGCCGGGCGGGAGTCGTCATCGCGCTCGCCTGCGTACTCTTCGCCGCCAGCGGCGCACTGCCCACCCCGGGCGCCATCGGCCTGCTCTGCTGCGGGTCGCTGGCGCACGTGATCGGCGAGCTGTGGCACTCCGCCGCCGGATGGGGGATCTCCTTCGGGCTGGCGCCCGCCGACGCCCAGGGGCAGTACCAGGGGACGTACGGCATGGGCTACGAACTGGGCAAGATGCTCGCGCCCGTCGTGGTGACCAGCCTCGCCCTCGGTTGGGGCGTACCGGGATGGCTCACACTCGGCGCGCTGTTCCTCCTGCTCGGTGCCCTGGTGCCCCCGGTCGTCCGGTGGGCCGGCCGGACCCGCCCACCCAGCCCGGTCGCCGAGCCACTGACCGTCTGACGGCGGGCTCGCCACTCGGCCGGCGGGGCGGGGGGTCGATCTGGCAGGCTGGTAGTCGTGCTGACGGTGCCGGTACGGCAACTGGGGGAATCGGAGCGCCGCGCGGTCGAGCGCCTCCTCGACCGTGACCCGTTCGCGGGCGCGCAGGTCGCGGAGCGCATCGCCGCGCGCGGGCTCTCCTGGTGGCGGGCCGAAGGGCGGATCCTGGGGTACGGCGCCCGCCGCAACCTCGAATCGCTGTGCTGGCTCGGTGGCAACCTCACACCGGTGCTCGCCAACGGCGCCGCCGTGTCCGCCTTCGCCGACCTGCTCGCGGGGGAGGAACGACTCTGCTCGTCAATCGTCGGCCGCGCCGACGCCGTCCTCGGCCTCTGGGACCGGCTCTCCGGCACGTGGGGCCCGGCCCGCGACGTCCGCCCCAACCAGCCGCTGCTGGCCACCGACACACTGCCGGCCGTACCGGCCGATCCAGAGGTACGCCGCGTCCGCTCCGGCGAGGTCGACAGGCTCTTTCCGGCTGCCGTCGCCATGTACACCGAGGAGGTCGGTGTCTCCCCGCTCGCCGAGGACGCCGGCCGCAGCTACCGCCGCAGAGTCAACGACCTGGTCCGCGCCGGTCGCGCGTACGCCCGCTTCGTCGACGGCAAGGTCGTGTTCAAAGCCGAGCTGGCCGTGGTGACCAAACGGACCGCCCAGGTCCAGGGCGTCTGGGTCGCGCCGGAGTGGCGGGGCCGCGGCATCGCCGCCGGCGCGATGGCCGCCGTCGTCCGCGACGCGCTGCTCCGGGTCGCCCCCACGGTCAGCCTGTACGTCAACGACTTCAACCTGCCGGCCCGCAGGGTGTACGAGCGCTGCGGCTTCCAGCCGGTCGGCACGCTCGCCACCGTCCTCTTCTGATCGACCAGCGCTCGCGCCTTCAGATCTTGGACAGTTTCCGTCAGCTGGTGACGGGAACTGTCCAAGATCTCCCGGGCACGACGATGGCCGGCACCCTTTGGGTGCCGGCCATCGGTCGGTGCGGTGGGTCAGCTGTTCCAGTGCTGGGCGACGAGGTCGGTGGCCTGCTGCTCCCACTGGGCGTACGCGTCGGGGTAGGCCGAGACCTGGACGGTCTGCGCGGCGTCGGTCAGGGGCATGTCCTGCCAGCCGTCAACCTGGCGCAGGCCCTTGAGGAACGCGGTGGTGGAGTACTCGGGGTTGGTGATCTGCTCCGGGGTGCCCCAACCGGAGGTGGGGCGCTGCTGGAACAGGCCCAGCGAGTCGTGGTCGTTGGCGTCGCCGAGGTGACCCAGGTTCTCCAGCTTGGACTCCTGCAGGCTCGTCGCGATCGAGATGACCGCGGCCCGCTCGGGCAGGCCGGCCTTCTTCGTGGCGGCGATGATCGCCTTGACGTTGGCGGTCTGCTCGCCGTTGAGGTCGATGTGCGACTGGTCGCCCTGCGGCTTCGGCGCCGCGGTCTGCACCGCGGCGGCGGCGGTGGGCTTGGCGTCGACGGGGTTGGCGTGGGCGGCGATCGGGCCGGCGAAGACTCCACCGGCGAACGCGAGACCGGCAACGGACAGCATGCTCTTACGGAAGATCGTGTTCATGGGGGTAGCTCCTTCGGGGGTAGGAACACCACACGCACCACCAAGGGGGGTCGGTGACGTGGGGTGTGAGCACCTCGTCCGGCGCTGCACAAAACAAGGAAAAAGTTTGGGGGCCTGCGAGCCGGGGGCTCGCGGCGCGGCGACCTTGCGAGCGGGGCTCGTGGCGCCGGGACCGGGTGTAACGACCCGCAGTCCGGGGTCATTCCCGGCGGCCCGCGAGGGGGGCTCGCGGCGCCGGACCGTGTGTAACGGCCGGCCGTCCGGGGTCATTCCCGGGGCGGCCCGCGAGCGGGGCTCGCGGCGTCCGGACCGTGTGTAACGGCCGGCGGTCCGGGGTCATTCCCGGGGCGGCTCGCGAGCGGGGCTCTCGGGGCCCGGACCGTGTGTAACGGCCGCCGGGCTGGGGTCATTCCCGGGCCCTCGCCGGGGCCCCGGGGGTCACGGGGTGTTCGGGGGTCTGCGACGACCCGGCCCGACCGGCCATTTCCCACCCGGTCGAGCGGGCGGGGGCGGGCCGTGGTCCTGCGATCGTCAGGGTATGTAACGACCCCCGGCCCGCCACGATTCCAGCCCACGGATGCGACCGGTCACACCCCAACCATCGCTCAGAAAGGGACATCCCGCCTATTCGACGCAGCGGACGCGGCTTGGCGGGGTGTGTCCGGGTGGTGATCGACTCGGGTTCGCCGATATCGGGGTATCCGGGGCGGGTTGATACCCCGATATCGCCGATCTCGTGTTGATCACCGCCCAGCGGCTGGCCTCGTCGCACCGGTCGAGATGAGTCAGGCCACCCCCAGCGACCTCATGGGGGCGGACATCTCGCCCATTCGAGGCAGCGTACGTGGCCGAGGCGGGGGCTTCCGGGTGGTGATCGACTCGGGTTCGCCGATGTCGGGGTGTCCGGGGCGGGTTGATACCCCGATTTCGCCGATCTCGCGTCGATCAAGGCCGGAGTGGTGGGGTCCGGCTCGGTGGCGCCATCCACGCTTCCGTGATGACGGGGATCACGCGTCCCGGACGGGCGCAAACCCGGCCATCGCGCCTAGGCTGGGCCATGTTTTTAGACTGACCAGTCAGTACAGTGATCGGGGTGGGCGTGATGGTGGTCGAGGCGAGGGGTCTTGGCCTGCGTACCTCTCGGGGGTGGGTTTTCCGGGGTGTCGACCTTGCGGTGGACGCGGGTGAGCTGCACGCGATCGTCGGGGTGCCCGGCAGCGGACGGACCTCTCTGCTCCTCGCCCTGGCGAACCGCTTCCCCACGAGCGAAGGCCAGTTGGAGCTCCGTACGGCGGCGGCGCTCGGTCACGTGGCCGGGGTGCACGAGCCCGACCCGGAGTTGACGGTCGCCGAGCACATCTCGGAACGACTGTCGCTGCTCGGGCGGCGAGCTGACCGTGCCGGGCCCATGGCCCTTCGTGGCGGTGCGGCAGGCGAGTTCCCGGCTGCCGAGTTCGCCGACGCTGCCGAAGCCGAAGCCGAAGCCGAACCCGAAGCCGAAGCCGAACCCGAACCCGAACCCGAACCCGAAGCCCAGGGCCAAGCCCAAGCCCAAGCCCAAGCCGAGGGCCAAGCCCAAGCCGAAGCCGAAGCCCAGGGCCAAGCCCAAGCCCAAGCCCAAGCCGAGGGCCAAGCCCAAGCCGAAGCCGAAGCCCAGGGCCAAGGCCAAGCCCAAGGCCAAGCCCAAGCCCAAGGCCAAGGCCAAGGCCAAGCCCAAGCCCAAGCCCAAGCCCAAGCCCAAGCCGACGGCCGAGGCGGGCGCGACCGACGGTCGACGGGCCGGCGAGGGTTCTTCGGCACGGTGGGCGGTCGACCGATTGGCCGACGCGGGTCGCCGAGGCAGGGCCGGCGGGACGCGGTCGCCGCCGTGATCGAGGGCGCCGGACTGGGCACTGTCATCCCGCTCGACCCGGCCAGCCGGGGACGGGACCTGACGCCGGTGCAGCGCCAGATGCTCGGGCTGGTGCTCGCCACCCTCGCGGGGCCGGGGCTGATCCTCGCCGACGACGTCGACGCGGGCACGGACGGTGCGGACCGTGCCCTGCTCTGGGACCTTCTCGGTCGGCTGACCGAGCGGGGCATCGCGGTGGTGGTGACCGCGCGAGAGGTGGAACCGCATCTGCCGTCGATCGTGCACCGACTGGGTCCACCCACAACCGCCGTCGCCGTCGGGACCGCCACCGACCAGGACACCGAGGGGAACCGATGAGCGTCGTCCGACTGGCCTGGTTCGAGCTGCGCCGGATGACCCGGGGGCGGCTGCCGCGCGCCGCGCTGGCCGTGCTGACCGTCGTGCCGCTGCTCTACGGGGCGCTCTACCTCTACGCCTTCTGGGATCCGTACGGAAAGATGGACCGGATTCCGGTCGCCCTGGTGAACGCCGACCGGCCGGCGACGGCAAGCGACGGGTCGGTGGTGCACGCCGGGCAGGACCTGACCGACGAGCTGATCGACCGTCGGGTGTTCGGCTGGCAGGTCACCGACGCCGACGACGCCGACGCGGGGCTGCGCAGCGGCCGGTACCACCTGGTGTTCTCCATTCCGGCGGACTTCTCGGCGACGCTCGCCGCGAGCCCCGAGCCCGGCCAGCCGGCCCAGCGGGGCGAGCTGAAGGTGGTCAACGACGACGCCACCAACTACCTGTCGGGGCTGCTCGCCCGTTCGGCGTTCAGCGAGATCCGGGCCGCCGCGTCCGAGAGCGCCGCGTCGGACTACTTCTCCCGGATGCTTGTGGGCTTCACCGATGCCAAGGCCGAGACTCATCGGGCCGCCGACGGCGCCGGTCAGCTCGCCGACGGGCTGGGCAGCTCGAAGGAGGGCGCTGGTCGTATCGCCGACGGGTTGGACAGCTCGGCCGACGGCGCCGGGCAGGTCGCCGACGGGTTGGACAGGTCCGCGGCCGGGGCGGGCCGGCTCTCAGCCGGCCTGGACGCGAGCACGCGGGGCGCCGACGAGTTGGCCACCGGATTGGTCCAACTGCGAACCGGCGCCGCGCAGCTCGCCGACGGCACCGCGCGCGCCGCGACGGCGACCCGCGCGGTCGCCAGCAAGGTGGACGGTGCGGCCTCGACCATCGAGCCGGTGCTGCGGGAGAACGCCGAGCGGATCGAGCGGTCGGCCACGGCCATCGCCGACGGGGCGCAGGCGCTCTCCGACGGCCTGGACGCGCTGCCGCAGCGGGCGCGGAAGGCCCAGACCCAGGCCCAGGTGGTGTGCGATCGGCTCGACGCCCTGGTCGCCGCGCACCCGGAGCTGGCCGACGACCCGACTCTCGTCGCCGCCCGGACGGCAGCGGCGGCAGGGGTCGAGGCGGCGCGGGCGGTCGTCGACGGTCTCGACCAGGCCGACCTGACCGCGCTGCGCGAGCGGATGACCGCGGTGGCCGCCACGGCCCGGCAGATCGCCGCCGCGGCGCCGCACCTGGCCGACGACGTGGCCGCCGCACGCGCCAAGGTCGACGAGCTGGCAGCCGGGCTGGGCACCCTCGCCGATGGCAGTGCCCAACTGCGCGACGGTCTCGGCGACGCGGCGACCGGGGCCGAGCAGCTGCGCGGCGGGCTGTTCCGCCTGGCCACCGGGGCCCGCGAGCTGGACGGCGGGCTCGACCGGCTCAGCACCGGCGGCGACCGGCTCGCCGACGGCCTGATCCGGCTGGAGAGCGGCGCCGGCGAGTTGGCCGACGGGCTGACCCGGCTGGGCGGCGGGGCCGGCGACCTCGCCGACGGCCTGGCCGACGGCGAGAAGAAGATCCCGGGGTACGACGACGCGGACGCCCGTTCGGGCATCCTCGGCGATCCGGTGTCCCTGGACCGTTCGGCCCGCCACCCGGCCGGCTCGTACGGGGTTGGCTTCGCGCCGTACTTTCTCGGTCTGGCGCTCTGGGTCGGCGCGATGATCACGTACATGCTGCTGCGGCCGGTCAACCGACGGCACGTCATGTCCGGCGCTCCCGCCTGGCGGGTCGCGCTGGCCGGCTGGATGCCCGCCGCGGCGGTCGGGTTGGCCCAGGCCGGGGTGCTCTTCACAGTGGTGACGCTGGTGCTGGGGCTGGACCCGGTGCGTCCCGCCGTGACGCTGGGTCTGCTGGCGCTGGTCTCGCTCGCCTTCACCGCGATCATGCAGTGGCTGGGGGCCCAGCTCGGCCCCGCCGGGCGGCTCGCCGCGCTGGCCCTGTTGATGCTTCAGCTCACGTCGTCGGGCGGCACCTACCCCGTCCAGACCTCGCCCGGCTTCTTCCAGGCGATCCACAGCTGGTTGCCGATGAGCTACGTGGTGGCGGGGCTGCGGCACACCATCAATGGCGGCCCGGCCGGCCCGGTGGTGACGGCGGTGCTCGTGCTGCTCGGCTTCACGGTGGCGGCGCTGGCCCTGACCGCCGCCGCGGCCCGTCGCTCACGCCGGCTCACCCCGGCGAAGCTGCATCCCGAGCTGACCATGTGAGGATGGGCCGGTGACGGACGGACGGTCGAGGCGGCGGGAGGACACCCGTCAGCGGCTCTTCGTCGCCGCGGTGGACCTCATCGCCGAGCGCGGCTTCTCCGCGACCACCGTGGACGACATCGCGGCCCGGGCCGGTGTCGCGAAGGGCACGGTCTACTACAACTTCGAGTCCAAGACGGTGCTCTTCGAGGAGTTGTTGCGCCACGGCATCGGCCTGCTCACCGCCGAGTTCCGGGCGGCGGTCGCCGGGCAGCCGCCGCGCGCCGCGCTGGCGGCCCTGGTCCGCGCCGAACTGGAGTACATCCGCCGGTACCGGGCCTTCGCCCAACTGCTGCTGTCGGAAATGTGGCGGACCAACCGGGAGTGGCAGCAGACGTTGCGGCTGCTGCGCGGCGAGGCGATCGAGGTGATCGCCGAGACCGTACGGGCCGGGGTGGACAGCGGGGACCTGCCGGCCGATCTGGACGTGCCCACCGCCTCCTCGGCGCTGTTCGGGGTGGGTCTGGTGGTGGCCGTGGACTGGCTGGTGTTCCAGCCCGACCGGCCCATCGCCGACGTGCAGGAGGCGCTGCTCGGCATCGTGCGCCGGGTCGCCCAGACCTGACCGCAGGGCCTGCTCAGGGCGGGTAATTCGGTTGAGTCGACGGGTCTGCTGCCGGCACGCTGGGTGTTCCGCCACCCACGTCCGGAGGAACTCCGATGCGCCTGCTCCGTGATCTGTGGGGGACCTCGCCGCGCCGTCTGACGCTCGTCGCCGTCCTGATCGTGCTCGGCGCGGCCGGTCAGGCGGGCGCGTCGGCGCTCGCCGGCGCGGTGCTCGTACACCGGTCGACGAGTTCCTTCGCGGTCCTGGCCGTGGCGCTGGCCGCCGTGGTCCTCAGCGATCTCGTGGTGAGCCTGTTGATGGCCGGGCTCACCGCCGACTGGTCCGCGGACGTCCGTCGGCGGCTCTGCCGGGTCGCGCTCGGGCAGGACCTGCCGAGCCTCGAGACCACGCCGGTGGGGGAGCTGCTCGACCGCATCGACGGGGACGTGTACCAGGTGGCGTCGGCGGTGCGTAACCAGGGCTCGCGCCTCGCCCAGGGGCTCTGCGTCGGCCTGCTGTCGATGCTTGTGGCGCTTGTCGTGTGGTGGCCGGCCGGGATAGCGATGCTGCTGCTCACCGTGCTGCTGGGGGTGGGGCTGCGCCGGCCCACGGCGCGGATCGGCCCCGCCCGGATGGTCGAGGAGGAGGCCTGGTCGGACCTGGCCGCCGTGATGGAGGAGGCGGTGCACGGTCAGGACGACGTGCGGACCAGCCTCGCCCAGCCGTACGTGCTGCGGCTGTACGCCCGGCGGGCCGCCACCGTGCTGTCCCGCGGCAACCGGGTCTGGACGCTGTCCGCCCGGGTGGCGACTGTCGCCACCGCGACGATCCGGGTCGGCGTCGGCGGGGTGGTGCTCGGCGGGGCCTGGGCCCTGGCCACCGGCCGGGTCGACGCCGCCAGGCTCACCGCGATCTGGCTGCTCGCCCTGGCCTTCGGGGCCACCGCCGAACACGTCAGCCGGATGGTGCCCGAACTCCAGGAGGCCCTCGGCGCGTGGGCCCGGGTGCAGCTGCTCCAGAAGGCCCGGCAGGAGCCGGTCGGCGGGATCAGCCCGACCGAGGGTGACCTGCGCATCCGGGACCTGACGTTCGGCTACGAGGTGAGCGGCCCGGAGAGCGGGCGGGGTCCGGCCCTGCGCGGGCTCAGCCTGACCTTCGCGCGCGGCCGGTCGTACGCCCTGATCGGGCGGACCGGGTCGGGCAAGTCGACACTGGCGAAGGTGCTCACCCGGGCCGTGGACGTGCCGCCCGGCACCGTGTTCCTCGGCGACACCGACCTGTGCGACCTCGACGTCGAAGAGCTGCGCCGCTGGGTGGCGCTGGTGCCGCAGCGCACCGAGATCCTGGCCGGCACGCTCGCCGAGAACGTCGCGCTGTACGACCCGGAGCTGCTCGACGCCGCCGCCCGGGCATTGGACGAGCTGGGCCTGGCCGGCTGGATCGCCGAGCTGCCCGACGGGCTGGCGACCCGGCTGGGGGAGGGCGGGCACGTGCTCTCCGCCGGCCAGGAGCAGCTGGTGGCGTTCGCCCGGATCCTGGTGCGCGATCCGCACGTCGTGATCCTCGACGAGGCCACCGCCCGGCTGGACCCGGTGACCGAGGCGCGGGTGCAGCGGGCCACCGAACGACTGCTGCGCGACCGGATCGGCATCGTCATCGCCCACCGGCTCTCCTCGGTGCGTCGCTGCGACGAGGTGGTGGTGCTGGCCGACGGCGCGGTGGTCGAGGCCGGCCCGCTGGAGACGTCGACGCGCTTCGCCGAGCTGCTGGCGACCAGCCACGCCGCCGTGTACGCCGGCGGGGCCTCGACGTTCCGGTCCGGCGGCGGCACCGACCTGTTGACCGGTCCGGACGCCGCCGGCACCGACCTGCTGGTCGGCTCGCAGGCCGCCGGCGTCGACCTGTTGAGCGGCTCCGAGACGCCCGGCACCCGCTCGGGCGCTGGTCCGGTCGACCCGGCGGTGACGGGTGAGCCGGGGCCGGCGGGACGGGCCGAGCCGCCGCCGCTGCCACCGACCCCGCCCGCGCGCACCTTCCGGGAGATCCTCCGGCTCTGTACCAACGACCCCCGGTACGGCGCGGCGGCGATCGTGCTGTTCCTCGCGCTCAGTCTGCTCGGGCTGGACGGCCCGCTGCTGCCGTGGCTCTGGGCCGATCTGGTCGACGGGACCGGCAGCCCGTACCTGCCGGCGCTGGGCATCGTGACCGGGCTGCTGATCACCCTCCCGCTGCCGTACTACACGCACGTCTGGTTCCCCCACTGGTGGGTGCGGCAGATGCTGCGGATCGGCCTGCGTCTGGTGCACGGCCAGACCGGCCCGCGCCGGGTCAGCTCGCACACCCCGGCCGAGGTCGTGGCGCAGGGCGGGGACACCGAGCGCGTGGTGCAACTCGCCGACAACGTGCTCGACCAGACGGTCGCGCTGGTCCTGGTGGTCGCCATGACCGCGGTCACCGGCAGCGTCGTACCGGGGCTGTTCTTCCTCGGCACGATGATCGTCTCCGGACTGGCCGCGACGCTGTTCGGCCCGAAGCTGGAGCGGGCGGCCCGGGCGACGGTGACGGCGCGGGCGGCGTTCGCCACCGCCCTGGTCTCCGCGCTCTCCGCGGCGCGGACGGTGAAGCTCGCCGGCGCCACGGCGGCGGTGCTGCGTCACCTCGCGGTCCTGGACGCGCTGCGCAGTGACCGGCAGCGACGGGAGATCTCGGTGCAGGTGTGGTCGCGGTCGACGCCGTCGGTGGCCAGTGGCCTGCTGCCGATCGGCGCGTGGGCCCTCTACCTGGGCGGCGAGCTGTCGGCCGGCGCGGTGCTGGTGGCCGTGTCCACGCTTGGCGCGGCCCGCTGGTTCGCCTGGACCACCGCGTCGTTGATCTCCCAGCTGCCGTCGGCACGGGTGTGGACCCGCCGGACGGTGGCGATGACGGGCGTGGGCGCGTACACGGCGGCGGTGCCGGCGGTCGACCTGGCCGCCGGGACCGCGCCCGCGCCGACGTCGCCGCCCCGCAACCCGCTGCGCCGGTTGGAGCTGCGCCGCTTCTCGGTGGTGCACTCCGACGGCACGGTCGCTGTCCGGGACGTGGACCTGACGGTGCAGCGCGGGCAGCTGGTGCTGGTCGTGGGGCCGGTCGGGTCGGGCAAGTCCTCGCTGCTGCGTGCGCTGGCCGGCATCGTGCACCACACCGGCGAGCTGTCGTGGAACGGCGACCCGGTCACCGAGCCCGAGCTGTTCCTGCGCCCCAACCAGGTCGGCTACGTCGGCCAGTTGCCCCGGGTGCTCTCCGGCACGGTGGCCGACAACATCGCGCTCGGCCACCAGGTGGACGCGGCCGGCGCGGTCAGCACCGCCCAGCTCGACCACGACCTGGCCGCCGCCGGCGGTGGGCTGGGTCTGCTGATCGGGCACAAGGGCACCCGGCTCTCCGGCGGCCAGCTTCAGCGGCTGGCGCTGGCCCGGGCGCTGGCACCGCGTACCGAACTGCTGGTCGCCGACGACGTGTCGTCGGCGCTGGACGTCACCACCGAGCTGGCGCTGTGGCAGGCGCTGCGGGCGCACGGGGTGACAGTGGTCGGGTCGACCGCGAAGCGTGCCGCGCTGGTCCGCGCCGACCACGTGGTGGTGCTGCACGCCGGAGCGGTGGCGGCGCAGGGCACCTGGCAGGAGCTGGAGGGCGACTGGTCGCACCTGGCCGGTTGACGGTCGGGGGGGGGGCCGCGCCGGCCCCCCCCCCCCCCGCGGGGATGACCCCGCGCCGGCGGGCGTGGGCGGGCCCCCGGTC